>JAEZGX010000034.1 GCA_023416735.1 Verrucomicrobiota bacterium | reverse complement strand
CCCCCCCCCCCCCCCCCCCCCCCCCCCCCGCCGCGCCCCCCCCCCCCCGTCTCGAGTTCCGAGTTCAGCGTTCCGAGTCCCCAACCCAAAACTCAAAACCCAGAACCCAGAACCCAAAACCATTCCGGCATCCGCGTGCAGTTCCGAGAAGTCCACTTCGGCTACGACCCCACGCGCCCCGTCCTGCACGACGTCACGTTCACCGCCGAGCCCGGTCAAACCATCGCCCTCGTCGGCCACACCGGCAGCGGAAAAAGCTCCATCATCAATCTGGTATCCAAGTTCTACCTACCGACCTCCGGCGAACTGCTGATCGACGGCCGCGACATCCACACGATCACCAGCCGCTCCCTCCACCGCCAAACCGGTATGGTGCAACAAACCAACTTCCTCTTCAGCGGCAGCCTCCTCGACAACATCCGCTTCTCCAAACCCGAAGCCACCGACGCCGAAATCCGCGACGCCGCCCGCCGTCTCGATTGCCTCGATCTCCTCGAAGATCTGCCCAACGGCCTCCTCACCGAGGTCGGCGAACGCGGCTCCGGCCTCTCCGTCGGACAACGCCAGCTCGTCTGCTTTGTCCGCGCCCTCCTCGCCGATCCGCGCCTCGTCATCCTCGACGAGGCCACGAGCTCCATCGACGCGCTCACCGAAGCCCGCCTCCAAAAAGCGCTCGTCGAACTCCTCCGCGGGCGCACGAGCTTCGTCGTCGCGCATCGTCTCAGCACCATTCGTCACGCCGACCTCGTCCTCGTGCTCGACCAAGGCCGCATCGTCGAACGCGGCACGCACGACCAGCTCCTGTATCAACGCGGCCACTACGCCGCCCTTTACGGCCAGTTCACTCAACTCGACTCCTCCTCGTAGCTCGCGGCCCTCTCATCCGTGGTTCAAACCGCATCGCCGACCAGCTCGCCCCCCTCGGAGACACAAGCAAAAAACAGCAACTTACAGAGGCGTTCTCCCTCTGAAAATGTTAAGATTCTCCTAGGCAAAGCGGCCGTTTTCCCTCTAGAAGGGGCTCGCTTTCGAGGGAAAGCACACAACCCAAAATCAAATCATGGCTAAAAAATCCGCTCGCAAACCGAACGCCGCCTTCATGAAACCGGTCACGCCGGACGCCGCACTCGCCGCCGTCGTTGGCTCGAACCCGCTGCCCCGCACGGAGCTCACCAAGAAGCTCTGGGCCTACATCAAGAAGAACGGCCTCCAGGACAAGAAGACCAAGACCCAGATCAACGCCGACGACAAACTGAAGCCCATCTTCAACGGCAAGAAGTCGGTTTCGATGTTCGAGATGACGAAGCTGGTCTCCAGCCACGTCTCCTAACTCGACCTCGAGTTTTCTCTCTTTCGACCGCCGCGCCTTCCGCGGCGGTTTTTTTGCGTCCCTCTCCGCAGGAGCTCGCCGCCTTCGCAACTACGCGTCAGCGAGTGGCTGATTTTCAACCGCAAGCGTCACTTCTCTCCCCCGCTGCCCCTTCGATATTGCACCCCGCCACCGCACCGGCTACCCCCGTCTCGCTGCCGCACCGCGGTGCCTGCGCATGCCTTCCTTCCTTCAACGTCGCTCCTCCCTCACCGTCGCGATCGTCTGCATCTTTCTCTTCGGTGCCGCCGCCGGCTTCTGGCGTTACTTCGAGTCGCGCGCTGACCGGCACGAAGCCCTCCTCGCCGAAACCCAGCGTTTCGCCGCGGCCTTCGAGCCCGCGCAACTCTTCGAGCTCGCTGCGCATACTACCGATCTGGATACACCGCCTTACACGCGCACCCAGCAGCGGCTCCTGCGCCTCCAGCGCATCTCCTCCGCCACGCAGTCGCTCGAGCTCTACCGCATCCTTCCGGACGGAAAGGTGATTTTCCTCGCCGGATCCGAAACGCCCGCGCCCGCTCCTGCGCGCTCACCGGGCGATCTGATCGGCGAAGCGGCCCGATCTCCCGGCCTCCAAACCGTCCTCGCCACCCCCCGCGCCGCCAGCGAAGGCCCGATCGACAGCCCGCACGGGCTCATCGTTTCCGGTTACGCCTTGATCGGCGACCTCGCCGACGAGCAGCCCGCTCACGTCCTTCGCCTCGATCTTTACGCTCACAACTGGAACACCTCGCTCTGGACCGACGCCCTCGGCACCACCGCTTACGTCTGGCTCCTGCTTGTTCTCCCGCTCGTCGCCTTGGTTGCCACACGCCGCGACGCCGAACATCGCGACGCCGTCCGCAACCTCACCGAGGCCATGGAGCAGGGTCACTCCGCCGTCATCATCATCGATCTCGAACGCCGCATCGAATACGCCAACGCCGAATTCTGTCGCCAGCTCGGCTACCGCCGCCGCGAACTCGTCGGCCGCGAATGGCGTGAACTCCACAACATCGACGCCCAACCCGAGCTCATCGCCGAAATCATCACCACCGTCCGCGCCGGCCACCTATGGAACGGAGAATGGCTCATGCAGCGCAAGGACGGCACCACTTTCCCCGCCCGGGGCCGCGTCACCCCCGTCAAGGATCGCTCCGGCACGGTCCGCGCTTACGTCGCCCTCTTCGACGATGTCACCGAGGTCCGCCAAACCGAAATGGTCCTCCGCGAAGCCAAGGAACGCGCCGAGGCCGGCGATCGCGCCAAGGGCCAGTTCCTCGCCACCATGTCGCACGAGGTGCGCACCCCGCTCAACGGCGTCGTCGGCTTCGCCAGCCTCCTCCTCGACACCGAACTCACCCCCGAGCAACAGGAATACGTCGAGACCATCCGCACTAGCAGCGAAACGCTCATCCAGCTTACCGGCGACATCCTCGACTTCGCTCGCATCGAGTCCGGTCGCTTCAAACTCGAGCTCCAACCTTGCGATCCGCGCGAGTGCGTCGAAAACGCCCTCGACCTCGCCGCCGCCGCCGCCGTCCAGAAAAACATCGAGCTCCTCCACTGGATCGATGACGACGTGCCCGCCGCGATCGTCGCCGACGTCAACCGCCTCCGGCAGGTCATCGTCAACCTCGTCAACAACGCCGTGAAGTTCACCTCCGACGGCGAGGTCGAGGTTCGCATCCGCACCCTTCCTCCCACCGGCTCATCCTCCGGAAGCGACGAAACCCCCGTTTGCCGACTCGAGTTCTCCGTGCGCGACACCGGCATCGGCATCGCACCCGAGCACCACGAAAAAATCTTCCGGCCTTTCAGCCAGGTCGACGAATCCACCACCCGCCGCTACGGCGGCACCGGCCTCGGACTCGCGATCTGCAAAAACATCGTCGAGCTCATGGGCGGCAGCATCTCGTTCGCCAGCGAGCCCAACCGCGGCTCCACGTTCACGGTGATCCTCCAGGTTCCCATCGCCGCCACCGCCACCACCCCGCCATCCCAACCGCTCCAAGGGCAGCGTCTCGCCATCGTGACCCGCAGCGGCGCCCTGCGCGAAGAACTCTCACACCTCGGCGCTCGTTTCGGCGCCACCATCCTTCATCGCGAAGAAACCGCCCTCGCCAGCGCCAACGACTGGGACCTCGCGCTGATCGACGTCACCGGTCCCGCGGCCATGGACCTCGCGGTTCAAACCGCGCCCCGTCCCAACCTGCCACCCGAAAAAATCATCGCGCTCGTTCCCATCGTCCTTCCTGGCGAACTCCGCGACACCCTTCGCTCCCACTTCCGCTACGTGCTGAACAAGCCGCTGCATCACGACATGCTGCGCAGCCTGCTCACCCCCGCGTCCGAATCCGCCCCATCCCCTTCCGCCGCCGTCGCACCCGCCCCGCCGCGCCCGACCTCGCCCGATCGCAAAGCACCGCGCTACGACCTCGACGTCCTCATCGTCGAAGACAACGCCGTCAACCAACGCCTCATCCAGAGAGTCGTCGCCAATCTCGGTTGCCGCTGGACCGCCGCCGAAAACGGCCGCGTCGCCCTCGACTGGCTCTCACACCACTCAGTCGACCTCGTGCTCATGGATCTTCACATGCCCGAGCTCGATGGCCTTTCCGCGATCACGAAAATCCGTGCCGGTGACGCCGGCGCCGACAAACGCGATCTTTGGATCATCGCCCTCACCGCCGACGCCCGCGAAGACCAGCGCACCCGCACCCTCGCCGCCGGCGCCAACGACTATCTCACGAAACCGGTCCGCCTCCCCGAACTCACCGCCGCCTTCGACCGCTTCAAGGAATCGAGCGTCAAATAGCCGCCTTCCCAGCGGTCGCCGCGCACCGCGCACCGCCACCATCACGCGGTCCTGCGCGGCCACAAGCAGCCCGCGAACGTCGGTGAGCGATCGCGCCCCTTTTCATTCGTGTGAATTCGTGTCCATTCGTGGTTGAAGAACCCTGACCACGTTCCGCCACCGTCCCGATGCCCACCGCCACCGCCCCGCGCACACCCGAGCATACGCGCGCCCTGCTCATGCTCGTGCTCGCGAATCTTTTCTGGGGCCTGAGCTTCCCGCTCATGAAGGCCATCGGCGGCATCCACCTTCATCTGCTCCCCGATAGCAGCACTTGGTTCATCACCGCCTGCACCCTATTCCCGCGCTACACCCTCGGCGCACTGATTCTCGCGCTGTTCTGTTTTCCCGCCCTCAAAACCGTCACTCGTCTCGAACTCAAGCAAGGCCTCGGGCTCGGTCTTTTCGCCATCGGCGGCATGACCTTCCAAGCCGACGGCCTTCAATTCACCACCGCCTCCACCTCCGCCTTTCTCACTCAACTCTACGCGATCATGATCCCGGCATGGCTCGCGCTCCGCGCCAAACGCCGCCCCGCTCCGATCGTCTGGCTTTGCTCTCTCCTCGTCCTCGCCGGCGTCGCCACCCTCGCCCAACTCGACTGGCGCGATCTCCACCTCGGCCGCGGCGAACTCGAGACCTTGATCGGCTCCGTCTTCTTCATGGGCCAAATCCTCTGGCTCGATCGCGGTGAATTCTCCTCCACGCGCGTTCTTCCCGTCACCACGGTCATGCTCGCCGTCGAAGCCGTCGCTGCGCTCACGCTCGCCGCTTTCACCGCACCGGATGTGACCACCGTGCTCATTCCCTGGACCTCCGGCTCTTGGCTCTTCTTCACGGTCCTCCTCACCGTCTTCAGCACGCTCGGCGCGTTCATCATCATGAACACTTACCAACCAAGAATCAGCGCCACCGAAGCCGGCCTCATCTATTGCGTCGAACCGATCTTCGCCTCCCTCCTCGCCCTCTTCCTCCCCGCCTGGTTCTCCGCGCTCGGCGGCTTCAACTACCCCAATGAAGTCGCCACCACCCACCTCCTCCTCGGCGGAGCCCTCATCACCTCCGCCAACCTCCTCCTCCAACTCCGCCCCCCTCCCAAATCCCCGTAGCCGCACGCCTCCGCGCGTGCGGATCTCCGCAATTCGCGTCTATTCGTGTGAATTCGCGGTTCAACCCCTCACCGTGCCGCCGTCGCCCGCGGCATCATCGCCATCCGCCCCGGCGCATCCGGTCTCCGCGGTTTCAATACACTGTGATTCACCACCCGCCGCTGATCCAGCGTCAGCGCCGGCAACTCCGGCAACGCATCCACCCGCGTATCCGCCAGCCAATCACGCGCCAGCCGTCGAAACTCGTCCCACCGCTCCGCGATAAACTGGTCCCGCCCCGTCATCGGCGCGCCATCGCCCTCCAGCGGCCCCGCCGCCGCCGCCTGCCGCAACAAACTCCGCCATTCCGTCAGCAGCCGGTCCAAATCCCCGCGCCCGGCCGTCTCGATCTCCTCCAACACTTCCCGCCGCCGCGCCCCCTCCGCCACCAGCGACCGCACCGCCTCGCTCGCTCCCGACCCGTAATTCACCGGCAGCCCCTCATGCAGCCAGCCTTCGATCGTTAGCCGCCGATACGCCCGCTCACACTCCGCTGCGAGCCGGCCCAACCGCCGCGGATTCGTTACGCAAAACCGCTCCCCGCCAAACAGGTTCGCGGCATCGAATAAAATATTCTCCACCGGATACCTCCGGTTCTCCAAAGCCGCGCTCAACGCCAGTCCTTCCGGCCCGAGGAAAAACGACACGATCTCCCCGCGCACCGTCAGCTTCAGCGCGCGATCCAACACGCCCGTCCGCTGCCATTGCCACAACAAGGTCGGTTGCGGATTCAGCGCCAGACATTCCTCCCGCCGCATGCACTCCGCGCATGCAAAAAATGGATTCCGCTCCCGCCGCGCCAGCCGCGCCCGCCCCGTATCCGTCTTTTCACCACACGGAAAAACCTCCTCCGCTTCTTCCCCTCGCCGCTCGATCCCGAGCGAAATCCGCCCGTCGCTGAAAAACCGCCCCGCCTCCGTCATCGCTAATTCCGCCGCCAACCTCCCGCCGCGCAATTGCCGCAGAAAAAACGCCCACGGCAGCGCCGGCGCCCGCTTCAACCGCAACGGCTCCGCCCGCCGCATCCGCGGCGTCTCCCGGCTCACCAGCACATATCCCATTTCATCGAGCCCGCGGCGGCCCGCACGCCCGATCATCTGCAAAAGTTCATGCGGTGCGATCTCCCGCTCGATCTCGCCATGCCGATAACTCCCCGCTGTCACCATCACCGACCGCAGCGAAAAATTGATTCCCGCGCTCAATCCGAGCGTCGCCACCACCGCCCGCAACTGCCCCGCCTTGGCCAGCGGTTCGATCACCCCCGCCCGCTGCCCATAGCTCAGCCCGCTGTGATGATACGCCACGCGTCCCTTCAACAGCTTCGCCAGCTGCGGCCCGCAGAGCTGCTCCTGCTCCGGCGTCAACGTCAGCGGATCCGCCAGCGGCAGCTCGCGCGCGAACTGCCGCGCCAGCCGCTCTGCATCCCGCCGATGCGGCGCAAACACCAGCACCGGCCCCAATCCTTCCCGCAACGCCCCCGCCACCCGCTTCGACCAAAATCCTTCGACCACGCGCGGCAGCCCATGCGTGAGATCGTCCACGTCCACTTCCTCCAGTTGCACCGGCCGTTCGCGATGCTGCACCACCGCCACGTCCCGCCCCAGCCGCGTCAGCCACGCCGCCACGTCCGCCGGATTCGCGACCGACCCCGACAACAACAACAACTGCAGTTCCCGCGGCGCCGACAGCAACACGCCTTCATAATGATTCCCGCGATGCGCGTCTCCAATCCACTGATACTCATCCACCACCAACAGCGAAAATCCTTTCGCCTCGCTGCGCACCTTCGCCCCGCCGCGCTCCGCGTCCGTCACCTGCCCCTGCACCGCCTCGAGCGTCGCCACCACCACCGGCGCTTCCGGCTCGATGCACAGGTCGCCCGTCATGATCCCCACGCGCCACCCGCGCGCCCGCCACTCCGCAAACTTGTCGTTCGCCAGCGCGCGCGTCGGCACCGTGAACAACGCCCGCTTCGCAAAATTCCCCTGCTCCACCCAACGCTCAAACACATACGTCTTTCCCGCTCCGGTCGGCGCATCGACGATCACGTCTCTTCCCGCCCGCAACCCCGCCAGCGCCTCCGCCTGCCAGCGATCCGGCAGCATCAATTTCTGCAAGCTGGCGAACGCATCTGAAAGCACGCGCCAACCGTGAAGCCCGCCCGCCCCCCGGTCAACCCGCCCGCCCCAAATTTACCCCGACTTCAATGCCCAACTCAGAACCCAGAACCCAAAACCCAGAACCCACTCCCCGCGACGCGCACGCGTCAGCGCTATCGCTCTCCCAACAACTTCCTAAACCTCCCGCGCATCGCCTCCACATCCACGATCTCCAACTCCTTCGCTCTCACTTCCAACCACCCATCCTCCCGCATCTTCGCAAAGGTCCGCGACAGCGTCTCGCTGCTCGTCCCCAACTCCGCCGCCAGCACGCGCTTCGTCGTTCCTAGTTCCACCGTCGCCGCCCCGTTCACGCCCGCCGGCACGCGCTTCAAAATCCAATTCAGAAAACGCGTCTCCACATCCTTCAACGTCATGTCCTCGATTAATCCCACCAACACCCGCAAGTGCTGGCTCATCGAGCCCAGCATCCGCAGCGCCAGATCCGGCCGCCGTCCCAACAGATCCAGAAACGGTGCCTTCGGCACCAACACCACCGTCGACGCCTCCACCGCCCGCGCATTCGCCGGATAACCTTGTTTCGTCGCAATCGCCGCTTCCGCAAACGACTCGCCGGGCCGAAACACATAAATCGTCTGCTCCTTCCCCGCCGGACTCACCCGGTGCACATTGATCGCGCCTTTCTGCGCCACATAAAACCCTTCCGCCACGTCCCCTTCGCGAAACAGATAACCGCCTTTCGGCACACTCCGCAGCACCGCAAACGCCGCGACCACGTCCAAATCCTCGCGCGACACCCCGGAGAACAACTGACACGACCGCAGCGTCGCCGCGATCGCAGCGGTGCGAAGTTGAGCAACATCGGACGTCACCCAACGACAAAAGCGCCGCCCCTCCCTTCGGTCAAAACCAACCTCGCCCACCCATCACCTCACATTCGCCGCGTCAGTCACCCTTCGCGTTCATTCGCGTCCATTCGCGGTTCACAAACATCCGCGTCCATCCGCGGTAGGAACAATCCTCCTTTCCTTACCTGCGCCGATCACTCCTTCCAAAAAAACGTCCCCCAACTCCCATCTGCCCTCCGCTCCGGTCGCGCCTCAAATCCACTCGCCTGCATCCGCTCGATCAATGGCGACGGCAAAAACGGCGACACCACGCAAAGTCCCTCCCCTTCCCTCAATCCCGCCACCGCCGCCATGATCGCCTGAAACGGCGACTCGTCCCGCGCCATCATCGGCCGCACATCGAGCGTCCGGAACTTCCTCCCGCCACTCTCCGCCTTCGTCGCTTTCATTTCGCCGCGACCGTAAGCGCCCGCGCCGCTGCCGCAACCGGCTGCTGCAACCCTTCCACGCGATGCACCACTTCCCCCTCGCGATTCAGCACCGTCAGCAGATTCGAGTGCGCATATTCCCCACTCGCCTCGCGCTTGTATTTTATCCCCAGCACCATCGCCAGCTCCTGCACACTCTCGCTTTCGCCGTGCAACAGCACCCACTGCCCATCCAACCCCACGCGTTCACGATACGCCTTCAACGCCTCCGGTGTGTCCCGCTCCGTATCGAAACTCACCAACACGAATTTCACCTCGTCGCGCACGCCGTCCGGCAACGCCGCCCGCAACCGCGCCAGGTCGCTCACCAGCAGCGGACACGCATACGAGCAATTCGCGAAAAACATGGTCAACACCACGGGCCTCCCGCGCAGCTCCGCCAGCGTCATCCGCTCGCCCGCATCGTTCGTGAACTCCGCCTCCACCTGATAAAGCGATCGCTCCGACAACCCCGCCTCCGCCTTCGGTGCCACCGCACAACACGCGCCCGCTCTCACGTCCGCGCCGCCGGTCATCATCGCGACCGCGATCGCTACTGCTCGGATGTATCGTAGTTTCATAAGCGTAAAATCACCTCGCGCACCGAAACCCCAGGTTCGGCACCACATAATTCGCGCGCAGCGAACTCCTGAACCCCGCGCGCATGAACGCCGGATAATTCTCCAGATCCCGCGCGCTGACCGCGCCCGCCCCGCAAAATAGATTCCGATCCGGCCCCGTGTCCGCGCGCGACTCGCCGCTCACCAGCGCCGTGTTGAAATCGCTCACCCATTCCCACACGAGCCCCGCCATGTCGCGCACGCCGAGCAGATTCGCACGCCCCACCCCCGCCGCCGGCAAGGGCTCCGGCGTCGGACGCGAGAACCATCCCAGCACAAACGCCCGATACTCCCGCTCCGTCGCGCCATTCTCCGTCGTGAATCCCACCCCCGCCACCCGCTCCCATTCCGCCGTCGTCGGCAATCGCTTTCCTCTCCACGCCGCATACGCCCGCGCCGCAAACCACGACACCCGCACCACCGGCGCCTCCGCCGGCGCCCGCTCGCCCAGCTCCAAATCGTCCGCCCAGTGCGCCAGATAACCTGTATCCGCAAACAAACTACTCACCCGCGACCGCCGCCATTTCGGATTCTCCCGCACAAACGCCAGAAACTCCCCATTCGTCACCGGCCGCTCATCCAGCTCGAACGCCGCCACCGCCACACTCGCCGGCTCTCCCGCCTCTCTCAACAGCGGCCGATACTCCCCCGCCGGCACCCGCACCATCTCCCCCGCGAAACCTGCCGACACCAACGCCGCCCAAAGTCCCGCCACGACCCAACACGCCGCCCCGCCGACGCGGCGCACTGCCCACGTGCGCCGCTCCCGGCTCCATCCGCATTCCATCGTTCTCATCACATTAATCTCCTGCTCTGGGCTCTAGACTCTGGGCTTTCAGCCCTACCTTCACTTCTCCCTCCTCACATTCCGCACCTCTTCCTTCGTCACCGAGCCATAATCATTTCCCCAGGCATTCATCACATACGTCATCACGTCCGCGATCTGCTCATCCGAAAAATCCTGCGGCGGCATCATGTTGTTATACGGCTTCCCATTTACCGTGATCGGACCCGACAACCCTTTCACCACCGCGCGAATCGACCGCTCCTTGTCCGCCTTCAAATAATCCGAATCCGCCAGCGGCGGGAAGATCGCCGGCAGCCCTTTTCCGTCCGCCTGGTGACACGCGAAGCACGCCGTCAAATACACCTTCTTTCCGCGTTCCATCCGGATCTCGTGCGAGATCTCCGCAATCTCCGGATTGCTTTCGATCGCTTCCTGCTTCGCCGCCACGAGCTGCGCCTCACGCTTGCTCGCCGCCGAACCCGCTTCCGACGCCTGCCCGATATAAACCTCGTCGATCTCCTTGCCTGAATACACCACGCGCGTCTCCGGGCCCGTCACCTTCAACATCCCGATCGCCCCTTTGTTGAACGCCCGCGACAACGAGTGATCCACGAGCACATACGTCCCGGGCACCTCCACCTTGAACTCCACCACGGTCGCTCCGCCCGCCGGCACTAGGGTCGTCTGCACATTCTCCTGCACCAGCCGCGTGCCGCCTTCCTTGTAAACGCGATCGAAGATCTCGCCGATCACGTGAAACGACGACACCAGATTCGGCCCGCCCACGCCGAAATACAGCCGCACCGTCTCACCGACTTCCGCCTGTAGTGCTTTGTCCCCTACGAGCGACCCCACCGATCCGTTGAACACCACATACGGCGGCCGCTCATCGACCGCCTTCTCGGGATCGAACATCTGCAAACCTTCCTCGCCGTTCCGACCGGTCGTATAGATCTCGCCCTGCATCACATAATACTCGCGGTCCACTTTCGTCATCCCCTCCTTCGGCTCGACGAGGATCAACCCATACATGCCGTTCGCCACGTGCATCGGCACCGGCGCGGTCGCGCAGTGATAAACATAGAGGCCCGGATTCAACGCCGTGAACGTGAACTGCGACGAGTGTCCCGGCGCCGTAAACGTCGACGTCGCCCCGCCGCCCGGACCTGTCACGGCGTGCAGGTCGATATTGTGCGGCATCTTCGAGGTCGGGTGATTATCCAGGTGAAACTGCACCACATCGCCTTCGCGCACCCGGATGAACGATCCCGGCACTCCGCCGCCAAACGTCCAAAACGTATACTCCACCCCGTCCGCCAACCGCTGCACTTCCTCCAGCACCTCGAGGCGCACCACGACGCGCGCCGTGTGCTTGCGCTCGATCGGCGGCGGCACGAACGGCGCCGGCGTCAAAATCGCCTGCTCGATCGGCAGCTCCGGCGTCAGCACCGGATTGCCCGACGCCATCATGATTTCCTCCGACGCACACACGTCGCTTGCACCGAGCACCAGCGCGAGCACCGCCGCGACCGGCACGAACTTCTGAATGGGGTTCGATTTCATAAAATTTGGTGGGACTGCGGCCAGCCTAGCGCGTCCGCTCGCCCCGCGCCTTGATCCCGCTCAAGGCTTCCCGTGATTCACCGCACCCACGTCGCCGCCACGAGCGCCAGGTAAACGAGCCCGATCGCAAGCTCCTGGAATCCCAAGGTCCGCGCCCGAATCGGCGCGGGCCGCAACAAGCGCACCGCCGCCCGCGCCAAAAACAACGCCAACATCAGCGGCACCGCCACCGACATTAGTCCCTCGATGGCCAGCCCCGCCGCAGCCATCGTCGCACTCGCGCCCGCCACCAACGGAGCCGTCGCACGATACTTGCCCGTCTTTCCGCCGCGCACACAGGCCCGCACAAACATCACCGCCGGCACCGCCCGCCCCGCCATCGCAATAAACACCGCGAGCGCGCCCATGCTGCTCATCCCACCCGCCGCCGCCATCGCCGCTGCCACCGTTGAAAACGCCGCCGCGCCCGCGATCTCCGCCGCTTCCTCTCGTCCGCCATTCCTCAAGTCGAACGAAAGAAACACCGCCCCCAGCCCCGCGAAAGGCGCCAGCCACACCGTCCACATCACACCGCCGGCCGACACGGCCGCCATCAGCGCCCCGAGTCCCAGCGCCACGCACCATGCCAACGCTCGTCCCGCCGCCGCCGCGCGCACTCCCGTTCGCTCGCGCCACACGATCTTCAACGGTCGTCGCGCAAAAAATCCCGCCAGCGCCACCAAGGCCACCCATCCACCCGCCACCGAGGGCGCCACGAGCAACCCCAACACCACCGGCTCAAACGCCAGCGACCAGCTGCCGTGTTCCTTGGGCATCGTCACGTCCCGCCATCCCACGCGCCTCATCGTCGAACCAGCCATTGTATCCATTTCGGCAGTATGCCCGCTTTTTCCCCGGCCGCCTTGACCCACATCAAGGCGCCCCGCCTTGCGCCCCGCTATCGTCGTCCCATGGCCAACATCCCTCTTCCTCCCCGCCCCGCCGCCCCCGCGTCCGCCTTCCCGCTCGCGATCGACCCCGCCGCGCCTGAAAGCACCGTGAGCAAATCGCTTCTTCGCGAAGACAACGCCCGCGTCACCCTCTTCAGCTTCGCCGCCGGCCAGGAGCTCACGCCTCACACCAACCGCCGCCGCGCGCTCGTTCAGATCCTCTCGGGCTCGTGCGAGTTTTTCTACAACGACACGTGGCAGCGCCTCGACGCCGGCACGCTCCTCCACCTTCCGCCGGACCACCTTCACGCCGTCCGCGCGCCGGAGCCGTTCACGATGCTCCTCACTCTCTGCGCCGAATAAACTTCAACCGCCGCACCCATTTTATGGATACAACCGCCAACCTCACGCCCGCCCACTTCGACGTGCGCGTGATCTCCTGCCGCGAAAAACACGCGCTCATCTTCCAACGGTGGGCCGGCCTCGCCGTCGGCGAACACTTCATCCTGGTCAACGACCACGATCCCGTCCCTCTCTACTACCAATTCGCCGCGCAGTTTCCCGACGCCTTCACCTGGGAATACCTCGTCGAGGGTCCCGACGAATTTCAGGTCAAGATCACCCGCATCGCCGCAACCGCGCCCGTCGAGCTTCGTCCACCCTCCGGCGCCTGCGGCTCCGTTCGCAAAAACGCCGGCGCGCTCCTCGATGTCCGTGGACTCGAACCACCGGAACCGATGATGCACATCATGGCCGCGCTCGAGCAGACGCCCATCGGCGGACAACTCCGCGCGCTCACCGATCGCAAACCCGTCCACCTCCTCGCCGAACTCGACGCCCATGGCATCCGCCATGCCTCGCACGAGCAACCCAACGGCTCCTGGCTCAACACCTTCACCCGCTAATCTCGTAGGGCGGGTCTCACGACCCGCCCTTTCAACCTCGCCGTCACCACGACTGCGCCGCCCGCGCCGCGACCCCATGTTCTCTCCCTCCGCCAATCGTTCCCCGATCGCCGCCGGCGCCAGCATTCCTCTTTCGTTTATCTTCGCCGGCCTCTTTGCCGCCTTCGCTTCCACCGCCGCGCTCGTCGTTTTTCCCGACACGCTCGCCCTGCCGCACCTGCACATGCACGTCGTCACGCTCGCGCACGCGTGGCTTCTCGGCGCGCTTCTCACCGTCTGCTTCGGCGCCGTTTACCAACTCCTTCCGGTCCTCGCCAACACCGGCTTCACGGGACCACGCCAGGCCTGGGCCCATCTTGCCCTCCACCTCGTCGGCACCGTCACCATGATTGTCGGTTTCCTCCGCGGCGACCTGCTTCTCGTCGCGCTCGGCGGATCTGCCGTCTCGATCGGCGTCGCCCTCTTTTCCGCCAACATCGTCCGCACGCTCCGTTCCGCCCCTCATCTCGATCCCATCCTGCTCGCCTTCGCCGCCGCCGCCGCGTGGCTCGTCCTCACCGTCCTCGCGGGCCTCCTGCTCGCGCTCAATCTCCGCTTCGCTTGGTGGAATCTCGACGTCCTCGCCCTCCTCCGCGCCCACGCCCATGCCGGCGTCGCGGGATTCTTCGTCACCCTCACGCAGGGCGCGATGTTCCGCCTCGTCCCGATGTTCACCCTCGCCGGTCCACCCGACCTCCGCCGCGTCGCCCGCGCTCTCATCTCGTCCCAACTCGGTCTGCTCATCCTCGTCTCCGCCCTCGCTCTCGCCGCCACCTCTTTCGCCGTTCTCGGCGCCGCGCTGCTTCTCGCATCCTTTGCTCTCTCCGCCATCGAACTCCGTCGCCTCCTCGCCACGCGAAAAAAGAAACTTCTCGAACCCGGCCTCCGCGGCTTCTTCGCCGGCCTCGCCTTCCTGGTCGTCGCCGCGATCGGCGGCACCGCGCTCGCCCTTGCCTCCGACAACCTTCGCGCCGCTCTCGCCTATGGCGTCATCGCCATCCTTGGCGGCGTCCTCGCGCTCGTCCAAGGCATGCTCTGCAAAATCATCCCATTCCTCGTGTGGATGCGCATCTACGGCCCTCGCGTCGGCCGCCAGCGCACGCCCGTCGCCGCCGCCCTGGGTCGCCCCACCTGCGAAGGTCTCTGGCTCCTCGCCCATGTCTCCGGCGTCATTGTGCTAGCGATCGGCACCGTCGCCGCCCAGCCGCTCACGCTCACCGTCGGCGCTCTCATCTTCGCCGCCGGTCAACTCTCGCTGGCACTCAGCCTCTCGTCTGTCGCCCGCCATCTTTGGCGCGCCGACACCCCTCAACCTCTCCCCACCGCGCTCCACCGCGCCCAAAGCGCCGCCTCATGAAGACCACCGACGCGCTCACCACCGAAACCGTTTGGTCCACCCTCGCCACGATCCTCGATCCCGAATTCGGCCTCAATATCGTCGACATGGGTCTCGTCTACGACGTGACCCTCGACGGCACCAACGTCGCCGTCGCCATGACGCTCACCACGCCGTCCTGCCCCGCCGGCGACATGATCTTCGACGGCGCTCGCGCCGCCCTCGCTACGCTCCCGGATATCGGCGAAGTCCGCATCGACCTCGTCTGGGATCCCGCCTGGACCCCCGACATGCTCACCGACGAAGCCCGTCGCTTCCTCGGCTGGACCAAATAGCAGAGCGGGTCTCCGACCCGCTCTGCGATTCATTCGTGTGCGTTCGTGTCCATTCGTGGTTCAACCAACTTCCCCTTCCTAATTGCGATTTGACCCATGAACATTCCCTGGATCTTGGATCTTGGTCCTTGGAGCTTCCTTCACCCCTCTCGCACCGCCTCCAACACGATCCCCGGCGTCAACAATTCCGGCAAAATCACCGGCTCCGTCACACCCGGTTTCCAGATCACATTAAACGGCACCGCCGACCGTTGATACTTCGCCAGCTCCGCCGTGATCCGCGGATCCTTGTTCGTCCAATCCGCGCGCAACGTCACCACGTTCCGCTCGGAAAACTCCTTCAGCACCTCGTCCGACCCGAACACGACCTTCTTGTTGGTCTGGCACGTGAAACACCACCGCGCCGTGAAATCCACATACACGACGCGTCCCTCCGCCCGCAGTTTCTCCACCGCCTCCGGACTCCACGGCTCCCACGTCACGCCACCCGAAACCACCGTCCCGCCCGTGCCCTGCACCGCCGCCGACGCTTTCGGCCAGCCAAGCCAAACCCCCGCCGCCCCGACAACCACGAGCGCCGCCACGCCGAAACGCCTCCGCCCGCTCGACGCCCCCGGCGCCGTCCAACGCCCATAAAACCAGACGCCCATCGCCACCAGCACGAGCCCGAGCAGCAGATACTGCAGCCCTTCGTCATTCACCTGCCCGGCCAACACCCAGATCAGGTATCCAACTGTCGCATACAACGGAAACGCCATGAACTGCTTGAACGTTTCCATCCACGCACCCGGCCGCGGCAGCACCTTCACCGCCTGCGGGAACGCCGACAACAACAGGTAGGGCGTCGACAACCCGATCGCGATTGCCGTGAAGATCGCGAACGACTCGACCGTCGACAACGCCAGCGCCGCGCCCAACGCGGGCGCAAGAAATGGCGCCGAGCACGGGGTCGCCACCACCGTCGCCAGCACGCCCGTGAAAAACGATCCCCCATAACCCGACTTCGTCTGCAACTCCCCGCCGATCGCCGTCGCCCGCAGCCCAAATTCGAACACGCCGCTCATGTTCAATGCGAACACCAGCAGCAACACCGCGAGCGCGTAAACAAACGCCGGCGACTGCAGCTGAAACCCCCACCCCAGCTCCGCTCCACCCGCCCGCAAAATCGCCAGCACCGCCGCCAGCGACCAGAACGACAGCAACACGCCCAGCGTAAACACCAGCCCGTGCGCCACGATCTTCCCGCGCTCGTGCCCCGCCTGATTCACGAACCCCAGTATCTTGATTCCCAATACAGGGAACACGCACGGCATCAGGTTCAGAATCAAACCGCCCACGAACGCCAGAAACAGCGTTCCGCCCAACCCCGCGCCGCTCGTCGCCCCACCGCCCCCGCTTCCACTCGTCGTCGCCACCGCCGCCTCCGCGGTTTCGCCCAGGGCCGCATTCACCACCATCCCGCGCATCTTCCCACCCGAGAGCCATCCCTCGCTTGCCGTGATCACCCCTTTCAAGTGTGTCGCGTCCTGCGGCCCATCCGGCGAGATCGGCGCCCGGATCGTGTATCCGCCCTCTGGATTCACCTCCACTGCCTGGGGCAATTCGTAAGCCACCAGGTTATCCTCCGTGAAAACATGCAGTTCACCCGCCGCCTGTTTCCCCGCCTCTGCGCGTGCCGGGGTCACCGTGATCACCAGCGTCTCCCCGTCCTTCCGCGCCGACACCGACCATTCCGGCAACACCCGCGGCAGCTCCGCCAGCGTCGCCGCAATTTCTTCCCCGAACGTCGCATCCGCCTGCGGCGCCTCATCGCGCACCGGCAGCGTCAAACTCACTTCCTGATCTCCCGGGATGCACACATCCGCGCACATCAACCAGCTCGCGTGTGCCTTCAGCTCCACCGTTCCGCCCACCGCCAACTCCTTCGGCGGTGTGATCGTCACCGGCAAATACGTCACGTTCTCATACCCATTTCCCATCACCGTCCCCTTGCTGTCCTTCAACACCACCGGCGTCGGCCACTGAATCTCTCCCGCCGAAAATCCTTCCGGCAGCGTCCACTCCAGCGACGTAGGATAACCCGTTCCCGGATTGATCCAATACGTGTGCCAATGCGCATCATGCTCCAGCCGCAGCGCCACCGTGAACGCCCGCCCCGGCTGCACCGACTGCTCCGCCGCAACCAGCGACGCCTTCACATGCTGCGGCGCCCCCGCGAAAGCGGCCTCCGCCACCTGCGCAAACACAGGCAACAAACCCACCCAAAACGCGATGCGACGAAGCAACTTCATGGCGGCAAACATGTGAAGTCTGACGCACGAGGCAAAGCCAGGGTGCCAAAAACCACCATCCTTCGGGTAACAACTTGGAGAGCGGCGCTCCGTCGCCGCCGTTTCCGTTTTTGCGCCTTCTGCGCCTCTTTGCGGCCATCTCTGCCCCTCACTCCCGCTTCATCTGATGCGCCACCAGCAGCGTAAAAAAGCACAGCACCAAATTCTGTAGCGGCAGCTGCAACGCCGTCGGCAGCGCATAAATGATGCACACCGCCGGCAGCCACACCCCGACATTTGAGATCAACACCGGCAGCACCCGCCGCCGCACCCAGCCACCCGCTCGCACATCCGCTTTCACCGCCGCACCATCGAATCGCGCGGTCACCCATTCATAGACCAGCACGGTCACCGGCACCGCCACCAGCGGACAATACACGAACTGGTCGATCGCCGACTTCACCGCGATCGTCCCGAAATCATTCCCTTCCCCGACAAACCGCGCCAACAGCCGATAGAGCAGATCCACCTCGAAGCCCTTGTAAGCCCAGAACGCCGTGATCACGCCCGCCTGCGCCATCGAGTAACGTTCCCGAGTCGCCCGTCCCAGCTTCAAATAAACCATCGGCAACAACCCGCCGAAAAAACCCGTCGACAAAATCGACAAGCCCACGCCCACCTCGTCCCGCCACTCCACCACGCGTCCCAACACTGCCCGCGTAGTATCATCCCGATAATACGCCAGCACCAGCGCCAGTGCCGCAACCTGCAACACCAACCCCGGCACCACATTCGCCCGAGCACTCCTTACCCCCGACCGCCACGGAGCCTCCCTCAACATTACCCCATTCGACATAAATCCGCCCACCCTCCTCTCAACTCCCCACCCCGCCAAGCCCATTCCCGCCCCCCCTCAAGTCTCCTCACCCCAAGCCGACTTGTAATACATTATATTACAACCTCCGCTACCGCCCCACGCCGTAGTTATCCATTTGAACCACGAGTGGACACGAATTCACACCAATGAAGAGCCGGTTCGAAAATCAGAGTTCGCACCGCACTGAGGAGTGACCAACGCAACTCACCCACCCGTTCGGTTTAACTCCTCCGAATTCGTGTGAATTGGTGTCCATTCGTGGTTCCTAAACTGCATCGTTCCGGCCAACCGCACGCGAAGGATCTACGTCCTCGTCTCACCCTTCCTCCGTGTCTCCGTGCCTCTGTGGTTCAAATCCCCCATCACCCCAAATCCTGCCCATGATTCCGCGCATGCAGCCACGCGAGTAACAACAGCGTCCGCTCCGCATCCGGCAAAGCACTACGCTTGTTGAACAAATCATGCACGCGCTGCCGCGGCACCCCGAGGATCCGCGCCAGCTTCGCCTTCTCGCCCCGCCGGTTCAGCCGCACCTTCACCGCCGCCAACAACTCATTCCACAACGGCGTATCCACGCCCGGCTTCAACGCCATCCCCCGCTTCGGCCGCGTCAACCGCTGCGCTCCTTTCGCCGCCTTCGCCGCGGTCTTCATCGCCGCCTCCATCAGCGCATACGACAAATCCAGTGAAAGGGTAAGGCTCCGGGGAAAGTCCGCTTGCATGCCCGCCACCCTGCCGCACCCCAGCCGACTTGTCATGCATTATATTACAAGGTCCGCCGCCTTTCTCTCCATTTCCATCCCCACCCGCGGCTTGCCTCGCCGCCGCGCCGCCACACGGTGAGCGCCATGAACACTCGGCCTTTCGGCGCCACCGGACGCAACGTCAGCGAAGTCGGACTCGGCTGCTGGCAAATCGGCGGAAACTGGGGCGACGTCTCCGACGACACCGCTCTCCAAACCCTCCGCGCCGCCCTCGACGCCGGCACGACGCTCTTCGACACCGCCGACGTCTACGGCGCCGGCCGCAGCGAAACCCTCATCGGCAAATTCCTCAAAGAAACGCGCGCCCCGATCACCGTCGCCACCAAGCTCGGCCGCTTCAGCCCGCCCGGCTGGCCCGACAACTTCACCCGCGCCGGCATCCGCGAGCACACCGAGGCCTCGCTCAAACGCCTCGGCGTCGACGCCCTCGATCTCACCCAGCTCCACTGCATCCCGTTCGATGTCCTCCAGCGCGGCGAGGTCTTCGAACACCTGCGCG
This sequence comes from Verrucomicrobiota bacterium, assembly GCA_023416735.1. Taxonomy (GTDB): domain Bacteria; phylum Verrucomicrobiota; class Verrucomicrobiia; order Opitutales; family Opitutaceae; genus Opitutus. Next base: position 67,302 of record JAEZGX010000034.1, on the reverse strand, counting down.
AGCTCAAACGCGAAGGCAAAATCCGCGACTTCGGCGTCAGCGTCGAATCGATGGACGAAGCCCTCTTTTGCGTGAAACAGGAGGGCGTCGCCTCCCTCCAAATCATCTTCAATCTATTCCGCCAGAAACCCGCGCACGTCCTGTTCGACGAAGCCAAACGCCGCCGGGTCGCCCTCCTCGTTCGTCTCCCGCTCGCCAGCGGACTCCTCGGCGGAAAAATGACGAAAGCCACGTCCTTCCCCGCCGACGATCATCGCAACTTCAACCGCGATGGCGCCGCCTTTAACGTCGGCGAAACCTTCGCCGGCCTCCCGTTCGAAAAAGGCGTCGAACTCGCCGACGCGCTCAAATCCTTCGTCCCTGCCGGCCTCACGCTCCCCGAACTCGCCCTGCGCTGGTGCCTCGATTTCGACGCCGTCAGCGCGATCATACCCGGCGCCAAAAACCCCGACCAGGCCCGCGCCAACGCTCGCGCCTCCTCCCTCGCGCCGCTCCCCAAAGATCTTCACGCGAAACTCGTCGAGTTCTACGCCCGCGAAGTCTCCCCTCACATCCGCGGCCCGTATTGAAATTCTGAATTCACTCTTCGACCGAGGCGCGGAGCCGACGCTACGCCCCCGCTCGCCGCGCCTCAACTCGCGACCCGCTGCTCCTCCGCGCCCGCCGCTTTCGCGGTCAAAACCGAAAACGTCACCGTCGTCCCACTGCCCGCTTGCGAGCTGATCGTCAGCTCGCCGCCGAGCGACGACGCCAACCGCTTCGCCAACGGCAGTCCGAGTCCGATCCCGGTATTGCGCCGCGAGATTCCACCATCCACCTGCGCAAACGGCAGCGCGATCCACGCGAGCTGCTCCTCGCTCATGCCGATACCCATGTCTCGCACCGTGAAACATAGCCGCGCCTCGTCGCCCGCCACACCGAGCGTGATCGCGCCGCGCTGCGAAAATTTCACCGCATTATCGAGCAGCACTACAAGAATCTCGCGAATCACCGGCGCCGGGGCCCGCGCCACCGCCGGCACGCTCGCCGCCACCTGCGTCTTCAACGCGAGGCCTTTGTGCAACGCCCGCGCCCGATAAACCTCCGCCACTTCATTCAGCAAACTCCCCGGCGCAAAGGGCAGCGGCTCCAGCGCCAGCGTGCCCGCCTCCGCCTGGTTGAACGCCACGATCTGCCGCAACAACTGCGCCAACCCTTCCGCACACATCTGCGCATCGCCGAGACACGCCCCCTGCTCCGTATCGAGCGTCGTGTCTTTCAACATCTCGAGCATGCCGAGAATCCCGTTCATCGGCGTCAAAAGTTCGTGGCTCACGTTCGCCAAAAATTCATTCTTCACCTGCACCGCCTGCCGCAACTGATCCGTTCGCACATTCACGTGCTCCTCCAGCGTCGCTAGTTGTAACTTCGACAGCCGCGTCAAATGCCACTTCTCCGTCAGCGCCTGCGCGAGCTGCAGCACTTCCACTTTGTCGAAGGGCTTCTTCAACACGAGCCATCGATCACGCGCCGTCAGCGCCGCCTGGATCTCGCTCCAACTCCGATCCGAATACGCCGTGCAAATCACCACCTGCAGCTCCGGATCGATCTCCCAAAGTTTGCCGATCGTCGTCAGTCCGTCCCAACCCGGCGGCATCCGCATGTCGACAAACGCCAGCGCATACGGACGCCCCGACGCCACCGCCACCGCCGCCTTCTCCGCTGCTTCCTGTCCTTGTTGCGCGTAGTCTAATTCAAATACATCCGACTGCACCATCGGCGGCTCCGCCGCCGCGCCAAAAAGCGCTGCCGCCGCATCGTCCAGCACGTCGCTCGTTTTCGTCGGCACCAGGATGCGACGAAAGTCGTCGTGAATCGACAGGTTGTCGTCCACGAGCAGGATCCGGCGATTGGGCGGCAACAGGGGATTCATGACGCCGGCACCGTCGCCGTGGGCAGCGACAGAATGAAGATCGACCCTTTCCCCGGCCCGTCGCTCTTGGCCGTGAGGTCCCCGCCCATCTCTCGCGCCGCAAGCACGCTGCTATGCAAACCGAAGCCGTGACCGGTCGGCTTCGTCGTGAAACCATGCTGGAAGATCCGCGTGAGATTCGCCGGCGGAATTCCCGGCCCGTTGTCCTGCACCGATAATGTCACGGTCTTCTCGTTCACCCGCGACACCAGCACGCGAATCGTGCGCTCGCCAGGCTTCACCACTTGCAACGCGTCCTTCGCATTCTTCAACAGGTTCACGAGGATCTGCAGGACTTTGTGACGATCCGCTTTCACCGAACCCACCGGCTCGAACACGCGCTCCAGCGAAATCCCATGCCGCTCCAGCGACTCCGCATTCAACCGCAGCGCATCTTCGAACAACTGCGCCGGCGCGAGCGTCTCGATCACGCCGAAGAGCTGCGCCGACCCCTGCTGCGTCACGATGATCTCGCGGATGTGTTCAAAGTGCCGCACGAGCCCGCCGACATCGTTCAACAACTGCTTGTTCTCCGCCGTCAGGTGTTCGTCCAATTTCGCCAGGAAATCCGGCAACTGCTTCCCGGCGCCGTCCTGCGAAAAGAATTCTCCCAGCCGCGATTTCTCCCGCTCCAGCACATCCACCACCCGCCGGAGATGCGTCAACCGCGTCGTCTTCAGCCGATCCTGCACGTCGTGCACGATCAGGTTCACGCTCGTCAGCACGTTGCCCACATTATGCAGCACGCCCGTCGCCACTTCCGCCATGCCAGCCTGCCGCGACGCCAGCACGAGCTGGCTGTTCAACGCATGTAGATCGCGCTCCGCGCGCTTCCGGCTCGTCACGTCTTCCACCGTGCCTTCGCACATCACTTCCTCACCCGGCGGCGTCGATTTCAACCGGGCATTGATCACGACTTCGAATTCCGATCCGTCGAAATGGCGGAAGGTCGCCGCAAAGCCGCGCACTTCACGCTCGTTCTCGAGGCGGTGCCACAACCGCTCGCGGTCGTGCACCGGAAAAATGCGTCCGTCCGCCAGCGAAATCGCCGTGGGATCGAAGTTCGTCGGCAGCCCGATCAGGCTGACCAAATAGGGATTCGCGAATCGCACCTCGCCGGAACGCGTCGTCTCGAAAATTCCAATCGGCAACCTCGCCACCAGTTCCCGATGGCGCTGCTCGTTGCGCTGCAGCTCGCGCGCCGTCCGCTCCCGTTCCTTCATCTCCGTTTCCAACGCCCGCGTGCGTTCGTGCACCCGCTGCTCCAGCTGCTCAAGCAATTGCTCATGCTGATCCTGCCGCTGGCAAATCTCCCGCATCTCGCGCCGCGAAATCACACACGACCAGATCAAGACGACGTTTTCCGCCAGCAGCCACCCGCCATGCTCCGCTATGCGCCAGAGCGTTGTATCCGTTTCGCCATACAACGCTCCCGGCGACGAGAGCCCGAGCACGAGGTGATGCACCAGCACGCCCGCCGTCGCAATCGGCAGCAGCCGCCAATCCCGATAGAGCGCCAAAAACGCCAGCGTCGCGAAAATTTGAAAATGGGCCTCCACCCGCCCGCCCGAGAGATGAATCAATAACGCCGCAAACCCCGCTTGCGCCAGCGCCACCGCGCCACGCGTCACGAACTCCGCCGGCAGCCACCGCATCAATCCGAGCGCCGGCAGCGACAGCAAGCCGCCCGCCACTCCCGCCACCACCAGCGGCGCGACTGTTCCGCTTTCGCGCGCCGACCACGCGCCCGCGCCCATCGCGATCGCCCACTGCGCCAGCAGTAGCCAGACAAACAGTCGGTTTGTTCGCCCGATCACTTCCCGTGAATACGCCGCCAGCAGCCGGTCCAGACGCGGAGCCGCCGTGCGGTCGGCCTCCGGTGCCGCCGAAAAGTCCGCGATCCCGCTGGTCTGCGCCGCTCCGTTCATCGCCGCACCCCTTCAAACCGGTCTCCCGCAACGCCAATACCCCTTCGCGTCGCGCAGGCAGCAAGGAAGAACATGTCGCGGGCATGCATGCGCCTCCTTTTTCGGCACATTCCCGCCGGCATTTAGACTCGAAACGCTTAAGGCGCGCATCTGCGCCACACTTGCGCCCGCCACCACAAATCTCCTGCAACAACAACCGCCCGCCTCACCCCAGCAGTTGATCGATCGCCCGCCGGTCGCGCTTCGTCGGCCGCCCCGTTCCTTTTTCCCGCGCCAGGAAATGCTGCACCCGCTGCGCCGCCGCCTTTTCGAATTCACTCGGCGGCGTCAGGTCTTCGCAAAACTCCGGCACTTTCTTTGCCCCGACCCGCGACTTCGGCATCCCCACGACCCGCAAGGTCCGCGTCACCAATCCTTGCCGCACCGTGACCCGCTCGCCGGCATGAACTTCGCGCGCCGGCTTCGCCGCCAACGCTCCCACGCTCACACTCCCCGCCCGACACGCATCCGCCGCCAGCGCTCGAGTCTTGAACATTCGCACCGCCCACAACCAGCGATCCAGCCGCGCCGTCCCTCCGAGGTCCTTTGGCTCTTCCATCGAAAAATAAAGCGACCGCGAACCTGTCGGTTTCGCGGTCGCGAGCAAATCGGATCTTCGGGTCGTCGCCTACTTCTTGCCGCGCCTGAATTCGTTGCGCAGCCAGTCATCGATCAGCCCTTTTTCATGCACGCGCGGATCGCTGTGATTGATCGTGATCTTCCAGTTGAACATCATGTCCTTCAGCTTCCGCTCGCCTTCCTTCACCACGGCGCCGTTCGCGTCGAGCAGCTGGTAGCTGAGATCGATCCGCGGAGGATAAATGTCTTTTACGATGCGCAGGTCATGCGCGCCATGCGTCCGCCAGGGCTCCACTTCGCCGGCGAGATCCACGTCCGTCACCGTCACGTTCAATCGCTGGCCTTCTTCGAGATAACGGCCCGCGCGTTCGACGATGTAGTCTTCGATGTCCGCCAGGTTGTCCTCTCGACGCACCTGCGAGCCACGCTGACCATCCGCCGCATCGGTGAACTTCTCCGGTTCGGAAAACGTCACCGTGACGCGCGGCTCCGCCTTTCCGTTCGTCGGCGCGGCCGCCCATCCCGTTACGGCCACCAGACCAAGTATCGCTGTCAGGGTAAAACGGTGTGTGAGTTTCATGATGGTCATGGTGACGGAAATTATCGCCGAAGGTTTCACCGCGCCAGCTCGCTCCACAAGTCCCGCGCCGGGCCTCGCCCCGAACCGCCCACCGGCCGTCGACCCGATTCTACCTCAACCCCGCCGAATTCAACTGCAGTTCGTTCCGCACGTCCTTCACGCCTTCCACATTTCGCGCCAGCACCTCGATCAACTCACGTTGTGTATCCGTTTCGGCGAACCCCGTTAGCGTCACGATTCCGTCGGCCACACTCACATGCGTCGTGCGCACATTTACATCCGATTCCAGCAGGAGCTTCCCCCGAATCTTTAACTCAAGCCATCCGTCCCCCCGTTCGCGCCCCGAAAACTGCACCTCGAGCTGGTTGTCCACCCGCGTCACGCCCGGAATCGCCCGCACCGCCTTCTCCGCCAGCGCCTTCTGCTCAACGTCCTGCACCATGCCGCGCAAGGTCACCACGCCGCCCGCGCTCGTCAGCTGCACGCGCTGCTGCAAAATCCCTCGTAAAGACCGCGACGCCCACGCCGCATCTTCGATTTGCCGGTCGATCTCCGTGGTCGCTGCCATTACCGGCAACGCGATCGCCAGACCAAGACTCATCCAACTCCCTTTCCGTCGTTTCACAGGTTACGAAAGCGAAACCGATGCCACCGGGCCGCCGCTTCGCGCCTAGCCGCTCGTCCTCAATCGATTAAAAATCTCCGCTCCGCCGCTGACCTCGCGCGTCATCGAAATTCGCACGACGGCCCTCGCCCCGTTCCCGCATCTCGCAAGATCGCCCAACCCGCCTCCTTCCCGCCCCGCCGCTTCCTTTTTCGCTTCTTCCCGGTAGCGTTTTCACCACACGCATGATTCCCAACCTCCTTCAACTTATCACCCGCCGCCCGCCGGCCGACTACGATCGCGCGTTCGTCGAGGAAGTGCGGTTGCTCGAAAGCCTGCCGCGCCGCAATCCGCGCGTCGAAAAACTCCTCCTCTGCTGCTGGCTGTTGATCGCACTCAAATGCTGGCTCGTCATCTGGCTCGTCGAAAAATACGCGATGAAGTTCGACCCGCTCTGGGTCAACGGCCCCACCATCGCCTCCGCTCTGCTCTGCACGGCCGTTTATTTTTGGGGCAACGATTGAAATAAAAAAGCGAGGCGCATCGCTGCGCGCCTCGCCCCAAAATTCGCCGGCGGAGACACGGTCTCGCTCGTCCCGCGCACCGTCCGCTTCGCTGTAACATTGCAGTCACTCGCCAGCCGGCGATGATCCTCGCATGCGCCCCGTATTGAACGTGCTCTACGCGGAAGACGATCCCGCCGACGCCGAACTTACGCGCGCCCATTTCGCCCACCACGCGCCCGACATCGACCTCGAAATTGTCAGCCGCGCCGCCGAATTCCTCCCGCGCGCCCGCACCCGCCGCCACTCCGTCCTCCTCGTCGATCAACGACTCCCCGACATGGACGGTCTCGAGATCCTCAAGACCCTCGCCGAAGAGGGCTTCAACACCCCGATCGTTCTCGTCACCGGCGCAGGCGACACCGAACTCGCCTCGCAAGCACTGCGCCTCGGCGCCGACGACTACGTCCGCAAACGCAGCGGCTACCTGCTTTCGCTCCCTCACCAACTCCGCGAGGTCATCGAGCGCCGGCGCCGTGCGTTCAACGCCCTTCAACCCCGCCTCCGCCCGCGCAACATCCTCCTCGTCGCGAGCCCGTCCGACAAATCCCTCCTTCTCATCAAACACCTGGCCGACGCCGCGCCTCACCTCACGATCGAACTCGCCTCATCCGCCACCGAAGCGCTGGAGCGCGTCGGCCCGGATGTCAGCTTCGATCTGCTGATCCTCGATCACAGCCCGCCCGACCTCGAAGCGCTCCAACTCCTCGCCGAAATCCGCAGCCGCGAACTGCGCACGCCGGTCATCCTCATGACCACCTTCGAAAACGAGGAAAAGGTCGTCGCCGCCTTCAAGCTCGGCGCCACCGACTACGTGGTGAATCACGAAAAGCACTACGCCGAGCTCGCGCTGCGCATCGACCTCGCCATCGACCGGCACGAGCTCGCCCTGGCCAACGAGCGCGCCGCCACCGAACTCGCCGAACGCCAGCGCACCGTCGCCGCGCTTCGCGAGAGCGAAAAACAACTCAATCTCGCCCTCGACGCCGGCCGCATCGGTCTGTGGTCCTGGAAACTGGGCACCAGCCACGCTCAATTCTCCAGCCGCTGGAAACGGCAGCTCGGATTCGAGGATCACGAAATCGGCAACGACTCGGCCGAGTGGGAATCTCGCTGCCACCCCGACGACTTGGTGCAGCTCCAATCGTTCATCGCGCGCTACCTCGCCGCCCCTTGGCCCGACTTCACCGTCGAATACCGCATGCGCCACAAGGACGGTTCGTGGCGGTGGTTCATGATCCACGCCAACCTCGAACTCGACGAGTCCGGCCAACCCGCGCGCCTGATCGGCTCCCAAATCGACATCACCACGCTCAAACACCAACAGACCGAACTCGCCAGCACCTCTGCCCGGCTCCAACAGCTCTCCCGCCGCCTCCTGCAGATCCAGGAACTCGAACGGCGCCACATCGCCCGCGAACTCCACGACGAAATCGGCCAGGTGCTCACGGTAGCCAAAATTCACCTACAATCCGCCACCTTCGCGCCCGAACTCCAAACCATCCTGCCGCAGATCGAGGAGCCGATCGCCCTGCTCGATCGCCTGCTCAAACAGGTCCGCTCGCTCTCGCTCGATCTCCGCCCGCCCCTCCTCGACGACCTCGGTCTCGTGCACGCCCTCAACTGGCTCATGCAGCAACACCAAGGCCGGCCCAATACTCCGCACGTCCACCTCAACACCGACCCGCTCCTCGGCCGCTGCGACGCCACCCTCGAAACCGCCTGCTTCCGCATCGCCCAGGAAGCCTTGACCAACGCCCTCCGCCACTCGCGCGCGAAAAACATCTACGTCTCGCTCGGGCTGCACGACGGCAATCTCCGCCTTGCCGTCCGCGACGACGGCATCGGGTTCGACGCCGCCGCCGCGCGCCTCCGCGCCGAACGCAGCGGCAGCCTCGGCCTCCTCGGCATGCACGAGCGCGCCTCGCTCGCCGGCGGCACGCTCATCCTCCTCTCCGCCCCCGATCGCGGCACCGAGGTCGAAGCGATTTTTCCGCTGTCCAACTCCTACGATCCTCATTGAGTCATCATCGTGCCCGGTCCGCTCTCCATCATCCTCGCTGACGATCACTCGCTCGTTCGCGCCGGCATTCGCACTCTTCTCGAGAAATTGCCCGGCGTGACCATCGTCGCCGAATCCGGTGACGGCCGCGAAACCCTCGCCCTCGTCCACCAACACAATCCTGACGTCGTGATCATGGACATCACGATGCCGAGCCTCAACGGCCTCGACGCCACCGCGCGCATTCTCCGCGAATGTCCGCGCACCAAAGTCCTGATTCTCTCGATGCACACCGGCGAGGACTACGTGATCCAAGCGCTCCGCGCCGGCGCCACCGGTTACCTGCTGAAAGACGCCGCCACCGCCGAACTCCGCCTCGCCCTCGAAGCCGTCGAACGCGGCGAAACCTACCTCAGCCCCGCCATCTCCAAGGAGGTCCTCGCCCGCCATCGCCAACTCGCCAACGACCCCAAGGCCGACACCTCGAGAACCCTCACGCCCCGCATGCGCGAAATCGTGCAACTCATCGCGGAGGGCCGCAGCACCAAGGAAATCGCTTTCCTCCTCAACCTCAGCGTCAAAACCATCGAGACGCACCGCATGCACCTCATGGCCCGCCTCGGCCTCCACGATGTCGCCGGCGTCGTCCGCTACGCTCTCCGCACCGGCCTCATCTCCGCCGAGAAGTAAGAAAAGTCACCGCTCTCCTCGGATCCAAAATCGGAATTCAAAACTCGAAAATCCTGCCCATGCCCGCCGTCCCCGGTCTTCGCAGCATCTACTCCAAAGTCGGCCGCCTCATCTACTTCGGCCGCATGCTCGACAAGATCCGCCTGCACGCCGCCGGCCAACTTCCGCCCGACTACGTCGCCAATCTCGGCGATTCCCAATTCTTCGTCCTCGACGGCCGCTGCTGCCGCTTCCTGGGCATCGCCTACGCCGACCTCAAAGCCCGCACGCTTGAAGGCGGCACCGACGAGGAAATCCTCGCCTGGGCCCATGCCCGCGGCACGCCGCGCACCGACGAAGAATGCCACATCTGGAATCGTTTTATCCTGAAACTCGGCTGGCGGGACGAGCGTTCCTCTGTCCTCCCACAACGGATACGCGACGCCGGCCTCGAGGGTAAACCCATCGAAACGATCGCCGACCACATCGAGTTCGACGAGGGCCGCGACCCCGTCGCCGCCCGCGCCTGGGAAAACGTCTAGTCGGACAGCTTCCGATCGACTCTCGCCTCCCGCATTCTCCCCACCACGCATGATCATCCTCGTCATGGGCGTCGCCGGCAGCGGCAAAACCACCATCGGCCAGCTCCTCGCCCGTCAGCTTGATTGGTCGTTCGCCGACGCCGACGATTTTCACCCGCCCGCCAACATCGCCAAGATGTCCGCCGGCCAGCCGCTCAACGACGACGATCGCGCCCCGTGGCTCGAAGCCCTTCGCGCCCACCTCCAAGCCTGCCTCGCTCGCAACGAAAACGCCGTCCTCGCCTGCTCCGCGCTTCGCGAATCCTACCGCCGTTTCCTCGTCGTCGATCCCGCCCGAGTCCGTATTGTCCATCTCCACGGCTCGCGCGAACTCCTCCTCTCCCGCATCTCCAGCCGGCAGGGTCACTACATGAAGTCGTCGATGCTCGACAGCCAGCTCGCCACGCTCGAGCCACCCGCCGACGCCCTTTCCCTCGACGTCTCGCCGACCCCGGAAGTCCTCGTCGCCCAAATCCGCGAAGCCCTCAACCTCCCGCCGTCGTAGGAGCGGCTTTACGCCGCGACCGAAATCTCGCGACATCTCCCTTCCACCGCCGTCCGCCCGATGTCGCCCGCCCAAGCCAAACGCGTCCAACTCCTCGCCAGCGCACTCAGCCTCCTCCTGCTTCTCGCGATCGTCGTCGGCGTTTGGTTCTATTTCCAACTTCGCGGCAGCCTCCCGCAACTCGACGGCGAGCGCCAGCTCCTCGGCCTCACCGCTCCGGTCACCGTCACACGCGACGTGCTCGGTGTGCCCACCATCCGCGGACAACAACGCACCGACGTCGCCCAAGCCCTCGGCTTCCTCCACGCGCAGGATCGCTTTTTCCAAATGGACCTGATGCGCCGCCGCGCCGCCGGCGAGCTCGCCGAGCTCTTCGGCGAAGCCGCGCTTCCGCTCGACCGCCGCCATCGCCCGCACCGTTTCCGCACCCTCGCGCGCCAGGTCCTCAACTCCCTTCCCGCCTCCGACCGAGCCCTCCTCGAAAGCTACACCCTCGGCGTCAACGCCGGTCTCCGCGCCCTCGATCGTCGCCCGTTCGAATACATCGTCCTGCGCACGCCGCCCGATCTCTGGCACGCCGAAGACAGCCTGCTCGTCGCCTACACCATGATCCTCGATCTGCAGGATTCGGAAAACACCTACGAGCGTTCCCTCACCACTCTCCGCGATCGCTACGGCGATCCCGGCGTCTCTTTCTTCGCTCCTCTTCTCTCGCCCAACGACGCCGCCCTCGACGCCTCCACCGCCCCGCTCGCGCCGATTCCGCCCGCTCGCTACATCAACATCCGCGCACAGCCCCTCGCCTCCGTCGAACTCCCGGTCCTCGAAACCGCCGACGACTTCTTCCCCGGCTCCAACAGCTTCGCACTCTCCGGCGCCCATACCGCCACCGGCGCCGCCCTCCTCGCCAACGATCCTCACCTCACCCTTTCCGTCCCCAACATCTGGTATCGCGCCGTCCTCGAATGGCCCGTCCCCGACACTCCAAACTCCGAACTCCGAACTCCAAACTCGCCGCCCCTCCCAGAACCCAAAACTCAAAACCCTGAACGACAACTGGTCGGCGCCACCCTCCCCGGCCTCCCGCTCGTCGTTATCGGCTCCAACGGCCACATCGCCTGGGGTTTCACCGTCGCCTACGCCGACACCAACGACCTCGTCACCATCGACGTTAACCCGATCTCCCGCTCGCTCTATAAATTCCCCGCCGCCGACTCCCTCCGCGAAATCGAAACCCGCACCGATCGCATCGAGGTTAAGGACGCCGATCCCGTCACCGTCGAATCCCGCTGGACCGCCTGGGGCCCCATCCTCGTCGACGACGGCCACCAACTCCCGCTCGCTCATCGCTGGCTCGCGCACGATCCCGCCGCGCTGAATCTCCATCTCGCCCGCCTCGAAACCGCCACCACCGCCCGCGAAGCCATCGACATCGCCCGCTCCGCCGGCATCCCCGCCCAAAACTTCCTCGTCGCCGACCGCCACGGCGACATCGGCTGGACCATCGCCGGCCGTCTCCCGCAACGCGCCGGCTTCGACGGCCGCTTCCCCGTGTCCTGGAGTTTTGGAGACAGACGCTGGACCGGTCTTCTCCCGCCCGAAAAAGTCCCGGCCATCCTCTCGCCCCCCGACGGCCGCCTTTGGACCGCCAACAACCGCCTCGTCGGCGGCGACGCTCTCGCGCTTCTCGGCGACGGCGGCTACGCCTCCCCGCCTCGCGCCGCGCAAATCCGCGACCGCCTCGCCACGCTCGAAGACGCCATCCCGTCCGATCTCCTCAACCTGGCCCTCGACGACCGCGCCGTTTTTCTCGCGCGCTGGCAACAGCTCGCGCTAGAAGTCCTCACTCCCGAAGCCATCGCAAACAACTCCTCCCGCGCCAAATTCCGCCGCCTCGTGGAAACGTGGGAAGCCCGCGCCTCCATCGACTCCGTCGGTTACCGCCTCGTCCGCGACTTCCGCACCGCCACCGCCAATCTTGCCCTCAGCCCGATCTTCGCGCCCTGCATCGAAAAGATGCCCGATTTCAACTGGCGCCTCTTCCACTACGAGCCCGCGCTCTGGACGCTCGTCCAAGAAAAACCACTACACCTCCTCTCCCCCCGCTACGAAACGTGGGACGCCCTCCTCCTCGCCGCCATCGACTCGACCATCACCCGCATCGAGGAATCCGGCCCCCCGATCGATCGCGCCACCTGGGGTGACGCCAACCGCGCTCGCATCCGCCACACCTTCGCCTCGGTCCTGCCGGAATTCCTTACGGCGCGCCTCAATCTTCCGCCCGATCCGCTTCCCGGCGATGCCCACATGCCTCGCATCCAATCTCCGTCTTACGGCGCCAGCCTGCGTATGGTCGTCTCCCCTGGCCGTGAAGACGAAGGGATCTTTCACATGCCCGGCGGCCAAAGCGGACACCCGCTCTCTCCGTTCTACCGCGCCGGCCATGAGGCCTGGGTCAACGGCATGCCCGCACCATTGCTTCCCGGCGAAACCCAACACACGCTCACCCTCACACCGTAGCCGCGGGCTCCCTCGCGCTCTGTAACACGAATTCGAATACCGCGCGCCATGCTCCACGTCCTCGATCACCCGCTCGCGCAACACGTCATCACTCACCTGCGTGATAAAACCACCCGCCCCGCCACGTTCCGCACGCTGTGTTATCAGCTCAGCCTGCTGCTCGCCATCGAGGCCACGCGCGATCTTCCCACCACCGAGAAAATCATCGAAACCCCGCTCGAGCGCCACGTCGGCCGCGTCCTCTCCCACCAACCGCTAATCGTGGTCCCGATTCTTCGCGCCGGCCTCGGCATGGTGCAGCCGATCCTCGACGCGTTCCCCGACGTGTCCGTCGGCTACATCGGACTCGAACGCGACCACGAAACCGCCGTCGCCCGCAGCTACTACTGCAAACTTCCGCCGCTCACCGGCAGCAGTCGCATCCTTCTCGTCGACCCGATGCTCGCCACCGGCGGCTCCGCCGTCCAAGCGATCCAGGCCCTCCGCGATCGCGGGGCCGTCGACATCACGCTATTGAGCATCGTAAGCGCCCCCGAAGGCGTCGCCGAAGTCGACCGCCACTTTCCTCACCTGCGCATCTACACCGCCGCTCTCGACCGCGAGCTCAACGACCGCAAATACATCCTCCCCGGCCTCGGCGATTTCGGCGACCGCCTCTACGGCACCTGACTCGCCCCTATTCCTTCAACTTCCCCCGTCGCGCCTGCACCTCGTCATACGCGAGCGCCAGCGCCGCCACCAACGCATCCGGCCGCAACGGCTTCGCCACGTAATCGTTCATCCCGGCCACCCGCGCTTCCTCGCGATCCGCGGAGCCCACGCCCGCAGTGAGCGCCACGATCCACGGCAGCGCCGCATGTTTTGGATTCGCGCGAATCTTCCGCGTCGCCCCGAACCCATCCAGCTCCGGCATCTGCACGTCCATCAGCACGACATCGAAGTCTCCCGACTCCACCGCCGCGACGGCGAGTTCGCCATTCCCAACCACGGTCACCTGATACCCCAACCGCGACAACTGATGCCGCGCCACCGTCTGGTTCACCACATTGTCCTCCGCCATCAGGATCTTCAACGGCTTCAACACCGCCGTCCGTTTCAAATCCGCCTGCGCCGACACCACCGTCTCCGTTCGCGCCAACTTCCCGCCCACCACTTGCGCCAACCGCTCCCCCAGCAAGTCGCGTTTCACGGGTTTGTGCACCGGCCCATCGATCGCCGGCTCGGTCACCGTTTCGCCAATCGCGTTGAGCAACAGAATCGGGAAACGTTTCCCCTTCGCCGCCACTTCCCGCGCCCACTCCGTTCCTTTTCGATCGACCAGGTGCAAATCCACCAGCGCCGCATCGATCGTCTCACCCGCCGCGACTCGCGCATTCGCCTCCGCCGTCGTCGCCACCGCCACCGGCTCCGCCCCGAAAAACCGCAGATGCCGCGCCAACACCTCCCGGCTCGTCGCATTGTCGTCGATCACCAGCACCCGCCGACCGCGCAACGTCTTCGCCGCCGGCGCTTCGTCTTCCTTCGCCGCCACGGCGCGCGCGTGAACCGTGAAAAGAAAGTTCGCTCCTTTCCCCGTATCGCTCTCCACCCACATCGTCCCGCCCATCAACTCCGCCAACTTCTTGCTGATCGCGAGCCCCAGCCCCGTCCCGCCGTATTGCCGCGTCGTCGACGAATCCACCTGCGAGAAGCTCTTGAACAACCGATGCTGCCTCTCCGGCGCAATGCCGATGCCCGTGTCGCGCACGCCCAATTTCAATACGCACGCGTCGCCTTGCCGTGACGCCAACGCGATCCGCAACACGATCTCTCCCGTCTCCGTGAACTTCACCGCATTGCCAATCAGGTTCACGAAAATCTGCCGCAACCGCACCGGATCGCCCACGATCTTCCGCGGCACGTCCTCCGCCACGTCGCACACGAGTTCGACTTTCTTCGCAAACGCCTTCCCCGCGAGCAGCTCGGCCGCCTCTTCCGCACACCCGCGCAAATCGAATTCCACCTGCTCGAGATCCAGCCGCCCCGCTTCGATTTTCGAATAATCCAGCGTGTCGTTGATCACCGCGAGCAACGCCTCGCCCGACATCTTGATCGTTCGCAAACACTCGCGTTGCTCATCATCCAGCCGGCTCGACTCGAGAATCCCCGTCATCCCGATCACGCCGTTCAAGGGCGTGCGGATCTCATGACTCATCATCGCGAGAAACGCGCTCTTCGCCTGATTCGCCACCGCCGCCTCCATCGCCAGCTGCTGCGCGCGCTCGATCGCATGCTCGAACTGCGAATTCAGATTCTGCATCGCCGCATTCGCGCGCCGCATCGTCTCCTCATGCTCGCGCCGCTCCGACACGTCGTCCTGCAACATCAAATACGCCGTCACCGTTCCCTCCGCATCGCGAATCGGCTCGATGTTGATTTCCGCCCAATACCGCCGCCCTTCCTTCGTCTCGTTCTCCAACGCCACCACGAAGGTCTCGCCCCGGTCCAGAATATCGCTCACCGCCAGCCCCGCCGCCGGGTCCACCGCGAGCTCCTCCACCAGCGTCTCCAAGCGCCACCCTTTCACCTCGTCCGCTGCAAACCCGGTTTGACGCGCAAAACCCGGGTTCGCCCACTCGATCACACGGTCGGGATCCGCCACCACAATCGACGTCGTCGTCACCGCCGCAATCGCCTGCAACACCCGATCCGCCGTCTGCCCCGTCAAGGGCAGCGCCTTCACATCGTTTCCGACTTCCGCGCCACGCACCCGCCCGCGCGCCGCGCGCGGAGGAACAAGGTCGAGCGTTGTGGAAGCTGGAGACACGTCTGCAAAATCTAGGGTAACTCCCCTGCTACATCGGCGCATCCGTCCGCCAACTAAAGTCCCTTTCACACCCCCGGGCGCGATCTCACCCCGTCTAGGGCGGGGTCTCCCGCCCGCGCGTTTCGTTCTACAGTTAAACCCCCGTTCACCATTGCCGCCCGCGCCCAACCGCGTCCCGTTCACCTCCGTGACACCGACCCGGGCCGCAACGCTCCTCCTTCCGATCATCTATCTAGGCTTTATCAGCCTTGGCCTGCCCGACGGCACGTTCGGCGTCGCCTGGCCGCAACTCCACCGCTCGCTCAATCTGCCCATCGGCCTCGCCGGCCCGCTCCTGCTCGTCATCACACTGCTCGCGGCCTTCTCCGGTTTCTCCAGCGGCCGCGTGATCGCCCGCTTCAAAACAGGTCCCGTCGTTCTCGTCTCCTGCGTGCTCACCGGCTCCGCGCTCGTGGCCATTTCCTACGCGCCCAATCTTCTCTGGCTCGCCCTCGCCGCCCTTCCGCTCGGTCTCGGCGCCGGCTCCGTCGACGCCGGTCTCAACGGCTACGTCGCCCGCCACTACTCCGGCCGCCACATGAGCTGGCTCCACGCCTGCTGGGGCATCGGCGCCACCGGCGGCCCGCTGCTCATGGCGTATTACCTCGGCCGCTACAACGACGGCTGGCGTCACGGCTACTTCGGACTCGGCTGCATCCAGCTTTCGCTCGCCGTCCTTTTCCTCGCCACCTTGCGCATGTGGTCCGCCGTTCCGGAACGCACCTTCGCCGACAACGCCGCCCAGCTCACCGGCCCCATTCCCACCACGCGCGCCAACTCCCCCGCCGGCTGGCTCTCCGCCGCCATCTTCACGATCTACGTCGGCGTCGAAACGACCGCCGGTCTCTGGGCCAGCTCCATCCTCGTCGTCGCCCGCGGCGTGCCCATCGACACCGCCGGCCGTTGCGCCGCCGCGTTCTACGCCGCCATCACCGTGGGCCGCCTCCTCAACGGTTTCGTCGTCGATCGCTTTGGCAACCGCCGCCTCGTCACCCTCGGCGCCGTCCTCGGCCTCATCGGCGCGACGCTTTTCGTTTTCGCGCCCAACACCCCCGTCGCCGCCCTCGCCCTCGCGGTCTTCGGCCTCGGCTTCGCTCCCGTTTACCCCGGCCTCATGCACGAGGTTCCTCGCCGCTTCGAGCCCAACTCCGTCCAAACCGTCATCGGACGCCAATCCGGCGCCTCCTACGTCGGCGCCGCCTTCCTCCCCGCCGCGGCCGGCTCGCTCGCCCAATTCTCCCTCGAAGCCCTCTCCTGGCTCATCGCCGCCGGCGCGCTCCTCCTCCTCCTCGCGATCCAACGACTCAATCGCCTGACCTGATCGCCGTCGCAGCCGGCACGCCGAACCTGCTACCGCGACGAATTGGGAAATTTCCCCGATTCCGGCCCGCGGTTTTATGATTGCTTCCAATCATATCGCCCGTGAGGTTGCCGTCTTCTCTCAACTCTCAACCTTCTGCCTTTCGCCATGCCCACCTATCGCCACGTGAACTACCTCTGGGACGACGCCAAAGCCGCCTCCCTCGATCCCGTCGCCCGCCTCGTCTATCGCTCCAATCTCCTCGGCAGCGACCAGCGCATCACCAACACCGGCGGCGGCAACACGTCCTCGAAAATCACCGAGAAAGACCCGCTCACCGGCCAGCCCACCGAGGTCCTCTGGGTCAAAGGCTCCGGCGGCGACCTCCGCACGAGCACGCGCGAAAACTTCTCTTCGCTCTACCAGCAGAAACTCCTCGACCTGCAAAACCTCTACGCCTCGCGCTCCGACAAGGGCCTCAAAGCCCCCGCCGAGGACGACATGGTCGGCATGTATACGCACGCGACGTTCAACCTGAACCCGCGCGCTTCCTCGATCGACACGCCCCTCCACTCCTTCCTCCCGGGCAAACACGTCGATCACATGCACCCCAACGCGATCATCGCGATCGCCGCGTCGAAGCACTGCGAGAAGCTCACGAAGGAAATCTTCGGCGGCGAAATGGCCTACGTCCCATGGATGCGCCCCGGCTTCGAACTCGGCCTCGCGATGCAAAAAATCTCCCGCGAGCAGCCCAACGTCCGCGCCATCATGATGGGCCAGCACGGCTTCATCTCCTGGGCCGACGACGACAAGCAATGCTACACCGACACGCTTAACTTCATCGAAAAGGCCGCGGCCTACATCGAAGAAAAATACGCCGCAAAGGGCGGCGACGCCGCCGCGTTCGGCGGACAAAAATACCAAACTCTCGACGACACCCAACGCCGCTCCACCTTCGCTGCCATCCTCCCATGGCTCCGCGGCCAGGTGTCGCAACAAAAGCGTTTCATCGGCACGATCCAGGACGACGCGAAAATCCTTCGCTTCGTTAACTCCAAAGACGCCGCCCGCCTCGCCGAACTCGGCACGTCCTGCCCCGACCACTTTCTCCGCACGAAGATCAAGCCGCTCTACGTCGACTGGAACCCGCAGTCCGAAGACGTCGCCGCGCTGAAGAAGAAACTCGCCGACGGTCTCGTGTCCTACCGCGAGGACTACGCGAAATATTACAACAAATGCCGCCACGCGAACTCCCCCGCGATGCGCGATCCGAATCCCACCGTGATTCTCATCCCGGGTCTCGGCATGATCGCGTGGGGCAAGGATAAATCCGAATCGCGCGTCACCGCCGAGTTCTACAACTGCGCCGTCGAAGTCATGCGCGGCGCCGAAGCGATCGACACCTACATCGCCCTCCCGCAACAGGAAGCCTTCGACATCGAATACTGGCTCCTCGAGGAAGCGAAACTGAAGCGCATGCCCGCCGAGAAAGAACTCGCGCGCCAAATCATCGTCGTCATTGGCGCCGGCTCCGGCATCGGCAAGGAAACCGCGCACCGCCTCGTCAAAGACGGCGCGCACATCGTCGCCGTCGATCTCAACGCCGACGCCGCCAACGCCACCGCGAAAGAGATCACCGACAAATACGGTCTCGGCATCGGCGTCGCCGGCACCGGCCTCTCCAACTGCGGCCCCGCCCTCGGCCTCGCCGCCAACATCACCGACCGCGCCTCCATCCGCGCGATGCTCGACAATGTCGCCCTCGCCTACGGCGGCTTCGATTCCATCTGCGTCACCGCCGGCATCTTCGTCCCGAGCGATACCACCGGCCACATCCCCGACGATAAATGGGCGCTCACCTTCAACATCAACGTCACCGGCTCCTACCTCGTCGGCGACGAAGCCGCGAAAACCTGGCGTGAACAAGGCCTCCGCGGCAACCTCGTCCTCACGACGTCCGCCAACGCCGTTGTATCCAAAAAAGGATCACTCGCCTACGACACCTCGAAAGCCGCCGCGAACCACCTCGTTCGCGAACTCGCGATCGAGCTCGCCCCGCTCGTCCGCGTCAACGGCGTCGCTCCCGCGACCGTCGTGCAGGGCAGCGCGATGTTCCCCCGCGACCGCGTCATCGGCTCCCTCGCGAAATACAACATCGCCTACAAGGACGACGAGGAAACCGATTCCCTCGTGCGCAAGCTCGCCCAGTTCTACGCCGACCGCACGCTCACGAAATCGCCGATCACCCCCGCCGACCAAGCCGAGGCCTACTTCCTGTTGGTCACCCAACGCCTCAGCAAAACCACCGGCCAAGTGATCACCGTCGACGGCGGCCTCCACGAAGCCTTCCTGCGCTAACGCGCAGAAAGGAAGATCCGAGCACCAAGATCCAAGCTCCAGAGAACCCCCAATCTCCAAAACCCCACGCCCTCCCGATGTTTGATCATTGATCATTCTCTGGAGCTTGGATCTTGGAGCTTGGATCTTTTCTCCCCATGCGCGTCCCCCAACACGTCGTCGATCAACGCCGCGAAAACCTCCGGCAGTTGATCCGCACCGACGGCTTTCTGCCCATCGCAGAAATCTGCCGGCGCCTCGACGTGTCCGAAGCCACCGCGCGCCGCGATCTCGCGAGCATCGCCGCCAACGGCCACATCACCCGCACCCGCGGCGGCGCGCTCGCCGACTACAACACGTCGTTCGCCTCTCTCGGCGAACGCGCCCACCGCGCCCGCACCGCCAAAACCCGCATCGCCGCCGCCGCCCTGAAACAGGTGCCTCGCAAAGGCATCGTCTTCCTCGACGCCGGCACCACCGTTCAAGCGATCGCACGTCTCCTCGTTACCCGACGCGCCGTCCGCGAACTCACCGTCGTCACCAACAGCCTCCCGATCGCCAGCGTGCTAGGCGGCACCCCCGGCATCGAACTGCACGTGCTCGGCGGCATGTTTCTCCATCGCCAGGCCATCCTTCTCAGTCCCGATTCCGCCCGCGCGCTCGCCGACTGGAAATTCGACGCCGCCTTCCTCAGCGGCGAAGGCATGGACGCCTCCGGCATCACCAACTCGCACGCCAACATCGCCGCCTTCCAACAAGCCGTGCTCGCTCAGTCCGCCAAAACCTTCTTCTGCCTCGACGCCACCAAGCTCGGTCGCTCCACCCCGCACCGTGTCACCGGCTGGGACGCCGCCTTCTCCCTCGTCACCGACGCTTCCGCCGCGAGCCTCGCCCGCGTCGCCATTCCTCTTCCTCTTAATCGCTATCTTCCCGCGAAATAACGAATAACGCCATGCTCCGCCCGTCCTCCGCCCCCTTGCACTGCGCCGCCATCGACCTCGGCGCCACCAGCGGCCGCGTGATCGTCGGCACCTGGTCCAAAAACAAACTGAGCCTCACCGAGGTCCATCGCTTTCCCAACGCTTTCCACTCCCTCGGCAGCCACGACTACTGGAACCTCCCCGGTCTCTGGTCCGAAATCCAAACCGGCCTCCGCCAAGCCGCCGCACAATTTAAATCCATCGCGTCCGTCGGCGTCGACACCTGGGGCGTCGACTACGCGCTCGTCAACGACACCGGCCGTCTCGTGTATCCAGTTCACGCCTACCGCGACGCCCGCACGCAGCCCGGCCTCCAGAAACTTTCCAACACCCGCGCCGCCCTCGCCCGCCTCTACGCCGCCACCGGCATTCCGAACGTCTTCTACAACTCCAGCCTCCAACTCGCCGAAACCGTCGCGAGTTGCCCCGCCATCGAAGACCTCGCCACGCGCTGCCTCTTTCTCCCCGACTACTTCAACTTCCTCCTCTCCGGTCGCATGGAGAACGAGTTCACGATCGCGAGCACCACTCAACTGATCGACGTCCACTCCACAAACTGGTCCCGCCCCGCGCTCGATTATTTCCGCATCCCGTCGCAGTGGTTTTCTAAACCAATCCTCTCCGGCACCAAACTCGGCAAACTCCGTCGCGAACTGCGTGGCGACTTGTCCGGTTTCAACGACGCCCAAGTCATCGCCGTCCCCGGCCACGACACCGCCGCCGCCTACGACGCGATGCCCGCCGATCCGTCCGGCACCGATCTCTTTCTCAGCTCCGGCACCTGGTCGCTCGTCGGCTTCGAAAGCGACAGCCCCGTCCTCGGCGACGAAGCTCTCGCCGCCCGCATTTCAAACGAACGCACCGGCGACGGCCGCTATCGTCCGCTCACCAACGTCATCGGCCTCTGGCTGCTCGAATGCACGCTGAAGGACTTTTCCTCCCGCCCCAAAACCGACGCCGAGTGGTCCGCCCTCATCGCCGCCGCGGAAAAACTTCCCGCGCCCAAAGCGCTCCTCGACGTCACGGATAGCGCTTTCGCCAACCCGCCTTCGATGCGCGCCGCGATCGAGGCCCAACTCAAACGTCGAAAACTTCCGCTCCCAAAAAATTTCCCTGCTTACACCCGCCTCATCTGCGACTCCCTCGGCCAAGGCCACGCCGACGCAATGCGCTCCTTCGAACGCCTCGCGAATCGAAAATTCCAACGCATCCTCATGGTCGGCGGCGGCTCGAAGAATCGTCTTCTCTGCCAAGCCACCGCCAACGCCGCACAAATCCCCGTGATCTCCTTCGCCCTCGAAGGCACCGCCGTCGGCAACCTCGCCAGCCAGCTCATCGCCCTCCGCGCCGTCAAAGACCTGAAAACTTTCCGCGCCCTCCTCGCGAAACAAATCCAACAAACGATCTACAAACCACGAATGAACACGAACTGACACGAATGCTCCGAAGCCCGACCCATTCGTGTGCATTCGTGTCCATTCGTGGTTCTCGGATCGGATCGACTGAATCTGCGTTCATCCGTGTCCATCCGTGGTTAAATTTCTTCCTTCCATGACTTCCGCCAAAAAAATCTCCGCCGCCTACAAACTCGCCCGCGAAGCCTACGCCGATTTCGGCGTCGACACCGAAGCCGCCCTCACGCGCGCCCTCGAAATCCCGATCTCCCTCCACTGCTGGCAAGCCGACGACGTCCGCGGCCTCGAAACGCCCAAAGGCAGCGTCGACTCCGGCGGCATCATGGCGACCGGTGGTTATCCCGGCCGCGCCCGCAACGGCGACGAAATGCGCGCCGACCTCGACGTCGTCCTCAAGCTCCTCCCCGGCCAACAACGCCTCAATCTCCACGCGTTCTACGCCGAAACCGGCGACACCCCCGTCGACCGCAACGCGCTCGAGCCCCAACATTTCTCCCGCTGGCTCGACTGGGCCAAATCCAAATCCATCGGCCTCGATTTCAACCCCACCTATTTCGCCCACCCGAAAGCCGCCTCCGGCTTCACGCTCTCGCACGCCGACAAATCCATCCGCCGTTTCTGGATCGATCACGCCAAAGCCTGCCGCCGCATCGCCCAGCACTTCGCCAAAAAACTCGGCACGCCATGCGTCCATAATCACTGGGTCCCCGACGGCGCGAAAGACGTCCCCGCCGACCGCTGGTCTCCGCGCGAACGCCTGGTCGAATCCTACGACGCGATCTTCGCCGACAAATCCATCAACCGGAAACTCTGCGTCGACGCCGTCGAAGGAAAACTCTTCGGCCTCGGCAGCGAGGAATACGTCGTCGGCTCGCAGGAGTTCTACTCGTCCTACGCCCAAGCGCGCGACCTCGTCCTCTGCCTCGACCTCGGTCACTATCACCCGACCGAATCCGTCGCCGACAAAGTTTCTGCGCTCATGCAATTCCACGAGCGCATCCTCCTTCACACCTCGCGCCCGATCCGCTGGGACAGCGATCACGTCGTCATCCTCGACGACCCCACGCGCAACCTCTTCCTCGAAATCGCCCGCGGCGACGCCTGGGACCGCGTCTTCGTCGCCCTCGATTTCTTCGACGCTTCCATCAACCGCCTCGCCGCCTACGTGGTCGGCGCCCGCGCCACGCGCCAGGCGATCCTCCTCGGCCTGCTCGATCCTTCTCAACGTCTCCGCGAAGCGGATACATCCAACCGCGGTCACGAACGCCTCGCGTTGATGGAGCAAACCAAGTCCCTCCCCTGGGGCGCCGTCTGGGACGAACTCTGCCTCCGCGCCAACGTCCCCGCCCGCGCCGACTGGCTCGCCGACATCGCCGCCTACGAGAAGCAAACGCTCGCCGCCCGCTAATCGGCTGCTTCTCCCCGCGCGAGCGCCGGCCTTCGTCGGCGCCACTCTCCGCGCACCCTCGTTCGTATCCGCGACGCGGATCGATCATGCGCAGCCCCGTGCCCGCGCGCCCGCGACTCGGCGCGGGATCCCATTTCTGCGGCCGAAAAACTCACATCGCCGCTTCGTCCAAATCCGCGCCCGAAAAGACAAGATCCGCCCAGCCCGGCGCATACAGAAGATTATACTCAGGGCGTAGTTCCGACCTTCGTTGGAAACTCACTCACAACACGATTCCAAAACCCCCATGAAATCCCCCGCCTGCTCCAACAACCCCAAGCTCATCCTCCGCGGCATTCACCTCGACCTCACCGAGGCGATGAAAACCGCCATCGAATCCAAGGCCGAACGACTCTTCCGTCACGAAGCGGAAATCCTCCGCCTTCGCGTGGACGTCGAATGCGGACACCGCGGGCACACGCGGGTCTTCACCGCCAAGGGTCGCGTCGAGATCGCCGGTCCCGACCTTTCCGCCGCGGTCACCACGGAGGATGCCTACAATTCCATCAACCTCCTCATCGACAAACTCGACCGGCTTCTCCGCAAGCGCACGACTTCCGCCATGCGCCGCCGCTCCGTCGGCGACATCCGCATGCTCGAGCCAGCGGCAGCACTCGCTTGATGAAGTCGCCAAGGGGCGTGCCCCAGAGCAGATGACACTGTAGCCATTGTTCGAATCGGTATCGCCGATTCGAACCACGAAGACACCGAGAACACAGAGCACGGCCACCGGTTTTCTCCGTGTTCTCTGTGCCTCTGTGGTTCACCAGCTGGCTACAGCTCGGATGAAAACGCCGTGCCCGCCCGCTCGCGGGCGCTGTTTCGTCCGTTACTCCAGCCGCATCCCAAACCACCCGCGATAAACCTCGCTCGCTTCCGGCTTCACTCCCTGCGGCCCGCCTTCCTCCGGCCAGCTGAACTTCGTCCCGATCGCCGGAATCACATTCAAAAACGAGAGATCCGCTTCCGGCATCTCCACCATCGTCTTCGCCACCACTTCCGCCGGCGGTAAATCCGGCTTCATCACCTGCACATAAAGTCCTGGGTGCGGCACCACCGTCAGCCGTCCACCACTCGTCTCCAGCGTCATCCACCGCACGCCCGAGAAAAACCCTTTGAACTCCGGATACTCGAAGCCGCTCCAGCCCGTGATCGTCTCGTTATAGCGATTTGACCACGCGCCGAGCGTCACGCCGCGCAATCGATTCTGCCACACGCGATACGGCCCATCGCCGACCCACGTCTTGCCGCGCACCTGCACGCCGGGCAGATCGAAGCTCACGCCCTGAAATGCCGCGTCCTTGATTCCCGGATACGCATACGAGCACTCCACCCACCCGCTCGCGCTCAGCCGCCACTCCACCAATTCCAGTCCACCCGTGTAACGGCTGGTCACCACGAAGTCCGGCCCTTCGCTCCACGTCTCGAAACTCACCAGCGACGCCTGCCCCGCCGCCGGCCGCAATCCTCCGCCCAGTGACAGCCTGCGCTCGCCGCGCACCAATTCGACGAGCGCGCCCGTCTTCTTGTCGAACGCCGCCGATCCATCGCGAAACGCCACCACGATCACCCCCCGCTGCTCCGTCACCTTGAACGCCGCAGCCTCTCCCTCCTCCGCTTTCGGCAGCGTCGAAAAACGCCGCAACCCCGGCAACGCCCAGGTCTGCGTCCACAACTCCCGTCCGCGCGGATCCTCCATCCGCAGCGCCAGCACATCCGCCGTCCGCCAGTTAGCCGGCAGATTCAGCCGCAGCGCTCCCGTCTCACCAGGCGCAATCGCCGGACTCGTCGCCACCCCCGACGCCAACGTCCTCCCGGTCGTCGCGCTCCCGCCCACCTCCGGCATCAATCGCAATTCCCACCCGAACCGGCACGCCACCGTATCCGTAAAACTGTGACGATTCTCGATCGTCAGCGCTCCGTCGAAGTCCTCCGGGATCTCCCGCTCCTCCACCACGAGCGGCGACCACAGCTCTTTCAACGTGTAAAAACTCCCTTCCTTCTCACCGAACGGCCCCACGATCCCATCGGGCGCCCGATTTCCCATCAGGTCGATCTGCCCCGTGTCCGGTCGCAACACCCCTTCGTCGCGAAACACCCACACGAATCCGCCGCCAAAGGTCTTCCCGCTGCGCATCAGCTTCCAATAATCCTCCATGCCCGCCCCCGCGCCGCCGTCGAACAACGCATGCAGGAATTCCGTCGGCAGATAAATCAGCGGCCGCTCGTGCGTGATCGGCGTCCGATCCACGCCTGCGCCGCGCTTGATCTCCTTCCCCGCCACGAGCGCCGGCAATTGCTCGAACGTCCGATAGTGCGCCGTGTTCACACCATTCAACACGTCCCACGGATGCAGCACCGCGCGCCTCTGCGGATCCCATTTCGCAAACTCCGCATCGAGCTCCGTATTCCAACCGCCTTCGTTGCCATTGTCCCACAGCACCACGCTCGGATGATTCACATCCCGCTTGATCATCGCCTCCACCAGCTTCCGCCCAACTTCCGCATCGTAGCTCTTCTGCCAGCCCGCGAGTTCGTTCAGCACATAAAGTCCTTCCTCGTCGCACAGCTCGAGAAACCGCTCGTCCGGCGGGTAGTGCGACATCCGCACCGCGTTCATATTCATCTCCTTCATCAGCCGGATGTCCTCGCGGTGATCCTCCTCTGCCAACGCCCGCCCGTGCCGCGCGTTGAATGAGTGCCGGTTCACACCCTGCAACACCACGCGCCGCCCGTTCAGATAAAACCCATCGCCCGCTCGCACCTCGAACGTGCGAAACCCAAAACGCGTGCGCCGCTCATGCACCACGTCGCCTTTCGCCCCTACCAACCGCGCCACCGCCGTATAAAGATGCGGCGTCTCCGCCGTCCACAACGCCGGTGCGTCCATCCGCCCGCTCACGCGCACGCGCGTGTTCTCTCCCGCTCGTTCCGCGCTCCACGGTCCCGCTACTTCGCGCCCCACTTCGTCCACCAAACGCACCTCCATCCGCCGCGCGTCACCGCCGCCTGCCATGAAAGCATCTAACGCAAATGTCCCATCCGCCCGCGCATCGATCGCCACCCGCTCGATCGCCTGCTCCGGCCAAGCCTCCAACCACACCGGCCGATAAATGCCGCCAAAATTCCAATAGTCCCCCGTCCGCTCCGCACGATTCACGCCTGCATTCGCCGACGTTTCATCCACCTCCACTTCTAACACGTTCTCCTCATCGAAACGCACCAGTTCAGTAATGTCGTAACTGAACCGGTAAAACCCGCCTTGATGCACCGGCCCCGCCGAACGCCCGTTCACCGTCACGCGCGTATCCGTCATCACGCCGTCGAAGAAAATCCGCACCGTCTTCCCCCGCCACGCCTCCGGCAGCGAAAAACGATGCCGATACTCCCCGCGTTCCGACGGCGTCACCGCATCATAACTCAACGTCCCAAACCCGTGCATTTCCCAATTCGATGGCACCGGAATCGTCGACCACTCGCCCGCCTTCGCCCCGCTCGAACAGCGAAACTCCCACCTCACCACATCCGCACGATCTCGCCCCGAAAGATACAGCCGCTCTGACAGCGCCCCCTGCACCACGCTCGCGCCGACGAAGATCATTCCCGCCCACCACAGAGCGATCGCTTTCATGTTTACCATATTCGTTGAAGTGAAGTCCCCTCCGGCTCGTTCAAGAGTAATTTCCCCGGCGTTCGTGCGTATTCGTTTCCCTCCGTGGTTTGAAATCAGTGCCTAGGCCCCGCGCCGCAGTTCCCCGTCCATCTCCGCCACCTCCCCTTTCTTCATCTCCAACTCCACGCTGCGATCGCCCACGCGCACCGTCACCTTTCCTCCCCGCAAGCTCCGCACCCGCACCCACTCCGGCAAAAGTTCGCGCCAGCGCACATCCACTTCGAACCCGCCTCGCGCCCGCAATCCCCGCACCTCGCCATCCCGCCACGCCTCCGGCAACGCCGGCAGCACGTCGATCTCCGCTCCATGCGCCGCCTCGTCTCCGCTCCCGCCCAACCGCAGGCGGCTCTGCAACAACATCTCCGCCACCGCCGCCGTGCCGCCGAAATTTCCATCGATCTGAAACGGCGGATGCGCGTCGAATAAATTTGGATACGCCCCGCCGCCCGTCGACTCGATCCGATCCGTCTCGCTCGCCGGACTCAGCAACCCGCGCAACAAATCCAGCGCCCGATCCCCGTCCTTGATCCGCGCCCACAACGCCGCCTTGTGCGCCAGCGCCCAGCCCGTCCCGCCATCGCCGCGTTCCTCGAGCGTTTTCCGCGCCGCCGCGCCAATCTTCGGCGCCCGCTCCACATCGATCTCCGCGCCAGGATAAAGTCCCCACAAATGCGAGATGTGCCGATGATGCGGATCGGCTTCGCGATACTCCTCCAACCATTCCATCACCCGCCCATCACGGCCAATCCGCGTCGGCGGCAAACGCCCGCCTTTCTCCGCCAGCTCCGCTCTCAACTCCGCATCCACGCCCAATACCTCCGCTGCCGTTCGCGTCGCTTCGAACAACGCCCGCAATAATTGATTATCGAACGTCGGCCCGAGCGTCACATGCGCCTTCGTCCCATCCGGCAACAAAAACGCATTCTCCGGCGAATTCGCCGGCGCGGTCACCAGCCATGCGTTCGTCGGCTCCTCGATCAACATATCGAGATAAAACTCCGCCGACCCTTTCATGATCGGATACGCCCGCGCCAAAAACTCCCGGTCACCCGTGAACAAATAATGCTCCCACAAATGCCAGCATAACCAAGCCGAGCCCGTCGTCGTCGCCCCCCAGTTCGCGCCTTCCCCCGGCGACGTGAATCCCCACGGATTCGCCAGCACATGCGCCACCCAGCCCCGCGCATCGTAATACTTCTTCGCCGTCCGCGCTCCCGGCTCCTGCAAGGACTCGATCAACGAAAAGAGCGATCCATGCAGCTCCGACAAATTCACCACCTCCGCCGGCCAGAAATTCATCTGCACATTGATGTTCAGATGCCAGTCGCCATTCCACGGGGTCGTCACGCCATCCGCCCAAATCCCCTGCAGGTTCGGCGGAAATCCATCCGGCCTCGTCGACGAAATCAGCAGATACCGGCCGAAATCAAAATACAGCTGCACCAACCCGGGATCCCCGCTTCCCGAAGCCAGCGCCTCCATCCGCTCCAACGCGCTCGCCGCGCGTGCTTCTTCCGGCGTGCCGCCCAGCCGCAAACTCACGCGATCGAACAGCGCCCGATGATGCGCCACCTGCGCCGCTCGCAACGCCCGCCAGCTCTTCCCCGCCCCGCGCTCCACGTCCTGCTTCGCCGTCGCAATCGCATCGTCCACTTTCCGCCCCGCAAAACTCTTAATATCCGTCGCCGTTCCGATCACGAGCATCGCTTCCTCCGCGCCGCTCACCCGCAACGCCGCGCCACCCTCGATCACTTCAACTTTCCCGCCGCGATTCACCAACCGCAACGCCGCCGCGAAGCCGACATTCTCGCCGCCTTTCCCGTCCCTCAGTCGCCCGCGCATCACCAATCCGTCCTCACCCCACGCCTCCACCACCGCCCGCTCCGGTCGCGTCAGCCCCACGTCGAATGAAATCTTCCCCGCCTCGTTCGCCGTCAACCGCATCACCGCCACTTCATCGGGCGCGCTCACGATCGCCTCCCGCGCAAACCTCACCCCGTCCCGCTCAAACTCCATCCGCGCCATCGCTTCACCCAGGTCCAGCTCCCGCGCATACGCGCTCGCTTCGGAGGAACTTCCTCCCGCCTTCGCCGCGTCACCGAACTTCAACCACACGTCTCCTAAAACCTGATACGTCCCATAGGGGACATTCGCGCCGTTCCCAAATCCCGATCCCGCTCCCGCGCAGGTGAAATGCTCCGCCACCAGCTTTTCCGCCTCCGCATTCTTCCCTTCCAACAGCAATCGCCGAATCTCCGGCAACGCCTTCGCCGCCTCCGGCCGGTCCGCGTCCTGGGGCGAGCCCGACCACATCCCCGCTTCGTTCAAAACGATCCGCTCCTCCTCCACTCCGCCAAACACCATCATCCCCATCCGTCCATTTCCCAGCGGCGCCGCTTCCGTGAAATGTCCCGCCGGACCTCCCAACTTCACCACTCGCTCCGGCCCCGGCCGCACCGTTTTCAACCCTTCGACCAACGCCCGCGGCACTTCGATCACCGAACCATGCCGCACCCCGCGCGGCAGCGAAATCTCGCTCGTCACATCCTCCCATTCGCTCGCCACGCCTCCTTCGCCTCGCGCCCGCAACGCTCCGAAGTGCTTTTCTCGATACACATCGAAATACACCAGCGTCTCGTCTCTCTTTTCCCCCGCGCCTTTCACCACCGTCGGCCCTTCCACCCAATCGCGCGTGAACGGCGCCTCGAAGGTCTTCCACGGGCCTTCGACATCATCCGCCACCGCCATCCGCAAATGCTTCTTCGGGGGACGGAGCGTTTCATCCTTGATGATCATCCGCCACTTCCCGTTTTCCAATCGATCGATCGTCGCATCGATCACACTGAATCCCGGCTCCACCCACACCCGCGTGGGCTCGAAGGTCTCCCACTCCTTCGTCGTCGTCGCATACATCCGATGGTTCAACCCATCCTCCGACGCCCCCGCCGTCTCCTCGAATTTGCCCGGCACCGTGGACGCCCAAAAAATCAAGAATCGCTCCCGCTGCGGATCCCACACCGCCTCCGGCGCCCACGAATTCCGCACGCCCGGCTCATGCGCCATCACCGGAATCGGCTTCTGCTCCGACCACGTCAGGAAATCCTTCGTCGACGCATACCCGATGTGGCTGTCCCACCACCCGCTCGTCCAAACGAGATGATACGTCCCGTCCGGCCCGCGCACCGCATGCGGGTCTCGCATCAACTTATCCTTGCCTACTTGCGGCCGCAGAAAACTCGCCCCTCCGTCGAGCGCCTCCCACCGATACCCGTCTTCGCTCCAGGCCAGATGCAGTCCACTCTCCCCATTCCCCGTAAAATACGTGAACAAATAAACCGTCTCCTCCGCCCGCGCCGCCCCCGCCAGCCCCAACAACACTGCTCCCACGCCCCAAATCCGCTTCATCACTTCGGTTGTCATTCTGAGCGAAGCGAAGAATCCAGTTAAACTTTCGCAACTTCCCAGGCGTCTAAATTACACCACGACTACCCGCATTCGTGTCCATTCGTGGTTCCTCTTTCCCCTCTCCCCCTCATCCCGCCACCATCCGCAGCACAATCCAAAACGCCGCGAGAATCGCGCCCGACACGCCGAGGCACGCGACAAATCCCACTGCGTCCACTTTGTCCCACTTCGTGAATTCCCAATTCGATCCCGCACCCAACAACTTCGTGTGATCGAACCGGCCCGGATTCCGACGCGTCTCCGCCATCGTCGCTTCCTCCAGCTCCGGCGTCGCCCCGACCGGCGTCTTCATCTTGCCGAAAAACAAATCCGTCCGCGCCTTCTCCGGCGGCCGCGTCACCAGGCTCACCAGCACCAGCACCACAAACGGAAACAAACCGTCGTAAATAAACCGCGCCGCATTCCGACCGCTCGGGCTCAGCTCCGCCACCGGCACGCCGACTTTGTCGAGCACCCACAGCTCCACGTGAAACCGCCCCGATCCGATCCGCGCACTCGCCGGATCCCGCGGCTCCTCGCGAATCACGTTCTGGAAAAATACCGCCTCGGCGCGCCCGTTCCACTCCGCCGTCTGCGTCAACGCCGGACTCCGCACCACCGCATCGATCCGCGGCGCAATCAGCGAGGGCACGATGATGTTCGCGAACGCCGACACCATCACCGCCGCCCACACCGCCGGCGCCGTCAGCTTCCGCCAGAAATAAATCAGCATCACCGCCGCGCCGAACGGCACGTTCACCGTCAGCATCAGCTGCACGACTTCGTAAACGTCGTTCATGTTCGCCG
Source organism: Verrucomicrobiota bacterium (assembly GCA_023416735.1). Classification (GTDB taxonomy): domain Bacteria; phylum Verrucomicrobiota; class Verrucomicrobiia; order Opitutales; family Opitutaceae; genus Opitutus. Next base: position 36,530 of record JAEZGX010000034.1, on the reverse strand, counting down.
CCGCATACACGCCGGCCGCGAGGATCACCACGATCGCCCACCGTCCGGCCAGCACTGTCCCGCGCTCGGTCGCCTGCGGTATCAGATAATTATATACATTGCGCACGAAGAGCGCCGACACCGCCATCGTCTGCGCCGCCACGGTCGACATGTTCGCCGCCAGCAAGCCCGCCATCATCAAGCCCAGAAAGCCCGGCGTCAGCAGCGTCAACGCCATCGTCCCCCACGCCGAATCCGGGTCCGACAACGCATTGCCGCCCTGATACAGCGCCGCCGCGATCAACCCGCAAAACGCCCACAAAATAATCATCACGCGTTTCGCATACGTGCCCGACACCGCCCCAAACCGCGCCGCAAATTCATTCTTCGCCGAACCCGCGATCGACATGTTACCGATGATCCCGTGGATCTGCACGATCGAGATCAGGAAGATTCCTGCGAGCTCCCACGCGCCAATTCCACTGCCGGCCTCACCGAGCAATTGAAACATGTCCGACGGCACGCGCTCGCTCAACTGATCCCACCCGCCAATGGCCTTCAGCCCGAACGGGATCAGGATAAACGAAAAGATCACGATCAACACGCCTTGCAGCGCCTCGTTCACCGCCGCCGCCGCCAGCCCGCCCATCACGATGTAGCCGCCCACAATCAGCGAATACACGAGATAATAGGTCCACTTCCCCGTCGGCCCGTGAATCCACGAAACATAACTGCTCAACTCCCCGCGCTTGTTCGCCTCTCGCAACACATCCAACCGCGCCTCGTCCGCCACCGACAATGTCCCCGCGCGCTGCGCGCCTTCGAGCTGACGCAACTCTTGATACTGCTCCACCGACGCCCGCTCCGCCGCCGTCCACTGCGCCTCCGGCTTCACCATCAGCGACGCCGTCACTTTGTAACCCACCAGATTTCCAAATCCGATGATCACGATCACGGTCGCGACGATCTGAAAGATCGCATAAAATCGAGCCAGCGACCGGCTCCCAAACCGATCCTCGAACAAATCCGCCACCGTCACCAGCCGCACGCGCCGAAACCACGCGTTCATGAACCAATAATAGGGATTCATGAAGAGCGTCTGCAGCGACAGCCACACGCCCGACACGCCTTTCTGATAAACCAGACTCGACGTGCTCACCGCGCCGTTCGCATCCGTCGCATTCCCGAAGTTCAGGAAAAACTGATACGCCTTCCCCAGTTTCCGTCCCGCGAGAAAGAAGCCTTCTTCGCTCGCTGCCGCCGCGCTCGCGCGCCGGCCGAGGTAAATCACCACCGCGAGATAACCGAGAATGATCGCAAAATCGAGAAGGTGCAGGCCGCCGAATCGCATGGGAGGGGAAGGGTAAGCTGAAACTCAGATCGTGCCTAGCACGACAACGCACCACTCTGCGCCCCTCCGTTTACAACGCCAGCCTCACCGATCACACCTACCCTCGGACAGTCCGCCTCTCCCCAAAATGTAGGGCGGGGTTTCCCGACCCCGCCACGTGACGCCGACGTTCTCAGAAGTGATAATTCACCCCGAGCGAGAACTCCTGCGAGTCCGGCGAATCTTCCACCGCCTCATACTGCGCCCGCGCCGTCGCGCTCCACGAGTCGTTGAAGCGATACGTCGCCTTCACGCCGAGCTCATACTCGTTCGCATCGAAGCTCGTCGCGCGCACGTAGTTCACAAAGGGCGTCAAAGCCACCGCCGGCGCGACTTGAAACTCCACGCCGGTGCCCACGCGAAACGCAAACGAGTCGTCGCTGAACCCGCCCGCTTTCTGCCACTGCCACCCCGCGCCCGCTGTCACGAAGGGTTTCCCCCACGCATACTGCGTGTGCATCGTCAGCCCGAATTCGGCATCATGCACGCGCAGCCGCGAGCCCATGAATTTCGCCGACGCGTAATCATAGCTGATGTGATAATCGAGGTTCGGCCAGAACGGCTGGTTCAACGTCACGCCAAACCCATCCGCATGGCTCGGCCCATAGCCGTCGAGGTCGATGTAGTTGTATTCGACTTGTGTATACGGCGACCCCAGCAATCCCGCGGGCCTGCCGGCATTCGCCGGGTTCGCCGGCGCAAAGTCCGGATTCTGCGCCCAAGCCGCGCTGCCCAGCCCGAGTGCCGCGATCGTCGCCACCAACGTTTTCAAGGTAGTTTTCTTGTTCATGTTCGTTTGGTTTTTTGGTCCCGCCTCCGACGAATCGCTTCGCCGCAAGCGGGGTGGGTATGACCGCTCCTTTCCCAAAAGTTCCTCGCTTAAAACCCTCGTCCGCGCATCTTTCCTGCGAAACTTTTTCATTTCCCCGCGTCAGGCCCCCACGTCCACAAACCTCCCACGATTCGTTGGAATCTCCCCGCCATGAACATCCGCTCGATCCTCCGCACGCTCTTCGCGCTGCTTTCCTCCATGCTCGCCTCCGCCGCTTCCGCCGCCTCGCTGCCCGTCGGCGCCCCCGCCCCCACCCTCAGCGCCACCACCGACTCCGGCGACACGCTCGACCTCGGCGCTTTGTATCCGAAACATGATTACACGCTGGTCTGGTTCTACCCCATGGCGCTCACCGGCGGTTGCACCAGCCAGGGCTGCTCGCTGCGCGACTCTTCCGCCGATCTCGCCAAATACGACGTCGCCGTCGTCGGCGTCAGCACCGACTCCATCGCGAAGCAGAAGGAATTCAAGGAGCACAACAATTTCCCCTTCCCGCTTCTCGCCGACACCGACAGCAAGGTCCGCCATGCCTTCGGCCAGGAAGGCAAGGGCCGCGCCAAGCGCGAAGCCTACCTGATCGATCGGAAGGGCAAAATCGTTTACCACGACGAAGGCGCCACTGACCAACAGGCCGACAACGTCCTGAAATTCCTCGCCAAAACCAAGGGCTAAGCTCTCCGCTTAGACCTCATCCTCGAGCCCGCTCCCTCCCCGAGCGGGCTTTTTTATTCCCCCGGGCCTGTAAGAGCCTGCTCGCAGGCGCTTCCTCCTCCGTGCCTCTGCGTCTCGGTGGTCCAAATCGGTTTCACAACTCCTCATCCGCCGACACCCGCAACACCCCCGCTTTCGGATCCTCGCGCACCCGCTCCAGCCATTCGCGCATCAACGCATTCCTCAGCGTCATCTCCCGCGGCCACGGCGCCGCCACCAGATCGATCGTCCGCAACGCCCCGTCCGCACACCGCACAAAATTTCGCGCGTGCAAATCCGCCACCAGCCACGGCTCGTCGCGATGAAACCACAGCCGCGGGTGATCCCGGTTCGCCCGCAAAAACCGCGAGGGAATTTCGATCAATCCTTCCGGCAACGACCGCGACATGTCCTCCCCCTGCGGCAACGGCTCTCCCAACGCCTGTTTCGCCACCAGAATCCCTTCCGGCGTCACCGCCACCACCTCCGTGGCCATCCCGCCGAGCAGATGAATCAGCAGCAGCTTCTCCAATAATCCGCGATAGTCCCCCAACACCGCATTCGCGTGCAGCGCCGCCTCCTCGCCGACCCCAAACCCGAACACGCTTCCGATCCGCTTCTCCTCCCGCGGCAGATAAAACTTATACACCGATCCGTCTTCCTCCGCCGCAAACGCCCACGCTTCCACCCCGCCGCCGATCCGCCGCAACCGCGCATTCGGCTCCTCCAGCGGATTCTCCGCGTGTCCCAGAAATCCAAATACATCCAGCGAACGCAGCGGCACCAGCGCCCGCCACGCGCGAATCGCGTCGCCCAGCGTCGCCCACTCTCCCCCGGCGCCCTCCAATAAACTTACTTCGTCTTCCGCGAGGAGGACGAGATCGCGGTCCGAATCCGCGCCGACACCGCATTCTTCTGCTGCCGCGCCGAGGCGAGCGAGCGCTTCCAATCGTCGCTCGTGATCGTGTTGAAGAGCGGCGCGTCCTTCCGCGTCCGGAAGGTGCCGCCCGCGGATGCGGGTGATTTGTCCCGTGAAGAGGTCGTGCATGCTGGATCCGCCATGGCCGCACCGTCACCGCCGCGACCGGCCGAAGCAAAGGCTTTTTACCCACAACTTATCCGCATCGCCGCCGTCCCCAAAAATCGTGCCCCTTCGTGTCCATTCGTGGTTCACCAACATTCACATTCCTCTCAAAACAATCGCGCCGGATACTCCCCGCGTCGCACCAGCTCCGCAATCGCCGCAACCACCCGCGGTTTATCCTCGCGATACGTCACCCCAAACCACGCGCTTCCCGTCGGCAGCACCTCCACCTCCGCCTCGCCGCGCGCGATCATCGTCGACACCGCCGCCGGCAAATAAAACTCCGCTTTCGGCTCACTCGCTCTCGCCTCCAAAAACTCCCGCAACTGCACCTCCAATCCGGCAAACACCTCCCGCCCAAATCCCCAACAGTTCATCGAAACAATCTCTTCCCCCGAAAATTCCCGCCCCGCCCCCACCTGCCCCGGCTCGATTCCCGTCCGCTCCACGATCGACGCCAGCCGTCCGTCCGCTCCCACCGCGCACACGCCGCGCGATACCGCCCCGTGCTCCGACAAGGTCCGGTCCAGCCGAAACCCCACGATCGCAAACTCCGCCTTTCCGCCCCCGTCCGTCGTCTCCGCTTTCTCGCGCAAAAACACTCCCAGCCGCCGAAACGAATCCGCCCCGTAAAAATCGTCCGCGTTGATCACCGCGAACGCCCCCGGCACCGCCTCGCGCGCACACCACACCGCATGCCCCGTGCCCCACGGCTTCTCCCGCCCGGCCGGCGCCGTGAACCCACTCGGCAGCGCCTCCACCGCCTGAAACACATACGCCACGTCAATTCGCCCCGCATACTTCGCTCCAATCTGCTCGCGGAACACCGCTTCAAACTCTTTCCGAATCACAAACACGACCCGTCCAAATCCCGCCCGCAGCGCATCGAACACCGCATAATCCAACACCGTCTCGCCCGACGGCCCCACCGGATCGATCTGCTTCAACCCGCCATAACGCGAGCCCATCCCCGCCGCCAAAACCAGAAGTGTCGGTGCCTGCATTCGCGCGAGCACAAGGTGTCCGTCGGTCCGCGGCAAGAACACTGCTTCTCTCCACTGCTTCAACGCGACCATTGCTCTCCTTAGACACTTCCCTTCTCTCCCCAGCTTACCGATCCGTGCGTCCGCCGCTTCGCCTTCACCCGTGCCTCGCCGTCACGCTCCTATGCTGGACCCTGCCCGCACGAGCCGCCGACCCCGGGGAAACCGACGTGTCGGTGCAACTGGATCGCCTGAACGTCACCGGCACACACCTGCCCAGCTTCGTTGGTCCCGCCTCGTCTCAACTCACCCTTCTCACCCGCGACGACCTTTCTCGGACCGGACTCGGCCCCGATCTGCTCGACGCTCTGCGCAAACACCTGCCGACTTTCGCCGGCAGCAACAACCTCGGCACCTCCGCCGCCAACAGCAACGCGGCCACCACCGCCGGCGGTTCGCAGATCGCGCTGCGCAATCTCAGCACGCTCGTGCTCGTCAACGGTCGCCGCGTTTCCGACAGCGGCATCGGCGCCCGCGGTTTCACCGGGCGTAATTTCGTCGACGTCAGCCAAATCCCCCTCGCCGCGATCGAGCGCGTCGAAGTCCTCGGCGACGGCGCCTCCGCGCTCTACGGCGCCGACGCCATTGGCGGCGTCGTCAACTTTATCCTGCGATCCGACTTCCACGGAGCCGAAGCCGGCGCGCGCTACGCGTATTCAAGCAACGACGGCCACTACTCCGAGCGCTCGGCGCACGTGACGGCGGGCTCAGGCAACGAACGCGTCAACGTGACCGCCTCCGCCAGCTGGTCGAAAACGGACCCGTTGTTTCAAGCCTACCGCGGCTTCAGCCGTCCGTTCTTCGGCACATTCCCGTCCCTCTCCGGCGCGATCGGGCAAGGCTCCGCGTTTCCTTCGTATCTTCTGGCTCCGGCCCTCAACTCGCCACGCGAACGCCATCCGACCGGCTCCGCCGCCGTCGCCACCCACCTCGCCGCGCTCGTCGCGGATGGCACCTATACCGCCGCCAACGCCACCGAGGTCGCCGCCACGTTCGACGCCGCCCCTTACGTTACAATCCTGCTCGGTCGCGAAAGCCGTTCCGGTTACGCCAGCTTCACCGCCAAGCTGCTCGGCCAGAAACTCGAGTTGTTCGGCGACGTGCTCGGCTCGCGCAACACCACCGTCTCACAACTCGCCGCGGGCCCTTTCTCGCCACTGGTTACCGTGCCGGCCGGCGCGCCGTATAATCCGCTCACCGTCGAAGTCCCCCAAGTCGCATTCCGCTACCTGCCCGCTCCACGCACATTCAACCACGACAACCGACTCGCGCGCGGCACGTTCGGCTTCCGCGGTCGCCTCAACAAAGACTGGAACTGGGAAACTGCCTACACGCGCAGCCGTAGCACCACGCAGCAGCGCATCCACAACGTGTTCTACGCCCCGAATCTCTCGCGCGCGATCGCCGGCGGATTCGATGCGCAAGGCAAACCGACGCCCGGCGGCTCCTTCAGCCGCGTGATCACCGGCTTTTCCGAAGAACACGACACCTTCGTCCTCCAACCGGCGCTCGATCCTTTCGCCCGCCCCGCGGCCGTTGATCCCGCGTCACTCGAAAACCTGCTCGGCACCGTCTACGGCAAATTCGCCGCCACGCTCGAGCAGGCGAATGCCACGCTCACCGGCGTCGCCGCACGGCTTCCATCCGGCAAGGTGCGGTTCGCCGTCGGCACCGATATGCGGCGCGAAGCATTGTCCGGCCAACCCGACGAAAATTCCCGCCTCACCGGCCCGACCGCGCGCCGCTGGAGCGGCGCGCCTTTGCTCGATCCGTTCGCGCGCGACCGTCGCATCCATTCAGCCTATGCGGAACTTCGCGCGCCTCTCGCCGGCGAGAATACGACGCTTCCCGGTCTGCACGCGCTCGACGTCGATATCGCCTGGCGGCTCGAAGACTACAGCGACGCCGGCGACTCACACGCACCCAAATACGGGCTGCGCTGGCAACCGCACGACAAGCAGCTCACGCTGCGGGCGAGTTACGGTGAGTCGTTCCAAGCGCCCACGCTCTTCTCGCTCTACGGCCCCGTCACCCAAAACTTCACGACCACGAATGTGATCCAGGGCGTATTCGGTGTTCCAGGACAAGCCCTGCAACTCACCGGCTCGAATCCCGCTCTACGCCCATCGCGCGCGCACAGCCGATCGTTCGGCGCCCATTGGGCGCCGCGAGCGCTCGAAGGTTTCACCGTCGGAATCGATTTCGTTTCCGTCCACCAGGTCGACCTCGCCGGTTCACTCGGCGTGGCGGCGATCCTGCAGGATGTGGACGCCCGCGGCGCCGCTTCTCCTTTCGCAAATCAGGTCGCGTTTTTCGACTTCCCCGGCCGGGCGGGCGCCGCGCCGATCCGCGCGCCGGGTGAACTGCGCGACTGGCTCGTGACGCGTCGCAACGCCGCCAACGCCATCTTCGTCGTCGACGCCCAGCGCAATATCGCCGGCCAGCGCGTTCGCGCGCTCGACGTGCACGCCGCCTATCGGTTGCCGGACGTATCGTTCGGCGCATGGGACTTCCGCACGACCGGCAGCTTTTTTCTCGACTACGAGTTCCAAAGCACGCCGCTGGAGCCCTATTTCGAATACGCCCGCGCAGCGACGCGCGGTGGCGCGGGCTCCGTCGGCACCATCCCGGGTCGTCGCTTTTACAGCACCGCCACCTGGCGGCATCGCGCCTGGGAAATGACGCTCGGCCACACCTATGTGTCCGCCGTGGTCGATCTGGCGACAGGCGGCCAGACGTTCGCCCACGCCGAGGCCGCGGGCGTGCGCCATCGCATCCCCGTGGCCAGTTTCTCGGCGTTCGATGTGGCGGTAGGTTATACCTTGGACGGAAACTCCGGCGCGGACTTCCTGCGACGCTGGCTCGCCGGCGCGAAATTCACCGCGGGCGTCAACAATCTCGCCAATCGCCCGCCTCCCCTCGCGCCGCAGGCGTTCGACGACAATCGCACTGACGTTGCCGCTTACGATCCCATCGGCCGGCTGTGGTATGTGCGGCTCGACATGCGACTTTGACGACTGGCTCCACCCCGCGCTTGAGCGCGCCGCTCCCGCTTCCATGCTGCCGGTCCTTCGCGTGATTCCCCGCTGGCTCTCTTTCCTTCTCCTTGCCGCCTCCAGTTGCGGCGCGCTGTCGGGAGCCGTTCCGCCGCGCTACTCCGGCGCGCCCATCGCGCAGGTGTTTACCGAGCGCGAAATCCCCGGCAGTCCCCAAACCCGTTCCGTGCTCGTTCATCCGAACGGCCTCGTTTACGTCGGCAACACCGAGGGACTCGTCGAATACGACGGTGCCACGTGGAGAGTGATCGAAGGCACGCGAGGACTCATCGTTCACAACGTCGCCGCAAGCCCGTCCGGCCGTATTTGGTATTCTGCGACAGGAGAGTTTGGCTGGCTCACCCCTGATTCCTCCGGCACGCTCGTGGCCCATCCGCTGCACCGCCGGCTTCACCCGGAAGACCAAGCAGTCGGCCACGTCCTGCGCATGCTGGTGCATGGCGAGAACGCCTACTTCGTCACCCAGGGGCCGCGCAGTTTCGTCGCTCGCGCAAACGCGTCCGGCGAAGTCGAGACGTTGGCGATCCCGATCCACGAGCGCGCGATCAACGTGTTCCCGCACGAAAATGCGGTGCACGCGATCACGACCGCGGCGGCTTACCGCATCGACGGCACGACCTTGATCCCCGTCCCAGAGGCACACGTTCTCGCTCCGCTCGGCGTGCAGTCTCTCTGGCCCCGCCAGGACGGGGGATCTTGGGTCGTGAGCGCGGGCGGCTTGCGGATCTGGCGAGGGAGCGACGCGCCGCTGGTTTCGAGCGAAGTAGCCACCTTGCTCGATCGCGATCAGGTGACCTGCGGAACACCGCTCGCGGACGGCACGTTCGCCCTCGGCACCGGCTATCATGGATTGCTGATCGTCGATCCCGCTTCCGGACAAGTGCTGGCACGGTATGACGACGATGGTCGGTTGGGCGCCGCCAGCAGCACCATCGTGGCATTGGCCACCGACACCGCCGGCGGGCTGTGGCTGTCGCGTTTTGCCGGCGTCACCCGCATCCAGGCGCATTCACCCGCGGCCTTGCACGAACATCGCGACGGCGGCGTGCCCGGCCGCGTCCAAGCCTTCGTGTTTCACGAGGGGCGTTTGCATGTCGCAAGCACACACGGCGTTTTCGTGCGCGACGAGGAATCCGGTCGCTTCGATCTGCTGCCAGACGCGGTGGGCGACATGTGGGTGCTGCTCTCCACCGAAGAGGGATTGATCGTCGGCGGCCCCGACCTCCGATTGCTGCGCTCCGATGGGAGCGTGGAGATCATCGAGCGCGAACGCTTGCTCTTTCGGTCAGCCCTTCGGTTGCGTCGCGATCCCGACCGATTGGTGGCTTCGACCGGTCCCGGCATGCTGCGAATCTATCGCCGGACCGGCGGGCGCTGGGAGTTCGAATCGGTGGTGCCAGGTGTCCGGGCGTCGTTGTTTCCGCTCATCGAGGACGCCGACGGATGGCTGTGGGCCACGCGCAACCGCCTCGAAGTCGTGCGACTCGACTGGCGTCAAGGCGTGCGGCTCGACGCCCGACTGCAATCCATCGGCCCCGCTCAGGGCCTCTCGCTGCCGGACCCCGAGCGCGCCCGGGTCTGGATCTTCCTGTTGGACGGGGCGCTGGAGGTCTCCTCGTGGCAGGGTTTGTGGCGGCACGATCCCCGCGGCGATCGCTTCACGCCCGAGACGCGTATCAAAGGTCTCGATACCTCCCGCTGGTCGCGCGCCTTCCCGCTCAGCGATGGCGCGATCTGGTTTGCGGGAACCACCGTAAACGATCCTGCGGCGATGGCGCGACGCACGGGCCCGGGGAGCTGGCAACTCGAGCCGGCGGCTTGGAGCGGCTTGGAATCGATCAGACCGCTCGAAGCCATCGACGACCCCGCTCACGGCACGCTGTGGCTCGGTTACGTCGGTCTAGCTTCCCTTCAACTCGGATGGAACGGCGAACGCGTTCCGCCGCCGGCCGTTCGCTTGCGGAGCATCTCCGTGCGGCCGGGCCAGCTCTTGTGGGGCGGAGCCGGACCGCTCCCGGTCCAGCCCGAGTGGCCGCCGGCGAATACGGTCCACTTCACTTTCGCCGCACCCCACCTTCAGCCGAACGCGCATGCGTCGGCTAAAACCGAATACCGCACGCGTCTCCTTGGCTTGGCGAGGGAATGGTCGGAATGGTCATCCAGCACCCATCGCGACTTTCATCTTCTGCCCGCGGGGACCTTCACGCTGCAGCTGCAGGCCCGCGATGGCACGGGCCGGGTGGGCCCTGAGGCGACGTTCTCGTTCGTTGTGCTGCCGCCCTGGTGGCAAACCTGGTGGGCCCGCTCGATCTATGCGATCGCTGGCCTCGCTGCATTGGCCGGCATCGTCGGCCTGCGCACGCGCACGCTGCGCGCCCGCGCCGCACGGCTGCAATCGATCGTCGCGGAACGCACCGAGGCCCTCTCGCGACAAAACGACGAGCTCGCGCGGCTGCATAAATTGGAACTCGACGAAAAAATCACCGCGAAGCTGGTGGCCGAAAAATCGCGCCTGGAGACCCTCCGTTACCAGCTGAACCCTCACTTCCTGTTCAACTCGCTCACCTCGATCCGCAGCCAGATTCCGCCGGGCCTCGTGCGCGCGCGCGACTCGATCGACCGGCTCGCTGACTTTTGCCGAAAAACGCTGCGCGATGACGACGACGAGCGCGTCACGCTCGGCGACGAGTTCGCGATGCTGCAGTCCTACCTCGACATCGAGCGCTTCCGCCTCGGCGAACTTCTGACGGTGTCCATCGAGCTCGATCTGACCGCCGCCCCGGTTTTGATTCCCCGGCTGCTGCTGCTTCCTCTCGTGGAAAACGCGCTAAAATATGGTGCGGCGACCAGCGCAGATCGCGTCGAACTTCGAATCTCCGCACGCCGCGAATCCGAGGGCCTGCTCATCGAGGTGGCGAACACCGGCCGCTGGATCGAGGAGCCGGCCACGCGGCAAGTGCCATCGTTCGGCATCGGTCACGAAAACCTGCGCGAGCGGCTCAATCGCTACTTTCCCAATGGTCACGAATTCACTCATCACGCGTCCGACGGCTGGGTGCGCGTTGTCTTGCGCCTGCAGCGTTCCGCACTCATCCGACATCGCAACTGAACCATGATTCGCGCCTTGCTGATCGAGGACGAGCTCCCGGCTCGCGAAGACCTCCGCGCCGTTCTCGCCGCGCATCCCGACGTCCAGATCGTCGGCGAGGCCGCCACAGTCAACAGCGCCCGCACCCTCCTCGCCCGCGACGACTACGATCTCGTCTTCCTCGACATTCACCTGATCGGCGGCAGCTCGTTCGAACTCGTGCCCGCCATCCGCCCCGGCGCACGGATCATCTTCACCACCGCCTACGACGCCTTCGCCATCCGCGCCTTCGAGATCAACGCCCTCGACTACCTCCTCAAACCCATCGCCGCGGCACGTCTCGCTGCCGCTCTCAGCCGCCTTCCTCCCCCTTCGCCCGCGCCTCCCGCGACCCCTGACCCGGCCGAGTTTTCCCAACCCCTCCGCCTCGACGACCGCGTCTATCTCCGCGGCGGCGATCGCGGCTGTTTCGTCCGCACCGAGGAAATCGCCCTCATCACCGCCCAGGACAACTACTGCGACGTCACACTCGAATCCGGCGCCAGCCTCCTCCTCCGCAAGAGCCTCCAAGCCTGGGAGTCCGTGTTGCCGTCCACGCATTTCGCCCGCGTGCACCGCACCTGCATTGTCAATCTGCTCCACGTCTTCAGCCACACCCGCCAGGGCGACGGCGCGCTGCTCAACGTGAAAGGCGTGCCCGAACCCGTCTCCGCCAGCCGCCGCACTTGGAGCGAAGTCCGCACCCGCCTCGAGGAACTGCACCCGCAGCCATAAGTGGAGCCCGACGCCGCGGGCCGGTATTACCAGCGCGGTAGCCGACCTCTCCAACCGCCGTTCGCCACACCGGCGACACCGCTCGCCCCAAGCCTCTCGAAGCGGGGAGCCCGCCCCTCAGCCCTGATGCGTCCACGCTGCTCCCATGTCCTCCCGCTTCTCCCGCCCTGGCGCATCCGCCGTTTCGTCGCTCGTGCTCAAATGCCTCGCCATTTGCGCGCTCAACCTCTGCGCCTCCGCCCGCGCCGAAACCGCCGACTTCGCCGTCCAGTCCATCGTCGCTTCGCCCAGCCCCATCACGCGCGGCGAAAACATCACCTACGTCATCTCGCTGGCCAATCACGCCGTCAGCGCCCCCGCCGCGGAGATGACCGTCACCCTGCCGCCGGCCCTCTCCTTTGTCTCGCTCTCCTCGCCCGCTAACTGGTCGGCCACCACACCTGCGGTCGGCACGAACGGCACGATCACCGCCTCCACTTCATTTCTCAGTTACGAGCAGCCCACCTACTTCACTCTCGTTGCGAAGGTCGGCGTCGAGACGGCCGACGGCACCACGCTCACCCTCACCGCTAGCGTCGCCCCCTCCTCTTCGTCCGACAACGATCCGACTCCCGCCAATAACTTCGCCAGCGTCTCCGCCACCGTCCTCGCCGACGCTCCACCTTTCGTCGTCTCGATCCTCCGCAAGGTCACCGCCGGCTCCGTCCCCGCCGCCACCACCACCGCCAGCAGCGTCACGTTCCGCGTCACCTTCAGCGAGCCCGTCACTGGCGTCGACGTAAGCGACTTCGCTCTCACCACCGCCATCACCGCCACCGGCTCCATCACCTCGGTCACCCAAGTTTCCGGCAGTATCTACGATGTCGTGGTCGGCGATCTCGCCGGCGGCGGCCCCATCCGTCTCGATCTCAAAACCACCGCCACGATCTCCGACTCCGGCAGCAACTCGATCGGTAGCGCTGGCTTCGCCGTGGGCCAGCGCTACACCCATGTCGACACGACCACGCCCATCACCTGGGGCACTCGTCTCGGCGTCGGCTCGCTCCTGGCCACCTCCGCATCTCCTCTCAACGTCTGGCTGACCGGCCCCCTCGCCGGCAAAACCGTCACCGCTCTCGCCTCTTCGCCCCATCACACCACCGCACTCACGTCGGACGGCGAACTTTTCGCCTGGGGCTACAACGCCAACGGCCTCTTGGGCAACAACTCCACGACCGACAGCAACACGCCCATCCGCGTCAACACCGACGCCGGCACGAGCAGCCTCGCCGGCAAGACCGTCGTCGCCATCGCCGCCGGCTCCCGCCACGTCCTCGCCCTCGCCTCCGACGGCACCGTTCACGCCTGGGGCGGAAATCCCAACGGCGGACTCGGCGACGGCACCACGATCACCCGTCTCGCGCCCGTGCTCGTCGGCGGCGCCCTCGCCGGCAAGACCATCGTCGCCATCGCCGCCGGCGGCGCCTTCAGCGTCGCCGTCGACTCGGACGGCGCGATCTACACCTGGGGCTCGAACTTCCATCGCGAACTCGGCGGGCCCCTCGGCCAGCAGCTTTCCCCGATCGCCATCAACATGTCCGGCGCGCTCGCCGGCAAGTTCGTCACGGCCGTCTCCGCCACCGGCACACAGGCCTTCGCTCTCACTGCCGACGGCTCGCTCTTCGGCTGGGGCGGCAGCGGCAACGGCTCCGTGGGCGATGGCACCGGCAGCGACCGTTCGGTTCCCGTTCCTGTCGCCGCCGGAGTCCTTTCCGGGAAGCGCGTTGTCGCCATCGACACCAGCTTCGCAAACACCATCGCCCTCACGTCCGATGGCGCGCTCGCCACGTGGGGATTGAACGACTACGGCACGCTGGGCAACGGCACCACGACTTCCAGCCTCATTCCCGTGGCCGTTTCGATGGACGGCGCGCTCGCCGGCAAAACTATCGTCGATGTCGGCATGAACTCGCTCAACGCCTTCGCGCTCTCGTCCGATGGTCTCGTTTACGGCTGGGGCGTCAACTTGAGCGGACAGGTCGGCGACGGCTCCCTCACCAATCGCCTCGTGCCCACCGCCGTCGACACCACCGGACGTCTCGCCGGCCGCACCGTCGCCGCACTGGGTCGTGGCGAAGCCTCGCGCGTGATCATGAACGGCATCTTCCCGCTGCCCACGATCACCAGCGCCACCACCGCCAGCGGCACCGTTGGCACCCCGTTCTCCTACAGCATCACCACCGCCGCGACGGCCCAAAGCTTCAGCTTCACCGGCACCCTGCCGACCGGTCTGTCGCTCAATTCCACCACCGGCGTTATCTCCGGCACGCCCACCGCCGTCGCCAACTCCACGGTCACGCTCAACGCCACCAACGACGGCGGCACCGCCACCGCTTCGCTCACCCTCACCATCGACAAGGGCTCGCAAACGATCGCGTTCCCCACGCCCGCCGACCGCGTGTTCGGCGATCCTCCCATCAACCTCACCGCCGCCCGCTTCAACGCCCCCACCCGCGCCGTCCAGGACACCAGCGGCAATCTCTTCGTCGTCGACGCGCTCAATCACACCATCCGTAAAGTCACGCCCGCCGGCGCCATCACGACGTTCGCCGGCACCGCCAGCAGCACGGGCACCGCAGACGGTACCGGCGCCGCCGCCCGTTTCAACACTCCCATCGCCGCCGTGGTCGACAGCAGCGGCAACCTCTTCGTGACCGATCAGCTCAACCACACGATCCGCAAGATTACTCCGGCTGGCGCGGTCACCACGTTCGCCGGCACCGCGGGTTCGATCGGCGGCACCGATGGCACCGGCAACGCCGCCCGCTTCGCCGGACCCTCCGGCATCGCCATCGACGCCAGCGACAACCTCTACGTCTCCGAGTTCTACGGCTACACCATCCGCAAAATCACCCCCGCCGCCGTCGTCACCACGCTCGCCGGCACCTACGGCAGTCCCGGCAGCGTCGACGGCACCGGCGCCGCCGCCCGTTTCACCGGGCCCAACAGTCTCGCCGTCGACTCGGCCGGCAACGTCTTCGTCGCCGATTCCTTCAATCACACCATCCGCCACATCACGCCCGCCGGTGTCGTCACCACTTTCGCCGGCACCGCGGGCACCAGCGGCACCACCGATGGCACCGGCTCCGCGGCGCGCTTCAACACGCCGCGCGACGTCGCCGTCGACGCCACGGGCACGCTCTACGTCGTCGACAGCGTCAACCACACCATCCGCCAGATCACCGCCGCCGCCGTGGTCACCACCCTCGCCGGCAGCGCCGGCAATTTCGGCACCGCCGACGGCACCGGCGCCGCAGCGCGCTTCAACGCGCCTTACGGCATCCTGATCGCCAACAGCAGCACGCTCTACGTTTCCGACACGTTCAACCACGCCATCCGCCGGCTCACCACCAGCGGCGTCGTCACGACCTTCGTCGGCGTCACGGGCGTCACGGGCTCCGACGACGGCGCTCCCGCGCTCGCTTCCTCCAACGCTCCGCTCGCAATCACTTACCGCGTCGTGAGCGGCCCCGCCACGATCGCCGACCGCCAGCTCACGCTCACCGGCACGGGCACCGTCGTTCTCCGCGCCAGCCAAGCCGGCAATGCCAACTGGAACGCCGCCACCGACGTCGACGTCACTTTCCGCGTTACCGGCCTGCAGGCGTCCGTCACGCTTTCCTCGCTCGCGCATACTTACGACGGTTCAGCGAAATCCGCCGCGGCCACCACGAGTC
Source organism: Verrucomicrobiota bacterium (assembly GCA_023416735.1). Lineage (GTDB taxonomy): Bacteria > Verrucomicrobiota > Verrucomicrobiia > Opitutales > Opitutaceae > Opitutus. The sequence continues at coordinate 20,878 of JAEZGX010000034.1, read as the reverse complement.
CCGCCAACCTGAACGTCACGTTCACCTACAATGGCAGCGCCACGCCGCCCACCGCCGCCGGCAGCTACACCGTCGTCGCGACCGTCGACGACGCACTCTACTCCGGCTCCGCCACCGACACGCTCGTCATCAGTGCGCCCACGAACACCGCACAAACGATCGCGTTCTCCGCGCCGCCCGACAATTCGATCAACGACTCGCCGTTCACGCTCATCGCCTCATCGAGCTCCGGCCTGCCCGTCACCTTCACCATCGTCAGCGGTCCCGCGATGATCGTGGGCAACGTGGTCACGCTCACCGGCGCCGCCGGCACCGTCATCGTCAAAGCCTCGCAGTCGGGCGGTTCTGGATACGGCGCCGCCGCGGATGTTTTCCGCACCTTCACCGTGCGCGCGGCCGACACCCGCACGTTCTTCGGCGACTTCTTCTCCAACAACTCCGCTTCGATTTCCTCCTCTGCCCACCGCTCCGTCCGCGCGCTGTCCTCCAAGGTCGGCGACGTCGCCGCCTCGCTTCCCGCCCGCACCAACGACGGCTCGCTTCTCGTCGTCGCACCGTCGGTCGGCCTCAACGCGCTCATTCCATTCACGCTGCAGGCCGACAGCACCTACACCGCCAGCGCCACGCAGGTCCTCCCCGGCCAGACGCCCGCGCAGCGCGCCGTCACCGTGCGCGGCCAACTCGTGAACAATATCCTCAGCGGCTCCTTCGACGACCTCGGCCTTTCGTTCTCCGCCAGCGTCGAGCCGCGCGACGGCCCGTCCGCCGATGCCGCGGGCCTGTATCGCTCCAGCGCCCTCGCCACCGCCAGCGGCACGCTCTACACGATTGTCGGCAGCGAGAACAACGTCCTCGTCCTCTTCCTTTCGCCGACGCTCACCGCCGGAGGACTCACGTCACTCGAGGGCGACAACACGTTCGACCTGCAGGTCCCCGCTGCCGGCGGCAATTTGACCCTCCTCGGTTCGCTCGATCGCGCCACCACCACCGTTAACGGCTCGCTCGTCCTGCCGTCCGGCATCGGTGTCGACTTCGCCGGCCTGAAAACCACCACGCTCCGCACCGACCGCCTGATCAGCCTCGCGTCGCGAGGCCGTGTCGGTGCCGGCGAAAAACTCCTCATCAGCGGCTTCGTCATCAACGGCCCCGCCGCCAAGCCCGTGCTCGTCCGCGGCGTCGGCCCGGGCTTGTCCTCGCTCGGCGTGCAGGCCGTGCTCGCCGACCCCCGCATCCGCATCTTTCACGGCAGCACGCTGATTGCGGAGAACGATAACTGGGATGCCCACGCCGTCGCCGCCATCGCCGCGCGCGTCGGTGCCTTTGCCCTCCCCGACGGCAGCAAGGACGCCGCCTTCGTCGCCACGCTCGAACCCGGCGCCTACACCGCGCACATCACGGGCGGGGAGGGGGTCGCGCTCGCCGAGATCTACGACGCCAGCGAGAATCCGCAATCCGAATACCAGCGCCTCATCGACATCGCCACGCGCGGCGAGGTCGGCACCGGCGAAAACATCCTCATCGGCGGCTTCGTGATTGCCGGCAACGCTCCCAAACGGGTGCTCGTTCGCGGTGTGGGTCCCACCCTCGCCACGCAAGGCGTCGCCGCTCCGCTCGCCGACCCCGTGCTCAAGGTCTTCGCCGGCTCAACGATCGTCGCCGAAAACAACGATTGGGGCAGCGACGCCGCGATCACCGCCGCGGAAACGGCCGTCGGCGCGTTTCACCTCGCGAGCGGCAGCAAGGACGCCGCGCTGCTCCTCACGCTCAAACCCGGGCTCTACACCGTGCACGTCGCCGGCGCGAACAACACCACCGGCGTCGCCCTCGTCGAAATCTACGAGGTCGCCGAGTAAGGCAGGGCGAGGCGTCCCCGCCGAGCCGCCTCCCTGCCCCCCATGTCTCTTTCGCCTCAATCCACCGTCTGCCTTCGCGCCGGCGCCTCGGCCCGCATCGTTGCCCTCGACGACCTCCGGCTGATCGCCGCGCGCGACAACTACAGCGAAATCACCCTCGCCGACGGCTCCGCCATCGTGATCCGCAAAAGCCTGAAATCCTGGCAGGCCGCGCTCCCGTCCACGCACTTCCTCCGCGTTCACCGCACCTTGATCGTCAACCTCTCCAGCGTCGTTCGCTACGAGCGCGACGCCGCCGACCGGACGAGCCTCTACCTGGCCGGCTTCGAACGCCCTGTCCGCGCCAGCCGCCGCACGTGGCCACAGCTCCGCGACCGTTTCGCTTCGCTGCACACCGTGCTCTGATCCTCGCTCCGAGGGCCGTATTCGCAAACCGGTGACGGCCGCCGCCGTTCGCCACACCGGCGCCGCCGCTGGCCCCAACCGGCTCGGAGTTGCGATTAGGGTGTATTCTTCATTTCGCGGCGACACGCGGCATTCCACACAACCGGCAGCGCGTCGCTTTTTCGCCATGCACTCCCTGCTCCGCTGCTTCGTTTTTTCAGTCCTCTCGCTCTGCGCAGGGCTGTCGACCGCCTCGGCCGTTACTGTGACAGACTTTGCCACCGTTCCTCCCGGGGTTAATGGCAACATGGCCTTCGATGCAGATGGCAATCTGTATGTTGCCAGCATGGATGCCATCTTGAAGATCACGCCGTCGGGCGTCGTAAGCACGCTGACGACAAACGTCGGGATGGCGCAGCAACTTGCCTTTCATGACGGGAAGCTGTTTGCCGCCCATGTTAGCGGTGTCCTTTATGAAGTCGGGTTGGACGGGGCCCACACGACACGTTACACGCTGCCGGATGAGGTGGGAACAGAATCCTTCTCGGGTCTGGCGATCGATGCCGCGGGAAATTTCTATCTGACCAGCTACCATAACAATATCGTTTACGTGGTGCCGCCAGATTGGTCTGGGAAAAGCACGCTGGCGACGGTTACGACCCCGCAGAATGCGGCGTTTCGAGCCGGCAGCGTGTATGTGGCATCGTCCTCCGAGGTCGTGGCGATCACGACCGCCGGCAGCAAGACGGTTTATGCGGATGGCTTTGGCGGTGTGATTGGCCTGCTCTTCGACGCAGCCGGTAACCTGTATGTAAGTGATTTCATGAGCCACGAAGTGAAGAAAGTGGCGGCGTCGGATCAGGCCGTCACCGTGGTGTTGGAGATGGAGGTGCCTCGTGGGTTGGCGATGGACAGCGCGGGCAATCTCTACGTCGCGGACATGGACGGCGTGATCAAAAAGGTGAGTTTCGTCCCCGAGGTCACCGGCGTCTCTCCTTCGACTGGCCCAACGGCGGGCGGCACCACGGTGACGCTCACCGGCAGCGGCTTCACTGGAGCAACGGCCGTCATGTTTGGCGCCGCGCCCGCGACGTCCTTCACGATCCATAGCGACACGCAAATCACGGCCGTGGCTCCGGCTGGCAACGGATCTGTCAACGTAACGGTCACCACTCCCGCCGGCACCAGTGCGACGAGTTCGAGCAATGCGTTTCTCCAGGGCAGGCTGCTGACCATCAACGACGTCTCCCAAGCGGAAGGAGACAGCGGCACGACAATGTTCACGTTTACGGTGAATCTCTCGGAGCCCGCGGGCGCGGTCGGCGTGATGTTCGATATCGCGACCGCTGACGGCACTGCGACCGCCGGTTCGGACTACACGGCGAAGGCATTGACGGGGCAATACATCTCTATGGGCAGTTCGAGCTACACCTTCTCGGTGCTCGTCAATGGCGACATCGATATGGAAGCCGCCGAGACCTTTTTCGTGAACCTCACGAACGTCACCGGCGCTCTCGTCGGCGATGGTCAGGGCCAAGGCACGATCACGAACGACGACACGATCGACCTGGCAGTCACGATCTCCGATGCGCCGGACCCCGCGGTGCGGGGCGGCAATGTCACCTACACGGTGACGGTGGCTAACAACGGATCGCTCCCACCGACCGCCGCCGCGCTATCGATCCCGCTGCCGGCCGGGACAACCTTTGTGTCGCTCTCGACCCCGGGAGTATGGTCCGCGACCACGCCGGCCGTGGGCGCGAACGGAACCATTCACGCCACCAATGACGCGGTGGCGGCAGGCGCGAGCGAGAGTTTCACACTGGTCGTGGATATCGAAACGAGCGTCGCCATCGGCACCACGTTTTCGACGACCGCGACGGTGAGCACGTCCGACACGGAAACGAGCAGTGCGAACAACAGCGCCACGGCAACGACCACCGTTACCGCCGGCGCGGATCTCGCGCTCTCCGCTGGCGTTGGCTCGGAGGGGCTCGGCAGCTTCGATATCACGATCACCAACAGCGGTCCCGATGCCGCCACGGGCGTGGCGGTGTATGTCCAGTTGAGCGGGGCCGCTAACTATGCGTCGGCGACGGCGAGCGGCTGGACGATTTCGCCGACCGGCAACAACATCTTTTTCACGGACGGAACGATCGCGGCGGGCGATTCCAAGACGCTCACGATCGAGACCACGCCGAGAGTAGGCGCGGGCCGCGGAGCCGGCGTAAAACTCTGGGCGGTGGCTCTCGCGGAGACTCCGGATTCGGATCCCTCGGACAACGAAGTGACGCTGCACAGCATTGTCGGACCGGCGTTGAATCCGGCCGCGGCCGAACCGCTCGCGAGCGTCGCGGCGGGCGCGCGCGTGACGGAAAACCTCTATCCGGCGGGCGACGTCGACATCTACTCGTTCGACGCGCAAGCGGGCGATCGCGTCTTCATCGCGACGACTACCACGGCGAGCTCCGATGCGCCGGGCTCCAGTCGCGACACGCTGATTCGGGTCGTGGGTCCAGATGGTGTGACGGTGCTCGAGGTTGACGACGACGACGGTGTCCTGAGCTCGACCTCGTCGAGCATTGCCGGTCTCGCGCTCCCCACGGACGGCACGTATTATGTCGTCGTCGAGTGCCAGCGGCCGGAAGCGATCGTGTTTCCGTATGAACTCTTCCTTCGTCTGCAGCGTGGCTCACCGACGGCGAAGACGGCGGCAACCGCGAGCTATACGGGTCAGGAATTGACGGGTGCCAGTTGGGTTTTGGGCTCCATCGGTGTTGAATCCGATTCTTACACGATCACGCTCGGTGCCGGTGAGACCCTCTTCGTGAGTCTCGATCTGGATCCGGCGCGTTTGGGCAGCGAGCTCGACTGCGCTCTCGTTCTCTCCGACATCAACCCGGAGCATCCGCTGTCGGGTTGGCGGGCGAATGGCAGCGATCTGGTGAGCGACACGCCGCCGAGTTCAGAAGCGATGGTTTTCACCGCCAAAGAAACGACGACGTATAAACTTTCCATCCACTCGACGAGCGGGACTGGCAACTATCAGTTGAGCGTGAGCGTCCTGCCGGCGCGCTCGGAAAACCAGGCCACGACCTACGCAGCCACCGTCGCCGACGGCGGGGTGCCGGATGGCGAGGAACTCGTTTCCACGCTGACCGTTCCGAGCAGCCACCGCATCGGTAAGCTGAAAGTCGCGCTTCATGTGACATCCAACAGCTGGTCCAATCTTCACATCCACCTGACTTCGCCCGGCGGCAACACCGTCGGTTTGGTGCGCGAGGTCTCCGGATATTTCTTATCCACGCTCGATGTGGTGCTTGATGACGATGGCGCTTACGCGATCGCGTTCGACCCCGAAAATCCGGTCTTCCCGCCGGAAATGGCGGACATCGACGGCGCCATCCTGAAACCGGTCCGAGACTCGCGGTTAAGCTGGTTCAACGGTCAGGACGCACAGGGCACGTGGACGCTTACGATCCGCGATCGCGACGCCAACGGAGGCACCGCCACGCTCCACAGCTGGAGTTTGATCGTCGTCGATGAGGACGCTGCGCCAACGGGCGTGGTCGCCAATCATTTCAGCGCGGACTTCGAAGCCGACGACGGCGGCTTCACGCACAGCGGCACGGCTGACGAGTGGGAGCACGGCACGCCCGCGGCCGCGCCGATCGTCGGTGCGCACAGCGGCACGAAAGCATGGAAGACCGATCTGGATGGAACCTTCGAAGCCTCGAGTAACCAGGATCTGGTTTCGCCGAACATCGACCTGACCGCGGTGCCGACCGGTCGCGTCGTCGAGCTCGCCTGGGTGATGAGTTATCAACTCGCGGACGCGAGCACGATGGCCGCTTACGTGGCGGTCGAGGAAGTCGGCGGCGACAATGCGACGCAAATTGCGTGGCGCTGGCTCGGGCCCGACATGCGCGACGAAGAGGTCGGCGCCGATTCGATCACCATCGACGAAGCCGCAGGGTGGGGCCTTCATCGCGTGCTGATCAGCGATTTCGCGGGCAAGACGATCCGACTGCGTTTTCATCTCGAAAGCAGCGGCGCCACCCCGCTCGCAGGTCTGGCGATCGATGATGTTTCAGTCCGGTCGTATCGCGCTCTTTCGACCGATGCTTCGCTCTCGGCGCTCGCGTTGAGTGCGGGCACGCTCTCACCGAGTTTCGCGAGCGGCACGGCCAGCTACACCGCGAATGTAGCCAATGCCGTTTCCAGCGTCACCCTGACACCGACCGCGACCGACCCACAGACGATCATCACGGTTAACGCCAGCGTCGTGACCTCCGGCTCGCCGAGTGGGGCGATCTCGCTCGCGGTCGGAGCGAATGTCATCTCCGTCGTCTCCACCGCGGAAGACGGCGTCGCGACGCAGACCTACACCGTCACGATCACGCGTCTCCCCAACTCGAACGCCGATCTGTCGAACCTCGTGCTCAGCAGCGGCACGCTCACGCCCGGATTCGCGTCCGGAACCACGAGCTACGCCGCCGACGTGTCGAATGCCGTCACGAGCATCACGGTCACGCCGACACTCGCGGAAAGCACAGCGACCGTGAAGGTGAACGACGTCGCTGTTGCATCGGGCAACACGAGCGGTGCGATTAACCTGTCCGTCGGGGCCAACACCCTCGCCGTCGTCACCACAGCGCAGGATGGCACGACGAAGACTTACACGATCGTCGTCACGCGCGCCGCCAGCTCCAACGCCGATCTTTCCGCTCTGACACTCAGCGTCGGCACGCTTTCGCCGACCTTCGTCTCCGGCATGACGAACTACTCGGCGAGCGTCACGAACGCCACGGCCAGCATCACCGTCACTCCAACCGTCGCCGACGCGACCGCGACGGTGAAGATTAACGACATCTCCGTAAGCTCCGGTGCCGCGAGCGGCTCGATCAGCCTCAACGTGGGTGCGAACACCGTCCAGGTCGTCGTCACCGCCCAGAATAGCGCGACGAAAACCTACACGCTCACCGTTACCCGCGCCCCCGCCATAAACTCCGCGCTCGCGGGGCTGGTATTAAGCGAGGGGGTTCTGTCTCCAGCATTCGTCTCCGGCACCACCATCTACGCGGCGGACGTGTCGTATGCGACCTCTGTGCTTACCGTCACCGCCACGACCGCGGACACAGCCGCCACGATCCTGATCAACGGACAAGCCGCCACTTCGGGCTCCCCCAGCGCTCCTCTTGATCTTAACCCAGGGAGCAATCCCGTGGAAATCGTCGTCACCGCACAGGATGGGGTCACAACAACGAGCTACACCGTCACGGTCACGCGTGCCCTTGGTTATCATTCCGCCGATACCGATGGGAACTGGCGGCTGAGTCTCCTCGAGCTGACGCGCGTCATCGAACTCTACAACACCCGCGACGGCACCACCCGCACCGGCGCCTATTATACCGACGCGACGACCGAAGACGGCTTCGCCGCCGGCACCGGCACGATCACGAGTCACCATTCCGCGGATACAAATCAGGATGGACGACTCAGCCTCCTCGAGCTCACGCGCGTGATTGAACTCTACAACACCCGCGACGGCACGACCCGCACCGGCGAATACCACCGCACGGAACTTGAGACCGAAGACGGTTTTGCCCCCGGCGCGCGAACCCGCCGCTGAGCGCCTCATCATCCGCCGAATCGACACCACCAACACCTCTTTAGCGCCATGAAGCTGACCCGTTTCCTCTCGATCCTCGTTGCCGCGATTGTTCCGTTCGGCCTTCACGCCGCGCCAGGTGCGACCGCGACCCTCACACCGTCGAACGCGTATCTATTGCCCGGTGGTGGCACCACGACGTTCACCGCGAACGTCGCTAGCTACCCCGGCGACACGACCGCGATCGGTTGGGAAGTCACGCTTCCTGCCGGTTGGTCCTACACGGGCGGCGCCAGCGAACCCGACGTGAAACCTTCCGCTGGCCAAACCGGCACGCTGGAATGGGCCTACGTGTCGATCCCGCAAGACGCCTCCTTCACCTTCACGGTGACGTATCCGGCAAACCTTACGTCCACCGCTTCGATCGCCTCCTCAGTGATCGTTCGTTTTCCCGGTATCCGCGAAACCATCACGCCCACCGCCGTCACGCTCACGCCCGCAACCGCGCCCGTGATCAACAACACGAACCCCGCGCCCGCGACGTTCGGTTCGACGCTCTCCTTCAACATCGACGCGACGAGCCCCATCGACATCGCGAGCTACGACGCGACCGGTCTTCCGCCCGGCCTCACGCGCAACGGCGCCACCATCTCCGGCGCGCCAACCCAAACCGGCTCCTTCACCGTCACCCTGAAGGCCACCAACGCCGCCGGCACCGCGACCAAAGACATCACGCTCACCGTCAACACGGCCAACGCGTCCATCGCGCTCTCCAATCTCTCACATACCTACAACGGTTCGCCGAAAGCCGCGACCGCCACGCCGACCCCCACCGGCCTCCCCGTCACGATCACCTACGATGGCAGCGCAACCGCGCCGACGAACGCCGGCAGCTACGCCGTATCTGCCACGATCAACAACGGCACGCACACCGCGACCGCCAGCGGCACGCTCACCATCGCCCGCGCCGCGCCGACGATCACCTTCGCCGACCCCGGCACCGTGCCGCCCAACCAATCCGTCACGCTCGCCGCCAGTTCCACCTCCGGCACGCCCGTCACCTTCACGCTCCTCTCCGGCAGCGCGACGCTCACCGGTTCCACTCTCACCATCAACGGCACCGGCTCCGTCGTTGTGCGCGCCTCGATTCCCCAAACCCAAAACTACGAAGCCGCGTCCGCCGACCGCACGATCAACTCCTCGAAGCTCACGCAATCGATCACGTTCGCACCGCTGCCCGACCGTCTTACAACCGACGGCTCCTTCGACCTCAACGCCACCGCAACGTCCGGCCTGCCCGTCACGTTCACGGTTGTATCCGGAAGTCCAGCACAGCTCTCCGGCCAGACCGTGACGCTTCTCGGCACGCCCGGCACCGTCACGATCCGCGCAGCGCAAGCCGGCAACGACACCTATCAAACCGCTCCGGACGTCACCCGTGCCTTCGAAGTCATCGCCGTCGACGATCTCGTCTTCTTCGGCAGCTTCTTCTCGAGCTCCAGCCAGCCCATCACGCGCACCGACGGCGCTCGCGTTCTCGCGCTCACCGATGGCGACACGAAAGTTGGCGATATCGCCGCGGTTCTCCCGGCCCACTCCGACACCGGCTCGCTCCTCATCGTCGCGCCCTCGATCGGTATCAACGAGCTGGTGACGTTCGCCCTCGACGCTGACGACCGCTTCACGGCCACGATCAGCCAAACGACTCCGACCGCCCGCACGCTCACCCTCCGCGGCCAAATCAACGGCACGACGCTCTCCGGCTCAATCGACGGCACCGGCTATAGCTTCACGACCCAGGTCGAACCGCCCACCGGACCGTCCGCCGATGCATCCGGTCTCTATCGCTCTAGCGCTCTCGAAACCAACCAAGGCACCGTTTACTCGATCGTCGGCACCAACAACAACGTCCTCGTCCTCGCAATCACACCGACCCTCACCGTCGGCGGCCCCGCGACGCTCGCATCCAACGGTTCCTTCCAACTCCAAGCCTCCAACGTGACGCTCCAAGGCGCCGTCGACGCGTCCACGACCACCGTCGCTGGCACGATCCTCATCCCCAATCAAAATCCCGTCGGTTTCGCCGGCCTGGAAACGCGCACCGCCCGCACCGACCGCCTCGTCGGCTTGTCTTCGCGCGGACGTGTCGGCTCCGGTGAAAAAATCCTCATCTCCGGTTTGGTCATCGGCGGCTCGCAACCGAAGCAAGTCCTCATCCGCGCGATCGGTCCCTCGCTCGCTCCGCTCGGCGTCACCGGCGTCCTCGCCGATCCCGTGATCCGCCTCTTCAAGGGATCGACCCTCCTCGCCGAAAACAACGATTGGGGTTCCAACGCCAATCCTGCCGACATCGCCGCGATCGCCCAACGCGTCGGCGCCTTCGCCGTCACCGCCGGCAGCAAAGACGCTATCCTCGTCACCACCCTTCAACCCGGCGCCTACACCGTGCACGTTTCGGGCGGGGAAGGCGTCGCCCTCGCCGAGATCTACGACGCCTCCGAAAACCCCCAAGCCGAATACCAACGCCTGATCGACATCTCGACGCGCGGCGAGGTCGGCACCGGCGAAAACGTCCTGATCGGCGGTCTCGTCATCACCGGCAACTCCCCGAAGAAAGTCCTGATCCGCGGCGTCGGCCCCGGCCTCGCGGCGCAAGGTGTTGCCAATCCGCTCGCCGATCCCGTCCTCAAAGTCTTCCGCCGCTCCGAAGAGATCGCGCAAAACGACAACTGGAGCACGGACGCCACCATGGCTGCCGCCGTCACCGCGGCCGAAACCGCCACCGGCGCCTTCCATCTCCAATCCGGCAGCAAAGACGCCGCGCTCCTCATGACCCTCGCCCCCGGCCTCTACACCGTCCACGTCTCCGGCGCCAACAACACCACCGGCGTCGCCTTGGTCGAGATCTACGAGGTCTCGGAGTAAACCTCACTCGGTCTTCGCATCAAAGCAGGGCGAGTTCTTCGACTCGCCCTTTTCTTTGATCGTCGCACCACCGCTCCGCTACGCACGACTCCTGCCGCAAATCAGTCGATCGGCTGTATTTGTCTTTACGTTACATGAGGCCGCCGCCAAACCCCTGCGCCACGATGTCCAGCCGTCGTAAGTTTGTTCGTCAGCTCGCGCTTTTGTCCGGCGCGGCGCTCGTTGCCTCGAGAGGCTCCGCGAGCACGCTCGTGTCGGCGTTCAATGGCACGCCATCGCTGTCGCGGGAGCCGCTTGCCCACGCGAACTTTGCGGCCTTAGAAGGCGCGCGCTTCCGCGTCGCCGGAGCGGGACTGGCAGGTGGGCAGAGCTGGATCTTGGCCGAAGTGCAGCGGCACGAGCGCGGGCCCGAAGTGGAGAATTTCTCGCTCAGGTTCACGGGCGACGCGAACGCGGCCATTTCGCAGGGCGTCTACCGCCTGTCGAATCCCGACCTGGGCGAAGTGGAGTTGTTTGTCGTGGCGAGTCCGGCCGACTCGGGCGCAGTTGCTTACTCGGCGGTGATCAACCGGCTGGTCTAGTTCGGCTGCTGAGTGGGCAGACGCCACTCCATCAGCGCGTAGACTTCGGTGCGCGAGACTTCGGTAAATCCGAGTCGCTCGTAAAGGCGCATCGCGAGATTGAAGACTTCGACGTGGATGCTCACGCAGCGATGCGACGCCAAGCCTTGATCGAGCACGCGGCGCAGCACGGCGGAGCCGATGCCGAGATTTCGAAATGGCGGCAGCAGGGCGACGTCCATGATGCGGATCTCGTCGGCGCGTTCGTGGAGGTAAAGGCGGCCGGCGTTGCGATCATCCACCGCAATGACGAGAAATTCCGCGCCGGGATAGTTTTTCGTATAGGCGTCCGTTTGCGCGGCGAACTGGTGCGCGATGAACGCGTTTTTCTGTTCCGGCGTCCATGGCACAGGCGCGAGCTCGGCTTCGCGTGTGCTGCCGTAGATCTCGCGCAGGAACCCTGTATCCGCCGGCAGGGCGAGCCGAAAAGTAACGCGGCGGACGCCGGCAGCGAGCGGCTCGCGAGGAAACATGCAAGAAACGCGAAGCGCTGCGCGACACTCAGCCGCGCGGCGGAAACACCCCCTGCAACGCGATGCAGAAATAGAACGTGAGATACGGCTGCATGTTGTTGTGCGGTTGATCGCCCCCGGACGGAGCGAGCGCTTCAGCGGCCATCGCGGTCAACGGCCCGCCAGAGGCAGGCACATACAATTGGGCGCCAAGGCCGCGAGCGAGGGAGGCGGAGGTCGCCGTGCTCGTGTCTCCCGGAGCTTCGTGCCCGCGAAGTGTGTGACTGTGCGTCGGGATTTCGGATTTGAGCAGAGTGACGGTCTCCACGCCGCCGGTCTCGCCAAGATCGTGCAAGCTCAAGCCGGGCCCCTGACCCGGGTGCATCGGCGCGCGCCCCTGGAGATCGGGCAGTGCGAAGTTGCTCTTGCCGTTACCGCCGTAGGTGGTGCCCAGGAGCGAGAAGAGCGCAGTGTTTTGCGAGAGCGGCAGGAGCTGCCCGTTGCACCACGCCCAGCCTTTGGGCGCGAAGTTGAACGGGAAAATGCGGATCTCGGCGACAAAAGGATCGGCCATGGTCGGTTGCGTTCAGGTGGGCGAAGGAAAGAGGCCGAACAGCGAGATGATGAAATCCACGCAAAGATACGGCTGGAAATTCGTATGTGGCTGACTGCCTCCCGCCGGGCCAATGGCGGTGGCCGCCAGTGCGGCGTTGGCCGGCTCGGTTTGATAGGCGTCAAACGACGTCGACTGAGCGACGACGTTGTTCGTCGGGCCGCTGTCGTTCGCGACGGAGGAAGAGGCGAGCAGGGGATGCGTGTGCGACGGAATCTGTTGAACCGTCAGCGTGATCTCTTCGGCGCCTCCAGTTTCCGCGAGAATGAATCCGTTGCCCTGGTGAATCGGGATGCGGCCGCGAAGATCCGGCAGCGCAAACGTGCTCATCCCGTCCCCGCCGTAGGTCGTGCCGATCAGATTGAACAAGGTTTCGTATTCGTAGTCGATGGGCAGAAGCTGCCCTTCGCAGAACATCCATCCGGCCGGGGCGAAATTCCCCGCAAACATCCGAATCTCTCCGACATAAGGCTGGGCCATGATGAAATGCCTTTTAGTTGGGGGAGGGAAAGATGCCCACGAGTGCGATGCAGAAGTTCAGGGTCAGGAACGGCTGCATGTTGAGATGAGCCTGGCTTCCGCCGATGGAGGCCACACTTGCCGAATACGCACCCGTGAAATTGTCCGGCGCGTGGTAAAATTCCTGGGGTGCCGCCGCCAGCAGATTGTTCGTAGGCACCGCTTGCGTGCCATTTGCGGTCGACCCGTTCAGCACGTGCGTGTGAGTGGGTAGCTCCGCAATCGAAATCGTGTGCGCCTGCTCGCCGCCGCGCTCACCCAGCGTGTGCCCACTGCCAACGTGGATGGGCGTGCGGCCGCGCAAGTCGGGCAGCGCGAAGGTGACGCGGCCGTCGCCGCCGAAGGTGGTTCCGAGGAGAGAAAATAACGCCTGGTTCTGGTTGATGGGCATTAACTGTCCATTGCACATCGCCCAGCCTTTGGGCGCAAAGGTGAAGGACATGATCCGGATTTCGGAAAGGAACGGTTCGGCCATGGCGCGGAGGAGCAGCTAGCTGAAATTGAAGATGGTCTGCAGCCGCATTCCCGTCGCATCGGGTCCGAGCGGAACGAGAAACAAGGCATGCGTGCCGAGCGTGGGATGAGCGAAGTCGTAGGTTCCCTGCGCGACGCGAACTTTGGCCGGCACGTGAAACACCAGGGAGAAGGACTCGCGCCCGCCCTGCGCCGCCGGCCGGTTGAAGCCCAGGCTGGTGGCCTCGCCGAGCACCGCGACGACTTCGGCGCCTGCATGGTCGCGGATGACGAAGGACTCGCCCACGAGCGGCTTGACCTCGTCGAACGAGAAAAGACTGGGCGCAGACATCATCGGGAAGCGGGTCGCTGGGGTAAAACCCGCGGCGCGGAATCAGCTCCGCCCGTCGGCACCCGTCAATGCGATTCTGGAGCGGCGGAGGAATTATCCCGTAGCTGCGCATCCACAATGGAAATACGAATCGTCCGTCGAAGCTGCTTGCGGTCCGCACGCGCTTGCTCTTTCGAACCTTGACGTATCCGGGCGTCGGACGTGCTGCCAGTTGTATCGAGAAAAAGCACGGCCGCCACTCACTGTCCTTCCCGTTTCAATGATTCTGCAACGCCCGCGCCAGAATGGGTGGAGCGCCGCCCGGGCGCGCCGTTGGCCAAGCCGGTCCCACCGTTCGCCCCAGGCATGTCGCCAACCTCGCCCGCCTGCGCGCAGCTGCGGGTGCGTCTAGCCGTTCCTTTTTCCTCCGCTTCAATGCCTTCGGCCCAACTCCCCCCGCGCGTCCGCTTCGGCGCCGCTTTGTCCCGCCATGTTCGCTGCGCTTCGTCCGCTTTCCTGATAGCCGCGCTCACCGCAGCCGCCGCAGCTATGCCGGACATTGTCGTGACCAAAACGACGGACGCCCCCGGCGCACGGAAGTCGCAGGGTGACTCCATCACCTACACGATCACCGTTGCCAACAATGGCACGGATGCCGCCACCGGCGTAAGCCTCACTGACAACACCCCGGCTAACACGTCGCTCGTAGGGGGCAGCGTGAAGGTGACGCCGATCGCGTTCGACGACACGTATGGCGTTGTCGGGAACACCGAACGCACCGTCGCCGTGGAAGCCGGGCTGCTCGCCAATGATGTGGATCCGGATGACGCCACCGCGTTCGCGAACGGCCGACTCGCGGTTAAGACCGGCAGCGTGGCGCGCGTCAGCGGTTCCACAACGGGTTCGCTCACCGTAAATGCAAACGGCAGCTTCACCTATCGCCCCGCCGCTGGCGCGTCGTCGGGCACGGAGCGTTTCAGTTACACCGTCGTCGACGCCGACAACTTGGACAGCGTGTCGGTCGGCTACGTCGATTTCTCGATCTCCGGCCGCGTGTGGTATGTGCAGAGCGGCGGCAGCGGCGACGGGCGCAGCCATGCGCCTCTGGGCGATCCCGCCACCGCCTCCGCCAACGCCAATCTCGCGACCGACATCATCTATGTTCTTTATCATGCGAGCGCGGTGAACGGCGCTTTCTCGCTCGATAATGGACAGCAGCTGCTCGGGCAGGCCATCCCGCTTACCGCGGTGCTCGACACCAACGGGACGAGCGGCACGGTCACCCTGGTCGCCGCTTCCGGCACCCCCACGCTCACGAACACGGGCGGAGTTGCCGTCACGCTGAACAATAGCGGGGCCAGCGCTGCGAACACCATCCGAGGCGTCACCCTCGGAGCGGCGAACACCGCCTTGGCCGGGACCAATTTCGGCACCGCCACCATCAGCAATGTCTCGATCAACAACCCCAGCGGCGGAGCGCTCAGCCTCAACACCGGCACGCTCGCGGGCACCGGCTTCACGTCCATTACCTCGACGAGCACCTCAGGCCGCAACGTTTCGCTGACGAACATCGCCACCAGCGGCACCTTCGCGCTCGGCAGCGGAGCCCTCAGCGGCTCAAGCGGCACGCGCTTCTACGTGAGCGGCGGCACCGGCTCCTTCACGTATTCCGGCACGATCACCGCGACGGGCGACAACTCGCCCGTCCTCGAGGTCCTCAACAAAACCTCCGGCACCCTCACGTTGTCCGGCGCGATCACCGCCGGCTCGAGCGGCACCCCCCGGCCGGGCAGCGGCCTCACGATCAATCCCGGCGTCGGGACTGCGGTCGTGAACCTCACGGGGGCGCTGACGCTGCACACCAGCACCGGCGCGGCCTTTACCGCGTCGAGCGGGACCTTTTCGGCCAGCAACACCAACAACGTGCTGAACACGACCACCGGCGTGGCGTTGAATGTCACGAACGCGACCGTCGGCTTCGCCGGCCTCGTGTTCAAAAGCATCTCCGCCAATGGCGCGACCAATGGTATTGTGTTCTCGACTACCGGCTCGACCGCCGGCCTGACGATCCTCGGTGACGGCGGCCTCGATAACAACGGCTCGGGCGGCGTCATCCAGAACACCACAGGCACGGGCATCGTTATCGCCAATGCCCGCAACGTGACGCTGAACCAGATGCACGTCACGAACAGCGGCGCGGATGGGATCAACGTGACCGACATCAACGGCCTCGCGATCACGCGATGCACGATCAGCGACACCGGCGGCGCGGCCACTGACCAGGGCATTCAGATTGGCGATTTCACCACTGGCACCGCCGTCAACGGCACGATCACCATCGCCAACACCACCGTCACGCGTTCACCGCACGACAATCTCGCGGTCGGCATTGCGAGCGGCACGTCCAGCTGGGCGATCAACGGCTGCACCTTTTCCTACTCCGGCACGGGCGGCACGAGCTACGCCACCTCAGCCGGCAACAACGGCGTCAATTTCGAGATCCGCAATGCCGCGACGGTCACGACGCTGGACTTCGCGAACAACACGCTGACTGGCAACTACGCCGATGGGCTGCAGATCGCCCCGGCCACCGGCTCGACCGGCAGTCTCACTGCCACGATCTCGGACAACACTTTTTCGAACAACAGCAGCGCGCTCGACCTCGTGGGCCTCGCGGGCGCGAACATGACCTACACGGTCACCTCCAACACCATCGTCAATTCCGCGCGGAATGCGACGTCCGGGATCGATGGGACGAGCCACGCAGTGAACGTTTTCCAGGGCACGCCGAGCAGCGGCACGCTGAATCTACGTTTTGACGGGAATACGATCGGCTCCGCCGCAGTCGCCGGCTCGGGTTCTTCGCTCGGGAACGGATTGCGCGTGAACTTCAACGACGGCGGCCAGGGACGCGTGGTGATCAATAACAACACCATCCGGCAATCCCCGGTCGGCCGCGGTATTGAAGTCATCGGACGCAATGGCAACGGCCAGCTCGATGTCACCGTCACCAACAACAACGTCGACCACGTGAACACCGAGTTCCTCGCTGGCACGTCGAATTTCCCCCTCGCGGCAATCCTCGTGCAGTCACACGAGACCGCATTGTCGTCCCTCACCCACTACACCGTGCGCTCGGATATCCGCGGCAACACGGTGCCTTCCGGCACGGCGTCCGATCTCTTGGGAACTTTCCTCGTCGCAGCCCAAAGCCAGGCGAACGGGTCGACTTCGAATCACCAACTCGTGAACACGAGCGGCGCCGGCACCGCGACGAGCCAGTTGACGACGACGAACACCGGCAGTGCCTCCGCTCACGCCGGCGTGAGCCTCATCTCCGGGCCCATCAACACACCGCCGCTTCTGCTCGGCACCGGCGGAGTCGAGCGCCTCGCTGCTCCGGTCGCGGTGGTCTCCACCGCCGCGCTTCCTTTCACCTCCGGGGTCAACGACACGGACGCATCGCTCGCGGTTCAACCCGCAGCCGTGTCCGCGATGAACACCGGGGCCGAAGCGCTCTCGCAAACCTCGTTGGATGCCGTCGTGGCGCTCGCGCTCGCGCGTTGGGAAGCGACCTCCCTGTCGGTTGAACAGCTGGCCATTCTGCACGCGCTGCGCTTCGAGGTCGCTTCGTTGTCGGACTACCGTCTCGGCGAGGCCGCGGGCTCGCTCGTGCGCGTCGACGATGATGCGGGCGGCAACGGCTGGTTTATCGATCGCGACGGGTCGAGCGACGCCGGTTTCACGCACGCGACCTCCGCGACGCGCCGCTATAGCGATGCACTCGCCGCCCCGGCGGGCCGCATCGATTTGCTCACCGCCATCATGCACGAGATGGGCCACGCGCTCGGGCTTGAAGACACCTACCTCGCGACCGATCGCGACAACCTGATGTATGGCTATCTCACGAAAGGTGAGCGCCGAGTGCCCGTCGCGGGCCAGGCGGAAGGCGCGCTGCCTTCCAGCGGTGTGACCCATTTCCTCTCCGCCCCGATCAGCATCGGAACACTGCCGGCCGGCAAGTCGGTCGCGGTCACCTTCCAGGTCACGATTACGGCGAGGGCTAACGTTTCGAATCAAGCCAGCGTCTCCGGTTCGAATTTCTCCACCGCGTCCAGCAACACCGCCGCCACCGAGGTCAACCAGCCCCCGGTCATCACCGCGATCACGAAGAGCGCCACGGAAGAAAGCGTGATCACCTTCGCCCTCGCTGACTTCACCGCACATTTCAGCGATCCCAATGGTGATTCGCTGGCGAGCGTGACGATTACGTCATTGCCGCAACATGGCGCGCTCACCCTGAGCGGCAACCCCGTCTCGCTCTCGCAGGTGATCGCCGCGGCCAATTTGGGCGCTCTCGTTTATACGCCCACTTCGGATTTCCACGGCTCGGACGCGTTCAGCTGGAACGCGACGGACAACTCCGTTGCGGCGTTGTCGGCCGTCAGCTCTGCCGCGGTGAACATCTCCATCGCGCCAGTCGCCGACGAAGTGTCGATCACCTCCGCTACGACCGAGGAAGATACGCTGTCTTCGTCCGGCTTGGTCGTTTCGCGACATACGTCGGATGGCGCAGAGATCACGCATTTCAAAATCACCAATATCGCGAACGGAACCTTGTTCCAGAGCGATGGCACCACCTCGATCGCCGACGGAGCGTTCATCACCGCAGCACAGGCCAGCGCCGGGCTGCGGTTCTTGCCTTCCCCAGACGCGAACACAGCGGCGGGCGACGTGTTCTCCTTCGACATTGCGGGGGCCACCGATGCGACCGGCGCGGGACTAGGTTCTGCAACGTCGGCCTCGATCACGGTGACAGAAGTCAACGATGCGCCGGTGCCGGTCGACGATGCGCTCGACGCGGTCGATGAAGATTCGTCCGCTCGCACGATCACCTTCGCCGCCCTGACGGCAAATGATAGCGCCGGCCCCAACAATGAAAGTGGGCAGTCGCTCACCATCGTCGGCGTCGCGAACGCCGTGGGCGGCACCGTCGAAATCGATGGCACGAATGTAATCTTCACCCCCGAAGCCAACTTCGCGGGCACGGCGAGTTTCGACTACACGGTCGAAGACAACGGCGTCACCGACGGTGAAGCTGATCCGAAATCCGCGGACGGCTCGGTATCGTTCACCGTCAACGCGGTCAACGACGCCCCGAGGCTGACCGCACCCCCGACGCTGATCGGCGCTCCGAATGCCCCCGTCACGATCACCGGTCTTAGCGTCGCCGATGTCGATGCCGGCTCGAGTTCCGTCACGCTCACGCTGAGCGCCGGCGACGGGACTTTCGCTGCATCGTCCAGCGGTGGCATCACCGTTACTGGCGGCAACACAGCGACGCTGACGCTCAGCGGCGCAATCGATGATCTTAACACCTTCCTCGATGGCGGGAATGTCACCTACACGTCGGCCGCCGACGCGACACTCTCCGTCGCGGTCAACGACAACGGCAACACGGGCAGCGGCGGCAGCAAGTCCGCCAACGCCTCGATCGCCGTGACGCTGGATCGAGCGCCCGTCGCCGGCTTCGGCGGCGCGCTTGCGCTCGAAAGCTCACGGAGCGAAGGCGTGCAGGTCGCGCACAACGCGGCGCTCAACTTCGGCACGGGCAGCTTCACGATCGAAGCCTGGTTCAAACGCGCGAGCTCCGTGAACGGCTTCTACACCCTCGTCGGCAAACAAGCCGACGCCGGCGGCACGGGCTTCTATCTCCGTTTCAACACCGACAAGCTTTCGTTCGCCGCCGGCACGAGCAGCAGTGCCAATTCAGTCGACGGTAATCTCAGCATCACCGACACCGCCTGGCATCATGTCGCCGCCGTGGTCGACGTCTCGGCCAGCACGATGTCGCTGTATGTCGACGGCGTTCTCGATCATTCAAGCGCTTTCGCGCTCGCCAGGACCGTCGACAGTGGCGCTGCTCTCGGCCTCGGCTTCAAGCCGGGCTACGGCGAACACTTCGACGGGTTGATCGACGATGTTCGCCTGTGGAGCACCGCGCGCACCGCGGCCGAGATCCGCGAGTTCATGCGCACGCCGCTGAGCGGCGCCGAAACCGATCTCGTGGGCTACTGGACCTTTGAGGGCACCGGCGCGACCGTGGAAAATTACACGACAGCGCCCGGGCTCGACGGCACGGTCCAAAATACCGGCGCCGCCGCCGAACGGGTGTCAGGTAATATCGAATACACCGTCGTTCTCGCCGAAGACAGCGGCGCCAACACGCTCCGCCTCGGCGGCAGCGATTTCGAGAACAACGCCACCACCTTCGCGCGGATCACCGGTCTCCCGGCCAACGGAAAGCTCTATCACGCCGACGGAACGACGGAGATCACCGGCGCGTCCGCCGGTTCGCCGGTTACGGTTATCGACGCCGCCGGCAGCCCGCGTCGCGTCGTCTATGTGCCCAATGCGGATTTCAACGGCAGCGACAGCTTCACCTACATCGTCAACGACGGCGGCGCGAACTCCGCCAACACCGCGACCGTTTCGCTCACGATCACAAGTGAGAACGACGCCCCGACCGCGACCAACCTCACGCAAAGCAAGACGGCGACCGAAGGCGGCGCCGCGGTTGCGCTCGACGATATCGTTGTCAGCGACGCCGACGCCGGCGAGACCATCAGTGCGACCCTGACGTTCAATCGTTCCGGCGTGGGCACCTTGAGCACGGGCACGTTTGGTTCAGCCACATCGACTTACAACCCCGGCACCGGCGTGTGGACCGTCACCGGCTCCGTCGCGGATGTGAACGCCGCGCTCGCTGCGGTAGCGCTGACGCCCTCGGCCGATAACGACCAAAACTTCACGATCACCACGCGCGTTCGCGACGTTGCGAACACCGGCCCGGCCGACGGCACAATCTCGTTCACCGTCGCCGGCGTGAACGACGCTCCTACCGCGACGAATCTCACCCAGGGCAAAACGGCCACGGAGGGCGGTAGCACGGTGGCGCTGGACGATATCGTTGTCACCGACGTCGACACCGGTGAAACGATCACGGCTGCGCTGACCTTGAGCAACACCAGCGCGGGCTCCTTGAGCACCGGCACGTTCGGCTCGGCGACGTCCACCTACCACGCCGGCACCGGCGTGTGGACCGTCACCGGCTCCG
>JAEZGX010000001.1 GCA_023416735.1 Verrucomicrobiota bacterium | reverse complement strand
TCATCGTCTCCACGTTGATCAGACACGTCACGCTCACCTGGGATTGCTTCTCGCCGCGCATGCCAGACCGACGATCTACCGCGCCTCGCGTTGCGCGTTCACCTCGCTTTTTTCAACAGCCTGCTAGCGTCATACGGAGGCCAAGCACCGTCGGTGATAAATTTTGCTGCAATCGCCCGGCTTCTGCTGAGAGTTTGTGGCTTCACGACAATGCTAGATCGCTTGCTTTCGATTATCCGTCCCTCGGCAAGTGCCCGTTCCGCCACCGCACTGATTGCCTATACCGCCATTCTGGCGGCGAGCTTTTATCTGGCTTACGAGATTCGCTTCGATTTCGCGGTTCCCGCGGAGTTTCAGGAAGAACGGTATCGGCTGATCAAGTATGCGTTACTGACGAAGTTGATCCTTCTGGTTTTTTTTCGGCAAACGGGAAGTGTGCTTCGTTACTTCAGTATCCCTGATCTATTTGCTGTTGGGACCGCAATGACCTTGGCGAGCGCTTTGCTGATAACGCCGCGGTTCTTGAACTCCGTAACCTATATTTTCCCGCGTGGCGTTTTGCTGATTGATCTGATTTTGGGCGTGGCTGGCTTGTGCGCCTTTCGCATCGGGTTGCGCGTATTCCAAGAACGTCTGGTGCTGGCCCGCCGGTTTGGGGCCAAGAATATGCAGAGAATCGCGGTCATCGGTGCGGGCAACACCGGTGCGTCTCTCGCGAAAGACCTCCTGAACATGCCCGCGCGCGGTTTGAGGCCTGTGGCTTTTTTTGATGATGATCGGCGGAAGAAGGGCACCCTCGTGCATGGCGTCGAAGTCGTCGGAGCACCTGAGGATCTGCCCACAAGCAAGATGGCGAATGTCACGATGGTCGTGGTCGCAATGCCGTCCGCGCCGCAGAAGCGTATTCGGGAGATCGCGCTGTTCCTCGCGAAGGAAGGCTACAAGGTCGAGATCGTTCCAGCGCTGGAGGACCTTGCCTCTGGGAAGGCCAAAGCGAGCCGAATTCGGCCGGTCGAGGTCGAGGATCTGCTTGGGCGCGAGGAGGTGGAACTCGATACGACCGCGATTCGGAGGTTCGTGGAGAACAAATCGGTCATGGTGACGGGCGCGGGAGGGAGTATCGGCAGCGAGCTTTGTCGACAAATTGCGCGCCTTAATCCGCGGCGGTTGGTGATGGTTGATCAGTCGGAGCCGGCGCTGTTTTCGATTGAGCAGGAGCTGAATGCAGAAGGGTTCTCGGGCACGGCGCTCGCTTGTGTGGCGGATGTGCTCGATCTCGGGCGGATGAACAGTTTGTTCGGCACGCATGCGCCGCAGGTGGTGTTTCATGCGGCGGCGCACAAGCACGTATTCATGATGGAGCGGCAGCCGTCGGAGGCCATTAAGAACAATGCGGTCGGCACGCGAAAGATCGCGGAGCTTGCGATTGCACATCACGCTGAAGCGTTCGTGCTCATTTCCACGGACAAGGCAATCAACCCGACGAATGTAATGGGCGCGAGCAAACGGCTCGCGGAGTTACACCTTCAGGCTCTCCATGCCGAACTCGCCACGAATGCGACGGCTCGATCGGAACTGGCACGGGCGAAAGCGAAAGCTGAGATCGAAGTTCGGAGAGACGTTAGCAGAGCGAATCTGCCTCCCCGAAGCACGGGTTCGGAGGCCACGAACTCGGCAACCGGTGGAACGACGGGACAGACTGCCACCAAATTGATGGCGGTCCGATTTGGCAATGTGCTTGGTTCGTCCGGTAGTGTCGTGCCGATTTTCAAGAAGCAGATCGAGGCGGGCGGGCCCGTGACGGTTACGCATCCGGATGTGACGCGTTACTTCATGACCATCCCGGAGGCGGTCGGGCTTGTGCTGCAGTCGAGCGTGCTCGGCAAAGGTGGCGAGATCTTCGTGCTCGATATGGGGCAACCGATGAAGATCGTCGATTTGGCGAAGCAGATGATCGAGCTCAGCGGGTTCAAGGTAGGCGAGGATATCGAGATCAAGTTTTCAGGCCTCAAACCCGGTGAGAAATTGTTTGAGGAGCTTCAGCATCATTCCGAAGAGCACGTTCCAACGGAACATCCGCGGATCATGCGGTTCGTGAATGGCGCTGCTGCGTCGGAGGCGAGTCGGATGGCTATTTCTGAACTCGAACCGTTTGTCGACGAACTCTCGGCGGCGGAGTTGAAGCGCCAGCTGAAGGTGCTCATTCCCGAGTATCAGCCTTGCCTGGAGTAGCGCAGAAGGTTTGGAGCTGAGAGCTGCAACCTGAGTTGATCAGGCTCTATCAGAGCACATCGGCGAAGGAGCCGCGCAGACGGCGAAACGCCGCTCCACCTAGCAGGATCGCGCCGGTTCCGGCGGCGTAGAGATATCCGAGGTGCATGAGGCGCGGCGATTCACCCCAGAAGGTGACGCTGCGAGCTTCGTCGATCACGTGGAGAAATGGGTTGAACTTCAGGATCGCCCAGCCTTCGGCGGGAATCTTCCAAACCGGATAGAAGACGGCACTCGCAAACATGAGGCCGAGCAGCACGAACTGCGTGATTTGCCCAACATCTCGCCAGAACACTCCAAGGGCTGACACTAGGAGCGCCAGTCCCAGGGTCATTGCGATCAGCGGGAGAAGGACGATCGGCAACCATAGCGCCGAAGCTGTGATGTTTACCCCCGACAGCCATGCGCCGACAAAGACGAGGCCGAGCGTGATCCCGAAGTGGATCAACGCCGTGCTCACAGCCGATGCGGGAAGGATTTCCAGCGGGAACACCACTTTCTTCACGAAGTTGGGATTTCCGACGATGAGGGACGGACTTACGCTGATCACTTCCGCGATGAAGTGGTAGATCGCGAGGCCGAGGAATACGATCATGCCATATTCGATGCGGGACTCGGGTTCGCCGTCGGGGCGGAACGTTCCGCCGAAGATATAGCCGAAAACAAAGACGTAGAGCGCGAGCAGCAGGAGCGGATTGAGGAACGACCACGCCAGCCCGAGATGGCTGCCCTTGTGGCGGAGCTCGACGTTACGCAACGTGAACTGCCAGAGCAGGCGACGGTGACGCCAGAGATTGAGAAGAACCGACTTCGATTCGCGAGACCCTGTCGCCCCGATCTGTCGCTTAACGCGAGCCGTGGCCGAAGCGCTGGGAGCGGAAGTTGAACTCATGCCGTGGTCGCTCGTTGTCTTGGCTTATTGCAGCTTGGCGAGCTCGGATTCCACCAAACGGCGAATCATCTCTTCGAAGCGAACCGTGTTCTGCCAACCGAGCGCGCGGCGCGCTTTGGCGGGATTTCCGCAAGGTGCCATCGGCTCGACGGCCGTAACGAGTGCGGTGTCGTGTTTCACGAAGTCGCGCCATTTCAGGCCGACGCATTCGAAGGCGCTCGCGACGAGTTCTTCGACGCTGTGCAGCTCGCCGGTGGCGAGGACGAAATCGTCCACGGTGTCTTGCTGCAGCATCAGCCACATTCCGCGCACGTAGTCGGGCGCCCAGCCCCAGTCGCGACGTCCGCCGAGGCTTCCAAGGGTGACGTCTTTCTGTAGACCTTTTTTGATGCGCGCGGCGGCCCGCGCGACTTTCATCGTCACAAAGTTCGAATTCCGGCGCGGAGACTCGTGATTGTAGAGAATTACCGCGCAGGTCTGCAGGCCGTAGGCGATGCGGTAGATCCGCGCCATTTGCTGTGAGAATGCCTTTGCGGCGCCATAAGGCGTCGTGGGGTTGACCGGCGTGTGTTCGTCTTGGGGAGAGTGAGGGGGCGAACCGAAGACTTCGCTGCTCGAGGCGTAGAGAAATTTCGGCGGCTCCGGCAGGTCACGTAGGATTTCGAGCAGGCGCAATGTCGCCATACCGATGCTGTCGACCGTGCTTTCGGGGAGTTCGAGGCTGAGGCGGGGACTCGACTGGCCCGCGAGATGGTAAAACTCCGTCGGCTGCGCACGGCTGATGATGCGGCGAAGGTGGGTGGCGTCTTCGTAAGCGCCGTTGTGCAGGTGTAACTGCTTTCCCATGATCGTGGGATTGGCGATCAAGTGGGCAATGTTGCTGTTCGAGAGCGTGTCAGGGCGGTGCACGAGGCCGTGGACCTCGTAGCCTTTCTCCAGCAGGAGTTCGCAAAGATAGGAGCCGTCCTGACCTGTGATTCCAGTGATGAAGGCTTTTGCCATGTTTGATTCGCTCCCGCGAAGGTCCGCGGAAGCTTCACGTCACGATGCTGCCACTCCGACGGCGAGCCAAAATTGTCTCGGACACCATATTCCGGAAATCCCCGGCAGACCTTCCAACTCACGTTGAGACGACGAGTTTGGGCTTGCGTCGGGAAACCTTCGCGATGGCCTCTGCAAATTTGCGACGGAACCGATGGGCTCCCGCTTGTTTCCCAACTTCACCTCGTCGAGCGTTCTCATTTCGGTTAGTTCCGTGGTCTCTCTCACCTAATGCTTCGCATCATTCGTCTCCCAGCCCTCCTGTGTCTCGTCGGCCTCGCGCCATCCCTCTGGGCTCAATCGCCTTCGTCGCTCGCGGTTCCTGAAGATTATTTTCCAGGACTGAAGTCGCTCCTCGAAACCGCCCTCCAACAGTCGCCGCGGATGATCGCGCGCAATGCGGACGAGGTGATCGCCCAGACGTATCGCAACGAAGTTCGCGCCGGTCAGCTGCCCAACATCGGCGGCTATGCGAGTTACTACCCGTATGCTCGCGAGCGCCGTGGCGAGGCGCCTGACCCTATCTTGGTCGGCAACAACGAGAAGGTCTCCTATAATTTCTCGCTCAATCAGCCGGTGTTCCATTGGGGAGCGCTGCGCAACAACACGAAGATTGCGGAACTCCGGCAAAAAATGGCCGAGGAGGGCACGGCGGATGCCTATCGACTGCTAGTCGAGCAGATCCGCGCGCAATACCTCACGCTGGTCATTACCAAGACTGCGCTGGAGCGCGCCCGGTTCAGTCAGCGGGTGGCCGACGAGGCGCTCGCGCTCGCGCGATCCCGGCGTGAACGCGGCGTCATCGCCGAAGCCGATCTTTTTACGCCGACTATCACTGCGGAACAGGCCCGGCTGTGGACCGATCGCGTCGAGTTCGATTACGAAAACAGCCGAGTTCTTTTAGGGAAACTCTGCGGCTTGCCGACAGTTCCGGACAATCAAATCCCGGCGGAGATTCCGAATGTCACGCCCAACTCCGCCGAGATCGACCGCATGGTCGGCACCTTCACCGGCCAGGGCGATCCCGACACCTATTTTATGCGGAATCTCCGCACCGGCATCGAGATCGAGGAGTTAAACTACAAAATCGCTACCACCCGTTTGAAGCCGAAAATCAACGCGCAGGTCGGCGTCAGCCAGGACGAGCAGACGTTCGCCTTTGCGAACGCTCAAACGAGCAAATACAAAATCCAAACCACCTACGCGGGCTTATCGATCAACTGGAACATTTTCGACAGCTTCGCGACGCGCAACGCCAAGATCGCCAGCCTCACCCGTCGTCGCGAACTGGAGCGCGCCTACAAGGAGCAAGTCGGCGACCTTCTTCTGTCGGTTCAGAATCAGAAGCGTCAGCTCGAGTTTTCCGCGCGTGCGCTCGCGATCGCGGAAAAGCTTCTCACTTCCTCCGAAGGCGGCGTGCGCGTCGCCGAAGAAGACCTCAGCCGCGGCGTCGGCTCGCAAGCGAGCGTCGATTCCGCGCGGCTCCACCTTTACACCCGTCAAATCGAAGCGTTCCAAGCTCGGAACGATTACCTCCTCAAACTCTCCGGACTGCTTTCGACGACCTTGAATGATCCGGCGCTGAATCTCCTCCCGGCCAAGTATCGATGAAAAAAATCCTGATCGCAGTCGCGGCCGTTGTCGTGATTGCACTCGCCGCCACTTATTTTCTTCGCCCGACCGCGCGCGTTGCAGCAGCGACCAAGGGACGCGCCGTCAAAGCCGTTCCGGGTAGCGTGACCGTTTACGCCGAATACGAGATGGAGCTGAAAAGCGAAATCGGCGGCCGTGTCATGCACAGCGATCTCGACCCGGGCTTGAAGGTCGCGGCGGGCACCGTGCTGGTGCAGATCGATACCGGCGATCTCTCGCTCGAGATCGAGCAGCTCGAAAGCGAACTCGAAGCGGCGAAGAAACGGATCGCTGTTGGTTCTGCCATCGCCCTCGACTTGGAAACCGCCCGGGAATCGCTGGAGAATTATGAGCGGCTGGCGAAAGCGGGAAATTTCCCGTTGGCCGAACTCGAGAAGGAGCGGCGCAAGGTGAAGCAGATCGAGCAGAGGCTCGCGCTTGAGGAGGTCACCAACAACCAGCAACTCTCCACCCTCGAAAACACGCTCCAGGTCAAACGTCGCCAGCTGCAGAAGATGACGATCATCGCACCGTTCGAAGGCGTGGTCTCGCGCGTGTTTGCCCGTCCCGGCGATCTTATCAACGCCAACGATCCCATCGCCGTCATTATCGCCACCAGTCGCACGGTGGAGGCTAAAATCAGCGAAGAAAATTTCTCCGAGCTCAAAGTCGGTCTTAAAGCGGACGTCCGCTTCCTTGGCTATGGTGCTTGGCTCTACGATGCGAAGGTCACGAAGATCCTTCCCACGGCGGACCCGCAAACGCAGCGCTACATGGTGCACCTCGAGGTCGAAATCGAGCCTGAGAAGCTGGTTCCTGGCATCACCGGGGAAGTGAACATCGTCGTCGGCGAGCGCGAATCAGAGGTCATCATTCCGCGCCGCGCGCTTTTTGGAAACAACGTTTACGTCGTCGAAGACGGCCGCGTGCGGCTGCAACAGGTCGAAGTGGGCTACGAGAGTTTCACGGCCGTCGAGATCTTGAAAGGTCTCAAAACCGGGGACCAGGTGATCGTCGACCAGCTCGATCTCTTCCGTGACGGCGATCGGGTCCGCACGGAAGTCGTCAACGCATCCGGCGCTAACTAAGCGTCGAGCACTCTTTCGCAGCAGTCGTTCATGTCTCCGAATCTCCGCATCGCGTTTCGCTTTCTCACGGCGAAGAAGCGGGCGATGGCGATGAGCCTTTCTTGCATCGTCCTCGGCGTCGGCTTGTTCGTGGTCACTCAGGCGACGACGAGCGGGTTCGAGCAGTTCTTCATTAAAACGATCCTCGGCACCGACGGCGCGATCCGCATCCAGGACGAAATTCAGGACACGATTCGCAGCATGGCGGCCGGCGGCCACGGCTCGCAGTTCGAGATCCGGCAGAAGGAAGGACGAAAGTTCATCGAAGGCATCCAGGAGCCGAAGCTGCTGACGGATGCCTTGCGACGCTTCCCCAACGTTTCCGCGATTTCGACCGTCGTTACGGGACCGGTGAACATTCGGAGTTCGTTCGGCAGCGACTCGGTGCGCGTTTACGGGATCAATGTCGACGACCACACGCGCGTATCCGATTTGGAACGACAGATCATCGCCGGTAACGCCGCCGAATTTGGCGCAACGGCCTCGGGCGCGCTGATCGGAAGCGAAATGGCCCGCCGGCTCCAGCTGGCGATGGGCGACTCCTTCATCCTCGAGGCGCTCGGCGAACAGAGGCGGTTCCGCGTCGTGGCGATTTACGAAACGGGCGTGGCGGACATCGATCGGGTGCGCATTTACCTCAACATGAGCGAAGCGCGCTCGCTGCTGAAGAAGCCCACCGGCGCGTCATTCCTCCAAGTCAACTTGATCGATAAAGACCGCGCGCCGGCCGATGCCGCGCACATGGAAGAAGTGCTGCACCATGCGGCGCGTCCGTGGCAGGAACGCGAAAAAACCTGGCTCGAGGTGTTTCGCGCGTTGCGTCTTTCGACCGCGATCACGGTTTCGGTTTTCACGCTCATCGCAGGTCTCGCGATGTTCAACACGCTCGCGATGATCGTCCTCGAGAAGACCAAGGAAATCGCGATCTTGCGCTCGATGGGCTACACCCGGAAGGACATCTCGCAGATCTTCCTCTGGCAGGCCGTCATCGTGCTCGCGATCGGCACCGCGCTGGGTTGCGCGCTCGGGGCGCTGATCACGTATGGAGTTTCGCACTACCCGATTCGCATCCGCGGTATTTTTGCCACGGATACCTTCATTGTCTCTTGGTCCGTGTGGCACTACCTCTCCGGCGTGCTGACCGCCGTGTTCATGGTGATGGTCGCCAGTCTCGTGCCCGCCCGCCGCGCTGCGCTGCTCGAACCGGGCGACGTCATCCGCGGCACCGCGCAGTAGCTCGTTCAAGCATGTCTGATCTCTCTTCTCACATCGCTCTCCGCTGCGAAAACATTCACCGTTACCTCGGCCAGAACGAGGGACGAGTGCATGTGCTGCGCGGCGTTTCATTCGAGGCGCATCGCGGGCAAGTCTATGCGATCGTCGGTCCATCCGGCTGCGGCAAATCCACGCTGCTCTATTTGCTCGGGTTGCTCGACCGGCAGCAAGAGGGCGACATCTGGATCAACAATCGACTCATGTCGAACAGCAGCGATCTCGAGCGCACGGCAGCGCGCTGCGAACACATCGGGTTCGTGTTTCAGTTTCACTTCCTGATGCAGGAGTTCACCGCGCTCGACAACGTGATGATGCCGATGCGCAAACTCGGTCGCCTCACGCCCGAGCAAATGGAAGAGCGGGCGCATTCGTTGCTCGCCTCGGTGGGTCTCGGCGAAAAGACGCATCGCCTCGGCACACAACTTTCCGGCGGCGAACAGCAGCGCGTCGCCATCGCTCGAGCGCTCGCCAACCAGCCGGCGATCATCCTCGCCGACGAGCCCACGGGCAATTTGGACGCCAAGAATTCGGGGATTGTTTTCGATCTGCTGACGCGACTGGCAAAAGACAACGGCCAGGCGGTGATCCTCGTGACGCACAATCCGGAGATCGCGAACCGTTGCGACAGCGTCCGGCCAATGCGCGATGGCTTGTTCGTCGAGTAAGGCAGAGCGATTCGATTAACGACGCATGGACACGAATGGATACGAAGGTCCCTCCGCGATGCTCGCTGAGGTCGTCGAGGGCCAGTCGCGTCAAAGGGTGGAGTAGTGCAACGCGCGGGCGGGCGCACGGTGCTTCAAAGAACCATGGATCGTCGTGTGCTGCTCCGCGTTTGGGTGGCGATCTGCGCGGTGGCGGGCGTTTTGCTCTTTCTTTCGCAGTTGTGGGAGATCCCCGTGCGGAGCGCGCTGCGCGGTTACGACAACACCTTCAATTATCTATGGGCGCGTTCGGCGCTGGCCGATGGCGACTGGGATTTCGAGAACGATCTCCAAATTGCGGATACGCTCGCCCCGGATCACCAGGTGTCCGCGCTCGATCTGCCGCGGACGAAGGCGGGCTTCATCCCTAATAAATACGGAATAGGGTGGGCGCTGCTGACGGTGCCGGCTTATTTCGCGGCGGACGGTGTCGTCTGGTTCGCGCGTGAGGTGGCAGGACGAGCATGGCAAGACGACGGATTTGGCCCGGCGCATCAAATTGCGGTGCAATGCTGGCATCTCGCGCTCGCGTGCGTCGCGCTCTGGCTGGCGTGGCGAACGATCGCGCGGTGGATCGATGATTCTGCTTCAGCCCTCGCGGGCGTAGTCACGGTTTGGGCGGCGAGTCCGTTGTTCTATTACCAGACGGCGAATCTCAGCATGAGCCACGGCGCAGCTTTCTTTGCGATCGCATGGTTCGCGTTCGCCCTGGGACAAGCGCGGGACGATGACACGGCGCGCTGGTGGATCCTGGCGGGAGCAGGGTGGGGGCTGGCGGTGATCACTCGCTTTCAGCTGGCCGTGTTCGCGATCGTTGCATTGGGGACGTTGCTGACGCGTAGGGCTTCTTCCGATACGACTGTCGGTCTGCGTCGCGCCGTTCGTGGATCGATCTACTTCTCGGCGGGCGCGGCTCCGTTGATCATCCTGCAGCTTTGGGCGTGGCGGGTCGTGTATGGGGAATGGTTCGTATTCAGCTATGGGGCGGAGGGAGAGCAGTTCCACTGGGCGCGGCCTGAGATTTTCAACTCGTTGTTCTCCTCATGGCACGGGCTGTTCTATTGGCATCCGTTGCTCGCGATCGCTGCGGCGGGTCTTTTGGCGTGGGCGTGGGCGTGGCGGAAGCGAGGCGAGGCGATCGCATGGGGACTCGCGCTGGGAGCGACAGCCTATGTCGCGGCGGCTTGGTGGTGCTGGTGGTTCGCATCGTCATTCGGCAACCGGGCATACGATGCGGCATTGCTGCCACTGATGGCGGGGATGGCGTGGCTGTTCACTCGCATGAAGGGGCGATGGCGTGCTGTGTTGTGGACGTTCGCGATCGCCGCGGGTGTGTGGAACTTCTATGTCGCCACCCTGTATCGCACCGGCGCGATCTCGCGAAACGAGCCGGTCACGTGGCACGAGATGCTCGATGCTGCACAACGCTTGCCGGACGCCGCGCGGTTTTGAACCTCCCGCGGAGGTCGCGGTCGATGCGTCGTCATTAGCGCGCGCGCCTCTGCGTTTCAGCGCCGGTCATATTTTGACCGCAAAGAATGCGGCATCCTAAATTTTGGTTTACAACGGCAAACGTCACCCGCTTCTTTGGCGCCGACTTTAACCTTTTCCCTCCCCACGTGAGTCACGACCCATCGCGTAAGAGTTTTCTCGGAAAAATGATCGGCTTGGTCGCAGTCGCCGGCCTCGCGCCGCGCCTCTTCGCGAAGTCTGCTTCGGCGGTGACCGCTTCCACCACGACCCCGGTCGCGGCTCCGAAGCCCTTCACGTTGCAGTCCGAAACTCGAGCCGTGTCTCGTCGCGCGGACTCGGTCTAATTCTCGCTTCCGGCTGACGAACCGTTCCGGCTCATGTCCTACATTTTTTCGAAATCGGCGAACAAGCTCCCGCTGCAGATTGTGATCTATCTCGTCGTCTTGGCGGGAATCGCGACGGCTGGCGTGACGTATTACATGACGCCGAAGTATTCGCGCGTTGGTTACGCTCCGGTGCAGCCGGTGCCTTACAGTCACGAACTGCACGTGGGCCAACTCGGACTCGATTGCCGCTATTGCCACAGCAATGTCGATAAGTCGGGCTACGCGAATCTCCCGACGGCGCAGACGTGCATGAACTGCCACAATCAGGTGCGTCCCGACAGCCCGCTGCTCGAGCCGATCCGCCGCTCTTACGAAACGGGTGAGCCTGTTCCGTGGGTGAAGATTCACGACCTGCCGGACTTCGCTTATTTCAACCATGCCGTTCACGTGAACCGCGGCGTCAGCTGCGTCGAGTGCCACGGCAAGGTCAACGAAATGGAAGTGGTCGAGCACGCGCAGCCGATGAGCATGGGCTTCTGTCTCGATTGCCATCGCGCGCCGGAAAGCCGCGTGCGTGAACCCGCTGACATCTTCGACCTGAACTCGAAAACCATCGCCGAGAAGCACGGCATCGAGGCGGGTAAAAAATTCGTGCACGACTGGAATATCAAGCCACCGCAGAGCTGCAGCGGCTGCCACCGATGAAACGCAAAGTTGAACATCCCGCGCCTTCCGAGCGCGAGCTCACCGGTCCCCGTTACTGGCGCAGCCTCGACGAACTTGCCGAGACGCCCGGTTTCAAAGCGCAGCTCCAACGCGAATTCCCGGAAGGGGCTTCGGAGCTGAACGGCGTCGATCGTCGTCAGTTCTTGAAGATCATGGCGGCGTCGTTCGCCCTCGGTGGCGTCGGTCTCGCCGGCTGCCGTCGGCCTGAGCAACACGTGTTGCCCTACGGCAAATCCGTGGAAGGCGTCATTCCCGGTCTCCCGCTTTATTATGCGACGGCGATGCCGGTGCGTAAGTATGCGATTCCGCTGCTCGCCGAGACGCATCAAGGCCGTCCCACGAAGGTCGAAGGCAATCCGACCTACGCGGCTCTCGGCGGCGCCAGCTCGCTGCACGCCCAAGCATCGGTCCTCGATCTTTACGATCCGGATCGTGCGACACGCCACTTGAGCAACGGCCGCAAACTGCGTCCGGCCGACGTCAACGACCTGCTCGCCCGTATTGGCAACGACAACGCCGCGAATGGCGGCGCCGGCTTGGCGTTCCTCGCCGAGGAATCCAGCTCGCCGACGCGTGCTCGCTTGGTGACCGCGCTGCGTGCGCGTTTCCCGCGCGCGATCTGGGCGGAATACGAACCGATTTCCGACGATGTTTCCGGCGAAGCGGCGCGCACCGCTTTCGGTGAAGATGTCCGTCCGCTCTATCGTTTCTCCCGCGCCAAGCGCGTGGTTTCGATCGATGCCGATTTCCTCCGCGCCGACGCGGCGAACCTGTATCACTCGCGCGAATTCGCGAATGCCCGCCGGGTGAAGAACCCGGACGAAGCGCGCAACATGAACCGCCTTTATGTGGCGGAAAGCGCTTTCACGCTCACCGGCAGCATGGCGGATCACCGTCTGCGCGTGGCGAGCAGCCACATGGTGGCGGTCATCGCGGCGCTGGCCGCGAAGGTCACGGGCAACAATGCTTTCTCCGCGCTGGCCCAAGGTCTCGATATCAAGCCGCAGTGGATTGATGAATGTGCGGCCGACCTTCTCGCGAATCGTGGGGTGAGCTTGGTTGTCGCCGGCGCTCATCTGCCCGTTCAGGCGCATGTGATCGCGCACGCGATCAACGCGTTCCTCGGCAACATCGGCTCCACGGTTGACTTCGTCCGCGTTGAAACGCCCGCCGCTTCGACGATCTCGGCGCTGGCCACGGCGGTCAAAGCTGGCTCAGTTAACACGCTGGTCATTCTCGGCGGCAATCCCGCCTTCAACGCGCCCGCCGATCTGGACTGGCTGGCCGTGCAGCAGTCGGTCGCGAACGTGGTTCGCTACGGCTACTACAACGACGAGACGACGGCCGTTTCGCCGAATGCGACGCACATCGCGGCCGCGCACTATCTGGAATCGTGGGGCGACGCCCGTGCCATCGACGGCACGATCCTCCCGATCCAGCCGATGATTCTGCCGCTGTTCGGCGGACTCACTGAAATCGAAGTCCTCGCGCGCATCGTCGGTATCCAGAATCCGGATCCCTACGCGCTCGTGGTCGAGACGCTCACGCCGTTGGTGGGCGGCGCTGCCGGAGCGGAAAAGGGCATTCGCCAATTCCTGCACGACGGTCTGCTGCCGAACACGGCCTATGCGGTCGCGTCCGTATCGTTCAACGCCGGAGCGATCGCCGGTCTCGCTGCCAACGCTCCGCGCGCCGAAGCGTTGTCCGCCCAGAACCTCGAAGTTCGTTTCGTCAGCGACTACAAGCTCGAGGATGGCCGTTTCGCCAACAACGGCTGGCTGCAGGAACTCCCGGATCCGATCACCAAGATCTCCTGGGATAATGCGATTCAGATCAGCCCGCGCCTGGCGAAGGAACTCGAGATTTATCCGAAAGGTTCCGCTCTCCAAGTAGCGCGGGTCGAAAGCGGAGATTTCCAGCAGGGCAAGCAGGTCTCGTTGATCGGCACCATCATGCTGAATGGCCGCACGATCACCGGCCCGATTCATATCCAGCCCGGTCTTTCGAACTACACGATCGTGCTTCCGCTCGGCTACGGCCGCACGCACACGGGCCACGTGGGGAAGGGGATGGGCCACAACTTCTATCCGCTGCGCACCTCGAACGCACTGCACTTCGCGACCGGCGCGAAGCTCACGGTTGCGAAAGAGACTTTCGCGCTCGCGAACACCCAGGAGCACTGGTCGATGGAAGGTCGCGACATCGTGCGCGAGGCCAATCTCGACGAATACATCGACAACCCCGCCTACGTTCATTCGTTCGGCATGGAGTCGCACAGCCCGTCGATCTTGGGCGAGGCCGGCGAAAAGATGTCGATCGCCGAACGCGCCACGATCATCCCGCGCGGGAACTCGCTCTACAAGACGCCCGGCATCAACGACCGCATTCCCAACTTCGATGGTCACCATCAGTGGGGCATGACGATCGACCTCAACACCTGCATCGGGTGCAACGCCTGCGTCATCGCTTGCCAAGCGGAGAACAACATTCCGATCGTCGGCAAGGATCAGGTCTTGCGCGGTCGCGAGATGCACTGGATCCGCCTCGACCGCTACTACTCCGACGGCAAGGCCGACGGCGCTGCGTTCGGTGGCGAAGGCAACAAGGAGATTCCGGAAGATCCGCAGGTTTCACTGCAGCCGATGGCGTGCGTGCATTGCGAACTCGCTCCTTGCGAAACCGTTTGCCCGGTCAACGCGACGGTCCACGACGAAGAAGGCCTCAACACGATGGCCTACAACCGTTGCATCGGCACCCGTTATTGCGCGAACAACTGTCCGTATAAGGTCCGGCGCTTTAATTTCTTCGACTGGAACGAACGCCAGCTCGACAGCCTTTACATGGGCCCTGCCGGTCCGCAGGGCATGCCCGAACTCGTGAAGATGGTGAAGAACCCCGAGGTGTCGGTCCGCATGCGCGGCGTGATGGAGAAGTGCACCTACTGCGTGCAGCGTATCCAGAACGGCAAGATCCAGCACAAGGTGAAGATGGCGCAGGCCGGCAAGCCGGGCGAAGTCATGGTTCCGGATGGCCACATCAAGACTGCGTGCCAACAGGTGTGCCCCGTCGACGCGATTGTCTTCGGCAACATCCTCGATCCGAACGCCGCCGTTACGAAACTCAAACAAGTCGGCCAGAACTACGACGTGCTGGGTTACCTCAACACCCGCCCGCGCACTTCGTATCTCGGCAAGCTGCGCAACCCCAATCCGCGCATGCCGGACTACGCGTCGCTGCCGCTCAGCCGCATCGAATACAACACCAAGAATCATCCCGCTCACCACGACGATCATGGCCATGGCCACGACTCGCATGGCGAACAGAAAGGCGGGCACTAAGATGAACGCGATTGCATTTCACGTCGGTGGCGCGTTGGCCGCGACCCGTTGCGCGAATAACGCGCAACCTACCGGAGGATTCATCTAATGGCTCACGCTGAAAATGCCGCCGCCGTGCCGGCGATTCTCAACGAGGTGAAGCCCGCGCATTTGCCGCGCGCGATCCTCGTCGAGAACAATCGGAGCTTCTCGTGGATCACCGACAAGATCTGCGGCATCATCGAGGGCAAAACGCCCGCATGGTGGTGGGTCTGCTTCATCGTCGCGTGCTTCGTCGCGTCCTTCACGGTCGCAGGCATCACTTACCTCGTCGCCACCGGCGTCGGCGTGTGGGGCCATGCGAATCCGGTCAACTGGGCGTGGGATATCGTCAACTTCGTCTTCTGGATCGGTATCGGCCACGCCGGCACTTTGATCTCCGCGATCTTGTGCCTGCTGCGCCAGAAGTGGCGCACGTCCATCAATCGCGCTGCGGAAGCGATGACGATCTTCGCGGTCGTTTGCGCTGCCATCTTCCCGGTCTTCCACGTCGGCCGCGTCTGGTATGCGTGGTATCTGTTCCCGATCCCGAACTCCAACTGGATCTGGCAGAACTTCCGCTCGCCGCTCGAGTGGGACGTGTTCGCGGTTTCGACCTACGGCACCGTTTCGGTTCTCTTCTGGTATGTCGGCCTGATTCCCGACCTCGCGATCCTGCGCGATCGTTTCGAGGCCGCGGGCAACCGCCTTCGCTCCTTCCTCTACGGCCTGTTCGCGATGGGCTGGCGCGGTTCGAACCGTCACTGGAGCAACTACGAAATGGCTTATCTGATCCTCGCCGGTATCAGCACGCCGCTCGTGTTGTCCGTGCACACGATCGTTTCCTTCGACTTCGCCGTTTCCCTGCTCCCTGGCTGGCACACGACGATCTTCCCGCCTTACTTCGTTGCAGGCGCGATCTTCTCCGGCTTCGGCATGGTGCTTACGCTCATGCTGCCGTTGCGGGCGATCTACCGCCTCGAGGATCTGATCACGCAGTATCATATCGACTGCATGTGCAAGATCACCTTGGCGACTGGCACCATCGTTGGTTACGCCTACGGCATGGAGTTCTTCATCGCGTGGTATGGCGCGAATCCGTATGAAGGCTTCGCGTTCATCAACCGTGCGTTCGGCCACTACGCGTGGGCCTATTGGATCATGATCTCGTGCAACGTGATCACGCCGCAGTTCTTCTGGTTCAAGAAGGTGCGTGAGAACACGACGCTCGTCTGGGTCCTTTCGATCTTCGTCAACGTCGGCATGTGGTTCGAGCGCTTCGTGATCATCGTCACCTCGCTCGCCCGCGACTTCCTTCCGTCGTCGTGGGGTTACTACAGCCCCTCGATCGTCGAAATCTTCACGTTCTTCGGCACGTTCGGCGTCTTCTCCGTCCTCTTCCTCCTCTTCATCCGCTTCCTCCCGATCATGCCGATGGCCGAGCTCAAGGCGGTCACGCCGCAGGCGGATGTCCACGGCCACGGTCACGACGACCACAGTCACACGACTGGTCTCGGCGACCCGATCAAGCTCGAGAAACATTAATCTCCGACCATGCCAGCACCTTCCTACGGCTTAGTCGCCACCTTCGAAACGGCCCCCGCGGTTTACCACGCGGCGGAGCAGGTGCGCGATGCCGGCTACAAGAACTGGGACGTGATTACTCCTTGTCCGATTCACGGCATGGACAAGGCGATGGGCGTGAAACGCTCGATCGTGCCGCGGATCTCCCTCGTTGGTGGCATCACCGGTTTCACGACCGGCATGCTCATGATCTGGTATACCAACCAGTATGACTATCCGCTCGTCGTCGGCGGCAAACCCTACTTTTCGCCCATGTTCGCCTTCCCGGTGAGCTATGAGCTGACGATTCTCTTCACCGCGTTCGCGACGATCATCGGCATGTTCATCGTCAACGGCCTGCCGATGCACTATCACCCGGTGCTGAAGTCGCCGAAAATCCGCCGCGGCCTGGATGACCAGTTTCTCATCGTGATCGAAGCCCGCGATCCGCGTTTCAACGCGGCCAACACCAAGGCGCTGCTCGAGAAAATCGGCGGCAAGGACGTGCAGGAGCTGGAAGCCTGAGCCATGCGCAACGTCTACCTTGTCACTCTGTTTGTCGTCGTCGTTGTGGTTTCCCTCCTGGGATTCCGCGGGACGAACTTCACCAAACCGCCGATCGACGTCTTCCCCGAGTGGGCGTTTCCCGGCATGAAGTATCAGCCGAAATATGCGTATCAGGGCGCGAGCGAATTCTTCGCCGATGGCCGCGCGGATCGTCCGATCCCGGCGCACACGGTTTCGCGCGAACCTTTGCGCAACGACGATGCGCGCGATGCCGGTCGTGCGCCCAATGGCGAATTCCTCCGCGGCTTCCCCGAAGGCATCACAATCGATCAAGCCTTCATCAATCGAGGGCATCAGCAGTATGAGATCTATTGCGGCGTTTGCCACGGCGCGCTCGGCGATGGCAATGGCATCACGAAGCAATACGGCATGGGCGCGACGCCGACCTACCATGACGAACGCCTGCGCAACGTCCCCGAAGGCGAACTTTTCAACGTGATCACGCACGGCAAAGGCAACATGCTGCCTTACTCCGACAAGCTCTCGCCTGAGGACCGCTGGGCCGTGATCCTCTATGTCCGCGCGCTTCAACGTGCGCAAATGGGCACCGCCGCCGATGTGACCGACGCGGCCGCTCGAACCTCTCTCGGAATCCAATGAGTTCCCACGCTGCCTCCGCTTCCGCGGCGATCCCCGCCGCCTCTTCTCCCGCCTCGATTGCGGGCAAGGCGTTGATCGTGGGCGCCATTGGGCTCGCCCTGACCGCCGTCGGTGCGCTCATCTCGCCCGACAAGCACGGTGTCGTGATGTCGTATCTCACCGGCATCGTGTTCTGCACCGCCATCGTGATCGGCGCGTTGTTGCTGGTGTTGATTCACCACATCTTCGATGCGTCCTGGTCGACGGTCATCCGCCGTCAATACGAGCACGGTCTCGCGAGCTTCAAGTGGCTGCTGATTCTTTTCCTCCCGTTGCTCGCGATCACGTGGTTCGTCCCTGGCTTCATCTGGCCTTGGACCGATCTCGGACACGAGCTGCACGGACACGGCACGGTCGGCGAGGACCCGCTCTATCTCAAGAAGGCCGGATTCCTCAACACCGACGCCCTGATGATCGGCACGGTGTCGTTCTTCCTCTTGTGGATGTGGCTTTCTGCTCGTCTGCGGAAGGCGTCATTCACGCAGGATCTCGACGGCGATGTGAAGTGGACCTTCAGCAATCGCAAGACGGCCGCCTTCGGCCTGCCGATCGCGGCGCTGACCCTCACCGCGGGCGCGATCTACTGGGTGAAATCGCTGGAATACCACTGGTTCTCGACGATGTATGGCGTGTGGTTCTTCGCGAACTGCGTGCGCGCTGCGCTCTCCGTTGGCGTGATCATCATGGTCTGGCTATGGAACCGCGGCGACTACAAGAGCGTTCTCAACACAAACCACTTTCACAGCATCGGCCAGCTGATGCTCGCGTTCACGATCTTCTGGGCCTACGTGACGTTCTCCCAATACTTCCTGATCTGGAATGCGAACGTCCCCGAGGAAACCTTCTGGTATAACCTCCGCGAGCTGAACCACGACGGCACCACGAACCAGTGGTGGTATGTGGGCCTCGTCCTGCTGTTCGGTCACTTCTTCGTGCCGTTCCTGCTGTTGCTCTCGTATCGCTACAAAGTCACGAAGCCCATCATTCGCGGTATCGCCTGGTGGATACTGGCGATCGTGCTGATCGACATGTGCTACAACGTCCTCCCGGCATTGAAGGATGAGCACGGCGATCCGCTTCCGTTCTTCTCGCTCAACCTGCTCTGGGTCCTCACGTCGGTCGTCGGTGTCGGCGGCATCTGTGTGTGGTCTTACCTGAAGAGCTTCCCCACGACGAAACTCATCCCGATCCGCGATCCGCGCATTGGCGAGAGCCTTACGCATCATGAGTGACACACCTGCACGGCGCGCGCCGCTCATCAGCATTCTCTTCATTCTCGCGCTCCTCGCGCTCTTCGCGATCGTGGTCTATTACGTCTACGTTCCGCGCCAGACCGGCGTTTTCA
Organism: Verrucomicrobiota bacterium; assembly: GCA_023416735.1. Lineage (GTDB taxonomy): Bacteria > Verrucomicrobiota > Verrucomicrobiia > Opitutales > Opitutaceae > Opitutus. Next base: position 159,501 of record JAEZGX010000001.1, on the reverse strand, counting down.
GCGGCAGCGGCTTCTATTCCAACGAAGATCGCGTGCAGAAACTCGCCGAGCTTCGCGCCCAGGAAAGCGAAGCCGCTTCGAGCTATGGCTGGGTTGACCAGGAAAAGGGCATTGTCCGTCTTCCGCTCGATCGCGCCGCCGAACTCACCTTGCAGCAATACGCGAATAACGCGAAGAAGCAGTAATCGATGTCCACGATGGCCTCCGCCTCTCCCGAAGTCAGCGAAGTCGATTCGTCCGCCCGCGGCACGATCAACTTCCTGCTGCTCTCTGCGCTCCTCTGGCTTGTTGCCAGTGGCGTGCTTGCGCTGCTGCATTTCGTCCAAACGCTCAATCCGGCGTTTCTCGCCGACTGCGCCGCGTTCACTTATGGCCGCATGCGCGGTCATGTTGAAACCGCCTTTCTCTACGGCTGGATCGGCAATGCCGGGTTTGCGATCGCGCTCTGGATCCTCGGGCGCCTCGGTGGCTCTCCGTTGCGTTCGTTGAATTGGGCGATTGTCGGCACGCTGTTCTGGAATATCGGCGTCATCCTCGGACTCGTCGGCATCGCTCTGGGTGACGGCACCGCCACGCCGTTCCTTCGCGTCCCCGAATACGTTCAACTCCTTCTGCTGGTTTCCAGCGCCGCGATTTCCGTCCCCGGCATTCTCGCTTGGACCGGTCGCAATCGCGCGCGGACCTTCGCCGCCCAATGGTATGCGGTCGCCGCGCTGTTCCTGTTCCCGTGGGTATTTTCCGCCGCACAGCTGATGCTCGTCCATTTCCCGGTGCGGGGTGTGCTCCAGGCGGTCGCCGCGGGATGGTTTGCCCAATCGCTTTGGACGCTATGGATCGCGCCGCTCGCGCTCGCCGCGGCCTATTACCTCGTGCCAAAGATCACGGGTCGCGTGCTTCCCAACTACGATTTCGCGTCGCTCGGTTTTTGGACGCTGCTCGCAGTGGGCGGATGGACCGGTGGCCGGCATTTGATTGGCGGGCCGGTTCCGGTGTGGGTTCCGACGATCGCGATCGTCGCCTGTGCGACGCTCGTGTTTCACTACATCGTTGTAGCCATGAACCTTCGCCATGCCTTCTCGGCTCGCGGAAGCATCGCGCTTCGCTTCGTCGCTTTCGGTCTCGCGGCCTATCTGCTCGGCGGTCTGGCGGATTCCGTGACGTCCCTCCGCGTGGTGGCCAAGACGCTGCAATTTACCTGGATGACCCAAGCGCACACGCAGCTCGCACTCAGCGGCGCGTTCACCTTGATCGCGTTCGGTGGCATCTACTTCCTCGTTCCGCGCATCGCCAACCAGCCTTGGCCGTCGACGGCGCTCATTCGCGCGCATTTCGCCGCGAGTTTGATCGGCACCATCGGATTGGTCGCCGGATTGGCGACCGCCGGCTTTGTGCAGGGTGGGGCGCTCGCCGACGCTGCGGTTTCGTTCGCTGACGTCGCGAACTCGACCCGCCCGTGGCTCCTTCTCGCGACCGCGGGTCAGGCCGTCATGCTCCTCGGCAACGCGGCCCTGTTGTATCACTTCGTTCGTCTCCTCGCGACCAAGCCCGCCGCAACCGCGGCTCCGTTGTTCCGCGAGCCTGCTGCGATGGAGGCGTCTGCCACATGAGAAACGGATTCCTCTTCTTCCTCGGACTTTTTTGCGCGGCGCTCTTCGCTTGGGCGGGCGTCGTGCTCGGCTCGCATGCGCAGCTGGGCAATTTGCGCCCTTACGTCGATGAGACGGAGGGCAAGGCCTTCCCGCTCCGCCACTCGGGCATCTCGCAACAAGGCCAATTGGTTTACGACGACCTCGGCTGCGCGACCTGCCACACGCAGCAAGTTCGTCGTCCCGGCTTCGGCTCGGACAAAGAGCGCGGCTGGGGCGATCACCAGAGTGTCGCCCGCGACTACATCTTCGAGATGCGCGTGCAACTCGGCGAAAGTCGCGTCGGACCCGACCTCGCGAATCTGGGTGCCCGCAAGGCTCCCTACGATGCGGAGGATCTCTACCACCTTCTCTACACCGGCGCGGGCACGATGCCGGCCTACAAGTTCCTCTTTGAAGAGCGCTCGATCGCCGACCGCCAGCCGTCCGATCACGCGCTTCGCCTCACGGGGAATCTCGCCGCTCCCGCTGGAAAAGAAGTCGTTCCCGCCCCGCGTGCTCGCGCGCTTGTGGCTTATCTTCTCAGCTTGAATCACACTTACGAATATCCGGAAGCGCGGCCTGTGGAGCCGGCGCAGGAGGGCGCGCAGCAATGAGCGATCAACACGATCCCCGTCTCGAGCAGCCGGGCGCGTCCGACGACAGCCTCCTGGCGGCGCACGAAACCGAGCTGTTGCCCAAGCCCGACGATCGCGGTCACTACCGCATGGCGCCGCTGATTCTGTTGTTCGTGTTCAGCGGCATCATCTTCTACGCGGGCACCTATCTCAATGAATTCGCCGGCGGCTATAAGGCCGACGTTTTCAACGAAGATGCTCCGCCGGTGGCCGCGAACGCCGGAGCTCCCAAGATCGATCCGATGGTGCTCGGCAAGCGCAACTACGACACCGTTTGCGCCACCTGCCACCAGCAGAACGGTCTTGGCGTGGCCGGCATTTATCCGCCGCTGGCGGAATCCGAGTGGGTCACCGGCTCGGCCGAACGCGTCATCCGCGTTGTTGCGCACGGTCTGCAGGGCCCGATCACGGTCAAAGGCCAGCAATACGGCGCGGCGCCGATGCCGGCGTTCGCACGCGTTCCCGGTGGCGGCTACAACTGGAACGAGGAGCGTCTCGCTGCCGTGTTGACTTACATCCGCGCTTCTTGGGGCAATGCGGCTGAGCCGATCACGACCGATCAGGTCAGAGCGGTTCTGCAAGCTGATGGACCCCGCGGCGCCTGGACGGAGAGCGAACTTTCCAAGTTCGAGTAAGCTCCGTCTCTAGCGAACTTCTCGAGCCCGACGTTCCTCGTCGGGCTTTTTTGTTTTCTAATGAAACGTGTAGAGCGCTTCGCATCGTTCGCACCGAGCCGCTCACGCGTTCCTCCTCGAGCAGAGGCACCTTGCTCTCGGCCCGCGAGCTGCGCATCTTCGCTGCCGTGATCGCGTCGGTCGCATTTCGAAACTTCAAGGCGTTGCGCAATGCGAGTGTGCAGCTCGAACCGTTCAACCTCGTCCTCGGTCCGAACGGCAGCGGCAAGACCAGCCTGATCGAGTCGCTGTTGCACCTCCGCACGCTCGCGCGGCTCACCGCCACCGACGCCCCGTCGGCCATCTCGCCCGCCGGAAATCCGGATATGACGTTCCGCTTCCGTCCGCCGCACGATACGATCGAGGTTCGACTCTCCTGCGCAGATGCGACGATGTGCAACGCGCTGCACGTGACTCCGCCGAATGATCCCGGCTGGCCCAGTCTCCATCGCGAGATTCTTCGAATTCGCAGCTTCGTGTTCGATCCCGATGCGATGGCGGAACCCTCGTCGCTCTCGGAAGGCGATGAGCTGAAGAAGAACGGTTCCAATCTCGCCGCCGTGCTCGCGCATTGGCGCGCGCATCATCCGGAGTCTTACAATACATTTGTCGCCGAGGCGCTGCGGCTCTTTCCCGAATACTCGGCGTTTTCGCTGGAGTCGCGCGGAGACGGATCGGTGTCGCTGGCGTTCACGTTGATCGGAGAAGTAGGAGTCGTTGATGCTGCGAACCTGTCACAAGGGACGTTGCACGTGCTGGCCATCCTCGCGCTCACGTTCTCGCCGCAGCCGCCTTCCGCGATTTGCATCGAGGAAATCGACCGCGGTGTGCACCCACGCATGCTGCGCGAAGTGCGCGACGCGTTCTACCGGCTGGCTTATCCGGAGTCGTCCGGACTCGCGCGGCAGCCGGTGCAAGTGATCGCGACAACGCATTCGCCTTATCTGCTCGATCTGTTTCGCGACCATCCCGAGGAAATCATCCTCGCTCAAAAACGGGGCCGTGAAGCTCACTTCGAGCGGCTGGCCGATCGCGGGGATATCGCCGAGTTGGTTGCAGGCGGCTCGCTGGGCGATCTGTGGTTCAGCGGCATCCTTGGCGGCGTGCCGGAGGAAAGGAGTTAGCCGGGAATGGATACGACGCGCTCGAATGGAAAACCAAGGCGATCGTCAGCTGTGCCTTTCCTTCGTGTTACCTTCCGATGAACGTCGCGCTGCTTAGCGAATCTCCGGCGGATGAGGCGGCGGTCCGCGTGCTGGTGGAAGCGGTGCTCGGCGAACCCATTCGACAGGTGCAGGCTGGGCTGCGCGCGCGGGGCTGGCCGAACGTCGCCCAACTTTTGCCCGCGATCGTGCGGCATCTTCATTTCAACACCGATGCCGACGGCTTGGTGGTGGTGGTCGATGCCGACGACTCGGTGGTTCACACCGAAGCGCACGAAGCGCCCGATTATCATCATCCGCTTTGCCGGCTCTGCCAGTTGCGCGCCGTATTTCGCCGTGCGACAAAAAAGCTGCCACCCGCGCGCGGGCGCGAACGCGTGTTGCGCGGCATCGGCGTCGCCGTGCCCGCGGTCGAGGCCTGGTATCTCTGCGGACGGGACGATTCTGTTTCTGAAGCGGCTTGGATCGAGGGACGCGAGCGTGGTAAACCGCCTTACACCCGGCGCGAATTGAAATGGCGCGTTTATGGCACCGATCGGCCGGGCCTTCCGTTGGAGACGAAGCGTGCGATCGAGGAAGTGCAAAGGCACCGCGCCGACGTTCGACGGCTCGAATCCGATTTTCCGCATGGATTCGGACTTCTCGCGGCGGATTTGCGAAGCTGGCGGGACGCGATTCGATCCGTGTCGTGACTACGTTTGCCAAACCTGCGGCGTCTTTGGTTCGCGCTCGATGAAGTGACACGCCGGCGATGATCTGCGGTTGGGCGCGATCGCACATCGACGTTCAACCTCCCAAGAAATACTTTGAAATCCTGATTTAGCTCAGCCGGCATACCTCACCGCGCGATGGTCAATACCCCGCTCTTCCGCAGACGTTCTTATCTGCCTTACCCCATTGAGCTCGTTGCCGCCTTCATCGCGCGCGCGTTGTATCGCGTCAGATTCGGAGGCGCGGAGCATGTGCCAAAGTCGGGCGGCGCGCTGCTGATCGCCAATCATCTCTCCTACGTCGACCCGATCGTGCTGCAGCTCGCGTGTCCGCGACGTATCCGGTTCGTGGGTTTCAAGGGCTTGCACGAAAATCCCTTCTTCGATCTCGCGCTCCGCTGGAGCGGGACGATTTCGATCACCGCAAAGCAGCCGATGGAAGGGATCAAGCGAGCGGTGCGGGCGTTGAAGGCCGGCGAGGTGGTCTGCGTTTTTCCCGAAGGACACATCTCGCGCACCGGTCAGCTGATGGAGATCAAGCGCGGCTTCGAACTCATGGCGCGGCAGGCGAATGTGCCCGTGATTCCGGCGGCGATCGACGGCTTGTGGGGATCGGTGTTCTCGTTTGCGGGGAATAAATACCTCTGGAAATCGCCGCGACTGAAACCCACGCCCGTTTATGTCGCCTTCGGCGCGCCCATTCCGCCGGAGAAGGCGACTCCTGCGGCGGCGCGCCTGGCGTTGTTGGATTTGGGCGCGGTCGCATTCGAGGAGCGACCCGCTTTGCGACGCAATCTTGCGCGCGAAGTGGTGCGCGCCCTCGCGCGGCGGCCGGGACACGTCGAGGTGGTCGATCGCACGGCGGAACGAAAGCCGGTGAAAGCCGGACAGCTTCTGGCGGTGGCGGCCGTGTTGTCGAAACGGATACGCGCGACGATTCCAGAGAAACGCGTCGGGATTGTGCTGCCGCCGGGCGCGGGAGCGTTCATCGCCAATCTCGCCGTGATTTGTGCGGGCAAGACACCGGTGAATTTGAACTTCACGGCGGGGCGCGCGGCGGTGGAAGCGGCCTTGCGGCTGGGCGAGATCGGCACGGTGATTTCGGCCGAGGCGGTGAAGGCAAAGGTGCCGGCATTTCCCTGGCCGGAAAAAACGCGTGATCTCCGCGCAGAGATCGAGGCCGCAGGCGGCAAGAAGGCGATCCTGCCGTGGTTGATCGCGGCTCATCTGCTGCCGAACCAATGGTTCGCGAGTTTGCTGAAGCTGCCGCACGTCGGCGACCGGGCCGAAGCGGCGCTGCTGTTCACCAGCGGAAGCGTGGGCGAGCCGAAGGGGGTGGTGCTCACGCATCGCAACATCCTCGCGAACTGCGCACAGGTTTCCTCGCTGTCGATCCTGCCGCGCAGTGCAACGCTGCTTGGCTGCCTCCCGCTGTTTCACAGCTTCGGATTCACGGTCACGCTTTGGTATCCGATGTTGCGTGGCTGCCGGATGGTGACCATCCCGAGCCCACTCGATACGAGGAAGATGGTGGACGCGATTTCCGAGGACGGCGTGACGGTGCTCGTCGGTGCGCCGACTTTTATCCGGCCGTTGTTGAAGAAGGCCGAGCCGGCGGAATTGAAGTCGTTGGAACTCGTAGTCGCGGGAGCCGAAAAACTGCCGGACGATCTCTATCATCACTTTCTCGAGCGCTTCCACGTCGAGATTCTGCAAGGTTACGGACTCACCGAAACCACGCCGGTCGCGAATGTGAATCAGCCGAATCCGCCGATCGTGACCGAGACCGGCGAACCGCAGGTGGGGAAGAAATTCGGGAGCGTCGGGCGTCTCATGCCGGGTATGACGGCGCGCATCGTAGATCCGGATACAGGCGAACTGAAGCCGATCACCGAGACGGGGATCGTGTGGTTGCGTGGCGCAAATGTGTTTCCGGGATATCTGAACGATGCGGAGCGCACGCGCGCCGCGATGCGCGACGGGTGGTTCGTGACGGGCGACGTTGGGCGGTTCGACGAAGCGGGCTTTCTCCACATCGAAGGGCGCTTGTCGCGGTTTTCGAAGATCGGAGGTGAGATGGTGCCGCATGTGACGATCGAGCAGCAACTCATCGAGGTATTCGACTGGGACCAAGCGGAGAAACCCACGCTAGCGGTGACGAGCATCGTGGATCCGGCCAAGGGTGAAGCGCTGGTGTTGTTGACGACCGAGGATGTGACTCCAGACGAAGTCCGGTCGAAGTTGTTGGCCGTTGGGCTGCCGAATCTCTGGGTGCCGCGGATCGTGCGAAAGGTGGAAAAGATTCCGATGCTAGGCACCGGCAAGATGGATTTGAAGGGATGCCGCGATCTGGCGACACAGGTGGCGGGGTAGGGTAGCGGGAGGCCTCCGTGCCTGCTGCGACAGAAATCGTTCGCGCGGGCGTTGGGGTTTTTGTTGGTTTGTCTGACTCATGAAAACCTACACCGCCGCGACTCGAGCACTCGTGCGCAAGCTCGGTGCGCGCATCGTTGCCACGGACGAGCAGTCGCGTTTCGATGCGTCGTTCGACAGCAGCAAAATCTCGTTCATGCCTGACGCGGTGATTCGTCCGCGACGCGAAGCGGACATTGGTGAGGCGCTGGCGCTAGCCAACAAGCAGGGTGTGCCGGTGACGGTGCGCGGACGCGGCACGACTTTGATGGGATCGGCGGCGCCGGTCTGTGGCGGGTGGGTGATCGATATGCTGCCGTTGAACAAGATCGCGATCGATACGGTGGCGGGGCTCGCGCACGTGCAGGCGGGAGCAAAAGTGGCGGACATCCAGCGGGCGGCCGAGGCGGACGGTTGGTTTTATCCGCCGGATCCTTCGTCGAGGGAGTATTGCACGATCGGCGGCAACATCGCGTGCAATGCCGGCGGGATGCACGGCGGAAAGTATGGCGTGACGCGCGACTTTGTCGTGGCGTTGAAAGGTTTTTTGCCGACGGGGGAATTCGTGGAGTGGGGCACGGCGACGAAGAAATTTTCGGCGGGTTTCAATCTGCGCGATTTGTGGATCGGCAGCGAAGGGATGCTCGGGGTGGTGACGGGCGCGGTGTTGAAGTTGATTCCCAAACCGGCGGCGCGTTGGACGCTGTTGACTTCATTTCGCGATGAAGAGCACGCGATCGATGCGATCCTGAAATTGTTTCATGCCCGTGTGCAGCCGGCGATCTGCGAGTTTCTCGATCGCGAAAGCGTGATGTGCGCGGAACGTGCGACGCGGCAGGAGGTGTTCGCCGGTCAGGCGGGACGGCCGGTGATCTTGCTGGAGTTTGCGGGCGGCGCGGCGGAGGTCGCGGAGCAACAAGCGGCGGCGCTCGCGTGGGCGGCGGAGAATGCGACGGCGCATCGGGTGGCAAAGGATCGCGCCGAGGCCGAGCAGTTGTGGGCGGTGCGACGGAAGTGCTCGGGCGCGATGTTCGAACTGGGCGATGCTAAATTGAACGAAGACATCGTCGTGCCGATGCGACATTACGCGACCTTCATGCGGTTCTTGACGCAGCTGCGAGCGTCATCGCGGCTGGCGATTCCGACGTTTGGGCATCTCGCCGACGGAAATCTACACGTGAACATCATGTATCATCGCGCGGACAAAGCGGAGACGAAGCGCGCGGAAATCGCGGTGGAGAAATTGATGCGAAAAGTGGTTTCGCTCGGTGGCGCGATTTCGGGCGAGCACGGGATCGGGCTCGCGAAGACGCCGTTTTTGCGGGTGCAGCATTCGCCGGCGCAGGTGAAGGCGATGCGGGCGGTGAAACACGCGCTGGATCCGAACGGGATTTTGAATCCGGGGAAGATGTTCGATGAGGTGCGAATCTGGAAGTATCCGCGGTTAGCCGTGCATCTTCCGTGGGATCATAAGTAATGTATCCGATCCTTCACCACAGAGACACAGAGACACGAAGAAATCCGGTCAGTTTTCTCTGTGCTTCTGTTTCTTTGTGGTTGAAATCCGGACCAGCGATTACGCGCCGACGGGTTCCGTGGCGTCGCCGCCGAGGTTGATCTCGGCTTTGCCGCGGCGTCGGCGATTGCTCACGTTGTTGCCGTCGTCGCGATGCAGGCCCCAGAAGGTCAGCGAGGAGAGGATGGTGATGCATCCGAGCACGAAGAAGGCGTTGTGCAGGGCGGGAATCGATTCGGTGGGATTGTCGCGATCGATGTTGGCCAGAAACCAACCCGCGATGAGCGAACCCATGGCGACGCCGAAGCTGAGCGAGAGTTGCTGTGCAGTGCTGGCGATGCTGCTGGCTTTGCTGGCGGCGCGGTCGGAAACGTCGGCGTAGGCCAGCGAGTTCATGCTCGTGAATTGGAGCGAGGAGAAGAAACCCTGCGTGAGGCTGAGCAGGAGAATTGCCCAGACCGGTGTGCCGCGATCGATCTGGGTGAAGACCATGATCGTGAGGCCGAGAAGAATGGTGTTGCTCAGGAGGATATTGCGATGCCCGAGACGCGCGAGCACGGGGCGGCTGATGATTTTCATGCCCATCGCGGCGAGTGCCTGGGGCATGGTGAGCAGGCCGGCTTTCCACGCGGGGAAGCCGAGTCCAAGTTGATAAAGCAGCGGCAGGAGAAACGGCATGCCCCCGACGCCGAGGCGGGTGACGAAGCCGCCGATGACGGAAAGCCGAAACGTGCGAAGTTTGAAAAGCGAGAGGTCGAGGAGCGGGGCGTCATCGCGTTTCGCATGCCAGTAGTAAGCGGCGAGGAGCACGAGCGACGTTATCGCGAGGAAGGTCATCGGCCCATAGGCCATCGTGTGTTCGCCGAAGACTTCCAGGACGTAGGAAAGCAAGGCGACGCCGGCGCCAAAGAGCACGAAGCCGGTGCGATCGAGCGGAGCAACGTGTTCGTCGCGGAAATCGGGCATGTGGCGCCGGATCATCCAGAGGCCGAACAGCGCGAGAGGAATGTTGATGAAGAAGATAACGCGCCACGAAAACCAATGCACGATCAGTCCGCCGGTGAACGGGCCGAGCAAGGGGCCGAGCAACGCGGGGATGACCACGTAGTTCATCGTTCGCAGCATTTCGGAACGAGGGAAGGCGCGGAGCAAAGCCAGCCGGCCGACGGGCGTCATCATGGCGCCGCCGATGCCTTGGAGGATTCGCGCGGCGACGAGCGTGTGAATATCCGGCGCGAGTCCGCAGCCCAGCGAACCGAGCATGAAGAGAGTGACGGCCCAGCGAAACACGCGACAGGTGCCGAAACGATCCGCGAGCCAGCCGCTGATCGGGATGAAAACAGCGAGCGAGATCGTGTAGCTGGTGAGAACGGACTTCAGGCTGAGCGGGGCGACCTCGAGATTCGCGGCCATCGTAGGGACGGCCGTGTTGATGATCGTCGCGTCGAGGTTCTCCATGAACAGCGCCACAGCGACCAGCCACGGGAGATAGCGCCGGGTTTCGGCAGTGATCTCGCAGGAGGACGCGGAAGGCGTGGCGGCGGGCATGCAGCACACGCGTTAACGCGGGTGCGGCGGTTCGCAAGATGCCGGAGGTCGAGCGGGGCTCGCCTGACCCCGGCCGCATTTCACGAACAGCCTGCGGACGGCGGGGTCGAGAGACCCCGCCTACATCATCTCGCCAAGGCTGCGGCGGCGGCCTTTTGGAAGGCGCGGCGGAAATCGCTGCCGTCGCTGTTCGGGTGATTCGCGCGAGCGACGAGCATGATGTAAGCGACGCCTTTAACGGGATCGATCCAGGCCTGCGTGCCCCACGCGCCGCCGTGGCCGTAAGTGCCGGGCGAGAGCACTTCGGCGACGCCTTCGTGCGGGGTTTTCAAAACGCACGTGCCGAGGCCCCAGCCGTAGTTCTTGCCGCGATTACCCCAGCGTTCGTTTTGGAAGAAGCCTACGGGCATCTCGGCCGGCGTTTGCGGGGTGTTGAGGAATTTTAGCGTTCCGGCGCTGAGGAATTTTTGGCCGTTAAACGAGCCGCCGTTGAGGAGCATTTGCGTGAAACGCGCGTAGTCGGTGGCGGTGGAGTAGAGGCCGCCGTTGGCGAGCGGCGGGAAATCGCGCGAACCCAGGGCGCGGCGTTGCGGGACGGCGACGAGTTCGCCGGTCGTGTCGTCTTTGCGATAAGGTGTCGGGATGCGTTCGAGCTGCGCGCCCATCGGATAAAACGTCGTGTCTTTCATGCCGAGCGGCTCAAAGAGATTTTGGGCGAGGAAGGCGTCGAGGGATTGGCCGCTGACGATTTCGACGATGCGGCCGGCGGTGTTGATGCCCGCTTGGTTGTAGCGCCATTGGGAGCCGGGTTCGTATTGCATCGGCTGCGACAAGGAAATCGCGGTCAGATCGGCGAGCGTGCGGGCGTCGCGCGCGGCCTCTTGCGGGACTTCGCCCAGGCCGGAGACGTGTGTGAGAATCTGGGTGATCGTGAGATTGGCAGGCTCGCCAGACGGGGTTTTGAGGTGGGCGAATTCCGGGATATAACTCGCGACAGGATCGGAGACGTGGAGTTTGCCCTGTTCCTGCAACATCAGGATGGCGACGCCGGTGACGGGCTTCGTCATCGAGGCGATCCAGAAAATGGCGTCCGTGGACATCGGTTTCTTCGTGGCGACGTCGGCAAAACCGTTGGCTTCGAGATGGAGGATTTTGTCCTTGGCCGCGACGAGCGTGACCGAACCGGCGATTTCGTTTTGGGCGATGTAGGTCTTCATCGCGTCGCTAATGCCGGGAAGCTGAGGTTGCGCGAGGAGGGAGGTGGAGGCGGTCAGGAGGGACGAAGCGATCACAAGCGAGAGCGGGGGACGAAGATGCATGATTTTTGGGGTTGGTGGCGATGACGTGTGGTGAAGTGCAAAGATGCGACGGAGGGCGATTGGGAATTCTCTGTGAACAATCTTTCGGGTTTTTCCGTTGCCGGGCATAGGGGGCGGACTTCAATGGCCGGCTTTTCCTTTCCCGCATGTATTTAAAGGCGCTCAAGCTTCACGGTTTTAAGTCGTTTGCCGACCCGACCACATTGCGATTTGAACCGGGCGTCACGGCGGTGGTGGGACCCAATGGCTGCGGCAAGTCGAACATCGCGGACTCGATCCGGTGGGTGTTGGGCGAGCAGAGCGCGAAGGCGCTGCGCGGCGGGAAAATGCAGGACGTCATTTTCGAAGGCGCGGACACGCGGAAGCCGGCGCAGATGTGCGAAGTGTCGCTGTTGTTGACCGAATGCGAAAAGCAGTTGGGCAGCGAATTTCACGAGATCGAGATCACGCGCCGGGTGCATCGCGACGGTCAAAGCGAGTATTTCTTCAACGGGCAGGCGTGCCGGTTGAAAGACATCCAGAAGCTCTTCATGGATACCGGCATTGGCCGGACGAGTTACTCGATCATGGCGCAAGGCCAGATCGATTTGATTCTCTCGTCTAAGCCGGAAGAGCGGCGTTCGGTATTCGAAGAAGCGGCGGGCATCACGAAATACAAGAGCCAGCGCCGCGAGGCGATGCAGAAGCTGACGCTGACGGATCAGAATCTCGCGCGCGTGGCCGACGTGATTGGCGAGGTGAGCCGGCAAATCGGCTCGCTGCGGCGCCAGGCTTCGAAGGCGATGCGTTACAAGCGGCTGAGTTTCCGCTTGAAGCATCTGAGCCTCGCGTGGAGCGGCTATCATCATGCGCAGTTCGCGGCGCAACTGGCGGAGCTCGAAGGCAAGGTCGGCGGGCTGCGCGCGGAAGCGGAGTCGCGTAGGACAAATTTGGAGACGCAGCAGGCGGCGCTCGACGAGAAGAAGGCCGGCCGGATGCGTTTGAACCAACGCGTGCAGGATGCGCAGCAGGCGGTCTTCGACGTGCGTTCGCAGAAGGAGCAGGCGGAAAACCAGGCAAACCTCGCGCAGATCAAGCGCACGGGACTCGAGGATCGGTTAGGGTCGTCGCGGGCGAATCTCGATGAGTTGGAGATGCAGTTGAGGGAAGTGTCGGCGCAGGTCGACACGGGAGCGCAGGACAAGCAGACGCAACTGGGCTTGCTCGGGAGCAGCGACGCGGTGTTTCAACAGCGGAATCGCGAGCTCGCGATCGTCGAAGGCGAGTTGACGAAACTCGAGCAGGAGCTGCAGCAGGCCAAATTTCAACTCCTGCAACTGGAGAGCACGGTCGCGCGGTTGCGGACGGATTGCTCCGGTTACGAAGTCGACCAGAAGACGAGCGTGCACCGGCATGAGTCGCTGGCGCAGGAACTCGAAAGCATGCGACAGCAGCAGGCGGCCGCGCAGCAGGTCGTGGCCGAATTGGAAGCGCGCGTGGAAGAAGCGCTCGCCGAGAAATCACGAGCGAACAACGAGTCCGTGGCGGCGCAGCAGGCGATCACGGACTTGACGCGCGAGTTCCGAGACGCGCAGAAGAAGCTGCAGGAAATTGACCGGCAGCTGGCGCAGCGCACGGCGCGGCTGCGTTTGTTGCAGCAGATGGCGGAACGCTGGGAGGGCTTCGGCGAAGGCGCGAAAGCGGTGTTGCAAGGACGGCTCGATGGCGCGCTGCAGGGAGCGAAAGTTTTGCCGATCACGCACGGTCTCGCGGTGAAACCGGATTTCGCCAAGGCCGTCGAAGCGCTGCTCGGCGCGGCGGCAGAGGCGATCAGCGTCAGCGACCTCGCAACGGCGCAGCGGATTCTCGCGCAGTTGGATGCAGAGCAGATTGGCTCGGCGGTCTTGAATGTCGGAGAGCTCAGAGCGGAGACGTCGGTGTCCGGTGCAGAACTGCCGGCGGGAGTGACACCGGCTTTGGCGGCGCTCGGAGACATGGAGCCCGGGCATCCGGCGTTCAGTGTATTGAAGGAATGTTACGTGGCGGACGACCTCGGAGCGTTTCTCGATTATTGGAAAGCGAATCCGGCGTTTTCGTTTTTGGCGGTGGCGACGCGCAAGGGCGACTTGGTGGATCGGCGTGGATTCATCTACGGCGGGCACCACAGCTCCAAGCGGTCGGCGAACAGCATCGTGCAGCGCGAAATCGACATGCGGGAAACGTCGCGGGCGCTCGCGGAGGATCAGAAAGCGCATGATGAGCAGAAGGCAGTGATCGATGCGTTGAACGCCCGGCTAGCCGAGGCGGAGCAGAATCTCGAACAGCGGCGAGCAGATGTGCTGGCGTCGACGCAGGCCTTGGCGGCCGTGCAGGCGGAACAGCGTAGCGCGGTGAAGGCGGCGGAGGATGTTTCCAATCGCGTGCAGCGGATGGAGAACGAACTCGTGTCGCTCGAACAAGCGCGCAACGAAGCGCACGCGCGTTGGGAAAAAGCGCAGGCCGGACTCGCGGAAGCGACCGCGACCTCGGATGCGCAGCGCGAGAAGATTCAGGCGAACGAAGTTCGTTTGAACGAACTGCGCGCGGATCGCGACGTGAAGCGCGAGTCGCTCGCGCAAGCGCGGTTGGAACTCGCGGAGCGCCGGCAAAAAGTCGAAGTGCTCGATCGCGGGCTCGGTGAAATGGAGCGGCGCCGGCAGCAGTTGTCGGAGCTTTTGATTCAGCGGCAACACGAGATCGAGTTGTGGAGCGTGCAGATTGAAGAGCTGGAAGGGGAAAGCGCGCGTCAGCGCGAACGCGCGGAGCAGTTGAGCGAAACGTTCATCGTGTCGCAGCAGCAGGTGGAAGCGGCGCGCAAGGAATTGATCGATCTGGAGCGCGAGATCAGCGCGCTCGAAGGCGCGCAGTCGTCGCTGCACACGCAATCGGAGGAAGCGCACGACGAACTGAGTTCGCACGAGATCAAACTTGCGGAGACGCGTCAGCGGGCGCAGTTCCTCGCGGAGGAGGTCACCCGCGAGTATCAGACGGAAGTCACGTCGCTGGATTGGAAAAATTTGCTCTGGCGGTCGGATGATGAACCGGAAGGGGTGAAGCCGCTCGATCTGGATGAAGACGAAGATTCGGAGGAGCCCAGAGCGGAGAGCCTCGAGCCCAGCGCCGAAGCAATGCCGAGCGCGTCAGGGGAGGGCGGCGATGGCGCGACCGCTCCGGCGGCGGCGGAGGCGGCACCCGTGAAGCGGCGGCGGAAGCAGAAGGCGCCGAAAGGTGAGCCGACCGAGGCGGACCTGGCTGCGCTAGAGAACACGAAGTGGGACGAGATCAAGGCCGAGGTGGACGCCCTGCGCGCGCGCATCGGTGGAATGGGTGCGGTGAATCTCGTCGCCATCGAAGAATACGCCGAGCTGAAGCAGCGCTTCGATTTCCTGAAAGGACAGTCGGACGATTTGACGACGGCGAAGGCGGAGCTGTTGAAGGCGATCGACGAGATCAACCAGACCTCGCAGAAGCAGTTCGAGGTCACGTTCGAGCAGATCAAAAAGAACTTCGAATATACGTTCCACACGCTTTTCGGCGGCGGACGCGCGCATCTGGAGTTGATCCAGACGGAAGATATTCTCGAAAGCGGTATCGAGATCGTGGCGCAACCGCCGGGCACGAAGCTGAAAGGCATCACGCTGCTGTCGGGCGGACAAAAGACGCTGACGGCGGTCGCGCTGCTGTTCGCGCTCTACATGGTGAAGCCCTCGCCGTTCTGCTTGTTGGACGAACTCGATGCGCCGCTCGACGAATCGAACATCGGCCGGTTCACGGACCTGTTGAAGAAGTTCGTGGGCGAGTCGCAGTTCATCATCATCACGCACAACAAGCGCACGGTTTCGGCCGCGAGCGCGATCTATGGCGTGACGATGGAAGAGCGCGGCGTGTCGAAGACCGTGTCGATGAAGTTCAACGCGGAGCGCGGCGAAGCGGAGGCACATCCGCAGAACATCGCGCAGGCGGTGCGTGGCACTGCGGCGGCGGTGCCGGCGGGAGTTTGATTCGATGAAAGCGCGGGTGTGGCCCGCGCTTTCTTCAACTTTCAACTCAGCCCGCGAGGCAGCGTGTCTCGATTCGAGGTTGGGTCCCTTGAGAGGGATCTCGGGGGCAGCTTGTCCGGCGAGATCGACTCGTTCGCGAAATCTCCGGTGTGCGCGACGGTGAAGCTTCCATGCTGCTGTAGGGGAATGGAGTAATCTGTGCAGATGCCCGGAGATGTAGAACGGGTTTAACGGGCGACGCGTTGTGTTTGTGGAGGTGCCGCACGTTTTTGCGCGGGCGCTTCGTTGGTTTCCCTAACCCCAAACCCAAGCCTGCACTAGCACCTATGAACCTACCCTGTTGGAGTGCTCCCGGCCGTTTCACGCGGCGGAGCATTTATACGCTTAGCATGACCGGAGTCCTCGCTGCGAACGGGACTCTGTTGGCCCAAGAGGCACTGTCGGAAAGTTCAGAAGAACGAAATCGAAGCGAGGTCGTGGTGCTGAGTCCGTTCGTCGTGGATGCGACGCAGGATCGTGGATACGCGGCGAGCAGCACGCTTGCCGGCACGCGCATCCGCACGAACCTCGCCGACATCGGTTCTGCGATTTCCGTGATGACAAAGGAAATGATCACGGACATCGGCGGTTATAATAACGAGACCGTGCTCGCGTATGCGGTGAATACCGAAGTCGCCGGACCGCGCGGGAATTTTTCCGGCGCGAATCGTTCGGGTCCTGAAGGCAATGTCGCGGAGCAGGGCAGCTTCGCCAACCCGAATGCGAATACGCGCGTGCGCGGTTTGGTGGCGGCCGATAATACTCGAGACTTCTTCCTCTCGGACATCCCGTGGGACGGCTATAACATCTCGCGCGTCGATCTGCAGCGCGGCCCCAATGCGATCCTGTTCGGTCTCGGGAGTCCGGCCGGCATCATCAATGCGGCGATTCACCAGGCGGAGTTTCGCAACTTTGGACAGATCGAGGCCACGTTCGACGAGCACGGTTCGCAGCGGTATTCGCTCAACATCAACCAAGAGGTATTGCCGGAGCAGCTGGCGGTGCGGCTCGCGGTGTTGGAGAACGATCGCGAGTTTCAGCAGAAGCCGGCGTTTTCGCGCGATCGGCGCGTGTTCGGCGCGATCAAGTTCGCTCCGGAAGCGTTGAATCGAAATCGCACGCTCTTCGAAGTGAGCGCCAACTACGAGCACGGCGACATCTCGTCGAACCGGCCCCGCCAGGTCACGCCTCAAGACAACATCACGCAGTTTTGGCGCCCGATCGAAATGGGCGGCGTCGGCAAGCGCACGTTCGATCTTTATCGGGATCCGCAGGGCGAAACTCTGCCCGATCTTACGCCCGACGATCCCAATGATCCGGCGCGGCCGAATCCGCTCTGGATTTATAATCCGGTGCTAGTGAATGGCCGTGCGGGCGGATCGGTGGATTACATCGTGAACTCGGCGGGCAGCGTGATATTCCAACGCGACGGTCCGCAGGCGTTCGGTGCGCGCACGCCGACCGGGGCAATCATTACGGGCGCGGCGGGTCCGGACGGCGCGGGACCGTTTCCGCAGAATACGGGACTGCAGAGCGTGGCGGGCGTGCAGACGTGGTCGGGCGCGGCGGGCCGGCCGTATTCGGCGATCGGCGCGTATCGTAACGAGACGATCACCGATCCCTCGATTTTCGATTTTCACAACAAGCTCATCGACGGCGACAACAAGCGCGAGTGGAGCGACTGGGATGTCTATACGCTCGATCTGACGAATACGTTTTTCGACAACAAGATCGGCTACAACCTCACCTACTTCAACGAGGAGATGAGCCGCGGAATGTGGACGGTGCTCGGGTGGGAGGGCAATTCGCTGCACATCGACATCAACGAGCGGGAGAACGACGGTTCGCCCAATCCCAATGTCGGCCGCGCATTTGTCGGCGCCCGCACGGGGAACATGGGCAGCTACAAAAACAAATCGGAACGCGAGGCCTATCGCGGCCAGGTTTTCGGCGAATACGATTTCAGCGAGCGTCATTCCGGATGGTGGGCGCGCTTGCTGGGGCAGCAGCGCTTGACGGCGGTATATTCGAAGGAAGGTCGGAAGATGGATGCGCGGAGCATGCAGTTCGCGAACTGGGATCCGGCGACGCTCGCGCTATTCGGCCCGGATAACACGATCACGAATCCGGATGTGAACACCGGATTTCGCTACTACGTGAGTGGCGATCTGCGAGGGTTTGCGTCGCCCACGGGTTTCAATGTGTCGACTCTCGAGTCGTCCTTCACGCACAACATCGGTGGGCCGCAGCAAGTCCGCTGGTTCGATACCACGTGGACGGCGGATGCTTCGATCGATCCCGGCGCGCCGTGGGATAATCCCTTGGATCCGGATCGCGTGCACCGCGCGACCTACACGCAGTCGGAAAATCCGGCGAACTACCGCGGATGGACGGAGGCGACGGGTCAATATGTGACCTTGAATTCGACTGGCACGGTTGCGGGTATGAGCCCCGAGGACTATCTCACCGCGAGCGCCTCGCTGACCGACTTCGAAGTGAAATCGAAGGTATTGGTCTGGCAGGGCACGTTTTGGGATCACGCCCTCGTGGGCGTGTTTGGTTACCGCAAGGACAAGGCGCGCAGTTACGAGTTTGTGACCTCGGATCGTGAGGAGAACGCGGACCCTGCGACAGGTGGCGCGAACCTGAATCCGGCAACCTACAACTACAACAACCCGGATGCGTTGATCACGAACACCGAGGCGATCACGCGCAATTGGAGCGTGATGCTGCATGTGAACCGCGTGCTCGGCGACCGAGATTTCCTGCCGTTCAACCTTCGCCTCTATTACAACCGCGGCGAAAACTTTCAGCCGCTCGCGGGACGCATCGATGCGTTTGGCCTGCCCGTTCCAAATCCGGGTGGCACGACGAAAGACGCGAGCGTGATGATCTCGACCAAGGACGATCGCTACAGCCTTCGTGTCACGAAATACGAAACGGTGCTCACGAATGCGACTTCGACCGATGGCCAGCTGCAGAATACCTGGGCACTCGAGCAGGCGCTCGGCAACAATCTCGGGCCGACCTCGTCCACGCCGGCGATCATCCGCGGTTATCTGCGCGGAGATTTCTCGTATGACGATTACGCGTCCTCGGGCGGCGACGTGAATCGTCTGCAGAATTCAATCATCCCCGCATGGTTGAAGTTCGAACGCGATCTCAAGGAGCAATTCCCCGATTTCGTGCGCGCCTGGATGGGAGCGAACACCTCGTGGGGAACGGACAGCCTTGAAACGCCGATTGTGACCGCGCCCACCGGATTTGTGGCGACGGAAGATTCTACTTCGAAAGGTTACGAGTTGGAGTTCGTGGCGAATCCGACGGCGAACTGGCGCATCGCGATCAACGGGTCCCGCACGGAGTCGGTGCGCGATAAAGTGCCGGGCGAGAATTTCCGGCAGGTCGGCGAATTCGTCGACCAGACCTTCCAGACGTCAGATGCGGGACTCGCTCCCGTGTGGTGGCCGCAGAATGTGGCGGGCCTGCGCGGCGTCGGGCCGTATCCCTTCTTCTTCCGCTCGGATTGGCTGCGCGTGAACGCGGTCAATGGACAGTCGGCGGGAGAAATCCGGAAGTATCGCGCGAATCTCATCACGAACTACACGTTCACGGAAGGCGCGCTGCGTGGTTTTGGCGTCGGTGGCGGTTATCGTTGGGAAGACAAGTCGATCCTGGCTTACGCGCCGATGATCGATGCAGACGGCACCTACGGCATCAATCTGAACGCGCCATTCTTCGCGCCGAGCGAGGACTCGCTCGATCTGTGGATCAGCTATCGCCGCAAGTTGACGGACAAGGTGAACTGGCGGATTCAGCTGAACGTGTTCAACGTCGGCGAAAAGAATCGTCTCGTGCCGCTCGCCGCGGGCGTGGATTACGCGGCGCTGGGGGCGGGCACGCCGACCGCGGGCGAAACGGTTCCGATGAAGGCGACGAGCTTCTTCATCCGCGAAGGCATGAGCTGGCAGATCACGAACACCTTCGAGTTCTGACGCGCCGGGGATTTAGGCTGGGATCCATCGAACGCTCCGGTCGGAAGGCCGGGGCGTTTTTCTTTTGGGGCGCTGAGGGGTAATTCTACCGCTCAACGCGCACGGGAGCAACGGCGCTAATCTTCTCCGCTCGGTTCGATGAGTTGAGGGCCCGGGCCTTGGGCGGCGAGTTCGTCGGACGGATTGCGCAGCGGGCACTGCTTCATCGACAAGCAGCCGCAGCCGATGCAGCCGGTGAGGTGGTCGCGGAGCCGCGTCAGCTTGGTGATGCGGTCTTCGAGTTCGGCATGCCAGCGGGCGGAGAGTTTTTTCCAATCCTGATCCGTGGGCGTGCGGCCCTTCGGCAATGAGTCGAGCGCTGCTTTGATCGAGGCAAGGGGGATGCCGAGGCGTTGCGCGACTTTGACGATGGAGACGCGGCGGAGTGCTTCGCGCGGATAGCGGCGCTGGTTGGTGGAGTTTCGCCAGCTCGTGAGCAGGCCCTTGGTTTCGTAGAAGTGAATTGCGGAGACGGCGACGCCGCTGCGAGCAGCCAATTCGCCGACGCTCAACTCGTGTGCGACCTCGCAATTTTTCATGAGCACCCCTTGACCTCAAGTTAACTTGAGGTGCTACCGTCGCGGCGTTTTCACCATGAATCAACTCACAATTCCTACTGAGCCTAAGATCGTCATTGTCTCGGCGAGCCTGAGTGTCGACAGCAACAGCCGCATCATGGCGCGCGAGGCGCAGCGTGTGCTCGAGGCGGACGGGCATCGCGTGACGTTCGTCGATCTGCGCGACTACACGTTGCCGTTCTGCGATGCCGGGTCGGCTTATGCCCATCCGCACGTTAGCTTCCTGAGTGAGCTGCTCCACCGGGCGACTGCCGTGATCGTGGCGACGCCGATCTACAACTACGATGGCAACGCGGTGCTGAAGAATCTCATCGAACTCACCGGCAACCATGCATGGGAAGGGAAGGTGGTGGGCTTCCTGTGCGCGGCCGCGGGCAGGAGCAGCTACATGTCGATCATGGGATTTGCGAACAGCCTCATGCTCGATTTTCGCAGCGTGATCGTGCCGAGATTTGTCTATGCCACCGGAGCGTCGTTCGACGAAGGGCGGTTGTCGGATCCGGAGCAAATCCGACGCGTGGCCGAGCTCGCGCGAGAGACGGCGCGGCTCGGCGCGCTGGTGCAGGCGGCGTGAGCGTGCGCGTTTGCGTTTACTTGAGGTAAAATGCGCGTTTCTCAGACGAGAGCACCGGCTCGGCCGCGGTGGTGTGGCCGAGTCGGAGCAGCTGATCGTTGTCGTCGGGCCAAGGCGGGAGACCGGGGCCGTTGGGGTCGCCGTTTTCGACAAAGTTGACCCAGTAGCTCGAGACCTCCTCGGCGAGACGATGATCGACCTCATTCCAGGGCCGGTTCATCAGGCGCAGGTTGTTGAAGGTGTAAGGCAGCTCGCCGGAGTGAAATGCGCCGTATTCAGGGTGTTCGGGCCAGGGAATGGCGCGCTCGAAAAAGTAGCCCCAGTCCTTGGCCCGGCCTTTCTGCGCGCGCAGGGTGGTCCAGTGGTAGAGATCGGCGCGGGCGGCGTCTCGACGGCTTTGTTTCTGGGCCTCGCCCGCCGCGGCGTCGTTGGATGCTGGATACAGTAGAGTGAAATCGATGGCGCGCTCGCCATAGTTCTTGGCGGCGTCGGCGGTGAACTGGGCGACGGTCGTGACGCCGTAGCCCTTTTGCGAACTGGATTCGTCGGCGGTCCAGCCGGTGAGAAGCGGAACATCGATCTGTTCGCCGCGTTGGTGAATGGCGGTGACTTGATCGGGGACAATCCAGCCATCGACGATCGGCCGGAAGCGCACGGGCTGCGCTTGGTAACGGGAAAAAAGTTCTTCGGCACTCAGGGCTCGAAGCTCGGCGAGTGACGGCGCGGAAATGGCGCGGGAAAACGCGCGGCCTTGGTCCTCGCCTTCGGAGAGGGGAAGGCTGGCGCCGGAGCGGCGCCACGGGCCGCTTTGTGCGATCGCGCGGTGGAAGAGGCCCTGGGCTTCCGGGGAGACGAGCAAGTGGTGAACGGACCCGGCGCCGGCGGATTGGCCGGCGATCGTGATGCGATTCGGATCGCCGCCGAAGGACGCGATGTTTTCGCGAACCCAGCGGAGCGCAGCAATCTGGTCCATCAGGCCGTAGTTGCCCGACGCGCGATGCGGGGATTCGGCGGTGAGCTCGGGGTGTGCGAGAAAACCGAATACACCGAGGCGGTAGTTGATCGTGACGACGACGATGCCTTTTTTCGCGAGACCTTCGCCGTCGTAGAGCAGCACCTCGCCGGAGCCGCTGGAATACGCGCCGCCGTGAATCCAGACGAAGACGGCGCGGCGCTCGGCGGAACGCCTGGCGGGGGTCCAAATGTTGAGCGTGAGGCAGTCTTCGCTGGTGTGATTG
Source organism: Verrucomicrobiota bacterium (assembly GCA_023416735.1). Taxonomy (GTDB): domain Bacteria; phylum Verrucomicrobiota; class Verrucomicrobiia; order Opitutales; family Opitutaceae; genus Opitutus. Next base: position 137,414 of record JAEZGX010000001.1, on the reverse strand, counting down.
CGAAACATGTATTCCTCGGTCCACGGGCCGAGCGAACGCTGATCGGCTTGGATGGCACTCGCTCCGAACGTGTCGGCCTTGCGCACGCCTTCCCAGCGGGCCGGTGGTTGGGGCGGGCGCCAGCGGAGGTCGCCGATCGGCGGGGCGGCGAACGGGATGCCTTTGAAAACGGTGATCGCGGGATCTTCACCTTTGACTCCGCTCAGACGTCCCTGAGCGACGGCGATCGTGCCAGAGGCGATCTCGTGGGGTGTGTTGGCGGCGAAGAGGACGGCAGCGAGTGCAACGCTGCAAAGCGTCGCGATGAACAGGCGGGGTAAGCGCATGCAGCTATCAGATGTCGCGACGAGGTGGGAGCAAGCTCACGCGTTGCGCGCGGACTTGCCGAAACGGCGGCGGACGGCGCGGGAGTAGGCGATGATGGGGAGAAGCGCGATCAACGAAAGGATTGCGATGAAGACCATTTGGTTTTGCTCGGCCTGCGGGTCGGCCAGGATGGATCGAGCGATCGGGTCGTTGGCGTGTTGGGCGAATGCGACCGGACCTTCGGCGGCGATGCGGGCGAGCGCGAAGCCGCCGGCTTGCGCGGTTTCCCAGCCGGTCGCGATGAGCCACGCGTAAGTTTTCACGCCGATCGATGTGGCGCCGATGGCGACATAGCCCGCGACAAAGTTTCCGAAAGAAAACAGACCGAGTCCCACGCTGCCTAGAGAAACCAAGCCCACGGAGATGGCTCCAATGCTGAAAGGAGCGACGGCGAGCCCGCCCCACGCCATGACCAATCCGTAAGCGCGGTCGCCGCCGGCGAACCAGGCGAAAACGGGCGGAGCACCTTCGTCGGGCGACGAGAAACGGATGTGAACGAGAGGCACGCCGAAGAAGCGTGCGCGGGTTTTATATTCGCCGGCGGAGGAACCGACCTGATCGATCGCGTGGGTGAAATATTCCGGATGGGCGCGGCGTTCGGCAGTGCGGAGTGCGCGCATGCGTTTCATGACGCCGACGAGCCCGAGCGGCCAGATCACCATGAAAGCGAGTGCGATCGCCTGTGCGATGCCGGCGAAGAGGGCGCGATATTCCCACCAGCGAAACGCGGCAGAGCGGAGAAGGTAGAGTGCGACGAACGCGGCGATCGCGGAGGTGAATGCAGCGATCGTGATTTTCACGACGGCGCGCCGTTCGCGCGGCGTGCGCGACTGGTCGAGATTGGCCCGAAGGGTAAGAACGGCCGAGACGAGCCCGGAGGTCGAAGTGATGAGGGTGGCGAGCGTGGTGGTCTTGGCGAGCATTCCGCCTTGGGCGGCAGCGGCGGCTCCGATGCCGGCAGCTTTGGCCGGCGTGGCGAGTTCTGGAATCGCGGCGAGGACGCCGAGGGTGAAGACGCGGCCCGGCGTGCTGCGTTCGAGCGCGCCTTCGACGAAGGCGAGGACCTGCTCCTGCAGGATTTTCCGACCGCGGGCGAGGCGCTGCTTGACGGTGTCTTCGGTGAGATCGAGTGCGGTGGCGACGTGTTCGATGGAGCGATGTTCGCGGTAATAAAGAATGAGCGGCTCGCGGTAGTTTTCGGGGACGCGTTCGAGGGCGCTCCACATGAGGGCTTGTTCTTCCTTGTGCGCGGCAAGGTCGGGCGCGGGTTGATCGTCGGACGCAAGGAAGTCGGCGGAGTCGTCGATCGACTCGGCTTGTCGGACGGGCTCGCGTCCATCGGCGCGGCGCCGATGACTGATCTTGAAGCGAAGAATTCCGCAGAGCCAGGAGCGGAGTTTTTCGGGTTCGCGCAAGTGGGCGAGCTGGCGCCAGGCGTCGACGAAAGCGTCTTGGGCGAGATCCTCGCTTTGGCTGAGTTGCCCGGTGGCGGAGTAGGCGAGGGAGCAGAGGAGGCGTTGGTAGCGCTCGACGATTTGGCCGAAGGCGCGCCGGTCGCCGGCGAGCGTGGCGGCGACGAGTTCGGCATCCGACGGACCGAGGGCGGGGATCATGGGGCGGGGAGCGTGCATGTTATGGGATGCCTTCAAGTGCCCGGAAAGGAGGAAGAGGTGACAGGAAATGTGGAGAAATGCGCAGGGGGGAGCGGGGTTGCACGAGAAAGGGTGAAAGTTTTTGCGGAAATTTTGTCACCCGGGGGGCGGCGTTGGGCACTTCCTGAGCGAACACTCACATCAATCCTCAGAAACCACTACCCAAATGAACTCCTCTCAAAGTCTGTTTATTCGTCGCTGGATGAAGGTGACGATCATCGTCGCGATCCTTTTCAGCGCGCTCCGTCCGATGTCGGCGAATGGTGCGGTGCCGGCACTCGTCGACGATTTCTCGGACGTGCAGCGGCACGGCGCGGACCGATTGTTGTTTACCGACAAGGATCTCGGCAGTCGGTCGCAGGCGAAGCTAACCTGCGTGGATGGTGTGTTGAGGGTTGAAGGAGAACTGGTGCCGGGACGGGGCGTGCCGGCGTTTATCAGTATTCCTCTGATGCTAGCGGCGGACATGCAGCCGCAGGACGTGAGCGCTTATCAAGGCGTGCGGCTGCGGGTGAAGGTGAACAAAGGCCTGCTGTCGGTGCAGGTCGCGAGCTCGGACGTGGTGAATTTCGATTTCCACACGGGTGGGCCGGTGGCGGCGAAGCGCGGCGAGTTTCAGGAAGTGCGGCTGGCGTTCAAGGACATGAAGCGAGCTTGGTCGGAGCAGACGCCGCTGAATCTGAGGACGATCACGAGCGTGAACCTGGTGGCGTTCGGCATGGCGAAGGATGCGTTTTCCTACGAGGTGGACGAAATCGGGTTTTATTGAGCGCGGGCTGAAATCGCAGGGCGCACAGAGACACGCGCCGAAAAAAACGATATCATGAAAGCGGATACATTTTTCACCGGGCGGCTCGATTATCTCGATGCGACGCGGGCCTTCGCGCTGGTGCTCGGCGTCGTGTTTCATGCGAGCCTCTCGTTCATGCCGACCTTCATGGGTTGGGCGGTGCAGGATGTTTCGACGGGCGCGGCGGTCGCGACCTTCGTGACGATCAGTCATTCGTTTCGGATGGAGCTGTTTTTCCTGCTCGCGGGATTCTTCGGCTGCGTGTCCTTGCGGCGGACAAGCGTGGGCGAGTTCGTGCGAGGACGATTCGTGCGAATCGTGGTGCCGTTTATAGCGGGGTGGTTTTTGCTGCGCCCGTTGTTGGTGTCGGGCTGGTTCATGGGCAGCGCGAGCCTGCGGGGAGATTATGAGTTTTCGCCGAGCATCGTGGCGGGTTTCAAAACACTCGAGACGCTGCCGGCGGGGATCTTCACGGGATCGCACCTGTGGTTTCTTTATTATCTCACGCTACTGACGGTGTTGGCGCTCGCGGTGCGCGCGGGAGTGGGGGCGTTGGGCGCGGGCGGTGAAGCGATGATGCGGGGCGCGGATGCGGTGGCGCGTTGGGCGGCGAAGTCGCGGCTCGCTATTCCGGTGCTGGCAGTGCCGACGGCGGGGGCGTTGTGGTTCATGCGATTCTGGGGGATGGATACGCCGGATCAGTCGCTGATGCCGCTTTGGCCGGTGTTGGCGGTGTATGTGGGATTTTTTGGACTCGGCTGGCTGATAGCGCGCCAAGGAAATGCGATTTGGGAGCTATCGCGGTTGAGGGCGGATCGATGGCTGTTTGCGGCGGTGGGGATCGCGGGCGTGTTGTGGCTTGGCGGGGTGCAGGGCGATCCGGCGGATCCGAACTACACGGCGGCGAAAGCGGGTTTCGCGCTGAGTTATGCGGCGATGATGTGGTCGCTGGTGTTGCTCACGATGGGGATCTTTCGCCGGTTGTGCGCGGAGCGGCGTCCGTGGATCCGTTATGTCGCTGATTCGTCGTATTGGATGTATCTCGTGCACCTGCCGATCGTGGTGTGGTTGCAGGTGGCGATCGCGGAGGTGGCGCTGCACTGGACGGTGAAGCTCGGCCTCGTATCGATCGCGACGGTGGGCATCGCGCTTGCGACGTATGATTTGTTCGTGCGCTCCACCTGGGTGGGGCAGGTGTTGAACGGCCGGCGACGCGAGCGGGCGATCGCGAGTTGGTGGGGTGGCGAACGTAACGCGGGGAGCGGCAGCCGTTATCTGCGCAAAGTCTAGCGGAGGCGGTGCGGGCTCGTGGGAACCGAAGGCGTTGCGAACGGTCGCTCGCCGGGCGATTTGCGTTTCCCTGCGGGCTTCCGGCCCGCGCTTCGTCATGACCTCTCTCGCCACGCGTTTGAGTTGCCCCTTGTGCGGGCAGGTTCACCAGCCGGTGCCGCTGGCTCCGGGGGAGCGGGCGTTGTGTGTGAGGTGCGGGACGGTGTTGGCGCGACGGTCGCGATGGGGGACGGACGCGGCGCTGGCGTTTGCGCTGGCGGGACTGTTGCTCGCGGGACCGGCCTTGATGCTGCCCTTTGTGAGTGCGGGGAAGTTCGGGCAGTTTCGCGAAGGTGTGTTGCTGACAGGGGTCGAAGGATTGTGGGCGAACGGAATGCCGCTGCTCGGGACGTGGGTGTTGTTGTGCGGGCTCGTGGTGCCGCTGACGGTGTTGATCGTCTTGGTGGTCGAATTGTGTCGGGTCCGGTTCGGAGGCGCGGAGCCGAGCGATGCGGTGCTGCGCGCGGCGCGGGCGATCGGGTATTGGGCGATGCCGGAAGTGCAGGTGCTGGCGGTGCTCGTGGCGTTGACGAAACTCGGGTCCCTGGTGGACGTGACGATCGGTGCGGGCTTTTGGTGTTACATCGCGATGTCGCTCGCGCTGCTGCTGGCGTGGCGAAGCTATTTGTTGCAACCGGCGGAAAACGCGGTGCCCGCGCGGGAGGCGGCGGTGTCATGAACGGACGCTTGTTGCGCCTGCGAACGGAGCGGCTGGCGAATCCGACGGCGTTCGCGATCGCGGCGGCGGCGATGCTGGTGCCCGCAAATGTGCTGCCGATTTTGACGACGCGGACGATGGGACAGACGCGGACGGACACAATTTTTTCGGGGACGGTCGAGCTGTGGCGGCAGGAGTTTTGGGCGATCGCGGCGATCGTGTTCATCGCGAGCATCGTGATTCCGGTGGCGAAACTCGCGGGACTCGGCTGGCTGCTCATCGCGGCGCATCGCGGAAAAGTGCGGGATCCGCGGCGGCTGACGCGGGTGTATGGCGCGTTGGATTTTATCGGACGGTGGTCGATGCTGGACGTGTTTCTCGTGGCATTTTTGGCGGGATTGGTGCGCTTCGGAGTGTTTTCGAACATCGAACCTGGGCGCGGGATCGCGGCGTTTGCGCTGGCGGTGGTGCTGACGGCCCTGGCGACGCATGCCTTCGACCCGCGGGTGTTGTGGCGCGGGCATGCAACGACGGAGGCGGCGCGATGAGCACGGCGCCGGCAGTGAAGGTGAGTCGGGCGCCGCGGTTTCCGCTCGTATGGGTCGTGCCGCTGGTGGCGCTGGCGGTGGGCGGGTGGATGATTGCTCGAGAGCTGAAAAATCGCGGACCGGAAATCGAGGTCGAGTTTGCCGATGGGTCCGGCGTGGCGGCGGGAAAAACCGAGCTGCATTACAAAGGCGTGGTGGTGGGCAGCGTGACGGCGGTGACGTTGAAGCCGGAACTCGACGGGGTGATTGTGCGCGTCCGGCTGGATCGGTCGGCGGAAGGCATCGCACGCGAAGGAGCGATGTTCTGGATCGTGCAGCCGGAGATCGGGGTGGCTGGTATACGCGGTTTGGATACGCTGCTGACCGGAGCGCGGTTGAATGTGCGGCCGGGGGTGGGCGAACTGGCGAAGCGATTTGTGGGCTTGGAGCGGATGCCGCCGCCGGAGCTGCCGAAGGAAGGGAGGACGTTTATTTTGAGGTCGAGCGAACTCGGGTCATTGAAGACGGGCTCGGGCGTTTACTATCGCGAAATGCGAGTCGGCACCGTGGAGACGACGCGTCTGGCGGACGATGCGACGGCAGTGCTGGTGCGCATCCATGTCGAAGGCCCGTATGCGAATTTGGTGCGGGCGAATACGCGGTTTTGGAATGCGGGCGGATTCGAGTTCAAGGCGGGGCTGTTGGGAGCGGAGTTGAAAAGCACGTCGTTGCAGGCGCTGCTGTCGGGCGGAGTGGCATTTGTTACGCCGGACGGAGCGCTGGCGCCGCTGGCGCCGGACGGGGCGGAGTTCGAGCTGGTGCGAGATCCGCAAAAGGAATGGTCGAAGTGGTCGCCGAAGATTCCGTTGTCCGCGCCGGAGGTGGTGTCGGACAAGGAAGAGCAGCCGGGAACATAAAAGGAACGGCGAGGATGCGCGGGCTTTGAGGATTGCGTTGAGGATTTGGGGTGGGGACAACGGCGAGGTGAATACCTCGAAGTCTTTTATTGGTTGGCGGGTGCTGATTTGGTGCGGATTGCTGGCGGGAGCGGCGTCGGGGAGCGCCGCGCAACCGGCGGCACCGACTCCGGCGCCGGTGCCGGAAATAGTAGCGATTGCGCGGCCGACGGAGGAGGAGATCGCGATCGCGAAAGCCAGCCTGGAGCAGTTTCTCGCGCAGGCGGATGCGCGGACGAAGGACGTGGTGTCGAAGTATCCGGATCTTGTTGCGGTGCGGCCGCCGCGGGTGAATCCGGCGGTGGTGCCGGGATTGTTCGCGGGTTTCAAAGCGAAGCACGCGGCGAATGTCGCGGTGGCGCAGCAAGGCGACATCGATCTGCTGATGATGGGCGATTCGATCACGGACTTCTGGCGAAACGAGGGACAAGCGGGCGTGACGAATCCGCCGGTGGCGGGGAAGGCGGTGTTCGATCGTTATTTTGGCGGAATGAAAGTGGCGAACTTCGGGATCTCGGGGGATAGCACGCAAGGCGTGTTGCATCGACTGCAGAATGGCGAAGGAGAGGGCTTTCAGCCGAAAGCGATCATGCTGATGATCGGCACGAACAATGGCGGGTATTGTTCGTCGGCGGAGATCGCGGAAGGTGTGGGCGCGATTGTGCTGGAGATGAGGAAACGTTTTCCGGCGGCGAAGATCTTGTTGCTGGGGATTTTTCCGCGCGCGGATCCCGGCGATGGAATGCGGAAGACGGTGCTCGGCGTGAATCCGATCATCGCGAAGCTGCACGACGGGAAGCACGTGTTTTACCTGGATATCGGGGAGAAGTTTTTGGCGCCGGACGGGACGATTCCAGAAGACATCATGCACGATAAACTGCACCCGACGGAGAAAGGGTATGAGATTTGGGCGGAGGCGGTGAAGGCGCCGCTGGCGGAATTGATGCGTTGAGGCGTTCATGAACGGAGCAGCGGTGCGTGGTTCTACGTCCACTGCATCGCTGTCTTGGGATCGTGAGGCGAATTTTTGCACTTCGGCTTTGATCCTTAGGGGTTTCGGTTAAGGTGCGCGTTCCAGCCATGCAGGCCGCGACGCACATTCACATCAAAGGAGCGAGAGAGCATAATCTGAAGAACCTCGAGCTGCGGATTCCGCGCGGGAAGCTCGTGGTGATCACGGGGCCGAGCGGGTCGGGGAAGTCGTCGCTGGCATTCGATACGATCTACGCGGAAGGGTATCGGAAATACATGGAGAGCCTGTCGACGCAGGCGCGGCAGGTGTTGGAGCAGCTGAAGCGGCCGGATGTGGATTTCATTCACGGGCTGTCGCCGGTGCTGGCGATCGAGCAGCGGACGGGGGCGGGCGGGCCGCGGAGCACGATCGCGACGGCGACGGAAATCGCGGACTATGCGCAGTTGCTGTGGGCGTTGGTGGGCGAGCAGAGGTGTCCGAAAGACGGCGGGCGGGTGGTGCAACGGTCGTTGGACGACAATGTGCAACGCGTGCTCACCGAGTGCGCGGGCGAGCGGGTGATTTTATTGGCGCCCTCGATGCGGGCGAAGCCGAGTGTATTGAGAGATGAACTACCGCGGTTGCGGCAGCGGGGATTTCAACGCGTGCGGCTGGACGGGGAGATCAAGAATCTGGATGAGCCGAAGTTGATTCCGGCGGGGACGAAGGAAATCGCGGTGGATCTTGTGATCGATCGGTTGGTGGCGAATGCGGATCAACGGAGCCGGCTGGCGGATTCGTTGGAGCTGGCGTTTCGCGAAGGGAAGGATCGCGTGATCGTGCTCGCGCAGAAGAAGGCGGACGAGCCGTGGCGGGAGATTGCGTTGAGTCAGTCGTTGGCGTGCGAGATTTGCGGGGATGTGTTCGAGCGGCTGACGCCGCGGCATTTTTCGTTCAATCACAAGGAAGGGGCGTGTCCGACCTGCGGAGGATTGGGGCGAAAGATGAAGTTTGTGCCGGAGTTGATCGTGCCGGATCCGGAGAAGAGCGTCAGGGAAGGCGCGATCAAGCCGTGGCGGATTGGCGGGAAGAATCTCATCATCAAACACAATGCGCTGTTGAAGCAGCTGGCGGAGCAATTGCCGTTCGATCCGGATGTGCCGTGGCGAAAGCTGCCGGAGGAGACGCGGACGGCAATTTTGTTTGGCGCGGGGGAACGTCAGTTTGCGTTCAAGCTGCGGCGGATGCGGGAGGCGAAGGCGGCGACGTTTCCCGGGGTGATTGCGGATCTGGAGGACAGTTGGCGGCACACGGATAGCGAGGGGTTCCGCGCGCGGCTGACGACCTTCATGATCGCGGGGGAGTGTCCGGAGTGCAAAGGGACGCGGTTGAATGCGCGGAGTGGAGCGGTGAGGGTGAAAGCTCCAAGACCCAGGATCCAAGATCCAGAGAAGGGCCGAGGTTCAAATCTCAAGGATGAGGTGACGTTCCCGGAGTTTTTGGAACTCGATGTGGAAGGGGCGCATGAGGTGGCGCGGGCGGCGGTGGTGGAGCATGGAAGCAATGACGCGGTGAAGGAAGTGGTGACAGGGATCGAGCAGCGGTTGGAGTTTTTGGAGGAGACGGGGCTGGGGTATCTGACGCTCGAGCGGGATTACTCGACTTTGTCGGGCGGCGAGGCGCAGCGCGTGCGATTGGCGACGCAACTGGGGATGGGATTGATGGGGGTGATCTATGTTTTGGATGAGCCCAGCATCGGACTGCACCCGCACGATAATCAGAAACTTTTGGATACGCTCGTGGCGTTGCGCGATCGCGGGAACACGGTGCTCGTCGTTGAGCATGATGAAGACACGATGCGGCTGGCGGACCAGTTGATCGAACTCGGGCCGGAGGCGGGCGTGGAAGGCGGGCGATTGTTGTTTCAAGGCACGCCAAAGGAGTGTGTGCGATTGTCGGCGAAGGAATCGCGCACCGGGCCGTATTTGGCGCGGACATTGAGCGTGGTGAAAGACGCAAAGACGAAGGAGCCGGACGGCGCGTGGCTGACGGTGCGGGAAGCGCGGGCGAATAATTTGCGCGGAGTCGATGCGCGATTTCCGGTCGGGCTGCTGACCTGTGTGACGGGCGTGAGCGGTTCGGGGAAAAGCACACTGGTGAACGATGTGCTCGCGGCGGCGGCGGCGCGGAAGTTGAACGGCGCAAAGACGATTCCGGGAAAGCACCGGCACATCGAGAACCTGGATTTCTTCGAGAAGCTGGTGCAGGTGGATCAGGAGCCGATTGGGCGGAGTCCGCGGTCGAATCCCGCGACGTATGTGGATTTGCTGGGGCTGTTGCGGGATTTGTTTGCGCAGGTGCCGCTGGCGAAAGTGCGCGGATACAAGGCGAGCCGATTTTCGTTCAACGTGCGCGGCGGGCGCTGCGAGCGGTGTCAGGGCGATGGCGTGATCAAGTTGGACATGCAGTTCATGGCGGATGCGTATGCGCCGTGTCCGAGTTGCGGCGGGCGGAGGTTCAATCGCGAGACGCTGGAGATCTTGTTTCACGGCAAGTCGATCGCGGACGTGCTCGACATGACGGTGCGCGAGGCAATCACGCTGTTTCGCAATATCCCTCGCGTGATCGACAAGCTCGCGACGCTGGAGGCGGTGGGGCTCGGTTATCTGACGCTCGGGCAATCGGCGACGACGCTGTCGGGCGGCGAGGCGCAGCGGTTGAAGTTGTCGTTGGAGCTGAGCAAGCGGCAGCAAGGATCGACGTTGTATATCTTGGATGAGCCGACGACGGGGCTGCACTGGGTGGATATTCAGAAGTTGATGGACCTGTTGTTTAAGCTGCGCGACGCCGGCAACACCGTGATCGTGATCGAGCACAATTTGGATGTGATCCATCTCGCGGACTGGATCATAGACCTCGGGCCGGGGGGAGGACGCGACGGCGGCGAGATCGTGTTTGCGGGGACGCGAAACGAGATTGAGACGAGCGAACGGTCGCTGACGGGAGAGGCGTTGCGGCGGTGGCGCGCGGCCGGGGCGAAGGCGATTGTTGCCTGAGAGAGCGTCGGCGGGAACGTGGCGCTATTTGGCGTCGCCGATGGAGGATTGGGAGCAATCGCCGAGGACGTCCTGGATGTAGAGAGTTTGAACGAGCACGATGCCGACGGCGAGAAGAGGCGTGGCCACAATTACGCCGATGAAGCCCGCGATGAGGCCGAGCGTGAGTTGGGCGGTGAGGGTGAGTGCAGGCGGAAGGAGGACGGTTTCGCGTTCGATGAACGGCGTGATGCCGTAGCTCTCGATGGTTTGGACGCCGATGTAGAGCAGCGCGATGTAGAGGGCGGTCGAGGGACCTTGGACAAAGCCGAGAAGCAGGGCGGGCAAAGCGGCGATGACGGGCCCGATGTTGGGAATGAAGGTGAGCAGACTCGCGAAGATCGCGAGGCTCAGGGCGAGCGGGATGTCGAGCAGCCAGAGGCCGATGCCGGTGAGCACCCCGACGATGCCCATTGAGATGAATTTGGCGACCAGCCAGCGGCGCAGCACGCGGCCGAGTTGATCGAGCACCTCGGCGGCGCGCGGACGTCGATGACGGGGAAAAAGGCTGACGACGCCGCGGGCGTAGGTGTTGGGCTCGATCGCGAGAAAAAGTCCGAGAAAGATTGCGGCGAGCGCGGCGCCGGCGGCACCGAGGGCGGTTGTGAAAATACCGGCGGCGCGTCGGGTGAGCGTTTTGGCTTCGGGGATCCACTTGGATTCGTCGCCAACGGTGTCGATGAGGGCGCGGCCCCAGGAGGTGACGGCGATGCGTTGTTGGGCTTTGTCCCAAGCGACCGGGATGTCCTGGCGAAGCTTGCGAGCCTGCGCGGACGCTTGGGGAACGACGAAGATGGTGAGCAGTCCGACGAGCAAAAGGAGCAACAGCATCGCGATCGCGAGCGACGCGCGGTAGCCGAGCGGGAGGAGCTTTTGCACACCGCGGGCAAGGGCGGAGAAAAACACGCCGAACATGATGCCAATGAACGCAACGAGCACGGCGGGTGCGGCGGCGAGCGCGAAGCCGGCGAGCACGACGATCGCGACCACGGCGAGCAGCCGAAGTTGAAATGCCGAGAGAGGAATGCGGCGGGAGGCTGACATGAGGAATCGCTCTAACGCGGTGACGTCGAGGATAGTAAGGCCGGCCGGTGGGGCTGTTCCGATGGGAGTGTGGGACGAGACGTGTGCAATTCGCGGGGGGCGGGCTCGCCCGACCTTTGGTCAGGGAAAGTTGCGAGGGGAACGGAACGGTGGCAGGGTAAGCGCGGTGGGTGTCACCATATCGCCACGGAGGCGTCATCAACCGGGTTACCCCTTCGAGTCATGAAAACCACACTCAGCCTCTTTTTCGCTCTCGGCGTGATGATCGCCGGAGCTGTTCGGGCCCAAGACCAAACCTCGACGGCCACTTCGGCGGCGGCTGCGGCGGTGGCGACTTCAGATGAGATGGAGCAACTGGTTGCGCCGATTGCGTTGTATCCGGACGTGTTGGTGGCGCTGATACTTCCGGCGGCGATCGAGAGCTCGGACGTGGTGCTGGCGGCGCGTTTTTTGGAGAGAGGCGGCGCGGAGGCGCAGATCGAAGGGCAGCCCTGGGACAACAGCGTGAAAGGGTTGGCGCGTTATCCGGACGTGGTGAAGTGGATGGACGAGAACCTTTCGTGGACGCGGCAATTGGGAGACGCGTATCTCGATAAACCAGAAGAAGTGATGGCAGCGATCCAGCGCGTGCGGGCGAGGGCGAAAGCGCAGGGATTGTTGATGAGCACGGCGGAGCAGGAGGTGATGGCCGAGGGAGAATACATTCGCATCGTGCCGGCGCAGCCGAATGTGGTGTATGTGCCGCGTTACGATCCGGAGATTATCTTTGTTGAGCGTCCGGTGATTTATCGGACGGATCCGTGGATTACGTTTGGCGTGGGTTTCGGCGTGGGTTGGTGGCTCGGTTACGATTGCGACTGGGGACGGCGCGTGATCGTGGTGAATCCGAGCTATCGCCATCACTGGCGGCATCACCACGACTGGCGGCACCATCGTTTTGTGCATCATCATCGCTTCCATCACGATTGGAAGCCGTGGACGCCGTCGCACCGTCGACATTATCACCATCGGAGTCCTCACAATCACTTCAATCGTCCCGGCCGGGAAATTGCCCGGCCAACGCCGCATCATGGAGCGCCCCGACATGATTGGAATCGGCGCTGGGATCGGCGGGAGCATGGTTCACGGCCGCAGGTAAATCGCGACGGGCAGAGGAATCATTTCGGCCGGGATGGTCAGCAGCGGCGGGAGATCGGACCGCCTGCCGCGGGATCGAATTGGCGAGCAGGTGCGCGCAATCCTGGAGTCCAGCAGACTCCGGCAGGCGCGCCGCAGGTGAGGCAGCGAAACGAAGAACGTCGCGATTGGCGGCGGGACAGAGAACGCGATGGCAATCGCGGGCCCGGGCAGCGGCGGGAGTTTACGCCGAACGCGCCGCGAGTGGTGGGGACGCCGCCCGCGGGAACGCTGAGGCAGCAGCAACATGCAACTGCGCCTACGCCACGTCCGCAGATCAATCAGCGACCGGACATGCGGCAGCGGCCGGAGATCGGGCAACGGCGTGAGTTGCGGGCACCGCCCGAAGGGCGAACCCGGCATGTGCAGCAGCAGCAACCTGGGCAGAGGCAAGCGCCGCGGCATTTTGCGGAACGAGCGCCGCGCGCGGTGGCGCCCCAAGTTGCAGCGGCGCCCGCGCCTCGGAGATTTCCTGCGCCGGAGCAAAGGGCTTCGATCGGGAGCGATGCGGGAGCTCGTTCCGCGCCGAGGTTTTCGGCGCCGAGTTCGGGTGGCGGCAGCGCGAGCGGCGATATGCGAGGCGGACACCGCGGCGAGGGAGGGCGTCATGGCGGCCGCGGTCGAGGCGCGGAGCGGTGAGTCGGAAGAGTCGGGAATGAAAAAGCCCGCGGAAGTCCGCGGGCTTTTTCGTGTTTCGATTAGTCGGCCTCGTTTGATTCAGCGCCAATGGCCGCGCACGTAAACGTAGCCATTACCTTGACGACGCCATTGGGGAGGTTCGAAGGAGTCGTAACCGGCGGGTGGAATTTCCCAATGGCCCGCCACCCAGGTATAATTGCGGCCGCTGTAGGACCAATAGCCGGGAACCCAGACCGCGTTAGAAGTGGGCTGCGGAGTGACCGCTTCGGACTGGGCGGGCGGCGGTGGCGGCGGGGAGCCTTCGACGTAGATATTGGTGACGGCGGGATCGTTGGCGTCGTATCCAGAATAGCTGGACGACGTGGGGGGCGCTTCGCGGCGATCCTTGCGATTGCCGAGGGCGCCGCCCGCAATGGCTCCGGCCGCGGCGCCGATAGCGGCACCGGAGGCGGCGTTGCCGCTGCCGCGATTGTTGCCGATGACGGCGCCGGCGAGAGCGCCGAGTGCGGCGCCGCCGGCTGCGCCGCGGGTGGTGTTGGAAGAGGTGCTGGAACAACCTGCGGTGAGCGAACCGGCGAGAAGAGCCAGCACGCAGGCCTGCTGTCCTTTGGTTAACATTTTCATGGCGATGGCATAGTGCCGAAGCGCCAAGTCGCGGTTCCTAGGGGCTGGCCCCAAGGGAACACGGAGAAAATACGCGGTGGGGAGGCCGCCTGTCTATCGGAGGCGAAGCTATCTGACTGCGGCCCAGACGCGTTGGACGTCGTCGTGATCTTCCAAGGCCTGGAGAAATTCGCCGACCTCGGCGCGAGCGGCGTCGTCGAGTTCGGGATGAGTTTTAGCGAGATAGCCGATTTCGCTGGTGACGACGGTCCAGCCGTTTTGGGCGAGCCAGGTGGAAACGGCGTGAACGGCAGTGCGTTCGGTGATGAAGCGAGTGCCGGCGCGATCGGCCGGGATGTCGTCGTTTTGATCGTGCGTGAGCGATTCGAAGTCGTTCGCGCCGGCTTCGATGGCGGCGGCTTCGCGATCGATGTTGAGATCGGCGTGGTGGGCTTCGACGAGGCCGACGTGGTCGAAAAGGAACTTGTTGCTACCGGCGGCGCCGAGGACGCCCTTCTTGAAAAGGACGCGGATCTCGGGAGCGGTGCGCTGGTGGTTGTCCGTGTAAACCTCGACGATGACGGGCACCTTGTGCGGCGCGTAGCCTTCGAAGACCACGTGCTCCATCGAGCTTTTGTCGGCGCCCGTGCCGGCACCCTTGGCGATGGCGCGCTCGATGACGTCGCGAGTGACGCTCGCCTTCTTCGCTTTTTCGACGGCGGCGAAAAGTCGGGGATTCGCGGTGATGTCGGCGCCGCCGAGCTTGGCGGCGACGGTCATTTCCTTGACGAGTTTCCCGACCATCTGGCCCTTCTTCAGGTTTACGATGGCGCGTTTTGCGTGAAGCCACTGGCGTCCCATAGGAGCCGGTGACGCTGGAGGATCGATGAAGGGGGCGCAATCGCGAACGCGGAGCATCTACGGATCGCGGGAAGAGCCGGGCCAAACGAGGATTTTTGGAGACGGTGCAACTTTGAAGGCGCGTGCCGTGTGATGGAGACATCTGCCACGCGAATCGCGCTGTGGATCACAACCAAAACCCAACCCAGTCATCTTATGAAACGTCGTCTTTTTCTTGTTTCGATTTTCTCCGCGGTCGCCTTGGCGGCGACGAGTGTTCGTGCCGCTGAATCCGGCTATGTCGATCTTGGCCAATTCAAGCCGGCGAAAGGATGCGAGTTCGTTGAGGTGAACTTGCATGCTCCGCTGATCAAGCTGGCGGCGCGTTTTGTGGATAAGGAAGAACCGGAAGTCGCGGAGCTCCTGCGCAGCTTGAAGCACGTGCGGGTGAACGTCGTAGGCTTCAACGAAACGAACAAGGCGGAGACGACCGATCGTGTGGATGCGATCCGCAGCGAACTCGAAGGGCAGGGCTGGGTGAGGCTCGTGACGGTGAAGGAGGCGGAGCAGGCGGAAGATGTCGGGGTGTATGTGAAGATGCGCGAAGACGAGAGCATCGATGGCGTGGTGGTAACGGTGATCGATCGTTCGGAAGACAAGGCGGTGTTCGTGAATGTGGTCGGCAATATCACGCCAGAGCAGATCTCGGCGCTCGGTGAAGGATTGAACATCGAACCTTTGGCAAAGCTGTCGTTGAAAGGCCGGAAGAAGTCGGCGTGAGCGGACGGCGCGCACCAAACGACAATCACGATGAAACCCGCACGCGTCTCAGGAGCGGCGCCGGAAAGGCGTTTTCGCTGGTGGCAGTGGTTACTGGCGTTGGCCGCGGCGGGTGTCGCGCTGCTCGCGATAGCGGTGGTGAACGCCGTGACGTTGACGCGCGATGCGGTGGTGTTGCGCGATGAAGTCGTGGCGGCGCTGGCGAGGAAATCGAAAGTGAAGGTGCAAGTGTCGGCCGGACCGCTGTTGTTGAGCGCGGTGCGAAGCGGTTTGAGCTTCGTGAAGGACATGCCGGACGACGCGCGGATGGCGTTGCGCGCGGTCCGGAATGCGAGCGTCGGTGTTTACACGATCGACGCTGGCGGACGCGAGGAGCGGGCGCCGGAGATGTTTGCGTCTGCGGCGGCGGTCATGGAACGACGCGGATGGGAGCGCGTGGTGGCGGTGAGCGATGGCGACACGCAGGTGCTGGTGTTTGCACCGGCGAGGGGCGGATGGACGGGCGCGCAGAAAGTGTGCGTCGCGGTGTGTGACGACGACAAGTTGGTTGTCGTGACCGGGACGATCGGGCCGGAGCCGTTGATGGATATCGCGGCGCGACGCGGCGCGGTGGCGCGGTTTTTGTAGGGCGGGAGGGCGGCGGGGTCGGGAGACCCCGCCCTACAAGTTAGTAGCGTGGGCGGCGAGGCTGGCGGTCCAGGTTGGCGGCGACGTCGCGGGCGGCGAGGGTTTCGACGCCGGGTTTGTTGAGGAAGCCGAGGTCGCGGAACCAGTCGAGAAAGCGATGAGACCAAGTGCCGAAAGCGATGCCGCCCATGTTGGCGAGACCGCCGGTGGCGGGCGGTTCGTCGGGGCCGGGTTTGTCGCCGGGATGGCGGCCGCGGGCGTAAACGTGAAGTTCGACGTTGGGCACGCCGTCCAGGTGGAGGGCGGTGAAGTATTCGTTGGCCCAAAGGGCGTGGATCCAGTCGCGCCAGCCGGGCGTGGCGATGAAGGACGGGGGAGTTGAACGAGGGATTGTCGGTTTTTCGCCGCGGGCGAAAGGCGTGGGGCCAGGATAAATCAAGCCGGTGAAGTCCGGGCGGGAAGAGATCTTGGCGAGCGGGTTTCCGGGGACGTCATGCGTGCGGTCGAATTCCTCGAAGTGGATCGAAGCGTAGGCGGCGAGTTCGGCGCCGGCGGAGAAGCCGACGATGCCGATCTTGTTGGGATCGACGTTCCATTCTTTCGCGTAGGCGCGCACGAGTTTGACGGCTTGGAGGGCGTCGTTGACGCCATCGACGCGCGGATCGTAGCCGTCGCTACGGAGGCGGTTGCGAAGAATGACGGTGTTGACGCCATGATTGTGAAAGAAAGCGACGAAGGGCGCGGCCTCGGAGCCGACATTGAGGGAATTGTGTCCGCCGCCGGCGGCGAGGATCACGCATGCGCCGGTGTTGAGCTGACCGTGACCCGGATGAAATTCGATAGACGGATTATGGATGCTGACGATGGCGCCGAGCGTGACGGGGCCCCAGAATTGATAGACCTCGGGCTCGCGGATTTTGTCCTGGTTGAGGAGTGGCGAGTCGGACGGATAGAGCGGGACAATTACGCCGCCGGCGACGATCGGTTGCGGGGAGTAAGGGGCGTTGGTTTTTGCGGCAGGCGCCGGAATGCCGAGAGGAGCGGGCAGGGGCGGAAGCGATGCGGCGGGGAGGGAAGCGGTGAGAAGAAGACTGAGAGCGATGGGTAACTTCATAAGTGGTGCGAGTGGCCAGACGGGTGGACGGGTGAGTGGGTTTTGAGTTTCTTGCTCGCGGAATGTAGTTTCGTAGCGAGGCCGGAGGCTAGATGTCGTCGATGCAAGCTTCCTCGGTGACCCAGCGGAGTTCGGTGTCCTTCATGAAATACGTGGGCCAGGAGGCGTCGGCGGTGGCGAAGTCGATGCCAACGAACGCGAGGAGGCTGCGGACGTGGCGGTCGACGGTTTCCCAAGGTGGAAACGTGAGGAGTGTATCAAGATTTTGGATAAAGCCGGCAGGCTGGTGAGGCGCGGCGGCGAGGACGTGAAGCATCCATTTATGGTAAGGGAATAGAAGCTCGTTTTCGGTGAGGATCAGGCGCGCGCTGAACAGGGCGAGCTTTTGGAGGGCGAGGAAGGAAAGGTAGCGGTTTTGCTGGCGAAGCGATTCACTGTAATACCAACGCCAGGCGAGCAGCTGGGCGGCGAAGCGCTGGAGACGTTCGGATTTTTCCTCGACGGGAAAACGCACGATGGCGGCGAGGAGGGATTCGAGATCGTCGAGGCGGGAGAACAGGATGCGATTTCCCTCGAACGCGTAGCGAATAGGATCGCTGCCGCGGGCGGCGACGAGTTTGAGAAAGTTGAGATCGACGTATTTGCCGTCGATGTAGCCGTCGTAAGCGCAGAGCTCGCGGTTGTTGTAATGGAGCCGTCCCTCGCGCTGCCTCTGTTGGTAGTCGGCGGGGGAGATGACGATCGTGACGTCGACGTCGGAATCGGCTCGGGCGAAACCGTGAGCGATCGATCCGCCGAGGATGAGAGCAAGGACGCTGGGGTCGGATTGGAACGCGGAGGTAAGGCGTTCGACGGTTTGCGCGTGGTGGGGGAACATGGGGTGGCTCCGCAATGCGGAGGGGAGCCACGCGCGGCGATGTCGGGTTCAGTCGATCAATATAATGAGGGCGAGCGGCTCGCGGAGACGAACCTACCGGACGAAGCCGTAGGGATCGACGGCTTCGGCGAGGGCGTGCATGCGCTGCTGAATATCGGCGGCGATGTAGCGTTCTTCGAGGCGGGTGATGACCTCGTCGACGTCGCTTTCGGAAACATAATGCTCCTGCGCGTGGGCGCGCAGCTGGCTCCAATAGTGCTCGAGATAGTGATACCCGACATCGCCGACGAGATTGCGGGCGCGAGCGGCGTGGGCGCGAAGAAGAGCAAGATTGTCGGCGATGAGACTGCGGACGCCGGATTCGGCGCGATGGAGAGCGGCGACGAGTTCGGAATCGATCAGCTTGATCGTGCGATCGGTCCATTCGGTTTGGCGAATGAACGGAGGTTCGGGAAGAGTGACGCAGCTGAAGAGGGCTCCGCCGGCTTGCTCGATCCGTTTCGAGACGGTCTCCATCTGATTCGCGGCCGTGTCGAGGCTGACGGCGGCGAAGCGGAGTTGGGCGAGGCAGCGGATGCGGCGTTCGTAGTCCTCGGGCGACGTTTGGATTTGGTATTGGACCGCTTGGGAAGCTTCGCGTAGCTCGCGCGCGAAGGCCTTGAGTTTTTCGTTGTAAGTCGGAAGCAGCAATTCCCACGCATCGATTACGGCAAGAACCCGGCGGCTCTTGCCGTAATCGGCGGAGGCCCGCTCGAGAAACGCGTGAAGCTCGCGCTGGATACGAGATTTCAACGCGTTCTCGAGCAGGTTGATTTTCCCGAGACGGCTGCGCAGAGCGGCCTCGCCGGTGAGCACGGTTTGCATCGAAGCTTGGAAAGCTTCGCGAGTGCTGCGGGTGGCGAGGATGCCGAACGGAGGCCGAGTGCTTTCGACCTCGGTGCGCTGCGCGGCGATCTGGCCGAGCGCGTCTTCGACGGTTTTGCGACAGAGATGAAGGTAGGCTTCATCCTGCAACAAGGTGATCGTCGAATCCGGGAGTGACATGGCTGAGCTGGAGCTGGAGGAAGCAGCCGCGGAGACCGCTGGTAGCGGACGGCGAACAAGCGCTGGACGCGTGCCGACGGAGCCGGGCTGCGGGCGGTATTGTGACCTAAGGAATTGATAAGTTCCCTCGTGACAGGCATTCAGGGTTACCCTGAGTGCGGGTCGTCTATAACCATGAGAAGGGGCGATCAACGAAGCCGACGACGCTGGGAGAGCGGCGAGGATTCGCGAAGTGCCGGAAGGCGCGCGCCGCCTCAGAGCGGCGGAATTTCGCGGAGGCGGATGCAGGCGGCTTCGCGGGCGGGAGCGGCGGGGACGAGGGGCGGAACGAGTTCGCGGCAGCGATCGATCGCGTAGGGGCAGCGAGGATGGAAACGGCAGCCGACGGGTGGATCGATGGGAGAAGGCGGATCCCCGGCGAGGATGATGCGAGAACGCGGCGACGCGGGTGCTGCGGTGGCGAGGGTGGGAATCGCGCTCACAAGCGAGCGCGTGTAAGGATGGGCGGGACGATCGATCACGTCGGCAGCGGGGCCGAGCTCGACGATTTTTCCGAGATACATCACGGCGATGCGATCGGAGATGTGTTTCACGACGGAGAGATCGTGGGCGATGAAGAGCAGCGTGAGGTTTCGCGCGCGGCAGAGTTCGGCGAGGAGATTGAGAATTTGAGCTTGGATGGAGACGTCGAGGGCGGAGACGGGCTCGTCGGCAATGATGAGCTTGGGCTCGAGAGCGAGGGCGCGGGCGATGGCGATGCGCTGGCGTTGTCCGCCGGAAAACTCGTGCGGGTATTTGCGCATGAAACGCTGGGCGAGTCCGACCTGCTCCATGAGCGAGGCGACGCGCGCGGGAACTTCGTCGCGCGGGCAGATGCGATGGACGAGAAGCGGTTCGGCGAGCGTGGCGTAAACGGTGAGCCGCGGGTTAAGGGACGCGTAAGGATCCTGGAAGATCATTTGTGCGTCGCGGCGGGCGGCGTGGAGCGTGGCGGTGTCGGCGCGCGTGAGATTCTTGCCTTCGAGGACGACGGTGCCCGCGGTGGTCGGGACGAGTTGAAGGATGGTGCGAGCGAGGGTGGATTTGCCGCAGCCGGATTCGCCGACGAGGCCCAGGGTTTCGCCGCGGGCGACGGAGAGCGTGACGCCGTCGACGGCTTTCACGGTGCCGCCGTGGCGGACGGGGAAGTGCGTGCGGACGTCAGTGAGTTCGAGGAGAGGTGCGGACATGAAGGTGAACCACGAATGGGCACGAAATCACACGAATAGAAAGGGAGAGAACGTCGTCACCACGGATGCACACAGATGGATGTGGATGCGGCTTCATCGGTGATGAGATTAGATTTCGCCGAGTTGGGCGCGGAGGCAGGCGTGCGAGTGGCCGGGTGCAGTTTCGAGGAGTTGGACGGGGGTGTTGAAACATTTTTCGGCGGCGAATTCGCAACGCGGAGCGAAGGGGCAGCCGGGGAGCGGTTTGGAGAGATCGGGCGGGAGGCCGGGAATGGTGTAGAGCGCGGCGCCTTTGGGTTGGAGGGCGGGAATGGAGTGCTGGAGTGCGCGCGTGTAGGGGTGACGTGGAGACGTGAAGAGCGTGGAGGTGGCGGCGGTTTCGACGATGCGGCCGGCATACATGACTTGGACGCGATCGCAGATCCCGGAGAGCACGGCGAGATCGTGGGTGACGAAGATGACGGCCATGCCGAGTTCGCGCTGGGTGGCTTTGATGAGTTCGAGGATTTGGGCTTGGACGGTGACGTCGAGAGCGGTGGTCGGTTCGTCGGCGATGAGAAGCTCGGGCTTGGTGATGAGCGCCATGGCGATGACGACGCGCTGGCGCATGCCGCCGGAGAACTCGTGAGGATATTGGTGGAGGCGGCGCGCGGCGTCGTTGATGCCGACGGACTCGAGCATCGCGGTGGCGCGAGCGAGTGCGGCGCGGCGGGAAATTTTTTCGTGGATGAGGAGCGGTTCGATGAGTTGGTCGGAAATCCGAAGGTAAGGATTCAACGACGTCATCGGATCCTGGAAGACCATCGCGATGCGTTTGCCGCGGATGGCGCGAGCTTGAGCAGGCGAACAGCGCAGGAGGTCGATTCCGTCAAAGATTGCGGTGCCGCTTTCGATGCGGGCGGGCGGTTGCGGGACAAGGCCGAGCAGCGAGTAGCACGTGACGGACTTGCCGGAGCCGGATTCGCCGACGAGACCGAGGGTTTCACCGCGTTCCAAGGAGAAGCTGACGCCATCGACCGCGCGCACCACACCTTGGCGAGTGTGGAAATGGGTGCGCAGATCGGTGACATCAAGGAGGGGCATGTTGCTCGGAACGGAGGAGGATTGAGGCGATAGAGCTGGCAGGGATTTTTCGCGGGCGATCAGGAGGGTGAAGACCAAAGGCTGTGCCAAGCGGAGAGGACTTGATCAGGAGTGATGGTGGCGAGAGTGAGGTCGCTTTGGGAAGGCGAAGGTTGGAGAATGCGGATGGGAGCGGTGGTAGCGACGGGCGCGTAGAGGTCGGCGGCGCGATGAGCGTGGCGGGTGAAAAGAACGACGAGCGGGCAACCCATCGCGGCGGCGGAGTGGGCGGGACCGGTGTTGACGGAGATAAGACTGTGCGCGCGAGATTGGAGCGCGAGCAGCCGAGGAATGGGAAGTTCGTCGGTGGCGATAAGAAGGCGATCTCCCGCGGAAGGCAGGTGAGCGGCGATGTCTTCGGCGAGCGGGCGTTCGGATGGTGAGCCGCAGAGCACGATGCGGGCGGAAGGGAGCGAAGAAAACACGCCTGCGATGACGCGAGCCCAGCGCTCTTCGGGCCAGTAATCGACGTTGGACGCGCGGTGGCGGTCGCCGCCCTTCATGGTTTTTTTGTTACCGGCCTGGAGCAGAACGAGCGGGGCGGAGTCGAGGCGGTGGTGGGCGAGCCAGGCGGCACAATCGCGGTGGTCGGCCTCGGTGAGCACCGGGCGGGAATCGGGGAGAGGAGCAGCGGACGGAAAAGCGAAAGAGGAAAAGGCGGCGGGCGTGGCGCGCGCGAGGCGGGTGGCTTGGGCGAGGATGTGTTCGCCGGGCTGACGCGGGAAATCGCGGAGCGTGCAAATGTGATCGCGGGGGAAACCGGCGCGGCCGAGGAGGGCGAGCGGTTTGTCGTCGGATTCGAAGATATAAACGGGGCCGGCGGGGCGAGAGCGAAGCAGGCGAACGAGTTGTTGTTGAGAGCGGTTGAGCCAGTAGGACGCGCGCCGGCTGGTGAGGTAGTAACGCTGGCCAACGGAAGGGACGCGCTGAAGGAGCGGTTCGGTCCAGGCGCCGGAAGCGACGAGGTCGCAGGGGGCGCCGTAACGCTGGTGAAGGAACTTGAGGATGGGGATCATCAAGACCATGTCGCCGAAAGCCCCGAAGCGGATGACGAGAGGTGTGGCGGAAGAGAGGGACATGGAAGGGAGTTGAAGGAAGAGGGAAAATCTTCGCGTTGCTCAGGACGACGGGAGGGAGGAGAGATGGCGATCGAGAGCGGATTGGACCTCGGCAACGGAAAGGCGGGCGAGCGGCTTTGGGCCGGAGAGATCGGCGGGCCGCAGGATCGTGTGAGCGGTGTCCCACGGGTGCCAGCGCCAGGGCTCGAGAGGGCCGAACAGGGCGACGATGGGAATGTGAAACGACGCGGCGATGTGGAGCAGGCCGGTGTCGATTCCGACCGCGAGGTCGGTGTAGCGGAGGAGCGAATTGAGATCCCGAAGCGGGAGTTTGCGGCTCCAATCGTGGCAATGAGCGCGCAGGCTCGCGGGGAGGAGCGAAAGGATTTCGGCGTAGTGGGCGGCGTTGGACGGAGCGTCGCAGAAATGGATCTCGCAATTGCGTTCGGCGATGAGCCAGCCGGCGATTGCGGCGAAGCGGTCGACGGTCCAGTCCTTCTCGGGAACGATCGATTTGGCGCAGAGGAAAACGCGGCGACGGCGCGAGTCGGGAAGCCCGGCGGCGACGCGGCGGTCGACGGCGGGGTCGCTCCAGTTTTCGTTATGCGTATCCAGAACCTGGATTCCGTCGGCGCGAAGGATGTCGAGGAAACATTCGACCTCGTGTTTGTTATCTGGATACGGCGCGCTGCGTTGGAGGAGCCAGCGGCGGCCCTCGGTGGCGAAGCCGACGCGATGCGGGATGCCGGCGAGAAGCGGAAGAATGGCGGAGGAAAAAGAACGGCGGAGGATGTAAACGCGATCGTAGCGGCGGTGGCGGAGCAGGCGGGCGCACGCGAGGAGGGAGCGCGGATGAGGAGATTTCTTTTTGGCGCGCGGAGCGAAGTAGAGGAGCTCGTTCTTGTAGGGGCAGTGCGCGAGCGTGTCGCCGGAGATTGGTTCGGCGAGGACGTCGATCACCGAAGCGGGAAAGGCGCGCCGGAGATTACGGAGAAACGGGATCGCGAGGACCGTATCGCCGATGAAGCGGTAGCGGATGACAAGGATGCGCGGGGGAGTGTGTCGCGCGGCGGGCGTCGGCCCGGATGCTTCGTCTGGCTCGGAATGACAGTGGGAGCGGGAGGTCATTCGGTAGGCGCCGGCGGTCAGTAAACTTCCGGGTAACCGGGACCGCGGGCTTTGAAGCGTTTGTGGACCCAGAGATATTGTTCGGGCGCGAGGCGAATGTGTTCTTCGATGAGGCGATTGACACGGATGGCGTCGGCGGAGGCGTCGGCCGTGGGAAAGTTTTCCAGGGGCGGAAGGATCGTGAGCGTGTAGCTGCCGTTGGGTTCGCGACGGGCGAAATAAGGGACGACGGGTGAGCGCGTCATTTCGGCGAGTTTGCTCGTGGCGGTGTTGGTGATGGCAGGCACGCCGAAGAACGGAAGGATCTCGCTTTGCTTCGAGCGCTTGCCCTGGTCGGGCGCATACCAGACGGCGTGGCCGCTGCGGAGCGCGCGGATGAGGCCTTTGAGATCGTCGAAGTGGATGGCAGCTTTGACGAGGCGCTCGCGCTGGGCGCGCATTTCGGCGGCGATGACGGGATTGTTGGGATCGCGGTAGAGCACGCTCAGATCGAAGCGCTCGTTCATCATGCGCGCGCAAATCTCGAGCGTGGTGAAATGAGCGGTGAGAAGAATCGCGCCGCGGCCTTCGGCAATGGCGCGGTCGAGATGTTCGCGGCCGACGATGGTGTGGGGCGGAAGTTCGGCGGAACTCGACCACCAGCCGGCGCAGGTTTCGAACAGGCCCAAGGCGAGTGAGTGATAATGGGCGCGAGCGAGCGCGCGGATTTCGGCGGGAGATTTTTCCGGGAAGCAGAGACGGAGATTAACGAGTGTGACGTGGCGGCGGATGGGGACGACGTAGTAAACGAAGGCGCCGAGCACGCGGGCGAAGAAGCGCTGCACGGACCATGGCAGGCGATTGGCGAGGCGAAAGCCGGCCAGGGCGATCCACATGGGCCAGTGTTGGGGGAGCCAGAGGCGATTCTTTTCGCTGGCGCGGCTCATGAAAAATGCGGGGCCCCGAGTTTAGCCATGGGAATTAGTAACCACGGATGGACACGAATGGACACGGATGGCCCACAGGATATGCGCCGAGAGTGTGGCGGGGCGGGCGGTCAGGTGGACGGCTGCGTGCGGCGGTAGAGCTGCGGGTTGAGCGCGGGATCGTTATACATCTTGAACTGGAAATACACGGAGAACGTGCGGCGGCGCGCGATGACGTCGGCGAGAAGTTCGGCGAGGCAGTTGACGAGATCGGCGCGTTGGACGCGGATGCGCGCGAGTTTCTCGCCGCATTTCTCACGGTGTTCCGCGGAGGCGTCGGTGCGCACCGTTTCCTCGTGCATGTGGTATTCCTTGAGCGCGAGGATGGAGAGGCGGTCGATCATCATGCCGGGCGTTTCGGAATTGCGCGGGCAGCCGGACGTGGGCGGTTGGAGGGCGGCGACGATGGCCTTGTCCATTTCCTCGATGAAATTGTTTCGCTCCTGATTGAAGCGATCGATGTTGCGCTTCGCGCGATAGACAGCCTCGAAGCCGAGGTCGTCGCGACGGGCGATGTCCTCTTCGTGCCAGAGCTGAAAATTGCGCAGGTGGTTTTGTTGAACGAGGAGGGCGAAAGCCTCGCCGGCGGCGGCCGGCGTGACGTGGTGCCAGCGCGTGGTGAGGTCGGTTTGCAGTGTGGCGATGTCGGAGGCGGAAAAACTCATGCGTGGAAGGGAATGGAGTTGAACGAAAGCGGGGCGGACACAAGCCTGCGCGCTCTGCGCATGCACCGACTTCTCGTGATCAAGCCGTCATCACTCGGCGACATCGTGCACGGATTGCAAGTGGTGCAACGGGCGGTGAAGGCGCGGCCGGAATTGCGGGTGAGTTGGGTGGTGCGAGAAAGATTCGCGGGATTGGTGCAAGCGGCGCCGTTTGTGAGCGAAGTGATCATCTTTCGGCGGCGGGATGGCTGGCCGGCGTTTGTGCGATTGCTGCGTCAGTTGAAGGCGGGGGAGTGGGATCAGGTGTGGGACATGCAAGGATTGCTGCGTTCGGCGCTGATGACAGCGGCGGCGCGGGCGCCGGTGAAATGGGGCCGGCCGGATGCGCGGGAAGGATCGGGCTGGTTTTATCATCGGCGGGTGACGGAGCCGAAAGGCGAAGGGCCGCATCATGCGATCGAAGTGTTGTTGCCGTTCTTGCAGACGGTCGATCTGCCGGTCGCGTGGAGCGAGGAGGCTCTCGAGTTGAAGCCGGACGAGACGTTTGGCTGGGAGGGATTTTTCGCGGGAGATCCGCGGGAGACCTTTGTCATTTTCACGGACAGCCGCGGCGCGGGGAAGGAGTGGAAACGTTACGACGAGTTGATGAAGGGAATTTTGGATACGATGCCCGGGAGCCGGATCGCGTGGTGTGCGGGCAAGAAGACGGAGGCCCCGTTTGCGGCGCCGGCGGGGCGTTTGTTGAATCTTACGGGGTGTTCGCTAGCGGAGATGATTGCGCTGGTGCGGCAGAAATCGGTGTTCGTCGGGAATGACAGCGGGCCGATGCATTTGTCGGCGGCGGTGGGGAATCGTGTGCTGGCGATTTTTGGGCCGACCTCGCCGCGGCGATTCGGGCCGTTTCCGCTGGAGTCGGTGCGGCATGCGGCGGTGGTGGCGCCGGGAGGAAAGCTGCGGGAGCTCGCGCCCTCGGTGGTGTTGAAAGCGCTGGAGGAATTACGCGCGCGGTGAGGTAACAAATGCGCAAAACCATGATGATGGCACCATTCCCATTTGCGTTTGTCGCACCGGACGAAAGTTTCGACGCCGCTTCACGATCGCCGCGCTAATTGCAGTCATGCCACACGTCTTAATCATCAAACCCTCATCGTTGGCCGACATCGTTCACGGTTTGCAGGTGGCGACGTCGATGAAGGCGCAGTGCGACGATTTGAAGTTATCGTGGATCGTGCGCGACATCTATGCGCCGCTCGTGCAGGCGTGTGCGGCGGTCGATCACGTGTATGTTTTCCAGCGGAAAGGCGGGGCGAAAGGCTTCGTGAAGCTGGTTCGGGAGGTGCGGAAAACGAAGTTCGATTATGTATTCGATTTTCAAGGACTGTTGCGCACGGGGTTGATGACCTCGCGGGTGCTGGCGAAGAAGAAAGTCGGCCGCAGCGATGCGCGGGAGATGTCGGGCATCTTTTACGATCAGAAAGTGCCGTTGCCGCCGGAAGGCCGGCGGAGTCACGCGATCGATATCTTGCTACAGTTTTGTCCGATCCTGGGCGCGAAGCCGGAGCTAAAAGGGACGTTGAAGTTCAAGACGACGGAAACGTTGAAGCTGAAGTTTGCGGAAGGCCGCGGGGGTTCGAAGCCGGTGGTAATTTTTCCGGACAGCCGCCGTTCGGAAAAGCGTTGGAATGGATTCAAGCAGCTGACGGCGTTGATCCTCAAGCACGACAAAACGCGAAAGGTGATTTGGGCGGGCAGCGAGGTGGTGCCCGATCGCGGGTTGTTTCTGCCGTCGCGGTTTTTGAACCTGACGGGCAACACGAGCCTCGTGTCGCTGCCGGCGCTGATCAAACGGGCGCATTGGGTGATTTCGAACGACAGTGGTCCGATGCATCTGGCGGCGGCGCTTGGGGTGCCGACGCTGGGGGTGTTTGGGCCGACCGATCCGCGCACCTGTGGGCCGTATCCGCTGGAGGCGCCGACGAATGTGGTGGTGCAGGCGCCGGTGCGGAATTTGAAGCTGCTGACGGCGCGTGAAGTTTATCTGCGTTGGCAGAGTGCGGAAACGCGTCTGGCGAAAGCGAAGTAGCGGGGGCGCGCGGCGGTTGGGAACGCCGAAACGCTCCATCTAATATAGATCCTTGCGACGGAA
This sequence comes from Verrucomicrobiota bacterium, assembly GCA_023416735.1. Taxonomy (GTDB): domain Bacteria; phylum Verrucomicrobiota; class Verrucomicrobiia; order Opitutales; family Opitutaceae; genus Opitutus. The sequence goes on along the minus strand of JAEZGX010000001.1, from coordinate 110,032 downwards.
GGCGCTCAACGTGAGCGGCGGGTCGGCGGGATAAAACGCGATCACGTCGGCGAGATTCATCAGGATCCAAGGCATTACTTCGGACGCGCCGTTTTTCGTGAAGACGATGTCGTCGGCGATGTAGACACACGAGTGGATGATGGACCCATCGGCTTTCGAAAATGTGATGATGTCGCCGAACACGGGACTGCCGGCGACGGCCAGGTATTCGGTTTCGAAGGCGATGCGGACGTTGTCGATGTCGGCGAAGCGTTCGTCGGGAGGATTGTTGAAGAAGTTGAGCGAGGTCCAGTGACAGTCGTGGCTGTTTTGGACAGGGTCGGTGGAAGGCGGGCGGTAGGTGAAGAGATGACTGCGCGCGAAGGCAGGAAGGAGATGAGAGATGTCGATCGTGGTGCCGGCGGGACGCTTGGAGATCGATTTGAGGAGGGCTCGGAGGTCTTTGTTGCGCGGACCGCGGCCCCAATAATCGGAGAGCTCTTCGATGTTGGAGTCGGGGCTGACGCGAAGTTTGACGAGAAGCGTGGACTTGCGCGCGAGTGTGCGGATGAGGCGGAGACGCTCGGCGCGCGAAGCGATCAGGGGCAAAACGGCTGAATGGTCGGAGAAGAGCAGGGAAGTGCCGCGACGGTAGAGCAGGCGTTGAACGACGGCGAGGGTGGCGGGGGAGAGGCCGCTGTCGGCGAACCATTCCTCGGCGGTGTCGGCGCGGAAGCGGAACGGTTCGTGTTGATCCGGGTTTTCGGGGAACGACGAAAGGATCGAGTAGATCGTGCTGCGAGCGTGCGCATCGAGGCCGAGGACGAGCTCCGCGGATGGCCGCACGACGAGATGGTCAGGAAGCGAGTGCGTAGCGGTGGCGAGGGTGGCGATCGTTTGATCGGAGAGACGGGCGGCGCGCCAAAGCTCGGCGAGCGATTCCGATGTGAAGCCGGGAAACGTCCACACGATCGGAGTGGGGCGAATGTAGTCGTCGGGGGTGAACTCATCGGGCGGCTCGATCACGAGGCGCGAGTATTGGACGTCGCCCCACGGGCCGGCGCTGCATTGAACGACGTCGGACTCGGGGGCGGTGTCGGCGTCGAGCGGCGCAGGCGCGCGGGTGTCGGCCGCAGGTGGTTTCGCGGTGAAACGCGGGTGCAGGATCAAACCGACCACGACCAGCCAGGGGCAGAGCAGGAGCGCGCCGAAAAAGTAGAGAGCGCGTCGACTGAATTGAAACAAAGTGCCGGCGGGCGTTGGGGGGACGTGGCTAATGGTCGGTCGGGTTGGGCGGGATTTTCGAAATAGGCGAAGCGGAGTCGATGGGGAAATGGCGAGGAGCGGCGGGGAAAAGGGTGGCGGGATTTTGTTTGTTCTGGGAAAGGCGAGCGCCATACCTGAGCGCTCCATGTTGGACGCCAAATTACTCCGTGAGAGTCCGGATCTCGTGCGCGCTGCGATCGCGAAGAAACACCTCGACGTGAACGTCGACGAGGTGCTGGCCATCGATACGGAATGGCGGACTCTGTTGCGCGAAGTGGAAGCGTTGCGGGCGACGCAGAAAGCGGCGAATACGGCGATGGCGGCGCTGCCGAAAGGGACGCCGGAGTTTGGGGCCAAAGTGGCGGAGATGAAGGCCGTTTCGCAGCAAGTGCGGGAGCGGGAAGGAAAGCTGAAAGAGATCGAGGAGAAGTTTCGGCAAGCGATGTTGTCGCTGCCGAACCTGCCGCACGCGACGGTGCCGGAAGGCCGCACGCCGGAGGAGAACGTGGTGTTCGGGACGCACGGCGACGCGAACGAACCGAAGCCCCATGCGCTGCCGCACTGGGAGATTGGCGGATTCGAGCGGCTGTTCGATTTCGGGCGAGGAGCGAAGGTGACGGGAGCGGGTTTTCCGTTTTTCGTGGGCGACGGCGCGCGCTTGGTGCGGGCCTTGTTGCAATTCTTCCTCGATGAGAATTCAAAAGCTGGATACGTGGAAGTCGCTCCGCCGATTTTCGTGAATGCGGCGAGCGCGACGGCCACCGGGCAGCTGCCGGACAAGGAAGGGCAGATGTATGAGACAACCCCGGATCATTTGTATGCGGTGCCCACGGCGGAGGTGCCGCTGACGAATTTCTTCCGGGACGAGATCGTCGAAGAGTCGGCGCTGCCGATTTATCGCTGTGCTTATACACCGTGCTTCCGGCGGGAAGCGGGCAGCTATGGCAAAGACGTCCGCGGGCTCAACCGGCTGCATCAGTTCGATAAAGTGGAGCTGTTGAAGTGGGTTCATCCCGAGACGAGCTACGATGAGTTGGACAAACTCCGCGCGGATGCGGAACGGCTGCTGCAGAAATTGGAACTGCCCTATCGTATTCTGCTGATGTGCGGAGGAGATCTCGGCTTTGCGCAGTCGAAGAAATACGATCTCGAAGTGTGGGCGGCGGGGCAGAAGCGCTGGCTCGAGGTGTCGAGCTGTTCGAATTTCGAGGCGTTTCAAGCGCGGCGCGCGCAGATTCGGTATCGGCCGAAAGCAAGCGGGAAGCCGGAGCTCGTGCACACGTTGAACGGCTCGGGTCTGGCGGTGCCGCGCGTGTTGGCGGCGCTGTTGGAAAACAATCTGCAGGCGGATGGGCGAGTGAAGATTCCGGCGGCGCTGGTGCCGTATTTTGGAAAAGACTACTTGAGCTTCAGCTGAGCGCTGGAGCGCTTCGAGATCGGATGCCGGCGCGCAGAACCAACCGATGGCAGGTGGTGGCGGAGCGCGTGGCGGCGGCGATTCCCCGTGAACGCTTGCATCTGGCGGTGTTGCGCTGGGCGGAAGCAAGCGGCGACGAACCGTGGGCGATCGCTTTCTCGGGCGGCGCGGACTCGCTGGCGTTGCTGTTGCTGATCTGGGCGCATTGGCCGGAGCGGCGCGGAAAGCTGACAGTGTTGCATTTCAACCATCGACTGCGGGGGCGCGCGTCGATGGAAGACGAGCGCTTTTGCGGGCGAGTCTGTGCGGGATTGAACGTGATGGGGCGGGTGGGGAAGTGGAAGGAGATGAAAGCCGGAGCGAGCGAAGCAGCGGCGAGGGAGGCACGCTTCGCGTTTTTTCGGGCGGAGATGGAGAAGGAAGGCGCCGGGGCCTTGTGGACCGGGCATCAGCAGGATGATATTGCGGAGACGATGTTGATGCGGATCGCGCGCGGAAGCGGAAGTGGCGGGCTGGCCGCGCCGCGTCCGGTGCAGAAAATGGCAGATGGACGCGTGCATTTGCGGCCGCTGTTGACGTTGGCGAAAAGCGAAATCGAAGCGGTGTTGACCGCGGAGAAAGTCCGGTGGCGGGTGGACGCCACGAATGCAGGGCGATTGTTTCTAAGGAATCGGATGCGTCACGACGTGTTGCCGGTGTGGCGTGCGGCCGTGGTGGGACGGGATGCGGTGGCGGGAGCGGCGTTGTCGAGACAGCTGATCGAAGAGGATGACGAAGCGATGGAGTTTTGGGTGGATGAAGTGCGCGCGATCGGCCGGCACGGTGAGCTGCGATGGCAACGACTGGCGGGCAGGCCGCGCGGGTTGGTGCGCCGGGCGCTTTTGCGATGGCTTTCGCAACACGGACGAGCGGGGACGTTGTCGAGGCAGGGATTCGAGGCGTTATTGGACGACGTGTGGCGCGGCCGAAGAACGCGACACAGTTTGGGGAAAGATGCGTTGGTGGAGATCGGGCGCGCGAGCGCGCGAATTGTTACAAAAACGGAAAGATTTCCAAGGCAGCGCCAATTGACTTATGCTGGAGGAACATCCACTTTCGCCCGTTATCCCACTCTATAAATGTCCGAACTCGACAATAAGAAGAAACGGCGTCCGCTGAAAAGCCTTCCTCCTGATCGGTTTCAACCGAAGGTGCTGATTTTTTTCCTGGCGCTGTTTCTTGCGGCGCTGGCCCTGCTTTTCCTTTCGCCGCAGCGACTGAGTTCGCCGGCGATGCTCAAGATCCAGGCGGTGGTGGAAATGGCGGAGCAGGGGAAGATTCGCGAAGGCATGATCCAGCCGGATTCTTCTGGCGGGCGCGACTGGGTGGTGATCACCGGTAAGACGAAAGATGATACGGTGTTGCAGGGCGAACGTGGCGAGACGCATCAGTTCCGCGCGGTGGGTCGCCTTACCGACGCGAACATGGAGCGCCTGCAACGTTCGCAGGCCTTCGCGGAGCAACCGGCGACCACGATGTTCACGCAGATCGCGGCGCAAGTGGTGCCGTTTCTGATTATCATCGGTCTGTTGTATTTCCTTTTTGTGCGGCAGTTGCGTCAGGCGGGCAAAGGCGCGCTGAGCTTTGGCAAGAGCCGCGCCAAGTTGCTGACGCGCGATCGCGACAAAGTGACGTTTTCGGACGTCGCGGGCTGCGACGAGGCGAAGGAAGAGGTGAGCGAGATCGTCGAGTTTTTGAAGGATCCGAAGAAGTTCACGAAGATGGGCGGCAAGATTCCGAAGGGCATCTTGATGGTTGGTCCTCCCGGCACGGGTAAGACCTTGCTGGCGAAAGCGGTGGCGGGTGAGGCGGACGTGCCCTTCTTCTCGATCTCCGGTTCGGATTTCGTGGAAATGTTTGTCGGCGTCGGCGCGAGCCGCGTGCGCGACATGTTCGAGCAAGGCCGCAAGAGCGCGCCCTGTTTGATCTTCATCGATGAAATCGACGCGGTCGGTCGCCAGCGCGGCGCAGGTCTGGGCGGCGGCAATGACGAGCGCGAGCAGACGCTGAATTCGTTGCTCGTCGAAATGGACGGCTTCGACACCACGGAAGGTGTCATCATCATCGCGGCGACCAACCGCCCGGACGTGCTGGACAGCGCGTTGCTGCGTCCGGGTCGCTTCGATCGTCAGATTTACGTGGACCTGCCGGATCTGGTGGGCCGCGAGCAGATCCTGCGGGTGCATGCGCGCAAGATCACGCTGGCCGAGAACGTAGACCTCGCGGTGATCGCGCGCGGCACGCCGGGTCTTTCGGGCGCGGAGCTGGCGAATTTGTTGAACGAAGCGGCTTTGTTGGCGGCGCGGCGCAACAAGAAGAAAGTCGAGATGATCGACGTCGATGACGCGCGCGAGAAGGTGCAGTTTGGCCGCGAGCGTCGACGCGTGATGGACGACGAAGAGAAGAAGCTCACGGCGTATCACGAAGCTGGACACGCGCTGGTGCAGGCGGTCCTCGATGACGGGCACATGCCGGTGCACAAAGTGACGATCATCCCGCGCGGGCATAGTTTGGGCAGCACGATGTTCATTCCGAAAAAGGACGTGCTGACGCATGCGATGAAGCGAATGCTCAATCAGATCTCGATGGGCTTGGGCGGGCGGATCGCGGAGGAACTCGTCATGGGCGACGTTTCCAGCGGCGCGGCTGGCGACATCAAGCAAGTGACGAAGATCGCGCGTCACATGGTGTGTGACTGGGGGATGAGTTCGCTCGGGATGATTTCCTTCGGCGAAAGCTCGGACACGGTTTTCCTCGGTCGTGAGATCACGCGAAATCAGGGATATTCGGAAGAGACGGCCCGGAAGATCGACGCAGAGGTTTCGCGGATCATCGATGAACAGTATCGCCGCGCCAAAGACATCATCGTCAGCCGGCGTGACGTGTTGGACAAGATCGCGGCGGCGTTGCTCGAGTTCGAAACGATCGAAGGCAAGCACGTGCTCGAAGTTCTTCAGTTCGGGGAGATTCGTTCGCCGATTCTGAGGGAAGTGTCGCCGAAGTCGGAAGAGAAGCCGGGCAAAAAGACGCCCGGCAAATCCTCGGCTCCGGAAGGCCTGGCATCGGGTGGCGCGGCGCCGGCTCCGACGCCGGCCTGAGGATTCCCAGGGAGTGTTTACCGAGGGCGCGGCGAACCCCGCGCCTTTTTTGTGGTCGGTAGCGCGCTCCCGAGAAATCGCCTTGGAAAGGGATCAAGGATCGGGATAACAGGATATTATACATGAAAATCTGCTGTATTGGTGCGGGCTATGTCGGAGGACCGACGATGGCCATGATCGCGTTGAAAGCTCCCGACATCGAAGTGCGGGTCGTGGACATGAATTCCGCGCGGATCGCGGCGTGGAACTCGGATGAGCTGCCGATTTACGAGCCCGGCCTCGATGACGTCGTGCGGCAGGCGCGGGGGCGGAATCTTCACTTTTCGACGGATGTGCGCGGGGCGATCAACGACTCCGACATCATCTTTGTGGCGGTGAATACGCCGACGAAGAACTATGGCGTCGGGTCGGGTCGGGCGGCGGATTTGCGTTTCATCGAATCGGTGGCGCGAACGATCGCGGAAGTTGCGACGACGCCAAAGATCATCGTCGAAAAATCGACGATCCCCGTGAAGACGGCGGAGACGATCAAAGATATTCTGGCGGCGAATTCGCGCGGCGTGAAGTTCGAGGTGTTGTCGAATCCGGAGTTTCTGGCCGAAGGAACGGCCATCGCGGATCTTCACGAACCGGACCGGGTGTTGATCGGCGGCGAGCGCACGCCCGGCGGCGAAGCGGCGGTGGAGAAGTTGGTGGAAGTTTACGGTCGTTGGGTGCCGCGAGACCGCATCATCACGACGAATCTCTGGTCGTCGGAGCTTTCGAAGCTGGTCGCGAATGCCTTCCTGGCGCAGCGCATTTCGTCGATCAATTCCATCTCCGCCCTGTGCGAAGCCACTGGTGCGGACGTGGACGAGGTGGCGCACGCGATCGGCAAGGATTCGCGCATCGGGCCGAAGTTTTTGAAGGCATCGGTCGGGTTCGGCGGATCCTGTTTTCAGAAGGACATCCTGAACCTGGTGTATTTGTGCGAGCACTTCGGGCTGCCGGAGGTTGCTTCGTATTGGGAAGGGGTGGTCCGAATGAACGACTGGCAAAAGCGCCGGTTCGCGACCCGGATCGTGAAAGCGCTCTTCAATTCGGTCGCGGACAAGAAAATCGCCGTGCTCGGTTTTGCGTTCAAGAAGGACACCAACGATACGCGCGAGTCGGCCGCGATTTCCGTGTGCCGGGATCTGCTCGCCGAGCAGGCGCATGTAACGGTTTACGATCCGAAGGTGCCTGCCGAGGAGGTGCGGCGCGACATCAAGGCGGTCGGCGCGGATCTGGCGAAACTCACCGTCGCGACCGACGCCTACGAAGCAGCGAAAGGTGCGCACGCCATCGCGATCGTCACAGAATGGGACGAATTCAAGACGCTCGATTACGGCCGAATTTTCGAGTCGATGAGCAAGCCCGCGTTCTTATTCGACGGTCGAAATATCTTGGACCTCAAGGCGCTCAGAGAGACGGGGTTCCGAGTTTTCGGGATTGGTAAGTAAGTAACTTTTAATTCCCTAACTCGTTCCAGTCCGGCTGTTAGGGAAACTGCTTGGGTGCTTAGGTAAGGAAGGCGTCGACATCTAGGGGGAAACTCCTAGATCGACGTGATCCAGTTCCCTATGCACCCGCATCAAATCCCCCCGAGCCTAGCAAAAATTTGGCAAGCGTTAGTTTGGTGCGTCGCATTATGCGGCCTTTCGGCGCCGGCATGGGCGCAATGGGGACCGCCCGCCGGCGGGGACGAGGTTCTCTACAATCCGAAGGTGACCCAGCAGCAGCAGGGGCTTCAGCCATTTTCGACCTACTACGATCTGACCATCACTACGCCGGGAAACCTCGGTCTGGGTAATTGGACGATCTCGTTGGTTTTAGCCGTTGAAGAGGCTCCCGAGGGCGTTGACGAGCAAACATCATCTTCGTTCATCACCTTCGTAGATCCGCTCCATGGCGGGCCGAAGAACACGCTGACGTTTACCGGGCCGAATCAGTCGCAAGTGGTGCGCGTCCGCACCGACATTCCGATTGGTTCCGACGAAGGTAATTTCAAGTATCTCATTACGACGGCGGGATGGCCCGCGGGGTTTAAGGATGAAGGAACCCGTATCAACGCCCAGGCGCAGCTCCCGGCGGGTTTGACGCCTCCGGCCGTGACGATCAGCGCGCCGGCAGACGGGGCAGAGTTTACATACGTGATCGGCGGGCCGGCGGTGCCGGTGAGGATTGACGTTTCGGGCGCTGCGACTCCCGCGGCTCCGGTGGATGTGTTGGAGGCGACGCTGAGCGGCGAGACGGAGGACGGCGTGCCGTTCATGACGGACATGCCGCTGGCGCTGGTTCTCACGGGACTCGGCACGCCTGACACGTTGGGCGAGGTTACGGTGCCGGTGACGCAAGCGGGAACCTACACGATCACGGCGGAAGCAACGAACCGCGCCGGGTCCAGTTTTACCTCCAGCACCTTCGTTGTGGTCCAGGAAGTGCCGCCGCCGACCGTGGTGATCAATCCACCCGTCAACAATCCGACTTACACTTATGTTCGTGGAGTCACGTCGGTCACCGTGCCGTATGCGTTTGTGGGGTCTTCCCCGCTCGGCGAAATCCAAACGCTCACTGCAACACTTGACGGCGAGCCCTTCACGCCGGATGAGCTGCATGACTTGGGAACGCTCGTCGCGACCGGGGCGGGCGAATTCGTGTTCGATGCGAATACGCCGGACGGGCTCGGTCAGCATACGATCGCGGTGACGGCGACGAGCCCTTACGGCAGTGCGACGGCAACGGCCACCTTTGTCGTGGCTGAGGTGACGCCGGAGATTTCCGTGAACATTGCGAATCCGATCGATGGAGCGAGCATCTCGCTTCCGCCCGATGCTTCGCCGCTGAATCTTGCGTTTAGTTTCACGGGCGTGGCCACGGAAGGTGTTCCCGTGAAGACGATCGCCGCGACTTTGGCGGATGACGACAGCACGACGCCCCTGACGCTCACCTCTACGGCAGGTTTGGAGACGCCGACGGCGACGGGCTCCGGCACGATGTTCAATCTGCAGCCAGGAACCTATACGCTGAATGCGACGGCAACGAACACGGCGTTAGGGTTGAGTGCGTTTGATTCCGCGACGTTTACAGTCACGCCGCCGCCCCCGCCGGCGATTGTTTTCACGCAAGCGCCCGATGCCACTTACACGACTCTTCGCGGCAAGTCGCTGACGGTCCCGTTTGCAATCGAGACGAGCAGCACGGGAGCGTATATTGTCAGCCAGAGCGTCACGTTTGATGGCGATCCGGTGGCGATCACCTCAACCGCGAATGGCACTGCGCTGGTGGCGACGGGGAATGGAACGCTCACCATCCCGGCACCCACGAGCGGGACCGCTGAATATACCTTGGTGGCCACCGGCGTGGACACCTATGGGCAGGTGGTGACCACGCAGGTTTCGTTCAAGGTGACGGTGAACGACCCCGTCATCACAATTGCGATCAATCCGCAGATTGCGGCCAACTCGCCTTATACGCTGCCGTCGAGCGGCACGTTGAACATTCCCTTCGTCTTCACGGGCAATATCACAGCAGGTGCGACCGTCGATACCATCACTGGCACGCTTTCCGGAACGCCGGTGTCGATCACCAGCACCACAGGCTTGGGCTCGTCGGCCACGGCGACCGCTTCGGGCAATCTGGTCATCACGAAGCCCGGCGTTTATACGGTCACAGCGACCGATACGAATACCGCGGCGGGGATTAGCGCGACCACGTCCGTCACGTTTGAAGTGAAAGGAACTACTGCGCCGACGTTGAAGGTCACGATCACTCAAGCGCCGCAGTCCATTTATACCGTTTGCGATCCCTGCGAGACGCTGCGCATTCCGGTAGCGTTCGTCGCGCAGTCCAACGGAAGCAAAGTCAAAACCCTCACGGCCACACTTGATGGGAAGTCGGTTTCGCTGAGCTCCACCAGCGGGCTCAACACCGCGACCGCAAAAGGAACCGCGACCCTCAGCGTGCGTGGCGCCGGCGAACACGTGTTCGTGGTGAAAGCGACGGACACCAAGGGGCAGGTCGCCACGACGACGGTGACGTTCAAGGTCGTCGTGAAGAAGCCCGAGATTGCGCTCACCATTCACTCTCCTGGCAATGGAGCGGTTTACTCGCTCGCCGGCGATTCGCGCTACTGCGGCGACAGCTCCATCAGCATTCCGTTTTCGTTCAGTTCGACGATTTCCGACGGAGCGACGATCGACGGGATCTCGGCCATGCTCAATGGCAGCTCGATCAGCCTGGGCAAATCGGGCGTCGGCACATCGAATGCGAAAGGTTCGGGAACGTTGAAGATCGCGAAACCCGGCACCTACACGTTCACTGCCAAGAGCTATGACAATGCGTGCAATGTGAGCGTGACCAAGTCGGTGACGTTTACCGTCAAATCCTCCGAGCCGCCGGCTGTGACGATCACGTCCCCCTCGGAGACGAACATCTCGATCTTCAACTGCCAGCCGCGCAGCGTTGCTTTCTCGTTCAAGGCCAGCAGCCAATCGGGCGGCATTTCGAAGCTGACCGCCAAGCTCGATGGTAACTCTCTGAACGTTACGGCGAGCGGACTTGGCAGTGCGAATGCGACGGGTTCCGGCACCATGTCGGTGAAGACCTCGGGCAAACATGTCCTCACGGTCAGCGCGACGGACAAGAGCGGCACGACGACGAAGTCGTTCACCTTCTACGCCGTGGCGCAAACGGCTAAACCTTCGATCTCCATTCTGGATCCGAAGAATGGCGAAGAGTTCAGCTACGAAGCCGGTAAGAACCCGCCGTCGATTCCGTTCTCGGTGCTCGCCAAGTCGAACGCGCCCATCTCGGCGATCAAAGTCGCATTGAACGGCCGCGATCTGAACGTTTCCAAGCTTGGCATCGGCTCGGAAGAAGCGAAAGGCACGGGGTATCTCACGATCAAGGAGCCGGGCACCTACACGCTGACGGCCACCACGACCAGCGGCGGCGTGAGCGCGAGCAGCAAGGTGACCTTCAAGGTGAAGAAGACTCAGGAAGACTCGAAGTGCGGCATCGACTGGAAGGGCTTCCTGAAGGACGGCAAATCGCCCAAGGGCGGTGATTCCGCGAAGGTCGAGTGCAAGGTCTTCACGGGTTCGAACAAAAAGAGCCTGCGCGATTACACCGTCCAGTTCGCAGTGTCCGAGGTGCGCGACAACGGCAGCTATGGTCCGTCGAAGCTCTACGGATCGTCCCATTACACGATCAACAGCGATAACGACTACTGCCTGAAAATCCCGACGGGCAAGGGCAAGAAGCGTTATCGCGTGGACGTTTACTACTGTGCGCCCGGCAGCAACAAGGCGAAGATCGTCGGATCGAAGGAGTTCAAGACGAAGTAATCCTGCGACAGGAGGCGGATGCGCTCCGCCTCTTTGTTTTCGATAAAAAAGCCGCCCGGAGATCGGGCGGCTTTTTTCTGCTCGCGAACGGGCGTAGTGAAAAACCGGTTACGTAGGGAGCTTTTGCAGTTCCGCCTTGAGCACGCCGATGCAGGGAAGATTTCGATAGCGTTCGGCGAAATCGAGGCCGTAACCGACGACGAACTTGTTGGGGATTTCGAAGCCAACGAAGTCGGCCTCGAACTCGACTTCGCGCCGCTCTTTCTTGTCGAGCAGGACGCAGCTGCGGAGGCTGGCAGGACGCAGCTTGCGGGCGAGCGAGGCGACAAGTGAAAGCGTTTTGCCCGTATCGAGGATGTCATCGATCACGAGCACGTGGCGGTCTTTGATGTCGAGCGTGAGCGAGGCGACGATCTGGGGTGTGCCGACGGATTTCGTGCGGCTGCCGTAGCTGGAAACACGGATGCAATCGAGCCGAACGGGATTGTCGATTTCTCGCATGAGATCGGCCGTGAACATGACGGCGCCGTTGATGAGCGAGACGATCGTGAACTCGCGGTGGCCGTAAACGGCCTTGATCTCGCGGGCGAGTCCGCGAACGCGGCGTTTGATCTGCTCCTCGGTGTAAAGCACCGACTCGAGATCGGGATGAAGGGTTCGGCGACGGGAACGCTTCGAAGGGGCGGCCGTGGGCATGGCGAAAGCGAGACGAACGGAGCGATGGCTGGCAAATGGAACCATGAGCCCGATGGGTTTATTATTTTGACTCGCAGGAGGCCGGAATCTTGCTTCGCGCGCCGGCGCGAGGCCGCTGTTCATGATTTCGATCCGTATCCAGAAATTCACCAAGCGCTTTGGCGCAGTGACTGCCTTGCGTGACCTTGATCTGACGATTGAGCCGGGAGAACTTTTCTTTCTGCTTGGTCCCAGCGGATGTGGAAAAACCACGCTACTGCGAAGCATGGCAGGATTTTACATCCCGGACGAAGGGAAGATTCTCTTCGGAGAGGAGGACGTCACGCGGTTGGCGCCGCACAAACGGAACACGGGAATGATGTTTCAGAGCTACGCGTTGTGGCCGCACATGACGGTGGCGGAGAACGTAGCGTTCGGATTGGAGGAGCGAAAGGTGCCAAAAGCCGAGATTGCGCGGCGGGTGAGCGAAGCGCTCGAGTCAGTGAAAATGGGCGGGTATGCGGAACGGCGGCCGAACCAGTTGTCAGGGGGACAGCAGCAGCGCGTGGCGTTGGCGCGGGCGCTTGTGATTCGGCCCCGGTGCTTGTTACTCGATGAGCCGCTCTCGAATCTCGATGCCAAGCTGCGGCTGGAGATGCGCGCGGAGATTCGGCGCGTGTGCAAGGAGTTCAAACTCACGACGGTTTACGTGACGCACGATCAAAAAGAGGCGCTTTCGATTTCGGATCGGATGGCGATTCTCGAGAGCGGGCGGGTGCTGCAGGTGGGAACGCCGCGCGAGATCTACCGGCGACCGGTGTGCAAAACGGTGGCGAACTTTATTGGGGAAACGGATTTTATTACGGGGACGGTGGGGCGCGTGGAAAACGGGCGCGTGTTCGTGCAGACGCAGATTGGCGCTTTCGAAGGCGTGCCGGGGGATCCGGCGAAGATGCCCGCGGTGCATGATGTCGTGACACTTTCGATACGCCCGGAATGTTGGAAACTCAGCCGGGAGGAGCCGGCGGCCAATCGCGTGAAAGGTCGGATCGGGGAAGCGATTTATCTGGGTGAGGTGGCGCAATACGAGTTCGTGGCCGGTGCAATGGCTTTGAAGATTTTCGAGTTGAATCCGCGATTTGTCGGCGCGGCCGGAGGCGATTTATACGCGAGTGCCGATCCGGAAGACGTGGTCGTGTTGAGCGAGTGAGAGGGGCCAGCGTCGAAGGATTTGAGGAGGGAAGATGCTGAAACGGGCGACCATTCTTCTGATGCTGGCAGCCATCGTGGCTTTGCCCTTTTTGTTTCGGCCAGAGCAGCATCGGGCGGAGCGGGCGGACGATGTGCTGACGATTATCACGCCGCACAACGAGGCGATACGGCACGAATTTGGGGTGGGATTCCGGAAATGGTATCGCGAGAAGACGGGACGGACGGTGGCGTTGGACTGGCGCGTGATCGGCGGGACGAGCGAGATCGCGCGATTTCTGGAGTCGGAGTATGTGGCCGCGTTTCGCAATCATTGGACCGGGAAGTTGGGGCGGTCGTGGAGCAGCGAAGTGCAAGCGGGATTCGCGAATGCCCGCCTCGGCGCGGATGCGTCGGCGGAGGCGCGGGCGGCGCGAGAAGCGTTTCTGGAGTCGGAAGTGAGCTGCGGGATCGATTTGTTTTTCGGCGGCGGAAGCTACGATTTCATGCTGCAGGCGGAGGCGGGCCGGATCGTGCCGACGCGGAGAAATGAGGGACGGGAGTGGCTCGATGAAGCCGTGGTGCCGCTGGAGTTTGCGGGAGAACCTTATCGCGATCCCGAAGGACGGTGGGTGGGGAACGTGTTGAGCACTTACGGCATCATCTACAATCGCGACGCATTGCGGCGGTTGGGGATCGAGCAGCCGCCGGAGCGTTGGCGGGATTTGGCTGATCCGCGGTTGATTGGGGAAGTTGCGCTCGCCGATCCGACCAAGAGCAGTTCGATCGCGAAGGCGTTCGAGAATGTGATCCAGCAGGAGATGCAACGCCGCGCGCGGACGGCGACGGGCAGCGCCGAAGACGAGGCGGCGGCAGTGCGGGAAGGCTGGCTGGCGGGATTGCGGTGGCTGCAGCTGATCGGGGCGAATGCGCGTTATTTTACCGATTCGTCGCAGAAGCCGCCGATCGATGTGGCGCAGGGAAATTGCGCGGCGGGAATCTGCATCGATTTTTATGGGCGCGCGCAGGCGGAGGTGGCGGCGCAGCGCAGCGGGACGGACGAAGGACGATTAGGGTTTTCGACGCCGCTCGGCGGGACGGTGCCGTCGGTGGATCCAATTGCGATCCTGCGCGGTGCGCCGCATCGCGACGTGGCGGAAGCGTTCATGGATTTTGCGTTCACGTTGGAAGGGCAAAAGTTGTGGAACTTCCGGCCAGGCTCGCCGGGAGGGCCGGAGCGTTATGCGTTGCGACGGCTGCCGGTGCGCCGGGACTTTTACGAGAACAAGGATTGGAGGAAGTTTCGCAGCGATCCGGACGAGCATCCCTTCGAGGAGGAGGAGCAGTTGGTGTATCGCGCGGAGCGGACGGGCCATTTGTTTCGCGAGATGTCGTTTATCATCCGTGTCATGGCTTTGGATACGCACGGTGAGCTGCAGCGGGCGTGGCGCGCGATTGCGGCGGCCGATGGCCCGGCGAAGGAGCGGGCGCTCGCGGTGTTGCAGGATCTTTCGGCGGTGAGCTACGAGCGGGCGGAAGGGGAGATCAAGCGCGCGCTGAACTCGAAGAACAAGGCGGAGGAACTCGCGTTCGGGAAGCGGTTGGGCGACTTGTTTCGCGAAAACTACCGGCGCGCGGAAGCGATCGCGCACGGAGCGAAGTAACGATCAGTCGCGGCGGAGGCCTCGGTAAACGTCGGGATGACGTTTCTCCATGTGACGCTCGGGCTGGGAAAGCGGCGTGAAGCCGAATTGAGCGTAGAGCGGGTGGGCGTCGGCGGTGACGAGTTGGAAACGTCGCAAGCTTTGAAGACGGGGATGGTCGGAGATGAACTGCAGGACTGCTTTGGCGAGACCGCGATTGCGATGAGACTCGAGCACGTAGACGTCGCAGAGGTAGGCGAAGGTGGCAAAATCCGTGATGACGCGGGCGAGTCCGACCTGCTGGCGTTGTGGCGTGTAGATGCCGATGCTGAGGGAGTTTTCAAGCGAACGGACGACGACCTCGCGGGGAATGCCCGCGGCCCAATAGCAGCTCGCGAGAAAGCATGAACGGCGTCGACATCGAGGAGCGCGGGATCGTTGGAGATCAAATAGCCGTCGTGCTGAAGCGATTGAGGCATGGGGAGGCCTTCAGTTGGGTGCAACCATGCGGGCCGGAGCAACGGTGCCGAAGAGGCGTTACAGTTGCGCGAAAGCGGCGGCGAACGCGGATTTGTCGGGAGCTTTGAAGAAGGAAGTGCCGGCGACGAATGTATCCGCGCCGGCGTTACGGCAAGCGGCGGCCGTGGAAAGGTCGACACCGCCGTCGACCTCGAGGCGGAACGAGAGGTTTCGTTCGCGGCGCCAGGTATCGATTTGCTGAAGCTTTGGCAGCGTGTCGGTGCGGAACGGCTGGCCGCCGAAGCCGGGTTGCACGGTCATTACGAGAACGAGGTCGACCTGGTTGAGGAAAGGTTCGATGGCGGCGGCGGGCGTGTCGGGGTTGAGCACGATGCCGCATTGGCAGCCGAGTTGGCGGATGCGCTCGAGTGTGGCGGCGTGGTCGTAAGCAGGCTCGATGTGGATGCTGATGAGGTTGGAGCCGGCTTTGGCGAAGGCTTCGACGTAGCGGTGCGGCTGGTCGAGCATCAGGTGGGTGTCGAAGAAGGATTTGATGCCGTGGCGGCGGAGAGCGGCGACGGTTTCGGGTCCGAAGGTGAGATTCGGGACGAAGTGGCCGTCCATGATATCGACGTGGAGCCATTCGAGCCCGAGCTCCTCGACGACGCGGGCGCTGGCGGAAAGATGCGCGTGATCGCCGGCGAGGATCGAAGGGACGAGAAGCGGGGCGTGCATCGGAGAGGAGCGGCGTTACCAGACGTCGAGGACGGCGTGGGTGATCTTACGCGCGAGGGATTCGGCGAGGAGCGGGACGGTTTGGTATTCGGACTGAAGTTGTCCGCCATCGGTCATGGCGTCGCGTTGCGTGCTGACGACGCGGTCCGAGAAAATGGTTTGGCCGGTGCGGCGATCGCGGAGCGTGCAGGACGTGGCGAGCGTGAGGGTGAATTTGCGGGCGAGGCGGGTGTCGGATTCGCGAACCGAGGCGACATCGCGTTCGAAATCGCGGATGACGACATGGAGGGTGGCGTCGGCGGCGTCGGGCGAACTGGCGAGCCTGATGCGTCCGTCGCGTTCAAAGGCGTCGCGGAGCTGAGTCGCGAGGACGGCGCGGGCCTGGGGAAGAACGGCGCGGCTTTCGACCGGCTCGATGTAGAGCGTGGTGAAGGACGGTTCGGCGCCGGTGCCGAGGCGGTAGTTGGCGCAGCCTGCGACTGCGAAAACTGCGAGCAGAGCGAGAAAGGCAGGAAGAAGGCGCCGAAGTGACATAGCCGGGCGAAGTGGAGGCGGGTGGGTGCGGCGGGGCAAGTCTGAGTTAGGCGGAGAGACGAAACGGGGGCCGAGGGATCAGACGGGTTGTTTCCCGTTACGAGGGGGAAACGCCGGCGAAAAGGAGCAGGATCGTGTGAAGGTTGAAAAGCGCGTGGGCGATCATCGCGGTGGCGATGCGGCCGGTGCGCTCGTAGGCGAGCGAGAAAATGACGGCGAGGGTGACGAGCGGAAGGAAGCTAGCGAGGCCGTCGTAGTTGGTCCAGTTGACGTGAAGCGCGGCGAAAATGGTGCCCGGGAGCAGGAGGGCGATCAGCCGCGGAACGCGGTGGCGAAGGAAACGGAAGAACGTAGCGCGGAAGAGCAGTTCCTCGGCGATGGGGGCAACGATCACGGCCAGCGCGATCATCACGCCGAGGAGGGCGGAGGAGTCGGCTTCGGCAAAGAGACGGAGCAGATCCTGTTGTTGGGCGGGAAGACCGGCGAGATCGAGGAGGTAGAGAGAGAGGAGGTTGACGGCGGTAACGACCGGCAAGGCGATGAGAAAAGTGACGAGGCCGGAAACGAAGACGCTGCGAGGAAGCGGGGGGCGAAGGGCGGGATGTCCGAGATCGAGGGGCGCGAAAGCGGGACCGATCAGGAGGCCGAGTTGGAAGGCGGCGCTGTTGAGGATGGTTCGGGCGTCGGGCGAGAGATCGAAGGGCGCGATCAGCAAACCGACGATGAAGGAAGCGACCAGACCGGATGCGGCGATGAGCGCGGCGCAAAGGAGGAAGTCGCGGACGGAGGCGGTCCAAGGCGCGAGTTGGGGAGGCGTGGATCGGAGGCGGGCGCGGGCGGACGGCGAGAGGACGAGGCGCCACAGCAGAACGATGCCGCTGATGATCAGCGAAAGCTCAAACAGAACGATGATGAGCGGAGGTGAGTCTTCGGGCATGCGCGGTCGACCAGTGGGTGGAGAAACCGGTCGGGGCGCAAGCGTGCGGCCGATGGGCCGAGCGGTAAATTCAGGCGGCGTGACGCTGGTGCGATTGCTCGAGATCGAGAAGGCGGCGTTTCAGGTCTTCGCCGAAAGCGAAACCGGTGAGGGCGCCGTTGGAGCCGATGACGCGGTGGCAAGGGACGATGACGCAGGCGGGGTTGGTGGCGTTGGCGCGACCGACGGCGCGGGCGGCGTGAGGTGCGCCGAGTTGAAGGGCGAGTTGGCCGTAGGTGCGCGTTTCGCCGAAGGGAATGGTGAGGAGCGCTGACCAGACCTGCTGCTGAAAAGAAGTGCCCTGAAGATCGAGGGGAAGATCGAAGGTGCGGCGGCGGCCAGCAAAGAAGTCGAGGAATTGCGTGCGGGCGGCAGCGGTGAGGGAAGTATCAGGCGTAATTTGACACTTCGGCAGGCGTGAGAGGAGCGAGTGGGAGTCGCCGAAGGCGGTGGCGGCGAGGGCGCTGGTGGAGGTGACAGCGACGGAGAAGGAGCCGAAGGGAGTGGAGAAAGTGTCGTAGAAAAGGTTCATGTTGGGATGGGGTGGTTGAGTTGCCACAGGTGGGCGGTGGCGAGGCTGCGGTGCGGAGAGAACATCGCCATGAGGCGGCGCGTGGCGTCGACGTCGGGACGTTGTTCGAGGTTGAGAAGTGACTGGAGTCCGCTGGTGACGCCGGTGTCGCCCAGCGGCACGCAATCGGGGAAGCCGAGTGCGCGCATCATGATGTAATTGACGGACCAAGGGCCGAGACCGCGAAGGGAGAGCAGGGTGCGCTCAGCGCGGGTGGCGGACATGGTGCGCAGCGATTCGACGTCGAGGTTGCCCGAGGCGATGAGGCGCGAGAGCGAGATGACGTAGTCGGCTTTTTGGCGTGAGAATTGAAGGGGAAGAAGGTCGCGCGGATCGAGGGCGGCGATAGCGGCGGGGGTGGGCGGGGCGATGAGACCGTTGGAGAGGCGCGTGCCGGCGAGTTCGAAAAGACGGCGCTTGAGCAGGCAGGCGAACGGGAAATTGATTTGTTGGCCGATGATGGACCAGAGAAGTCCATCGAAGAGCGAAGGCGTGCGGGAAATGCGGAGCTCGGCGCGACCGGCGATGAGGCGGGCGAGACCGAGCTTGCGCGCGAGCCGGGCGAAGCCGGCGGTGTCGTCGTCGAGACCGAGCAGTGCGATCACGGTCGCGTGAATTTCGACAGCGGACGGCGAAGGAGTGAGGGCGAGAACGGGAGAAAAGGTGGCGCGGATTTTTTGCGGCGAGAGATGAAGTTGCAGCAAGGCAGGTCCGGAGGAGAGCTGGAGCGCGGCGGTGTAGGTGTCGTTTTCGAGACGCTCGTTGACGCTGTGAATATCACGACTGAGGGCACGGCGAAGGTAGCCGAGGAGGAAGCGCGGAGGCAGGGAGAGTTCGAACGACGTGGTTGACGGGAGAGTGCGATAGACGGCGGGAGTGAGACCGGTGAGCTGGCGGAAATGGTCGTGGAAGACGGAGAGCGATTCGAAACCGGCGTTGTAGGCGATTTCGGCGAGAGGGCGGGACGTGGAGAGGAGTTCGCGTTTGGCGGTGGCGAGACGGGCGCGGAGCAGGACGTCGGCGGGTGTCGTGTGATAATGGAGACGGAAAAGTTCGAACGTGCGCGTGGCGCCGAAGCCGAGGCGTTTCACGATGGCGCGGGCGTCGCGAAAAGCGGCGGGGTCGGCGCGGATTTCGGCGACGACGGACTCGACCGCCTCCAGGACGGGATCGGCGCCGCGAGCGAAGTCGTCGGGGTGGCATTTTTTGCACGGGCGGAGGCCGGCGGCGCGGGCGGCTTCGCAGGACGGAAAAAAGCGGATGTTTTCGAACTTGGGTTTGCGGGCCTTGCAGGACGGAAGGCAGTAGATCCCCGTGGTGAGCACGCCCATGAAGAACCGGCCGTTGCAGGCGGGGTCGCTGGCGATGACGCGCTCATACATCGCGGCGGCGGAGAGACGCGGAGCGCGGAGCGGTTTCACGACGGGAAGGTCGGAGGTGAGCGGACGGGAGGCAATCATCGGAATCGGGGGAAGTGCGCACGGTAGCGGAAAGCGGGAGCGGGGTCGTCCGGCTGAGTTCGGTGCAATTTTGCGGAAGAGGCGGGTTCGAGCTAGAGGCAATCACCGAGGAAGAGCGGAGGCGGACGCCCCATGGTAAAGGGGCGCGGACGGGCTTAGGTTTCAGGGTCGCGGATGGGCCGCGGCGAAGACCTTTCGAACCATGAAGATCATCGATTCCATGTTGCGCACGCATCCACGGGCGGATGCACAGTGGGTGGGGCATTACGCGCAAGTGCTCGAGGCGCTGTCGCAATGTGTGCAGGTGTGTCGGGCGTGTGCGGACTCCTGTTTGGCGGAAGAGCATGTCGCGAAGCTGCGGCGATGCATTCGCACCGATCTCGATTGTGCGGACGTGTGTGAGGCGACGGCGGCGTTGTTGGTGCGGCAGACGGAGACGCCGAACGAGATTTTGCACGCGCAGCTGCATGCATGCATTCTGGCGTGTCAGGTGTGCGGCGACGAATGTGAGCAGCATGCAAACATGCATGAGCACTGTCGGATTTGTGCGGAGACGTGTCGGCATTGCCAGGAACGGTGCAATTTCCTGATGGGCGAGATTTCGTCGTCCGGGGTGGAAGAAGGGACGATGGAGCCGACGGATAGTCCTTCGTTTCAGCGGTGACGGGACGCGCGAAGGCGCGCGGGTAGAGACGGCGGAGATGCTGCCCACAATGACGTGAGGCGCACTGCAGGGCAGTTGTGTGGTCTGTGGCGGGATGGAATCGTATGATGTGATTGTGATCGGCGCGGGAGTGGCGGGGTTGTTGGCGGCGGTGCGTTTGGCGGAAGGTGGGAAACGTGTGGTGGTGTTGGAAGCGCGAGGGCGGGTGGGCGGGCGGATCTTGAGCGAAGAGCGAAAAGGCTGGCCGGCGCCGGTGGAGCTGGGCGCCGAGTTTGTGCATTCGGGCAATGCGGTGATGGAGGCGGTGTTGAAGGAAGCGAAAGTGCGGAAGCGGCGAATCGAGGAGCGGCACTGGCTGGCGGGCGATGGGCGGCAAGCGAGGATGGATGATGCGTGGGATCGGATTTATGCCGTGATGGAGAAGATCGGGCCGCGATTTCGGGGAGATTTTGCGCGGTGGCTGAAGCGACACGGAGACGACGTGGCGGCGCCGGATCGGGCGCTGGCGGAAGCGTTCGTGAAAGGATTCAATGGCGCGTCTTTGGAACGGATGAGTGGGCCGGCGCTCTTCGAAGCTTCGCAGGAAGACGAGGAGCAGTTTCGTCCGAGCAAGCGCTATGCGTCGGTGCCCGAGATGCTCGCGCGGAAATTAGTGCGGGCCGCGGGCGAAATCGAATTCGACTGTGTCGTGCGAAGCGTCGTGTGGTCGCGGGCGGGCGTGGTGGTGGAAGATCAACGCGGCAAGAAGTGGGCGGCGCGGTGTGCGTTGGTGACGCTGCCGCTGGGAGTGTTGAAGGCGAAGGACGGGGAGCGCGGAGCGGTGCGGTTCGAGCCGCGATTGGCAGCGAAGGAGAAAGTGCTGGCGAAGATCGAGAGCGGACATGCGCGCCGCGTGGTGTTGAGGATGCGCGAAGATATTTGGCGGCGCGGGCCGATTCCGGCGGCGTTGCGGGCGCGGGACGGGCGGGCGTTTGGATTTATCCATTCGGAAGAAGAGACGTTTCCCGTGTGGTGGGCGGAGGCGCCCAAGCCGGTGCTGGTGGGCTGGACGGGCGGGCCGGCGGCAGCGGCGATGCGCGGCTGGTCGGAGGCGAAAGCGGTGCGCGCGGCGTGTAGGACGCTCGCGAAGCTGCTGGGCTGTGCGGAGAAGCAGGTGCGCGCGGCGGTGCGGGAGGCGCGGTCGTATGATTGGGCGGCAGATCCGTTTACGCGTGGCGCGTATAGTTACGCGGTGGCCGGAGCGGAGAAGGCGCCGAAGGAGTTGGCGAAGCCGGTGGGGCGGGTGTTGTTTTTCGCGGGGGAGGCGACGGCGGATGTGTTGGAGCTAGGGACCGTGCATGGCGCGCTTGCGAGCGGGGAGCGGGCAGCGCGGGAGATTCGGACGATGTTGGAGAGTTGAGGAACGGAAGGGCGGAATTCTGACGCGTCGGCTGCGGCAGGTCGGGCGGGCTCGACAGCCGGGAGCGGGGGCGGCATATTCGGCTGCATGGCGACGATCTATGAAACTTTGAGAGCCGATATTATCGCCGCGATGAAGGCGCGCGACGCAGGCACGGCAACGGCGCTGCGAACGGCGGATGCGGCGATTCAACGTGCGGCGATGGATACAGGAAAACCGATCGACGACACACTGGTGACGGCGACGTTGCGGAAAGCGGTGAAAAATCTGAACGACGCGAAAGAGGAGTTCGCCAAAGGCGGACGCGCAGATCTGGTGGCGGCGAATGAAGCGGAGATGCGCGTGTTGGAGAAATATCTGCCGCAAGGATTGGACGACGCGAAGCTCGATGCGTTAATCGATGAAGCGATTCGTGAAACGGGAGCGCAGTCGAAGAAGGAGATGGGGCGCGTGATCGGTGCGTTGAAGCAGCGGCCGGAGGCGGGGCTCATCGATTTCGGCGTCGCGAGCAAACGCGTGCAGGGCAAGTTGCCTTGAGCGAAGGGGCGGGAACGGCGATGGGGATGCACTTCGAGAATCCAGGCTGAACGCGTAACCCACCGAAGGACGTCATGCTTCGTGGCATTCAGCAGGTGGGGGCGGAAGTCGAAAACCTGCGCCGACTGCATGAAACCGCGGCTGCCGTCGCGCGGAGTGAGGATTGGCGCGACGCGCTGCGGCGGGTGTTGGAGTCGGCGACGAAGGCTGCGCGGAGCACGATGGGATCGCTTTCGTTGCGCGACGGATCGGATGAAGAGCTGACGTTGGTGGCGAGTGTGGGCGTTTCGGGGGAGTTCATGCGCTGGGCCGAAACGTCGCCGGAAGCGAGTGGTGCGGGCGGGGGCGCGCTGGCCGGACGAGGACGTTTGGTAGTGGAAGATGTGGCGGCGGAGGGGCTGCGGGAAGGTTATCGCGATGCGGCGAAGCGGGCCGGGGTGGTATCGAGTCACAGTGTGCCGCTGAGGGCGCCCGACGGCGAGATGGTGGGCGCGTTGACGGTGTATTTCGCGAAGCGGCACGTGCCGGATGCGAGCGAGGAGGCGTTGATGGATTTGTATGCGCAGATGGCGGCGGACGTGGTGGCGCGCACGCGGGCGACGCAGCGAATACGGGAAAGTGAAGAACGCTTTCGCACGCTGGCGAGCCATGCGCCGGTGGGAATTTTTTTGTCGGATGTGAACGGCGACAGCGTCTTCCTGAACGAAGCGTGGTGTCGGATCGCGGGGATGACGGCGGAGGAGGCGCGAGGGAAGGGCTGGGTCAACGCCATTCATCCCGACGATCGGGAGCGCGTGGTGAGGGAGTGGGAGGAGGCGGTGCGAACGGGCCGACCGTCGAGTGCGGAGTATCGATTTCAGCGGCCGGACGGGACGTTGAGCTGGTTACAGGGAGATGCGGTGCAATTGCGCGACGCGGCGGGGCGGGTGACCGGGCATCTCGGAACGGTGGTGGATATCACCGAGCGGAAGCTGGCGGAGCTGGCGGTGCGCGAAAGCGAGCGACGACTGCAGCTGGCGACGCTGGCGGGAAAGGTGGGAGTCTGGGACTGGGATGTTTCCGAGAACCGCGTGGCGTGGACCGATTCGCTGTTTGAAATTCACGGAATGGCACCGGCGTCATTTGACGGGACGGCGGAGGCGGCTTCGGCGCTCGTGCATCCGGAGGATGCGGAGAGGATGAAGGCGGCGGTGGAGAAGTCGCTGAAGGATGGGAAGGACTTTGAGATGGAGCTGCGGGCGGTGCGACCGGACGGACGGGTGGTCTGGCTGTATACGAGTGCGGTGGTCATCAGAGACGGCGGATCGCCGGTGCGGATATTGGGAGCGACGATCGATGTGACGGAGCGGCGCCGGGGTGAGGAGACGATGCGACGGCTGGCGGCGATCGTGGAGTCGTCGCAGGACGCCATTCTCAGCACCGATCTGGGCGGAACGATCACAAGTTGGAATCACGGAGCGGAGCGACTTTATGGATATCCGCACGACGAGGCGATCGGAGGGTCGCTGGCGAAGTTGTTGCCGCCGGAAAAGGAGAGCGAAGGAGCGCTTCTGGTGGAGCGGATCTCCCGCGGCGAGCGTATCGAACATTTGGAGACGACAGGCCTGCACAAAAGCGGCCGTCGGGTGGATGTTTCGTTGACCGTGTCGCCGCTCGCCAGCGCCGAGGGGAAACCCATCGGGGTCTCGCTGATCGCGCGAGACATCACGGAGCGAAAGAGGCAGGAAGCGGAGCTGCGGCGGCAGCGGCAGCTTTATCGCGGGATCGGGGAGTCGATCGATTTCGGCATCTGGGTGTGCGATGCGAAAGGCCGGAACATCTATTGCAGCGAGTCGTTTTTGAAACTCGTCGGGCTGACACAGGAGGAAGCTTCGGGTGAGGGGTGGGGACGCGTGCTGGCGCCGGAGCAGGCCGGCCCGACGATGGAAGCGTGGCGACGTTGTGTGGAGGCAGGAGGGTTTTGGGAACGCGAGCACTTGTTCAAAGGCGTGGACGGGCAATGGCATCCGGTGCTGGCGCGCGGAATGCCGATTCGGGACGACGACGGACGGGTGGTGTATTGGGCGGGAATCAATCTCGATATTGCGGCTTTCAAGCAGACGGAAGCGGCGTTGCGACGCGGGGAGGAGCGGCTGCGACTGGTGACGGACAATGCGATCGTGTTCCTGGCGCACTGTGATCGGGAGTATCGGTTGAAATTCGTGAACCGGCCGTATGCGCAGCGGTTTGGGCGCACGCCGGATGAGTTGGTGGGGCGTCGAATCGACGAGCTGATCGGGATGGCGGCGTTTACCGCGTTCAAGGCGCGGCTCGACGAAGCGCTCGGCGGGCGGCGGGTGGAGTTCGAGATGGAGATCCCGTATGAGCGGTTCGGACCGCGGTGGATGCGGGTGATTCACGAACCGGAGCGCGATCCGGACGGGCAGGTGAGCGGGGTGGTGGCGGTGGTCACGGATATCACCGCGCGGAAGCAAGCGGAGCGGGACATGGAAGCGGCGCGGGACAAAGCGGAGGCGGCGTCGCGGGCAAAGGACGATTTTCTAGCGACCTTGTCGCACGAGCTGCGCACGCCGCTGAACCCGGTGCTTTTGCTGGCGAGCGAGCATGCGAGCGACACGGCGCTGCCGGATGAAACGCGAGAGGCGTTTCGGACGATTCGGAAGAACGTGGAGCTCGAAGCGCGGTTGATCGACGATCTGCTGGATTTGACGCGGATCACGCGCGGCAAGTTGTCGCTGAATCTCGCGCTGCAGGATGCGCATTCGATTTTGCAGGATGCGGTGGCGACGATGCGGCCGGAGTTGGAGGCGAAAGGGTTGACGCTGGTGTTCGAATTGCGGGCGCAGCGGACGAAAGTGTGGAGCGATGCGGTGAGGTTGCAGCAGGTGTTGTGGAATGTGCTGAAGAACGCGGTGAAGTTCACGCCGGAGGAAGGGACGGTCCGCGTGAGCACGCGTGACCTGCCGGAGAGCGGCCAACTGCTGATCGAGGTGCGGGACTCGGGCATCGGGATGACGAACGACGAGCTGGCACGCGTCTTCGATGCCTTTGCGCAAGGAGATCACGCCCGCGGCGGAGGATCGCATCGATTTGGCGGCGTGGGCCTGGGGCTGGCGATTTCGCGGATGATCGTGGAGATGCATCGCGGGCAGATTCGAGCGGCGAGCGAGGGGCCGGGGAAAGGCTCGGTGTTTTCGGTGGAATTGCCGCTCGCGGACGATGGCGCAGTGGAGGCGGTGGGCCCTTCGAAATCGCGGACATCCACGGCGTCGCCCTTTCCGGCCGAAGCGGGGGCGCGCCGGAAATTACTTCTGGTGGAGGATCACGATGCGACGCGCGTGGCGCTGGCGCATTTGCTGGCGAGGCGGAATTTCGAGGTCGTGCAGGCGGCGAGCGTGCGAGAGGCGCGAGAAGCGGCGGCGAAAGGAAGGATCGATGTGGTGGTCTCCGATATCGGGCTGCCGGACGGCAGCGGCTTCGAGTTGATGGCGGAGTTGAAAAACGGATACGGGCTCCGCGGCGTGGCGCTCACCGGTTACGGAATGGATCACGACGTGTTGCGCAGCCAGGCGTCGGGCTTCGTGGTGCATTTGACGAAGCCGGTGACAGTGCAGGCGCTGGAGAAAGCGCTGAAGGCGGCGCTGGCGGAGGAGTGAGGAGGACGAGTGAGATCCGTCCGATCGCGGCGACTGGTCGGAAGCCGTTAGTATTAGAGAATCCGGCCCTGGTTGAAGACGATGCGGCCGTTGACGATGGTGGTTTTGACGCGGCCGGTGAGGGTTTGGCCGTGCCAAGGGGAGTTTGAAGATTTGCTGAAACCGGCCTTGGCGTCGTAGAGCCATTTTTCGTTGGGATCGAAAAGGCAGACGTCGGCATCCGCGCCTTCGGCGAGGGTGCCCGCGGGAAGTTTCAAGATCTCCGCGGCGCGACGCGTCATGAGGTCGATGACGCGCGGGAGTTTGAATTTGTTTTGGCGGACGAGGATTTCGAGGGAGATGGGGAGCGAGGTTTCGAGACCGAGGATGCCGTTGGGCGCGTAGTCGAATTCCTTGTCCTTCTCGTAGTCGGTGTGCGGGGCGTGGTCGGTGCTGATGCAATCGAGCGTGCCGTCGCGGAGACCCTCGATGAGCGCGAGGCGGTCGGACTCGGTGCGCAGCGGCGGGTTCATTTTGAAATTGGTGTTGTAGGTCGCGATCGACTCGTCGGTGAGCGCGATGTGATGCGGCGTGGCTTCGGCGGTGATGCGCGCGCCGCGTTGCTTGGCGCGACGGATCTCGTCGACGGAGAATTTCGAGGAGATGTGCTGCAGGTGGATGTGCGCGCCGGTGTATTCGGAAAGTATTACATTGCGCGCGACGATGAGGTCTTCGGCGGCGTTGGGCCAGCCGCGGAGCCCGAGGCGGGTGGAGACGATGCCCTCGTTCATGACGGCGCCCTGGGTCATGGAAGCGTCCTGGCAGTGGTCCATGACGGGGAGATCGAACATCTTGGCGTATTCGACGGCGCGCCGCATGAGCTCGTTGTTTTGGACGCACTCGCCGTCATCGGTGATGGCGACGACGCCGGCGCGTTTGAGCGAGCCGATGGGAGCGAGGGTCTGGCCCTTCATGCTGACGGTGATGCAGCCCGTCGGGAGCACCTTCACGACGGCGTCGCGGCGGATGGCGTCGTGGATGAATTGGATGGTGCCGGCGTTGTCGGCGACGGGCGATGTGTTGGGCATGCACACGACCGTGGTGAAACCGCCGGCGGCGGCGGAGCGGGAACCGGTGGCGATGGTTTCTTTGTGCGTCTGGCCGGGCTCGCGAAAGTGAACGTGGATATCGACGAGCCCGGGGCAGGCGACGAGGCCGGCGGCGTCGATTTTCTTCGCGGATTTTTTCTGCGCGGCTGAGAGCGAGGAGGCGAAGCGGCCGTTGACGATGAAGAGGTCGCCGGTGGCGTCGCGCTTAGCGGCGGGGTCGATGACGCGGGCGTTTTGGATCCAGATCGAAGGCATGAAAAAGGGAGTCGGTGGGTCGTGCTCGTGATCGCTCTTTCGAAACGGATGTTGGTCAGGGGAGCACGAGCACGATTGGTTATTCGACGGGAGCGACGTTTTCGGGTTGGCCGCCGGCGCAGAGGTAGAGGACGGCCATGCGGACGGCGATGCCGTTGGTGACTTGTTCGAGGATCACGCTGCGATCGCCGTCGGCGAGTTCGCTGTCGATTTCGACGCCGCGGTTGATCGGGCCCGGGTGCATGATGATGGCTTTCGGGTTGAGCCAGCCGGCGCGGGTTTTGTTGAGGCCGAACATGCTGGTGTATTCGCCGAGGGAAGGGAAGTGGCCGCTCGTCTGCCGCTCGTGTTGTATCCGGAGAAGCATCACAACTTCGGCGTCGGCGAGGGCGCTCTGGAGGTTGTGGGAGACCTTGACGCCGAGGTCGGTGAACCAATGCGGGACGAGCGTGGAAGGACCGACGAGGGTGACATCGGCGCCGAGCTTGGTGAGCGCGTGGATATTGGAGCGGGCGACGCGGCTGAAAAGGATGTCGCCGAGAATGACGACCTTGCGGCCCTTGAGGGAGCCGAGGTGTTCCTTCATTGTGAAGGTGTCGAGCAGGCCTTGCGTCGGGTGCTCGTGGGCTCCGTCGCCAGCGTTGACGACGGGGATGTCGAGGATTTGCGAAAGGTAGAGCGGCGAGCCGGCGGCGGCGTGGCGGATAACGATCATATCCGCTCCGAGGGCGGCGATGTTTTCGGCGGTGTCGCGGAGGGTTTCTCCCTTGGTCGTGCTCGAGCTGGCGGCGTCGAAGGAGATGACGTCGGCGCTGAGGCGCTTGGCGGCCATGTCGAAGGCCATTCGTGTGCGCGTGCTGGGCTCGAGGAAGAGGTTGACGATGGTCTTGCCGCGGAGGGCGGGGACTTTTTTCACGCTGCGGGTGAGCGTGCGCTTAAAAGCGACGGCGGTGGCGTGGATCTGCTCGATTTCTTCGAGCGAAAGTTCCTCGAGGGTGAGGAGGTGGCGGCGCGTCCAGGGCATGCGGGAGAGTTTCGATTTTAGATTTCCGATTTTCGATTCGGCGGCGTGGGAACGACCTGGATGGTGTCGGCGGCGAGGTTCGAGGCGTCGAGTTTCACGGTGACTTTTTCCGCGGCGGTGACTTCGAGGGTGATGCCGGTGTAGTCGGCGGCGAAAGGAAGGCGGCGGCCGCCGCGGTCGACGAGGATGGCGAGCTGAACCTGGGTCGGGCGACCGTGGTCGAAGAGCTCGTCGAGAGCGGCTTTGACGGTGCGCCCGGAGAAAAGGACATCGTCGACGAGGATGACGGTGGCGCCGTTGACATCGGCGGGGATATGCGTGGCGGCGAATTCCTTGGGGATGGGATTGCGGCCAATGTCGTCGCGGTGAAAGGAGATATCGAGCGTGCCCGAGCGAGTTGAGAGATGCGAGTTGAGAGCGGAGAGCCGGGCCGCGAGGCGGCGGGCGAGTTCGATGCCGCCGTTGGCGATGCCGAGCAGCAGGAGTGGCGATGCGGTGGCGGCGTGTTGCGCGGAAATAGCGGAAGCGAGCCGGTCGATCGCGGCGTGGATTTCGTCGGGGCCGATGGTCTTAGGTGAGGCCACGAGGGTTGGTTGTGGGGACGGGGCAAACGTCGGTAAAGAGAAATGTCGGGTGGGGCCGCGGGGGATGAAGATGGGGCGGGCGGACGCTACTTGCACCAACCGATCCTTAACCACAGAGGCACAGAGACACGGAGAGGAGCATTCTGGGTTCTTGGTGCCTCTGTGTCTCCGTGATTTGAATGTTCGGCGGCAGCGTGATCTTCGGCACGGGGTTCCGCGTGAAGCTATTGAGGTGGAGAGGAGAAGGCGGGGCGGAGACCCGCCCTATTTAGGAGAGAGCCATGTGGTGAGCTCGAGATCAGTGCGGAGGATTCTGTTGGTGCGGTAGTCGGGGGCGAGGAGGTCTTGGTAGGCGGGTTCGAGGAAGCGACGGCAATGGAGGAGGACGCGGGCGTGCTGGCCGGGGGCGCGGACGAGTCGGCCGAGACCTTGGTTCACTTTGGTCATGCCAGGGAGTTGATAGACGCGCCGGACGGCGGCGTCGCGGCCGAGCGGCGTGAATTCGGCGAGGCGGGCGCGCTGGACGGCGTTAACTTCGGGGAGAGCGGGGCCGACCACCATTGCGTGGGAAATACGGCCACCGAGGGCGTCGATGCCTTCGGAAAAGCTCGAACCGAGAACGAGGAAGAGAGCGTCGGCTGAGGTGAGGGATGATTCGACCCAGGCGGTTTGGGCGGCGAGATCGCGGGCGCGGGGTTGTTGGGCGACGCGGACGTGCGGGGCGATTTGGGCGAGTTCGCGCGCGATGGCGTCGGCGTAGGCGTAGCTTGGAAAGAAGACGGCGACTGCCGCGCGGGGCGCGGCGGAGTTGAGGGTTGAAGGTTGAGCGTTGAGAGAGGCGAGCGCGGCGATGGTGGCCGCGGTGGTGGTGTAGTGGTGGGAGCGGTGTTGAAAGGTCGTGTCGACGCGGGCGTCGATCGCGACGTCGTAGGCGCCGTCGCGCCAAGGCGTGTGCGCGCGAACGAGGGCAGGGAGGGCGGCCTCGCGGGCTTCTTCGACGCGGAGAAGGTCGGCGGCGCTGGTGAGTTGGGCGTAGAGTTTTTTGGTTTGGCGCTTGTTGAGAGCGCCGAGGCGCGCGGGCGGCGGAAGATTGGCGAGGTTTTGAGTTTTGGGTTTTGAGTTTTGGGTTTCGGACGTGAGGCCGCAGGAGGCGGCGAAGGCGTCGGTCGGCGTGAGGGTGGCGCTGGCGAGGACGGCGCCACCGAATTCGCGAAGCGTGGCGCCGATGGCGGGGGCGGCGTCGAGGCAGGTGAGAGCGAGTTCGCTGTCGGCCGGAGACCACCAGAGGCGCGGGAGGGCGAGTTCAGCTTTGGGATTTGAGATTTGAGAGGAAGAAAGGTCGTCGAGGAGAGCGGGGATGGACCAGAGGGCATCCGAGGCCTGAGGGCCGAGTTCGGCGAAATCGAGGGACGTGGCGGAAAGGTGTTTCGCGATTTCGGCGAGGAGATGCCGAGCGTCGTCTTCGGCGTCGGCGGTGAGGGCGTCGGCGCGGCGGAGTTGGTGGAGAAAGTGGCACCAGTGGTCCCAAGCGGTGACGAGTTGGGCCAGGGGGCGAACGCGGTGAAGTTCGTCGCGAACGGCGAAAGCGGCGGCGGCGGTGAATGCGTGCGAGTAGGCGTCGGCGACGCGCGAGGGGAGATTGTGGGCTTCGTCGATGAGGAGAAGCGTGCGGGCGGGATCGAAGCCCGGTTGCTCGAAGAAGAGGCCGCGGTTGCGGGGACCGAAGACGTAGTTGTAGTCGCCGATCCATACATCGTTGAAGGCGAGCGCGGAGCGGGTGATCTCGTAAGGACAGATGCGAGCGGAACGACCGGCGGCGCGGAGGGTGTCGAGGTCGCGCGGGTGTTTTTCGTCGAGATAGAAGCGGGCGAGACCGGAAGAGGACCAGCGGGCGGCGGCGTCGGCGAGGTAGGAGCAGGCATCGCGAACGCAGTGGAACGTGTGATTGACGCAGTGCTCGGATTTGTTGCGGACGTGCCAGGTGGCGACGGAATTTGCGGCGGGTTTCGAGTTTTGGGTTTTGGGTTCTGAGTTTTGGGTTTCCGACGTGAGGGCGGTCATCTGCTGGAGGGTGCGGACGACCTGGAGCTGGCCGGTGGATTTGCTGGTGAGATAGAGGGCGCGGTCGAAGTGGCCGGAGCGGAGTTGGGCGAGGGCGAATTCGAGGAGGACGCCGGTTTTGCCGAAGCCGGTCGGGGCTTCGAAAAGGACGAGCGGGTGTTTCTCGAAGGTGGCGCTGAGGTCGCGTTGCGTGGTTTCCTGGCCGGGGCGCGGGGTGGAGAAAGCAGGGCGGAACGAAAGATGACGGAGGCGTTCGCGGGCGCGGTGACGGTGATCGAGAAACTCGGTGAGACGCTCGAGCTGGACGCGGAAGAATGCGTCGTCAGCGGGGGTGAGAGTGATCGTTTGGGCGAGGCCGCTGGAGACTTCGACGAAGACGAGTTCGGAGCTGAGAGCCGCGAGCCCATTGGTGCGGGAAAGAGCGGCGTAGGTGGCGAGTTGAGCGAAGTAGTCGGGGTAGGCGGAGCGGAGTTCGGATTCGTCGGCGGGGAGTTCGCGGGTGACGGTTTTGATTTCGCGCAGGGTGAGCGAAGTGTCGGTGCGGAGAAGTTGGTCGATGCGGCCGGTAAGGGTGAGCGTCCAGCCGTGGTGAACGATGCGGCCGGTGATGGGGATTTCGAATTCGGTGGCGGGAGATTCGTCGGTGGCGCGGGCGCGGAGCTGATTGTGCCAATGGGTGCCGAGCTGGGCGCGCCAGACGCCTTGCGGGCCGCCGGAGGCGTCGCGAGGACCGGTGATGAAGGACGCGAACTCGCCGACGCTCAGAGAGGCGGTGCGTTGGTCGAGATCGAAAACCATGGAGGGCCGACGGAACACACGTGAGGCGGGGAAGGGAAATCGAAATCCTGCGGGACGCCGCGAGCGATTAATCGAGAAGGATTTCGGTGTGGCCGCGGAGGTATTCTTCGAGGCGGGCGGTGAGGCGGGCGACGGCGGGGAGGTTGTAATCTATTGTATTACAATGGTCCGAGGTCGTGAGTGTGGACAGCGGGGAGTTGAGGAGGGTGGCGACGGCGGTGCGGTCGGCGGCGGGGAGGGTGGGGAACCAGTGTTCTTTCAGCGGGTGACCTTCGTCGCGGGCGAAGCGGTAAAGACTTTTGAACCAGACGAAATCCGGGCGGGGGCTGTTGGCGAAGGCGGCGAAGGCTTGGCGGAGGAGGGCGGCGATCGCGGGGCGAGATTCTTCGGGAGCGGGATTTCGGGCGACGAGAGACGCGAGGGCAGAGGCGTGGCGGAGGGTTTCGTAGCTGCGCCCGAGTGTGGCGTGGCGGGTGAGGAGGCGGGCCTCCTTCACGAACCAGGTCTGGCCTTGGTTCGAGGACTCGAGGGAGAGCGAAGCTTCGTCGAAGAGATCGAGCGCGACGGAAGTGGCGGAGGTTTTCTTGGTGACGCGTTGGAGAATCAGCAGGGCGCCTTCAGACGCGGAGAACGCGGTGAGCGTCTGGAAGGAGTCGGACGGCGGACGCTTCTGAAGGATAAAGGCGTCGGTCTGGAGCGGGAGCGCGGGCAAAGGAGATTTTCGATTTTGGAATTTCGAATTTCGATTTCTGGAGCGCCTGATTACTGGAGGTCCGCGGTTTTTACAGTGGGCCAAGGAGGGACAACGGCGCCGCCGGAGATGATCATCTTCATGCCGTCACCGACGGACATATCGAGTTCACGGACGTTTTCCTTGGGAACCATCACGAGGAAGCCGCTGGTGGGATTCGGCGTGGTGGGGATGAAAACGGTCCAGGCTTCGACGCCGGTAAACGTGTGGGGCTCGCCCTGTTGTTTGTTGGTGAGGAAGCCGACCGACCACAGACCTTCGCGAGGAAATTGGACGAGGACGACCTTGCTGAAGAGGTTGCGATTTGGGGAGCTGAACGTGGTGAAGATCTGTTTGACGGAGCTGTAGAGACCGCCGACGCCAGGGATGCGTTGGATGGCGCGTTCGGCGATACGGAGGAAGACTTTGCCGAAAACGTAGTTGGAGAGAAAACCGAGTGCGGTAACGAGGAGGATGACGATGAGCGTCGCGAGGAAGTCCCAGAGGAACGGGATGTGTTGGACCGTTTCCGGGAGGTAGGCCTGGTAGATGGGCCGGAAGGTGCCGCCGACGGCGTCGATGACCCATTTGAACGCCAGGATCGTGACGATCAGCGGGGCGAGGAGGAGCGCGCCCGAGATGAAGGCGTTGCGAAACGTGACGAGTCGCGAAGCGTGCGCGGGCGTGTTGGCGTCGGTGGACATGAGCGCGGGCACGCTAGCTCATGGCCAGGCGAAGGCACGGAAAAAGGGGATGACGCTAAAAGGAACCGGAAGGGTGGACGGGAGGGAGGTCGACAAGCACGGGAGGCGTCGAAACCTCCGTGGGGGCGGCGGAGCCGGCTGAGGGCGAAGGCGGGACGGGCGGAGGGAGCGCGATCAGCAGGGATTCGTCGGGCACATCGTAGATTTCCAGAAGAACATCGCCGGACGCTCCATCAGCGCTGGAAACATGGAACGAGTAGATGCCGCTCGCCAAGGTGAGCACGATCGCGGCGTCGGCAGCATTTGGAAGCAATGGGAACGCGCCCACTCGAGCGGCAACGAAATCGGGACGGTGCTGGCCCGGCCAAACCGGAATGACGCCGTCGGGAAGATCGTTGCGGATCTCGGTTCCATGGTGGTCGAAAACCTTCAAGCGAGGAGCGGGAAGCGGTTGGGTAACGCCCTGCGTGCTGAGGCTGGGGCCCACCGCTCGCACGAGGAAGGTCTTGCCTTCGGACAGACCCGACGGGGATCGCGCGACGACAAAACCGCCGATCAGGATGGGGGAAGAAGGCGAAATCGTGGCGCGGGTCGAAAGCGCGAGGAGAGACTGGCGGACGGGAGAGGCTACGCGCACAAGGACCGAATTAGTCATCAACGTGCCCTGCGCATGCACGATCTGGGCGAAATAGCGGCCGGAGTCGGATTCTGCGGCGCGAGAGAATGAAAGCGTCTTTGAGGTGAAAGGGAGTCGTTCGTAGTTCTTGAACCAGGCGATCGAAACGATGGCCGATTCGTCGTATCCGGTTTTCAAATGCAGCTCGGAGCCGGGAGCGACGTTGACGAAGGTCGGCGGTGTAGGTGTTTGGGGGGTGGGAAGGAAACCGTGGCCGAGGGTGACGACGGTGGTGTCGTGGCGGGCCACGCCCGAGGTGGTCGAGGTTTGCGCGAAAAGGCTAGAAGCGAGGGAAGCTACGAAGAGCGCCGCGAGAGGAAGAAGCTGCAAGGCTTTCATGGGCGGGGTGCCCGGATTAGCGCAGTGAAAACTTTGGCAGGCAATCGCCAATCTTGGGCAGAAGCGTCATGGCGCGTTTTTCCGCGCGGCGCATTTCGCGCTTTTTGGCGGGCTGGAGGTCGTCGTAGCCGGCGAGGTGGAGCCAGCCGTGGACGAGGTAGAGCGTCAGTTCGGCGGAAAACGCGGGAAGGAGTTTTTGCGGGAGCGGCCGCATGGAGGAGGCGTGTTGCGGAGACGTTTGGCGCAGGGCGGCGTCGACGGAGACGCAAATTTCGCCGGCGAAACCGGCGCCGGGGTCGCCTTCGAAGGTGATGACGTCGGTGATCGACGGGTCGTCGAGGAAGTCGGCGTGAAGTTGCGCGAGGGCGGTGTCGGTGAGGAAGACGAGGGAGAGTTCGCCGGCGGGGCAACCACGGCGGAAATCATCGGCGCGGGCGTCGAGAAGAGCGATCGCTTGTTTGATGGCGCGGCGGTCGAGACGGAGCCGCGGGTGGCGATTGGCGATGGAGATCGAGCGAGCGGGCATGGAGGCGCGAATAGCCGACGCGGACGTCGAACTCCACCTTAAGCTTAGGCTTTGGCTTGGGCGGGTGCGGCGGTGTCGGTGGGCGGATAGGCGACTCGGCCGTGGAGCATATTGAGCAGCGTGAATTGGAAGCTGTTTTTGATCCGCGTGATTTCGATGAAGGTGAGCGGAGCTTCGTCGAGTTGCCCGTCTTCAATACGGTCGTGGACGATGCGATCGATCAATTCGCTCAGCTGCTCGGGCGTGGTCTGGCGGAGGGATCGCGAGGAGGCCTCGACGCAGTCGGCGAGCGAGATGATGGCGGCTTCCTTGGTTTGAGGACGCGGGCCGTCGTAGCGGAAAGGCGCTTCGTCGAGACTGGCGGGAGCGGGAGGCGGAGCGGAAGGGGTGTTGCCTTCGGCGGAAGGAGCTGTGGCGGCGTTCTTTTTCGAGAAAGGGGTGCGCGTCTGGTTGAGAGCGCGGTCGTAGAAATAACGGACGAGGGTCGTGCCGTGATGTTGCTCGATCGCGTCGACGACTGCGGTGGGCAGATTGTATTTGAGCGCGAGTTCGACGCCGTCGGTGACGTGCTGTTTGATGATGCGCGCGGAGGCGACGGGATCGAGGTGGGCGTGAGGGTTGACGGCGTCGCGTTGGTTTTCGCTGAAGAAGGCGGCGTTGGCGGTTTTGCCGACGTCGTGGAAAAGGGAGCACACGCGAGCGGTGAGCGGATTGGCGCCGATGGCGTTGGCGGCGTTTTCGGCGAGCTGGGCGACGACGAGCGAGTGGTGATATGTGCCGGGGGCGTCGAGCTGCATGCGGCGCAGCAATGGGTGATTGTAGTCGGTGAGCTCGAGCAGCGTGATGTCGGTGGTGCGCTTGAAGAGCGATTCGAGGATCGGCAGCAGTCCCACAACGGTGATGCCGGTGACGAGCCCGGCGCCGAGGCCGGCGATCACTTGGCGAAGAATGATTTCGGACGGAGTCTGATCGGCGATGCCGATGAGCGTGGCGAAGGCGGCGACGGTGAGGCCGCCGGCGCCGGCGGCGCGAACGACTTTGCCGCGTTGGCGGGCGTCGCGGCAGAAGAAGATGGCGACGAGCGACGACAGGAAGGTGAGGACGAGAAGATCGAGACGGTTGCCGTAGATGACGCCGGTGAAAATCGAGATGAGCAGCGCCATGAAGATGGCGGAGCCGGCGTCGATCAGGATGGCGACAATGAGTGGGGCGAAGGCGGTCGGTGCGATGTAGGGGAGCGTGGATCCCCAGGCGCCGTCGCTGACGAAGAAGTCGATGCCCCCGATGGTGTAGATGCCGCGGACGATCGCGAGATTGATGATGACGACGAGCGCGAGCAGGCAGAGCCGGACGTTGCTGAGGAGCGTTTCGGGATCTTCGAGGCGTATGTAGATGATGGATGCGATAATCATCGCGAGCACCAGCAGCACGCGGCCGAAGAGCGTGAGGTTTTCGTCGAGTTGAAGATCGGTGTTTTGCTCGAGGAATTTCCGATGGGCGGTGAGCATCTCGTGCTGCTCGGCGGTGATGCGTTCGCCCGGCTCGATGATGGTCTGGCCGCGGACAACGCCAACGGTGACGGGACGGATTTGCTGGAGAGCGAGCGCTTCGCGGGCGGTGGTGGCGTCGCGATCGAAGACGACGTTGGCGACAAGGCCCTGGCGGAAGATGCGGAAGAGAGCGAGGGCGGCGGAGCGTGGCACGCCTTCGGCGGCGAGATTCACGCGGAGAAACGTAAGCGCGTCTTCCATGGATTGGACCGAGCGCTGCGTGACCTCGCCGTTGGCGCGCGCGATTTGGAAGACGGTGACGCTGTTGGGACCGGTGGTGTTGAGCGAGCCGTCTTGAACGCCCTGGGCGTAAAGATCGCGCAGGGCGGCGAGGCCGTTGTCGAAGAGCGTGGCGCGGACTTTGGCGTCGCCGGCTTGGAGAACGGCGGCGACGTCGTCGACGCTGATGCGATAGGAACCGTGGGTGTTGAAAGCCTCGGCGATCGCGGAGAGGGCATTGCGGCGATCGGTGAGCGCGGGCGCGGAATCGTCGAAACGTTTTTCGAACGCGTCGAGTTGAGCGAGGAGTTCGCGGGCGGCGGTTTCGAAGCGGTGGAGCGGTTCGCTTTCGAGGCGATAGACGGGCGGGAGACGGTCGAGGAGCTGTTCGCGGGCGACGCGTGTGCGCTCCTGGCTCTCGTAGCTGAAAGACGTTGCCGCCACGACGCGGAACGTGGCGACCTGGCCGGGCATGACGGGCAGGTGCGACGTATGAACTCCGGCCGAACTGATGAAGAGGATCGCGACGACTGTGAGAACGAAGATGACGACCGAGACGACGCGACTGCGGTCGAGGAAATCGCGGATGGCGGAGTGGGTCGGCGAAAGGCGCCGGTCGCGGCCGGTGCCAAGACCGCCGAGGAGGAGCTTAAATCGATCGCGGACGGACATGGGCCGGGTTTGAGTGGAACGTAGAGGGTTGAAAGTTGAACGTAGTGGACTTCGAACTTCGGTCGCTACGGTTTGGGATCGGAGGTGCTGGGCATCGGGTTGCGGTAGTTGTCGTAGGCGTCGATGATGCGCTGCACGAGCGGATGACGAACGACATCGGAGCCGCTAAATGTGTGGATGTCGACGCCGTTGACGTCGCGAAGGACGTGGCGGACCTCGAGCAGGCCGGATTGCTTGGAACGGGGGAGATCGATTTGCGTTACGTCGCCGGTGATCACCATGCGCGAGTCTTCGCCAAGGCGCGTGAGAAACATCATCATCTGCTCGGGCGTGGTGTTTTGGGCTTCGTCGAGAACGATGAACGCGTGCGACAACGTGCGGCCGCGCATGTAGGCGAGCGGAGCGATTTCGATCACGCCCTTCTCGGTGAGCCGGCTGACATCGTCGGCATCGAGCATGTCGTGCAACGCGTCGTAGAGCGGACGAAGATACGGGAGGATTTTTTCGCGAAGATCGCCGGGGAGGAAGCCGAGGGCTTCGCCGGCTTCGACGGCGGGGCGGGTGAGGATGATGCGTTCGACCTCGTTTTTGAGGAGGGCCGAGACGGCGGCGGCCATGGCGAGGTAGGTTTTACCGGTGCCGGCGGGGCCGATGCCGAAGACGATCGGGTGTTTGAGGATGGATTGGAGGTAGAGCTTTTGTCCGAGGGTTTTGGGGACGATCGTCTTGCGATTGGTGGCGATGACGAGCGGGCCGGTGAAGAGCTCGCGGAGTTGTTCGCCCTCACCGCGGGCGATCGCGTCGGTGATGCGCAGAAAATCCGGCGTGCGGATGGCCATGCCCTGGGCGCGGGCGTCGTTGAGGAGGTTGAAGAGCGTTTCGGCGCGGGCGAGCGGTTCGGCGGCTCCGTCGATTTTGAGGGCGGCGTCACGCGAGACGAGTTTGACGCTGAGAGCGCGTTCGGCGTGCGCGAGGTTTTCGTCGCGGCCGGCGTAGAGCGCGTGAAGATGGCGAGGCGACGGGAAATGGAGGGTTTTCGAGGACAAAGCGGAAGGGTTATTTTCGATTTCGGATTTTCGATTTTCGACCAGTGGGGGAGGGCTTCGCGAGTGTGGGGACGACGGCGAAGAGGCGTTCCCACGTGGCTTCAAGGGATTGGGGCAGCGTGCGCGTCTGGCCGATCACGGGCATGAAATTGGTGTCGCCATTCCAGCGTGGGACGATGTGGGCGTGGAGATGAGGGATGCTGCCGCCGGCGGAGGAGCCGAGATTGAAGCCGACATTGAAGCCATCGGGTTTGAGGGCGGCGGTGAGAAGGCGCTTGGCGAAAATGATTTCCGCCATGAGCGCGGCGGATTCGACGGGGGTGAGGTTTTCGATCTCGGTGACTTCGCGAAAAGGGACGGCGAGGAGATGGCCGGGATTGTAGGGAAAACGATTGAGGATCAGGTAGGCGTGCTTCGAACGATGGACAATGAGTGCGGCGCGATCGTCGCCAAGAGCGGGCAACTCGCTGAACGGCCGCTTCATCCGAGCCGGATA
Source organism: Verrucomicrobiota bacterium (assembly GCA_023416735.1). GTDB lineage: Bacteria > Verrucomicrobiota > Verrucomicrobiia > Opitutales > Opitutaceae > Opitutus. The sequence continues at coordinate 71,602 of JAEZGX010000001.1, read as the reverse complement.
CCGCGGCGCCTCGATGTATTCCATGCGCCAATAAGCGTGGAGTTGCTGCATTTCGGAAAGGGGAGACGGAAAGGGGGCGGCGGGGTAAAGTCAAAGCCGGGGTTAGAGCGGCGATCGTGGGACAACGAAGCGAACTGGCGGAAAAGGAGAGCGGGGAGGGGAAATTTTGGTCTTCGCAGGCGGGGCGCAGGGGTTTTTAGTGCCCGGTTTCATCATGAATACTTCGTCTTCCCCGATGCGCCGGCGCGTTGTGATCACTGGAATGGGTGCGGTTACGCCGTGCGGAAACAGTGCGCAGGAGACGTGGGCGAGTTTTGTGGCGGGGCGGAGTGGATTGGGAAAGATCACGCGGTTCGACGCGAGCGGTTGCTCGGCGCAGATCGCGGGAGAGGTGAAAGGCTTCGATGCGACGAAGGCGCTGGCAAAACCCTTGCATCCGCGCGGGCCGGCGAACGAAACGGTGACGCAGGTGTTGACGCCGAAGGATGTGAAGAAATTTGGCCGGTTTACCCATCTCGGCGCGGCGGCAGCGGTCGAGGCGTATGCGGACTCGGGGCTCGATGAGAAGCGGCTGGAGCTGAACTCGGATCGCATGGGTGTGAATCTCGGTGTGGGGCTGGGCGGGTTGCCGGAAATGGAGGCGATGCACGACACGTGGAAGGCGGGCGGATATCGCAAGATTTCGCCGTTCTTCATCATTCAAATCGCGCCGAACCTGCTCGCGGGGCAGGTGAGCTTGTTGCTGGATTTTCGCGGACCGAACATGAGCGTGGCGTCGGCATGTGCGACGAGCGGTCATGCGATCGGCGAAGCGGCGGCGGCGATCGCGCGCGGCGACGCGGACGTGATGATCGCGGGCGGAGCGGAATCGACGGTGACGCCGCTGGCGATCGGGGCGTTTGCGCAGATGCGGGCGCTCTCGACGCGCAACGATGCGCCGGAAAAGGCGTCGCGTCCGTATGATCGCGATCGCGATGGCTTCGTGCTGTCGGAAGGCGCGGTGGTGTTTGTGTTGGAAGAGCGCGAGCAAGCGCTGAAACGCGGCGCGAAGATCTATGCCGAGTTACGCGGCTATGGAGCGTCGGCCGATGCGTATCATCTCTCGTCGCTGGCGCCGGGCGCGGAAGGTTCGGCGCGCGCGATGAAAGCGGCGCTGGAGCGTTCGGGCGTGGCGGTATCGGAAATCGACTACGTTTCAGCCCATGCGACCTCGACGCCGGGCGGCGACGGCGAGGAAGCGGCGGCGATCGCGACGGTGTTTGGCGAGCGCAAGGCGGAGATGAATGTGAGCGGCGTGAAGTCGATGGTGGGGCATTTGCTGGGCGGCGCCGGTGCGATGGGGTTGTTTGCGGCGGTGAAGGCCATCGACGAAGGCGTGGTGCCGCCGACCATCAATCTGGAGAACATCGATCCGGTATGCGCGGACACGGGGCTGAACTTCACGCCGAACGTCGCCGTGAAGCGGACGGTGCGCGCGGCGCTGGCGAACAGCTTCGGATTTGGCGGCACGAACGCGTCGATCGTGGTGAGCGCGCCATGAGCGAGCATCGCGAGAGCAGCCGCGCTTTGACAGGCGGGAGAGAGGCTGGTGTGGTCGCGTCCATGTTGATGACGAAACGCGATCGCGCATGAAAGGCTTGTGGCAACGCTTGGGGGCCGAAGTGACGGCGCCGTTCGCGACGGCGCTGGGATTGAGTGCGGGGTTTCTGGCGTTTGTCGCTTGGGATCAGTCGCACTGGTGGAGCACGAAGGAGGATTACAGCTTCGGTTGGCTGGTGCCGGCGTTTGTCGCGTTTGTGGTTTACGATCGGTGGAACCGGATTGTCGCCGCGGCGACGGCATGCCGAAGCGCGGAAAGCGTGCGAGCGGAAGGCGCGGCGAAATGGATGTTGCGCGTCGTCGCGGGCGGGATGGTGACGGCGGGCGTGCTGTTGTTTTTGCTCGGCGCGTTTTATCGCGCGGGCGCGGGGTCGTCGCACCCCGGGACGTTGGCGATCACGCTGGGAGCGGCGGGAATCGTGTTGCCGGTGATTTTTCTGAATGCGCCGGAACGCGGTGAAGGAAAACGCGTGACGGGCGTGGCGGGGATTTGGACGGACAGCCGGGTCAAGCTGACGGGATTGTTTCTGTTTCCCGCGCTGGTGTGGCTGGTGTCGGCACCGATGGTGTCGGTGATCGAGAATCAGCTAAATCTCTTCCTGTTGAGGAAAGTGGTGACGGTGGTTTCGTTTGTATTCGATTTTCTGAGACTGCCGCTCGAGCAGCAGGGAAACGTGCTGGTGCTGCCGACCGGAAAGATCGGGGTGGAGGACGCGTGTTCGGGGATTCGTTCGCTGACGGCGTGTTTGTTCGCGGGATCGTTTCTGGGGGCGGTGTTCCTGGAAAAGTTGTGGAAGAAGATCGCGCTGGTGGCGGCGGCGATGGCGTTCGCGTTTTTGACGAATCTGGTGCGCGGTTTGTTTTTAACCGGCTGGGCGTATCAAAACGGGCCTGAGTCGATCGGCGGCGTGGTGCACGACGTGGCGGGTTACGCGGTGCTCGGGCTTACGGTCGCGGGGCTGTTGTGCCTGCTGCCGTTGTTTAATCTGAAGTTTTCCGAAGAGGAAGAGTTGGAGGTTCCGGTTCGCTCGGAGTGACGGGCAACACCTGCGGTCGGCGGCGATTGAAAGATCGGCAGGCCGGCGGCGGACCACATGAAGGGTTGGGCGCGAACCTCGCGATCCTGCCAGCCGGCACGGCGTGAGGTTTTGGCGTGATAGAGGATCCAGTCTTCGCCGTCGCGCGTGGTCGTGAAGCCGCAGTGGCCGACGCCGAACGTGTGATCATCGGGCGCGAAGACGCAGCCGTGTTTGATCCAGTTGGAAGCGTTGAGGAAGTCGCCGCCGGTGTGTTCCAGAAGGCCGAGGCAGTAGTGCGGAGTCCACGAGCCGCTGGCGGAATAAACGAGAAACGTGCGACCGTCGCGCTGGAGGATTTGCGGACCTTCGCAGATGGGCATCGCGTGGCGTTCCCAAGTTTCGCTGGGCGTCGCGAGAAGTCTGCGTGGGGTGGAGAGTTCGCACGCGTTTTTCATCCGAGCGATGTAGAGATTTTGGCAGCCGTCGCGCTCGCCAGGCCAGCCGGACCACACGAAGAAGCGCTCGCCTGAACGGTCGGTGAAAGGTGTGCCGTCGATCGCCCAACCTTGGGTGTCGAGGGAGCCGATCAACGTGTAGTCCCCGGCGGGATCGTCGCTGAGCGCGCCGAGGACCCACATGCGATGGTGGGCGTTGTGGCCGTCATCGGCGGCGAAATAGATGTAGTGGCGTCCGTCGATGCGGTGGAGCTCAGGAGCCCAGAGATTGCGGGAAACGGGTCCGCGAGCGGGCGGCGACCAGACGCGCCGGCGGGACGACGATCCAAATTCGGCGAAGTTCGCCGCCGTGCGGACGAAGATGCCGGTCGGTGACGATTCCGTGTAGTAGTAACGATCCGCGTGGAAGTGAACGTGAGGGTCCTGCGCGGGAGCGGGAATGAGGAGCTGCGCGGCGGCGGTTTGCGGACGAGGCACGGCAACGGTGCGCGCCGACATGGCGAGTGCGGACGGAACGACGGAGTTCAATGGGATCCGCCAGGCAGGGCGGCAGGGGCGGAAGACTGAACGGCGAGCGCGCGGGCTCGCCCCGACGAAGGAGCGGCGACGAAAAGCTGGGCGCGCGAGGGAGCGAGGAAGTTGGCGGCGGTTTTGCGGATTTGGCGGCGGGTGATGCGGGCGTAGTCGTCGTGGCGCGTGCGCGGCCATTCGAGCCGGGCGGGCTGCGTTTGCGCGGCGGAAAGGACGTTAAAGAGCCAGTAGCCGTGGTCGCGGAGGCGGACGGCGTTTTCCGCGAGCCGAGGTTGAACGACGGCTTGAAGTTCTTCTTCGGATACGCCGTGGGCGGCGAGATCGGCGGCGATGTCGACGATGCGTTGCGCGAGACGAGGGGCGTCGGCGGGATTCAGTGAGAACTCGATCAAGAGGTAGCCGTCGTCGCGGAGCGTGTCGCCGCTGAAGATCTCGGCGGCGGGATCGTAGGTGGCGCCGAGCTGCTCGCGGATCTCGCGGCGAACGCGGTTTTGGAAAATCGCGGCGAGGGTTTCGAGACGTCGCCGCTGATGGATGTCCCCACAGCCGCGGACTGGCCATTGCGCGCGGAGGGCGGCGCGCGGGATGCTTGAATCAACGGAAGACTGCCAGCGTCCGGGGTTTCGTTCGAAGCGGACTGTGGCGCGGGCGTTGCGCTCGACGGGGCGCGCGGCGCGAGGCGGGAGAGCGCCGAGCGTGCGCGCGGCGAAGTCGAGGGTGGCTTCGAGGTCGAAATCGCCGACGAGTCCGATCTCAACGCCGCCGGACCGGAGCTCGGGGTCGATCCAGCTCATGAGCTCGGCGAGCGTGCGTGCGTTGGTCTCGGACGGCGCGGGCAAGGTGAACCGCGGATCGTTGCGGGAAATCACGCGCGCGGCCGCGATCTGCAAAGACGAAGACGGCTCGTGCAAGGAGTCGTGGAAATGGGAGATGACGCGACGCTGCGCGGCATCGAATTCGTCGGAACGCCACGCGGGATCGCTGAGATAGGCGCTGAGAAGTTGGAGCAAGTCGGGCAGCGATGCGGTTGCGGATCCGCCGGAGAAGATGAACGCGTCTTCGTCGGCGTTGAAGGACAGGGCGAAGTTGCGTTCGTCGACGAAACGCTGGAGCTCATGACCTGGATGACGACCGACGCCGGCGTCGTTGAGGTAAGCGCCAGCGAGAAGAGCGAGGCCGGGAAGATGTTCGGGTTGGCCGACGCGGCCTGAGCCGACGCGAGCGCGAAGGGAGACGCTGTTACGCGTGGAATCGGTGCGCTTGAGATTCAGACGAACGCCGTTCGCGAATTCAATCAAGTGGACGTCGAGATCGGCAACGTGCGAGCGACGGCGTATCCGACCGGCGGATGCGGCAGGCGTGTAGCGGAGCTCGGCGGGCGGCGGGTGCGGAAGCGCCAGCAATTCGGCGGCGAGACCGGCGCGATAGGAATCGGCGAGAGCGGGCGCGGGATGGGCGAGCGGGAGATTGCCGAGGCCGAACAGAAACGAAGCGTTCGGCGGCCACATCGTGCGAAACAGATCGCGCGACGATTCAGGCGTAAGCGTCGCGAGCGCGACTTCCATGCTCCCGCCGAGTTGCGCCCAGGAAGACGGGATTTGGTTGGCGACGAGGGTGAAGGCGAAACGATCGGCAAGATCGCGCGAAGCTTCGGAGGAAGAAGCGGCGTGTTCGAAGCGACGGCGAACGGTGCGGGCCGCGGCGGCGATCTCCTCGGTGCTGAAACCGAGCTCGTGGGCGCGGCGCCATTCGCGACCGAGAGCAGAAGCGGCGGCGGACCACGCGGACGTAGCGGAGTCGAGCGCGAGAATGAATTCAGAGTGATGTTGACCCTCTTCGCGCGTGAACGCGCCGGCGGTGCCGAAGTCGCGCGAGTGATTGCGGCGAAGTTGCTGCAGCCGCTCGTGAAGCATCGTGATGACGATTTCGCGGCGCATGGCGGCGACGCGGGAGGCGGCGGTTTCAACGCCATTGGAGCCCGGCAGAACAGAAACGAGTTCGAGGGAAAGCGCGCCGGCGGCGGGTTCGGCGCAGACGAATGAGTCGAGTTGGCCGGGGTTCGCGGAAAAGCCGCGATCGGGAGGCGGTGGAAGAGGCGCGGCAGGGGCGGACCAGGACTTGAAATGAGCGCGGACTTTTTCTTCGAGCGCGTCGGCCGAGAGATCGCCGACGGCGAGGAGGACGGCGTTGTCGGGACGATACCACGCTTCGTAGAACGCGCGGAGCGCGGCGGCGTCGGCAGACGCGATCACCGCTTCATCGCCGATCGGATTTCGCCGCGTGCGGAGGGAGGATGAATGGATGAAGTTCTCGCGCGCCAAGGACGCGCGGGCCTGCCAATGATCGCGGGCGCGACGCTCGCTTTTGATGACGCCGCGTTCGCGCTCGAGGGCGTCGGGCTCAAAGATTTGTTCGCTGACGAATTCGCGCAGCGCCGAAAGTGCTTCGTCGAGACGTTGGCCGGCAGGATCGAGGGGAATGTCTATCTGATATACGGTGTGAGTGGGAAACGTGAACGCGGTGGCGTCGGCGCCGAACGCGATGCCGTGACGTTGCAGCGTATCGACAATCGTGTGACGGGGAAAACGACGCGTGCTGGCGAAGGCCATGTGCTCGACGAAGTGGGCGAAACCGCGTTCGTTTTCCTGCTCGTGAAGCGAGCCGGCGAGAACGACCAAACGGAGGGCGACGTGATCGCGCGGCTCGGCGTTGGGGAGGACGACGTAGCGGAGACCGTTGGGAAGGGTGCCGAAACGCGCGTCCGGGTGCGGCGGAAGATCGCTGGCTTCGTGCGGCCAGGCGGCGGCGCACAGCGGTGCGAGCGCAAGCAAAGCGAGGACAACAAACCCGCGGCTGAAGAGGACCATCGCGACTAATTTTGAAGCGACGGAAAAGGAGTCACTCCGAAATCCCGGGAAGAGCCCGCGAAGTGCGTTTAAAGAATGTGAAACGTGCGCATAAAAGGCTCGGAAAAGAAAAGCCGGGGTTTTGAAGTGACCCGCCGACGACCCCGAACTCCATGCTTTGGCTTTATCGACTGCTTTTCCTGCCGGCGCTGCTGATCCTGGCGCCGCGGTATTTGTTGCGGATGCGGCGGCGCGGAGGATATCGCGACAAGTTTGGCGAGCGGTTTGGCGCGCATGACGGGCTGCCGGCGAAACGACCGCGGGTGCGACGGGTGTGGGTGCAGGCGGTAAGCGTCGGTGAAGTGCTCGCGATCGGACCTTTGCTCGAGGCGCTGGTGAAGGAAGGCGGCGTGGAGATTTATCTGACGACCACGACGAGCACGGGCTATCGCGTGGCGGTCAGTCGGTATGCGCATCTTGCGATCGGGATGGGCTATTTTCCGATCGATTGGTGGCCCTTTTCGGTGCGGGCGTGGCGGGCGGTGGCGCCGGATCTGGCGGTTCTGACGGAGGGCGAACGCTGGCCCGAGCATATCCACCAAGCGGTTACACGTGGCGTTCCGGTGATCTGCATCAATGCGCGGATGTCGGACAAAACGTTTCGCCGGATGCAGCGATTCGGCGTCGCGCGAGGCACGGTGCTGAGTGGAATTGCGCGGCTGCTGGCGAGTTCGGCGCAGGACGAGCGGCGGTTGCGGGAACTTGGCGTGCCGGCGGAGCGCGTGACGAATACCGGCAATCTGAAGCTCGACGTGAAGATCGCGGCTTTGACGGAGAGGGAGAAAGCGGAATTGCGGCGCGAGTTGGGTTTGGGCGAGGAGCGCGTGTTGCTCGGTTCGTCGACCTGGCCCGGCGAGGAGGAGGCGTTGTTGGAAGTGTGGGCGGAGTTGAACAAGGCCGGAACGCGATGCGCGTTGCTGCTCGTGCCGCGGCATGCCGAGCGACGGCCGGAGATCGAACGTTTGGTGCGGACGGCGGGGGCGAGTTATCATTTGCGTTCGCACGGGGTGGCGAAGGAACGCGTGCAGGTTGCGGTCGGCGACACGACGGGGGAGCTGCAAAAACTCACGCAGCTCGCGGACTTGGTATTCGTGGGAAAAAGTCTGCCGCCAAATGAAGGCGGACAGACGCCGGTGGAAGCGGCGGCGTTGGGAAAGCCGATCGTGTTTGGACCGGCGATGAGCAATTTCAGGACGATCGCGCGCGAGCTGGTGGAGTGCGGCGGCGCGGTGCAAGTGGCGGACGAGTATGCGTTGAGCGCGGAAGTGAAAGCGCTGTTGGACGATGCGGCGAGACGCGCGAGCGTGGCGGCGGCGGCGGCGAATTGGCAGCGCGCCAATGCCGGCGCGGTGGAGCGCACGCTGGCGGTGTTGCGAGAGGAGCTGGCGAAGCGCTGAGGAGGGCGCGGGCGCGTGAGCGTCGTTGCGTTTTTGTTACGCGGACGTCGCGGCGCCGACATGGCGAGCCGGCAAACTGTCGGAGCGATGAATAATGCTGAAGCTACCTTTGATGGAACTGCGTCGGATGAAATCGTGCGACTCTTGCTGAGTGTGGCGCGGCGGGCGGATGAACTGATGCGCGGGAGCGGGAATGTGCGGGATGAACGCGACTTTTGGAGGGAGGCCGAGGTGGAGGTGTTGGCGGAATCGGGTGTGAGGGCGCGGTGATCCTGCGGCTCGCGCGGCGGGCAACGTCTGCGGGGGAACTCATCAGTTTCCCGGGCGAGAGGGGAGGTGGTGGATCGGCGGCTGCGTCAGACCTCGGGAGAAAATGCACCCGGGGAAAATTACTCACTTCGGGATTGCACCGCCTGAGCCGAATTCTACCGTCGCACCTTTTCGCGTAATGCAGTCGCACGGTCCCAAGCGCGTCTACACTCCCCAGTCTTTGGAATTTTGGTTCGATCGGCTGGAAATCGATTGGGCGGCGGGCTTTACTGCAGAACAACTTGAGCAAGGGCGACGGATCTACGTCGACGGGCAGGTGCGGGAGCTGGAATTGACGGTGAAGGACGCGATCATTCACCGCCGCGTGGAGAAGAAGGATGAGTATGCGGTGATCGAATGGGGACCGACGGGGTTGTCGGTGCGCTCATCGACGACGGATCGCGATGTGGCGCATGCGTTGGCTGTCGCGGGATTGCACGAGATTGAGGAACTCGTGGCGGACGAGATTTCGCCGTTGCCGAGTGAAGGGGGCGCAAATGGAGCAGCGGGCAAAGCGGCGGAGACGAACGGGCACGCCTCGCAGGGCGGCGGAGAAGGGAATGGCGCGGCCGGCGCAAACGGGAAAAACGGCGCGGCTTCACGCACGCTGCTTCTCGTGTTCAAGACCAAGACGGCGGGGCTGACCTTTCAGGCGTATTGGGCGGAAGCAGATGGCAAGACGCGTCATCCGGCGCTGGGGGCGGCGGCGCACGCGAATGGCAGCGGCCATGTGTCGTCGGGCGAACGCGCGAAGCTGATCGGCTTGGCGGCGTATGCGCGCAAGGCGCACTTCCTTTATCATCAGGAGACCGGCGTGTATTTGATGGAGTCGCTGGTGGAGATTCCGAACTTCCTGAAAGTCGTGCTGCCCGCATGGAAGAAGATGTTCGCGGTGGAGTTGGACGACAAGGCGGCGAATCTGTTGAAAGGCACGCGAGCGATCGAAATCGAAGCGGTTGCGGAAGCGAAAACCTCGGGCGCGGCGAATGGCGCGGGGGCGGCGGCAAGCGACGTGACGGGATTGAACCTGCGTTGGATTTTCCGTGCGGGCGAGAGGATGCTGACGGATGCGGAAGTGAGTGCGCTGCTGAAGAAAGGCGGAGCGCCGGTGATCTTGCCGAGCGTGGGCATCGTGGCGCTGGCGGCGGACAAGTGGGCGTCGTTCAGCGCGTGGCGTGACAATCTCGCGGAGGCGCGGACGGAAGACGCGGTTTCGCCGTATCTCGTGTTCTCGTTGTTCAACGATGCGCGATTGAAGCTGACGTTGTCGCCGGAGATCGAAGCGTGGCGGCAGAAGGTGCTCGCGGCGCCGGAAGCGCCGCCGGCGTTGCCGGAAATACTGCGTCCGTATCAGCGGCGCGGCGTCGAGTGGATGGCGCATCTTTGCGACGTGGGATGTCACGGCCTGCTAGCCGACGAGATGGGCTTGGGCAAGACGCTGCAAGTGATCACGCTGCTGGCGACGCGGCCGATCGCGAACAAGCCGAGCTTGATTGTTTGTCCGGCGAGCGTGGTGCCGGTGTGGCGTGAGGAGATCGCGAAATTTCAGCCCGATCTAAAAGTGGACGTGTTGAAGACCGGACACGATTTTTCGACGCGTTCGGACGACGTGATCTGGCTCGCGAGTTACACGCAGCTGCGGAAACACCGCGAGATTTTGCCCAGGTATGAGTTTGGCTACGCGGTGTTGGACGAAGGTCAGTTCATCAAGAATCCCGACGCGAAAGTGACGCAGACCTGTTTCGCGGTGCGCGCGCAGCATCGGATTGTTTTGACGGGCACGCCGCTGGAAAACCGGCAGCTCGATCTTTGGAGCATCTTCCGGTTTCTGCTGCCGGGGCTGCTGGGGTCGCGGTCGAGTTTTGAGAATGCCTTGGTGGCGGATCGCGTGGGCACGATCGAGCGGCTGCGGGCGCAACTGGCGCCCTTTATTCTGCGGCGCACGAAGAGCCAGGTGGCGACGGAGCTGCCGCCGAAGATGGAGATGGATCTGCTTTGTCCGCTGACCGACGTGCAGCGCACCGAATATGCGCGGATCTGCGCAGAAGGATTGGAGCGGTTGGGCGACGACGTGAGTGCGGCGATGCGCGAGAAATCGTTCGGCTTCCTGGCGTTGCTCACGCGTCTGCGGCAGACCTGCTGCGATCCGGACATGCTGCCCTGGATGAAGGCGCCTTTGTCGGATTCGGGAAAGATCAACCTGCTCGTCGAGAAGCTGACCGAAGTGATCGGCAGCGGTCACAAAGTGGTGATCTTTTCGCAGTTTGTGATGTTGCTCGATCGCGTGCGCGAGGCTCTGGCCGCGAATTTCCCGGATCTGCCGCGGTTCGAGCTGACGGGGATGACGCTGGATCGGTTGAAGCCGGTGCAGCAGTTTCAGACCTCGACGGGGGCGGCGGCGATGTTGGTGTCGTTGAAGGCGGCGGGCACGGGCATCACGCTGCACGCGGCGGATTACGTTTTCCTGCTCGATCCCTGGTGGAATCCGGCGGTGGAAGCGCAGGCGGTGGATCGTGTGCATCGCATCGGGCAAACGAATACGGTGTTCGTTTATCGGATGGTGACGGAAGGCACGATCGAGGAACGGATCCAGGCGCTGAAGGACGAGAAGAAGGATTTGTTCGACAAGCTGATCGGCGGGCTCGGCGGGGATTTCGACCTCAGCCAGCATTTTACGTCGTTGCGCGGATTGGTGCAGTTGACGTCGCAGGGAGAGTCGGAGCAGTCGGGTTCGGGCGCGGAGTAGCGGGCAAACGTTCGTCGGTTTCGCGACGGATCGAAACGGACTCGCCAAGCGCGAAAGCGATTGCCATAACCGCGGGTTTTTCCATCATGCCTACCTACGATTATGCCTGCCCGAAGTGCGGCCATGCCTTCGAACAGTTTCAGTCGATGAAGGACGAGCCGCTGAAGAAGTGCCCGAAATGCAAGAAGACCGGCCTCAAGCGACTCGTTGGCGGTGGCGCCGGTTTGATCTTCAAGGGATCCGGATTCTACATCACGGATTATAAGAAGAAGCCGTCGGAAAAATCCGGGGGCGAGTCGGGAGGCGGCGAAAAGTCGGCGCCGAAGACGGAGACGAAACCGGCGTCGGCAGCGGCGGGCGGTTCGAAGTAAGTTCGCCTTTTTCGAATTCCACTCGCGCGGCGTTCACGTATGGTCCGCGTCCAACTTCCATGAGCACCGATGCCGCTGGCTACAACCCGAGTTGGACCGAAGTGATTCTGGGTGCGATTCTGAGCACGCTGCTCGGAGTCGCGCTGGCGGCGGTGTTTCTCGTGTTGAAGCCCGTGGAAACCGTGCGCGAGCTGCCGGAGGAGCCGGAGGCGAACGTGGCGTATTTCCTCGAAGGCACGCGCGATGCGAACCGGGCGCGACAAGCGACGGCGAAGCAGCGGACCTTTCTGGAAGGCGGCACGGTGGTGTTGAATGAGGACGAGTTGAACGTGCTGGCGTCGCCCGCCACGCCGCCGAAAAAAGCGGAGGCAGTTCCCGAGCAAATGTTGACGGCGGGATCGCCGAATTTCCGCGTGCGGGAAAGCGTGATGCAGATCGGCGTGCCGGTGCGCGTGAGCGTGGCCGGGATCGATCGTCGCGTGATCGTGCAGGCGCGCGGCGGCTTCGAAAAACGCGGCGAAGTTTTCGTGTTTTCGCCCGACGAACTTTATTTCGGTTCGTGTCCGATGCACCGGGTGCCGGTCGTGGCGGGATGGGTAATGAACAAATTTGTCAGCGGCGCGAGTCTGCCGGAGGAGTTGGCGGCGGCGTGGAGGAATGTTTCGGACGTGAAGGTGGAGGATTCGTCCCTGCATCTGACGTTGTGAGGCGGTGAGGCGAAACGGCAGCCGCGGGTGCGGCGTCGCGCGGGTAAGGACTTGCGCGAGGTAACGAGCGCAGGGAGAACACTGACGGTGTCGAAAAGCATCAAACACATCGGGATCGTGTCGGCGCTCACGATGGCGTCGCGCATTCTCGGGCTGGTGCGGGAAAGTCTGACCGCGGCGGTGTTTGGGGCGGGCGCGCTGCTGTCGGCGTATTTTACGGGATTCCTGCTGCCGAATTTGTTTCGGCGGTTTCTGGCGGAAGGCTCGTTGACGGCGGCACTCGTGCCGACCTTGAACGAGGAATTGAAAGAGGGAGATCGCGCGCGCGGATTCCGGCTGGTGAATCAAGTCGCGAGCTGGCTGCTGCTGGTGACGGGCACGCTGGCGGTGCTGGCGATGGTCGTGCTGAGTCGCGAATCGTTTGTGGGGTGGTTGGGCGAGTTGTTCGGCGCGGATGCGGATGCGATCGAACGTTGGAAGAGCGCCGCGTGGTTCGCGATGGTGTTGTTTCCGTATCTCGTGTTCGTGTCGTTGTCGGCGGCGTTCAGCGGGGCGCTGCAAACGCTGCAAAAGTTCGTGGAGCCGGCGCTGTCGCCGATCTGGCTCAACCTGGCGATGATCGCGCCCTTGGTTGCGGCGTGGTGGTGGGGCGGTGCGGATGAGATTGCGATTCGATGGTTGTGCGCGGGCGTGCTGGTGGGAGGATTTATGCAAATGGCGGTGCCGGCGTGGGCGTTGCGGAACGAAGGCTGGCGCCCGCGGCTGGACTTCGAGTTGAGCGGGCCGGTGCGGACGATCCTGCGGTTGATGGGGCCGGCGGTATTCAGTTCTTCGATATACCTGATCAACATGAGCGTGTCGCGGTTGATCGGGCTCGCGCTGAATGACGAAGCGGTGGCGTTGCTGAATTTTTCGCAGCGCTTGATGGAGCTGCCGATCGGGGTGTTTGCGGTGGCGGTGTCGACCGTGGTGTTTCCGTTGATCTCGCGGTATGCGGCGGCGGGCGATCGGGAGAATCTGGCGAATGCGTATCGCAAAGGGATGCGGCTGATTCTCGTGATCAACATTCCGGCGGCGGCGGGATTGGCGGTGCTGGCGGTGCCGATCATTCGCGTGATTTTTCAGCATGGCGCCTTCGAATCGGAGGCGACGCGGGCGATGACGCCGGTGTTGGTGGCGAACGCGCTGGGGTTGCCGTTTTTCTCGTTCGTGAACCTGGCCTTGCGGGCGTTTTACGCGGAGAAGGACACGCGCACGCCGCTGCGGGCGGCGATGGTGAGTTTTGTGGTGAACGTGGTGCTAAGCCTCGCGTTGATGGGGCCGCTGTCGACGCTCGGGCTGGCGATTGCGAGCACGGCGGCAATAGCGGTGCAGGCGTTTCACTTGCAGTGGCATCTCGCGCGCAGGCACGAGGGATTGGCCTTTCGTCACCTCGCGAGCGACTTGGGCAAAATCGTGGGGGCAAGTGTGGTGATGGGAGTGGTTGTGGCAGCGGGCTGGTGGTGGTGGGGAAAGAGTTTCGCGCCGGCGAAAGTCAGCGACCTGGCGGGGATCGTGGTGATGATCGCGATCGGTGTGGGCGTGTATGCGGGATTGGTGTGGTGGTTGAGAATTGAAGGGAGAGAGGAGCTGCGAGCGCTGTTGAATCGGAGGGGAGGCGCGCCGCGTGAGTGGCGACGGGCATGAATGCGACACGAGCGATGATTTCCGCTGCGAGGTTTTGACTGCGCGGGCTGAAGCGTCGCACTACTGGAAATGAGACTGAAGATGGACTGGTTTCTGGTCGGGATGGCGGTGGCGACGCTGCTCGCGTGGCTGTTTCCCGAGCCGGGAGCGTCGGGCGGTTGGTTGAAGCCGGAGTTGCTGACGAAGGGTGGGGTGGCGCTGATTTTCTTCCTGCATGGCGTGGCGCTTTCGTTTGCGGCATTGAAAGCGGGGACGCTGCGCTGGCCGCTTCATGTGGTGGTGCAGGCGAGCACGTTTTTGTTGTTCCCGCTGCTCGGATTCGCGGTGAATGCGCTGCTGGGCGACGCGGCGACGGACGAGTTAAAGTTGGGGATTTTCTTTCTCTGTGCGTTGCCCTCGACGGTTTCGTCTTCGGTGGCGTTGACGGCCGCGGCGAATGGCAATGTCGCGGGCGCGCTTTTCAATGCGACGCTCTCGAGCGTGTTGGGCGTGTTTCTGACGCCGCTGTGGATTGCGGTGGTGGTGACGACCACGGGCGCGAGCCAGGCGCTCGGTCCGGTGATCCTCGATTTGGTGACATGGCTGATTCTTCCGCTGGTGGCGGGGCAGCTTTGCCGGCCGTTGCTCGCCGGTGTCGCAACGCGGCACAAATCGAAGATCAATGTGGCGGATCGCTGGACGATTCTCGTGCTGGTTTACACCTCGTTCTGCGATTCGTTCAAGGAAGGCGTTTGGGCGGAGCACGGATGGTCGACGCTGCTGATCGTGCTGGCGATTGCGGGCGGGTTGTTCGCGGTGGCGATGGCTATCATGGGAGCGGTTTCGCGGGCGCTCGGTTTTTCGGCGGAGGATCGAATCGCGGCGATGTTTTGCGGTTCGAAGAAGACGCTCGCGTCGGGCGTGCCGATGGCGCGGCTGATCTTTGGGGCGCATCCGGCTATCGGCGTGATCCTGCTGCCGATCATGATCTATCACCCGCTGCAACTTGTGATTTCCGGGGTGCTGGCGCAGCGTTGGGCTCGTCGAACGGAAAATTAGCCATGGCCACACCTGCATCGCCGGATGACATTCCGGTCACTCACAACCAAGCGGAGCAGCGTTTCGAGACTCAGGTTTACGGGCAACTCGCGGTGTGCGACTACCAGATGGAAGGACGGCAGATGGTGTTTACGCACACGTATGTTCCGACCGAACTGCGGGGAAGAGGAATCGCGCAGAAACTCGTGCGGGCGGCGCTAGATTACGCGCGAGAAGAGAACTATCGCGTGGTCCCCGCGTGCTCGTATGTCGACGCGTTTATCGCCCGGCACGGCGAGTTTCAGCCGTTGGTCGTCAAGTAACGCGGCCGCCGGCGCGAAGAATTTTCGAAAATTCCGAAGTCGGCGCTTGAAGTTTACTAAATGGTCAACTATCCATTCGCCCATCATGGGAAGAACCTCTGACGCCGACCAACGCCTGATGGACGCAGCGCTCGAGCTGGTCTGGACGCAGAGCTATGGGGCGGTGACGATCGACGACATCTGCAAGCGGGCGGACGTCAAGAAGGGGAGTTTCTACTATTTCTTCGATTCCAAGGAGCAACTCGCGGTCGCGGCGTTGGAACGGCTTTGGAAGGAAGATTGGAAGCCGCGGATGGACGAGATGTTCTCCGCTTCGATCGAGCCTCTCGAGCGACTCAAGGGTTTCCTCAGTGGCGTTTATCGTCGGCAAAGCGAAACGGAAAAACGCACGGGGCGGATGCTCGGGTGCCCGGTCGCGTCGGTGGGTTCCGAGTTGGGGACGGGCGAATGCGGTATTTGCGACAAGACGCGCGAGATCATCACCCGCAAGCGCCGCTATGTGGAATCTGCCGTGCGTGAAGCGATTGCGGATGGCTCGCTAGAGCCGGGAGATGCGGTGAAACGCACGACCGTGCTGCTGAGTTTCATCGATGGACTTACGTTGCAGGCGCGGATTTCCAACGATCCCGAACTGCTGAAGGATCTGCCGGAGCTTGGACTCGAAATCCTCCGGGTTAGAGAAACCGAGGTCGCGCAGGCGAAGCCCGTCGCCGCGGGCAAGTAGCTCACCCACCGATTCTGAAATTTTCAGCGCACACCTGTGCGCTCTTTTTTGGCCCGAAACATAGATAACTAGTCAACTATTCTCTCGATCATCATCTCATGAGCACACGTAAATCCACTCTTCCCGTCGCTGGTTTGGCTTCGCTCCGTAATTCTCGCACGCGCATTTATGCGCCCGGCGCGGATCCGAAATTTCGCCAGAATCCGGCGGCGCCGCGGACGTTCAAACTGGAGCGCGTCTATCCGCCGCGGGATGGCGCGAAGCCCTCTGAGGACTTCGGCCGTTTGTGGCGCCACGACGTCCTCGACCGCCTGCAAACGCCGCTGACCCGCCGTCCCGAATAACCCGTTTCGCATCGGGATTTCGTATCCATTTTCCTCCTACCAACACACACCTCCCGCACTTGTCATGACTGCTTCCGCTCCCACATCTCGAGCCCGCTTCTTTCGCCGCCGTCGCCTAGCCTGGCTGCTGCCCACGTTTGCCGCGGTTGTAACCTTGAGTTCGTATGCCTTGTCGCGCGCCACGGCCGCCGACGAATCTTCTTCCGTTCCGGCGGGGCCGCCGCCTCCACGCGTCACGGTCGCGCCGGTGGAGCAGCAGTTGGTCACGGAGTATGAGGAACTGACCGGACGCGTGGACGCGACCGAAACGGTGGAGCTTCGTCCGCGCGTTTCGGGCCACATCGCGATAGTGCATTTTCAAGCCGGACAGGCGGTGCGGAAAGGCGACACGCTTTTCTCGATCGATTCGCGCTGGTATCGCGCGCAGCTCGATCTCGCGGTGGCGCAGGCGCAACAGGCGCGTGCGGCGGCGGAGATGGCAGAGCGCGAGGCTCGCCGCGCCGACGAACTTCTCGCCGCGTCCGCAATCTCGAGCGAAGAGGCGGAGTCGCGACGCTCGCGGGCGATTCAGTCGCAGGCCGCACTCGCGTCCGCGGAAGCGGCGCTGGCGAGTGCCCGGCTTGATTACGATCACACCGAAGTGCGGGCGCCGATCGATGGGCGAATCAGTCGCGCTTGGGTGACTCAGGGCAATCTCGTCTCCGGTGCTCCGGGCAACGCGACTCTGCTCGCCACCATCGTTTCCGAAGGCGAGGCCTACGTCTATGCCGACATCGACGAAAGCACGTTGCTCAAGTTCAACCGGCTCCTCCGCGACAACCGCATCGCGTCGGTTCAGGGCCGCGTGCCGGTGGAAATGCAGCTCGCCGACGAGACCGGGTATCCACGTCGTGGCTACATCGAATCGACCGACAACCGGCTCAATCCCGCGACCGGCTCGCTGACATTGCGTCTGGTGTTTGCGAATTCGGATCACGCGCTCGTGCCCGGCATGTTTGCCCGCGTGCGGGTGCCGGTGAGCGCGCCGTCGCCCGCGTTGCTGATCAGCGAGCGCGCGATCGGCACGGACCAAGGGCAGAAGTTCGTCCTCGCCGTGGACGAAGCAAACACCGCCGTCTATCGCACCGTTAAACTCGGGAGCACGGTGGAAGGGAAGCGCGTGATCCGCACCGGACTCGCGCCGGGCGATCGCGTGATTGTCAACGGCCTGCAGCGCGTCCGGCCCGGCATGCGCATCGAGCCCGACGTGGCGGTCGCCTCGGTCGCCCCGGTCAACGCACCCGAGAAAATCAACACGGTCGCACAACGATAAAGGTTCTCCCCGAGCTGCGGTTCACTGCCGCGGCGTTCGGGGGCCATTGCCTGCCACGATCTAGTTCCGACGGGCTCCGCCGGTTCCAAGCCACTGCTTTGCCCGCACACCTCCTTCCGCCATGAACTTCTCCGATTTCTTCATCAAGCGCCCGATCTTCGCCGGCGTTTTATCGATCGTTATCTTTCTCGTCGGCGCGATCTCGCTCACCCGTCTGCCGGTGAGCGAGTATCCGGAAGTCGTCCCACCGACCGTGGTCGTCCGCGCCACGTATCCGGGAGCGAATCCGAAAACGATTTCCGAAACGGTCGCGGCTCCGCTCGAGCAGGCGATCAATGGTGTCGAGCATTCGCTTTACATGTTTTCGCAGGCGACGAGCGACGGGGTGATGACGCTGACCATCACCTTCGCGCTCGGCACCGATCTCGATAATGCGCAGGTGCAGGTGCAGAACCGCGTGGCGCAGGCGCTGCCGAAGCTGCCGGAGGAAGTTCGCCGGCTCGGCGTCACGACACAGAAAACATCGCCCGACCTGCTGATGGTCGTGCACCTGTTTTCACCCGACGGCCGTTACGACGACATCTACGTGCGGAACTATGCGACGCTGCAGGTGCGCGATGTGCTAGCGCGGTTGAACGGAGTCGGGGACGTGCGGGTTTTCGGATCGGGAGATTACGCGATGCGCGTTTGGCTCGATCCCAACAAAGTCGCGGCGAAGGGCCTCACCGCTTCGGATGTCGTGGCAGCGATCCGTGAGCAGAATGTCCAAGTCGCGGCGGGCGCGGTCGGCCAGCAACCGCTGTCACGCTCGACCGACACCGAGCTTCTGATTAACACCCGCGGCCGCCTCGCGAACGAGGAAGAGTTTGGCGCGATCGTCGTGAAAGCCGGCACGAACGGCGAACGCGTTCAACTTCGCGACGTCGCTCGCATCGAACTTGGGGCATCGGAATACGCGCTGCGTTCGCTGCTCAACAACCAGACCGCGGTCGCGTTGCCCATCGCTCAACTGCCGGGCTCAAACGCAATCGCGACCTCCGACGCCGTGCGCGCCACGATGGCGGAACTGAAGGCGAATTTCCCCGACGGGCTCGACTACAACATCGTTTACGATCCGACGATTTTCGTCCGCGATTCGATCAAGGCTGTGGTGAAAACGCTGCTGGAAGCGGTCGCGCTCGTGGTGATCGTGGTCATTTTGTTTCTTCAAACCTGGCGGGCTTCGATCATCCCGCTCGCCGCGGTGCCGGTGTCGCTCGTGGGCACGTTTGCCGTGATGCAGGCGCTCGGATTTTCGATCAACGCGCTTTCGCTCTTCGGCCTGGTGCTGGCGATCGGCATCGTCGTCGACGACGCGATTGTCGTGGTCGAAAACGTCGAGCGAAACATCGCGCTCGGCAAGACGCCGTTCGAAGCCACGCGTCAGGCCATGCGCGAAGTGACCGGGCCGATTATCGCCACGGCGCTCGTGCTTTCGGCGGTTTTTATTCCGACCGCGTTTATCACCGGCCTGACCGGGCAGTTCTACAAGCAGTTCGCGATCACGATCGCGATCTCGACGGTCATCTCGGCGTTCAACTCGCTCACGCTTTCACCGGCGCTCAGTGCGCTGCTGCTGCGCGATCATCATGCGCCGAAGGATGTGGTGACGCGTTTCCTCGATCGTGCGCTCGGCTGGTTTTTCCGTCCGTTCAACCGCTTCTTCGAATGGTCGGCGCAGAAGTATTCGCAAGGTGTGGCGCGGCTCATCCGCGTCTCTGCGATCGCGCTGGTCGTTTACGCGGGCCTGCTGGTGTTCACCGGGTTTTCGTTCAAGTCGGTCCCGACCGGTTTCGTGCCGTCCCAGGATAAGCAATACCTGATCGCGTTCGCGCAGCTCCCTTCGGCCGCGTCGCTCGATCGCACGGATGAGGTGATTCGCCGCATGAGCGATCTGGCGCTGGCGCATCCCGGCGTGGCCAACGCCATCGCGTTTCCCGGTTTATCGATCAACGGATTCACGAACTCGACCAATAGCGGAATTGTGTTCGTCGGGCTGAAGCCATTCGAGGAACGCAAGGCTTCCGAGCTCTCGGGCGACGCGATCGCCGCGGAGCTGCAGCGGCAGTTTGGTGAAATTCAGGACGCGTTCGTGGCGATCTTTCCGCCGCCGCCCGTGATGGGCCTAGGGCAGACGGGCGGGTTCAAACTCTATGTCGAAGATCGGGCGGATCTCGGTCTCGATGCACTTTACGACGCCACGCAGACGTTGATCGGAAAAGCCTATGAGAGCCCTGGCCTCACCGGGATGTTTTCGAGCTTCACGATCAACACGCCGCAGCTCGAGGCCGATGTCGATCGCGTGAAGGCGAAGACGCAGGGTGTGCCGTTGGGGAATGTCTTCGAGACGATGCAGATCAATCTCGGCTCGCTCTACGTGAACGACTTCAATCGGTTCGGCCGGACGTATCAGGTGATCGCGCAAGCCGACGCCGAGTTCCGCGATTCGCCGGAAGACATCACTCGTCTCAAGACCCGCAACGATCGCGGCGAACTGGTGTCGCTCGGATCGCTGGTGGACGTGCGCGAAAGCTACGGCCCGGAACGCGTCATGCGTTACAATGGTTATCCCGCGGCGGAGATCAATGCTGCGCCCGCGCCCGGATTCAGCTCGGGGCAAGCCGAAGCGTTGATGCAGGAACTCGCCGACGAACATTTGCCGAAAGGCTTCGCGCTCGAGTGGACCGAGCTCACGTTTCAAAAGATCCTCGCCGGAAACGCGGGGCTGTGGGTTTACCCGCTGAGCATCCTGCTCGTGTTTCTCGTGCTGGCGGCGCAATACGAAAGTTTCCGGCTTCCGTTTGCGGTGATCCTGATCGTGCCGATGGCGCTCTTCTCGGCGATGGTCGGACTCTGGCTGGCGCGCGGTGAGAACAACGTCTTCACGCAGATCGGTCTGATCGTGCTGATCGGACTCGCGGCGAAGAACGCGATCCTGATCGTTGAATTCGCTCTGAAGCGTCGCGAGGAAGGGGCTTCGATTGTCGATGCGGCGCTCGATGCCGCGCGGCTGCGGTTGCGCCCGATCCTAATGACATCGATCGCGTTCATCGCGGGCGTCTTTCCGCTCGTGATCAGCACCGGCGCGGGCGCCGAGATGCGGCGAGCGATGGGCGTCGCGGTGTTTTCGGGAATGATCGGCGTGACGTTCTTCGGACTCTTTCTCACGCCTGTTTTCTACGTGGTTCTGGAGAAGCTCGGCGTTCGAAAACCGGCGCCGGTGGTGCCTCAAGCTGTTCCTCAGCACGCCTGAATAATGTGAAAGCTCTCATGAAAACACCTGCGTTTTTCCTTCTGACCTCACCTCTTTTCGCCGCGCTTCCGAGTGTCGGCCCGGATTATGTCCCACCCGAAATCCCTGCGCCCGCCGCTTTTCGGGACGCCGAAGAATTCGGAACGTGGAAAACGGCGACGCCTTCGGATGCGTTCGCCCGTGGAGAGTGGTGGAGGCTCTTCGACGATCCATTGCTCGACGAACTCGAAACGCGCGCGCTCGCAGCGAATCAGGATCTGCGCGCGGCGGCTGCGCGCGTGATGCAGGCTCGCGCCGCGGCGGGATTGGCCCGTGGCGCGTATTGGCCGCAGCTGGCGGCGGGGGCGAACGCGACGCGCGAACGCAACTCGACGACGACGGACAATGTTCTCCCCCACGAACTCACCACGACGTATCGCGCTCCGCTCGAAGCGAGCTGGGAAATCGATTTGTTCGGCCGCGTGCGCCGGCTGAATGAAAGCGCTCGGGCGGAAGTCGCTGCGAGCGCCGCGGCGTTCGAGTCGGTGAAACTCGCGCTGACGGCGGAGGTCGCGACGAATTACTTCGCGTTGATTGCGCTCGAGCAGGAACTCGCGTCGGTGCGCGACACGATCGTCTTGCGTCGTCGGGCGGTCGATTTGATCGCTGCGCGAGTGAGGAGCGGCACGGCGGCAGATCTCGATCTGGCCCGGGCCGAGACCGAGCTGGCGGTGACCGAGACGGAACAAGCGGCGCTGTTGCGTCAGCGCGCGTCGGTGCGCAATGCGCTCGCGGTGTTGGCGGGAGAACCGGCGAGTTCTTTCGATCTCGATGTCACATCGCGCGCGATCGCGGCGCCGGAAATCCCCGCAGGACTTCCGTCCGAACTGCTGGAACGCCGACCCGACATCGCCGCGGCCGAACGTGCGCTTGCGGCCGCGAATGCGCGGATCGGTGTGGCGAAGGCGGCGTTTTTTCCGGCGATTTCACTGACCGGTTTCGCGGGGCAATCGAGTGGGGAGATCGATCGGTTGTTCGATTCCGACTCACGGATCTGGTCGATTGGACCGCGCCTTTATCTGCCGATTTTTCAAGGCGGACGAAATCGCGCCAATCTGGAGCGGAGTCGTGCGGCTTACGAAGAAGCGGTTGCGTTGTTTCGCCAGCGCGTGCTCGTCGCGTTTCGCGAGGTTCAGGATGCGTTAACTGCAACGAAGCTGCTGAGCGAGCAGACGGCCGCGCATGAACGCGCGCTCGAAGCGGCCCGGCGAACGGCGACGCGCGCGCAAACGCGTTACGATGCTGGTTTTGTTTCCTATCTGGAAGTAATCGACGCTCAACGCAGCGTGCACGCGCTCGAACGCTCCGAGGTGCAGCTGGCGGCGCAGCGCGCCAATGCCCGCGTCGCGCTGGTCAAAGCGCTGGGTGGGGGCTGGCACGCGACTCCCCACGAAGGCGCGTTGGCATCACGTTAAACTGCATTTGCTCCCATGATTCTCCTGATGCTGATTCTCGCGGCGCTTGTTGTCCTGACTGCGTGGGACAGTGAGGAGCGCACGCGGCCCTGATTCATTCACGACAAATCTTTTTCTCTCCAATGCCGTCCTTGTTCGATTCGTTCACTCTCAAATCCATCACGCTGCGCAACCGCGTCGGCGTCTCGCCGATGTGCGAATATTCCGCCGAAGACGGGATGCCGAACGACTGGCATCTCGTGCACCTCGGATCGCGGGCCGTCGGCGGCGCAGGTCTGATCATCGCGGAAGCCACGGGTGTTTCACCGGAAGGAAGGATCAGTCCGGGTGACACGGGAATCTGGTCCGATCGGCACATCGAACCGTTTGCGCGGATCACGCGCTTTCTCAAAGAGCACGGCGCGGTCGCCGGGATTCAAATCGCGCATGCGGGGCGGAAAGCGAGTGCGGCGGTGCCATGGGAAGGCGGCGATCATTTGGCGGACGATGCGGGTGGGTGGACGCCGGTTGGTCCGAGCCCAATCGCGTTTGGCGATGGCCTCGATAAAGTGCCGCATGCGTTGACGGTTGAAGAGATCAAGCGGGTTCAGGCGGATTTTGTCGCGGCGGCACGGCGGTCGTTGTCGGCCGGCTTCGAGTGGCTCGAGCTCCATTCGGCGCATGGATACCTGAGCCACGAGTTTTTGTCGCCGCTCTCGAACCAACGCACGGACAACTACGGCGGGAGTTTCGAGAATCGCATTCGTTTCCTGCTCGAGACGACGCGCGAGGTGCGGGCGGTCTGGCCGGATCATCTGCCGCTGACGGTTCGTTTGTCGTGCACGGATTGGGCGGAAGGCGGTTGGGATATCGAGCAAACGGTCGAACTGGCGAAGCGGTTGAAATCCGAAGGCGTGGATCTGATCGATTGCAGTTCGGGAGGCGCGGTGCCGAATGCGAAGATTGCGATCGGGCCCGGCTATCAGGTTCCGTTTGCCGAACGCGTCCGGCGCGAAGCCGACATTGCGACGGCGGCAGTCGGGCTGATTACGCAACCCGAGCAGGCGGATGAAATCGTAGCCAGCGGGAAAGCGGATGTCGTGTTGCTGGCGCGAGAGTTTTTGCGCGATCCGTATTGGCCGGCGAAGGCGGCGCGGAAGTTAGGACGGCCGGAAGCGGTGCCGCCGCCGAAGCAGTATGCGCGCGCGTGGTGAGGCAGAGTGGACTGAAACGCTGCACTACTTGAACACGGCTGCGCGTTCCGCAGCGGTGAGCTCGCGCCATTTTCCGGGCGCGAGTTCGCCGAGGACGAAGTTTCCGATGCGCACCCGGATCAGACGCAGGGTCGGGTGTCCGATCGCGGCGGTCATGCGGCGGACCTGGCGGTTTTTGCCTTCCACGAGCTCGAGCGAGAGCCAGGAGTCGGGAATGTTTTTGCGAAAGCGAATCGGCGGGTCGCGCGGCGGCAGCGAGGGTGGTGGCTCGAGACGTCGAACGTGGCAAGGGCGCGTGGTGTAGTCGCCGATCCGGATGCCGCGTTCGAGTTTCGCGAGAGCGCTGGCATCGGGAATGTGCTCGACCTGTGCCCAGTATTCGCGGCGATGCCCGCGGTTGGGGTCGAGCAGAGTGGAATTGAGGCCCGCTTCGTCGCTCAAGAGGAGCAAGCCTTCGGAGTCGGCGTCGAGGCGCCCGAGCGCATAAACGTTTTTCGGGAGCGAGAACTCGGCGAGCGTGCGCCAGCGCGATCCGGGCTCGGGAGTGAACTGCGAAAGGACACCGTAGGGTTTATGAAAGGCGAGGAGCACGAGGGTGAAGCGGTGGCGGGTTTGCGGATCGAGGCACTTGCTACTTGATACTTCTTACTTGTCACTTCCTCCATCATGCGCGCCGTCCGACTCAATGGAATCAACCAACTGGAAATCGCCGATGTGCCGGTGCCCACGCCCAAGGCGGGCGAAGCGGTCGTGGAGATTCGCGCGGCGGCGCTGAATCATCGCGACGTCTGGATCAAGGCGGGCCAGTATGCGGGATTGAAGTGGCCGAGCATTCCCGGATCGGATGGCGCGGGTGTGGTGACGGCGGTCGGGGAGGGCGGCGATGAGTCTTGGATCGGTCGGGAGGTGATCATCTATCCAGCCTTCGGTTGGGGGGAGGACGATCGCGCGCAATCGTCGTCCACGTTTTCGATTCTCGGATTGCCGCGCGACGGAACGTTGGCGGAACGGATCGCAGTGCCGGTGGAGCAACTGGCGGAGAAGCCGGCGCAGTTGTCGTGGGAAGAAGCCGCGGCGTTGCCGCTGGCGGGGTTGACGGCGTGGCGGGCGGTTTCGACGCGGGCGCAGTTGCACGCGAGAGAAAGAGTGTTGATCACGGGGATCGGCGGAGGTGCGGCGTTGTTTGCGCTGCAATTTGCGGTCGCGCATGCGGCGGAGGTTTGGGTGACGTCGAGTTCGCAGGAGAAGATCGATGGCGCGATCGCATTGGGTGCGAAAGGCGGGGCGGATTACACCCAGGAAAATTGGGCGGCGGATCTCGGGAAACGCGCCGGCGGTTTCGACGTGATCGTGGACAGCGCGGGAGGGCCGGGCTTCGAGTCCTTGATCGATTTGGCGGCGCCGGGCGGACGGATCGTGTTTTTCGGTGCGACGCGGGGGAATCCGCCGCTGTTGCCGATGCGCAAGGTTTTCTGGCGTCAGCTTTCGTTGCTGGGCACGACGATGGGTTCGCCGTCAGATTGGCGGGCGATGCTGCAGTATGTGGCGCAGCACGCGATCAAGCCGATCGTCAGCGACGTCATTCCGATCAAGCGCGCGGAAGAGGCGTTTGCGTTGATGGAGCGAGGCGGGCAGTTTGGGAAGATCGTGGTGCGCGTGACGTAAACCCCGATACGGGGAACCGGGGAGAGGTTTCGGTGTTAAGGCTTGGCCTTTCAGGCTTCGCCGTGACATTCGGCGACTTTCAATCACGCATATTCCAATGACTGAGAATCCGAACGCCTACGTTTGCATCATGGCCGGCGGCAGCGGCGAGCGCTTCTGGCCGATGAGTCGCCAGCGCACGCCGAAGCACCTGCTGAAGCTTTTTTCCGAGCGGACTATGCTCGAGGAGACCGTGCGCCGGCTCGAAGGCGTGGTGCCGCTCGCGAATATTTTCGTGCTGACCAACGAGGTTCAGCTCGCGGCGGCACGCGAAGCGCTGTCGTTTCTGGCGCCGGAGCAAATCGTCGCCGAGCCGGCGAAACGCGACACGGCGCCCGCCGCGGCGCTTGCGACCGGGCTGGTGCGCGCGCGCAATGCGGATGCCGTCATGGCGCTGCTTCCTGCGGATCATTTGATCAGCAATACCGCGCGCCTCGCGGGGCAGCTTGCGGCGGCGTTGACGCGTGCGGCGGCGAGCGATGCGCTGGTGACGTTTGCGATCAAGCCCTCGTATCCGTCGCCTGGATTCGGCTATCTCGAAATGGGCGACGAACTCGCCCGGACGGCGGAACTCGGAACGGTGCGTCGCGTGAAGCGCTTTGTCGAAAAGCCGGATCTCGCCACGGCGGAGAAGTATGTTGCGAGCGGTAATTACGCATGGAACGCGGGGATGTTCATGTGGCGGGTGAATGCGTTCCTGGCCGAAGCGGAAAAGCATGCGCCCGAACTCGCGAAGTTCGTGCGGGAATTTCCGGCGGGAGATCCAACGGCTTACCTCGCCGAACGCTTTCCGGCGCTGCCGAAGATTTCGGTCGATTACGCGATCATGGAAAAAGCGGCGGCGGTGGAGACGATTTTGGCGGAATACGACTGGGATGACGTGGGAATGTGGACCTCGCTGCCGCCCCACTTGCCGGCGGATTCGTCGGGCAACGCGGTCCGCGGCCTGGTGCTGGGCGTGAACGCGCAGAAAAATATCGCGATCAGCAATGGCCGGGTGGTGGCGCTGGTGGGCGTGCAGGACCTTGTCGTGGTGGAAACTGCGGACGCCGTGCTCGTCTGTCACCGGGACGCGGTGCAGGACATCAAAAAACTGATGCCGATGCTGCCGAAAGAGATGATTTGAGTGGCAGAGCCCGGCGTCCATGCCGGGCTCATTTTCGAGGATTCACCGCCAACCCGACCGCGAGGCCGGGTTTCACTATTCTATAGGATGACTGCGCGGGCGATTTGCCCGGGAACGAACGCTGTCACAACGTGGATTTTTGCCTTCCCGCACTGCGGGGCGCGGCCTAGTCCTAACCTTTCTTATATCATGACGCTTCAAACTCATCTCCTCGCCAAAGCTGCGAACCAGGCCCGCGGGCTCGCCATCGACGCCGTGCATGCGTGCTCGTCGGGGCATCTTGGACTTCCGCTCGGCGCCGCGGAAATCGGTGCGGTGCTCTTCGGCCACGCGTTGCAGCACAATCCGGAGCGTCCGCGTTGGATGAATCGCGATCGTTTCGTGCTCTCGGCCGGCCACGGCAGCATGTTTCTCTACAGCTGGCTGCACCTGAGCGGTTACGATGTGCCGCTCGAGCAGGTGAAGAAGTTCCGGTCGTTGCACAGCGTGACCCCGGGACATCCGGAGTTTCATGAGACGCCTGGCGTCGAGTGCACCACCGGTCCGCTCGGACAAGGCGTGGGCAACGCGGTGGGCATGGCGCTGGCCGGCCAGATGGCGGCGGCGCGTTTCAATACCGCGGAGCATCCGATTTTCGACTACCACGTCGTTTGTCTCGCGGGCGACGGTTGCATGCAGGAAGGCGTGGCGCTGGAAGCGATCTCGTTCGCAGGCCATCAGAAGCTCGATAACCTGATCCTCATTTACGATGCGAACGACGTGACGCTCGACGCGATGGCCGACAAGACGCAGAGCGAAAACACGACCGCGCGTTTCAAGGCGATCGGCTGGGACGTGCAGACGGTCGACGGCCACGACATGGTGGCGTTCCTGAAGGCGTTCAACAAAGCCAAGAAGACGAAAAGCGGAAAGCCGCAGTTGATCATCGCGAAGACCCAGATCGCGCGGGGCATTCCCGAAGTCGCCGGCACCGCGAAGGGGCACGGCGAGGGTGGGGCGAAGTTTGCGGAAGGCGCTCGCGCCGGTCTCGAACTTCCCGCGGATCAGCACTTCTTCGTCAGCGATGACGTGCGGGCGTATTTTGCCGATCACAAGGCTCGCCTGGTTCGCCAGTGCAACAAGTGGCACAAGACCTACAAGGCCTGGCGCGAAGCGAACGCCGAAAAAGCCGCGCTGCTCGATGCCGCGCAAACCGCTCCGAGCGCCGCTGCGTTGCTCGAAAAGATTCCGGCATTCCCCGCTGACGCGAAGCTCGCGACGCGCGCCGCGGGTCGTGACGTGCTGCAGCCGATTGCGGCCGAATTGCCGCTGCTCATTGGGGGCAGTGCCGATCTCTATGGCTCGACGCTGAACTACATCGCCGCCGACAAGGATTTCGACGCGAGCAATCGCGCGGGTCGCAATATCCGGTTTGGCATTCGCGAACACGGCATGGCCGCGATCGCGAACGGTGTCGCTTACGACGGCCTTTTCCGGCCGAGCGTGGCGACGTTTCTGGTGTTCGCCGATTACTCGCGTCCCTCGATGCGCCTTGCCGCGCTGGCGAAGCTGCCGGTGGTTTATGTTTACACGCATGACTCGATCGGCGTGGGCGAAGACGGCCCGACGCACCAACCCGTGGAAACGGTCACGGGGCTCCGCATCATTCCAAATCTCGACGTGATTCGTCCGGCCGACCCGGAAGAAACCGCGGGTGCTTTCGCGGCGGCGATGGAGCGGACCGATGGCCCGACCCTGCTCGCACTCACGCGCCAGGCGCTGCCGCAATTGAACGATATCGACGTGCAGCTCCGCCGCACGGGAGTGTTGAAAGGTGGCTACATCGCGTTGCGCGAGACGGCCGAGCTCACGCACATCCTGTTGTCGAGCGGCAGCGAACTGCAGCTCGCGCTGGCCGCGGCCAAGCAGCTCGGCGCGGGTGTGCGCGTGGTTTCGATGCCGTCGTTCTTCCGATTTGACCGGCAGCCGGCGGAGTATCGCGAAAGCGTGCTGCCGGCTTCGTGCCGCAAGCGCGTCGCGGTCGAAGCGGGAGTGACCGGGCTCTGGTCGAAATACGTCGGCCTCGATGGCAAGGTGATCGGGATCGATCGCTTCGGCCTCAGTGCGCCGGCGCCGATTATCTTCAAGGAGCTGGGCGTGACGGTTGAAGCAGTGGTAGCCGCAGCGCAATCGCTCTGAGTTCTCGATCAAAAATTGGCCCGACCGCGTGTCGGGCCTTTTTTGTCGGCATACGTTTCTGCGCGGCGTTTGGAGTCAGCACAGCACGGTGCACGACCGGCGAAATTCGGTCGGGAACTGTTTACAACGTTCTAACAAACGCAGCTTGCGTTCGTGATTAGGCCCCTAATTATCTGGCCCCTTATCGCATGACGCTGCTGCTGCCAAAGGATCTGCCGCGCTACGAATGCCTCCGGGACGCAGCGCGGGAATTTCCTGACCTCGATCCGTCGGCGACCGAGGCATTTGTTCATCTGCTCCGCACGGGAGACGAAGCGTTTCGCCTGCTCGAAGAGCATTTGGCGCAGCACGAGATCACACAGGGACGTTTCAGCGTGTTGATGTCGCTCTGGCGGAAATGCCGGGTCGAAGGCCGGGCGGGGCCGCTAAGTCCGGCGGAGCTGGCGGATCAGCTCGGCGTCACGCGCGCAACGGTGACGGGCTTGGTGGATACGTTGGAAAGATCCGGGTTGGTGACGCGCACCCCGAGCGCGGACGACCGCCGGATGATGCTGGTGGAGCTCACGAGCCGCGGTGAGAAGCTGCTGCAGCGGATTCTTCCGGCGCATTTTCGTCAGATGGCATGGCTGATGCAGCCATTGGATGAGACCGAACGAAAAATGTTCGTCCGTCTGATGACCAAGGTGCTTGCGCGTTCCGCCGAGCGTCCGGCTCCGACCCGGCGCGATCTTGCTCCGGCGCCGCGCCCTCAATGAGCCGCAGATTGATGTCCGCCCCCCTTTCGTTGATTCGTCGTCGTTATATAACTCTCCCGCACACACCATGAACTTGTTCGTGAAAATTATCCGCTTCATCGGATTCCTGATTCTCGCGGTCGTAGTGATCGCTGGTCCGCTCGCATTGGTGAAGACGGCCCAGATCAAAAAAATGATCGCCGCCGGCGAAGCCGCGGCGGCTGCGATGCCGCCGACAACTGTAACCGCGGCCGGCGCACAGCCGCAAAGTTGGGAAAACAGCCTGCCGGCGACCGGTTCGCTGCTCGCCGTGCAAGGCGTCACGGTCGGCGCCGAAGTGCCGGGCAAGGTGGTGCAGATCGCGTTTGAAGCCGGCGCTGCGGTGAAAGCCGGGGACCTGCTCGTGCAACTCGACACCACGACCGAAGCAGCGCAGCTGCGCGCGGCGGAAGCGACTGCGGCGCTCGCGAAGGCGAATCTTCAACGCGCTCGCGACCTCCGTGAGAACAACACCAATTCCGTGGCCGAACTCGATGCGGCCGATGCGCAAGCCAAGCAGGCCGACGCGCAGGTGGAGGCGATTCGCGCGGTGATTGCGAAGAAAACCATCCGCGCGCCGTTCGATGGCCGGCTGGGCCTTCGTCTGGTGAACCTCGGCCAGATCCTGCGCGAAGGCGATCCGATCAGCACGTTGCAGACGCTCGATCCCATTTACGTGAACTTCTCGCTGCCGCAGCAGCGGATCTCGCAGATCGCTTCCGGAGCGGTGGTCCACGTGACCAGCGATGCCGCGCCGGGCGAGAGCTTCGAAGGCAAGATCACCGCGATCAGTCCGGAAGTCGACACGTCCACGCGCAACATCCGCGTGCAGGCGACGATCACGAATCGCGGCGAGAAGCTGCGCCCCGGCATGTTTGCCAATGTTGAAGTCATGCTGCCGACCCGAACCGAGGCGCTCGCGATTCCGGCGACCGCGGTGCTTCACGCGCCCTATGGCGACTCGGTCTTCGTGATCGAGGAGAAGAAGGACGAGCAGTCGGGCAAAGTTCAGCAGGTCCTTCGCCAGCAGTTCATTCGCCTTGGCGCCGCGCGAGGCGATTTCGTCAACGTCGTCGACGGCCTGAAACCCGGCGAGCAGGTCGTCACCGCGGGAGTGTTCAAACTCCGCGGCGGCATGCCCGTCGTCATCGACAATACCCTCGCTCCCGACGCGCAGCTCGCTCCGAAACCGAAGGACGCGTGACGTCCCGTCGCGGAAGTGAACGCGGGGCAACCCGTCTCCTTCCGCGGCTTCGCGCCCGTCGCACCTGCCCACGCACATGAAAAATTCTGCTTTCACCGATCTCTTCATTCGCCGCCCCGTGGTCGCGCTGGTGGTGAATTTCCTTATCATCATCGCCGGCGTTCAAGCCTGGCGCACCCTGTCGGTTCGCCAGTATCCACGCAGCGAAAACGCGACCGTTTCGATTAACACCGTTTATATCGGTGCGAACGCCGAACTCGTCCGCGGCTTCATCACGACGCCGCTCGAACGAGCGATCGCCTCGGCTGACGGCATCGAGTATATCGAATCGAAGAGCCTTCAGGGCTTTTCCAGCATCGCCGCCCGGCTCAAGCTCAACTACGACACGACCAAGGCGCTCGCCGACATCACCTCGAAGGTGAATCAGGTGCGCAACGAGCTTCCGCCCGAAGCCGAGATTCCGTCGATCAGCCTCGAGTCGGCCGATTCGCAAGTCGCGGCGGCTTATCTGAGTTTCGGCTCCGACATCCTGTCGCAGAGCGAGATCACGGATTATCTCGTCCGCGTGGTGCAACCGCGACTCGCGGCGGTGCAGGGCGTGCAGCGCGCCGAAATTTTTGGCGCGCGCACCTTTGCGATGCGCATCTGGCTCAAGCCCGACAAAATGGCCGCGCTGCACGTCAGCCCGGCGCAGGTGCGCCAGGCTTTGCAGGCGAATAATTATCTGGCCGCGGTCGGTTCGACGAAGGGTGCGCTCGTGCAAGTGAACCTGACGGCCAATACGGATCTTCACACCGTCGACGAATTCAGGCGGCTCGTGATCTTCCAGGACAACGGCACCGTCGTGCGCCTCGAGGATATCGCCGAAGTCGAACTGGGCGCGGAAGACTACGACACCGAGGTCCGCCAAACGGGCCAGACGGCGGTGTTCATGGCCATGTTTCCGCTGCCCAATGCGAATACGATCGAAGTGATCGAACGCGTGCGGACGGAACTCGACAGCATCAAGGGCGACCTGCCGGCCGGCTTGGAGGCCACGATCGGGTATGATGCGTCCGAATACATCAGCAACGCCATCGACGAGGTCACGCATACGCTGATCGACACGCTGTTGATCGTGATGGTGGTGATCTTCCTCTTCCTCGGATCCTGGCGCTCCGTGCTCGTGCCGATCATGGCGATTCCGGTTTCGCTGATCGGCGGCGTGTTCCTGATGCAGGTCTTCGGATTCACGCTCAACCTGCTCACGCTGCTGGCCATCGTGCTCTCGGTCGGCCTGGTTGTCGACGACGCGATCGTGATGGTCGAAAACGTGGAGCGTCACTTGCGCGAAGGACGCACTCCGACTCAGGCCGCGTTGCTCGGCGCGCGCGAACTGGCTGGTCCGGTGGTGGCAATGACCGTGACGCTTGCGGCGGTATATACGCCGATCGCGTTACAAGGCGGTTTGACCGGCGCGCTGTTCCGCGAGTTTGCGCTGACACTGGCCGGTGCGGTGACGATTTCCGGCATCGTGGCGCTGACGCTTTCGCCGATGATGTCGGCGCGTCTGCTTCGCAGCGCCGAGGATGAGGAACGCGGGTTCGCCGGTTGGGTGAATCACCGCTTTGACAAACTCCGCAACGCCTACGGGCGCGTGCTGGCGCGCACGCTGAACGTTCGTCCGCTCATCTACGCGACCTGGGTGATCGTGGCACTGTGCGCGATCCCGATGTATATCATGTCGCCGAAGGAACTCGCTCCGCCCGAGGACCAGAGCGTGATCTTTTCTGCGATCACCGCTCCGTCCAACGCGACGACGGATCAGAAGAGCTTCTATGCGAAAGCGGTGGAAAAGGCGTTTCTCGAAACGCCGGAACGCGATCTCACGTTCCAAATCCTCTTCCCGCCGGCGGTCGGTGCGGCGTTTGGCGCCGATGGTTTCGGCGGCATGGTGGTGAAACCGTGGGAGCAGCGCGATCGATCCGTCTTCGAGATTCTGCCCGAGGTGCAGACCAAGCTCATGGCCATTCCCGGACTCGAAGTATTTGCGCTCACGCCGGCGGCGTTGCCCGGCGGAAGCAATTTTCCGATCGAGTTCGTGATCGCGGGTTCGGCCGAAGCGCCGCAGTTGCTCGAGTTCGCGCAGCAGATCGTCACGAGAACGATGACGGATCCGGAAGCGCAGGGCTTGTTCTACTTCCCGCCGATGCTCGATCTGAAGATCGACCAGCCGCAGTCGGAGGTCGTGATCGACCGCGAGAAGGTTGCCATGCTGGGATTGAATCTCGCGCAAGTCGGAGCCGATCTCGCGTCGGCGCTGGGCGGCAACTACGTCAACCGCTTCAACATCGCCGGCCGCAGCTACAAAGTCATTCCGCAGATCGAGCGCAGCGAGCGGCTCAATCCGGAGCAGTTGACCGATATCTATATCCGCGGTCCGGAAGGGCAGTTGATCTCCGTGAGTTCGATCGCGAGCATCGAAAACAAGACGGTGCCGCGTTCGCTGAATCGCTTCCAGCAGCTCAATGCCGTGAAGATTTCGGGCGCGACCGGCCAGTTGGACAAGGCGCTCGCGTATCTCGAGAAGACGGCCAAGGAAATCCTGCCGCCGGGCTACTCGCTCGATTACACCGGCGAATCACGTCAGTTCAAACACGAGGGCGGCAAATTCCTGCCTGCGCTCATGTTGGCGATCGTGATGATCTTCCTCGCGCTCGCGGTGCAGTTTAACTCCTTCCGCGACCCGATCGTCATTCTGTTCGGTTCCGTGCCGCTCGCGATGTTCGGCGCGTTGGTGTTCACCTTCCTGCGCATCCCGGATCCGAATACGCCGTTCTTCACGACGGCTTGGACCACGACGCTTAACATCTATGCCCAAGTCGGCTTGGTGACGCTGGTGGGCTTGATCGCCAAGAACGGCATCCTGGTGGTGGAGTTTGCCAACAAACTTCAGGAAGAAGGACGGTCGAAGCTCGAGGCGGTCAAGGAAGCCTCGCTGACGCGTCTGCGCCCGGTGCTGATGACGAGCGTGGCGACCATCGCGGGGCATTTCCCGCTGACGCTGGTTGACGGTCCAGGTGCGGCGGCGCGTAACTCCATCGGCCTCGTGCTCGTCGGAGGCATGGCGATCGGCACTGTGTTCACGTTGTTTGTGCTTCCCGCCATTTACATCCTTATCGCCAAAGACCACCGCTCCGATGCGAGCCGGACGGAAAACGTTCCGGACCTTGCAGTGGTCCCTACGTATGCCAAATAAGTCCACCCTCATGAAGTTTGCGCAATTTCCACTCCGGTCGGCGCTCTTGCTGGCCGCAGTCTCACTCGTGGCGACGTCGTTTGCGGCGAGGCCCGCCTCGCAACCGCCGCCGCCCGAACCGGAGGTCATCGATCTCAGCACGGCGATCGGCTATGCGATCGAAAACAACTTCGCGATTCGCCAGGCGCGGGAGCGCATTCGCGAGCAGGAAGGCGTTCTCCTCGAGGTGAGGGCGCAGGCGATTCCGAACGTCAACGCCGGCGGTTCGTTTCAGTTGAACGAGCGCGAGATTTCGCAGTTCTCGCCTCCGAGCGATCGAGCCTGGTCCATGCGCATCAATGCCAGCCAGGCGTTGTTCGCGGGTGGCGGGATTCGCTCCGCCATCAAAAGCGTGGATCTCGCGCGCGAAGCGGCGATTCTGGATCTGCAGGCGGTTATCAACGATGCGCTCCTGCAGGTGCGCACCGACTATTACCAAGTGCTGCTGACCCGCGATCGCATCACGGTGCAGGAAGAGAACCTTCGCTTGTTGGAGCAACAGCTGAAGACTGCGACCGACCGGTTCGAAGCTGGCACGGTCTCGGGTTTCGAGCGGCTGCGCGCGGAAGTTGCGGTGGCGAATGCCCGGACGCCGCTCATCACGGCGCGGAACGATTATCGGCTGGCGATCGAAGCGTTGCGCCAATCGCTCGGATTGTCGCCCCGCCGGCCGGATGCGCTCGATCAAGCGCCGGAAGTCGTCGGGAATTTGACCTACGAAGAGACGGAATTCGATCTGCAGAGCGCGACGGAATCGGCGCGGGCGAACCGGCCTGACGTGCAGCGCATCGCGAAACTCGCCGAGGCGAGCGAGCAGGGGATTATCACCGCCCGTTCCGGCTATTTTCCCTCGCTGGCGCTGGTCGCCGGTTGGCAGTTGAGCAATCGGCGGACGAATCCATTCGACGGAGCCCGCGATGGCGCGTTCGTCGGATTGCAGTCGAATTGGGATATCTTCGACGGCCGCGCCACAGCCGGCCGCGTGGCGCAGGCACGTTCGATTGTGGAACAGGCTCGCTTGAGCCTGACGGAATTCCAACTGGCGGCGGATATTCAGGTGCGCCAAGCCTACTCGTCCTGGCAGGAAGCGGTGGAGCTCGTCGGGGCGTCGAGCCGCGTGGTTGAGCAAGCCGAAGAGGCGGTCCGTCTCGCCAACGCGCGTTACAGCGCGGGCACGGGCACGCAGCTCGACGTTTTGCAGGCGCAAGTCGAACTGACGACCGCGCGCAGCAACCAGGTTCAGGCGTATTACAACTACAACGTCGCTGTCGCCGCTCTCCGACGTGCGATGGGCTTGACGGATGCGCTCGTAGCGCAGTGAGTTTGCGCATCGCGCGTCGGCTTGGCCGACGCGCGTTTGATGCGGAACGCGCAGTAACTGACTGCGCGTTTTTGCGTCAACAGGCGCAACTTGCGTAGCCCCAAAGTGTCTCTCTTTCCAATGAAGACCGGTCGCGTGATTCTGATCTGCGCGGGCGTTTTCGTGGTCCTGCTGCTGTTGACTGTCGCTGTTGTTCTCAACAGCGCGGTTCAGACGTGGGCCGCGCGCAAGGCGCTGGCGAGCCGTTCCGACGTTACCGGAACGATCGGTTCGGTATCGGCGGGGTGGAAGAACATCGAACTTCGCGATGTGCAGCTGGAATCGCAGGGTGCGCGTCTAAACCTGCCGGCTCTGGATGCGGTCGTGCCGGTGTTGCCCGCGGGACTATCGGAACGCGTGGAGGTGCGCAGCCTCGTGGCGAAAGGGTGGACGCTGGATCTCAGCGATGCCGCGGGTTTGCCGACGGTGACTGCTCAGCTGTTGGAAACGACTTCGTCGCGGCAAGAGAGGGTCGTGCACGAATTTTCGCTGCTCCCGTCTGCTCGGGCGGCCGAGGCGGTCGCGGAAAATACGTTTCGCGGCGTGCTGGCTGGGCTTCGTCTGCCCGTGGACCTGTCGCTGGACGGCTTGGATTTGGATGGCGAAGTGATCCTGCCGGCGGCGGGAGACGCGGGGCCAACGCGGGTGCGCGTGCGCCTGAACGGAGGCGGATTGGCGAGCGGTCGCGAGGGGGATTTTGCATTGGAGCTTTCCTCGCCGGGAATCGACGGCGGAGCCTTGGGGTTGCGGAGTGCGATCGCGGTGGCGATGGATACGCCGCGGACCTTTTCGCGCGTGGTCGCGGACTCGACCGCGTCGGCAAGCGGAACGCAGATGCCGGGAGGAGTTGAGCTCGAGGTCGATTTGTCGGCAACGCGCACGGCGGAAGGCGAAGACTACGTGTTGTTGCTTGCGAGCGGCGGGAAATCGCTGGCGGACGTTCGTGCGGGATTCGAGGCGTTATCGTCTCGGATCGCCGGCACCTGGCAGCTCGATGTGCGGCACACAGATCTGACACCCTTTGCGCTTGGGCGGCCCTTGCCTGAGTTCACGCTGGTCGGGCGCGGCGGGATGGAGACGGAGTTGGCGGAAAAGGAAGTGCGGGCAAATGGAACGTTGAACGCTGCGGTGAGCCGGCCGGAAGTGCTGTTGCCGGAATTGTCGGCGGTGGGAGCGACCAAACTGCAGGCCGACTTCGATGTGTTGCAGCATGGCGATTCGCTGCGAGTCGAGCGCTTGGATGCGACTTTGGAAGGAAGTGCGCCGGTGGCGGTGGTGAAGGCCTTGCAGCCCTTTGAGTTTAATCTTTCGACGGCCGAACTGCGGATCGCGGACCCGGCGCGCGATCTCGTTCGCGTTTCGCTCACGGGATTGCCGGTCGCGTGGGCGGCGCCGTTTTTGGGCGAGCTCGAGTTGAGCGGCGGCAACATGCAAGGTGAACTCGTGGCCAGTGCGCGCGAGGGTGGGCTTTCGGTGCGCGTGACGGATGCGCTGGCGCTCACGGGGGTATCCGTCGCGTCGGGCGGCGAACCGCTGCTGCGCGAAGTGGACGTCAGCGTGTCGGCCGCGGCGGACTACAGTCCGCAAGGCTGGCAAACGCAGATTGGAAAAATCGAGGTGAGCCGCGCAGGCGCGACGCTGTTTTCGTTCGCGGGCAAAGCCGGACAGCTCAGCGGCGATAACCAGGCGATCAAGGCGACCGGACGGTGGACGGCGGATCTGGCGGGGTGGCAAACTCAGCCGGTGGTTGAAGGGCAGATCGCCCTGGCTTCGGGTCTCGCGCAGGGCGAGTTTTCCGCGAGTTTGGACGGTATTCGATCTTTGGAGGCGCAGATGTCGCTGACGAATCTGACGTCGCCCGAGAAGCAAAGTTTGCCGGCGGTCTCGGTGGAGTTGCGGGCCGACGTCGATGCGGCGGGCAAAGTGACTTTCAACATGCCGCTGCTCTTCGAGCACGAAGGGCGAAAATCGGATCTTCAGCTTGCGGCCACGATGACGCCCGAGGCGGACCGCTGGAGCATCGACGGGCGCGCGACGGGTTCGCACGTGGTGGTGGAGGACGTGCAATTGCTGGCCTTGCTCGTTCCGGCGGAGACGTCCGAGGAAGACGATGCAGATGAAGGCGCGGAACCCTTCTGGAGCACCGTGACAGGTCAGCTCACGATCGCGGTCGACAAGCTGGTGTATGGCGGTGCGTATGAGGTGACCGGCGTCGGCGGCATGGTCAAAATCGATCCCGGCGAGCTGCGCTTCGAAAGCGTGAAAGCCGGGTTCGGTCCGGAAAGCGATCTTAACGCGGAGGGAGGCGTGACGTTCGATCCGAACCGTGATCCCGCTTATCGTCTGCAAGCGAAGATGGCGGTGAGCAATTTTGATACGGGGCCGGCGTTTCGTGCGATCGACCCGGCCAAGCTGCCGACGGTTGAGACGCGGGTGAGTGTCGCGGGGAACGTCGCGGGCCAAGGTGCGGATCTGGCGGAGGTGATCGAAACGGCGCAGGCGAATTTCGACGTGGCGAGCACGGGCGGGGTGTTTCGCGCGCTTGCGACGGTGCTGCCGGCGGATCGGCTGCAAGCGGCGCCGTCGGCATTGTCGATCGTCGGCGGGCTGTTGGGCGGCTCGGCCGGTGAGACGATTTCCGCGGCGCAGGAGATCGTGAAAATTCTTTCGGAGATCCGTTTCGATCAGCTCAGCTTTCAGACCGGGCGGGACGAAAACATGAACCTGGTGCTTCGCGATTTTTCGCTGATTTCGCCGGCAGTGCGGATTCGCGGTGCGGGGCAGGTGACGTATGATCCGGCGAAACCGCTGTTGCAGCAGGCGCTGGATCTGGAGCTCACGCTCGCCGCCCGTGGACGGCTGGGGGAATTGCTGGGGCAGGTGAAGCTGTTGAAGGCGGAGCAGGATGCGCTCGGTTACACGAGCTTCACAACGCCGATCCGGATCGGCGGCACGATGGCGAAAACGGATACGAGCGATTTGCAGCGGAAGTTGCTGAATCTCGCGCTCGAGCGGTCGGGCGTCGGGGACGCGTTGAACAAGATTCTCGGCGGCGGAAAAGAATAGCGGTTGCTTGCGCCGGAGCGGGGGAGCGTCGCATGCTGCGCGGCGTTGCCATGAAGCATTCGCCCGCGTCGCGCCGAAGTCCGTTCAACGGAATGCGCGCGCTCGATCTCTCGCTGCGGACGTGGACCGCGGGCGTGTTCGTGTTCCTTTATCTGCCGATCCTCGTCCTCGTGGTGTATTCGTTCAACGAGTCGCGCTTGAACGTGGTGTGGGAGGGTTTCACGGCGAAATGGTATGCGCAGCTGTGGTCGAACGCACCGTTGATGAAGGCGCTGAAGAACAGCCTGGTGATCGCGGGCGTGACGACGGTGCTGTCGGTGGTGGTCGGAACGGCGGGGGCGTGGTTGTTGCATCGCTACCGCTTTCGAGGATCGCGTGCGATTCAGACCCTGGTGGGGATTCCGATGATGATGCCGGAAATCATCATGGGCATCAGCCTTTTGGTTTTGTTTTCGACGATCGGAATGCGGCTGGGGTTCACGACGGTGATCATTGCGCATGTGACCTTCTGTTTTCCCTTTGTGCTGGTGGCGGTGCAGGCGCGGCTGGCGGGGATCGATCCGGCGTTAGAGGAGGCGGCGTTGGATCTCGGGGCGACGCCTTGGAAGGCGTTCTGGCTGGTGGTCGTGCCTTATCTGCGGCCGGCGATCGTCTCCGGGGCGTTGATGGCGTTTACGCTTTCGATGGACGAGGTGATCGTGACGTATTTCACCGCGAGTCCCGGTTCGGCGACGCTGCCGCTGCGGATCTTCGGCATGGCGAAAATCGGCGTGAATCCGATGCTCAATGCGCTCTCGGCCGTGTTTGTGCTGTTCACCATCGCCTTCGTTTTGTTCTCCGCCCACCTGAAACGCATCAGTCGCTAATCACATGAAAATCATTCGTTCCGTTACCGCGGTGTTGTTGCTCGGACTCGGTTCCGCAGTGCGCTCTGCCGAATTAAATCTCTTCGCGTGGTCCGAATATGTGCCGCAGGCGGTGATCGACGGATTCACGAAGGAAACAGGAATCGAGGTTAATTATGAAACGTATGCCTCGGGCGAGGAGATGCTCGCCAAGATGCTGGCCGGCGGAGCGAGCTACGACCTGATTCAGCCGCCGGACTATATCGCGGAGGCGTTGATCCGAAACAAACTGCTGGCGCCGATCGATGCGAAGAAGCTGCCGAATTTGAAGAACGTGGCGCCGGAGTTTCTCGGGATGCCGCACGATCCTCAGCAGAAGTTTACGGTGCCCTACATGATTGGAACGGTCGGCATCGTGGTGAACACGGATGTCGTGAAAGAACCGATACGCGGCTACAAGGATGTCTTTCAGCGCAAGTTCAAGGACCGCATCGTGGTGGTGAATGACAATCGCGAGTTGGTGAGCTGGGTGCTCGTGACGCTGGGGTTGGATCAGAATGACATCACGCCGGCGAACCTGGCGAAAGTCCGGCCGGTGCTCGCGGAGTGGATCAAGCTCGTGAAAGTATTCGATTCGGACAGCCCGAAACGCGTGTTGCTCAGCGGCGAGGTGGACCTGGGGGTGGTGTGGAGCGGGGAGGCGGCGCGGCTTTACGAGGAGGACAAAAAGTTCGCTTACATTTTGCCGAGCGAAGGCGCGCATCCGTTCGTCGACGTGATGGCGATTCCGGCGAAGGCCGAGAACGTGGCGGAGGCGCACCGGTTTTTGGATTACCTCCTGCGGCCGGAAGTGAGCAAATTGATCTCGGACGAGTTTCCTTACACCAATCCGAATCTGGAAGCGCGGAAGCTGCTGACGCCGGAGCAACTGGCGAATCCGGCGAGTTATCCGAGGATCGAGAAATACAATACGTTTCGCGACATCGGCAAAGGCGCGGCGGCGATCGATCAGCTGGTCACGGATTTGAAAAGCGCGCAGTGAGGGCGAGACAAAGTTTCGTTGCGCCATTGCCGGACGTGGTTTCGAACCCGTCCGGATCTCGGACTCCATCGGCATGAGGAGCTTTGCGACGAATCCGGCGGGGCGCCGGCCGGGCGTGGTGGGCTGGCTGCTGTTGGCGCCGATGTTGGTGTGGCTGGCGGCGTTTGTGGCGGTGCCGATGGGGATTCTGGCGGTCTATAGTTTTTGCGAGCGGGACGAACTGGGGCGCGTCGTGTTTTCGTTTTCAACGGAAAGTTATTCGCGCGTGTTCAGTCCCGTGTATCTGGGGATCTTTGCGCGTTCGATCGGTTATGCGGCGCTGACGACGGCGATCTGCATTGTGCTGGGATTTCCCGTCGCGTGGGTGATCGCGCGGGCGGCAGGGGCGTGGCGCGCGCGATTGCTGTTGCTGGTGATGGTGCCGTTCTGGACGAGTTTTCTGATTCGCACCTATGCGTGGCTGACGATCTTGAAGAGCGATGGATTGCTGAGCGCGTTGCTGCAGCACGCGCGAATCATCGGTGCGCCGCTGGAGCTGCTCTACACGCCGACGGCCGTGGTGATCGGTTTGGTGTATGCGTATCTGCCGTTCATGATTCTGCCGATCTATGCGAGCGCGGAGAAGCTCGACGGGGCGTTGATCGAAGCGGCGCACGATCTGGGCTGCGGGCCGGTGCGGACCTTTCGCGAAGTGATCGTGCCGCTGACGAAGCCGGGGATCTATGCGGGCGTGCTGCTGGTGTTTGTGCCGGCGATCGGGATGTTCGCGATCACGGATCTGATGGGCGGGGCGCGCGTGCCGATGATCGGCAATGTGATTCAAAACCAGTTTTTTCAGGCGAGAGACTGGCCGTTCGGGGCGGCGCTCGGCGTGGTGTTCATGCTGATGTTCGTCGTGAGTTATTGGATACTGCAGCGGAAAAGCGCGACGGCGTAGAACGGGAGCAAGCGGAAGAACCACGAATGAAGACGAATTCGGAAACTTCGGAGGGATTGATCCAAGTCGAGCTTCGGTCGGTCACCAAACGATTTGGCGATTTCGCGGCGGTGGACGGTGTGAGCCTGGCGGTGAGGAAGGGCGAGTTTCTCACGCTGCTCGGCCCGTCGGGTTGTGGAAAAACGACGATGCTGCGAATGATCGCGGGATTCGAAAGGCCGGATGAAGGCGCTGTGCTGCTCGAAGGGAAGGATGTGACGCATGAGCCGCCGTATCGACGGAACGTGAATCAAGTGTTCCAGAGCTACGCACTCTTTCCGCATCTCACGGTGAGCGAGAACGTGGCATTCGGACTGAGGATGCAGAAGATGGCGGGAGCGGACCGGGCGACGCGGGTGAAGGAAACGATCCGGTTGGTCTCCCTTGAAGGGATGGAGGAGCGGAAGCCGCATCAGCTTTCGGGCGGGCAAAGGCAGCGGGTGGCTTTGGCGCGGGCACTGGCGCCGCGGCCGGCGGTGTTGTTGTTGGACGAACCGCTGTCAGCCCTCGATGCCAAGTTGCGGCAGGCAATGCAGCTGGAGTTGAAACGGCTCCAGCGCCAGTTGGGGATGACGTTTGTCTTTGTGACGCATGATCAGGAAGAGGCGCTGACGATGAGCGATCGGATCGCCATCGTGCATCGCGGACGGATCGATCAGCTGGGGGACGCGCATGAAATCTATCATCGTCCGACGACGGCGTTCGCCGCGGACTTTGTGGGGCAGGCGAATCTTGTGACGGCAGAGCGGATCGCGACCGAGGGGGTGATGGCGGTCGTGCGATTGGAAGGCGGGCTCGAGCTTCGGCTACCGGCGGATCGTTGGCCGGCAGGCGTCAGGAGAGCGAAAATCTCGATTCGACCGGAGAAGGTTCACGTGTCGAAAGTCGAGGTGCCGGCGGAGATCGCGTTTGCGGCGGTGGTCGAGGAGGAAGTATTCAAAGGCGCGACCGATCACCTCGAGCTGAAGACGGCGAGCGGGACGCGGTTGAAGGCGGTGGTGGCGAATGAAAGCGCGTTACTCGAGGCGATTCACTGCGGGGATCGCGTGTTTTGCGGCTTGCACGTCGACGATCTGGTCGTGGTGCCAGCGGAGTGAATACGTGCCACGACGGGGTTAATCCTGCGAGAGCTCGGCGGCGCGGTTGCGGGCGGCGAGGAGGGTGTCGCGGATGATCGAGCGGAATTGGGCGGACTCGAGTTGTTGGAGGCCGGCGAAGGTGGTGCCGTTGGGCGAGGTGACCTGATTGCGAAGCGTTTCGGGATCGACCTGGCGGCGGGCGAGGAGGCGGGCGGCGCCAAGCACGGTTTCGGTGGCGAGGCGCGCAGCGATGTCCGGTGGCAGATTGGCGGCGATGCCGCCGTCGCGCAGGGCGGCGACAAATTCGAAAAGGAAAGCGGGGCCGCTGCCGCTGAGAGCGGTGACCGCGTTCATGTGATCTTCGCCGAGTTCGAGGTGTGAGCCGCAGGCCGAGAGGAGCGTTTCGACGGCGCTGCGATCGGACGAGGAGAGCGGGTGTAGCGTGCAGTAAGGCGTGATGCCGGCGCCGATGGCGGCGGGGGTATTGGGCATCGTGCGAACGATGTTGCGCGCGCGCGGGAAGGTTTGGGCGAGCGTCGCGAGCTTTTTCCCCGCGAGGACGGAGACGACGAGTTTTCCGGCGGTGAGTTCGGCGAGGCGCGGATCGG
The DNA here is from genome assembly GCA_023416735.1 of Verrucomicrobiota bacterium. Taxonomy (GTDB): domain Bacteria; phylum Verrucomicrobiota; class Verrucomicrobiia; order Opitutales; family Opitutaceae; genus Opitutus. The sequence goes on along the minus strand of JAEZGX010000001.1, from coordinate 28,979 downwards.
CGGAGGCGAGGTGCTGCGGCTTGAAAGCGACGACCACGACGTCGGCGGGCGCGACCAATTCGTCGAGCGTGTTGGAAAGTTGGATACCGGTGCGGGCGGCGAGCGCCGCAGACGTGCGGCCGCTGGCACTGAAGCAGGCGAGGTCGGCGGCGGCGCCGGGGTTTTGGGCGAGCAGGCCGTCAACGATGGCGGCGGCCATGTTGCCGGAGCCGAGGAACGCGATTTTGGAGGCTGGCATGCTGAAGCGGGAAGGCGCGGAAAAACGGGGCGGGGCGGAGATGCGTCCTACTCGTTGGAGGAGCGGCGCGGTTTGCGGGGCTCGAGCGGATGAACGAGCACGGCGCTGGCACCGCCTTCCGGCCGGTCGGTGAGGGTGGCTTCGCCGCCGAGATTGCGGAGAGCGTGACGCGCGATCGTGAGCCCCATGCCGACACCGACGGTGTGCTTGGAACTGATGAACGGCTCGAAAACATGATCGCGAATTTCGTCCTCGAGACCGTGGCCGGAATCGTCGACGCGGATCTCGATGAGTTTGCCGTCATCGCCCTTGTCGATGAGCCGCGTGTGAATGGAAATCGGCCGGGGATCGGTCGGGCGGTTGTCGTAGGCTTCCCAGGCGTTGATCAGAACTTTGGATACAACCTCTTCGAAGACCTCGTAGTTGGTGTCGAAGATTAGTTCGCCGAGCGGATTGTCGATGGCGACGGTCGCGTCGATACGGTTTTCGGTGCGGAAGCGGGTGACGCTGCTTTCGAGGAGGCGTTGGAGGTTTCCCTTGGAAAGCGGCGGACGGGAGCGGACGACGAGCGAGCTGAGCTGCTTGATGATGGAGACGATGCGATGAACGGCTTCCTCGACGTGGTGAGCGTTCTTTTTCACCTGCTCGGGTTTGTCGTAGTAGGCCTTGATCAGGTCGAGGTAGCCGATGACGACGCCGAGAAGATTATTGAGGTTATGCGCGATGCCCTGGGTGACGGCGCCGATGGTGGCGGCGCGGCGGGCTTCGACGAGACGGCGCTGGAGGTCGACCATTTCGCGATTGATCGCGACGAAGCGGAGCTGCGTCTGGACGCGAGCGAGGGTTTCGTCGAGGTCGATGGGTTTCGTGATGTAATCGACGGCGCCGACGTTGAGACCTTCGATTTTGCCCTCCTTCGATGTGCGCGCGGTGATGAAGATGATCGGAATCGACCGTGTTTGCTCGTCGGCCTGGAGACGCTGGCAAACCTCGATGCCGTCCATGTCGGGCATCATGACGTCGAGCAGGATGAGATCCGGTTTGGACTTCTTAACGAGCTCGAGCGCTTCGAGGCCGTTGTAGGCGGCGGAAACCTGAATTCCCTCGCGCTCCAGTTTGCGTTTGAGGAGCTGGACGTTGATAGGCTGATCGTCGACGACGAGGATGGAAGGCGCGGCCATTGCCTCGGAGAAAAGGGACTCGCGCGAACAGGCGCAAGTGCGACGACACTGGTATTCCCCCCGATTGATCGAGGGAAAGCGGCGATGCGAAATGCTACTGCGCGGCGCGCTGTTTGAACGCCTTCACGGTGTTCTTCATCAGCATCGCGACGGTCATCGGGCCGACGCCGCCGGGCACCGGAGTGATCTGGCTCGCGAGCGGGGAAACCGTGGGGAAATGAACGTCGCCGGTGAGGCGGTATCCGGTTTTTTTGGACGGATCGGGCACGCGGTTGATGCCCACATCGATGACGACGGCACCGGGTTTGACCATGTCGGCGGTGACGAATTCGGCCCGGCCGATCGCGGCGATGAGGACGTCGGCCTGGCGAGTGATTGAAGGAAGATCCTTGGTGGCGGAGTGGCAGATGGTGACGGTGCCGTTGGCGCCGGCTTTTTTCTGGAGAGCGAGAAGAGCGACGGGTTTGCCGACGATGAGCGAGCGGCCGAGGACGACGACGTGTTTGCCCTTCAAGTCGACGTTGCTGCGGGCGAGGAGCTCCATGATGCCGGCGGGCGTGCAGGCGACGAAACCGGTTTCGTCTTCCTGGGCGACCTTGCCGAGATTGAGGGTGTTGAAGCCGTCGACGTCCTTGGCGGCGGAGACGCGGCGGAAGACGGCGACCTCGTCGATGTGTTTGGGGAGCGGGGATTGGACGAGGATGCCGTCAACGGTGGGGTCGGCGTTGAGATCGTCGATCAGTTGGAAAAGTTCGTCCTGCGAGATGGTGATCGGCGGAAGGATGATACGGCTTTCGAGACCGATCTCGGCGGCGGTTTTCTCCTTTTTCTTCACGTAGGAAACCGAGGCGGGATCGTCGCCGACGCGGACGAGCGCGATGCATGGCTTGCGGCCGGCGGTAGCGGCGACTTCGGATTTGAGCTCCGCGATGATGGCGGCGGCGATTTGGTTTCCGTCGATGAGGGTCATGGGAACGAGAAACCACGAAACACACGAAATACACGAAAGAGAAAAGCTTTCGTGTGTTTCGTGGTCATCAAAAGATCACTTGAGCTGCAGGCTCTCGACCTGGATCACCATTTCTTTGCCGTCGGGGCCGGGGCGGGCGGCGCCGTAAACGACGACGACGTGATCGGCGTAGCTCTCGATTTGCTCGGTGAGGAGGAGCTTGCTGATGTCGAGGTAAGCGTAGCGCTTGCCGGCGTCGTCATGCAGCGCCCAATCGTAAGGGCGACGCGGTTTGAACGGGCTGCGGGTCGAAACGAATTTGCCTTGGAAGAGGCGCGGCAGGGTTTCGCCGTTGCCACTGGCGAGGTTGACGGAGACGGACTTTCCGGCCGCGTTGAAACCCCGGCCGACGGGCGCGACAGGGGCGGGTTGAAGGGGGGCAGGTTTGGCGGCGGGCGCGGCGTCGGCGGCGGGTTTCGAGGCGAGTTCGGTCGTGCCGAGGTAGATGTAGCCGGTGAGCGTTTTCTCGACTTTCACCTGCGTCCAGCGGCCGTGAAGACCGGTGATCTCGGCTTGGTCGGCGGCTTCCATGGTGGTGATGACGGCGGCGTCGTTTTTGGGTGCGACGCGGATTTGGGCGCCGATCTTCACATCGAGGCTTTTGGCGATGTCCTTGTTTTGGACGTAGCCCTCGAAAGGACCGGGAAGCTCGATGGCGAGCCAGCCGCTCGGAGCGGTGGCGAGCTGGTCGTGAGCGGGTTTGGGTTCGGTGCCGGCGGAGAGAGTCGCGATCGCCGGGGATTTGGCGTCGGGTTTCGCGTGCACGGCGGTCGTGGCCGGGAGCGGCGCGGCGAAGGCGGCGCGGGCGGCGACGAGGAAAGCGAGGAGCGCGAGTTTAGTTTTCATGTGAAACGTCGTGAGGGTTGGGCGCGGTCACCTCGTGGGTGGCGCGCGGCGTTTTGGGCGAGTAAAAGAGCGATTCGATCTCGCCCGGCGTGAGCTTTTTCATGGCGCGGAGCGGAATGCCTTTCAAGCGGAAGCTTCCGATCTGGTAGCGGCGAAGGCGCTTCACGTCATAGCCCAGCGCGGTGAAGAGCAGACGGATCTCGCGCTTCTTGCCGTGGTGCATGTGGACGTCGAGCGCGGTGGATTCGTCGGACGCGGTGGGGTTGACGAGCGCGGCGCGTTCGACCTTGAGACGTTCGCCATCGGCGATGACGCCCTTGATGAGGGCGGGGAGGCGTTTGGCGGGAAATGGTTTCTCGAGGATGACGTGGTAGCGCTTCACGACCACGTTGGACGGGTGCATCAACCGGTGGGCGAGATCGCCGTCGGTGGTGAGAATGACGAGGCCCTCGCTGTCCTTGTCGAGGCGGCCCGCGCAGAAGAAACGGAGATGGGAAACTTCGCGCGGGAGAACGCTGAAGATGGTTTCGGGATTGTAGGGATCCTCGTTGGAGCAGATGAGACCGCGCGGTTTGTGGACGGCGAGTGTGACGCGCGGTTGGGCGGTGGAGCGGACGGCCTTGCCGCCGGTGGTGACGCGATCGACGCCGGGCGTGACCTTTTGACCGAGGGCGGCGGGCTCGCCATTGACCCAGACCTCACCTTGGGCGATGAGCGCCTCGGCGGCGCGACGCGAGCAGATGCCGGCGTCGGCGAGAAATTTTTGCAGGCGGATCGGAGCGGAAGCCATCAGTTGGGAAGAGTGGGTGCGATTGCGCAACTGCTGCAAGCCTGCGGACAGGAATGCGGCTTGCGAGTCGCGGCGGGGCTGCGCTTCATGCGCGCTGGCCATGTCAAATCCTGCGGAAAGTTCGACGTTTTCAAAAGATCATCCCTTCCCGGCGTGCGTGACGGAGAACCGGTTGTTGACGAAGCCGGGATCGGCGAAGGAGACGCGGCACTTCGTGGTGAGCCTCGCGGGCAGCGGGTTGCACTACAAGGCGGGCGACTCGCTCGGGGTGTATCCGAGAAATCGTGACTCCGAAGTGGAGGAACTCCTGGAGCGGCTGGGGGCGACGGGCGAGGAGCTGGTGTCGCCGGTGATGTTGAAGCTGACGGAGCCGATTACGCTGCGCGAGGCGTTGACGGCGCGGCTGGCGCTGTCGGGACCGACGACAAAGATCGTGAACACGCTGGCGACGAAGGCGACGGATGCGGGGGAGCAGGCGAAGTTGACGGGACTGCTCGCGCCGGAGTCGAAGCCGGTGCTCACGGCGTTTTTGGAAGAGCGGCATTTCGTGGATGTGTTGACGGAGTTCCCGAGTGCGAAGCTGACGCCGCAGGAGTTCGTTGATCATCTGCGGAAGTTGATGCCGCGGCTGTATTCGATCGCTTCGTCGCCGAAAATGCATCCGACCGACGTGCATTTGACCGTGGCGGTCGTGCGTTATCAGACGAACAACCGCGAGCGGGTGGGGGTGTGCTCGACTTATCTGGCCGATCGCGTGCAAGTGGGCACGACGCAGATGCCGGTGTTTGTTTCGCATTCGCATTTTGGTCCGCCGGAAGATGGTTCGAAAGATGCGATCATGGTGGGGCCAGGGACGGGCATCGCGCCGTTTCGGGCATTTGTGCAGGATCGAATCGCGAGCGGCGCAACGGGCAGGAACTGGGTGTTTTTCGGCGACCAGCGACGCGCGACCGATTTCCTGTATGAGGAAGAGTGGGAGGCGTGGGTGCGGGAAGGGAAAGTCGCGCGGCTGGATTTGGCGTTTTCGCGGGATCAGGAGCACAAGATCTATGTGCAGGACCGCATGCGTGAAAATGCGGCGGAGCTGTGGGCGTGGATCAAAGCTGGCGGACATTTCTACGTGTGCGGCGATGCGAAGCGCATGGCGAAGGATGTGGACGTGGCGCTGCATGGAATCATTGCGCAGCAAGGCGGAATGGAGCCGGCGGCGGCCGCGGAGTATGTGAAGCAGATGAAGAAGGAGCGGCGGTATCAGCGGGACGTGTATTGATTTTGGATTTTTGATTCTCGATTTTCGATTGCCGGAACGCGTTTGCGTCGGTCGGCTCTGCGCTCGCAATCGAGAATTCCCAAACGAATCCCCCTCATGCTTACGTTCACTAATCGCACTGCACTCGTGACCGGCGCCGGACGCGGCATCGGCAAGGCCATCGCTGAAACTCTCGCGCGTCACGGTGTGACGGTGATCTGCGTGTCGAAGTCCGCCGATTCCTGCGGAGCGGCGGCGGCGGCGATTACGGCGGCGGGCGGGAAGGCGAAAGCTCTCGCGGTGGACGTGGCGGATGGTGCGGCGGTCACGAAAGCGGCGGAGGAGCTGTTGAAGGAGTTTCCCGCGATCGACATCCTGGTGAACAATGCGGGCATCACGCGCGACGGGCTGTTGTTTCGGATGAGCGACGCGGACTGGAACGACGTGATTTCGACGAATCTCACGAGCTGCTTCCATTGGACGAAAGCACTGGCGCGACCGATGACGCGCGCGCGCTGGGGGCGCATCGTCAACATTACTTCCGTAAGCGGCCTTATGGGGAATGCCGGGCAGGCTAATTACTCGGCGGCCAAGGCGGGAATGATCGGGCTGACGAAGACGCTGGCGCGGGAATTCGCGAGCCGGAGCGTGACGGTAAATGCGGTGGCGCCCGGATTTATCAAAACCGACATGACGACGGATTTCGTGAATAATGCGGAAGTCGCGGGGAAGATTTTGGAGGCGGTGCCGCTAAAAAAATTCGGCGAAGCGGCGGACATCGCGAACATGACGGCGTATTTGTGTTCTGAGGAAGCGGGCTACATCACGGGGCAAGTTTTTGCCGTTGACGGCGGCATGGCGATGTGAAGTCTGCCCAGCCACTAGCGCTCCGCATCTTTTTACCAATCATGGCCGACCAAAAAACCATCGAACAACGCGTCAAGGAGATCATCGTCAACCAGCTCAACGTGAACGAAGAGCAGGTGACGCCGACCGCCTCGTTTTTGGACGATCTTGGCGCCGATTCGCTCGACACGGTCGAGCTGATCATGGCCTTCGAGGAAGAATTCAAGGACGAGATCAAGGGTGAGATCCCCGAGTCTGACGCCGAGAAGCTGCAAACGGTCGGCCAGGTGATCGACTACATCAAGGGCAAGGCGGGCCAGGCCTAATCACGCGTTTTCCTTTTCCGGCGTTCTGCCTGTTTCCTGACGGAAATCTTCGGCAGAACGCCTTTTTGTTTTTGGGGTTTCGCGCTTCGCACCGTCACTCATGGAATATCCTGCATCCTCACGTCGCGTCGTTGTAACCGGACTTGGTGTCGTCACCTCGCTGGGCCATGACGTGGAGTCATTTTGGTCCAGCCTGCTGGCCGGCAAATGCGGCATCGATCGCGTGTCGCTCTTCGATCCCGCGGAGTATCCGTGTCAGATCGGCGCGGAAGTGCGCGGGTGGGAAGCGACGCAGCACATGGATCCGAAGGAAGCTCGGAGGAACGATCGCTACACGCATTTCGGATTTGTGGCGGCGAAGCAGGCGATCAAGGACGCGGGATTGGAGCCGGCGCGCGAGGATGGCGATCGCGTGGGCGTGATGATCGGTTCCGGTATCGGCGGAATGTATACGTATGAATCGCAGTTGAAGGTGCTGGCCGAGCGCGGGCCGAGAAAGGTGTCGCCCTTCACGATTCCCTCGCTGATCGGCAACATGTGCTCGGGGCTGGTGGCGATCGAGATCGGGGCGCGCGGCCCGAATTTTGGCTTGGTGTCGGCATGCGCCACGGGCACGCACGCGATCGGCGAGGCGGCGCACGCGATCCGGCGCGGCGATGTCGACGTGATGATCGCGGGCGGCAGCGAGGCATCGATCACGCCCTTTGCGTATGCCAGCTTCTGTTCGATGAAGGCGATGAGCACGCGCAACGACTCGCCACAGACGGCGAGCCGGCCGTTCGATCTGGAGCGCGACGGCTTCGTGATGGGCGAGGGAGCCGGTATCCTTGTTTTGGAGACGCTCGAACATGCGCAGGCGCGCGGGGCGAGAATCTATTGCGAACTGGCGGGCTATGCGGCGACCTGCGACGCGTTTCACATCACGCAGCCGGATCCGGATGGGAAAGGTTTGTCGATGGCGATGAAGCGCGCGCTGGGGAGCGCAGGCGTGGCGCCGGAGTCGGTCGACTACATCAATGCGCATGGCACGAGCACGCCTTACAACGACAAGTTCGAGACGCTCGCGATCAAGAAGGTGTTCGGCGAGCACGCGCAGAAACTCGCGGTGAGCTCGACGAAATCGATGACCGGGCATCTGTTGGGAGCGGCCGGTGGAATCGAGTCGGTGATCTGCGCCAAGACGATCCAGACCGGAAAGATTGCGCCGACGATCAACCTGGCGAACCCGGATCCCGAGTGCGACTTGGACTATGTGCCGAATGAAGCGCGCGAGGCGAAGGTGCGGACCGTGTTGAGCAACAATCTCGGGTTTGGCGGGCAGAACGCGGCGGCGGTGTTTCGGGCGGTTTAACGCTGACGCTTGGGTTCTGGGTTCCGAGTTTTGAGTTTTGGGTTCTCCGTTGAACGCGGAGAGCTGGGGCCATCTCGACCTGGACACAAAAAAGCCCGCGAAGGTCGTTCGCGGGCGGAGTTAAAGGAGCTTTGAAGCGCTTAGGCCTTCGTGACGAGGCCGGCCTTGAGGGCCTTGACCGACACGAGCATGCGCTTGGTGCCGCCGTTCGGGAGCTTCACGCGGATGCGCTGAAGATTCGGGCGAAACTTGCGCTTCGTGATGCTGGTCACGTGGGTGCCGATGCCGCCGCTCTTCTTGGACTGGCCTTTGCGGTTGATGATCGAGCCCTTGGTGGGGCGGCGACCGGTGATTGCACAGATTCGAGCCATGATGGTTGCGAGTTGGTTAAAGGGTCGGGAGTAAAGGGCGGGGATAGGACGAAGCAAGGGGAATTTCGGCAATCGTGCCGGAGAGAACGGCGCGTTGACAAGCGCGGGGGGCGGAGGCACTTCAATGGCCTTCGATGATCGCTGCCGGCTATTATTTCTATTTTGGTTTTGCGACCTGGTTTACCGGGTGCGCCAACGGCGGTCGTCGCGAAAGCTGAATACACGTTTCAACTTCAATTTCGCAGAAGCCGCCCTGACCCGGGCGGCTTTTGTGTTTTTATCCAACCCAAGCCCGTCATGATCCTGCCAAAATCAAATCGTCTCACGCCTGAACAGCTCGCCGAAGTCACGTCGATCGTGACGGAGTTTGGCTGTCGGATTCAGCCGATCGTCGGAGCGGTGCGAACGATCTATGCGATCGTCGGCGACGAGCGGGATGAGCTGATGATCAACCGGCTCGAGGGGTTGGGGTATGTGGAACGCATCGACCGAATTCAGTCGCCGTTCAAGCTGATGGACCGGCGATCGGATTTGGCGACGCACCGCATCAAGATGGGCGGAGTGACGCTGGGAGAAGAACTGCTGGTGATCGCGGGCGCGTGCACGATCGATCCGAAGAATCCCAACTACTTCTACGAGACGGCGGCCGCGGTGAAGGAGGCGGGAGCGCAGGTGTTACGCGGTGGCGTGTGGAAGCCGCGGACGAATCCTTACACGTTCCAGGGCGACACGAAGTCGTTGGAGATTTTGATGGAGGCGTCGCGGCGCACGGGCTTGCCGGTCGACACGGAGGTGATGGAAGAAACGCACATCAAGCTGGCGCTCGATGCCGGCGTGGGCGCGCTGCAAGTGGGCGCGCGAAATGCGTTGAACTATTCGCTGCTGCGGCAGATCGGCCGGGCGATTGCGGCCCAGCCGGAGACCGCGGTGTTGTTGAAGCGGAGCATTCACATGGGACCGCTGAACGAGTTCATTTCGGCGGCGGAGTATATCGCGGCGTTTGGGAATCCGAACGTGATCCTTTGTCCACGCGGGACGACGCCGACGCTCGACGGCTATCGGAATTACCCGGACGAAAGCATCACGCCGCTTTTGAAAGAGAAGACGTGGGCGCCCGTGGTGGTGGATCCCTCGCACTCGGTGGGCAAGGCGTCCTATGTGCCGGCGGCGGCGCTCGCGGCGGTGGCGTATGGCGCGGATGGCTTGTGCATCGAAGCGCACGTCGAGCCCGCGAAAGGAATCGGCGACGATCCGAAACAGGCGCTTACGCCGGAGGTGTTGAAGAAGACGATCGCACAGGCGAAAGAGCTGTGGCGGCTGCGGCGCGTCTGATGAGGAGCTAAGCGCGAAGACGCAAAGCAGGCGAGGGACCGCAAAGAAGAGTTAGGACCTTCGCTAATTTTTCGGTTCTTTGCGTCGTGGCGCTGAGCTCCGGATGGCCAGCGAACATTCGCGCGAATCGTAGTCGCGCCCGCCTAGCTCGCTGGTCGCGGTTCGCTTTTGAGATCGACCAAGGGTGAAGGCCCGCCGGTGTCATTTACCCGAACCATGCGCGCGACCGCGATGCTCAGCAGTCCTGCGGCGACTGCGATCCAGCCGAGCCAGTTGAAATGAAGCAGGTGTCCGTTCGGCTGTTTGACCACGACCCAGCCGCCCAATGTCGAACTGATGCCTGACGCCAGATCGCGCGCGCAACTCGACAGACTCAAGAAGGCCCCGCGGCGGGATGACGGCACGGCGAGCGTCACGATCGCCTGCCCGGGAACGAAGCGCCCGCTGGCAAAAATGAAAAACAAACCCGTCAACACCAAGGTCGCCCAAACGGGCAGCGGGCCGGCATTCGCAATCGTGAGCGTGATCACGCACGCTGCGATCACCATGTAGGTGAAGACGCGCTGGCGCCCATGGCGATCCGCGAGTCGACCCACGCGCGGCGCGGTGAGAACACTCGCGACGCCGCCGATGAAATAGACCAGCGACAGATGTTTTTCCGGCAGGGCCAGATCGCCCACCAGATGCGGAGAGAGCAGGGGAATGATGCTGAAATGGCCGAGGACCATGACGGCCATGAAAAGAATCCCCCGTCCCGCATTAGCGTCGCGCAACAAGGCTCGAAACGCCTGACCTTTGTTGACGCCGGTTTGGAGGTGTCCGCGAACCGGCGGCATGAGGCGGAACGTCAAGCCCCACACCACCGCTGCAAACGCCGCGAGGAAGGTGAACGGCGAACGCCAGCCGAAGTGCAGCGCGAGTTGCAAACCCACCGGCACGCCGATCGCCGCAGCGACGGCGAACGCCGTCATGATGATGCCGATCCCGGCCGCGCGGCGTTCCGGCGGAATGAGATCGCTCACGATGGCCAGACACAGCGAACCCGAGACACCGCCAAAGGCGCCGCCCAGGACGCGGGCCAGCAGGAGAGTGTGGGCGTTGGAAGCGAGGCCGCAGAGCAGCGTTGCGATGGTGAATCCGGCATACGCCCACAGGAGCAGCGTGCGACGATCGAAACGATCGATGAACGGTGCGCTCAACAAGCCGACGACTCCCGCCGCGATCGAATAGGCTGCGACCAGCGCGCTGAATTGCCCGGCGCCGAGATCCAGCTCACGCATCAACTGCGGCGCGAGCGGCATCATCACCATGAAATCCATGATGTGGGTGAATTGAATCGCGGCGAGGACCAGGAGGAGGACGCGTTCGGACGGGCGGCTGGGCATAGATCGGCGCGCACTGTCACGATCGCGCGACCGGGAGCAACTCGCCGGTCTGGATTAGCAGGGGAGCTGTGCTCGCGTTTCTTGAGGAGGCACTGTCTAGGAGCTCCGGTGTGGATGACGGCAAACCAGAAACGCCGATCGAGTTCACCGTTCGAACGAACGAGAGGAGTTGACAGCGGCGCGGGATGTGGCCACGCGTGGCCACATGAAATCGAAACTCGTGGAGAGTTTGCGGCAGCGGAAGAAGCGCGTGACCCCTGGCATGGTCGAAGAGGAAGCGGCGGAAGTTTTGCGGCGTCGCACGGAGGTGTCGGTGCGCGAGGCGAAGGATCAGCTTTCGTCGCTGCTGGCGCGGGCGGCGGAAGGCGAGGAGATCGTGATCACCTCGGATGGCGAACCGAAGGCAATGCTGGTGCGCCACCGGCCGGTGGTCGGAGGGAAACCGTGGCGCTCGATCGAAGCTTTCCGTGCGACGCTGCCGATGGCGCCCGATTCGACGGCGATGCTGCGGGAGATGCGCGACAGCGGGTATTGAGATGTATGTCGATACCTCGGTCGCGGTGAAACTCTACACGCGAGAAGCCGATTCGGCGGCGTGCGAGAAGATCGTCGAAGGGCATAAACTCGTGTCGTCCGAGCTCCTTTATGCGGAGCTCTGGTCGGCCCTGTTGGCGAAGGAACGCTCCGGCGCACTCACGCCGGAGCAACGGTTGCGCGTTTGGGAGTTGTTCGAGCTGCACTTGATCGACGACACTGTCGAGTTGATGCGGCTCGATGCCGTGGTGGTGCGCGACGCGGCTGAAATCATGGCGATGGTGCATCTCGCGGTGCCGCTGCGAACGCTGGATGCGATTCACTTGGCGACATTCGCGGGGATCGAGGGCGGGCCGCTGTTCAGTCGGGACAAGCGGATGGTGGCGGCGGCGAAGAGGCTTGGGCTGCGGGCGGTAGAGTGAGTTGGCGGGCGATGACTTTGGGCCGTGGGCCCAGCTGCTTTGGAAGAACTTTCGGGAAACGACGCTGTTTTGTCACAGCGGGGTCGGGGCCATTGTCCAATCCCGCGTATGGATACTCAGATCATTCAAGAAACGGCGGCGAAAACGCTAGCTGGCACGATCTCGTTTCCCGAGGTCGTTGGCAACCTGCTCCGCGCGGGCGTGGGCTTCTACCACGTCGACTATCTTGCACGGCGAAAGTCGTTCTATGCTGCTGAAGGTTCGGCGGTGGTCGTGACTCCGATCGACTACGAAGGGCTGCCGAACGTGCCGCCGGAGTTCGATGCCGTCGCGGTGAAGGCTGCGATCGTCGATAGTCAGCGTCATGGGCAACATTATCGCGATTTCGCGCGACGGGTCATGAGCGCGGGCGTGCAGGGATATTTCGCGTTTCTAGAGGGGAAACGCGTTATCTATCTGGGACGCCAGGGCGATCAGCACACGGAGTGGTTTCCCGGCGCCGGGCCCGAGGCTCGCCAATAAATCCGTATTGTGTTGGATCATGGTCATGCCGGCTGCGCCGTCCTCTGCATTGCGTCCGCCGTTGTCCTCCGCTCCGGAGGAGAATGGGTGGATCGGGGCTGCCCGCGCCGGGGATCTCGAGGCGCTCGATCGACTGCTGCGACAGCATCAGCCATGGATCTTCAATCTCGCGCTGCGGATGGTTTGGCGGCGCGAAGTCGCGGAGGACGCGACTCAGGAAATCCTGCTGAAGGCCGTGACTCATCTCGGTTCCTTCGAAGGGCGGAGCAAGTTTTCGACCTGGCTCTACCGCATCGCGGTGAATCATCTGCTCAACGTCCGCAAATCCGAGATGGAGGAGAAGCGAATGACGTTCGTCGACATGGCGCGCTCGCTCGACGATTGCCCGGACTCGGATCTGCCCGACGAATCCTTGCTGCCAATCGGACACGGATTGCTGCTCGAGGAAGCGAAGCTCGGGTGTGTTACGGCGATGCTGATGTGCCTCGACCGGAGGCAGCGACTCGCGTTTGTGCTCGGCGAGGTTTTTGGCGTCGCGAGCGAACAAGGCGCGGAGATCATGGAGGTTTCGCCGGCCAACTTTCGGCAACTGCTCACGCGCGCACGACAAGACCTTTATCAGTTCATGCACGGTAAGTGCGGGCTGGTGAATGCGGCGAATCCCTGTCGTTGCACGAAGAAGGCGGGCGCTTTCATGCGCAACGGCTGGCTCGATCCGAACCGGCGCCAGTTCACGTCGGAACGGCTGGCGACCGTGCGAGAGGCGGCCCCGGGTCGTCTCGAAGAATTAGACGCGGCGCAGCGGGCTTACGCGAACGTGTATCGTGACACGCCGTTGACGAACGCGCCGGTGATCCTTGAGCGTATCCGTGCCAGTCTTACGGCATCGGAACGCTGATGAACGCCGCGTGCGCTCGCGATGCGAATCGGAGTTAAGCGCAAAACGCGAAGGGACGAAGGAACGCAAAGAAGACGGGAGATCTCCGCGAGCTTTGCCGTCCTTGGCGTCGTCGCGCTTAACCGTTGGGCTTGGGCGAGGAGTTCGTCCGCCTCGCGCAATGGGGACAACTGACGTCAGGCACGTAGCGAGGGTCTTGCTGTTCGGCTTCCAAGAGCGGCGTCTGGCAGTTGAAGCACAGCACGGAATTCGTTTCGCGGAGCGCGGGATCGACGCCGACGCGGCGGTCGAAGACGAAGCATTCGCCCTCGTAGTGCGCGCCACCGCATTCTTCGAAATACTTCAGAATGCCGCCGTCGAGTTGATGCACGTTTTTGAAGCCGGCCTGTTCGAGATAAGGTCCGGCCTTTTCGCAACGGATGCCGCCGGTGCAAAACATCACGATCGGGCGCTCCTTCAATTCCTCCGGCAGGTGTTTCACGGCGGCGGGAAACTCGCGAAAGTGTTCGATGCGGGCCGGCACGGCGCCGCGGAAGGTGCCCAGGCGAATTTCGTAGTCGTTGCGCGTGTCGAGGAGCGTGATCGGCCGGCCTTCATCGAGCCACTGCTTCAACGTGCGCGCCGGGAGTTTCGGACTCGGCCGGCGCGCGGGATCGATGCCGGGAACGCCGAAAGCGATGATTTCTTTTTTTATTTTCACCAGCATCCGGTTGAACGGCTGTTCCGCGCTGAAGCTTTCCTTGGGCGTGAGATCGGCGAGGCCGGGAATGCTGCGCAACGTGGCGAGCAGCGTGTCGATCTGGCTCCGCGTGCCGGCGACGAACAGGTTGATGCCCTCCACGCTCAACAGAATGGTGCCGCGGAGATCGTCCGCGCGACAAACCTGCAGTAGCCGCTCGCGCCAGACGGGAAGCTCGTCGAGCGGAGTGAATTTATAGGCGGAGATGTTGACGAACGAGGACACGATCAAGAGGGCTCACGACAACGTCCGGACGACAGGAAAACTCAAGGTCGTGGTGAGGCTCCTGGAGGCACGCGCTCATGGTTGCTGGCCTGATGCCCGTTCAAGCAGCCGTGGAAAGCGCGGCTGCAATGAGCTGGATTGGTTGCAGGAAGAAGTTGCCGAGTTGGTCGACCTCACGACATTCTGGGCACAACCAACGATGGCTAAGACAAAGGAGCTTCTTGAGTTATTTCGCGCGATCGGGGCCCACGATCTTCCGCAGGCCGCAGCGGTGTCTCGGAAGCTCGCAGCTCAGCGTGGCGCCCGCGGTCAATATCGCGCCGAGCGAGAGCTTGTTAGCGCACTGAACGGAGCCGCCGCTCATTCCTTGCGCGATTCAGCCCAGGTGCAGTCGGTCTGGAGCGCTGCTTCTTCGCTGATGCCGCTTCATGCTAAAAAGACGCTCCAAGATTTGGAACTCCCGCAAGCCACCCGCATGGAATTAGCGAGTATCGTCCGCGAATGGCGTTTCCAAGATAAACTCACGAAACATGGCATTCCGCGGCGATGGCGCTTACTCTTTCATGGGCCGTCCGGTTGTGGGAAAAGTGCAACGGCCGCTGCTTTGGCAGTTGCAGTAGAACTACCTGGGTATCTTGTCCGCTTCGATTCCTTGATCGGCGCGTATTTGGGGCAGACGGCGCTCCGGCTTCGGGAGTTGTTCAAGTTTGCTGAGAATAATCCCTGCGTGTTGCTTTTTGACGAAGTAGATGCGTTGGCCAAAAAACGCGGCAGTCCGATGGACGTCGGCGAACTAGACCGGATCGTGATCGCGTTCATGCAGGAGATGGAACATGCCCACGGTCAAGGTCTCGTGATTGCGACGTCAAATCTTCCCAGCGCCTTGGATGTCGCTCTCTGGCGTCGATTCGATTTACGGATTGGTTTCCCGAAACCCAGCCGAGCGCAACTGGCGAAATTCGCAGGACATCGGGCACGTGAATTAAATCTTCCTGCTTCGACGAAGCTGCTAGTCGACGCGCAGAAAAGCGCGTCTTACGCTGAGGCGGAACAGCTGGTCATTGCAGAAGCAAGAAGGATTCTTCTAAGTGATTCTTAATGGCGTCCTCCTCCAGCAGGCCCCGCAATTACTTCCTAAACGAAAGCCACGAGCTCTCGCCTGGGGAAAAATCGGGTGGCGGACGGCAAGTCGAGTATAAGAACATCAGTTGGCCTCAGAAAGCAGAGCGCCTTCGTGGGGCGCTGCAACGTGTCGTGGATCGCACCACTCAATCTGGGGATCCTCTCCGCGAACGAAAATACTATCTCATGGCCGCTCCTGTATCCGAAATCGTGAAAGGGTCGACCGCTAAGGACCCAGTGAAAGGTGAGAAGCGTGAGAAGGTCGCGTTCAATGGCGAGCAATCGATAGTTTTTGAACGAATCGGCCTCGATCTTATCGAAGTGCATCCGAATGGAGCGGCTACCGTGCACGCGACACCCGAGAGAATGAATCAGTTGCTCGCAAAGACGGCGCAGTTGCCAGAATTGGGGCGACAAGAACAGGCACGGTTCGTTACGTTCGATACCTTTGATTGGCTCGCCGGAAAATGGAAATTTGACGAGCAGTGGCTTCACGAGATCGGAAGCAAACCTGCTGAGGGATACATCCAATTACAGCCTCTGATTGGGGAACTCGAAGCTGATTTGGTCATTCGCGTTTTAGAAAGAACCGTCCGCGATTTCGCCGGATTGGCACTGCGAGGGAAAGGACGCAGCTATCTCGGAAGATACTTTCTTCGAGCTAATTTGACTGCCTCATGGTGCGGAAGTTGGCGGACGAATTTACGTCTATTCAGTCGATTCATCCTCCGATCAGGGCGCTTGCAGAAAGCTTGCCGCCAGAGATTCGATCCGTGGCGTCGTCTATGCCTGCTATATCGTCGGCCTCGTTACGCGCGATGCCTTGTGTTGGGGTGGTGGATACGGCCGTTCCTTTAGATCATTCGATTCTTGCTCCGTATCGCCGTGGTGTAGTTACAGGACTTAACTGCTCTAATATCGAAAACGATCATCACGGATCAATGGTCGCTTCTCGGATAGTATTTGGGGACGTTGATCTAAATGATCCGGCAGTGGCGCCTAGTCCGACGTGTCGATTTTTGGAGGTTAGGGTCGGTGCGGGCCCTAGCCGGACGATCCGAGCCGAAAGCGTTCCTGGAGCATTGGCCACAGCGATCGGTGCGGCTCCGGATGTTCGGGTATTCAATCTTAGTTTCGATTGCGACCGCGCATTGGACGACCTTCCTGCAAAACAGCGAGCGGAGACGCTTAAACAGATCGAGGAAGTCGATAACTTCGCTTTCGACCAAGACGTTTTGATCGTCGTCGCCGCTGGGAACGTCGCGTCTGGCGTGGTGCCCACGCCTCCATACCCGCAACATTTTGACAGTGTTGCGTGGCAGCTACGAAGCTTCCCCCGCGCGTTTAACGCGCTTACGTGCGGAGGCATTGTCTCCCGCTTGAGTGCGGGGGGCTTGGTCGGTGAGATCGATGCTCCTTGCCCCTTTAGCCGAGTTGGGCCTGGTTTTGCGAACAGTCCAAAGCCAGATTTTTGTGCTCCAGCTGGTAATCTCTCTGCGGAATATGGGCGTCTTGAAGGCGCCGGCGTTTGGGGATACTCGACTCTAGGCGACCCAAGAGAAGACGTTGGCACGTCGTTCGCGGCACCGTTACTTGCTCGTGAAGCAGCTTTCATTTTTCAGGATCTCAAACCGTTGTGTCCGGGTGACTCGCGACCGTTTTCTTGTGCGGTGAAAGCAACGCTGGCCCTCACTGCCGATGATGTCACAACTCGCCTAAGTGAGGAGTTGGTCCCTCTGGCAAAAAGAACCCTTGGTTTCGGAAAACCAAACGCAGAGCGGTTCCGGCAGGCGCGAGCAGACCGCGCACGTTTTTTCTGGCAAGGTGTGATTGCTCACGAGGACGACGTGGCACGAGTGCAACTGCCCATTCCTCGTGACTGGGTGGACGTCGCGCAGGCTCCTCAGCTTTCGATCTGTGTGGCTTGGGATACGCCAGTAGCATCTGCAGCCGAGCGGCAATGGTCATGCCGCGATGTAGAAATGCGTGTGCGTCCAAGCCCAGATTCGAAGGCTGTCCACGGTTCGCGCGGTAGGGTCGCTGGGTATCCGCTTTTCAAGCGCCATTGGAATCTCGAGCGCGCGAGAGACAAAGACCTAATCGGGGGCGATTTTTGGACCTTAGAATTCCAGTATTCGCAGATCGCGGCTTATGCCGCGGGGCATTCTGTTCCCACTTCCCAGCGTGTTGCCTTCGCTGCGGAGTTGTGGGACGCCGGCGAGGAGCCACTCGGGCCGCACGAATTCGTTCAGGCGTTGCCGATCGCCTCAACATTAGTCCATCTGAGCAATACCGCTGCTTGGCTGCCGCAGCGCGTAGCAATTACCTCCAACATTTAACGGAGACAAACACGCTAGGTCTCGGCTCTTGAGCAATGCGGAGTGACGGCGGGGCTCTCGTCACGAGTCGCGACCGCCAAGGATCGAATCGAGGACATGGACGTTATACGCCACGCCGAGCCGGTTCGGGATCGTGAGGAGCAGGGTGTCGGCTCCGGGGATGGCTTCGTCGTTCCGGAGCTGCTCGATCAGGACGTCGAGTTCGGCGGGGTAGGTGCGGCCGAAAGCGGCGCTCATCGAGTCGATGATGCCCAATTGGTCGCTCTCGTTATTGCTGTCGCCGAAACGGTCGGGCAGAAGGGGTCATGGGTGACTCTTTGACAGCTCGGAGGAACGGCGGGCTCTCGTCATGCGTTCAGACGTGACGCCTTCTGGGCGTCCGCGCGGCATGCCATCACGTAACCGCAAGTTAAAAGCTGCGGAACACGCGAAAAGCGCAGGTTAAATGCTGCGTCTTTTTCGTCTCCGTCGAATCTCCCGCATCACGCAACTGAGGCGCCTATCTCCAGCCGAGTCCGGGTGCGACGGTGGTGAGGAGCGATTCGAGGACGTGAACGTTATACGCGACGCCCAGTTGGTTTGGGATCGTGAGGAGGAGGGTGTCGGCTTCGGCGATGGCTTCGTCTTGGCGGAGTTGCTCGATGAGGACGTCGGGTTCGGCGGCGTAGCTGCGGCCGAAGACGGCGCGCATGGAGTCGATAATGCCGAACTGGTCGGTCTCGTTACCGCCGTCGCCGAAGTAGGCGCGGTCGCGATCGTCCATGAGTGGGAAAATGCTTCGGCTGACGGAAACGCGTGGGGTGCGAGTGTGGCCCGCTTCTTTCCAGGCTTGGCGGAAAGCGCGGATTTGCGCGGCTTGTTGCACGTGCAGCGGCTCGCCGGATTCGTCGAACTTCAGGGTCGAACTCTGGAGGTTCATGCCGAGCTTCGCAGCCCACACGGCGGTGGCGTTGGTCGCGGAACCCCACCAGATTCGTTCGCGCAGAGTAGGAGAGAAAGGCTCGAGACGGAGGAGTCCCGGAGGATTCGGGAACATCGGGCGGGGATGCGGCTGGGCGAAGCCTTTTCCGTTTAGCAGTTCGAGAAACACCTGCGCGTGACGTCGGCCCATGGCGGCATCGTCTTCGCCTTCCGCGGGACGATAGCCGAAGTGACGCCAGCCATCGATGACTTGCTCGGGCGAACCGCGGCTGATGCCGAGTTGCAGGCGCGAGCCGGCGATGAGATCGGCGGCGCCGGCGTCTTCGGCCATGTAGTGCGGATTCTCATACCGCATATCGATGACGGCGGTGCCGATCTCGATTTTCCGCGTGCGCGCGCCGACGGCTGCGAGCAAGGGAAACGGCGAGGCGAGCTGACGCGCGAAATGGTGCACGCGGAAATAGGCGCCATCGAGACCGAGCCGCTCGGCTTCGATCGCGAGGTCGATGGATTGTAAGAGGACGTCGGACGCGGAACGCGCTTCAGAGTGCGGCGAAGGTGTCCAGTGACCGAAGGAGAGGAAGCCGAGTTTCTTCATGGCGCAGGTTTATGAGCAGGGGCGCGGGATGCAATGTGAGCGGGAGATCGTTGGATGGCCGCAAAGAGGCGCAGAAGGCGCAAAAACGAAGGGGCGCGAATTCGCGCGAAGGAACAGGCGGGCTGATGTGGGTGGCGGGGTTGGCCGCAAAAAAGCGCAGAAGGCGCAAGAAGGGGGAGAATGAGGAAGATTACGTTTTTCTTCGGCTTCGCGGCGGGGAGGGAGACGCTGGTGTCGTCGCTTTCGATTTTGGCTCTCTTGGATCAAATCCTGTCTGAACCCACCTCGCCTTCGAATTTCGGAACTTTGGTGAATCGAGGACAGTCGTTTTCGGAGAGCATCATGGCCGCTACCTACACGTTTGATGTCTTCTCCAGCCTCGACGGCTTTGGTGCCCACAATGGCGACTGGGGCGGCTACTGGGGGAAGCAGGGTCCTGAGTTGCTCGCCCATCGCCTTGCCTTGTATGAAGGGGAGCAGCGGATGGTCTTCGGCGCAAACACCTACCGGGCGCACGCGAAGATGCTGTCCTCGAGCACGGCGGAATCGGAGGTTCATGACGCATGGGTTACCCGCATGAGAGACCTGCCGACGACGGTGTTCTCGACCACACTGAAAGGACCACTCGATTGGCCGGACGCAACCGTCGTGAGCGGCGACGCAGCTGCCATCGTTGCCCGGCTGAAGGAGGAGTCCGATGTGCCGTTGCGGTCGCACGGCAGCTTGTCGTTGAACCGAGTGCTAATGGCTGCGGGGCTCGTCGACCGCGTCGTGGTGACGCTCTTTCCCGTGATCACGGGTCAGACGGGCGAGGACCGGATCTTTGACGGTGGGGCCGACTTCGACCTCGAGCTGCTAGAGTGCCGAACGCTCGACGGCCACACGCAGGAGCTCACCTACCGGCCCACGCTGCATGTCTGAGGTGCTCTGCCGATCCTTCGAGCAGCCGACCTGAACCCACGGGCACTGTCAACCGACCACCAACCAGAAGGAGCCCGACCATGAAGTTGACGACCACGACCATGGTTTCCGTAGACGGAGTGATGCAGGGACTCGGCGCGCCGGACGAAGATCGCCGCGGCGGCTTTACGCGCGGCGGATGGGCTGCGCCGGTCTTCGACGATGAGACCGGGGATGCGTTGGGAAAGGTTTATGCGCGCGCGGACGCCTTCCTCTTCGGCCGGTGGACCTACGAGGTTTTTGCCGGATCGTGGGGCGCGATCAAAGAGATCCCGCCGGACAACCTCGTCGCGGTGGCATTGAATACGCGCCCCAAATACGTCGTCTCAAACACACTCCGCGACCCGAAGTGGGCGAAGACTAGCGTCCTCTCAGGAGACATCGCCGCCGCGGTCCGCGAGCTCAAGGCCAGGCCAGGAGGTGAGCTGCAAGTGCACGGCAGCGGTAAGCTCGTCCGCTGGCTGTTCGACAACGACCTGGTTGATGAGATCAACCTCTTCATTTGTCCCCTGGTCCTCGGTCAAGGCACGCGACTCTTCGCCGACACCGGCCCGGACAAAGGGCTCGAGCTGGTCGAATCGCGACCGACGTCCAGCGGGGTGATCATTCAGACATATCGTCTCAATGGACGTCCGGAATATCGAGCGGCCACGATGGATAGCACGCGAAGCGCCCGATAGACGTTACGCCACGTGCGGCATGACGCGCCGCGTAATTCGCCGGCCTTCGTGAGCCACCGGGGTCTTTCGCGCCAGCGGGTCACTTACAGCAAACTCAGCTGCGAGTCGTCGGTGGGAGTGACGGAGATTTTTTTCTTCGGCTTCGCCTGCGGCGCGGCGGCGGGGAGGGAGACGCTGGTGTCGTCGCTTTCGAGGCGGCTGAGGATCGTTTTCGCGCGGTCGATGACCGTGAGCGGAAGGCCGGCAAGGCGGGCGACTTGGATGCCGTAGCTGCGGTCGGCGGCGCCGGGGATCACGCGGCGGACGAAGACGATTTCGTCGTTCCACTCCTTCACGGCGACGGAGAAGTTGCGGAGGCGCGACAGGTGTTTTTCGAGCTGGGTAAGCTCCTGATAATGCGTCGCGAAGAGCGTGCGCGGGCCGCGGGCGGCGTCGCGGTGGAGATGTTCGACAACGGCCCACGCGATCGAGAGGCCGTCGTAGGTGGAGGTGCCGCGGCCAATTTCGTCGAGGATGATCAGCGAGCGATCGGTGGCGTTGTTGAGGATGTTGGCGGTTTCGTTCATCTCGACCATGAAGGTCGAGTTGCCGCGAGCGAGGTCGTCGCTGGCGCCGACGCGGGAGAAGATGCGATCGACGAGGCCGACGCGGCACGATTTGGCCGGGACCCAGCAGCCGATTTGGGCGAGCAGGGTGATGAGCGCGACCTGGCGGATGTAGGTCGATTTGCCGGCCATGTTGGGGCCGGTGATGAGCGCGATCTGGGCTTCGGTGGAGGAAAGAAGCGTGTCGTTCGCGACGAAGCCGGCGCTCGCGCCGCGAGCGGTGACGGTGTCGAGCGAACGGAGCATTTGTTCGACGACGGGGTGGCGTCCGTCGACGATTTCGAGCGTGTCGGAATCGTCGAGCACGGGCCGGCAGTAATCCCATTCGCGGGCAAGGAGGGCCCAGCCAGTGAGGACGTCGAGTTCGGCGAGCGCGTCGGCGGTTTGGGCGAGCGCGATGGATTCGTCGAGGATCGCGGCGACGAGCTGGTTGAAGAGTTCGAGCTCGCGCGCGAGGGCGTTTTCCTCGGCGTGGAAGATTTCCTTTTCCTTTTGCTTGAGGGCGTCGGTGACGTAGCGCTCGCCGCCGACGGTGGTCTGCCGGCGGATGTAGTCGGGCGGGACGAGGTGGAGGTTGGCTTTGGTGACCTCGATGTAGTAGCCGAAATTTCCCGTGTAGCGGACCTTGAGGCTGCGGATGCCGGTGCGTTCCTGTTCGGCGCGTTCGAGGTCGGAGAGCCAGGTTTTGTTGTCTGTAGTTAAAGAACGGAGACGGTCGAGTTCGGCGTCGTAGCCGGCGCGGATGTAGTTGCCGTCGGAGAGATCGTTCGGGAGTTCGTCGGCGAGCGCGTTGGTCAAGAGCTGTCGCAAGGACGGCAGCTCTTGAATCTGAGATTTGAGATTTGAGATTTGAGAGGAGGAGAACGCGGCGAGCTCGGTGTTGAGGGTGGGGAGCTGGCCGAGCGTGTCGCGGATGCCGCCGAGTTCGCGGGGGTTGCGGAGGCGGTTTTGGAGGCGGCCGAGGATGCGCGGGATGTCGCGGACCTGGGCGAGGAGATCGCGGAGCGCGAGGAGACGCGTGGGTTGCTCGCGGAGTTCGCCGACGATGGATTGGCGGCGGTTGAGCTCGGCGAGATCGAGCGGGGGCGCGGCGAGCCAGCGTTCGAGAAGGCGGGCGCCGGCGGCAGTGGAAGTGCGGTTGACGGCGGCGAGGAGAGAGCCCTCGCGGGTGCCGCGCGCGGATTGAAAGATTTCGAGATTTCGGAGCGTGGCGGGATCGAGGAGGAGCGTGCGGGCGCTGCGGTATTCCTGAAGGTTGCGGAGGTTTTCCGGTTTGGCGCAGAGATTTTCGGTCGCGTAGTAAACGAGCGCGCCGGCGGGGCCGAGGGCGGCGTGGGTGTGCGCGAGGCCGAAACCTTGGAGGTTAAGGACGCCGAGCGTATCCATCACGGTTTTCGCGCCGGTGGTGGTCTCGAAGTGATAGCCGGCGAGTTCGGAGACCAGGCGCGACGAACAGAAGGCGCAGAGCGCGTGGACGGCGGTTTGGTCGTGCGGGGCTCCGCGCCATTTTTCGAGTTCGCCCTCGATGAGGAGAAGTTCGGCAGGATCGAGCGCGGTGAGGACGGGAAGGAGGTTCGCGATTTGCGGATCAGTCGCGATTTTGAATTCGCCGGTGGAAAGATCGAGCCAGGCGGCGTGGAGGCCGTGTTTGTCGAAAGCAACGGCGCAAAGGTAGTGATTGCGCGCGGCGTCGAGTTGGTTGGCGGCGAGGGTTGTCCCAGGAGAAAGGATACGCGTGAGCTGGCGGCGGACGAGTTTGCCGGCTTTGGCGGGTTCGGCCTGGTCGCAGATCGCGACCTTTTTGCCCACGGCGAGAAGTTTGGAAACGTAGGTGTCGGCGGCGTGGGCCGGGAGGCCGGCCATGGGATGGTCCTGACGTTTGGTCAGGGTAAGCCCGAGCAGGCGGGAGGCGACGATGGCGTCGTCGAAGAAAAGTTCGAAGAAGTCCCCGAGGCGGAAGAGCAGCAAGGTATCGCGCGGGAGGCCACGCTTCACCTCGAAGTATTGCTGCATCATCGGGGTGAGTTTCGCGGGATCGGACGACATGGAAGCGGAAGGCCGAGCGAAATCACGAAACGGCAGAAATACACGATAAAATTCGTCCCGTTGCGAGGTGGGGCTGACGCCAGGCCGGTTGCGGGGTGTTCGTTTGAGTGCGGTCCGAGGTTCACCATGCGGTTTCCGGCGAAATCCCGGGGAGGCGCTCCGGAAGTTCGCCCCCTGTCGGGGAGTTGGGCGATCAGCTACTTTGCTGGGCTCGACGCAGTCAGTCGGCGAGCGCACGCCCGCATGAAATTTGTTATCTTTGGACTTACGATCAGCTCCTCCTGGGGGAATGGGCATGCGACGTTGTGGCGGGGGTTGGGTCGGGCGCTGGCGCAGCGCGGGCACAAGATTGTGTTTTTCGAACGCGAGGTGCCGCATCATGCGGCGCATCGCGATCTGACGGAGTGGCCGGACGGCGAGCTGCGGCTCTATGAGGATTTCAACAAGGTGCGTTATTTGGCGCGCCGGCATTTGGCGGAGGCAGATGTGGCGATGGTGACGTCGGGTTGTCCGGATGCGTTGGCCGCGATCGAGCTGGTCTTGGAGTCGCGGGCGCAATTGCGGACGTTTTACGATTTGGATCCGGCAGTGACATTGGGTGGATCGGAGTTCGATCAGCCGGTGAGCTATCTCGGCGCGCGAGGACTGGGGGATTTCGACTTGGTGCTGAGTTACACGGGCGGACGGGCGCTGGAGGAGTTGCAGCGGAAGCTGAAAGCGCGGCGCGTGGCGGCGCTGTATGGCAGCGTGGATCCGGAGGCGCATCGGCGCGTGCCGGCGGACGAGAAATTTGCGGCGGATCTCTCGTATCTCGGCACCTATGCGGCGGACCGTCAGCGGGCGTTGGAAGAGCTCTTCGTGGAGACCGCGCGACGCTGTGGAGGGAAAAAATTCCTGATTGGAGGTGCGGAGTATCCGCCGGATTTGCCGTGGCTGGATAACATCTATTTCGCGCAGCAGGTGGAGCCTGGGCAGCATCCGACGTTTTATTCGTCGTCACGGCTCACGTTGAACATCACGCGGAAAGCGATGAAGGAGCGGGGGTATTGCCCCTCGCGGCGGTTGTTCGAAGCGGCGGCGTGGGGTGTGCCGATTTTGAGCGATCGTTGGGAAGGCTTGGAGTTGTTCTTCGAGCCGGGGCAGGAAATCGTCGTGGCGCAGAGCACGGACGACGCGGTGGCGGCGATGGAGCTGTCGGATGAACAACTCGGAAAAATAGCGCACGCCGCGCGGGAACGCGTGCTCGACGAGCATACGGCGGCGCACCGGGCGCGGCATCTCGAAGCGATCATCGAAAACACCCAACGCGCGCCCGAAGAGGCGGAACTCGCGAGGATCCGAGCGCAACTGCCGGTGCGAGGCGCGGGCGATCTGGTGGAGGCCTAGGGCGCGAATCAAGCATTCAAAAAACGGATACGACCATGGTTGAAGCAGTGATGTTTTGGAACGAGCCGAACAACAAGTCCCACTGGGCCTTCGAAATCGATCCGGAGTGGGGCATGTTTGCGGAGATGGTGAAACGCGCGGCGGATGCGGTGGCGGCGGAGCGGCCGGGGTTGTTGCGCGTGTTGGGCGGGATGTCGCCGATCGATGCGGGCTTCACGCGGAATATGGCGGAGAAAGGCGTGCTCGATAAATTGGACGTGATCGCGGTGCACGGATTTCCGCTCGATTGGAATCATTGGCAGATCAACGACTGGCCGGCGAAGCTGGCGGAGATCAGGGCGGTGACCTCGTTACCGATCTGGGTTTCGGAGGTGGGCGTGTCGACGTTTGGCGCGGAGGAGGTGCAGGTGTTTGGTTTGAGTCGCACGGCGGAGTTACTGGTCGGGCGCGTGCCGCGGATTCATTGGTATAGCTTATACGATTTGCCGAAGGCATGGCCGGCGACGACGCGGCACAAGGAGGCGGAAGGGTCGGCGTATTACCGGCATTTCTACATGGGACTGCTGCGGGAGGACGGATCGGCGAAGCCGGCGGCGGAGGAGTTTCGGCGGCACACGCCGGAGATGGGGATTTGCCAGTGGTTTCATTTCGAGGATCACCGGCTGGACGATGGGGTGCGGTGGATGCGCGAATTGGGCGTGAAGTATCTGCGCACGGGACTGAGTTGGGCGGATAGTTTCCGACCGAACGCGGACGCGTGGTTCGACCGGCAGATGGAAGCGCTGGCGGAGTTCGATGTGACGCTGACGTTTTGTTTCACGCCGGAGCATCGCGGGGTGCAGCCGCATCACACGAGTCCGCCGCTGGTGATTGACGAGTATGCGGAGTTTTGTGCGCGGATGGTGCGGCGGTATGGCGGGACGAAAACCGCGGAGCTGCGGTCGTTCGTGCCGGCAGCGGCGGAGCCGGCGGCGGCGATTTGAAGAAGGCGGAACAACAAAGGATTTTTAACATGATTGCTCCAAAATTACGGCCGCGGGCGGGAGAGCCCGATCATCGGAGGAAAGTGCGCGTTGCGATTGTCGGCGTGGGGAATTGCGCGTCGTCGCTCGTGCAAGGCGTGGAGTTTTATCGCAATGCGCCGGAGGACGAGCGCGTGCCGGGTTTGATGCATGTGAACCTCGGCGGCTACCATGTGCGCGACATCGAGTTTTCGGCGGCGTTCGATATCGATGCGAACAAGGTCGGCCGCGATCTCGGCGAGGCGATTTATGCGGAGCCGAACAACACGTATCGCTTCGCGCAGGTGCCGGAGTTGGGCGTGAAGGTGCATCGCGGGATGACGCACGACGGGCTCGGGAAATATCTTTCGGAAAAGATTACGAAGGCGCCGGGACCGACGGATGACATTGTGAAGATCCTGCGCGAGACGGGCACGGACGTCGTCGTGTCGTATTTGCCAGTGGGATCGGAGATGGCGACGAAGTGGTATGTGGAGCAGGTGCTCGAGGCGGGGTGCGGGTTTGTGAATTGCATCCCGGTGTTCATTGCGTCGCAGCCGTATTGGCAGCAGCGATTCGTGGAGCGCGGGCTGCCAATCATCGGCGACGACATCAAGTCGCAGGTCGGTGCGACGATCACGCATCGGATGCTGGTGAATCTATTCCGCGAGCGCGGCGTGAAACTGGATCAGACCTATCAGCTGAACTTCGGCGGCAACACGGACTTTTTGAACATGCTCGAACGCGAGCGGTTGGATTCGAAAAAGATTTCGAAGACGAATGCGGTCACGAGCCAGTTGGGCGAACCGATGCCGGCGAAGGACGTGCACGTGGGGCCGAGCGATTTCGTGCCCTGGCTGACGGATCAGAAGTGGTGTTACATTCACATGCACGGGACGACATTTGGAAACGTGCCGCTGAAATGTGAGGTGAAGCTCGAAGTGTGGGATTCGCCGAATTCGGCGGGTGTGGTGATCGATGCGGTGCGCTGCATCAAGCTGGCGCTCGATCATGGCGTGGCGGGGCCGTTGATTGGGCCGGCGAGTTATTTCATGAAGTCGCCGCCGGAGCAGTTCACGGATCATGAGGCGCGGGAACGGACGGAGGCGTTCATTCGGGAATTTACATATGAGCGGCCGGCGGACCGGCCGATGGTGCAGAGCGCAAGTGCCGCGGGATTGGGGAAGGGGTAGAGGAAAAGCGCGCGCTTTCCGCTCCGAAGGATGACGACGTTTTATTTGATCCGGCATGCGGAGAAAGACGCGGCGGAGGATGTGCTCGCGGGGCGGACGCCGGGGATCGGGCTGAGCGCGCGCGGGCGGCGGCAGGCGGAGGCGATCGCGCGTCGATTGGCGGCGGAGCGGATCGAGATCGTTGGTTCGAGTCCGGTGCAGCGGGCGCAGGAAACGGCGCAGCCGCTCGCGTGGAGAGTCGGCGTGGAGGTGCAAACGCTGGCGGGGTTGCACGAGATCGAGTTCGGTGAGTGGACGGGAAAGACGTTCGCGGAGCTCGAAGCGGTGGAGAGCTGGAAGCAGTTCAATCGGTTTCGCAGCGGGACGCGGGTGCCGGGCGGTGAGACGATCGGCGAGGTGCAGACGCGATTTGTCGGGGAGATGCTGCGGCTGCGCGAAGCGTATCCAAATTCTGGTGTCGCGCTGGTGAGTCATGGCGATCCGATCCGCGTGACCTTAGGGTATTTTTTAGGCGCGCCGTTGGATCACTTCGAGCGGATCGAGGTCAGTCTCGCGTCGATCAGCGTGGTCGCGATCGACGATTTCGGGGCGAGGGTTTTGCGAATGAACGACACCCATGGAACAGCGGATGCTTGAAGCGGGGGCGATGAACGAGCCGTTGGCATCGGGCGAGGCTTGGATGCGTTGCATGCGAACGGGCGACTTCGAGGCGGCGTGGCGGATCAGCGACGCGGTGCTGCGCGAACGGGCGGGGGAGCGATGCTGGCATTTGCCGCGACACGAGCAGTGGATCTGGAACGGCGAGTCGCTGGCGGGTAAGCGCGTGCTGGTGCGGTGTTATCACGGACTGGGCGATACGGTGCAGTTCATCCGCTATGCGCCGATCCTGAAGAGCGTCGCGCGGGAAGTGGTGGTGTGGGCGCAGCCGGGATTGATGCCGCTCTTGGAGACGGTGGAAGGGATCGATGAGCTGCTGCCGCTGCACGACGGGACTCCAGAAACTGAATACGACATCGACGTGGAGCTGATGGAGCTGCCGCATATCTTTCGGACGACGTTGGCGACGATTCCGAATCGCGTGCCTTATCTGCGCGTGCCGCGCGGCGAACGCCTGAAAGGTGAACTGGCGGTCGGCGTGACGTGGCGCGCGGGCGAGTGGGATCGCGAGCGGTGGGTGCCGGCGGGATTGATCGCGTTGCTCGCGCTGGTGCCCGGGGTGCGGCTTTACGTGTTGCAGGAGCGCGCGGCGGCGAGCGAGTGGCCGGAGGTGTGCGGGCCGATGTTGTGTCCGGAATCGGTGAGCGCGTTGGCGGAGGCGATCGCGATGATGGATTTGGTGATCACGGTCGATACGCTGGCCGCGCATTTGGCCGGAGCGCTGGGCGTGCCAACGTGGACCTTGCTGCCGAAGAACACGGATTGGCGTTGGATGGAAGGACGAGACGATTCGCCGTGGTATCCGACGATGAAATTGTGGCGGCAGGAAATCGCGGGCGAGTGGGAACCGGTGATGGAGCGGGTGGCGCGGGCGTTGAGGGAGTTGGCGGTGAGAAGAACCGCGAACGGACACTAAGCCGTATGCATGCAAATGAACCGCGAAGGACGCGAGGAGGCGCGAAGGGCAAGGGCAGTTTTCAACAGACCCAAAGCTGTCGCCGAACGGTTGGGCCGCACCGAGCTCACAGCATCACTCGCTCCTCCGAACTTCGCGTAACTTTGCGTTCTCGCGGTTTCCACTAAACACGTCGGGAAATAGAAAGCCCGACGAGCACCCCGACGAATCGGGGCGGGGTGTCGGGCTTTGGAGACGGCGGGGTCGGGAGACCCCGCCCTAAAATTTTTGTCAGGGCAGCTTGGGAGTTTT
>JAEZGX010000039.1 GCA_023416735.1 Verrucomicrobiota bacterium | reverse complement strand
CCCCCCCCGCCGGCCGGCCGGCCCAACACCACCCCCCCCCCCCCCCACCACGCGCTTCGTGGCTCGCGCACGCGCAAACCCTCCGCCGCGCCCACCCGCTCGCGCACCCTCCGCGCGCCGAAGATCCGCTGCATCCCATCAACCTCTGCCGTTTCCTCGCCGAAACGCTCCCGCCCGACACGATCGTCACCACCGACGTCGGCCAGCACCAAATGTGGGTCGCCCAAGCCTGGCCTTTCCACGCGCCCCGCACGTTCCTCACCTCCGGCGGCCTCGGCACGATGGGCTTCGGCCTCCCCGCCGCCATCGGCGCCGCCCTCGCCCTCCGCGAGAATGCAACAAATCGGGAAACTCCGAACCCCGAACCCGGAACTCGAAACCGAAATACACGCGTCGCGTGTATTTCCGGCGACGGCTCGATCCTGATGAACATCCAGGAACTCGCCCTCCTCGCCGAACTCAACCTCCCGGTCGCCGTGTTGATCTTCAACAACGGCCACCTCGGCCTCGTGCGCCAGCAACAGGAGTTATTCTACGCGCAAAACTACGCCGCCTCGCGCTTCCACGCCGTCCCGGATTTCGCCGCGCTCGCGTGCGCCTTCGGCCTCCGCGGCCTGCGTATCGATGCCTCCACTACCGATCCGCTCGCCACGCTCGCCAACGCCCTCGCGGAACCCGGCCCCTGCGTCATCGACATCGCAATCCACGACGCCGCCCTCGTCCTCCCCATGGTCCCGCCCGGCGCCGCCAACCACCAAACCATCACCACCGCTCCTCAACCCGCCTCCTCCCATGCCTGAACAACTCACTTCATCCAATCCCACTAGTAATACGTTATATTACAACCCTCCCGCCGCACCTTCCGCCGTCATCCTCGAACTGCGCGTCCGCAATCACCCGGGCACGATGTCCCACATCACCGGCC
Organism: Verrucomicrobiota bacterium; assembly: GCA_023416735.1. Classification (GTDB taxonomy): domain Bacteria; phylum Verrucomicrobiota; class Verrucomicrobiia; order Opitutales; family Opitutaceae; genus Opitutus. The sequence continues at coordinate 150,740 of JAEZGX010000039.1, read as the reverse complement.
TCTTCGCCCGCCGCGCCTTCAATCTCGACGCCATCCTCTGCGTCCCCAACCCCGACCGCTCCACCAGCCGCGTCCTGCTGCTCGTTCCCGCCGATCCGCGGCTTCAACAACTCGAACGCCAGCTCGCGCGTCTCTACGACGTCCTTGAGATCCGCCACCGCGCCGACCTCTCCCCCGATATCTTCGGGCGCTTCGCCACCACCTAGATCGCCGCCGCCCGACCGGCGCTCGACAACGCCCGCCTGATCGAGCGCCGGATCCCCCCTGCCGCGTCCGTCCTCTTGCCAGCCCGCAGCCGCCACGACAAGGTTCCGCGTTCGCTCATTCGCACCCGCAGCCCTCGTTCGAACAGCGAACCCTTCCCTTCATGATCAAGCTCTACACCAGGACGGCCGTTCGAAGCGTCACCGTCGCCGATCTACCCGGCGAAAATTGGAGCGATGTCCTCTGGATCGATCTGCTCGACCCGTCCGCCGCCGAGATCGAAGCCATCGAAGCGCTCGAAGATCTCCCCCTCCCCACCCGCAACGAGGCACAAGAAATCGAAGTCTCGAGCCGGCTTTATATCGAAAACCACGCGATCTTCATGACCGCGACGATCATGGTCCGCGCCGCCAAACCCGACCCGACCACCACCCCCATCACCTTCGCTTATCGCCCCAACCGACTCGTCACGCTCCGCTTCGACGAGCCTATGCCGTTCAAGGCCTTCACCGCCCGCTACGAACGCACTCCCGAAGCCTACCAAACCGCCCAAAAACTCTTCCTCGGCCTCTTCGACGAGGTCGTCGACCGCATCGCCGACATCCTCGAATTCGTTGCCGCCGACCTGAACGATCTCTCCACCATCATCTTCCTCGGCGAGAGCCGCGAGCCCGGCACGATCGACTACAACGCCCTCCTCCGCCGCATCGGCCAAAACGCCGCACGCACCGCCAACGCCCGCGAGAGTCTCGTCAGCCTTCAACGCGTCCACGGCTTCTTCACCGAAACCTGCGGCAACCTCAGCAAGGACCCCGTGGACGAGCACTGGCGCATCACCGGCAAAGACGTCATCGCCCTCTCTGATCACGCCAACTTCGTCTCGAGCAAAGTCACGTTCATTCTCGATGCCACGCTCGGCCTGATCAACAGCGACCAAAACACCATCAACAGCCAGCAGAACAAAATCATCAAACTGTTCTCCGTGCTCGCCGTCGTCCTCCTGCCCCCGACCTTGATCGCCAGCATCTACGGCATGAACTTCCGCCACATGCCCGAGCTGCAATGGACCTGGGGCTACCCGCTCGCCCTGCTCCTCATGCTCGTTTCCGCCATCGTCCCGTATCTTATCTTCAAATACAAACGCTGGCTGTAGCCTGGCGCTTCCGACCACCGCGCGCTCAACCCGCCTCCGCCGACCTTTCGCTGACCTCCGTCTCCTCTCCCTCCACCGGATAGGTGATCTTCGTTCCTCGCACACGCGCAAACGGCGTCAGCCGATGCGGCTTGGTCTTCGTTGCCGTGCGGATATCTTCGCACCGAACTCCGCGCACCAACAACGCATCCGCCACCAGCGAGCGATGACAACGCCACGGCACCGCCTCCGCACACATCAACACGATGCGATCGCGCGCCGCCTGACGGATCAGTTCTTCCACCGCCCCCGCAAATTCCGCCGTCTGCATGTGATCCGCATATCCGCGAAACGATAAATTCCGCCAGGCCCCATTCGGCGAATTCGCGCTCGTCCGCCGCAGCCCACCCAACGCCGGCCAATGCTCATAAGCCATCCCCGCCTCCTCCAACGCCGCCGGCAGCCGCTCCCGGCCGAATTGCGGATTCGCCCGCGACCTCGGCACGGTGCGGATGTCGATCAACCGCGTCACGCCATGCCCGCGCAACAAATCCCGAAAGTCCTCCCACGTTCGATTCGAATGGCCGATGGTCAGAATCAGCCGATCCGCTGCCGTCGGTTTTAGTTTCTGCGTTTTCATGTGAAAACCTGTCGCACCGCCCTCGTCCGGATTTACTATCGCAACACGATATAAATCGGCTTCGCTCTGCTTTCAACCGCCGCTCCCATTCCACGCAGACGTCATGTCATCCTCCGACGAACCTCTCTCGAAAGCAGACTATGAGGCCCTCGCCGAATTCCGCTACGCGCTGCGAAAGTTCCTCGGCTTCAGCGAAACGGCCGCCGCCGAGCACGGTGTCACACCGCAGCAATATCAGGCCCTCCTCGCCATTGAAGGCTACCCCGGCCGCAAGTGGGTCACCATCGGCGAACTCGCCGAACAAATGCGCATCGCTCATCACAGCGCCGTCGGACTCGTCAATCGCATGGAAACAATGCGTCTCGTAAAACGCATCGCCTCCCAGGAAGACCGCCGCCGCGTCCAGGTCACACTCACCGCGAAGGGCCTGAAGCTCCTTGAAAAACTCTATCGCGTCCACCGCGACGAACTGCGCTCGAAGGGCCCGCAGCTCACTTCGCTGCTCCAAAAAGCCGCCGCCCGGATCCCCGCCCGCACCACGTTCGCCAGCCCCGCCTGCTCCATGCCCGAAATCGAAGACTAGGGAATCCACCGGCGCGCCGGTGATCGGCTTGCTTCCGCGCGCGACCTCACCCCTTGCCAAACTCCGCTTATATCGTAAAACGATATAACTCAGATCACGCCGCCTCCTCGGATGCCGATGATATCCGTCGGCCACCCTCCGCCGCCCCGACTCCACCGCCCGCGAAAATTCGGCCATGAACAAAATCCCCTACCGTTTCGCCACCCTCTGCGCGCGCGCCGGCGCGCAACACCCACGCGAAACACCCAACACCCCCGTTCAGCCCCCCATCGTCCAGAGCGCCCTCTTCGACCTCGGCGACGCCGACGAGGCCGAAGCCATCTTCTCGGGCGCCAAAAAAGGCTACGCCTATTCCCGCTTCGGCAACCCTACCGTCGACGCCCTTGCACAAACCCTCGCCAACCTCGAAGGCGGCGCCGGTGCGATGGTCACCAGCTCCGGCAACGCCGCCGTCCTCTGCGCCGTCACCTGCGCGCTGCACGAACGCTCCGGCCCGCTCGTCACTCACCACGATATCTATGGCGGGAGTTTCGAACTGCTTCGCATCCTCTCGACGACCTTCCGGCTTCCGCTCGAAACCGTCGATTCAACCGACCCCACCCGCTGGCTCGAAGCCGTGTCCCGCGCCGGCGCCGTGCTGATCGAAACGCCCTCGAACCCGCTGATGCGGTTGATCGACCTGGAAGCTACGATCCGCCAGGCCCACGCCCATGGCGCACGCGTCATCGTCGACAACACCGTCGCCACGCCGTTCAACCAGCGCCCGTTCGACTTCAACGCCGATTGGATCGTCCACTCCACGACCAAGTATCTCAACGGACACGGCGACTTGATCGGCGGATGCCTGATCTCCCGCGAACCGCTCGCACCGATCCATCGCGCGATCCACAAAAACCTCGGCGGCACCGTTAACGCTTCCGAAGCCGCCATGGTCTTGCGCGGCCTGCGCACATTCGCTTTGCGCATGGAAGCGCACAACCGCAACGGCGCGACCCTCGCCCGCTGGCTCGCCGATCGCCGCGAAATTTCGCGCGTCCACTACCCCGGCCTCCCCAACCATCCCCAACGCGAACTTGTGCAACGCCAGCTCCAGCACGGCGGCGGCCTTCTTTCGTTCGAACTCGCGGGCGGCGAGGAAGCCGCGATTCGTTTCTTCCAACGTCTCCAACTCATCGTTCACGCCGTGAGCCTCGGCAGCCCCGAGACGCTCGTCACGCGGCCCGCGCGCTCGAGCCACCGCGGCATGACGCCCGAAGCCCGCCAGCAAGCCGGCATCACCGACGGACTCATCCGCCTCTCCGCCGGGCTCGAAGATCCTGCGGATCTCATCGCCGATTTGGAGCACGCCATTGCCCGCCCCGTATGATCGCGATGGATACTTCATTAACTCGCATTCTCTGAATCATGCCTCCGAATCAAATTCCCCCCGAAAGTAGCGGCGCCAACTCCGTCAACCCCACCGCCACCTGCGACGAATGCGGCGCCTTCGGAGTCGTCGCCATCGGCGATCGTTGGCTTTGCGAGCGTTGCTACTCCGAGAAGGGCTCTTGCTGCCCAGAGTTTGGAAAGGACGACCTTTGGACCCAGCGGGTCGACCTCCCAAATTCGTGATTCACGTCTTCTTCTTTTCTCACGCGAGGTCCTAGGTGAAAATCGGCGGGGAAGTCGCCGCTTCCATTTCAGCCAGCACCCGCAGCGCTTCTTCTCGCGTCGTTCCGCACATCTTCGGCTCCGGCCTCAAGCTCACGCAGACCGCCGGTCGTTCCGGCAAACCGAAGAGCTCGCAGCGAAGATCAGGAAGCAAATGCAGGCAGCGCTCCCCCGCCTTCTTCCCGCGCGGCATCTTCGGCATCGGCGACGAAATCGACGGCGCGATGCAACACGCTCCGCATCCGCTGCGGCATCCCATCGCCGAATCGTTCAGCACCGTTTCATTTTCCACGCGGGTCTCCACTTGACCCGACCAGTGCGCGATTCGCACCTTCACCGCAAGTGCAGGATCGCCCGCGCCCCCTGGACCTTCGGCTCACCCTCCGCCCTCGCGATCGCCACTCGCGTTTCCGCGATGGCACCATCCGCCAACAACAGTTCCCGAATATGCTCGGCCCGCTCGTTCGCCAGCTGAGCGAAATCGGCCGCCTCCACCGCGATGCTCGCCAGCACCGCGCGCTCCATTTCCTCAAGCGACGGCAGCCCGACCGGCGCGCTTTCCTCGAGCCTGCGACGCTCCGCTTCCAACTGCTCCGCCGCCTGCCGTTCCGCCGCAACGCGTCGCTCTTCCGCTTCGCGACGGCTTCGGCCGCTGATCCAATCCCGCGGTCCCTTCAAGGTCGCGATGTCCCACGTCCGCCGCAAAATCCCTCGCCGCTCCTCATCCTGTCTCGGCTCGGCGGATACACTCGGTTGCGCCGGCAAACCCGCCCCTTCAACCGCACCCGTCGCCGGCCAGGCAGTGCCCGACGGAAACCGCTGCATAAACAACTCGGTCACTCCGCGTTCGCGTTCCTCCGGCGTCAGTTCGCGCGCTTCGCCGACCTCCACGGCCGTCCGCAACAAATCCTCGAGCCGCGTCCGCTTGAACCCTTCCGCATCCGCCACCCGATCGTAGCCCGCTTCGATCTCGAGATTGAGCGCCGGCCGCTCCACCAGCGCCCGTCGCACCACCTCCAATCGCGACCGACTTTCCTCCGTCAACGTCAGTGTCCCCGGCGTGAAATCCTGCTGGCCCAACTCCTCTCCTCCGCCGCCAAACATCGACCCGAGCAGCGCAAACGGCGACGTCGCCGCCTTCGTGAACAAATTCGTCAACACCTGCCCCACCACCTTGCCGATATCGAACTGCGGATCCGCCAGGCTCCCCTGCACCGGAATATCGAGCACGATCTTCCCTTCGGCATCCTTCAACAGCGCCACGCCCAACCTCACCGGCAGCTTCACCGCATCCGGGCTGTTCGTCGCCGTGCCGAGCGCAAACTGCTCCACCTTGATGTTGTTCGCCATGTCCAGCCGCTCGTCCTCGAGCTTCGCCCGCGTCTCCACAAACAAACGCCCACTCGCCAGCTCATAGCCCGCAAATTTCCCGAAGTAAGGACTCGCCGGCACGAGATCCACCGACACCACGTCCAACCGCACGTCCGCCATCGGCGCCGCCGCCAGCGGGTTCAGCCGCCCCAACACCCGCACCTCCGCCGAACGATTCACCCTTGCCTGAAACTCCGTGTCTCCCACTTCAGGCCGCAACGACGATAAATTCCGCAACGCGCCATTCACCGGTGCCAGCGAATACTCCACCGGCTGCGGCAGCGAACGATCGCTGAAGGTGAACTCTCCGTCCTGGATCAGCACGCGCGTCACCGCGATCTCCGGCTTCGCTTTGCCGCCCGTGCTCTCGTTCGCCTCCGCCGTATCCGAATCCTGACTACCTTCCTCCTTCGGCCCGAGCGCCGCCACGTTCAACGTCCCGTCTTCCGCCCGCACCACGTGCGCGAAGGGCCGCACGAGCTTCAGCTCGCCGAGCGACAACGCCAGCCGCGGCGCCGTCGCGACCTTGATGTCACTCGCCGTAAATTCACTCAACCCCGCCACCTCGGCCTGATCACCCGCCGCGACCGCCACCTCTTCCACTCTCGCTTCGCCGGAAAACGTTCCATTTCCGTCCGCGTTCACATTCGCGTCGCCTCTCACCGACACCCACCCGCGCGCAATCCGCGCCTGCGACACGCCTTGAAGATACGGACTGAAGGGCGCCATCGCCACGCGCGTGACGTCGATCCCCACCACCGCTTGAAACGGCTTCATCGTCACGTTGCCGTTCACCTTCACCGTTCCGTCCGGCTTCAAATCGAACGCCACGTTCACCGGCACCGGCGCGCCTTCGCGCAACGTAAACGCCGTCACCGTCGCATCGATGTTCTCCAAACTCATCTCCACGGGCTCCGGCGCTGCCTCATCCCGCATGTCCACCGCGAATCCTTTTACTGTAATTTCCTTCACCGCCACATCCGGCGGGCTTCCCGCCGGCGGCTCCTGCGTCTGATCACCCGTCGCCGCTTCGCTCGGCGTCAGCATCGCAATGACATTCAAGGACCCATCCGCCCCACGCACCACCCGCGCTCGTCCTTGATCCAGCCGCACCGCATCCACATTCACCGCCAGCGTCTGCGCGTCCGCCGCCACGCCCGAAATCTCCAGCGTCCCCACTTCAACCACCGCCGGACCTTCTTTCCGCTCGAGCACGCGAAGATCCTTCAACTGCAGCGCTCCCTCGCTCAAACGCATCCGCCGATCGCTCGGCGCCAGATCCAGCTCATAACGCCCACTCGCCGTCAGCTCGCCGCTCGCGACCACCGCCTGCATGCGGTCCGACAGATACGGCGCATACTTCGCCAACTGCAGTTTCTCCACCTGCCAATCGCCGATCGATCTCACCGGCGCCGCTGCCAAGGTCCCCATCCAAGCCAACCGCTCCCCCGCCTCGGTCGTCGCTTCAAAGCGATACGGCGCGCCGCCCGTTCCTTCCGTCCGAAACTTCGTCAGCGCGAAGTTCATCGGTCCGATCACAGTCTTGAAATCCTCCTGCTTCGAGCGATCGGTGAACGTCACCTGCGCATTCGTCACATCCAAGCGATCAATCCGCACCGGCCGCGCCCACATCGAAGGCTCGCTCGGCTCGCTCGCGCGCTCGCCGAACTTCTCGATCAAATCGGAAAAATTCAGCGTCCCGTCCTCGCGCACTTCCACCGCCCCATGGAACCCGTGCAACGCGATCTGGCCCACCGCCCAGTCGCCCGTGAACGACTTCAAGGGATCCGCATTCACATACAGCCGCTGCCATCCAATCCACGACGCACTGCCATCCGGCGCACTCACCTCCAACCCTTCCACCGTCGCGGAGATCGCAAAGGGATTCACCCTCACCCGCGCCACCGTCACGCTCCGCCCCAACTCCTCCTCCATCCGCTCCTCGATCTGCTTCTTCGCGATGGGCGGCACGACGAAGAACCCGACCAACGCATACACGACTACCAAGACCGCTAGAATTTTTAAGAACCGCGCCATAGCCGAAGGAAGTAAGACAACCGTTTATTTGCCACGCTCCCTCAAACTCCGCCAGCCCAAGCTCGCCTCACCGGCGCGACTTTCTCGCTGCAAGTCCCTTACTTGTATCCATTTCAACTTCTTCCCGGGTTCTTCCCCTTAAGAAAAACGCCCGTCCACCGATTCCTCCCTCTCCGAAGCCGCAGCGGCTTTGACGAGCGCCAAAAATTCCTGCAACGTTCCCCCTACGATGAAATCGGTGAAGGTCCCCGCCTTGGAGCTCTTCCTCCACGAAATGATCCCGCTCGCGAAAGCGATGGGCGTCGGCGTGGAAGTCAGCGACGCGCAGGCGCTCGTCCTCACCGCTCCGAAAGAGCAGAACAAAAATTCGCTCAACACCGCTTTCGGCGGCAGCCTCGTCTCCCTCGCCACCCTCGCCGGCTACGGCGTCGTGTGGGAGTTGATGAAGGAAGCAAAAGACGGCGACAAAACCGAGTGGCGCATCGTCGTGAAGGAAAGCCGCGCCGCCTATCGCCGCCCCGTGCTCGGCGACCTCCGCGCCATTTGCGAGCGCCCCGCCCAAGCCGCCATCGCTGAGTTCAAGGAAGCCCTCTCCCGCTACGGCAAGGCCAAGCTCAAGCTAAAAGCTTCCGTCGTCGAAAACGGCAACGTCGCCGTCGACGTCACCGCCGCCTTCGTCGTCTCGCGCTAAACGCGCCGGTTCAGGGTTCTGAGTTCTGGATTCCCTCGTTCAGTCCGCGTGACTGCCGCTGGGAATCTCAACTCCAACCCCAAACCCTAAAACTTCAACTCATGAGCGTCCCGCGCGCTCAAATATGTCGGGAGTCCGCTTCGTCCTTCTTCGCGTATCCAGTTTCCTGACGCGCGTGATTCACCGCGTTCTTCTTGAGATACGCCTGATAAACATCGTCCGCGGTCATCCCCAGCGTCTGCGCGAGCGACACCAAAAAGTGAAACAGGTCCACGACCTCCACTTTCGCATTCTGCTCATCGAACTTCTGATACTTCGCCCACCACTTCCACGGCACCGAATCGATCAGCTCCGCCGTCTCCTGCTGCATCGCCCGCGTGTAGTTAAGAATCCACTTCGCCTTCTCCTCATCGCTCGCCGGCGGCAAATTCACCCCGATCCGGCGGTTCAACGCGTCCTGCATCTGGAAGATCTCCTCGAGTTTATCCATGCCGCCGAAACTGCCGCCGCCGCCTCTCCCCTGGCAAGCGACAACTCTGCCCCCCCTTCGCCGACCGCCCCACTCGCCTGTCGCTCCCTCCCCCGCCCCCGACTTTGCAGTTGCCCCACAAACCCATTTGCCCGACTTTGCGCCCTTCACGCTCGCGTCGAGCCGCTACCCATTGCGCTCCGCGAGCCTAACCCAACGGTCGCTCGCCGCTCCCTGCGGCCTGAGCACCAGCAAAAAACAGATACAACATGTCAGACCAAAACCCGTCCGGTGCGCCCTCCGCGGCTCCCGAGACCGCCGTCGACGCGCCGCCATCCGCGGCCTCGACGAGCACGCCGGCGCCGACCGGCCAGCCCGCCGCCACTCCGGCCGCCGGAACCTTCGGCAACGCCCGAGGCTCCGGCCTCTCCCGCGGCAAACGCGCCACCCCGCAGTCGGCCTCCGCCACCGCGCCCGCACCCGCCGCCGGCTATAAGCCGACCGCCGTCGAAGTGATCACGCCCGTGCGTGAATACACCAACCCGTTCGCGAGCAACACGCCCGCGACCGCGCCCGCCAACGAGCCCGCCGCCCCCGCGACGCCGGCCGAAACCGTCCAGGACACCAACATCCCCGTCGCCAACGCGCCCGTCACCGGCGCGTCCGAGCCACCCGCCGCCACGGCCCCCGCCGCCGGCGAACCCGTCGCTCCCCCGGCCGAAGTGATTCAACCCTCCGTCGAAAAAGCGGAGATCAAAATCCTTCCGCCCGCCGAAGCGAAACGCCCGGCCGTCAGCTGGGGCGAAGGCTACAACGTCGAGGATACCCGCGCCGAACCCCGCCCGTCCTTCCGACCCGAACGTCGCGGACGCGACCCGCGCAACTTCGAGCCCCGCGACAGCGGCAAGCCCCAGGACACGCGCTTCCCACGCCGCGACACCGCTCTCGAACAACGAGACGCGCGTCCGCGCCAAACCAGCGAGCAGCGTCAACCGGAGAAAAAATCCGGCGGCTTCCTCGGCTGGCTAAAAGGTCTCTTCGGTGGCAACACCGAGCAACCCGCCACCCCCTCGACCGGCGGCGAGCGCCGCGAAGGCGAACAACGCGAGGGCGAACACCGCCACCGCCGCCGTCACCGCGGCGGACGCGGTCGGGGCAACTACCAAGGCGGCGAAAACCGCGGCCCGCGCGAAGATCGCCAGCCCCGCCCCGAGGGCTTCCAGGGCGGCGACCAAGCTCAGGGCGGCGAACGCCGCTACGAAGGCGGCAACGGCCGTCGCCGTCGTCGTGGCGGTCGCGGACGTTTCCGCGATGATCGCGGCGACCGCGGCCCGAACCCCGAAGGCCAGCAGGGCGGCGGCGCCATTTAACGCGCCAAAACGATCCTCACGCAGAGCGGCTCATCCGAGCCGCTCTTTTTTTGCGCCTGCCCTCCGCGATTTCCCCATAAGAAAGTTGTCATTCCGCCTAAACCGCCAAATCCCCTTCGACGCCCGTCTTCCTCCGCTCTCAACTCTCCTCCCTCGACTCTCCACTTTTCCTCAGCTCCAGGCTCTAGACTCTCAGCTTCCCGCACATGCCCGACCTCATCGTCCACGGCGGCAAACCGCTCTCCGGCACCATCACGCCTTCGGGCAACAAGAACTCCGTTCTCCCGATTCTCTGCGCGACGCTGCTCACCGACGCCCCGATCCGCCTCCTCAACGTCCCCGCCATCACCGACGTCGAAAAGCTCGTCACGTTCTTCGGCGAGCAGGGCTCGCGCGTCACATGGGACCGCGCCGCCGGCACGCTTTCCGTCGACCACTCCACCTTCGACACGTCCCGCCTCGAGGGCGAACTCCCCTCCGGCATGCGTTCCTCGGTGCTCCTCTTCGCGCCTCTCCTCCAACGCATCAAAAAATTCAAGATCCCCGCCAACGCCAAGGGCTGCTCCCTCGGTATCCGGGAATTGGATCCACATCTCGAGATCCTCGAAAAGCTCGGCGCGCGCATCTCCCACAACGGCGATCTCCGCATGTCCCTCGCCGATCGTTTCACCGGCGCCCGCCACTGGCCCGACTACATGTCGGTCACCGCCACCGAAAACTTCGTCATGGCCGCCGCCCTCGCCGACGGCGAATCCACCCTCATCAACGCCGCCAGCGAACCGCACGTCCAGGATCTCTGCGAAGTCCTCATCGGCATGGGCGCCAAAATCACCGGCGTCGGCACCAGCAAGATCACCGTTCAGGGCGTGAAACGCCTCAAAGGCGGCACGTTTACCATCAACACCGACTACCACGAGGTCGTCACCTTCCTCGCCCTTGGCGCCATCACCGGCGGTGAAATCAAAGTCCGCCATTCGCTCCCGCACCACTTCGATCTCATCACCCGCGCGTTCGAAAAACTGGGCGTGAAAATCGAGCACGACGGCGACACCGCCATCGTCCGCCGCAAACAGAAGCTCGAGATTGAACAACCGTTCACCACCAACCTCCTCCCGAAAATCGAAGCCGCCCCCTGGCCCTATTTTCCCGTCGATCTTCTTCCCTGCATGATCGCCCTCGCCGTCCGCGCAAAGGGCGCCGTGCAGTTCTGGAATAAAGTTTACGAGGGCGGCTTCACCTGGATGCCCGAGCTCTCGAAGTTCGGCGCGCACGTGGTCGTCAGCGATCCGCATCGCATCATCGTCTTCGGCGACCGTCCGCTGCGTCCGACCACCGTCGACGCCCCTTACATCATCCGCGCCGCCGTCGGCCTCTACATGGTCGCCGCCAGCATCCCGGGAAAATCCATCGTCCGCAGCGCCGATACCATCAAACGCGCCCATCCCAACTTCGTCGAAAATCTGAAATCCCTCGGCGCCGACGTCGAATGGCGCGAGCAATAGGATTGTCATTCTGAGCGAAGCAAAGAATCCACGTCGACGCCCACAAGACCGTGTCCCAATCGAAATTCGAAAATTCAAAATCGAAAATCCCCCCGCCGCCCGCGGCGGCCACGGGCCTCGGCTACATCACCAGCACCCTCGCCTCCCCCGTCTCGCCCGCTGAAGCCGCGCTGCGTCCGCTCTCGTTCTCCGACTTCACCGGCCAGGCAAAAACCATCGAGCGCCTCCAAGTCATGGTCGGGGCCGCCAAACAGCGCGGCGAGGCCCTCAACCACATTCTCCTCTCCGGCCCGCCCGGCCTCGGCAAAACCACGCTCGCGTTCATCCTCGGCAACGAGCTCGGTAAAAACGTTCGCGTCACGTCCGGCCCCGTCGTCGAAAAAGCCGGCGACCTCGCCGGTCTCCTTACGAACCTCGAAGAGGGCGACATCCTCTTCATCGACGAAATCCACCGCATCCCGAAAACCGTCGAGGAGTATCTCTACTCCGCGATGGAGGATTTCCGCCTCGATATCATGATCGACCAGGGCCCCAACGCCCGCAGCGTCCGCCTCTCGATCCCGCGCTTCACCCTCGTCGGCGCCACCACGCGCGCGGGCCTGCTCACCGCCCCGCTCCGTTCGCGTTTCACGCTCCAAACGCGTCTCGATTACTACGACGCCGCCACGCTCGAAAAAATTGTCCGTCGCTCCTGCGCACTGCTCAAAGTCCCCGTCGATCAGGCCGGCGCCCGCGAAATCGCCACGCGCTCCCGCGGCACCCCGCGCGTCGCCAACAACCTCATCAACTTCGTCCGCGACTACGCCCAGCAACGCGCCGACGGCCGCATCACCCAACCCGTCGCCGCCGCCGCCCTCGAGCTCCTTGAAATCGACGCCGCCGGCCTCGACGAAATGGACAAACGCATGCTCCGCGTCATGGCCGAAAACTACGGCGGCCGCCCCGTCGGCATCGGCACCATCGCCGTCGCCGTCGGCGAAGAACCCGAAACGCTCGAAGAAGTGCACGAACCTTTCCTCATCCAGGAGGGCTACCTGCAACGCACCCGCGAAGGCCGCATCCTCACCCCGAAAGGCTACACGGCCATCGGACTGAAACCCTTCGCCGGCCCCGATCAGCCGACTTTGCTCTGAGCCCAGCAACGCTGGACTCACCCGCCGTAGCCTCGGCGAAGGCGGTCCGCCGCGCGCCTTCTCTTCACGCCGCCGCACCCTTCCTCTCCTCCGCAAACCAATCCACCTTCCGCGTGAAAAACATCAGCGCTCCCAGCGCCACAAAGAGCGCCGCCGTTCCCGCAAGCAGCGCATAATTTTCCATCCGTAGCACGACGAAGAGCACGCTGTGCTCCGCCGCCAGCAACGCCGCGATCGAACTCGCTCGCATCCAGCTCTGCAAAATCGACGCGCTGTAGCACACGATCAACAGCGAGGATGCCACCGCCGCTCCCGCATACGCCCACCCCGGCTCCAGCACTTCACCGAGGGCCAATAGCGCCAGATAGAACAAACACAGCGCCGCTCCGACCAACGCATAGTGCACCGCGTGCAGTCTCAATCCCGCTAACGTCTCGAAGAGGAAAAACGCCGCGAACACCAGCGCCAGCACGAGCACGCTGTGCTTCAACGCCCGCTCCACCATCCGGTATCCCTCCGCCGCTGTTCCTGCAGCCGCAGCCTCCGCCTTCTCTGGGTCGCGTTCACGCGCATCCTCGCTCGCCGCAACCGCCGGTGCCTCGACGCCCCGATAGATCATCCGCTCCTGCCGAAGCTTGTTGATGAAGAGCAGCGGCAGATGCAGCAGCAGGATCAGCGCGGCCATGAAGAGAAACTTGAACGTCGTCTTGTGCTGACGCGCAGCAGACGACCGCACCGCGGGACCAACCGAGGCCGGAGAAGGAATGGAGTTCATTCCTCCAGGCTACCCGCGCTTCATGAAGTCATTGTGAAGCCCGAATGAAATCGCCGCGAAGCGCGCGAGCGATTTCCCGTCCCGCATCACTCCGCCTCCACCGGCACCCAAAGCATCGCCCGCGCCCCGCCTTCCGCGCGATTCTCCAGCGTCGCTCCTCCGCCGTGCAGATGCGCGATCTCCCGCACCAGCGTCAGCCCGAGCCCCGTGCTCTTCCGCCCCGAGCCCGGCCGCGGCAGCGAATAAAACCGTTCGAACACCTGCCCCAACGCATACTCCGGCACGCCCGTCCCGCTGTCCTCCACGACGAACTCCACCCGCCCCGCCGCATTCACGTTCCTGACCCGCACCTCGCCCCCCGCGGGCGAAAACTCCACCGCGTTCTGCAGCAAGTTCACCAGCGCCTCGCGCAACAACACCCGCTCGCCGCGCAATCGGACGCCCGCGCCGCTTTCAACCACGATACTCACCCGGCGCATCTCCGCCGCCGGTCGAATCACCGCCACCGCCTCGTTCACGATCTGCTGCGCCGAGAACTCCTCGGTTTTCCGCAAGGTCTTCCTCGCCTCCAACGACGACAACTCCAGCAGTCGTTCAATGATCGCCTGAATCCTCGCCGCCTCGTTCCGAATATTCCCTAAAAACTTCCGCCGCGCCTCCACCGGCATTTCTTCATCCATCAACTCCGCCGCCCCGCGAATCGCCGCCAGTGGCGTCTTCACTTCATGCGCGAGCGCCTGCGTGTAACGCTCCACATGCTGCCGCCCTTCCAGCGCATCACGCATCTCTTCAAAAGCGCGCCCGAGTTCACTCAACGTCCGCCCCGGCAGCGTCGGCAGCGCCGCCGCCCGGCCATCTCGAACCGCCCGCGCATAAGCCGTAAGCCGCTCCAGCGGCGCAATCACCCACGAGGTCACCAGCAACAACAGCAACAACACCATCAGTCCGCCGATCACCGCCACCCGCAGCACGCGTGCTTGTGCGACGGATACAAGATGATTTACCCCGCGCGTGGGTTTTCCCACCGACAACACTCCGACGATCCGCCCTCCCTGACGAATCGGCGCCGCCACATAGAGGCTTTGCGTGTCGTCATCACCTTGGATCGCGCGCGTCGACCGCGCGCCATACTCGCCGCGCAGCGTGCGCGACACGTCATTCCACCGCGAAAAATCGCTGCCGATTTCCCCGCCTTCTGAATCGAACACCAGCCGCCCCGCCGCATCGGTCACGTAAACCCGCAGGTCCACATTCGTTTTTCTTAACGAAAAAATCTTTGCCTCGAATTCCCGCTGCTGCGCCGCACCAAACGCCCGCTGCAGTCCACCCGCGTCCAATCGCCCATCGACCAACTGCGTTTCCAAGACCGACGCGAGCAGCACCGACGTGTCGACCAGCGTCTCCTCCATCGATTCCAAGTAGCGCGGCCGAACCTCGTCCAGCGCGCGTCGCGTCAGAAAAAATCCGCCCGCGCAATACACCGCGAGCATCATCAAGAGTAGCCGCAGCCGAAGGCTCACGCGTCCTCCCGCAGCGAATACCCCAATCCTCGATGCGTCACGATCGCATCCTCCTCCGCGCCCACCGTCCTCAATTTCGCGCGCAACAATTTCACGTGCGCATCCACCGTCCGGTCCAGCGCTGCACCCGGATCGTCCCACGCCGCGTTCATCAACTGCTCGCGACTGAAGACGCGCCCCGGCGCCTTCACCAGCGTCGCCAGCAATCGATACTCGTTCCGCGTCAGCTCGAGCGCCACGCCGCGAAACAAAATCCGACAGCGCGCCTCGTCATGCTCCCACTCGCTCTTACTTCCTCCGCCTTTCGTCCCGCCGCCATTCCCATTTGTCCGCCGCAAGATCGCCCGCACCCGCGCCGTCAGCTCCCGCGGACTAAACGGCTTCGTCACATAATCGTCCGCGCCCAACTCGAGTCCCACGATGCGGTCCACCTCCGCACTGCGCGCCGTCAGAAAAATCACCGGCATTTCGCCCCGCCGCCGGATTTCCCGACACACATCCAGCCCGCTCGCATCCGGCAAACCCACATCCAGGATCGCCAACGCGATCTCCTCTCTTCCCAACACCTCGATCGCCTCGCTCGCTGTGCGTTTCCACACCGGCGCAAACCCTTCCGTTTTCAGCGCGTAAACAATCGTGTCAGCGATGGCGGCTTCATCCTCCACCACAAGGATCGTCTGGCGCAGCGACAGCATGCGCCCTCACCCATGCCCCTCCCGCCCCGCGCTTTCAACCTCATCCTCTGAGCGCAAGGCGCGGGCCTCTCGCGCCCCCAACCCCAACCCCAAACCCAAAACTCAAAACTCAGAATTCAAAACCGCCCCTCACGCCGCCCGCCGCTGCTCAATCAATCCACGACGAAACGCCGCCGACACCGGCACCAATTGCGCACCGCGAACCCGCGCCAAACGCGGCTCCGCAAGGGTCTCCGTGCCATCCGCGACCGCCGGCAGCACTGGACGTTGAACCGCCATCGCGCGACGTTCCGGATCGTATTCGAGCATCGAACCCAGCGCGCTCATCGCCCGCTGCAAGCAATACACCAGCGCCACACCGATCAGCAGCGCACTCATCAACTGCAGCCAGATCTCCCGCGCACTCGTGCCATCCACTCCCGTCGGCACACACAGGCTCGGCGCAAATCGCGGGAGCAAACCGAAGACCGTCCCAACAAAAAGAAATCCAAAGGCGTGATTCAAATTCATGATACTTGGTTTTAGCCGCCACTGTGCCAACGACCGCGTCGAAATCCTAAGCCGCACGCCAACAGCAGACTGTGTAATTGCGTTTCTGTGAACACCACGCCCCGCACCGCATTCCGCACGACGCACGAATTCTCGCTCGTGCAAAGCGCGGGGACGACGACAGGTCGCAGCATGCGTTCCGGCGACATGACGTTTTCTCGCCGGGTTCCGGGAATTTTCCCCGGCCGCGTGTCATGAAAAATCCTCAGTCTCAGCGACCTACTCGATATCTCCGGCGTTGGGCCGCAACACGACCTCCTCCACCACCGTGCGGCGCGTCATCCGATAAACGTCGAAAAAAGCCCGCGCCACATCCGCCGCCGGCATGATCCGCTCTTCCTTCACACCGCTCTCGCTCCACGACGGCGTCCATGTCGCGCCAGGATGGATACAGCACACGCGCACGCCCGTGCCTTTCGTTTCCTCGCGCAGCACCTTCGCCAGCCCCGTCACGCCGAATTTCGCCGCGCAATATGCCGCGCTCGCCGGATAAGCGTCCAGCCCCGCGATCGAGCTCATGAAGAACACATCCCCACGCCCGCGCTGCACCATTCCGGGCACGAACGCTCGCGTCACCAGAAAAGCACTACGCAGGTTCACCCGGATCATCTCGTCGAACGTTTCCACTGAGCTCCGCAAAAACGGCTCCGGCTTGAACGCGCCCGCGTTGTTCACCAGCACATCGACCTCCCCCAGCCGCTTCTTCACTTCGATCACCAACTCCGCGACCGCGTGTTCGTCCGTCACATCGCACCCGAACACCTCCACCTTCGCCCCGAGCTTCGCACATCCTTTCGCCACCGCCGCGAGCTTCTTCTCGTTCCGCGCCACCAGCCCCAGCCGCATACCTTTCACCTCCCGCGCAAACACCCGCGCAATCTCCGCGCCAATCCCCTGCGACGCCCCCGTAATCAGAATCACCGGTTTCGTTTTCATGGTGCTCTTCCTCGTGATCGCTCGAGCACGGGCAAGTTCACGATCACGAGCACGCAATTGTCTCAGCAGACCAGTGACCCGAAATCCATGAAGTCCGCGGAAAAACCGCCCTTCACGCCTTTGCAAATCACGCTGACCGCGTCATGCGAATGCAGCGATTCGAGATGCGAGCACGCGATCCGGAAATCCCTAATCCGCTTCTCCGTATCGAATACTTGATACAGCAGCCGCGCCGCATCCTCGACAAACTTCAGGTGCGCGCCGTTCAACTCCGCAAACGCCTGCTCGTCCTCGCGCTTCACCATCACCTGCGTCTCCGTCTGCAGCGCCTTCAGGCACAGGGCCTGCACGTCTTCGATCCAGATCTTCTTCCCCGGCTCCTCCTCGATCACCACGCGCGCCTTGCTTCGTTGCGAGTGCGGCACCGTGTAAACGCCCCGAGTGTCCCGCGCATGCTCCGACAACTCCGCCGAGCAGGGGCACGCCGACGAATACACGAAGTCGAAGTGAATGAACCGCCGATACTCGCCGCTCCGCGTCAACACGCCTTCGAACGCCACTTCGTAAAACTGATACCCCTCGAGCCCGCTGCGCAGGCTCCGGTGCAGCATCGGATACGAGAAGCTCACCTTCAGCCGCGCATCCTTGCTCTTCACGTCCTTCAAATAGGCGCAAAGAATCTTCCCCATCCACTCGCCCGTGAACACCTCGTCCTTGTGCTCGTAAAACGAGCGCACGATCCGGCTCATGTTGATCCCCTTCAAATCCGCCTCGAGCGACACCGTGCCCGTGATGCTCGCCTCGAGCGTGAGAATCTCGCCGCCTTTCGTCCGAAACTTCAGCGGCAATTTGAAATTATGCACGCCCACCTGCTGGATCGGCACATGCGCTCCCTGGATCGCATCGTGCGCGGCCTCCATCATGTCCGGCAACGACTCGCGATAGTCGTCCGTGACGCGAAACTTCGCATCATACCCGCGCTTGACCCGCGGCTCCGCCCCGCTCGCTGAGCGGTGCAAATACATCTGCTTCTTTTTGCTCATGTTCGTTTTTGATGTGCGCCCCCAATCAGGAGCGCTGGTTTCACGCCGGCCGCGGGTGACGATAACCGCCCGCCGACGCAGAAAGAAATTCGCTCAAATCCAGCGAACCACAAATGGACACGCATGCACCCGAACCAACGGGTCGAATGATCATCCCCACGCCTGATTCGTGTCTATTCGTGTCCATTCGCGGTTAAACAACCTCCGGCCCGAAATACTCCGCATAATTCCGCGGCGTCTCAAACAACCGCACGCAATGCAGCTTCCCCGCCGGCAACAACGGCTCGATCTCATTCCAAAACGCGATCACCAGATTCTCCGTCGACGGAATCACGCCGCGTAAAAAATCCACGTCATCGTTCAGATTCCGGTGATCGCACTTGTCGACCACCGCCCGGTGCAAGATCCGCTTCAACTCCGCCAGATCCACGATGTATCCAGTCTCCGGATTCGGCTGCCCTTTCACCGTCACCTCCAGCACGTAGTTGTGCCCGTGCCAGTGCGGATTCGTGCAAAGCCCATACTGCCGCTCGTTCCACTCCTGGCTCTTCGAGGGATTATGCAACCGATGCGCCGCGTTGAAATGCACCTGCCGCGTGATGAACACGGTGCCTTTCAGCACCCGCGGCACCCCCGTCGCTTTCGATCTCCGTGACTTCGCTGGCATAGGAAGGATCAGCGGTAACCTTTATCGCGCCGCGGTCAACCACCCCCACCGCCACCCTCCCGATGCAACTTCTTCTCCTTCCCCTCCCACCAACCCATCCCCGTTCCCTTGTAATACATTAAATGACACCCTCGCGATCACCTCGCGTGCTCGGTTCGTCATTTAATGTATTACTTCGTTCAACTGCCTGCACCGACTCCGATCTCCTAGTTCTCGGCCACGGTGATGACGAAGGGCTGCATCATTCGCACGTTCACTCTCCGCCCGCCTTTCGTCCCCGGCCGGAACTTCCACTTCGACATCGCCACCAGCGCCGCCTCATCCAGCCGCCGATCGGACGACTGCGCGATGTAAGGATTCACCACGCGGCCCTGCGTATCGACGATGAAACCCACCGCGACCGTGACCCGCAATCCCGCGTCCCGCATCGACACCGGCACGGTCGGCGCAATCGCCACCGTCGGCTCCGGCGCTCGATCAAGCTCCTTCAAGTCGAAGATCTTCCCCATCCCTTCCCCGATTTTTCCGCCGCGATTGATGTTCGTCGGAATCGTCAGCGACGACGCCATCGCGAGATCCTGCTGCGGCACGAGACTCGAATAATCGATCTCCTGCACAAACGCCGTCGAGAGATCCACCACCGACGGCACGTCCGCGAGCATCGGCACCGAAAGTCCCGACTCCACCGGCGCCTCGTCGCCTTCGGTCGGCACCGGTTCCACCTCCTCCAGCTCTTTCAGATCCGGCATCTGAAAGATCACCGCAATCGCTTCCTCCTCCACCACCTTCACCTTCGGCGGCGGCTTCCGATTGAAACCGAATAACACCACCGAGTGAAACGTCACGGACACCACGATCGCGAACCAGAGCGTTAGCTTTGAACGCTTCTTCGCGTTGTATCGTGCCGCACTCGTCACCCCGGCGATCCGGCGCGCCGGCATGGTGCGAGGAATTTCCTCGATAACTGCCGTAGTGGGGTTCTTGGCCATGCCCCACTATAGGCACACCACGCAACCCCACCTTCGCATCACTTGCCAAATATGCTGCATTCATTGGCGCGCACCAAGCCGTCCACGATTTCCGCCATTGCCTTCCACTTTCGTCGCACAACCGTCCCCACCATGTATGAGCTCGCGCTGACCGGCGCCCAAAAATCCCACCTTCGCGGCGTCGGCCAAACCCTCGAGCCGGCGCTAAAACTCGGCAAAGGCGGCCTTTCCCCTGCGTTCTTCACCGAGCTCCAAAAACTTCTCCGCTCCCACGAACTCGTGAAACTCCGCTTTCTCGGTCTCGACCGACACGAGCGCGCCGCCCTCTGCGACCAAATCGCCGACGAGGGTCGCTGCCTCTGCGTCGGCGCCGTCGGCCACACCGCGCTCTTTTACCGCCAGCACCCCGAGCCCGCCGAACGCACGATCGCCCTTCCTTAGGCCGTTCCCCTCGTTCTCGTTCTCGATCTTTCTCGTTCTCCCGCTCGGGTCCGAGAACAAGAACGACACAGATCGCGCGCTGCTACTTGTTCCCCGGCCGAGGCCCCTTCCCGCTCAACTCCAACTGCAGCCGCTCCACCATCGGCTTCACCTGCTGCACGCCGGCCTTGAGCGCCTGCTCATACCACTTCAACGCCTCGCGCGCATCCGCCGTCACCGCCTTCGCCCCCTCCGCCGTATTCGCCGCCGGCAACGGAATCCCCTTCTCGTAAACCTGCCCCAGCACCGCAGCCGCCTGCGCCAAACCCGCATTCGCCGCGTCCTTCAACCAGCTCGCTCCTTGCGCCGGATTCGCCGGCAGCTCCGGCAATCCCGCCAGCAGCGCCCGCCCCAGCTCAAATTTCGCCGCCGGCACGCCGCCGCCCGCCGCCGCTTGGATCAGCTTTATCCCGCGCGGCTTGTCCAGCGGCACCACCGTCCCCTGATACAGCAGCATCCCGACCTGAAACTTCGCGTCCGGATTCGCGTTCTCCGCATCCGCCACCACTTCGTTCAACAACGCCCGCCCGCGCTCCGGCTCCGCCGCGAAACCAAACGCTCCCTGCATCAACGCCGACGCATAATCCAGCTTCGCACTCGCGAACCCAGCCTCCGCCGCCGACTGCAACAACGCCCGCCCACGCGCCTCATCCTTCGGAACGCCCAGCGTTCCTTGCATGATCACCACCGCCAGCCGATACCGCGTCTCCGGCGAACCCGTCTCCGCGATCGCCGCCGCCTGATGCAGAAACTTCGTCGCGTCGGCTTGCGCCTTGAACGCCGCCATCGTCTGCGCCGACTTCCATAACTCGTCCGCGTTTTGATTCTCCTTCAACGTCGCCACCGCGCCCCCGGTCGTCGGTGCCGCCGTCGCAGCCGCCTCCAATTCGCCCAGCAGCTCCTTCGCCAGAATACCCTGACTATGATCCTCCCCGACCAATGCGATCACCTTCCGGTAAGCCTCTTTCGCGCCCGCCGCGTCGTTCGAGTCGTGCAACGCTCCGCCCAGCTCGAGCCACACCCCCGCATGGGCCGGCGTCTTCGCCACCACCTCTCGCAATAACGGAATCGCCCGCGCGCGGTCTCCAGCCGACACCAACATTTGCGCCTGCCAGAATCGCCCGTGCTCCTCGCCCGCCTCCGCCGCTTTTCCATACCACAGCGCCGCATCGGCATACTTCTTTTCCTCCTTCAACATTCCCGCCAGCATCACCATCGAGAACCGTTCCCCCGCGTCCGCCGCCTTTCGATACCACTCGGCCGCCTTGGCCGTGTCCTGCGGAACGCCGCGCCCGTAGTGGTGCAGCACGCCCATCGCATGCATCGCCGGCCCGTGCCCTTTGGCCACCGCCTTCTGATACAGCGCCATCGCCCGGGGAAAGTCCTGCTCCGTCATCGGATCTTGCACGCCGTAATGCAGTAGGTCTCCCGCCGCTTTCCACGCCGACGCATCCCCCGCCTCACCCGCCTTCTCCAACCACGCCAATCGTTTCTCTCCATTCTTCTTCACCCCGCGTCCTTTGAAATAGTGCTCCGCCAACGCCCGCATCGCCGCCACACTCCCTTTCGCCGCCGCCACTTCATAATAACCGATCGCCTTCCCATCCCACTGCCGCACACCGCGCCCCGTCGCGTATCCATTTCCCAACTTCAACGCCGCCTCCACCTCACCCGCCTTCGCCGCCGCCTCCAGCTTCGCCAATTCCGCCGCACTCCAGAGCGCAACCTCCGGCGGCAGCGCCGCCATCTTCGCCCGGACATCTTTTGTCCTCGGCTCCAGCTCAAACGCGTCCAGGTGCACGTTCGCCACGTCCGCCAGCTTCCCGCCGCGCCGGATCATCTCCCGCGCCCACCGCAGCGTCGGCTCGTCCGCCATGCTCAACGACCACGCCACCGGCCCGCCGGTCGTCTTGCTGAAACTATAGAAAAACGCCACGTCCCGTCCCGGATTGATATATAGATCCTCCATCGTCCCTTCCGCCGCGCGCGCCGCCGCCTCGATCATCCAATACTCCGCCTCGGCATAGTTCGTCGCCACCGCCGTCTCACCCGACGCAATCAGCTCCATCGCCAGCTCGCGCATGCCGCGCGGATCGCCCGCCGCCGCCGACTGAAACAACAACTCCGCCCGCCGCACTGGATCGTTCTTCGTCTTGTCGACATTGTTCCGCAACCCATCCGCCACCAGCCAGTAGCCGCGCACATACTTCGCTTCCTCGACCTTCTTGATCAACTCGTCCCGCGACACCTCCGGCCGCGCTCCATGTTTCAATTCCGCCTCCGGAATTTCCATCACGAGCTGATACAGCGCCACGCCGTCGCCCGCCGCCGCCTTCGCCCGCAACTCCGGCGAATCCACCACCTTCGCCACCCGTCCCACCTGCGCCCGCCGCGCCTCGATCGCCGCCTTCGCCATCTCATACGTCCACGCGCCCGCCCCTTGATAAACATGCCCGTGCAAGGTCTGGCTCAACGGGCTGTGATCCTCCACCAGCTGTCCCTCCGGCGTATTCAGCAACCGCTTCAATTCCAAATCCGTGAACCCCTGCTCCAGCTTGTCCGCCTTGATCGCCTGCGCCAACGCTCGCTGATCCGCCCCTTCCTTCAACGCCGCCCGCACTTCGTCCGGCGTCCACGGGCGATTCTTCCGCAGTTCTCTCGTCGTCTTCCCCGCGCTCGCTCCCGTTGACGCCGCCGCTTTCGGCGCTCCGCTCACGACGCCATCAATCTGATCGCGCAGCTGCTTCATCTGCCGCTGCGACGCCACCAGGTCATACATCGGCAGCGATTCCTCCAACATCTGCGCCATCGTCTGCCCCGCCGACTCACCTTTCTCCGCCGCTTTTTTATACCACTCGATCGCCTTGCGCGGATCCTCGTCCACGCCGAGCCCTTCCTCGTAAAATTCACCGAGCGCCATCATCGCGAGCCCGCTGCCCGCCGCCGCCGCTTTCTCATACCACGTCAACGCCTCCTCATAATCGAAGTCGTTCTCCGCTTCGATTCCTTCACGATAATCCTCCCAACCCGCGAGCCGCGGTCTCAGACGATCGATCGAAGCCTGCGCGTCCTTGTATCCGTTCGCCGCTGCCTTCTCGAACCACGCCATCGCCCCCATCAAATCATACGACACGCCTTCCCCCTTCTCGTGCAGCACGCCCAGATTAAACATCGCCCCCCCACTTCCCAACTCCGCCGCTTCCTTCCACGCCGCCGCCGCCGTCACAAAATCCTTCTGCTGATACGCCGCAAACGCGCGCCCGAAAGTCAGATTCGCTTTCACTCGCGTCACCGCCGCCGCCGCATTCTTCGCCTGCTTCGCCGCCGCTTTTTCGAACCACGCCAGCGCCTTCTCATTGTCCTTCTCCACTCCCTCGCCGCGCTCATGAAGCACGCCTAAATTGAACAACGCGTCCGGATGCCCCGCCGCCGCCGCCTTCTCCCACGCCGCCAGCGCCTCCGAATACTGCTCCTGCCGATACGCCGCCATGCCGCGCGCAAAATGGTCCGCCGCACTCGGCTCTCCTCCGCGCGCGATATAATCCAACGCTTCCTGCGCCGCCTGATTTCCCGCCGCTTTCGCCTGCGTCAGCCAGCGCTTCGCCTCATCAAGATTCTGCGGAATCTTCCGTCCCTCCAAATACGCCGCCCCCAAAAAAACCATCGCCTCCGCGTTCCCCCACTCCGCCACTTTCTTCGCAAACACGATCGCTTCCTCGACGCGTCCCTCCTGCCACGACGCCCGCGCCCGATCCATCAGTTGAGCCGTCGCCAGCTTGATCTGCTCCCGCGCCGGCGCATGCCCCGCATCCGCCGCCCGCTTATACCAGCGCAACGCAATCTCCACGTCGTGCGCCGCGTGGTTCCCCAGAAAATACCTGGCGACTTGCATCTGCTTCGACACATCCCCGGCCTCCGCTCCCGGAATCAATGCCTGAATCGGCCCCAACGCCGCCTGCTTCGCCTGAAACTGACTCGACACTTGCTGCGCATACGTCCGCACCGCCGCCATCACATTCGCCGGCAACACCCGCTGCACGACCGCCGCATCGTAAGCCTGAGTGTCCAACGCCAGCACATACGCCCCCGCCTCGCCGGGCATCTGCTGCATCTTCGGCAACAGCGTCTGCAACACCCGCTCGCACGTCTGCACCGAGGTCCAACGCTTCTCCTTTCCGACGGCCGCGATCGCCCGCGAAAACGCTTTCACCGCCGCATCCCGCCCGCCCCGACCCAACGCCGCGCGGAATTCCAAGTCCAGCGCCCGTTCCGCTTCCGCAAACTTCGTCTCGACCGCCGTCTTCGCTTCTGCCGCCTTCGCCGCCGCGATCTTCGCCTCCTCCGCCTTCGCCTCCGGATGCCCCGCCAGCGCCGCGCGCATCAACCACTCGCCCGCCTTCTTCTCGTCCGCCGCCGCGCCCGCGACGCCTTGCGCATACATCTGTCGCAACCGCCACATCGCGTCGCGATTGCTGCTCCGCGCTTCCTGCTCGAACAACTGCACCGCCCTCGTCTCGTTCTTTTCCACCCCATCACCGTTCGCCAGCAACTCGGCCAGCCTGAAGCGCGCCGCGCCCAGCCCCATCGACGCCGCCGCCTCGAGATGCTTCACCCCTTCCGCCACGTTGCGCTTCGCCGCCGCCGGATCCGTCAACGCCAGCCCCAGACTCTCCCGCGCCTCCACCCATTCGCCCGCCGCCGCGCGCTCGCGCCACATCTCGAACGCCTGCTGATCCACCGGCATCCCCTCCTCACCTTTTGAATACCGCATCGCGATCTGCCACTGCGACCACGCATCCCCTCGCAACGCCTCCACATACATTTCCTTCGACGCCGCCGGCACATGCCCCGGCACGTCCTTCGCCAGCCGCGCCGTCTCTTCATCGTGCTCAATGCTCTCCAACAGAAAATATCCTTCCGAATGATTGAACCTGATCGCCTCCAACACCCACTTCCGCGCCAGCGCGAAATCCTGCACGCCCGCCTCCGCCGACGCCGCCAGCATCGCCGCTTGCATCATCGCTATCGGCTCCCCCTGTTCCGCCGCCTTCACATACCATTTCAACGCTTCCTTCGCGTCCTTCTCCACGCCTCGCCCCGCCTCCAAAGCCTCCCCCAGCCGGCGCTGCGACGACGCCCCGCCCAACTCCGCCCCGCGCCGATAATACCGCACCGCCTCCTCCGGATTGGCTTCATCACCGTAATCGTCGCGCATCGCTCCCAGCCAAAAATACGCCGCCGCATCCTTCCGCTCCGCCGCTTTCTTCAGCCACTCGTCCGCCTTCGCGAGATCCCGCTCCACGTCCTGGCCCGTAATATAACGTCGCCCCATCTCCGTCATCGCCTCCGGCTCGCCTTTTGCCGCCGCCTTCTCCCACCACACCAGCGCCGCTGCGAAATCGGCGAGAAGCTCGTCGCTCCCCTCCTGCAAAACCTCCGCGAATTCCACCTGCGCCTTCGCCTCCCCCGCTTCCGCCCGCGCGATCAACCGCTTCAACTCCGGCCCCGCCGCCGCCAACAACTTCGCCGGCAACTCCGGATCCGTATCCCTCAATTCCCAAATCTTCCCATCCGCTCCTTCGTGCCCCCCATTCGCCGCCTTGAGAAGCCACCGCGCCCCCGCCGCAACGTCCTTCTTCGTTCCCCGCCCCTCCAAATACGCCAGCCCCGCCAGATACTGCCCTTCCAGATCGTGCTGCTCCGCCGCTTTCAAATAACACTTCAGCGCCTCCACCAGGTTCTTCCGCGTGCCGACCGCATTCGCATGCATCAGGCCCAGCTCCACGTGCGCCGCCAGCATCCCGCTTTCCGCTGACCGCTGCATCCACTTGAACGCCTCCCCCGCATTCGCCTCCACGCCCCGTCCGTCCCGCAACATCTTCGCCAGCTCGAACGCCGCGTATCCATCTCCTCGCGACGCCGCTTTCTCCCACCACACGCGCGCCTCCGCCAAATCCTGCGTCGTCTCAGCGTCACCCCAATCATACCGCTGCGCCAGCTCCACCATCGCGCGCACGTCCCCACTCTCCGCCTTCGCCCGGATTTCCGCGATCGTCGCTGTCGCCTCCGCCTCCTCCTGCGCCCAGGCAAACGGTCCAAATACGCACAACCACACACACACCACACCCGCCAGCCGGCGGCATTGAAGAAAGTTCATGAAGAGGACGGGGAGAAGCGGACGCCTCATCTGCCGCATTCACCGCTCCACGGCAAGCCGTCGCGGCTACGCATTTGTGCGTAGCCTTCCATCCAGCTCCCCTCGATTGACGCCCCGCCCTCCCTTCGCTTCGTTGCGCCTCATGTTCACCATCATCGGCGGCGACGGAAAAGAATACGGCCCAGCCAGCGTTGAACAAATTCGTTCCTGGATCGCAGGCGGTCGCGCCAACTTCGACACTCGCGCAAAACTCGCCGGCACCGACGACTGGCTCACCCTGGGCGATTTCCCCGAATTCAACCCCGCCGCCGGCGCACCTCCCGTCATCCCGACCCTGCCCGCCGACGTTCCTCCACTTCCTTCATCCATCGCCACCGCCGCCGCCCCGGTCGAAGCCGTCGAACTCGCCGAACGCGGCCTGCGCCTCCTCGCCCGCTTCATCGACTGGACTCTCGAAATCCTCTTCTGCCTCCCAGGCCTCCTCATCCTCGGCCCGGAATTCGCCGAAATCATCAGCGCGGGCATGCAGGGCGTCGAACCCGATCCCGAACAATACGACATGACCCGTCTCGGACTCGGCGGACTCGTCACCTTCGTCGGCTGGCTCATCCTTCTCATCATTCAAGTCGTTCTTCTCAGCACCCGCAGCCAGTCCATCGGCAAGATCATCGCCAAAGTCCGCGTCGCCCGCATCGACGGCACCAAACCGGGCTTCCTCTACGCTTGGTTCCTCCGCGAAGCCCTCATCACTTTCGCCGGCGTCATCCTCAGCCTCCTGCCCATCATCGGCCCGTTCCTCTTCCGTCCCGCTTTTCATCTCACCGACTGGTGCCTCATTTTCCGCGACGACCGCCGCTGCCTCCACGACCTCATCGCCGGCACCCACGTCATCAAAGCGTGAGCGCCGCCCCGGTTTCGTGCTCGTGATTCGTAATCGTGCTCGTGCTCCCTCTCGCAGCGGCGCGCGCCCGCCAGCCGTTCACACCACCCGATTCCTCAACCCCGCGCCTCCTCGCTCCCACGCCTCCAAATTCTCCAGGAAAAGCTCCACCAGCGCCTCATCCTGATCGTGCCGCCCGCCCGCCGTGTGCGGCGTGATGAAGCAATTCTTCGTGCCCCACAACGCATGCTCCGGCGGCAGCGGCTCCGGCTCCATCACATCCAGATACGCCGCGTCCAACCGCCCCGATTCCAACGCCTCGATCAGCGCCCGCTGATCCACGGTCGTCCCGCGCCCGACATTATAAAACCGCGCGCCGCGTTTGAAACACGCCAGCCGCCGCGCATTCACGAAATCCTTCGTCTCGTCGTTATCGGGCAGGATGTTCACCACGTGATCCGCCTCCCCCAGCGCACTGCTCAATTGCTCCATCGCAATGATCCTCACCGCGCTCTCGCTCTTCGTCTGACGCCGCACCGCCACGATCTTCATTCCAAACGGTGCCAATAGCTCCACCAGCCGCTGTCCGATCGCGCCGAATCCCAGCAGCAAAACCGTCTGCCCATTCAACAACCGCGACGCCGCCCGCCGCTCGTGATAATCCCACGTCCGCTCCCCGCGCTGCACCTCCAGCGACTGCGGCAACTGCCGCGCCAGCCCCAACATCATCGCCAGCACATGCTGCGCACAGGGTTCCGCAAACACTGCCGACGCATTCGTCAGCGCACCGCCCCGCCGACGCAGCGCCTCCTTCAAATCTTCCCGATCATACCGCGTGTAACCCGCCGTCGTCAGCGCGACCCACTTCAACCGCTCACAACGAAAACAGTCCTCCACCGCCGGTTGCCCAAACGCCACATCCGCCTCCGCGATCCCCGGATCGCTCTCGCCGCCCGCCAGCACCGACGCATTTGCGACCTTCGCCTCCACCAGTCGATGTCCGCGCGCCTTCAGCGTTTCCCGCAGCCGCGCATCCGCCTCGTCCTTCAACTTCGCATTGCACCAGATCGTAAGACTCATCGCAAAAAGCCGACCTTCCTCCGCCGTCACCGTTCCGCTGGAACTTCCACGATCACCGTCATCTCGCTACCCACGTTCCCCAGCGTCACCGGATGCGCCGTCTTGGTCATGAACGTCAACCGGCCTCGAATCGAAATCCGCGCCTCCACCTCCACGCTGCCGCGCAACACCGGATCTTCCGCCCGAAACTCGATGCGAAACGGCACCGGCATCCGCCCGGGGTTCTTGATCGTCTCCTCGCCCAACACTTCCGCGCGCTGCACGCCATCGCCGCGATCCACCACCTGTATCCAAACTTCGGATCCTTCCGGCAACGGCCCGCCGCCCGACGCCGTCGTGACGACACCTTCGATCACCCGATCGCCAAAACCCGAGGTCGTCGTGTCCAGATGTTCGCAGCCCGACATCAGCAAGCCGGCCATCACACACAACACCAGGGCGATCGTTTTCATCATGAAGCGGAAAAACCCCGCAGTGAACCGATGCGTCCGTTGATGTCAGCAACCAACTCCGTGTGTTCGCGCGCCTCCCTCCCATCGACGCGCACCAACCCGCTTCCAAACGGCGCGCGTTCTCCCGCCCGATCTCGCCACTGCGCCCACGAATAACCCACCACCGCCGGCGCCGCGATCGTCCGCCGCAACTCTTTCCGGCCTTTGCGCAACATCCGCTCCACCGTCGTCAACCGACTCCCGCGACCGCCATAAAACTCCTCCCGCGCCCAACAAAAATCGCCCACCCACACCGGGCCCGTGCCCCACGTTCCGAGTTCCCGAAAACTCACCCACGGCACATCAGCCGCTGCCGCCGCCAGTTCGCTCACTCCTGCCCCCGCCGCTCCCGCGCTCCCTACCTCCCGCGCCCCGAGCACCAGATGATTCCCGTCGCTCGCCCGAATCGCCGCCGCCGTCCCCGCAAAATACCGCCGCGCCATTTCCCGCGTCCATTGCACGTTGTCCCGCAGATACCCGCGCGTCGCCAGCGCCTCGTCCGCCCGCGTCATCGCGCGCACCACTTCCTTGTTCCCCATCGGAACACCCCACGCTTTCGCCAGTGCCTCCATCCGCCCGCGATGCAGCGCCAGCACAAACTCCCACGCCGCGTGATACGCCGCAAACCCCGGCTCCAAACTCAAACACACCTGCAACAACGTCACGCCACCCCGCCCCCACCCGAGTCCGTCATCCGCCAACCATCCCACCAAATCCCGCGCGTCCCCTTGCGCCGCGCAGACCTCCGCCGCCCGTTGACTCGCGCGTTCCTCCCAATCCGGATCGAACACATCCGGCACGCGCACGCCCGCCGCTCGAATGACCGGCCCCACCGCACAAAAATCCACCGTCCCCACCCACGGCCAGCCTTCGCCGCGCAACTCTTCCGCCGCTCCCGCGCCCAGTGTAGTGAAATTCCAGTTACGCAGCCGTTCCGCCGCATCCGCTTCCGCCTCGTTCACCGCCGCCGCAAAAAACGGCCGCCCTTCCGCATCGATCAACCACCACGCCCCGTCGCGCGCCTGCCCCACGCGAAAAAATCCCGTCCGCCCCCGCACCGTCTCACCTCTGATTTCCTCGGATAAGTCGCCGGGCAACGCCATCGCCGCATGCTGCCGCGGACCCCGGCGCAAATGCAAACCGTGTTTCCGTCATCCCCTCGTCAAACCGCCCTTGCCACTCCAGCCGCCTCGTCGCACAACACCTGCAATCCCCGCCCATGGCCGCCGTGCTTTTGATTCTGTTTCTGGTGGTCCTCTTCCTCGTCTTCCCGATTTGGGTGTTCGTCCGTTTCAGTTCGCTGAAAAACGAAATCGCTTCTCTTCGCACGCGGCTGTCGTCCCTCGAAACCCAACTCCGCTCCGCCCCATCCGCGCCCAGTCCCGCTGCCACGCCCGCCGCGATCGCTCCTGAGGCCGCTCCTCCTCCGGCTCTCCCTTCGCAAATTTCGAAGCCCGAAATCTCCTCCGTTCCTCCTCTCGCGCTTCCTCCTCCTCTTTCGCCGCCACAACGCCCGATTTCTCCACCTCCGCCCCTTGCCGTCTTACCGCCGCCGCGTCCGTTCGCGCCAACTCCGCCCGCTCTTCCCCAACTCAAAACCCAAAACCCGGAACCCAAAACCAAAACGCTCAATCTCGAACACTTCGTCGGCGCCAAACTCTTCGCCTGGCTCGGCGGCCTCACCGCCTTCCTCGCGGTCGCGTTCTTCGTCAAATACTCCTTCGAGCACGATCTCATCCCGCCGGGCATCCGCATCGCGATCGGCTTCGCTCTCTCCGCCGCGCTCATCGTCGCAGGCCTGCGCATCACTCGCGAAAAATATCGCATCACCTCCCACGTTCTCTGCGCCACCGGCATCGTCAGCCTCTACGCCGTCACGTTCGCGTCGCACATCGTCTATCGCTTCCCGTTCTTCACCCCGCTCGCCACGTTTGCCTTGATGGCGCTCATCACCGCCGTCGCGTTCCTCCTCGCCGTTCGCCTTCACGCGCAGGTCGTCGCGATCCTCGGTCTCCTCGGCGGCTTCCTCACGCCGCTCGTCATTTCCACCGGAGAGGACAACCCCATCGGCCTTTTCACCTACGTCGGACTCCTCGATATCGGCCTGCTCGCCGTCGCCCTCCATCGCCGCTGGCCTCACCTCGTCCCGTTCGCCGCCACCGGCACCGTGCTCCTGCAGATCGCGTGGACCGATCAGTTCTTCACCGCCGCTCGCGCTCCGCTCCTGGTTGCTCTCGTCCTCGCGTTCAACGTCCTCTTCTCCGCCGCCGCCGAACTCGCGCGCCGCTGGTCGCGTCCTTCGCTTCATCTCTCCTGGACCGCCGCCGCCCTCGCTCTCGTCGCGCTCGGTTTCGCGTGCTTTTTCCTTGGATACGACTCCATCGCCACACGGCCCGCGCTGTTATTCGGCTTCGTTTTCGCTGCCGACGCGTTTCTTCTCTTCCTGGCCTGGCGCGACGCGCGGCACCCGCGCATCCATCTGCTCGGCGGCGCCATTGTCTTCTCGCTCCTTGGTTTCTGGATCGCGGAACATCTCTCGCCGCCGCTCCTCCCGTGGGCGCTCGCCGCGTGCCTCTCCTTCGCCGCGCTGCACACCGCGTTTCCTCTCGTCTTGCAACGCCAGCGTCCTACCTCCGCGCCAGGTTTCTGGAGCCAGCTTTTCCCGCCGCTCACGCTGCTGCTCCTGCTGATACCTCTCTTCAAACTCGACGATCCTTCCTTCCTCTTCTGGCCCGTTGTCCTGCTCATCGACGCGCTCGCCGTCGGCCTCGCGCTCCTTACCGGGTCGCTCGTCGCCATCGCCGCCGTGCTCGTCCTCAGCCTCGTCGCCGCGGGTGTCCTCATCGTCAAAGCCTCCGCCACCCTGCCCGTCCCTGATTCGCTGTTCATCCTCATCGCCGTTTTCGCCGTCTTCTTTTTCGCGGCCGGACTTTTCCTCGCACGTCGTCTCGCTTCCGCCCGCACCGATCTCGGCCGCAGCCACTCCGCCGTCTTCGGCAGCACTTCCGCTCAAATCCCCGCATTCGCCGCGCTGCTGCCGTTCATCCTTCTGATCCTGATGTCGCTCCGGTTGGCGCTCTCCAACCCCACCCCGCTCTTCGGTCTCGCGCTTCTGCTCTGCGTCCTCGTCCTCGCGCTCACCCGTCTGTTCGTCATCGACTGGCTTCCCGTCTGCGCCCTCGCCGGACTCGGAATCCTCGAGCTCTCCTGGCACACGCGTTTCTTTGTCCCCGAACACGCCGCGATCGCGCTCTCGTGGTATGCCGGCTTCTACGCCCTTTTCGCCGCCTTCCCGTTTTTCTTCCGCCGCACGTTCGCCGATCGAACCGGACCTTGGGCCGTCGCCGCAATCGCCGGCATCGTTCACTTCCCCCTCATCTACGATCTCATCGATCAAACCTGGCCCAACGCCTTCATGGGTCTCGTTCCCGCCGCCTTCGCTCTTGCCCCGCTCGCCAGTCTGATCGCAACGCTCCGCCAGCCCGCCCCTCCGTCACCGTCCGCGCGGCTCAATCAGCTCGCTTGGTTTGCCGGCGTCGCCCTGCTTTTCGTCACCCTGATTTTCCCGATCCAATTCGAACGCCAATGGCTCACCGTAGCCTGGGCACTCGAGGGCGCCGCCCTGCTCTGGCTCTTCCATCGCATCCCCCATCCCGGCCTCCGCGCCACCGGCGTCGTCCTTCTCGTCATCGTTTTCGCCCGGCTCGCCCTCAACCCCGCTGTCTTCACGTATCATCCGCGCGGCGACATCCCGATCCTTAACGGATATCTCTACACCTACGGTCTCGCGATCCTCTGCGTTTTCGTCGGTGCGCGTCTGCTCGCCCCGCCCCGCCACCGCGTTTTCCATCTCTCTGCCCCCGCCCTCCTCAACACCTTCGGCGTCATCCTCAGCTTCCTCCTTCTCAACCTCCAGATCGCCGACTTCTTCAGCCCGCCCGGCGCCACCCTCACGTTCGACTTCTCCGGCAACTTCGCGCGCAACCTCGCCTACACCGTCGGCTGGGCGCTTTTTGCGCTCGTCCTTCTCGCCGCCGGCATCTGGAAAAAATCCCGCGCCGCCCGCATCGCCGCCATCGCGCTCCTCGGCGTGACCGCCCTGAAGTTGTTTTTCCACGATCTCGCCGAGCTCAACCAACTCTACCGCGTCGGCGCCCTGATCGCCGTCGCTGCCGTCGCTCTCGTCGCCTCTTTGCTTTATCAACGTTTCGCCCCCAGCGACGCACCGCCGCCCACGTCGTAACACGGTCGCAGAGTGCCACCTCGCCGCAGCATCGAACGGTCCCATTCAGCGTTCTCCGTCGCCTGCGAACGCAGGCCTGTTTCCCGTGTCCTTACGCCCTCACCCGCTGGTCGCCGAGACTCCCACGGTTTTACGCTGGCACTTGTAGTTGCCTTGCGGAAAATTCGCCGCCCCGTTTGAGGGACAATCGCTCGCGTTCACGGCCCGCTTCACGCTTGAAATCTTCCCTCGAAAAGAAAATTGCCGCCGGCTTCGCGGTGGCCGCCCTCGTCCTGTTGCTGGTTGCCATCACCGCAGCATGGAACGCCCAGCGCTTCCACAACACTTTCGAGCGGGTCGAGCAAACGCATCAAACCCTCGGCCGCATGGAAACCGTCGCCCTCGAGGTGCTTGCCATGCAGACCGCGACGCGCGGTTACTCCCTCACCGGCTCCGACAGCCTCCTTCCCGCGTTCGAAAAATCCGAGGCCGCCATCCGCGCGTCGCTCGCCGCCCTCCGCCGCGAAACCGCCGACAACCCCAATCAGCAACGTCGTCTCGACGAACTCGAACCGGCCATCCTGGCCGCGATCGAGATCATGCACTCCCGCATCGCCGAGCGCCGCAAGGGCCCCCTCGAAATCGCCCCAGGTTCGACCGCCTTCCTCTCCGGCCAGCGCGCCGTCGATCGCCTGCGGAGCATCATTCGCGTCATGCAACAGGAGGAACGCCGCCTCCTCGCCGAGCACACCGCCGCCGCCTCCAGCGCCGCCTTCGCCAGCACCTTCGTCGCCCTCCTCGGTTGCGGTCTCGCCCTCGTCTTCCTCGTCGGCTCCGGTCTGCTCGTTCGCCGCGATTTCCGTCAACGCCTCCGCGCCGAAGAATCGCTTCGCAAGAGCGAACGCATGTTCCAGCGGCTTTTCGACAACGCCCCGGATGCCATGATCCAAGTCGATCCCCGCGGCCGCATCACCCGCGCCAATCGCCGCGCCGAAAATCTTTTCGGCTGGGAACGCGACGAACTCACCGGCCAACGGATCGAACAGCTTCTCCCCCAACGCCTCCACGCTCGCCATGGCGGCCACCTCGCCGCCTACTTCGCCAACCCCCGCACCCGGCCCATGGGCGCCGGTCTCGAACTTTCCGGACGCCGCAAAGACGACACCGAATTTCCCGTCGATATCATGCTCAGCCCGCTCGATACCGACGAAGGTCCCGAAGCACTCGCCGTCATCCGCGACATCACCGAACGAAAACGCTCTGACGCCAAAATCCGCGAACTCAATCGCGACCTCCAACTCCAAAACGCCCGCCTCGAAATCGCGAACAAGGAGCTCGAATCCTTCTCCTACTCGGTCTCGCACGATCTCCGCGCCCCGCTCCGGCACATCGACGGCTTCGCCGCCCTGCTCGCCAAACACGCCGGCACTTCGCTCGACGAAAAGTCCACCCGCTACCTCACCGTTATCTCCGACTCCGCGCGACGCATGGGCCGGCTCGTCGACGATCTCCTCACGTTTTCCCGCATGGGCCGGGCCGAAATGGATGTCACCACCCTCGACCATAACCAGCTCGTCGCCGGTGTGGTCCGTGACATCAGCCTCAACCGCGAAAAACCCATCGAATGGCGCATTGAACCGCTGCCCGCCGTTCGCGCCGACGCCGCCATGCTCCGCCAGGTTTGGTCCAATCTCATCGAAAACGCCGCCAAATACTCCGCGCACACCGTCCACCCGCGGATCGATATTGGCGCGATCCCCCAAGGCATCAACGCCACCGAGCACGTCTTCTACGTTCGCGACAACGGCGTCGGCTTCGACATGAAATACGCCGCCAAGCTTTTCGGTGTCTTCCAACGTCTCCACTCCCAATCCGAGTTCCAAGGCACCGGCATCGGCCTCGCCAACGTCCGCCGGATCGTCACCCGCCACGGCGGCCGCACTTGGGCCGAAAGCTCTCTCGGCAACGGCGCGACTTTCTTTTTCTCTCTTCCCGTGCAACCCATTTGATATGCACACGACTGGCCAGCGTAGTGACCATGAGGATTCTGCACCTGGAAGATAGCCCGCACGATGCCGAGCTCGTTCGCGAACTCCTCGTCCAGGAATGGCCCGACTGCGAGATCACGACCGTCGCCACGCGTGAGCGCTACACGGACGAACTCCGACGCAACTACGATCTCGTCCTTTCCGATTTCAGCCTGGTCGGCTTCGACGGCACCGAAGCTCTCCGCCTCGCCCGTGAACTCGCCCCCGTCACCCCTTTCATCTTTCTCTCCGGCAACATCGGTGAAGACCGCGCCATCGACGCCGTGCGCGCCGGCGCCCACGACTACGTTCTAAAAGATCGCCCGCTTCGGCTCGCCACCGCCATTCGCCGCGCGTTCGGTGAAAGCCAGGAGCGCAAACGCCTTCGCGCGGCCGAGATCGAGCGCGAACGGCTCGCCGCCACGCTCGAAAGTTCTCCCGACTTCGTCGGTCACGGCACCCCCGAGGGAAACATCCTTTATCTCAACCAAGCGGCCTGCCGCCTCCTTCGCCTGCCCGAAGGCACGGATATCCGATCGTTGAGATTTCCCGACTTTCATCCGCCCGAGGTCATTCACCTGATCGAAGGCGATTACCTCCCCACCGCCGCCGCCCAAGGCCAGTGGTCCGGCGAAAACGTCATCGTCGATCGCGAGGGGCGCCGCATTCCCGTCGCTCAAACCATCATCTGCCATCGCGCCCCCGACGGCTCGGTCGCCTACTTTTCCACGCTGATCCGGGACCTCACCGAGCGGAGGCAACGCGAGGATTTCTTCAACGGCCAGAATCAGGTTCTCGAGATGATCGCCGGCGGCGAACCGCTCGCCGAAACCCTCGACACCCTGCTGCGCGTCATCGAACACCAGGCCGACGAAATGATCTGCTCCATCCTCGTCCTCACCGAGGGTGGCACGCAGATCCGCCACGCCGCCGCTCCTCGCCTCCCTCGCAGTTACATGGCGTCCATCGATGGAACGCTCGTCGGACCCGCCGCCGGCTCCTGCGGCACCGCCGCTTTCCGCCGCACGGCCGTCGTCGTTAGCGACATCGCCCAGGATCCGCTCTGGCAAAACTACCGCGACTTCGCCCTCGCCCACGGCCTGCGCGCCTGCTGGTCCACTCCGATCTTCGATATCCAACACCGCCTGGTCGGCACGTTCGCCGTTTACATGCGGCAGCCCGGCACGCCTTCCCCGCGCCACATCCACCTCATCGACGTCGCCGTCCACATCGCCGCCATCTGCTTCAGTCACCACGAAACAGAACGCCGCCTGCGCGACCAGGCCGACATCCTCCAAAAAGCCGGCGACTCCATCGTCGTCACGGATCTCCACGACCGCGTCACGTTCTGGAACGCCAGCGCCGCCCGCACCCTCGGCTGGCCTCCCGCCGAAGCCCAAGGCCGCTCCCTCCGCGAACTGCTCGGCGAATCCGTCCTCCATGAAATCGAAGTCGCCCGCGCCGGCGCCAAGGCCAACGCCGACTGGCGCGGAGAACTCCACCTCCGCCACCGCAACTCCCAACCGGTCGTCGTCGATGCGCGCATCACCGTGCTCCGCGACGCCGCCGACGAGGTGCAGGGTCGCCTCATCATCGCCACCGACATCACCGAGAAGCGTCGCATCGAAGAACAATTCTTCCGCGCCCAACGCCTCGAAAGCCTCGGCATGCTCGCCGCCGGCATCGCGCACGACCTCAACAACGTCCTCGCGCCCATGCTCCTCGCCGCGCCGATGCTGCGCGACCACGCCACCGACCCCGCCGATATCCGCCTGATCGCCACCCTCGAAAAGAGCGCCGAACGCGGCGCCGCCCTCGTCCGTCAAATCCTCGGCTTCGCCCACGGTGTCGATGGCGGCCATCGCGTCATTCAGGTCAAACACCTCCTTCGCGACGTCGCCACGTTCATCCAGGAAACATTTCCCAAATCCATCGTCCTCGACGACCACATCCCGTCCGATCTCTGGCCGATCAAAGCCAACCCCACTCAAGTCCACCAGGTTCTCCTCAATCTCACGGTCAACGCCCGCGACGCCATGCCGCAGGGGGGCACGCTCACGTTGCGCGGCGAAAACGCCGTTCTCTCCGCGGAGGCCGCGAACGAAATCCCCGAAGCAAGGCCGGGCACCTTCCTCGCCCTCCACGTCGAGGATACCGGCACCGGCATTTCACCCGAGGTCCTCTCCCGCATTTGGGAGCCGTTCTTCACCACCAAGGACGTCGGCAAAGGCACCGGACTCGGCCTCTCCACCGTCCGGGGCATCGTCGAAACCCACGGAGGTTTCGTCTCCCTCCAAACCACGCCCGGCAAGGGCACCTCGTTCCGCATCTACTTTCCCGCCGAGGTCTCCCCACCGTCCATCGACGCCGCTCCCGTCAGCACGCCCGCCATCCAAGCCCGCGGCAACGGCGATCTCATCCTCGTCGTCGACGACGAACCGAGCATTCGCAACATGTCCGCCGCAATCCTCACGCGTCACGGCTATCGCGTTCTCACCGCTGCCGACGGCGCCGAAGGCGTTTCTCTCTTTGCCCCTCGCTCCCGCGAAATCCGCATCGTCGTCACCGACCTCAACATGCCCAATCTCGACGGCGCCGCTTTCGCCAGCGTCATCCAACGCCTCAACCCCGCCGTCAAAATCATCGCCGTCAGCGGCCTGGGCCAGGAAACCGAAGCACGCGAGTCCACGCAGCACTTTGCGGACGCCTTCCTCGTCAAGCCCTTCCGCCCGGAAGCACTCCTCGCCGCGGTTTACGATCTTCTTGGCCCCGTTCCTGCCGGCGCATAGCACCGCCGTCGCCCGTCCGCGTCACGCCCCGGCCGTTCTCTCACGTCCTGCGCCAGGGCAATTCCGCCAAGCGTCCAACACGCCCATGTTCCCGAGCGTATCCGCCACCGTCATCTGCGGCACTTCCTTCCAGCCCGCCTTCAACGCCGCGCCAAACGCATCCGCCTCCAGCCCATAAAGCCACTCCCCCGTCTCCACCGCGATCTCCTCGGTCGCGTCTCCACGTTTTAGATACATCCGCACCGCGCCGCCTTCGCGCCCGGGCACCCACGGCTCGGGCACATGCAACCAGCCGTCCGTCCCATAGATCCGCGCACAATTATCCTGCGCCAGCGCCACGCCACACGACACCTGCGCGATCATCCCGCTCGCAAATTCCAGCGTCGCCGCCGCCCATGCATCCACCCCCGTCTCCGGATGCCAACGCACCGCGCCCGTCACCTGCGCCGGATCGAGAAACGCTTTCCCCACGTCCGCGCCCGCGACCAATCGCGCCAGCGACACCGGGTAACATCCTACATCAAGAATTCCGCCCCCGCCCAGTTCCTTGCTGAAAAACCGGTTCTTCGGATCGAACGCCGTCGAAAAACTAAACGTCGCCTGCACCAGCCCCACGCGTCCGATCGCTCCGCTGCGAACGATCTCCACGATCTTCGCCGTCTGCGGATGACACCGATACATGAACGCTTCCATCAACATCACCCCCGCCGCCTGACACGCCTCCGCCGCCCGCGCCGCCTCGTCCCGCGTCATGGCGAGGGGCTTCTCGCACAACACGTGTTTTCCCGCGCGCGCCGCCTTCACGATCCACTCCGCATGCTGCGGATGCGGCGTCGCGATATACACCGCCTCCACCTCCGGGTCCGCCAGCAACGCTTCATAACTCCCATGCGCCCGCGGCACGCCCATCTCGCGCGCAAACTTCTCCGCCCCTTCCACCGACCTGCTCCCGACCGCCACCACGCTCCCGGTCTTCGATCGCGCCACCCCGCCAGCAAACGCGCGCGCAATCCCACCCGTCGCCAAAATCCCCCAACTCACTCGTTTCTCCATAATCCGCCCGACGATGCCCGTCCCCCCGCTCACCGCAATCCTCCACCCCCTGGTCGCACCTTCCAATCCAACTTGTAATACATTAGATTACATCAATCTCCCGCTCACCCAATCCATGCTGTAATACATTGTATTACAAACTTCAGGCGTCTCATTCGCCCTCTCCGCCCTGATCGCCCGCCGCACACCAGGCTCGCCCCTCGCCGCCTGCCACCCACACTTCCGCCGTTCGCATGCTGACCAAAGCCGACATCCAACGCCTCCGCTCCCTCCGCGAAAAAAAACACCGCGAAGCGCTCGGTCTGTTCGTCGTCGAAGGCGAAAAAGTCGTCGCCGAACTCCTCTCCGCAAATTTTCCGTTCCTCGAAATCTACACCACCAACCGAGGCGTCGCGCCGTCACCGCTCACGACTTCGACCGCGCACATCATCGAAATCACCCTCGCCGAAATGGCCCGTATCAGCCATTTCCCTACGCCATCCTCCCTCTTGGCCGTGGGGCGTCTGCATCGTCACCCACTCGATCCCGCAGCCCTCGACCACGGTCTCACCCTCGCCCTCGATGGCCTGCAAGACCCCGGCAATGTCGGCACGCTTCTCCGCCTCGCCGACTGGTTCGCCTTTGACCGCGTTCTGCTCTCAGCCGACTCCGCCGACCTTTTCCACCAGAAGGTGATCAACGCCAGCATGGGCTCCTTCGCCCGCGTCCGCGTCCACACCGTCGACCTCCCCTCCGCGCTCGCTCTCACCCGCGCTCCCATCCTCGGTTGCGACCTCGTCGGCGAAGACGTCCACACACTTTCATCGCTGCCCCATGCCGTCATCGTCATCGGCAGCGAAGGCCGCGGCCTTTCTCCCGACGTCAAAGCCCGCGTCACCCGCTTCATCACCATCCCCCGCTACGGCGGCGCCGAATCTCTCAACGCCGCCGTCGCCGCCGCCATCGTCTGCGACAACCTCCGCCGCGCCCAAACGCCGTAAGACTTTGGCCGCATTCGTAGCAACGTAGCGGCAAGCGCCAGCAAGCCGTTTCGGCTCGCCGGCCTTCGCCGCTACGTTGCGCCTACTCCGCTTCGGCCGCCGCCTCCCGCGCCCCCGAGCCGCCGCCCGCCACCTGTGAGCGGCCCCCGCCCATCTTCGCCGTCTCGAGTTGGCCTTGGCGCGCGTAGTCGATCGCTTCGGCCAGCACGCGTGCCGCTTCCTGCGACGCATGGAAGCCCATCGAGTTTTCCGCGTAAACGAAGTCCAGCCGCCACTGCGCCTTCCGCTGCAACTCCCGCGCGCGCTCCAACTCCGCATCGCTCGCGCCCGCGTTCTTCGCTTCTGCCAAGCTCGTGATCAACGCCACGATCGCCTCCTGCCCGCGATCCAGCAGTCCGCGATTCCGGTCCTGAATGATCTCCACACGCGCTTTCAACTCTTCCTCCGGCACGCGATGACAGGTCTGGCACGAGGCCGCCACGTTCAACAGCGGCGAGCGCACGTGGTGATTGCTCACCTTGATCGCACCTTCGCGTTGATACGGCATGTGGCAATCCGCGCAGGACACCCCGCTCCGCGCATGAATGCCCTGACTCCACATTTCGAATTCCGGATGCTGCGCCTTCAACACTCCCGCGCCGGAATCGGCGTGCGTCCAATCCGAATACCCCTCCGCATCGTAATACGCT
Source organism: Verrucomicrobiota bacterium (assembly GCA_023416735.1). Classification (GTDB taxonomy): domain Bacteria; phylum Verrucomicrobiota; class Verrucomicrobiia; order Opitutales; family Opitutaceae; genus Opitutus. The sequence goes on along the minus strand of JAEZGX010000039.1, from coordinate 109,936 downwards.
TCGATCTGCTCCGCGCGCAGTCCGTTGTTCCACGGATGCGTCACGAGTTTCTGCGTGCCTTTGAAATAATACTCGTTGTGACACTGCGCGCACACGAGCGATCTCATCTCCTGCCGCGTCGCCTCCAGATTCGGTTGATACTCACCCTGGCGCCCTTCACGGCGCCACCGCTCGATACTCGGCAAATGCGGTGTCGGATAATCGGATTTCGCCAGCGCGCGGATGCCATTGATAAACGCGGGACGGGACACTCGCAGGTTCATCGTCTCCGCATCATGGCAGTCGATGCACGACACCGGATGCTCCACCAACTTCTCCGCCTCCGTGAACGGCATCGCACACACGACTTCGAAACCTTTCTGAATCTGCTCTTCGCGATGCTCCTTCCCCGCCGGCGCGCCCGCCTCCAAGCCTTTCGCAATATACGTCGGAATCACCGACGAGTGACACTGCAAGCACGAGCCCGGCTGCTTGAACTGATGCACCCGCTCGGTCTCGCGCTGATCGCTTAACATATACGCGTGCCCGCGCTCTTCTCGATAATCGATCGCGAACGCATAGCCGTTGAAGATCGTCCGCCACTCTGGATTGCGATCGAGATGCTGAAACGCCTCGCTCCCGCCATACTTCGTCCTCTCGATGTCCACCGTCCGCCGATAGCTGTCGTATTGCCGCGGATAATTCTTTCCCCACAACACCGGGTCCGTCGTCTCGTCATCCACCTCCACCACGCGAAACACGTGCTGCGTCGCCTCCGCCTTTCGCGCCACAATGTTCTGATAAAGCAACAACACCAAAAACGTCGCCACGCCCACGACCGCCAGCACCGCGACATATACCCAAAGCGCCACTCCGCGCTGCCCTAAGATCCGCGAACGTTTTTCAGATTTCATGGCTTGGAAAGTAGAGCCCGCTTGCGGGCGATTGCCTCGTTCAGAAAAAATCATCGGCGTCTCCTCATCGCACGGGCCCATGCCCCACATCCCGGTGACAACTCATGCAATCGAGCAACATCCGCTCATCGCCCGCGTGCGTGTTGATGCCGGATACAATCTGCTGGTGACAGCCCACGCAGTTCTCCTGCAGCACCGCCACGTTCTTCGGCCGAATCATGATCGGCTCGTGAAAGTCCTGCAGCGTGAATCCCTTCGAATGCCAATACCCGTTCTCCGCCTTCGTGATGTATTTCCGGATAAAATCGTGCGGCGTGTGACAATCATTGCAGGTCGCCACCGCATGGTGCGGCGACTTCGACCACCCGTCGTATTGTTCCCGCATGATGTGGCAGTTCACGCACGCCACCGGGTCGTCCGAAAAATACGACAATCCTTCCGCGTAATAAAACGTGTAGCTCCCGATCCCGGCAAACAAACCGACCGTGCTCGCCAAACCCAGCAGCAACAAAACGCGTGTTCGTGTCGTGGGAACTTTCACGATCTCTTTGGGGACAGGCGACCTTACCAACGACCCATCGAAAAACAACCCGCTTTGTCCGCTTTTGCTTCGCCGCGCCACTTCCGTCCGCCGCGCGCGTCTTGCATCGTGTCACCACGCCTCCAACCCCGCTCCGCTCTTCCTTGGCCCGATCCCCGTATCCAAATTTTCACTATGCATGCGCGCCGCACCGCACCGTCGACGCTCTAAAGCGTCCGGTTCGCGATTTTCCGCTTGTTCGCTAACTCCTTCTCACCCCTATGAAGCTCCGTCCTCCCCTCCTCACGTTCGCCCTGTTCGCCTTCGCCAGCGCGTTCACTCACGCCGCCTCCCAGCCCATGCAAAAACTCCTCCTCATCACCGGCCAATCCAACCCCTATCACGATTGGTCCAAGAGCGCCCCGCTCGTGAAACAATACCTGGAAGACACCAAGCTCTTCTCCGTCGATGTCGCCACCACGCCGCCGCTGGGCAGCGACATGTCTTCCTTCAAGCCCGACTTCAAACCCTACGCAGCCGTCGTCGTGGTTTACGAAGGCGACGAATGGCCCGCCGAAACGAAGAGCGCATTCGTCGACTACATGAAAAATGGCGGCGGTCTCGTCACCGTGCACGACGCCGACAACGCCTTCCCCTACTGGAAGGAATGGAACGAAATGATCGGCGTCGGCGGCTGGGGCTTCAAACCCGACGGCAAGATCGGCGCACGCGACGAATTCTGGGGCCCTAAAATCCGCTGGCGCGACGGCCGCATGGTCCTCGACGACTCGCCCGGCACCGCCGGCCACCCGCCGTCGCACGACTTCATCGTCACCACCCGCGCCCCCGATCACCCGATCATGAAGGGACTGCCCAACGAGTGGCTCCACGCGAAGGACGAAATCTACAGCCAGCTCCGCGGACCCGCGAAAAACGTCACCGTCCTCGCCACCGCCCACGCCGACCAAGCCAAATTCCCCAAAGCCTCCGGCGAACACGAGCCCATGCTCATGACGATCTCCTATGGCAAGGGCCGCGTCTTCCACACCACCCTCGGCCACGTCAGCCCGAAAGACGAAGCACCTTTCGCCTGCATGTCCTGCGTCGGCTTCATCACCACCCTGCAACGCGGCACCGAATGGGCCGCCACCGGCAACGTCACCCAACCCGTCCCCCACGATTTCCCCACCGCTGACCGCATTTCCCTCCGCCGATAAAATAGTGTAGGGCGGGGTCTCACAACCCCGCCGGGCCCTCCTCACCGCGCGGTCATCCCGACCGCGCTTTTATTTTGTCACCTCGGCTCGCCCGCCTGCGCCCGCAGCTCCGGATCCGTCGGCGCTCCCGCTCCTTTTCGCTTCCGCCAGATCCATTTGAAATTCGTCAGCCAGCTCACGCCAAACGACCCGATCATCGCCAACACCGACGCCCACAGATAATGCACGCCAAGCGCCTTCAACCCATTCGCTCCCGCCCACCACACCGCAAACCCCATCGCATTCGCCACGTGATACTGCACCAGCCGCTTCCACGTCGGTCTCCGCTTGCCGAAAACCCAGCGATCGTTCGCGAAGAACCGCAATAGATTGCACGTCTCCGACTGCACGAGCGTCGCCACTGCATACGGCCAGTGCAGCACATCCACGAAAAGTTTCAGCAAGCCCAACCCGAGGGTCGTAAACACCGTCGCCACCGCGAACCACCGCACGCGATCGTCCCGCCGCACCCACTCTCGCACTCGGCCCATCCTGTTTTCGAACCTTCCCCGCTCACCGTGTTCCCCCTCTGCCGCCCTCACTTTCCTCGCCGCGCGAGCTCCATTTCCTCCGCCGTCCGCGGCCAGTCTTCCTTCAACAACCGCGACAGCGACCGATCCGCCAGCACTTTTCCACCCGTCTGACACCGCGGACAATAATTCACCTCGTTCTCCGCATAACGTATCCGCTCCACCGTGACACCACACACCGGACACGGCTGGCCGAACTTGCCGTGCACCGCCATCTGCGGGTGAAACGCCGTCACTTTCGCCGGGAATTTCCCTTTCCCTTCCGCCCGCAAGCGCTCCGTCCACCTCGCCAACACGGCCCCCACCGCACCGTGCAGACGCTCGATTTCTCCGCGGTCCAACTTCTGCGTCAGGGCCACCGGCGACAACTTCGCCGCGTGCAAGATCTCGTCCGAATACGCGTTGCCAATTCCACTGAACGTCCGCGGATCCGTCAGCGCCCGTTTCAACGTGTGATTCTCCCGCGTTAAGGCCGCCGCAAATTCCTCCAGCGTCACGCTCATCACGTCCAACCCGCCCGGATCGTGCGCCCGCAATCCGTCCTCTCCTTCCGCGACATGCAACGCCGCCCGCCGCGTGCTGCCCGCTTCCGTCAAGGTCAGCGTCCCACCGCTAAACACCAAATGCGCGAGCGCATTCCTCGCCGTCGCTTTCACCCCCGCATCAGCCCATTGCAGACGGCCCGCGATCATCAAATGCATCACCAGCCATCGCCCGCCTTCGAACCCGATCGCGATTCGTTTACCCACTCGCCGCACTCCCTCCACTTTTCTCCCTTCCAACGAATTCACCGGGGGCACCGCCGTCCGCAGCACAAACATATCCAAGATCTGAATGCGCTCGAGCGGCTGCCCCAACACGCGCCGCTCCAGCGCCTCCACATAAATCGTGATGTCCGGATATTCAGGCATGTCGCTCCGACCGTCGTTTCATTCGTGCTCTTGATCGTGCTCGTAATCGTGCTCTCTTCAACTTCCTCCCTCTCGTCTCGCACGTCCCGCCGACACGGCGACTTCCTCCTCGCATGAATCTCACCAAACACTGGGCCGCCCAACTCGACGACTACATCATCGATCTCGCCTGGTCGCCCGACGCCACTCAACTCGCCGCCGCCAGCGCCTCCGGCCCCGTCTCGCTTTTCACCGCCACCGATGGGGTTCGTCGCCACGATCTCCCCGGCCATCCCGACGGCACCAACTGTCTCGCCTGGCAAACACTGCCCAGCTCCACGCCCTCAGCTCCAGGCTCTGGAGCGATTCTAGCCACCGGCGGCCAAGACGGCTCCGTCAAATTCTGGGACGCCGCCGCCGGCCAGCACACCGCCACCGCCGAACTCGGCACCGCTTGGGTCGAACATCTCGCCTGGCGCCCGCGAAACGCCAGCTCTGAGCTCTCAGCTCCGGGCGCTCAGCTCTTGTTCGCCTCCGCCGGCAAAAACCTCTTCGCCCTCCGCCCCGACGCCTCCCTCGCTCACACGTTCAAACCGGCGCCAAAATCCATCTCCGCCCTCGCCTTCCAACCCGCCGGCGGTTGTGCCGCCGTCGCCTACTTCGGCGGCGTGTGTCTCTGGGACGCCGACGACTTCATCGCACAAAAAGAATTTCCCTACGGCAACGGCATCGCCGCCCTCGTCTGGTCGCCCGACAACAAATGGCTCGTGTCCGGCAACCACGATCCGTCCGTCCACCTCTGGATTCCCGAGACCGACACCGAATTCCACATGAGTGGCTACGAGGGAAAAGTGAAGCATCTCTCCTTCGACCATACGTCACGCTGGCTCGCCACGGGCGGCGGTCGCGACGCGTGCGTCTGGGACTGCAGCGGCGCCGGCCCCGAGGGCCGCGAGCCCGCCATGTTTCCCCACGATGCCCCCGTCTGCGCCGTCGCTTTTCAAAACACCCACAGCCTCCTCGCCACCGCCAGCACCGATGGCGTCGTCCAACTCTGGAGCCCCGACCGGCGTCAACCGCTTCGCGCCACCGTTCGCATGCCCGCCCCCGCCGCCAAACTCTCCTGGTCACCCGACGACCACCTCCTCGCCATCGGCACCGACCAAGGCCACGTCTTCGTCCTCAAATCCGACTGACCGTTGTAGGGCGGGGTCTCCTGACCCCATCGCCCCCTCAAAAATCCACGCCGAACAACAACCTCAGCCGCTCGTAATCCGCCGAGCGCACGTCGGGGTTGTTGCGACGGGTCTCGTGTCGGACGCCGACCGAAAGCGTTTCGGTCAACTTCTGGTTGATCTCGAATCGATTCTCCCAGCCGTCCGTTTGATCGGAAAACGAGTAATACCACACGCCGCGGTTCGTCAGCGTGATCCGCCACGGCAGCTTCGCCTCGAACTCCGCGAACAACGATTCGATGTTCTCCGCAAAGTGCTGGTTCATCGGCGTCACCCACGTATCGAACATGTTCTCCGAGATGCCCGCACGCAGCTTCTGCGTCGGCGTATTCAAAAGATTGATGCCCACGCCGATCTCCTGCTGCAGCAACACGTAGTCGGACGGCACCCCGCTCCGAAAATACGCGCGGTTCCACTCCAGCGACGGCCGATAATTGAGGAAAAACCTCCGCGGCAACTCATGCCGCCACGACGCATACCCTTTCACCATGTCCGTCGCCGTCCTCTCGTTCACCGACGCATAGTCATAGCGCACGTTCAGCTGCAGGTCGTCCTTCTTCCACTTCCGCTGCAACTTTGCATCGACCGTCATGCTGTTGTGATCCGCCACGTCCTGCAGCACTTCCGCGCCAACCGACAAACGCCCGTGCCACGAACCGAACACCGACTTCAACGCCCGCGCGAACTGCACCGGCGTAAACGGCCACCGCTCCACCTCGACGTCCGCCTTCTCATCCTTCGCCACCTCCGCCGCGATTACCGGCTCCGGCGCCTTCGCCAAAATCAACTCCGCTTCCACCGCCGGCACGTGCAACAATCCGAAACGCACCGAGCGAAACACCAACGTATCTCCCACCCGCTCCACAAACCGCCCCCGCACCCGATCGCCATCCTTGTAAACAAGTTCATCCAATTCCACTTCCGCCGCCTGCGCCGCCGCCGGCGCGCCGCTCGGAGCCGCCGCCCGCACTGCGACCGCGCCACTCGCCAACACCAGCGCCAACAGCACTCGACCCAACGCCTTCAGGGCGAAAACATTTGATGACACGCGCCCTCTGACGCTGCCCAAAATTTCCGGTTTCAACGAAATCTTCACCATGTTGGATCCTTGTATGCGCCCGTCGCCACAGGAGCGGGGCTCCTCCTGCAAACCACCCGCGTGCCTGCCCAGCCGGGCAACAGCGGTAACGGTGATTCGCGCAACCTGCCCCACTTCTCCTCACGTGAAAAGCCTCCGTTTCTCCTTCGCGGCATTTTTATTCTTTTTCGCCAACTTCGCTTCCGCATCCGTCGCCCGCTCCCCCGTCTCCGTCGCAGCCGCCTCGAATTTTGTTTACGCTCTCGACGACCTCGCCGCCGCCTTCCAGCGCACCGCGTCCGACGTCGAGCTTTCCCTCGTCACCGGCGCATCCGGCAACCTCGTCGCCCAAATCCGTCACGGCGCTCGCTGCGACGTTTTTCTTTCCGCCGATCGCGAATACCCCGAGGCCCTCATCGCCTCGGGCCACGCCGAGCGCTCCAGCTTCACCGTCTTCGCCATCGGTCGCCTCGTGCTCTGGACCACGCGCACTTCGCTCCCGTTCGAATCCGTCCCCGACGTGGTGCGCGACTCCACCGTCCGCAAGCTCGCCATCGCCCATCCCGACACCGCGCCCTACGGCCGCGCCGCGCTCCAAGTTCTCGAAGCCTTCGATCTTAAGCGCAGCGCCACTCCCAAAATCGTCATTGGCGAAAACATCACCCAAACCGCGCAATTCGTCGAAACGGGTCACGCCGATGCCGGCTTCGTCGCTCTTTCTCTCGTCCAGTCTCCCCGCCTGAAAAACCGCGGCCGCTGGCTCGAAATCCCGCCCGGCCTGCACCTTCCCCTGGAACACGCCGCCGTCCTCACCACCCGTGGCGCCACCAACTCCGCCGCCCGCCGCTTCCTCGCATTCCTCCACTCCGAACCCGCACGCGAAATCCTCCAACGCCACGGCTACGCCTTGCCGCCGTAAAAGCAGAGCACATTCAGCGTCGCGCGGCGGATAACCGGATTGCGATTGGCTTTTAGGATCGTCCGTAAAGCCAACCTCGCGTTCTTGCCGCTCTCTCCGCGCCACCTCACTGTCGCTCCGCCTTGCCCGAATCCGCCGACACTTTCCTCGGACTCTCCGCCCCGCTCTGGCAATCGCTCGGCCTCACTCTCCGCCTCGCCGCTATCACCACCTTCATCCTCGGCGCCCTCGGCCTCCCGTTGGCTCACTGGCTCAACACCACCCGCTGGAAACTCGCTCCCGCCGTCGAAACGCTCGTCACGCTGCCCATCGTCCTTCCGCCCACCGTCATCGGCTTCTACCTGCTCGTCGCATTTTCGCCCAATCATCCGCCGGGAAGCTGGTGGACTTCCCTCGCGGGCGCGCCGCTCGCATTCTCCTTCAGCGGTCTCGTCATCGCTTCCGTCATCTACTCGCTCCCGTTCGCCGTGCAGCCGTTTCAAGCCGCGCTGCGTTCCGTCCCGCCCGAGTTGATCGACGCCGGCCGCGCCCTCGGCGCCCGCCCGCATCGCGTCTGGCTCCGCGTTCATCTTCCGCTCGCGCGACGCGGCATCGCCGCCGGACTCACGCTCGCCTTCGCCCACACGCTCGGCGAATTCGGCGTCGTTCTCATGATCGGCGGCTCCATCCCCGGTGTCACCCGCGTCGCCAGCATCGCGCTCTACGACGAGGTGCAAAAACTCAACTACGCCGAAGCCCACGCATTTGCCCTCATCCTCCTCGCGCTCTCCTTCTGCTTGCTGCTCCTCGTCACGCTTCTCCAGCGCCGCGTCCGATGAAACTCCCGCCTCCATCGAGGCACGGAATAAGCTTAACCCACGGCGAACCCATTGGCGCTCTTGACGCATCCGGCATAATCTCCGCTCTCCGAACCGCCGCATGCCCGCGCCCGCGCCAACACCTGCTCTCCCGCTCTTCCGCCGACTCGTCGCGGTCCTGAGCGCCGCGTTGCTGCTGTTGCTGAGCGCCTCGGCCGTCAGCCCCGCGCTGCACGACCACCTGCACGATCACGAAACCGATCACACCTCGCCGTCGCACGTCTGCGCCGTCGCCCTCTTCGCCACCGGTCTTGTCCTCGCCATTGCAACCATCGCCGTTGCACCGCGCTCCACGCCGTTCGCCCTCCTTCCCTCCGCCGCGCTTTCCGTTTGTTTCGCGGCCCCGCGCCATCTCCATCCTCCAAAGCGCGGCCCACCCGTTCGCTGAGTCGATCACAGCACCGCATCGCGCCGCTCGAAGTCAGGCGGGTCTCCGACCCGACCCGTCACCTCGCTCACGGCGCATGCTCCTCGCACGTCCGTCACTCAGCACCGCCATGTCCAAATTTTTCCATTCCTCACTTCTCCTCCTCGCCGCCGTGCCTTTCACGCACGCGACGATCTCGCACGACGAACCCGTTCCTCTCGAACACCTCGTCGTTTCCGCTTCGCCCTACGCGCGCTCGCAATCCGATCTCGCCCAACCGACCACCGTCGTGGCCGGACGCGAACTTCTCCTCAATCCCGCCTCATCCCTCGGCGATCTGCTCGCCAGCCAGCCCGGCGTGAGCTCCACCCACTTCGGCCCCGGCGCCAGCCGGCCCGTAATCCGCGGAGTCGGTGGCGACCGCATCCGTCTCCTCACCGGCGGTGTGGGCACCTTCGACGCCTCCGTCATCAGCCCCGACCACGCCATCGCCCTCGACCCACTGCTCATCGAACGCGTCGAAGTCGTTCGCGGCCCCGCCACCCTCCTCTACGGCGGCAACGCCGTCAGCGGCGTCGTCAACGTCATTGATCACCGGATACACACCACCCGGCCCGACCAGCGCCTCAATCTTCGCGCCGAAGCCCGCGCCTCTTCCGTCAACAATGAGGAAAGCGCCGGAGTCGTCCTCGAGGGCAGCGCCGATTTCCTCGCCTGGCACGTCGACGCCTACCGCCGTCAGGCCGGTGACGTCGAAATCCCCGGCTTCGCCGAAACCGCCCGCCGTCGCGCCGCCGCGATCGCCGAAGCCGCCGAACACGGCCACGAACCGCCCGCGGAAATACACGGACACATCCCCAATACCGCCCTGTCCGCCGACGGAGCCGCCGCCGGACTCAGCTTCCTCGGCGAACGCGCCTTTGTCGGCTTCGCCTTCAGCGGCCACAACGCCTTCTACGGCATTCCCGCCGCTGCGCACCTGCACGACCATGACCATGATCATGATCACGCCGAGGAAGCCGATTCACACGCACATGACGGCGTTCGCATCGACCTGCGGCAGCGGCGCTTCGATCTCCAGGCCGGCATCACGCAACCTTTCGCGATCTTCCGCGAAGCCCGCCTAAAACTCGGCCTCGCGCGCTATCGTCACGCCGAAATCGAGGACGGCGAGATCGGCACCGTCTTCCGCAATCGCGGCTTCGACAGCCGCCTCGAACTCCTGCACCAGCCGCTCGGCGTCTTCAGCGGAGCATTCGGCTGGCAAGCCACGCGCAGCGACTTCGAAGCCGAAGGCGCCGAAGCCTTCCTTCCGCCTTCACGGACGCAAAACCACGCCTTCTTCGTGTTCGAGGAAACCGACACGCAACCGCTCGCCTGGCAGCTCGGCGCGCGCCTCGAACGCCAGTCGATCGACTTACGCGACGGCTCGCGCCTCGCGCGCGACGAAAACATCGCCGCCGCCTCCACCGGTCTCGTTTGGACCTTCAACGATACGTGGACCCTCGGCGCTTCCCTCGCGCACGGCGAACGCGCGCCCAACACCCAGGAACTCTTCGCCGAGGGCCCGCATCTCGGCACCGGCGCTTACGAACTCGGCGAACCGACACTTCGCCCGGAACGCTCCCTCGCCTTCGATCTCACGCTGCGCAAACGCACCGGCTTCGTCACCGGTTCCGCCACCGCCTTCGTGCATCGCTTCAACCGTTTCATCTACGAACAACCCACCGGCCAAATCGCTACCGCTCACGACGATCACTTCCACTTCGTCGCACCCGACGATGACGAAGCGCAGCACGGCGGACTACCCGTGTATCGCTTCGTCCAGCACGACGCCCGCTTCCACGGCGCCGAACTCGAGGCGATCTTTCATCTCCTCCACGGCGACCACCATCAGCTCGATCTCACTGTCGGCGCCGATTTCGTCCGCGCCGAAAACACCACCACCCGCACGCCGCTCCCGCGCATCACACCCACCCGTTTGAAAACCGGTATCGTCTGGCGCAACGGCCCGCTCGTCCTCGGCGCCGACACCCACTTTGTCGATCATCAGCATCGCCTCGCGCCCAACGAAACCCCCACGCCCGGCTACATCCTCGCCAACGCCTACGCCACCTATCGCTTCTCGTTCGAGCGTGCGATCGTCGACGTTTTCCTGCGCGCCTCGAACGTCACCGACACCGAAGCGCGCCTGCATACGTCCTTCCTCAAAGACGTCGCGCCACTCCCCGGCCGCAACTTCACCGTCGGCCTGCGCCTGACGTTCTAGGTGGAGCTCGACGCGTCGCCGTTCACTCCAACCCAAACACCGCCCGCGCATAATTCTCCGCGCTGAACGGCTGCAAATCCTCCGCCTGCTCGCCCAAACCGAGGAAATAAATCGGAATCTTTAACTGCCGGTAGATCCCCACGATCGCGCCGCCTCGGCTCGTGCCATCGAGCTTCGTCACCACCAGCCCCGTCAGCCCGAAGCTCTGGTGAAACACCTTCGCCTGCTCGATCGAATTGCTTCCGAGCGATCCGTCCACCACGAGCCAGCGATGCTGCGGCGCGGTCGGATCGTTTTTCTGCAACACCCGCCGGATCTTCGCCAGCTCCTCCATCAAATTGCTCTTCGTGTGCAGCCGTCCCGCGGTGTCCACGATCAGATAATCGCGCCCGCGCGAATTCGCCGCCTGCCACGCATCGAAAGCCACCGCCGCCGCATCCGCGCCCGTGTGACTCGCCACGATGTCCAACTCCAACTTCGTCCCCCACGTCTTCAACTGCTCCACGGCCGCCGCGCGAAACGTGTCGCACGCCGCGAGCATCACCGTCTTCCCATCTTCCTTCAACCGCCACGCGAGCTTCGCCGAGGTCGTCGTCTTGCCCGACCCGTTCACGCCAATCATCGCGATCACGACCGGCTTCTTCTCCGCCCCACCCGCCGCTTCTCCCCCGCCGTTCAGCGTCCCCTCGCTGCCCGCCAGCACCCGCTTCAACACCGCCACTCCGATTTCCGCCGCCTGGCGTCCCTGCAGCTCCTTGTCCTTCCCATAGGCCTTTTTGATCTCCTCCAGAATCTCCGTCGTCGTCTCGACGCCGAAGTCCGCCGTGTAGAGCGCCTCCTCCAACTCATCGAGCGACGCCGCATCGATCTTCCGCCCGCCAAACAGCCCGCGCGTCTTCTGCGCAATCGCCGAAACCGTCTTCGACAGCCCGTCTTTGAATTTTTTGAAAAGCCCGAACATCAGAAAACCTCCCGCGAACTACGCCAAACACCGCGAATCACAAATCCGCTTTCGCGTCCTTTCGCGTGTTTCGCGGGCGACACTCACTCCGCCTTCCGCGCATCCCGCCCAATCTGATCCTTCAACCGATCCAGGATGCCGTTGATGAACCGCTTCGCGTCCGCATTCGAAAACTGTTTCGACAAATCGATCGCCTCGTTGATCGAGACCACCGGCGGGATGTCCTTGCGATAAATCATCTCGAACATCGCCAGCCGCAGGATCGCCAGATCGATCTTCGCGATCCGCTCGAACTCCCAGTTGTGCGCGAGTCCCTTGATCCGCGCATCGATGTCCGCCACATGCTCGATCACTCCCTGGATCAGCTCCTCGCCGAACGCATAATGATCGCGCGGCTGCTCCATGTTTTCGAAAAACACCCGCAAGTCCTCCGCGAGATTCTTCGGCGCGTTCATGCTCCACGCGAAAAGATACTGCAACGCCGCGACGCGTCCGTCGCGCCTTTGCGCAAATTGGGCTTTGCTCATCGAAAAATCTCCTTCTTCAGCGCCGCCATCTCCAACGCCGCCGCCGCGAACTCCGCGCCGCGGTCTATCCGCCCGCGACACCGCTCCTCCGCCTGCTTCCGCGTATTCGCCACGATCACGCCGTTGATGACCGGCACGCGGGTCGCGAGTGCCACGTCCTGCAACGCCTGCGACACGCTCTGCCCCACCATCTCGTGATGCGACGTATCACCGCCGATCAAAACCCCCAACCCAATCACCACGTCGCGCTTCCCGCTCCGCGCCAGCTCGCCCGCCGCCCACGGCACTTCATGCGACCCGGGCACGCGCACCACTTCGATTTTCTTCTCCTTCACTCCGGCCGCGCGCAGCCCTGCCACCACGCGACCGAGCAACGCATCCACGAGCTCCTCATTGAAACGCGCCGCCACGATGCCCACGCGAAACGCGGAACCGTTGACGACCTTCTCGCTTGGCGCAGCCAGACTCATGAACCCGCTATCGACAAACCCAACCCAAGAATCCGCAACCCAAATCTCTCCCTCGCCCATTGCAGCCCGGCCCGCAAGCGCAGGGCCGTTTTGAAAATGGGATCTTCCCTGGTGCTTGGATCTTGGTCCTTGGAGCTTCTACAACCCCACCTGCTCCACGATCTCCAACCCATACCCATCCAACCCCACCACGCGCCGATTGCTCTTCGACAACAACCGGATCTTGCGCAACCCCAACGCCGCCAGAATCTGCGCGCCAATCCCGTAGTCGCGAAAACTCATCGGCGGCGGCGCCTCACCCGGCTTCGCCGCCAGCCGCCGGATCAACTCCGCCCCGCCATTCGCATGCTCCATGTAAAGCACCACGCCGCGCCCCGCGCGCGCCACCGCCTCGAGCGAGGCCGTCAGCGACGCATGCGTTTCGAGTCCTTTCATCCGAAACACGTCGCCCAATAAATTCTCGCTGTGCACCCGCACCAGCGTCGGCTCCGCGCCCAACGAGCCCATCGCCAGCGCAAGGTGATGACGATTGTCCAGCTTGCTGCGAAACACATGCAGCACGAACTCGCCAAATTCCGAAGGAAACGGCCGCGTGCAGACCAGCTCGATCAAGTTGTCCCGCTTCGCCCGATATTCGATCAGCTGCGCGATCGAAATCATCTTCAGCCCAAACCGCTTCTTGAACTCCTCCAGCTGCGGCAGCCGTTGCACCGTGCCGTCGTCGTTCACCAGCTCGCACAACACACCGCTCGGCGAAAGTCCCGCGAGCTGCGCCAAATCCACCGCCGCTTCCGTGTGACCCGCCCGCTCCAGCACGCCGCCCGATTTCGCGCGCAACGGAAATACATGCCCCGGCTGCACCAACTGCTCCGGCCGTGACTGCGGGTCCGCCAAAATCCGGATCGTCTGCGTGCGATCGTGCGCGCTGATCCCCGTCGTGATCCCTTCCGCCGCGTCCACGGTCACCGTGAAATCCGTCCGCTGCACCTCGCGATTCTGCTGCACCATCGGCCCCAGCCCCAGCCGCCGCAGCTGCGGATCGACCGTCGGCACACACACGATCCCGCTGCAATAGCGGATCATCATGTTCACCGTCTCCGGCGTCGCCTTCTGCGCCGCCATGATCAGATCGCCCTCGTTTTCGCGATCTTCGTCATCGGTCACGATGATCAACTTCCCCGCCGCGATATCTCCAATCGCCGACTCAACCGAATCGAATGAGGGATGCGTAGAAGCGGACGACATGCGCCGCGAAACTCACCATCCGCCTCAACGCTGTCAACAGGTCGAGCCGTCGCTTCGCCATCGAACGTGTAAACGCTTCATCCCCACGCGCGACCAAACTGCCCCCGGGCCCGCCACCCCGAAGCTTGCGCCGCCCCCGCACCGCCCCCACAAGCCTCTTCGCCGCCCGCATGAAGCTCGTCGCCGTTTCCGTCGTGAAAAACGAAGCCGATATCATCGAGGCCTTCGTTCGCCACACGCACGCCTGGGTCGATCATCACCTCGTCTTCGATCACGACAGCACCGACGGCACGCGCGAAATCCTCGCCGTGCTCGTTCGCGAAGGCCTTCCGCTCACGCTCTTCCACGGCGATTGCGTCGCCAACCTCCAACAATCCCGCAGCAACCACCTCGCGCGCGTCGCCTTCGAGCACTTCCAAGCCGATTGGGCCCTCCCACTCGACGCCGACGAAATCCTCGCCGCTCCCTCTCGCGCCGCTTTCGAACAGATGCTCGGCGATCCCAACACCTGCCAACCCGTTCAACTCGCGCTCCACAACTACGCTCCCACCACCGCCGACAATCCCGCCGAACCCAATCCCGTTCTCCGCCTCGCCCACCGCCGTCGCCACCCCAGCAGCACCGTCAAGGTCTTCGTTCCCCGCCGTCTCGGCCTCGCCCGCGATGTCGCCGCCGGCAAGGGCAATCACGTCCTTTTCCAATCTGACCAGCCGCTCAACGCCCGCCCCCTCGAACAAGCCCGCCTCGCCCACTTCGCCCTTCGCAGTCCCGAACAACAAGCGCTCCGCGTCCTCACGGCCGAACTCCAAAAACTCAGCCGCGGCCGTGCCCACGACGGCCTCGATCTTCATTACCGTCTCGGCTTTCAACGCTTCGCCGAAGACCCCGCCGCCTTCTTCTCCTCCGTCTTCCAATCTCCCGATCACCTCGTTCGCGACCCCGCGCCTTACCTCGGCGGACCGCTTCGTTATCACACGCAGGTTCCGGAAGTCGCCCGCACCACGCGCGCGTTTATCCCTTTTCTCGAACAACTCGCCCGCAGCCACGGCGCCCTCAGCGACACCGCCACACTCGCCCGCGAAGCCTCGAGCGAAACCATCCGTATCCTCGATCTCACTACCGTTCCGCCGCCCGCCGACACTTCCGGTCCCGCTTTCTCTCATTTCACTCCTGCCACCGGCTGGGAACCCGCCGAAGGTCCTGTTCCCGAAGCTTTCCTGCCGCGTTTTCACTGGGCCACCGGCCCCGAAACCGTGCTCACCCTATTCCGCGAAACCGACGCGCCCGCGCATCTCCGCGCCGAAGCGCTCACGTATTCTCCCGAGCAATCGACGATCGTCGTTCTCAACGATACCGAAATCCTCCACCACGCTTGGACGCGCGTAAATCAAAAGGAAACGCTCACCGCGCCCCTCGCTCTCCGCGCCGGCGAAAACCGCCTCACGTTTCGCCACGCGCAATGGCTCACGTCCGCCGCCGACCCGCGCAAACTCGCGCTCATCTTCCTTTCCCTGCGCATCCTCGGGTAGAACCAAGCAGCCGCACACGAGAAGCCACCGACTCCGCCGACCCGCCGCGCCTACCCTTTCCGCTCGCGCCGGATTTCGTCCTTCAACGCCTGCCACCGCGCCAGGCGGTCCGCAATCTTCGCCTCCCAGCCCACCGGCTTCGGCGTATAAAGCGTCAGCGGTTTCTCCAGGTAGTCGTCGCCGGAAATATTCTCCGGATAATCGTGCGAATACTTGTAGCCCTTGCCCTGACCGATCCGCTTGTTCGCCTGCCCGCTCTTGCTCCGCAATGCCGCCGGAATCGTCTGCACCGGCGCCGCTTTCAATGCCCCATGCGCCGCCGCGATCGCCAGCGTCGCCGTATTACTCTTCGGCGCCGTCGCGATATACAGCGTCGCATGCGCCAGCGTCAGCTCTGCCTCGGGCAACCCGATAAAATCCACCGCGTGATGCGCCGCCACCGTCAGCGGCAGCGCCTGCGGATCCGCCAGCCCCACATCCTCGCTCGCCAAAATCACCAGGCGCCGCGCGATGAACCGAGGGTCTTCCCCGCCCGCCAACATCTTCGCCAGCCAATACATCGCCGCATCCGGATCGCTCCCGCGGCAGCTTTTGATGAACGCCGAAATCGTATCGTAGTGCTCGTCCTCATCCGCGTCGTAGCGGATGCGCCGCTCGCGCGCAAAAACCTCCAATTCGTTCGCCGTGATCTCTCCGCCTTCCGGCAAACCCAACACAAGCACTTCCAACGAATTCAACGCCCGCCGCAAATCCCCGTCACACAACACCGCGAGATCCGCTAGAATCTTTTCCTCCGCCGTCACGCGCCGCTCGCCGAGCCCGCGCTCCACATCTGCCAGCGCCTGCTTCAACACCCGCGTCACCGCCTCCGCCGATAACGGTTCGAGTCGAAATAAATGACTCCGCGAGAGCAGCGGCGGGTTCACATAAAATCCCGGATTGTGCGTCGTCGCGCCGATCAATCGCACCGTCCCTTCCTCCACATCCGGCAGCAGCAAATCCTGCTGCGACTTGTTGAAGCGATGCAGCTCGTCGATGAACAAAATCGTCGCGCTGTCCGGCAGCTTCCGCGCCGTCGCCAGGATCTCCCGCAACTCCGCCACATTCGACATCACCGCGTTCACGCGCACGAAGCGGCTGTTCGTCTCCCGCGCGATCGCCTCCGCGATGCTCGTCTTCCCGCAACCCGGCGGCCCATAAAACAAGAGCGACCCAAACCGGTTCTGCGCCACCAGCCGCGGCAGCAAACTGCCTGCTTTCAAAATGTGATCCTGCCCGACGACTTCGCTCAACCGCCGCGGACGCATCCGCGCCGCCAAGGGCTGATGCGCCGGCTTGCGCTGCGGCTGCGCGGGAGGAGGCGTTTCGGCAAAAAAATCGGTCTGGTCCACGGAAGACATCGAAGCGCCCACTAAGCCCACGAATTCCCCCAAATCAAAACCTCAGATGCTGAACCGCGAATGAACATGAACAGGGAAGTGGTGGTTCTGAACCGAATACGCGCCCCCTTCGCGGTTCCGCCTCAGAATCCGTGTTCATCCGCGTCCATCCGTGGTTCAAATTAATGTTCATTTATTGGCATTAACCCGTTTGATCCTCCGCGCATGTCCAGCCGCAGTCTCGGCCACCGCGCGCCTCTGTTGTGGCTGGTCATTCCCCTGATCGCCGGTCTCGCCGCCGCCCGCGTTCGCGATTTCGCCCCGCTGTCCGTTGTTCTGGCGCTCGCCGCCAGCGCAGCCGTCGTCGCCATCGCCACGGTCCGAAATCCCCGCCCGCTCTTCCGCCCCGCGCTCGTCGCTTCGATGTTCTTCGCCGGTATGGCGAGCTATACACTTCATCGCCCGCGCATCGCCGACTGGGATCAACTCCCGCCTCGCGAAGCCCGCGTTTCCATCGAGGTGCAGCGCGTTTTTCCGCAAATCGAACCTCATCGCGCCAGCGGTATCGGCCGCATCGTCCGCGCCGACGCTCCGCTCGACGAACTTGTCGGACAACGCGTTTACTTCTCCGTCACGCTCCGCGCCGACACGCCGCCTCCTCTTCGCACGGCCGTCATCTCGACGCGCGGCGTCATCGCCAGCCTTCCGCGCGATCCCGCGCCGAATTCATTCGATGGATACCTCGCCGACGCCGGCGTGAACTTCCGGTTCTCCCGCGCCCTCGTCCTCGACGAAGAACGCCCGGCTCACGCCTACTACCGTTTCTGCGGGCGCCAAGCCGATCGCTTCACCTCGATCCTTGGCGCCGGCGTCGACCCCAAACGTCCCGAATTCGTCGGCGTCCTCCGCGCGATGCTCCTTGGCCGCAGCAATGAACTGACCGACGAACAAGACACGCTCTTCCGCCAAACCGGCACGATGCACGTGTTCTCGATCAGCGGCCTCCACATCGCCGTCATCGCCGCCGGACTACACGCGCTGCTCTTGCTGCTGCGCCTGCCACGCCTGCTGCAATTCGTCATCGGTCTCGTCGCGCTCTGGCTCTACGTCGACATCACCGGGGCCGCCCCCTCCGCCGTGCGTGCCTTCCTCATGGTCGCACTGGTCCAAACCTCGCTCGTCCTCCGCACCCCGCGCAATCCCATCGCCGCGCTCACCGCCTCCGCCTTGCTCGTCATCCTCATCGCACCGCTGCAGGTTTTCAGCGCCAGCTTTCAGCTGAGCTACGGCATCGTCGCCGCGCTCCTGCTGCTCGGACTTCCGCTCTCCGACCAACTCCAGGCAAAACTCGCGCTCTTCCGCGATCTGCCGCCGGTTTCATGGAGCTGGCGGCATCACTTGCTCGCTTCGACTTGGCGCGCCACGCTCGCCGCCCTCTCGCTCGGCATCGCCGCTTCGCTTGTCAGCGCCCTCGCGGGAGTGATGTTCTTTGAACTCTTCACTCCCGGCGCCCTCATCGCCAACCTCTGGCTGATCCCCGCGTCTTCCGCCGTCATCCTCACGGGCTTCATCTCCCTGCTGTGCGGTCTCGTCGGCTTCACTTTCGGCAGCGAAATCGCCAATCACGCCGCCGTCCTTTTGCTCTGGGCCATCGACTACGGCGTCCGCCTGTTCGCGATCATTCCGGGCGCCTGGTTCGACGCCACTTTCCACGTCACCTGGCTGGGTCCGGCCACCTTCGCCCTTCTCCTCGCCACCATGGCCGCCGGCTACGCCGCCAAATGGCGCGGCTGGTCCCGCGGTTTCTGGCCGCCGGTCGCTTTCGTCGCTCTCACCCTCCTCCTCGCCGTGCGTTTCCCTTAAACGTCTTCCCAGCTCCGCGGCCTCCGCTTGTTTTCTTTCGTGTCTTTCATGTGTTTCGTGCTTCAACCCTCCTGCCCATGAAAAGTGCCTACGAACTCGCGATGGAACGGCTCGCCAAGTCCGATCCCGATGCCGGCCGCAAACTCAGCGACGAACAGAAAAGCCGCCTCGCGGAAATCGATCGCGTTTACCAAGGCAAGATCGCCGAGCGCGAAATCTTCCTAAAAAAGCAGCTCAACGATGCCCTCGCCGCCGGCAACGCCGACGAGTATCAGAAGATCCAGCAGCAAATCTCCAGCGAACGCGCCCGCCTCGAGGAAGAACGCGAAGACGAAAAAGAACGCATCCGCCGCGCGAAGTAGCGCCTTAGGGTTTCCCCGCCTCTGAGGGGAGCGCGCCGTCATCAAAAGTGAATTCCGCCACGAGCGCGTGGTGGTCGCTGGCCGGCGTCGGCACCACGGCGTGGTGCAGCGGCTTGAGCGGCGCGTTGTAGAAAATGTGATCCAGCACGAACGGCCGGCGGCGCCAGGTGATTTCCGTTTGCTGCACCGTTGCGAAACCGATCCCGCCGAATTGAGCCACGAGCGAATCATGCCGGCTGACGTTGAAGTCGCCGGCGAGAATCGTGGGCAGCTTCGACGCGGCGAGCTGCGCCGCGATCAGTTCGCGTTGTTGCGGATGATCCTGGCTCGAGCTGCCGAGCATGAAAAACGCGAGCAGGTGTGTATTGAAAATCTGGATCTCTCGCCCGAGCACAGTCGTGCGCGCACCAATCATCAGCCGGTCCGTGGGCGTGGTTCTGGTTCCAAGGAAGTCGAACTCCACCGGCGGAGACGGCAGCTCGAGTCGCGTGCAATGCCGGAGCGCCGTGCGCGAAAAAATCGCCAGACCAATGCCGAAGGGCAGTTCGCGCGGATCGGATTTTGGATAGGAAAACCAACTGTCATAGCCGGGAAGCTCGGCGGCGATGCGGGTCAAATTCGGCGGCGGATCCGCCTGCACGCCGCCGGGTAACGCCTGTTCGACTTCCTGAAGCAGAATGATGTCCGCGTCATGACGCCGGATTTCCGCGATGGAGCCGTCCAGATCGATCGGAGCGCGGTCGGGATCGGCGTCATCCCAGCGCTGGCCGAACTGCATGTTGAATTGAAGAAGGCGAAACGTGTTCATGCAGTTCGTGATCTAGCGCGGCACGGGCGAATCGCCGCCCGCGCGACGGAAAACAAATCGATTCAGCTTCGCAGTGGTGCCCTTGCGCGTGAGCGAAGGCGTGCGGCCGATTTGAACGGACGCAGCTGAACCGGAGGGAGGTTGAAATTTCGCGAGCCGGCCGACGGACTTTACTTCCGCCGAAGCGCGACGGCGCTCAGGTGTGAGCACGACGCGATGCTCAGAAGGCGAAGCGGCGCGGCCTCGCGTCACCTGAGGCGCGATCTCGGCTTGGGCGCGCGTCCTTTCAACCCCGCGAAAACCAAGCCACCGCGCCGCCGGCGACGCCGTGGTGTCGTGAACCGGCGGACGTTGCGGCGCGAGGTCAACGCCGGTCGTGCGCGCGGGAGTGGAAACATCCGGCCGAATCGACGCCCGGGGCGTGAAAGAATCATGTCGGCGCCGATAGTCGGCGTCACCCAACGCTGCAGCAAAGAGGGAGCTGCTCGTATTCGCCATGAGGACGACAACGAAGATCGAGCTGGACAGCTTCATGCGCGACGCAGAAGCGAAAGTGGCGCTGTCGGCAGCGGCAACCTTTAACTGCCGCATTGGCAATGGGTGCGAGCTTCTCGGATTGTTTTCGGATCGAAACCTGACGCTTCCGGCCCGGCTTACTCGGGTTCGGCGGTGCCTTCGACGACCCAATCGCGCGCCTCGGGAACGTGTTGAAAAAATCCTTTCAGCGCCGCGCTGAGATGTTCCGCGTAGCGATAATGTGCGCCCATGCCGGTGCGAAGTTCGGCTTCGTAGATGAACTTGTCGGCATGCGTGCTGTGCTCGAACGGCGTCTGCGCGCCGAGGAGCAGCGAATAAACATAAGCCGGCGAGCCGCGGCGGAGGAGTTCGCGCGTGAGCTCGAGCTGCGATTGCAACAGGGCCGCATGCGGTGCGCGGTCGATTTCCGCCGGAAGATAAAAACCCACCTGGATTAGCGGCGTGTAGCGGTGGCCGGTGCGATGGCGGTTAAGGTCGCGCAGTTCGGCCAGCGCCATGTTGTTCCAGGCAAACGTCACGCGCATGCGGCGCGTGGCGGTGCCTTGATAACCGTAGCGATTCGCGCGATGCCGCAACGCTTCGGCGACGGATTGAGTTTCCGGGAGAAACGGCGGGGCGGCGCGCTCGACGTGAACCCAGCATTCATCGGCGAGCGGCGCGGAGGAGAGCTGTTCGAGTCCGAACTTCACGCTCGTAGCGAGCTCCTGCTCGGCTTGGGCGGAATAGGATTTCTCCGCGAAACTGTGGCGCATGAGGCGCGGCGACTGTTTCAACAACTCGTCGCGGATGAGTTTCGCGGCTGCCCGAGCCTCGGGGTGTGGAAGCGAATCGAGGTGCTTCACCGTCGTCGCCCACATGCGAGAGGATTGGACGAGTCCGAGATTCGTGCGCGTGGCAAAGGGGATGAAATAACGCGCGCGATCGAGCGCGTAGTTCTTGCGAAGGCGCGTGACGACCGCGGGCTTCGCGTCCGGTGGAAGACGGACGAGCGACGGATTCGCGAGCGCGGCAGCATCGAGGCGCGCGTATTCGCAATTATAGGCGGCGAACGAAGCGGCCATCACGTCGCACCAGCGACCGGCGAGGTCGTCAGGGATGCCGAGCTCCTGCGCCGACGGGAGATTCGTCGCGGCCATCGTGATGTAGCGCGTGCTCGATTCCTGGCCGTCGGCCATCTGCGCGATCTCAAAGATTTTATACGCGAGCCACATCGAAACGTCATCCAGCGCGATCGCCAGTCCGCCGGTAAGCCCGCCAATCGACGCATGGCCGTAGTCTACGAACTTCAGGATGCGGTCGATGGAGGCATCGGGATTGGCCAGGTCGACCTTGGACAGAATCTGCCCGATGCCTTCGTTGCTGCGCGAATAACGCGCGAGCACGGACGCGAGCAGCTCGGGCGTGACTTTGGGAAGATCGGCGGCGGTGGGCGGTGGGACGAGGGCAAGTCCGGTGATTCTCATGCGCGTGGCAGCATGGCCGCAAAGAGGGGCGAAAGGGGCAAGAAGGGAATGGTGATTCGGACGCGTTGAACGGTTCGACGGCTTGGTTCCTTGACCGCATGGCGAACGCAAAGCTTAGTCTCGCGTTCCCCCACCTGAGCCGAACGAGGCTCCGCGCTCTTCCACACTTTTCGCAAATCGATGAAGCTGCTCACCGTCCCTGCCGCCCTGCTCCTCCTGGTCACTTCGCTTTTCGGCGCGACTGCCGAAACGAAAAAGATCGTTTTTATCGCCGGCGCGGCGAGCCATGCGCCGGGCGCGCACGAGCATCGCGCAGGCTGCATGTTGTTTCAAAAATGCCTCGCGACCGTCCCAGGCGTAGAGGTGAAGGTGTTCACCGAAAACTGGCCGACGAAGCAGGAGAACGGGGAAAAAGTGGACGACAACGCCGCGCTCGAAGACGCGGATGCGATCATCCTCTACAGCGACGGCGGACCGGGACATCCGCTGCTGCAGGGCGAACGGCTGGCGTTGATCGATCGATTGGTGAAGCGCGGCGTAGGGCTCGGATTGATTCACTACGCGGTCGAACCGACGAAAGACAAAGGGCAGAAAGAGTTCGTCGATTGGATGGGCGGCGCGTTCGAAGTCGACTGGTCCGTGAACCCGTCATGGACGCCCGATTTCAAGTCGCTGCCGGAGCATCCGGTGACGCGCGGCGTGCGGAACTTCATGAGCCGCGACGAATGGTATTTTAATCTGCGTTTCCGTGAAGGCATGCGCGGAATCACGCCGCTGCTGAGCGCGGTGCCGCCGGCGAGCACGATGCAGCGCGCGGATGGTCCGCATGAAGGCAATCCCGCCGTGCGGGCGGCTGTCGCGCGCGGAGATCTGCAGCACGTCGTCTGGGCGAGCGAACAGGAAGGGCGCGGTCGGGGTTTCGGATTTACCGGCGGACACTTTCACGCGAACTGGGCGAACGACGATCAGCGGAAACTCGTGTTGAATGCAGCGCTGTGGCTGGCGGGCGTGGAGGTTCCGGCCAATGGCGTGGAGTCGCGCGTGACCGACGAGGACATGAAGGCGAATCTCGACGATAAGCCGGACATCGCCGCCGAGCCGCTGCCGACGATCGTGCCGCCGGACATGTTCCGCGTGCCGGAAGGTTTGGAGGTCACCGTGTGGGCGCGCACACCGATGCTGCGCAATCCGACGAACATGGATATCGACGCCGAGGGCCGCATTTGGATCGCCGAAGGCGTGAACTATCGGCGCCACCAGAATCGCGAACCGAAAGGCGATCGCATCGTGGTGATCGCGGATTTGAACAAGAACGTTCGCGCCGACAAAGCGTGGACCTTTGTGCAGGAACCGGAACTGATCGCGCCGCTCGGCGTGTCGGTGATCGACAACCAGATCATCGTTTCGAACGCGCCGGATCTGATCGTCTATACGGACGTCGACCGCGACGGAAAGTTCGACGCGCGCGTGGACAAGCGCGAGGTCCTGCTGACCGGTTTCAACGGGCGGAATCACGATCACTCGCTGCACTCGGTGACGTTCGGACCGGATGGCCTGTGGTATTTCAATCAAGGCAACGCCGGCGCGTTTTTCACGGATCGCTCGGGAAAAACGTTTCGTATCGGCAGTCAGTATAATCCACTCGCGGACGGCGCCACGCCGCTCTTCAGCTGGCGCACGGAAGACATCGCCGGCGCCGTGAGCGACGACGGACATGTTTACACCGGCGGCTTCGCGGTCCGGATGCAACCGGATGGGACGAACGCCGAGATCATAGGGCACGGTTTCCGCAACAGCTACGAGCAAACCATCACGTCATTCGGCGACGTGTATCAGAACGACAACGACGATCCGCCCGCGTGTCGCACGACCTGGCTGATGGAGTATGGATTCACGGGCTTTTCGTCGCGCGACGGCCAGCGCACGTGGCATGCCGATCGGCGTCCGGGCCAGACCACGCCCGTGGCCGAATGGCGCCAGGAAGATCCTGGCGTGATCCCCGCGGGCGATGTTTACGGCGGCGGTGCGCCGACGGGCATCGCGTTCGTCGAAGGCGACGAATTGGGGAAGGAATGGCGCGGGCTCTTGATCAGCGCGGAATCGGCGCGGAATACCTTGTATGGATATTTCCCGAAAGCGGACGGCGCGGGCTATGCGCTGGAACGTTTCGCGTTCATGACGACGAACGTCGAAGAGGAGTTCGCGGGCGTGGATTTCAAAGGCGGACATCGCTCCATCACGCGCGAGTTGAAAACGCTTTTCCGCCCCGCGGATGTCGCGGTCGGTCCCGACGGCGCGATCTATGTCGCGGACTGGTTCGATCCGCGCGTCGGTGGGCACCAGGACCTCGATGACGAGGTGCGTGGAACGATCTACCGCATCGCGCCGAAAGGATTCAAAGGCGTCGCGCCGAAACTGGATCTGACGACGACCGAGGGACAAATCGCTGCCTTGAAGAGCCCGGCTGTAAATGTGCGCGCGCTCGGTTTCATGAAATTAAAGGCGCAGGGTGCGTCAGTGATTTCGGCGGTGGCGAAGTTGCTGGAGGAAGAGAATCCGTATTTCCGTGCCCGCGCCGTGTGGTTGCTGGCGCAGCTCGGCCAGGAAGGCGTGGCGAAGGTCGAAGCGCAGTTGAAAGCAGAGGATCCGATGATGCGGATCGCGGCGTTTCGCGCGCTGCGCCGAGTCGAGCACCGCGTGCTGGAGCACGCGCGAACGCTCGCTACCGACGCGTCCCCCGCCGTGCGGCGCGAAGCAGCCCTGGCGATGCGCAACATGAGTTTCGCGGAAGCAAAGGATGTGTTGCTGGCCGTGGCCCTCGGCTACGACGGGAAGGATCGCGCGTATCTCGAAGCGTGGGGCACGGGCTGCACGGGCAAGGAAGCAGACGTTTACGCCGCCCTCGCTGCAGAAATGAGCGAGAACGAACCGCTGAAATGGAGCGCGGCGCGCGCGGGCCTGGCGTGGCGGTTGACGCCCGCAGCGGCCGTCGGCGACTTCACCACGAGAGCGAAAGCGAAGGAACTGAGCGAAATGGACCGGCTTGCGGCCGTGACGGCGATCGCGTTTGTGCCCACGCGCGAAGCGGCGCTGGCACTGGTGGACATCGCCGAACAGGCGGATGGACGCGTGCGACAGCACGCAACGTGGTGGCTGATGAACTACAAGGATACTCGCTGGCAGGAGCACGGCCTCGCGGAGGAATTGAAGCGACGGAAACTGTATGATCCCGACACCGTCGAAATCAGTGCGATCACCGTGCCAGAGCCCGATCGCGCCGCGGAAGCGGCGGCCAGCGTGGAAGCGGTGTTGTCGCTCAAAGGCGACGCGACGCGCGGCGCGACGCTCGCGCAAGCGTGCTTGTTGTGCCACCGGATCGGCGACGCGGGGGTGGAACACGGTCCGGCGCTCACGGGTTTTGCGCAGCGGCAACCAACCGAGGTGGTCGTGCGCGCGATTCTGCAACCGTCCGTGGACATCGCGCACGGCTACGCGGGCAGCGAGGTCGAGTTGAAGAACGGTGAGAAAGTGCACGGCCTGGTTCACTCCGGCGGCGACCCGCTGATCGTGCAATCGACGGGTGGATTCACGCAGATGATTCCGCAGGATCGCGTGAAGCAGCGCCGGATGATGGGACGCTCGCTGATGCTGAACGCGCAACAGCTCGGAATGAGCGAACAGGACGTCGCGGATGTCGTCGCCTATTTGAAGGGCCAATGAAGCGGCCTCTCGACGAGGCCCCCCGAGGGGGCGGCGACCGCATGCAACCGATGTTGCAGGATCGCGACCGGCAATCGGCCCTTCAGATCTGGGATAAGCTGGCGCAGTTTCAGGCATCCGAGTCCGATGCGGCGCTCGCTTTCTTGATCGAGTCCATCGCGGAAGCGATCGGAGCGGACGACGCCTTCTGGGTGGGCGCCGTGCGCATGCGCCACGGCGCGGCCGCGATGCAGGATCCTCAGCACGGCTGGCGCGCACGCGCCGTCAAACTCCTGCATCCGACGCCGTCCGGTCTCGCGCTCTCCGTGGCCGGGATCAAAGAACAGGACACGCCGCAGACGGCGATGACGACGATCGCCGTGGCGAAAGCAGCGGGCCAGTTTCGCGCGATCGAGATGCGACGCCTCGTCGACATGAAGGCATTTCGACGCACCGCTCATTATCGCATCTTCTACAAAAGCATCGGCATCACGGATCGCATTTGGATTTCGTTCCCCGTGAACGTCGACACCGAGTCGCACTTCGTTTTCGACCGCAAACGCCCGCATCGGCCCTTCACGCGCCGCCAGCTCGAATTCGCCGCATATGCGCTCCGCGGAGTCGCGTGGTTTCACCGACAGGCGCTGCTCAGTCACGGGCTGTTGATCGCACGCAATCCCCTTTCGCCCATGCAGCGCAAGGTCCTCGCGCTGCTCCTCACGGATGCTTCCGAAAAAGGAATGGCGCATAAGCTCGATCAGAGTTTTCACACGACGCACACGCATGTGCGGGAAGTATTCCGGCGATTCGGAGTCGCGAGCCGTGCTTCGTTGATGGCCGTCTGGCTCAACGGCCGCTAAACGACGGCGCGGCATCCCCTATTTAGGGGAAATGCTAAAGGCTGGAGATTACGATATTCTCCGGAAAGCGGGAGCGGTCTTGGTCAGCCACGACGCACGCTTCCGCAGCATTCGTCCACGCGAGTGCGCCGTTCACGCGGTCAACATTCCTCCCTTCCAGCCAACTCCCATGCATAGCCGTTCCGGCGCCCGGCGCCTGGCTCTCTCGTTCTGCGCGGTCGCGCTCCCTGCCGTGCCGCTTTCCGTTCATGCGCTGCCCGCGGGCAGCCAAGTCGCCGCGGGCAACGTCGCGATTACCCAAACTGGGAACACGATGACCCTGCAGCAGGGGTCGACCCACGCGATCGTCAACTGGCAGTCGTTCGGCATCGGTGCCGGCGAGCACTTGCACCTCCAGCAAAACGGAGCGGACGCCGCCATGCTCGCGCGCGTGATCGGCAGCGATCCCTCGCAGTTGCTCGGCACGCTCAAGGCCGACGGGAAACTCTTTCTCATCAATCGCAACGGCATCCTCGTCGGCGCGGGCGCGACGATCGACACGGCGGCGTTCCTCGCTTCGACGCTCGATGTCGGGGACGCGGATTTTTTGAAAGGCGGCGCGCTGACACTCACGGGCGATTCCACCGCCGGCGTCGTCAATCTCGGCAAGATCACCGCTCGCGAGGGCAACGTCCTGCTGCTCGCGCAGACCGTGAAAAACGCCGGCGACATCTCCGCGCCAAATGGCACCGCCGGTCTCGGCGCCGGCACGGAGGTCTTTCTCGCTTCTCCCGACGCGCCCGCCTTCGTCATCAAAACGAACTTAACCCGCGCGCCGGGCGAAACCGCCGCGAACACCGGCGTGGATAATTCCGGCGTCATCGCCGCCGCGCAGGCGCAACTCGAAGCCGCCGGCGGCAGTCTCTACGATCTTGCGGTCAACCACTCCGGCGTGATCAAGGCCACAGGCCTCGAACGCCAGCCCGACGGTCGCATTCTCCTCACGTCCGCAGGCGGGAATGTCGCGGTTTCAGGGACCGCAATCGCGCACAACGCCAACGGTTCCGGCGGCGAAATTCTTATCGGCGGTGATTATCAGGGGAAAAATGCGGCGATCGCGAACGCCGCCAACACCCAGATCACCGCCTCAGCCTCGCTCGACGCCAGCGCGACAGCGGCCTCCGCCGATGGCGGGCGGGTGATTGTGTGGGCGGATAATACCACGCATTATGCGGGTGCCCTGTCCGCGCGCGGCGGCGCGACGGGTGGCGATGGCGGTTTCGCCGAAGTCTCCGGCAAGCGTCGCCTGGCGTTCGCCGGCACGTCTGACCTTTCCGCACCCGCGGGCCAGCGCGGCACTTTGCTGCTCGACCCGGACAACATCACGATCGTCGCCGGCTCCACGGACCTCCCTTCCGGAATCAATATCTCCCCGCCCGTCGTCACATGGGACGAACACGCCAACGCGGGAGAGGACCACGAGTTCGGCGCTGACAATCTCGTTGCCTTGCTGGCGAACAATAGCGTCTGGCTGAGCGCGACCGACACCATCACGGTGAATGCGCCCGTGGTGGTGGCCAGCGGCGGCCTGGAGGGCGCGGGACTGAGTTTTTCAGCGAGCACGATCGCGATCAACGCGACCGTCTCTCTCGCCAACGTCACGGACGGCGCGCTGACTTTTTCACCCAGTTTTGGCGGCACGGTCACCAGTCTCACCACCGCAGCGGGCGCCACGATCGCCGCGCCCAACATCCGCGTCGGGAGCTTTCCCATCACCACTTTCAACGGCGTCGTCTCGACCGAGAGTCTGACCTACAACGGCTTTTCGACGGCGACTTCCTTCAGCGCGACAAATCCAGCCAACGCCATCGGCAAATTCATCCTCAACACGGATTTGGCCGATCCCCAAGCCATCGCTTTCACCGGTAACGTCGCCGTGCACAGCGGCACCGGGATGACGGTCTCCGCGATGATCGGCGGCGCGAACGACGTCACGTTCTCCTCCGCCGGCGATCTGACGATGCGCAACGACGCCACCGATGTCAGCGTGATCACGGCTTCTGGCACCACGAAACTCGCCTCGACCGGCGGCGTGCTCGTCAACGAAGTCGGCCCCGACCTCTTCGCCGGAACCGGCCGCAAGCTGCTTTACACCTCCACGACCGCTGACGGATCGGACTTCGATCTCGGAGGCCTCAGCAATTTCCAACGCGTCAGTGGGGTGTCGTTTCCCGACGATCCGAGGGATGACCTCTCGAAGGTTCTCTATCGCTTGGACGGCCTGCTCACGATCGCCGCCGACGACAAAAGCAAAACCTACGGCGCCGCGACGCCGACCTTCACCGCCACCTATACAGGAGGAAGCGACACCGACCTGATCGTGCTGCCGACTTTCACGATTCAGG
This sequence comes from Verrucomicrobiota bacterium, assembly GCA_023416735.1. Classification (GTDB taxonomy): domain Bacteria; phylum Verrucomicrobiota; class Verrucomicrobiia; order Opitutales; family Opitutaceae; genus Opitutus. The sequence goes on along the minus strand of JAEZGX010000039.1, from coordinate 81,035 downwards.
AAGGCAGCGCGACGAATGTGGGGACCTATACCATCGTCGGCTCGGGAGCTACGGCGGATTATCATGACATCGCCTATGTCAACGGCACGCTCACGATCGACCCGGCTACTCTCACCTACGTCGCCACGCCCGCGACACGAACAATCGTCGCATCCGATCCGCTCTTCAGCGGCACCGTCACTGGCTTCGTCAACGGCGACACGCTCGACACCGCGACCACCGGCACGCTCGCCTTCAGCACCACCGCCACCGACTCGAGCCCCGCCGGCACCTATGCCCTCAACGGCTCCGGGTTGAGCGCACTTCACGGCAACTACGTCTTCGTGCAGGCCGGCGCGAATGCCACCGCTTTTACCATCACCCAAGCCGGTCTCATTGTCATCACCGCCGACAGCTTCACGCGCCTGTATGGACAACCCAACCCCACCTTCACCGCTTCTTACTCGGGCGGGACCGCGTCCGATCTGACGATCCTGCCACAGTTCTCCATCACCGGCGGACCCGCGATCAACGTCGGCACGTATGAGATCGTGCCCTTCGGGGCCGACTCGAACACCCACTCGCTTTCCTACGTCAACGGCACGCTCACGATCGACCCGGCCATCCTCACCTACGTCGCTGCACCGGCGACGCGCACGATGGTCGGATCCAATCCGCTCTTCAGCGGCACGGTCACCGGCTTCGTCAACGGCGACACGCTCGACACCGCGACCACCGGCACGCTCGCCTTCGCCACCAACGCCACCGACTCGAGCCCGGCCGGGACCTACGCCCTCAATGGCTCCGGGTTGAACGCACTTCACGGCAACTACGTCTTCGTGCAGGCCGCCTCCAATGCGAACGCCTTCTCCATCACATCGGCGCCGCAGCTGATCATCCGGGCAAACGACTTTACGCGCCTTTACGGTGCGCCGCTGCCGGAATTCACCGCGTCCTACAGCGGCGGCACCGCGGCCAATCTCACCGCGCTGCCCACCTTTTCGATCCAGGGCGGCTCCGCGGTCAACGTCGGCACGTATGTGATCGTTCCCTCGGGCGCCGCGTCGAACACGCACGCATTGAGCTACGTCAACGGCATCTTCACGATCACGCCGGCCACGCTCACGTATATCGCGCATCCGACAAGCCGGGTTTATGGCGACGCCAACCCGGCGTTCAGCGGAACGGTGACCGGCTTCGTGAACGGCGACACGCTCCAGACCGCGACGCCCGGCGCGCTGGCCTTCACCTCACCCGCCACGCCGGCCAGCAATGCAGGCACTCACGCGATCAACGGAGGCGGCCTGACCGCGAACTTCGGCAACTATATCTTCGAGGACGCGTTCGCCAACCTCTCCGCGCTCACGATCGAACGGGCTCCACTCACGGCGGTCTTCGCCAACGCCACGCGCACCTACGGCGCCGCGAATCCGGATTTCACCCCTACGTTCACCGGGTTTCGCAACGGCGACACGCCTGCGATGCTGACCGGATACGCTTGGGGCACCACCGCGACCGCGACCTCGTCCGTCGGGAATTACGAGATTGGCGCCAGCGGCGCGAGCGGCGTGCCGAACTACGCCATCACGACGATTCCCGCAACCCTCACCATCACACCTGCGACATTGACCTACGTCGCCGATCCGGCGTCGCGGTTTTACGGCGTCACCAACCCGCTCTTCAGCGGCACGGTGACCGGCTTCGTGAACGGCGAAACCCTCGCCACCGCCACGACCGGCACGCTGACCTGGAACTCGCCCGCCACCACCACCAGCAATGTTGGCGCCTACGCCATCAATGGCTCGGGGCTGACCGCGAACCACGGCAACTACGTCTTCAGCCACGCGGCCGCCAACGCCACGGCCTTCACCGTAAATCGGGCGCCCTTGACACTGGAAGGCTTCAACCTCACCGCGGTTTATGGCAGCCCGATTCCCGCCCTCGGCTATTCGCTGATCGGACCCAACGGAACCCCGGAGGCGGCGGAGCTCACGGGGCTCAACATCTCGCTCGGCGAGGCCTTCCTCACGGGAACCCCGGCGGGCACTTACTCGTTCGATGTCACGGTTTCCGGCGCGGCGCAGAATTACGAGATCACCCACACCATCCCGGGCCAACTCACCATCGCGCCCGCGCCACTCACGTTGCGCGGTGAACATGTGACCACCTACTATGGCGATCCTGTTCCGACGTTGGGATTCTCCGTCAGCGGGTTGGTCGGCGCGGATACGGCAGCCGTGCTCAGTGGTGTGAGACTGGGCCGTGAATTCTCCGTCACTACCGCACCGGGAAACTACGAGATCGGCTTCATCAATACCGGCTCCGCGCAGAACTATGTCGTGACCGAAGTCGTCAACGGCTCGGTGACCATTGCGCGCCGCCCGCTTACGATCACGGCCGACGATCTGACAACTGTTACGGGAGGAATCCCGCCGCTCACGAGCACGTTGACCGGCAGCACGGTGCCCGGTGGGCCTCCATTCCAAATCGGGTATAGCGTCTACCGGAGAACGGTGGAGAACGGCTTGCCGATCCTCACGCCCATCGGCCTCTCGCAGAACACCCCATCCGGTGAGTATGTGATCCGGCCGGTGATCGAGTTCGACCAAGCCACGTCCGGTCACCCGCTGGCGGTGTATGACATTTCGCTGGTTGACGGCACGCTCACGCTTCATCCCTCGCATCTCAACTTCACCCAGCTCGTCGCCAACACCGACGCCCACACCGGGGACCTCGTCATCGGCGGTAATTTCCACTTGTCGGGCTACAACCTCCATTTGTCCCCGACCAACACGCTGTCGGTAGTAATGGGGGGCAATCTGGCTAACGCGCTGAAAGACGGCTGGGCGTTACTCGGTTCCTCCGCGCAAACGGACTTGAATACATTCATGTTCGATGCCGACGCAAATCGCCCGGGTGCTCGGGACAAAGTCGCAAAGACTCTCTCAGAAGCGTTTATCCGGCTCCTCGACCGGAACATGGCATTGCCCCCAGGAATGGCCAAGTTGCTACCGGCGATCATAGACGAACTCAACGCACCGAAACTGAAGCAGGCCGCCGAAATTGTAGCCCGCTATAAATCACAATCGTCCGACCCGTCCACGGCTGATGTCACTTCGATCATCGCGGCCGGCTACGGCGGAACGGAACTTATGAAAGCAGGAGATGCGTTGGTGCAGGAGATCGCGGCACTCCGAATCCTTCCGCGGGATGCTACGCCCGAGCAGTTTCTGCAGGCTTATGCTCTGCCTAAGTTGGAGACCCACGCTACCCTCGAAACCAGATTTGAAATTTCCGACCAAATGACGGCCGCGATCCGAAACATGGTGCAGAGAGTGTATAACGGGGACCCCAGCTTGTGACCGGACCGATATGAAAACTAATATCTATTTGATTCTCTGGCTCTCGCTGGCCGGCCTCATGCACGCGTCGACCGCGACGCCCGCACCCTTGGGGGTCGTGCGCGGCATTGTTTGCATCCTAGAACCCGCCGACCTCTCGGCTACACCCCGTGAAGGCACCGGATTCGATGCGTCCCGCACACCGGTCCTTCAGGATCAAGAGGTCGCGACGCTGATGGAGCCCTACATCGGTGCGCCGCTCTCTCCTGAGCTGGCCGAGTTGGCGGCAGCGACATTGCGGCATTGGCTCCAGCAGCAGGGGCATTCCTTCGTCACGGTCTATGTGCCGCCGCAGGATGTGACGCACGGTGTTCTCCGCATCGTCGTGCAGCGGGCGAAACTGGATGGCCCGCTGCAGATCGAAGGAGCAAAATATTTTTCCGAGGCTTCCTACCGTGCCGCGGTGCCGCTGGCCGCGGGCGACGAGATCGATGCCGCCACCGTGCAGGCCGGCGTCGACCGGCTGAACCGCGACGGCTATCGTCGCGTAGTGGTCGCCGCCGAACCCGGTGCGACGTCCGGCACGACCAAACTCGTCCTCCGCACGCTGGAGACCCGTCCATGGAATCTCACCGCCGGCTACAATAACTCCGGCACGGCCGTGACCGACGAGAATCGCGTCAACGCGGGTTGGTCGTGGGGCAACGCCTTCGGTCGCGGCGACACGCTCGGCTATAACCTCTCCGCGGATCCGAAGTTCGCGCATTCCGTCAGCCACGCGGGAAACTACGGCACCACGTTCGAGTCCGGCCATTCACTCGTGTTCTTCGGTTCCTATGCGACGATCGAATCCGCCCTGCCCGCTCCACTCACCCAGGAAGGCACCTCATGGCAGGCCGGCGCGCGGTTCGGTGTTCCGCTGTCCAAAACCGCCGGCGGCTGGGAACGCAGCCTGAGCTTTGCGGCGGATTTCAAATACTCGGACAACACGCTCGAGTTCGCCGCGATTCCGATCACCGACAACGTCACCCACATCGCTCAGTTCGGCGCTACGGTCAGCGCTTCGCGCCGCGGCGAGACGCACCGCGTGGGATTCTCCGCCTCGCTCTTTGCCAGCCCCGGCGGATTGACCGGCCGCAACGACAACGCGGCGTTCCGGGCGTCGCGCGCCGGTGCCACCGCCGACTACGTTTACGGGCGGCTCGAAATGCAGTTCGCGCAGCAACTGCCCCGCGGGTTTTCCTGGAATTCGACGCTCAGTTCGCAGTTCTCCAGCGGTCCCTTGCTCGGCATGGAGCAGCTCAACGGAGCCGGCGTGTCAGGAGTGCGAGGCTATCGCGAGAGCACCGCGTTCGGCGACGAAGGCGTGCTCGTAAATAACGAGCTGCATTTGCCGACGTTTTCGCTGTTCAAGGCCCGCGACCAAGCCGACTTCTTCGTCTTTCTGGACACCGCTGCGCTTCACAATCTGGGACCTTTCGGGGACACGACCGAACTGGTCGCGTCCGGCGTGGGCCTGAACCATCGCTTCGGCCGGGCGTTCATGCTGCGCGCGGCTTACGGCTGGCAACTGAAGGAACTGCCGGCCGCGTCCGGCGGCAATTCACACGGTCACATCTCCGCAACGGTGTCGTTCTAAGCCGGAGCAACGCAGTTCAGAAACCGCGAATAGACCCGCCTACACGTGAACTCAAAGGAGAAGCATGTGCGGACTCGGCCCGGATTTCTGATCACCGTTAGGCTAGCCGGCGCAGTGCTCACGCGCCGATCGTCGAAATCCCCATCTGTCGTAGCGGAGTGCGCAATGTCGCCGGGCTGCGAGACACGGTGCGACGATAACTTCGCCGCTCAGCTCACGCGGTCCGGATAACTGGCTCGCGCTAGCGAGCCAGCAGCCAGGCGCCGAGCGGGCCTTGATAAAGGCCGAAGAGGATCGAGAGCAGCGCCAGCGAAGCGAGGGAAAGGCCGGCGGTGAAGCCGACCGGCGTGCGCGCGGGGCGCGGGTTCACCGGAGCGTCAGTCGGCTGCCACGTTTCGAAGAACGCGGCTTTGATCCAGCCGAAGTAATAATAGATCGAAATCACCACACCCACGATCGCCACAGCGAGCAGGCCGTAGAGTTCGGCGCGAAACGCGGCGACGAAGACGAAAAATTTGCCCATGAAGCCGGCGAGCGGCGGAATGCCGGCGAGCGAGCCGAGCGCGACCGCGAGGACCGCCGCGAGGAAAGGACTTTCCTTCGAGAGACCGGTGTAATGATCGAGTTCCTGGTCGGCGTCGTTCGCGCCGGCGAGATGCGTCATCACGCCGAAGACCGCGAACGAAGCGATCAGGTAGGCAAAGAGGTAGAAGAGCACGGCGCCGACGGCGGTCGGCACGAGCGGCGCAGCAACGACGCCGAGCAACAGGAAGCCGGCGTGCGAAACACCGGACAGGCCGATGAGGCGTTTGACGTTGTTCTGCGTAAGCGCGGCGATGTTGCCGAAAAGGATCGTCGCGGCAGCAATCACGGTCAGGACCGTCGTGACCAGCGAAGCGTAGGACGCGAAGACCGTCATCACGAGCGGGAGGAGCATCACGAAACCTGCGGCCTTCGAAGAGACGGCGAGGAACGCGGTGACGGGAGTCGGCGCGCCTTGGTAAACATCGGGCACCCAGATTTGGAAAGGAAACGCGCCGATCTTGAAACAGATGCCGGAGAGCACGAGCACGATGCCCACGCTCGCGAGGAAGTTGTCGGGATTCAGCGCCAGGAACCGCGTCAGATCCGTGAAGTTCATCGATGCCGACGTGTAGCCCTCGAGTGCCGGATTCCCCGCGACGCCATAAAGCAGCACGATGCCAAAGAGCAGCATCGAGGAGCTGAGCGCACCCATGACCAGGTATTTCAGCCCGGCTTCGAGTGAGATCGCACTCGCGCGGAAGTAGCTCACCAGGATGTAGAGACCGATCGTCAGCGTTTCGAGAGCGACGAAGAGCAGCAGAAAGTGATTCGCCTGCGCCAGCAGCATCATCGCGCCGGTGGCGACGAGCACGACGTGATAAAATTCGATCCGCGGGATGATCTGTTTCGCGAGTGCGACCCGACCGAGAATGCAGGTGAAGATCGACGACAGCAGGAAGAACACGCGCATCGTCTGACCGCCGTAGCCGTGATGCAGGAGGCCGTTGAAGGTGTCTCGTCCGAGGGAGGCCGCGTGGAAGTTGAACGCGACGTAAGCAAGGATGCCGATCTGCCCGAGGATGGCGACGGTGCCGATCTGGTCGTGGTGCTTCTTCGGCAGCACCATCTCGAGGACGAGCAGGAAGAGCGCGAGGCAGCCGAGCGCGAGTTCAGGCGCGATGGCGGACCATTCGTTCAGGCCGGCGGCGATTTTGGCGGCTTCGAGAGTCATTGCAGAAGGAAGAGTCGCCCGCGAAACACGCGAAAGGGCGCAAAATTCAGAACAGAGGTTTTCATTTCGCGGACTTTCGCGTGTTTAGCGGGAAGCGGTTTGAACGGCAGCGGCGGGCGCGGGAACGACGTCGGCGAGCGCGGCGTTGATGTGGGTCGACACGGATTTCGGCCAGAAACCGATGAAGAGGAGCGCAACGAGCAGGATGAGCGCGGGCGTTTTCTCGGACCAACGGAGGTCGGTAGCCGGATGTTGCGCCATCACCGCGGTGAACTGTTCGGTCGGCTGACCGAAGAAGACATTCGCCGAGGCGCGCAGGCCGTAGATTGCGGAGATGATCACGCCCGCGACCGCGAGCACGGTGACGAGCGGCGAGAAGTTCCACAGCGAAACGAAGATCGCTAGTTCACCCCAGAAGTTGGCGAAGCCGGGAAGACCGATGCTCGCAAAGGTCGCCGCCACGAAGAACGCGGCGAGGACCGGGGCTTTTTGCGCGAGCCCGCCCATCTCATCCATCGCGAAGGTGTGCGTGCGGTGGTAAATCGACGTGGAAAGCAGGAAGAGCAGCGCGACGGAAAACCCGTGCGCGACCATCATCAACACCACGCCGCCAACGCCGAGCGTCGTGCCCGCAGCGATCCCGAGGAACGCATAACCCATGTGCATCACGGAGCTGTAACCGACCATTTGTTTCAGGTCGCGTTGGGCGATGGTGATAAATCCGACGATCAGGATGTTACCGATCACCGCGAGCCAGGCGAGCGGACCGGACCAGTGAAGAAACCCGGCGGGCAGCAGTGGAAGACCGATCTGGATGAGGCCGTAGAGACCGAATTTCTTCAACACGCCGGCGTGGAGCATCGCATTCGAGCTCGGCGCCGCGCCGTAGCCGAGCGGCGCCCAGGTGTGCAGCGGCCACAGTGAAACGAGAATCCCGAAGCCGAACATCAGGAGCGCGAAAATATTGTTCTGCAGCGTCTCGGCGATCGGCTGGGCGGTGAGCGCCGCGCGCAACGCGATCAGATCGAAGGACTCGGCGCCGCTCTTCACGTAGAGTGCGATCAGGCCGGCGAGCGAGATCATCGCGCCAAGCGTGAGATAGATCGTCATCTTCATCGCGGCATAGCCGCGGTCGCGTCCACCCCAGACGCCGACCATGATGAAGGTCGGGATCAGCGCGAGTTCGTGGAAGAAGTAGAAGAAGAAGACATCGACGCTCGCGAACACACCCATCAAGCCGGCCTGCATGATGAGCAGCAGCATGAGGTAGATCTTGAGACGCTCGGCTTGCGATTGGATCGCGTAGAGTCCGGCGGCGAGTCCGACGAGGCCGGCCAGGACGAAAAGCGGGAGGGAGATGCCGTTGAGGCCGAGTTTCAGCGTGATGCCGTAGGCGTCCAAGCCGGTCGAATACGTGCGCAGAAACGCATAGCCGGACTCCTTGGCGGCATCGCCGAAATAGAACCAGACGTGCAGCGCGAGGAGCGCGGGGATCGCGAACGCGACGTAGGCGAGCTTGATCGACCAGCGTTTCGGCAGGCCCAGCGCGATGGCAAGGGCCAGCGCGAGCGGCGCAGCGATCGAGACGAGGAGAGGATCGAAGGGCAGATTGCTCATCGCAAAATTCAGGCCGAACAGGGCCACAAAGAAGCGCAAGAAGGCGCAAAAAGGAGTTTCTGGTTCTTGCGCATTTTGGCGCCTTTTTGCGGCCAGTGAAGATTGCGGCTCATGGTCAGAGGACTCCGGTTGCGAACAGCCACAGGACGACGGCGCCGCCGAGGAACCAGTAAACGTAAACGTTGAGCTTGCCCACATGCAGCGCGCGGGCACCGAGGCCGAAGAGACCGACGATGCCGGCGAAGCCGCGGATGATCAGGCCGGCGAGGAAGATCTGCTCGAGGAAGTTGAGCAGCATCGCAAAACGCTGCTGCACTTTCGCCACGTAATAGTCGTAGGCGGCGTCGAAACTGTTGCGCAGCGCGACCAGGGCGTTGAAGGCGCCGGGAGATTTCTGCTCGAGCGAATCGGTCGCAGCCGGCTTGTAGAGGAAGAGCGCGGCGAGCGCGCCGATCGTCATCACCAGGATACTCGTGACGAGAATGACCGTATGGGTGGCGCCGTGCGCGACCGGGATCAACGCGAACACGCCCGAAAAGACATTGGGATAAAAGGCGGTGTATCCACCAACGACGGACAAGATCGCGAGCACCACGAGCGGCGCAGTGAGCGTCAGACCGCCTTCGTGCGCGTGTTCGGCGTGTTCGCTCCGCGGCGTGCCAAGGAAGGTGATCTTCCAAAGGCGAACCATGTAGAGCGCGGTGAGGACGGCAACGAAAGCGAGGATCGCAAAGACGGCGGTGTTCTTTTCGTAAGCCAGGAGAAGAATCGCGTCCTTCGAGAAGAAGCCGGAGAGGAACGGGAAGCCGATGATTGCCGCGACGCCGATCGTAAACGTGACGAACGTGAGCGGCATCTTCTTCGCGAGGCCGCCCATCTTGAAGATGTCCTGCTCGTGGTGGCAGCCGTGGATCACGGAGCCGGAGCCGAGGAACATGAGCGCCTTGAAGAAGGCGTGCGTCGTCAGATGGAACATCGCCGCACCCACGCCGGCTGCGAGCAGCATCGAGTGGCGGGCGCCATCGGCGTCGTGCGCGACGACCAGCGAACCGAGTCCGAACGCGGCGACCATGTAGCCAAGTTGGGAGAGCGTGGAATAAGCGAGGACCTTCTTGATGTCGCTTTGAACGATCGCGCAAAGCGCGGCGTAGAGCGCGGTCACGGTGCCAACCCACATGATGACATTAAGCGCCTCGGGCACCATCAGCGCATTGATGCGGCAAAGCATGTAGATACCGGCGGCGACCATCGTCGCGGCGTGGATCAGCGCGGAGACGGGCGTCGGGCCTTCCATCGCGTCGGGGAGCCAGACTTGGAGCGGCATTTGCGCGGACTTGCCGACGGCGCCGCAGAAGAGGAGCAGCGGGATCGCGGTGCTGGCGATGGCGTTGCCCTGGGAGAGCTCGGTGAGATTGACCGTGCCGTTGACCCAGTAGCACATGATGATGCCGAGCAAAAATCCGAAGTCGCCAACGCGGTTTACGATAAACGCTTTCTTGGCGGCGGCGCTGGCGGACGGGCGGTCATACCAGTGTCCGATCAGCGCGTAGGAGCTGTAGCCGACGAGCTCCCAGAAGATGAACATCATGAAAAGATTATCGGCGAGGGTGATGCCGATCATCGAAAACATGAAGATCGACAGGCCGCCGAAGTAGCGGGCCTTCGACGGATCGTCGCGCAGGTAGCCGAGCGAGAAGACATGCACGCAGAGCCCGACGATGCCGACGATCACGAGCATGAGCGCGGCGAGATCGTCGAACTTGATGCCGAGCGAAAGCGAGAATTCGCCGAGGCGCAGCCACTCGAGGGACGTTTCGAAACGCTCGTTGCTCAGCGCAAGGTGGATCGAAAATCCGGCGACGACCGCGGCGGCGATGACCGAGAGCGTGGCAGCGACATTGTGCGCGCGGCGCAGGAAAAGCGCGATGATCGCAGCCGAGGCGAGCGGCAGCAGAAGAGCGATGATGGCGTGCTGGAGCATCGTCATGGCTGGAAGACGTGGATGTCGGGCCCCACCTGTGATCCGTGTTTATCCGGGTTCATCCGTGGTTCAGTTTTTCAGCGTGTTGAGCTGATCGACCTCGATCGTCTGGCGTTTGCGGAAGAGCGCGACGATGATGGCGAGGCCAACCGCCACTTCGGCGGCAGCGACGGTGAGAATGAAAAACACGAAGACGTTGCCGTCGTTGGTGCCGTTGAAACGCGAGAACGCGACCAGCGCGAGGGTCGAGGCGACGAGCATGAGCTCGAGGCCCATGAAGATCACCAGCGTGTTGCGCCGGATGAGCACGCCGAGAAAGCCAATCGCGAAGAGCAGCGCGCTGAGCACGAGGTAAGTGTTGAGCGAAGCGGCGATCATTGGGCGGCCTCCGTGGTATCGAACCGTTTGCTGAGAACGATCACCCCGAGCATGGCGATGAGGAGCAGGAAGCCCATGATCTGCACCGGCAGCAGATACGTCGTGAAAAGTTGATACGCGTAGCCCTTGAGCGAGGCGCCCACCGGCTCGGCGGCGGTCGTGGCCGCGGTCGCGAGCTCGGGTTGCTTGTAGAAGGAGAGAACGCCGACAGCCAGAAGCGCGGCAGCGATCGTGCCGGCCACCACGGTTACGCGGGGAAATCGCCGCGCGGCAGCTTCCCTGACATTCAGCAGCATGATGATGAAGAGGAAGAGCGCGGCGACGGCACCGGCGTAAACGAGGATAAGCACGAACGCGAGAAGGTAGGCCTCAAGCATCACGAACAGGCCGGCGACGCCGACGAGCGAAAGCATGAAGCACATCGCGGCGTTCACGGCGTTCTTGTTCAGCACCGTGCCCACGGCGGCGATGACCGTGAGGAGCGCGAAGATATTGAACATCAATGTGGCCATGGATGCTGGGGAAGCCGGTGACTCAATGATGGTGTTGCGAGGAAGCGGCCTGCTCGGCGGCCTTCTTCTTGTCCCATTTGAAGTGCTGGTCGGGCAGCGTGCCGCCGAGTTCGTAGAGACGCTGCTTGTTGTTCACCATCTCGGCGCGCGTGTATCCAGTCATTGTATACTGCTGCTGGAGGAAGATCGCTTCCTCGGGGCAGACTTCCTGGCACATGCCGCAGTAGATGCAGCGCAGCATGTCGATTTCGAATTCGCGCGGAGCCTTCTCGACGTGCGACGTCGGTGCCGCGGGGTCGATTTCGCCGGGTGTGATCCGGATCGCCTTCGGCGGGCAGACGAATTCGCAGAGCTGGCAGGAGACGCATTTCTCGCGTCCGTTGGGATCCTTCACCAGCGTGGGCACGCCGCGATAGCCGGACGGAATCTCGGGACGTTGCTCGGGATACTCGAGCGTCTGCTTCTTGCGGACGAGGTGCTTGAACGTGGTTTTCAGGCCGGCCGCGATTTGCGGCAGGTAGGTGCGCTCGGCGAAGGTGAGCGGTTTGCGTTCGAGAGGGACGACGGCCATGAGCGGAAGGAGGGTTTAGAACCACGGATGGACACGGATGGACACGGACAATCGGGCCATCTGGATCGGGCATCTGTGTTTATCTGTGTTCATCCGTGGTTCAGATCACTTCTGGATGAACGCGATCGCGATCGCGTAGAAGAGGAGATTGGCGATGGAGAGCGGCAGGAGTTTCTGCCAGCCGAGCTTCATCACTTGATCGTAGCGGAAACGCGGAACCGTCCAGCGAATCCACATGAAGAAGAAGATCATCGCGAGGACCTTGAAGAGGAAGATCGCGATCGAGAGCAGACCGGTGAGCAGCGGACTGTCGGTGATGCCGAGAAGATCCGTGACGGTGATCAACGGCACCCACGGCAACGGATTCCAACCGCCGCAGAAGAGCAGGAGGAACACCGCCGAGCCGACGATCATGTGCGAATACTCGGCGACGAAGAAGAGACCCCATTTGAACGCACCGTATTCAGTGTGGAAGCTGCCGACGAGGTCGGCTTCGGATTCAACGGTGTCGAACGGCTGGCGGTTGGTCTCGGCGAAAAGCGCGGTCAGAAAGATGAACGCCGAAATCGGCATGATGAAGATGAACCACATGCCGCCGAGGAAGCCGGGCTGACTTTGGAATTCGACGATGCGTGAGAAACCGAGCGTCGCGTCCTGGCCGGGAGCGTTGATCCACAGGAAAACGGGCAACACCGAGAGCGTCATCGAAAGCTCATAGGAGATGAGCTGCGCCGTGGCGCGAACCGATCCGAGGAAGGGATACTTCGAATTGGATGCCCAACCCGCGAGGATCAGGGAGTAAACGCTGAGCGAGCTGACCGCGAAAACCGCAAGGATGCCGACATCAATCGGTGCAAGCCCGAGCGGGATCATGCGGCCAAGCGCATCGAAATACGCACCGAACGGAACCACCGTAACCGTCGTGAGCGCCGGCACCATCGCGAGCAGCGGCGCCATCACGAAGTAAAACTTGTTCACGTGATCCGGCAGCGAGTCTTCCTTGAAGAGCATCTTTCCGCCGTCGGCCATGACATGGAAAATGCCGAGCCGTTGAAGGAAGCGCCCCAGGAACGGAATCCATGCGACCCACGGCACGACCGCACGGTTGGGACCAGGACGGTCCTGCACCCAGGCGGCGACTTTGCGTTCGGCCATGGAGCAGGCGCCGGCGATCGGGAAGATCACGAGGACTACCGCAAGGCCTTTGAGGAGGCCTTGGACGATCGGCGGAAGGTTGAAGTAGAGGTCAGCCAGCATGGCGGAAAAGGCAGGCAGTCTGCTTGCAGGCGCTGAAGGGCGCGCGAGCGAACTCGCGGCCTACGAGAGCGAAGATCGATGTGTCGAAATTCATGTCGTGGTGCCGGCGGGCGGGCGCGGCGGCGGAACCGCGTTTTCGGCGGGCGGCTGCGGCGCCGCGGGTTTGTAGTGCAGCGTTTCGCCTTCGACGAAGGGCAACCCGGCGTAAGGCGTCGGATCGAGGAGCAGGCCGGTTTCGGGGATGTTCGTGAATGCCATCGTGCCGAGGGCCGGGATTTCGGCCGCGAGAAGTTTCCACAGACCGTTGATGTCGGTCGCAATGGCCGTGGTGTTCGTCGCGGCGGCGAGGAGTTTCGCAAGAACGACGAGGTCGTCGTGCGCACCGGCGGGACCCGGAATGGCTTTCTGGAATTTTTGAATCCGGAACTGCTGGTTAACAAACGTGCCGTTCTTTTCGAAAACCGTGAGTGTCGGGATCACGACGCGAGCGATGGCCGAGGTCGGGTTCGCATGCGTGCCGAGATAAACGACGGCGACTTTCGCGAGTTGCGCGGCGGTGAGGCCGGCGGCAGCGAGGTCCTCGTTGACGCTGATGACGACTTTGACTTTGCCGGCATCAATGGCGCTCGCGAGCGACGTGAGTTTCGCGGCCGGCAATTCCTGGATGAGACCGGTGACCAGTGCGCCCCGCACGTTCGGATTGCGGTCAGCGGAGATGAGAAGGCCGTCGCCCTGCCCCACCCGGCTCACGAGATGCGTCGACGCATTCAACGCGGCGGCGAGTTTCTTGGTGAGGAATTGTTCTTCGACCGAGCTGCGCCCAGAGCCGACGATGACGACCGAGCCGGCGTTGGCTTTGAAGAGTTCCGCGGCGGCGGCGACGGCCGTGTCGATCGTGCTGTCGGTGCCGTTGACCTTGGCGACCGCGAGGCGATCGGGCGACTGGACTTGTTTGTAGAGGATGCGGCCGCTGTCGGCCATCCACTCGTCGTTCACCTCGAAATTGCGCCGAGGCGTAATGCGGTGAATCACGCCCTCGCGCGACCAGATGATCGTATTCGCGCCGACACTACTCTCGGTATCGATGCTGTTCGTCTGCTTGAGGAACCAGACGCGCATCTTGAAACGGAAGTCCGTCGAAGTGAGCGCGCCGACCGGGCAAAGGTCGACGGTGTTGAGCGAGTAGTTGTTGGTAAGCTGTTTGCCCGGGAAACAGGTGAGCGTCGAGTAGCTGCCGCGATCGATGAAGCCGAGGACATCGTCCTTCGCGACCTCCTTGCAGAAACGGATGCAGCGCGAGCAGAGGATGCAGCGTTCGTCATCGAGCGTGACACGCGGGCCAAGCTGCGTGCGCTTCGGCTTCACGTTCTTCGGCTCGATGTAGCGCGAGTAGCCGCGGCCGTAACCGGTGGCCTGCTCCTGGAGCTTGCACTCGCCCGCCTGATCGCAAATCGGGCAGTCGAGCGGGTGATTGATGAGGAGAAACTCCATCACGCCCTCGCGGCAGTCCTTCACGAGCTGCGAGGTGGTGCGGATGTGTAGGCCGGGCGTGGCGTTGGTGCCGCAACCGATTTGAGGGCGCGGCATCCAGTTGATCTTCTGCTTGCCGGTGCTCGGATCGATGATCGGCGCCTTCGTCGCGGGATCGACGGCGGGCAGGCCCATTTCGATGAGGCACATGCGGCAGTTGCCCACGATCGAAAGCTTCGGGTGGTAGCAATAATGCGGCACGTCGACACCGACGAGACGCGCGGCCTCGATGACGTTCGTGCCTTTCGGCACGGCGACTTCCTTGCCGTCGATGTTGACGGTGACGAGGTCGGGTTTGGGCGGAGCGATCATTTCGGAAAGCGGAGGTGATCAACCACGAAACACGCGAAATACACGAAAGTAGAAAAGGGCTTTCAGTGACTTCGCGTTCATCTGGTTTTCGTGTGTTTCGTGTCTTTCGTGGTTAACAAAGCTCAGACCAGTTCGAGCGCGTTGCCGGGCTTGGGCGCTTGTTTGGTTTGGTGATAGTTTTTGAACTCGTCGCCGAACTTGGCGATGAAGCTCTGCGTTGGCCACGAGCAGGCTTCACCGAAGGCGCAGATGGTGCGGCCCGGAATCTGATCGGCGACGCTCTTGAGCAGCGCGGCGTCTTCCTCGCGGGCGTTGCCATGAACCATGCGCGTGGTGATGCGCTTCATCCAGAGCGAACCTTCGCGGCAGGGCGTGCACTGGCCGCAGCTTTCGTGGGAGTAGAACGCGTTGATGTTGGCGAGCGCTTCGACCATGTTGACGGAGTCGTCCATCACGATCACGCCGCCGGAGCCGCCCATCGTGCCGACCATCGCGAGCGAATCGAAATCCATCGGCACGTCCTCGACGCCCCAATCGTAATCGACCATCTCGGCGCCGACCTTGCGCTTGCCTTTGTAACGCTCGCCAAAGCGCATGATCTTCGCGGAGGAGCCGCCGGGAATCACCGCCTTGAACGTGCGTCCGGGCAGCGGGCCGCCGCAGACGTCATAGAGCAACTGGCCCATCGTGATCTTGCCGGTCTCGAATTCGTAATAACCGGGCCGCTGCACGTGTCCGCTCACGCAGAAGATGCGGGTGCCGGTGTTGTTCGGCGTGCCGATCTTCGTGAACGCTTCGCTGCCCATTTCCACGATGTGCTTCACGTGGCAGAGCGTCTCGACGTTGTTCACGATCGTCGGGCACTGGTAGAGGCCGAGGACCGCGGGGAAATAGGGCGGCTTGATGCGCGGGTTAGCGCGCTTGCCTTCGAGCGATTCGATGAGGCCGGTTTCTTCGCCGCAGATGTAGGCGCCCGCGCCGCGGTGGACGAAGATGTCGCAGGAGTAACCGGTGCCGAGAATGTTTTGGCCCACGAAATTATGGTCACGGGCCTCCTGAATGGCACGTTCGAGAATGCGCGCGCCGTGCGGCATTTCGCCCCGGATGTAGATGTAGGCCTGCTTCACGTTGTTCGCGAAGCACGAGATCATCGTGCCCTCGATCAACTGATGCGGATCCTGGTGCATGATGTAGCGATCCTTGAACGTGCCCGGCTCGGACTCGTCGGCGTTAACGATGAGGTAGATCGGCTTGCCGCTCTTGCGATCGACGAGGCCCCATTTCACGCCGCACGGGAAGCCGGCGCCGCCGCGGCCGCGCAGTCCGGATTTCTTCACTTCATCGATGATCGATTGTGGCGGAAGCGTGACCGCTTTCTTCAACATCTCGTAGCCGCCATGACGTAGGTAGCACGCGATGTCGTTCGTGTAGCCGGGCTCGTCGATGTGACGGAAGATGATGCGGCGTTGTTCGGGGGCGGGCATGTCGAGAGTTGCGATTCTGGATTTCGGATTTTCGATTTCCCGCTCAGCGCCGCTTCACGGCTTCGGCTTTAATCTGGTCGCTGAGCTGTTTGGCTTTCGCGGTGTCGACGTTTTCGTGAAGGTCGTCGTCGATCAGGACGACCGGCGCGGTGCCGCAGCTCGCGAGACATTCGACGAACTCGACCGTGACTTCACCGTCAGGCGAAATCTCGCCGACCTTCGTGTTGAACTGTTTTTCGAACTCCTCGCAGGTCTTGTAACCGCCGCGTAACGCGCAGGAAAGCGTGCGGCAGACTTTGATGTGGCGGCGCCCGATCGGCTTTTGCCGGAACATCGGGTAGAACGTCACGACATCATAGACGTTGATCGGCTGAATCTCGAGCTTCGCCGCGACCCATTCGAAGGTTTCCGGCGGGATGTAGCCGACATCCTCCTGAATCAGGTGCAGCAACGGCAACGTCGCACTGCGCTTCACGGGGTAGTGTGTAATTACCTCGTCGATACGCTGGAGAGTTTCAGGTTTGAGATTCATCGAACGCTAGAAATTGGGTTCACCACGAAACACACGAAATACACGAAAGGGTCTGGGCTCTGGAATTCAGCGGCTTGGCCATTTTCGTGTGTTTCGTGTCTTTCTTGGTTTCAAATTCATCGGTCGCACTCGCCCATCACGAAATCGAGCGAGCCAAGGATGGTCACCACATCCGAGATCAAGATGCCGGTGCAGATCTTGGGCACGATCGAGAGATTGCAGAAGGACGGTGAGCGAATCTTCAGGCGGTAAGGCACGCCGCCGCCTTTGCTCACCACGAAGAAGCCGAGAATGCCTTTCGGGTTTTCCGCTTCGAAATACACTTCGCCCGGAGGAATCTGCGGCCCCTCGGTGACGATCATGAAGTTTTGGATCAACTCTTCCATCGAAGAGAGGATCTTGTCCTTCGGCGGCGCGAAAATCTTGCGAGCGTCCTTCGCATACCAATCGCCGCCGGGGAAAGTTTTGATGACTTGGCGAATGATCCGCACCGACTGGCGCATCTCTTCGCCGCGGACGAGATAGCGATCGTAGCTGTCGCCCTTCGTGCCGACCGGGACGTCGAACTCGTATTGTTCGTAACCGGAGTAGGGCTTGTCCTTGCGCAGGTCGATCGTGACGCCGCTGCCGCGCGCGTTCGGACCGGTGATGCCGTAGGCAATCGCGTCTTCCTTCGTGATCACACCCACGCCGACCGTGCGATCGGTGAAGATCTTGTTGCGCGTGAGGAGGGCCAAAATCTCTTCGAGCGCCGGCAGGAACTGATCGCAGAACTTGCCCACGCGATCGAGCCAGCCGTCGGGGACGTCGCGCGTGACACCGCCGATCCGCGTGTAACTCGTCGTGAAGCGTGCGCCGGTGAGCTCTTCGAAAAGGCGATAAAGGTGTTCGCGCTGATTGAGCGAAAGCACGAGGACCGTCCAGGCGCCGACATCGAGACCGAAGGCGCCGAGGCCCATCAGATGCGACGAGATGCGCGCCATTTCCGCGGTGATCACACGAATGGCCTGGCAACGCGGCGGCACTTCGAGACCCGCGAGTTTCTCGACCGCGATGGCGTAGGCCATGTTGTTGGCCAGGGGCGCGAGGTAATCCAACCGGTCCGTGTAGGGCACGAACTGGTTGTAGGTCATGTTTTCGGCGATCTTCTCGTCTCCGCGATGGAGGTATCCAATAATTGGATCCGCCTTGGTCAGGATCTCGCCATCGAGCTCCATCTGGATGCGCAACACGCCGTGCGTTGACGGGTGCGACGGCCCCATCGATAGCGACATCTTTTCGCCCACAGCATCCTGATCGGGCAACGCCGGCGAGCCGCCTCCCGCCTGTTGGGCGGTGGCGATGCGGGCGGCGGATTCGGAAATGTTGAGTTCGGTGGACATCGGTTAGCGATCAGCTTTCAGCGATCAGCGGTCAGCTCTTGGGTTTCTCCACGCGCTCGTTCCAGCTTTCGTCCTTCGCGCGCGGTTCGGCTTCAGTGAGATTGATCTCGCCCGACGACGCGACAAACGGGCCGCCCATCATCGGAGCCGGAATGACCGGCGTCTTCGTCGTTTCGTAGATCTCCGGATCGGGCAGCGCGGTCTCGACGCCGGCGAGCGGAAACTCCTTGCGCAACGGCCAGCCGGGATAGCCGTCCCACATCAGGATCCGGCGCAAATCAGGATGTCCGGCGAACTTGATCCCGAACATGTCGTAGCATTCGCGCTCGTGCCAGTTGGCGCCGGGCCAGAGGCTCACGACGCTCGGCGCCGTCGGCTCGGCATCGTCGAGGCAATCGGACGCGATGCGCAGGTATTCGCCACGGCTGATTGAATAAACGTGATACATCACCGTGAAGCGCGGCGACACGTTTTCACTCCAGTCGACCGCCGTGATATCGGCCAGATGCTCGAATCCCAAGGTGTCGCGCAACAGCGCCAGCACCGCGACGAGATCGGCCTGCGGAACGTTGATCGCCGGATGATCGCTGGTGGTGCGATCGGTCACTTGCGGGAAACGCCCCTTGATCTGAGTAACAGCGTCAGCGACAGCGGTCATGGCGCGAATGAGCGGGGAGTCGATCGCGGCGAGTGAGACGCGAAACCGGCCGTTACGGCGGCCTCGTCGCGGCGCGTCCAAACGGACGCTCTGAACCCTGGACTCTCGACTGTTGGCTGCATGGTCACGCTGAAGCTTTGAAAAGTTCTTTCGCCGCAGGCTGGCTCCGGATCTTCGCCTGCAACTTGATGATGGCATCAATGATCGCCTCCGGACGCGGAGGGCAACCGCTGATGTAAACATCCACCGGCAAGATCCGGTCAACGCCCTGCATGTGCGCGTAGCTGCGATACATCCCGCCGGAACTCGCGCACGCGCCCATCGCGATCACCCACTTCGGCGCCATCATCTGGTCGTAGATCCGGCGGACCTGCGGCGCCATCTTGTAGGTCACGCTTCCCGCCACGATCATGCAGTCCGACTGCCGCGGCGAGAAACGCATCACCTCGGCCCCGAACCGCGAAATATCGAACCGGCCATTGCCCACCGCCATCAGTTCGATCGCGCAACACGCCAGACCCATCGGCATCGGCCAGATCGAGTTCGTGCGGATCCAGTTCACCACGGCATCCGCCTTCGAGACAATGATGCCGCCCTCGATCTGACTCTGGTAGGCAAGTTCTGTGTTGGAGGAGACCATCGGGTTAACGGATGTGAAAAGAGAAAATCCCCCGAAGGGTTGTTTGGCAGCCAACCCCGCGCAAGACGGTTTTGGAAAAAGTTGTCTCGCTCACAATCGCTATCTCGCGGCGACAACTCAGCTTCGGGAATTCTCCGACCGCATCCGGCATTCTCAAGTGAGCACATCAAACGCCTTTTCTCTCGCAGACGCGGCCATTTAGACCGCGCTCGCTCCTCCTCGCGAGGCCCTCACCCCACTTTCCGCGCAAACCCGACTCCGTATGGATCTCCTTCCGTCCCGCTTCCTTGCCACGTGCTTCTGGCTTCTGGCGCTGTCCAGCAGTTCCGCCGCCGCCGCAGAGCCCTTGCCGTCCGCCGCGCCGTTTAATGCGTCGGGGATCTACGAGGCGGGAGAGAAAGCAGGCTGGATCTTCACCCTTCCTGAGACGGCCACCGCTTCCGCCTTCAACTACACGGTCAAACAGAACGACTTCGCCGTAGTCGCCTCGGGCACGCTTTCCTTCGTTGACGGTCGCGCCACCATCGAAACCACGCTCGCCGAGCCTTCGATGCTCTACGTCGAGGTGCAACCGACCGCCTCAACCGAAACCCAAGACAACGCCGAAACGTCCGCGCAACTCGTGCTCGGCGCCGCAATCGCGCCCGAACAAATCCAACCGGCCGAGCCCGCTCCCGATGACTTCGACGCATTCTGGCGTTCGAAAATCGCCCGCCTGCACGAAATCCCCGCCAATCCCGTCTTGAAGCCCGGCGATAGCGGCGTTGAGGGCGTCGAATACGCAACCCTCACGCTCGACAATATCGATGGCGCCAAAGTTTACGGTCAGCTGGCCAAGCCCATCTCCGGACAAAAATTCCCCGCCATGCTGCTCCTTCAATGGGCCGGCGGGCCCTACCCTCTCCAAAAGACGTGGGTCACCGATCGCGCCGCCGAAGGCTGGCTGGTCCTCAACATCGAACCGCACGACGTGCCCGGCGACCTTCCAAAGGAATTCTATGCCGCGCTGCCCGCCTTGATCCGCCGCTACAACACGATCTACAACGACGACCGCGACCGGAATTACTTCCTCCAGATGTATCTTGGCGCGTATCGCGCTGCCGACTACCTCACGAGCCGGCCCGATTGGAATGGAGAAATCTTCCTCGTCACGGGCACCAGCATGGGCGGACAGCAGAGCCTCGCTGTCTGCGGCCTCCATCCGAAACCGACGCACATGATTGTCCACGTTCCCGCCGGCGCCGAAGCAAACGGCAATCTCTTCGGCCGCGCCGCGGGTTATCCCAATTGGGACAGCCACAATCCCCGCGTCGCCGCCACCGCGCGCTATTTCGACACCGTTAACTTCGCTCCCCGCATCCGCGCGAAGTCCCTCGTGTCGATGGGTTTTTTGGATACAGTGTGCCCGCCGAGCGGCATCTGGGCCGCCTTCAATCAAATCCCCGCCGAGAAGGAAGCCGCGCCGCTTCCCACCGCCGCGCACAACCACCAGGCAACCGCCGAGCAACAACGCGCCTTCACGGATCGCGACGAAGCGTGGCGCGCCGCCCTCGTGCGCGGGGAAGAGCCGCAGCTTCTCGCCCTCTCGACACCCGCCGCTGCGGCAAACTAGCGCTGTTTCTCTTTTCGTTCCCGCTTCGCCCTCACGCAAACGCGATCGGACCTGGTATCATCTTCATAACTACACGGGGTCGTCGTCTCTCCGCTGACGCATGATCGGCACGCGCAAGTGCCAGCGGCTCCGTTGTCTTCGCCGCCGCAGTCATATTAAATGGCGACCGCGCACGTTTGTCGTCACCCTTCGCGGCATACAGCCAATGAAGCCTCGGACCACCCAAGCTGACGTCGCGCGCAAGGCCGGCGTCCATGTCACCACCGTTTCTCTCGCCCTCCGCAACAGCCCGCGCCTCCCGCTCGAGACTCGCCAAAAACTGCAATCGCTCGCTCACGAGCTCGGCTATCGGCCGGACCCCGACCTCAGCGCTCTCGTCGCTTACCGCAAAAGCATCCGGCGCAACAAACAGGTTAACACGCTCGCTTACGTGACGTGCGCCGGAGGCCGCTGGGATTGGAAAAACGCGCCCGCTCACGCCGATTTCTTTCGCGGCGCGTCCTCGCGCGCACCGCAACTCGGCTACCAGCTCGAGCATTTCTGGCTTGGCGAACCCGGGCTCACGCCGCGCCGGCTCAGCGACATCCTTTTCTCGCGCGGCATCTCGGGCATCGTGTTCGCATCGCACTGGGCCTGCGATCGCAATCTCGACGAAATGAATTGGCCTCATTTCGCCGCCGTCGCGATCGATCCGCTGCAACAACTTCCCACGCTCCACACCGTCACCAACGACCAGCGGCTCATCATCCAAACCGCGATTCGCCGCGTGCGCGCCGCCGGTTACCGCCGCGTCGGCTTTGTCATCCCACATTGGTGGGCCGAAATCGGTAATCTCGCCTGGTCCGCCGGCTTCCTCGCCGAACAACTGAAATTCCCCGCCAACGAACGCATTCCTATTCTCTTCTACGGCACCGAAGGCGTCGCCCGCACCCGCTCCGACCTCGCAGTGATCGTGCCCCAGCCCGAATTCGCCGCCTGGTTCGGCGAACATCACCCGGATGTGATCTTGAGTTACTCGCCTTTCGTCCTCCCGCGTCTCGAAGCCATGGGTCTGCAGGTGCCGCGCGACGTCGCTTTCGTCGACATCTTCCTCGAAAATCCCACCGGGGTCGTCGCCGGCATTCGCCAAAACTGTGTGCGCGTCGGCGAACTCGCGATCGAGGTGCTCGCGAGTCATCTCCAGCAGCACACGCTCGGGCTTCCTTCGTTGCACACCACGACACTCGTCGATGGCACCTGGTGCGACGGCGCCTCGTTTCCGCCGAAAACCTGAACGTTTTTCGCTGCAACTTCCCGCCGGCACGTAAGAGTCGGCGCATGCGTTCCGCCCTGCGCGTGCCGCCCCGCCTCGTCCTCCTGCTCACTTGCGCCAGCGTTCTTGTTGCCACCGGCAGCTGCCGCCGTCCGTCGCCAGCGGCTGACACCGGCAACCCGCCCGCACGCCGCACCGCTCCCGCCTCCGCGCTCGATTTCCTCACGCCGCGGGAAATCGGCGCGCCGTTCACGCGTCCGCCGTGGATCGCCCACGTCGTGCCCGTCGATCTCGATCGCGACGGCCTGCTCGACGTCCTCGCTTCCGAAGCGCAGGACAACCAGATCCTCTGGATCCGCCAATCCTCCCGCGGCGTATTCGAAGAAAAAATACTCGCCGAAAACCTGCGCGCCCCGGTGCACGCCGAAGCCGTCGACATCGATGGCGACGGCGACCTCGACGTTCTCGTCGCCAGCATGGCGGTGGTCTTCCCGCACAACGACCGCGTCGGCACCGTTTTCATTCTCGAAAACGACGGCGCGCAAAATTTCACAACCCGCCCGATCCTCGAAAACACCTCGCGCGTCGTCGACGTGCAGCCCGCCGACCTCAACGGCGACGGTCAGCTCGACCTTGTTCTCGCCCAGTTCGGCTACGATCAAGGCGAGGTCGCTTGGCTCGAACGCACCGGCCCCTGGGAATTTCGCCGTCACGTGCTGCTCGAGCTTTCCGGTGCAATTAATGTCTGCATCGCCGACTTCAATGGCGACGGCCGGCCCGACATCGCCGCCCTCATTTCCCAACAGTGGGAAGAAGTTTACTACTTCCAAAACGAAGGCGGCGGTCGCTTCACGCCGCGCCGCATCTGGGGCTCCACCAACGAAGACTACGGCAGCAGCGGCTTGTCCGTCGGCGATCTCAATCGCGATGGTCGCCCCGATCTCGTGTTCTCCAATGGCGACGGCTTTGGTCCCGCCGCCACGCCCGGCCCGCGTCCATGGCACGGGTTGCAATGGTTCGAAAACACCGGCGACGGCAACTTCCGCCATCGCCGCATCGGCCCGCTGCCCGGCGCCTACAGCCCCGTTGTCGTCGACCTCGATGGCGACGGCCATCCCGACGTCGTCGCCTCCGCCGCGTATTCAGATTGGAATAACAAGAATCGAAACGTGATTTCGCTCATGTGGTTTAAAAACGACGGACGCACCAATTTCGAACCTCACGTTCTCGCCCGCGCTCCAAAGGATCTCATCACGCTGGCCGTCGGCGATTTCGACGGCAATGGCCGTCCGTCGCTCGTGACCGGCGGCTTCTACATCTACCCTCCCTTCGACAACATGGGCCGGATCACTCTCTGGCGCCTGAACCAGTAACACGCCGCCGCACTCCGTCCGTCGTCTGCCTTTCATGCCTCGAAAATTTCTTTTCGCTCTCCTCGCGTTTGTCGTTCTCGCCGCCAGCGCGGCGTGGTGGTGGCACTCCACGAGCACGCGTTTGACAACCGTCCTCGCGGCGCTCCCGCCGCAGCCCGATCTTTCCGATGCCGTTCCCGTTCTTCGGGAAGTCGTCAACGACGCCGAAAAACGCGCCCGAACCCGCGGCTCCGCGCACGACGGCCTCGTCGAGCTCGCGCGCGTGTATCACGCCAACGGTTACCTCGACGAAGCCATGGCGTGCTACCGCGGCTTGGCCGAGCTCGAACCTTCCGAAGCGCGTTGGCCTCATCTCCACGCCACGATTCTCGCCGGCTTCGGCGAAATCGATCCCGCGATCGAACTCTGGCAACGCGTGGTAACGCTCGCCCCCGACTACACACCCGCGGCACTGCGCTTGGGCGACAGTCTGCTTAAAGCCACGCGCATCGAAGAAGCCGCCGCCACGTATCGCACCGTGCTCGAGCGCAATCCCGCCGAGCCCTACGCTTTATTCGGCCTTGCGCGCATCGACTACGAAGCCGGCCGCGACCGGGCCGCTCTCGAGCGCATGGAGCGGGTCGTTCAGCTCACGAACTTCCAACTCGGCTACGATCTCATCGTCAGCCTCCACGAACGACTCGGGCAGCGCGAACGCGCCGACGCGATCCGCGGAACTTACAAAGCCTCCGGCGCTCACCGCGATCCGCCCGATCCATGGAACGACTCGTTGATCGACACGTGCTACGATCCGTATCGGCTCGCTCTGGCTGCCGGCGTTTCCGACCGCAATGGCGATCCCGAGACCGCGCAACGCCTTCTCTACCGCGCGCTGGAGCTCGACCCCAAGGACGTGGCGACTCGATTCCAACTCGGCACGCTCGCCGCGCGTCAGGGTGACGTTCGCACCGCGCGCGATCAACTCGAGCGCTGCACCGTCCTCGATCCCACGTTCGCCGATCCTTGGGCGCACCTCTCCGCCCTGCACGAACGCTTGGGCGATCAAGTTGCCGCTGAACGCACACTCGCCGCCGGCCTCCGCCACTGCCCCCAGTCACCCGGGCTGCACCTCATGCGCGCCCGTCGTCTCAAAACCGCCGGACGAATCGATGAAGCGATCAACGAATACCAACTCTCGATTCGCTACCGTCCCAACGAGCCCGACGCCTACATGGAACTGGGCAACGTCCTCATCTCCGCCGGCCGCGAAGCCGAGGGCATCCAACAAATGCGTCTCGCGCTCGAAACCGATCCTGCGCACCCCGTTCTCCTCATGGTGCTCGCCCTCCACGCGATCGCGCAAAACGACGAAGCCGAAGCCCGGATCTGGATGACGCGCGTCGCCAATCAGCCGCGCGTCCCCCGCGAGCATGCAGCCCGGCTGAATCAAAGCTTCCGCGAGAAATTCGGGAAAGCCTGGCGCCCGTAACCACGAAGGAGTGCGCAATATTTCCGACCGCTGTGCGGGCTCAACTCAGTGGCCCGCGTGATGATGGTGGTGGTGACCGCCCGCGGAACCGCTCGGCGAAGTCGGCCATTCGAATTTCGTCGAGGGCAACTCGAACGGCTCATCTGAGCCTTCCTTGATCAAATAACGCCGGTCCAGCGCGAGCCCGCCGATCGTCTGCGTCTTGCCGGTTTTCGGCCAGACGATCTCAACCCGCACCACCTGATCCGCGCGTCCCAAACCGACCTGCACTTCCAGCGGCGAGGCGCCAAAGCTGCCGCCCGAAGTCACCACGCGATGGATCGCCCGCTCGCGCTCACCCGCCGCCACGACGACTTTCACCCGCGCGCCAATCGCCACGCGATTCGATTCCACGCCTTCGAGCTTGAGCTTTAGCCAGTGGTTTCCGTGCCCGGGATTGGCGAAGAGTTGATTCCAATAACGGTCGCCCGACATCGCGCCTCCCACGACCGAATAAATATCCTGGGTGCCATCGTTGTTCAGGTCGCCGAAGGCGATGCCATGTCCTTTCTGCAACTGCCCAAAACCTCCGGATGTCGTCACATCCTGAAACTTGCCGGCGCCGTCATTTCGAAACATCCGGTTCGGAATCAGCGTGCCCAACGACGGATCGCCCGTCCCGACATAGAAATCGAGCCAGCCATCGTTGTCCAAATCTCCAAAATTCGCCCCCATCGCATGCAGGATGCGAGGAAGGCCCGCCGCGGAAGTAACGTCCCTGAAAGTGCCGTCGCCATTATTTCGATACAGTCGCGGCGCCTCGGCCTTCGTCGGAATACCCAGATAGTCCGCGGCGATGTCGCCCGCGTTTCGAATCGAATATCCGGTCACGAAAAGGTCTAGCCAGCCATCGTTGTCGAAATCGAAGAACCAGCACGGAAAACTGCGGAGCGGCTGCTCCACCCCCGCGCTTGCCGCGACATCCGTGAACCGATGCGGAGCCTTCACCCCCGCGCTCGGATCGACGAGACCATCGTTCCGCATCAGGCGGTTCGGGCCCACTAGGGACGAGATGTAGAGATCGGGACGCCCGTCATTGTTGTAATCGCCCGCCGTCACGCCTTTGACCCAATCCGTGAACGCGAGGCCGTTCTCCGCGGCACATTCGGTAAAGGTGCCGTCGCCATTATTTCGATACAGCTCGCAGGGGGCCGTCACGCCGGAATCCGGCACCGTTTCATTGCCGATGAAAATGTCCAGCCAGCCGTCCCCGTTGTAGTCGAACCACACGGCCGTTTGCGTCGAATGGAAGCTGAGCAGCCCCGCCTCCTCCGTCACGTCGGTGAATGTGTTATCGCCGTTGTTGCGCAGCAGTGAGTTGGGATGCTTGCCGTCCTTCCCGAGCCAACCTCCGCGCAGCACCAACACGTCCGACAATCCGTCGTTGTTATAATCTCCCTGCACGATGTTCAGTCCTCCGACCAAACCAGTGAGCCCGGCGGAATCGGTCAGCTCCACGAACGTGCCGTCGCCTGGATTGCGAAAGAACCGCAACGGGCTCTGCAACCCCGAAGCCGAGGTCATCAGATCAAGGAAGCCGTCACCGTCGAAGTCGTCCATCACCACGCCGCCCGACATATCCTCCACATCGAGTCCCAGCATTCCCGCCACATCGTAGAAGCGCTTGATATCGTAGTCCGAGGCGAAGGCCGACGGCGGAATCAACCAGGATGACGGCACTCGCTGCGGATACTCGCCCAACGTCATGTAAGCGATGTTCAGCAGCCACGCGCTATACGGCGACGGCCGGATTTCCAGCACGTCGTTCAGGACGGCGATCGCGGCCCGCGATCCGCGCTGCGTGCGGTGCACACCGCCGCCCTGAATCGGCAGGAGACACGAATCCTGGTTATGGTTTTCCAGGCAATTTTCCTGCTCCCCGAGTCGCAGATAAGCCAGCGCTTTGAACTCGAGCAACTGCGCCAAGCGCTCGGGCGTCGGCACCTGATTCAGTTCCAGCAACATCTCTTCCAACTTCGCCAACTCGCGCAGCGCGGCCTCCGACTGCCCATCGTTCAACAGCGACAACGCGTAAGATAGCAGCAGCTGACCCACCTCGCCCGAATTGGACCTTCGCGCTTCTTCCAGCTTCGTGCGGTAGTAGGCCGCCGCTCTCGCGGCGAAAAACGGGATCTCCACCGGATCGATCTTTTCCTCCAGCCCCACCAATCGCTGGGCCATGCGTCGGTTGCTCTCGGGTTGTGTATCCGTTTTTCGGGACACCCCCGGGTAACGAATTTCAGCCGCCAGCGCCGCCGTTCCCGCCGCCACCACCACCACACCAGCGATCCAAAACCTCACTGCGCCCGCACGACGGATGAAGGAGTGGACTTTGGAAAGATTGTGGGACGGGGCGGCGTTCGAGGAGACAATCACGGCGAGAGTTTTAACAAAGACGGGGGCGGTGTGGAAAAGTCGCGCGTGGTTGTCCGCCCGTCCGGCCAGCGAACCAGCAGTCTTCGCGGTGTATTCGTCTCTGGATACAAAAAGAACGCAGCCGCCGTCGATTGGCTGTAGTAGCCGGAGCCCGCCTGCAGCTCCTGCAGCTGACGCGTCCCGTCGGCGAGCTCCAGCGTAAGCTGCGCTCCAATCGCAGTCGGATTCCCTCCGGCACCCTGCAACGAAACCCTCAGCGCGCGAAGCTCGGCCACGGCGCCGTTCCTCCAGGCGATTGTCGTGTCGTTGTTTCGCGTCGTCAGAAAATCCGCGCCGCCATCCTCGTCGAAATCCAACACGACCAGAGCCTTTGCATCGCCCGGCACAACCAGCCCGCTCCGGTGGGGCGCCAGCGCTTCAAATCCGCCCCGGCCGTCTCCACGCAGCAGCTGACTCACGCCTCCCGCCAAAGGCCCGACCGACGCAATCGGTGCGAACGAGTTCTGCACGGCATAAATATCCTGCCTACCGTCTCCGTCGAAATCCCCCGTCACGATCCCCTGCAACGGCGCGATCTGCGCCATCCGCGGCAGCGGCACGAAGCGATAGCGTCCATCGCCCGCGCTCAGGAATACGCCGCTTTGAAACTGGGTAGCTTCATAACGTTGGGCGGCCGCGAGGCGCTCCGCGCCCACAATCTCCTCGAGCGAAGCCGCCGCATACGCGTCATTCTTGGCAAACTGGCGCGCGATCGCCGGCAGCCGCGTGCTCAACTCCGAGCGGGAACGGAGCGGCCGCAACCGCCCATCTTCTTGTCGCGCCTCGAGTATCTGATGCGCGCCGCCCCCACCAAACCGGCCGTAGAGCAAGATCGCCGGTGCGACATAGGGCGTATTCAAACCGACATTACCCGCCACAAAATCCATCCGGCCGTCGCCATTGAAATCGCCGCTCGCGAGCGAGGTCCACCCCCCCCTGCCCGCGTCGGTGAAACCCGCCGCTTCCGACGCATCGACGAAGCGCGTGCCTTGCTCGTTGCGCCAATACCGCACCCCTCCCCACTCCAACGCGATCACCAGATCGATCCATCCATCGCCATCCACGTCACTCCACAACGCCGACGTCACCATGCCGATTTCCTTCAATCCCGGTGCCAGCGCTTCCGTCACATCTTCGAATTTTCCTCCCTTGTTCAGGAGCAACGCGCTTCGTGGCGCCGTCGGATAACGGCCGGGCACGTTTCGTCCGCCTAGAAACACATCCAGTGTCCCGTCGCGGTCGAAATCCGCGGCCGCCAGCGCGCCGGTCGGAACCGCCAACGCCGGGAGCGCGTCCGTCGCAACCATGAAACCACCAGCTCCATCGTTTAAATGCAGCAGGGGTTGATACGCCGCCCCCGGCGGCCGGTTCGTGCCCGCCTTGCTCTGCAGGATATCGATCCACCCATCGCCGTTCGCATCGAACGCCAGGAGAGGCCCGTCGTCGACCTGCGAGGGCGGCAGCGTGCGCGAAAGAATGAAGCGCTCGCCGCCGTTGTTGAACACTCGGGCTGGTTCTGCGCTCGTGCCGCCAATTACGATGTCGTCCCGCCCGTCGCCGTTGAAATCCCCCACCGCCAGCGCCGGTCCGCGTCGATCGAATCGCACCGGCAACAGCGGCTGCGGATCGGCGTGAAAGCTCTCCTTCGACTCGATCGCCAGCGCACGTTTCTCGCTCACGTCGCTGAACTGCGCCGCGGTCTTCTCCTGCTTCAACTCACGCGCAGATGCCACCGTCGACGGTTCGGTAATCGTGTAACGCCGATTCGCTGCGAGGTTTTCGAATTCCTGCACCTGTCCGCTGGGCCACTCCACCACCAGGCGCGCAATTTCACTTTGGTCGCCAAGTCCGAAATGGATCACGGGCTCGCTGCTCGAAAGATAACCTCGGGCGAGCGCGAGTTCTCGCACCTGCTCGCCCGCCTTCGTCACCAGCCGGACTTTTGCTCCCACGCCAAACGCATTCGATCGCTTGCCACGTAACGCGATCACCACGCGATGGCCGTCGGCGCTATCGTTGCGCAGCACCGTCGGTTGGCCCTCGTAGTTGGCGAAAATCAGATCGAGGTCGCCGTCGCCATCCAGATCGCCGAAGGCCGCTCCGAAGCTTACGCCGAAGTGATCCAGGCCCCACGCCGCCCCTATTTCCTCGAAGCGCAGGTCTCCAAGATTTCGATACGCGAGATTTCGCTCTTTGAAGGCGGGCGACTCCTTCATCAGCCGGCGCGAGTCCGCCGGATTCTCTAAAGCCATGATGCGGTCGAGCAGGTCGGCGTTGTGGTACTCGCGGCTCATTCCGTTGGTCACGTGCAGGTCGAGCCGGCCGTCGTTGTCGAGATCCTCGAATCGCACCGACCACGTCCAGTCGGTGGCAGGAAGTCCGGCGAGAATCGCGGCTTCCAGAAAGCGGTCCGTGCCGGTGTTCACCAGCAGCGCGTTGCGCATCAACTGCGGAGCGACTGCCGATGCATCCGGGACGAGTTGCGCTCGAGCCCTCGATCCGGCCATCCCGCGCAAATCCTTTTCCAACGAGGTGGCCGCCATGTCGCCCACCAGAAAGTCGATCAAGCCGTCATTGTTCACGTCGCCGAGATCCGCGCCCATCGAGTAGAACGCCGTATGCGGTGCGACCGCATCGATCACGTCCGAGAACGTGCCGTCACGATTATTTCGATACAGCCGGTCCGGCACGGCGTAGTCGTTGGCCACGTAGAGATCGGGCCAGCCGTCCTGGTCGAAATCCCACCAGGTCGCGGAATGGCCCATCGACTCGCCCGCGATGCCCGCCCGCTCCGTCGTTTCCTCGAAGCGACCGTTACCAAGATTTCGATACAGCCGGTCGCGCTGCCCCGACGGGCTCTTGGCCGCATCGAGCAGACTGGTTTGAACGTAAACATCGAGCCAGCCATCGCGGTCGTAATCGCAGAACGCCGCCATGCCGCTCGCATCGACGAGCGCGAGCCCGCGGTCCTGCGCCTGCTCCTTGAACGTGCCGTCGCCTTGGTTCACGTAAAGGCGGTTGGGCGCCGCGAACCGGCAGACATACAAGTCGAGAAATCCGTCATTGTTGATGTCCGCAAATGTCGCCCCCTGCGTCCAATGAGGACGCGCGTGATTCGCCGCGTTGTCGCTGCCAAAGAAACTGCGCAGCGTTCCGCCGATTCCCGTTTCCGCCCCTTCCTCAAGACCGGCGCGCGCCGTCACGTCCTCGAATTTCCACTGGCCGAGATTCCGAAACAGCCGGCTCGAACCGGTTTTGCTGACGACGAATACATCGGGCCGACCGTCATTGTCGTAATCGCCGATCGTTACTCCCGTGCCCATCGCGCCGTAGGCAAGCTCTTGATACCGCTCCGCCCACATGCCGGGGTCCGCGTAATGATTGATCACATCGATCCCGATTTGTTCGCGCGGGAGTTCGGTGAACATCGTGCGACCCGATGCGCGCGAGGGCGCAGCCAGCGCGATGTCCGACAACGCCGGATTTGCCGAATCGCTTCCCGCTACTGGCGGCAGCATCAACGCCGCCGCGAGCAGGCCGAAACCCCAACGCACTCGATGATCAATGGCCATGCGAACCGCCATGCCCATGATGTCCGTGGTGACCGTGCTGGTGAGGCGATGCTTCGCCAGGCTGGGGCCACGCGAACCCGCGATGCGGAAGTTCCGTCGCCGCCGGGTCGCCCTCGCGAATCGCATACACGCGATCCCGCTCCAGGCTTTCGAAGACCTGCGTCTGGCCTGTCACCGGCCAGAAAATTTCGAGCCGTAGAATCTTCTTCGCCTGCCCGAGACCGATCTCCGGCCCGAGCGGATTCGAACCGAAACTGCTGCCGGTGCTGACCACGTGGTGAATCGTGCGTTCACCGGCATCGGTTTGAACGACCACTTTGACTCGTGCGCCCCCGGCGAGGCGGTTCGATTGCACGCCGCTCAGACGAAGCTTCAGCCAGTGGTTGCTGTTTCCCGGATTCGCAAAGAGCTGATTCGGATAATGGTCGCCCGTGTAAACGCCACCGACGACCGTATAAACGTCCTGCTGGCCGTCGTTGTTGATGTCGCCGAAGCCCACCGCGTGGCCTTTCTGCAACTGCCCGAATCCGCCCGCCGTGGTCACATCCTGGAAACGTCGCCCGCCATCGTTTCGAAACATCCGGTTCGGGATGAGCGTGCCCAAATACGGATCGCCGGTGCAGAGATAGAAATCGAGCCAGCCGTCGTTATCGAGGTCGCCGTAGTTCGATCCCATGGTGTGCACGACCTTGAACAAATTGGACTCCTTCGTGGCGTCGGTGAATGTGCCATCGCCATTGTTGCGATAGAGCCGGACCTTCTCCGCGCGGTTCGGCGCTCCGATCACATCGGCGGCCACGTCGCCCGCGTTCGCGATGAAGTAGCCGGACACAAAGATATCGAGCCAGCCGTCGTTGTTGTAGTCGAAGAACCAGCAGGGGAAACTTTGCAACGGCTCCGCGACTCCCGCGGTCGCGGTCACGTCGGTGAAACGCCAGGGCGCGTTCGGCGAACGATCGCCGCCCACCGGGCCCTCGTTGCGCAGTAGCCGATTCGGAAATCCGCGCGAGGACAGATACAAATCGGGGCGGCCGTCGTTGTTGAAATCCCCGCTCGCCACGCCCTTCACGAACTCGACAAACGCCAGGCCGTTTTCCGCCGCGCACTCGGTGAACGTGCCGTCACCATTATTCCGATACAACTCGCACGGATGAACCTGATTCAACTGCGGGATCGATTCGTTGCCGATGAAAAGATCGAGCCAGCCGTCGCCGTTGAAATCGAACCACGTCGCCGCCTGGGTCGGCTGAAAGCTGAGCAGCCCCGCCTCCTCCGTCACGTCAGTGAAGGTGTTGTCGCCATTGTTCCGCAACAGTGAATTCGGATACTGGCCGTCGTTTCCCTGCCAGCCGCCGCGCAGCACGAACACGTCGGGATAACCGTCGTTGTTGTAATCGGTGTGATTGATATTCAGCCCGCCAGTCAATCCGGTGAGGCCCGCTTCCTCGGTCAGATCGGCAAAGGTGCCGTCGCCATTGTTGCGGAAATAGCGGATTTGACTGTGCAGGCCGGCCGCCGAAACCACGAGGTCGAGAAAGCCATCGCGATCGAAATCCTCGAGCGCCACGCCGCCGGCGAGATCGTCCACGTCGAGCCCAAGTTGACCCGCGAGGTCGGGAAAGCGTGGGAGGGCGTATTCCGACTCGAACGATTTCGGCGGAATGAGCCATTGCGGCGGCACCTTGTCGGGATACTCGCCCAGCGTCATGTGGGCGATGTTCAGCAGCCAGATCGCGTTGGGATTTGGATTGAAATCTATCCATTCATGGAGAACCGCGACTGCGCGCCGCGAGCCTTCCGGAAGAATGTGAACTCCCCCGCCGCGGATGGGCAGCAGGCAGGAATCGCTGTTATGGTTCAACAGGCAGTTTTCCTGTTCACCGAGCCGCAAACACGCCACCGCCTTGATCTCAAAAAAATCTGCCGCCTGCTCGAGCGTCGGCATCAAACCCGGCTCGTTCAACATGCGATCGTAATCGTCCAACGTCTTCAACGCCGCAGTGGTTTGTCCGTCGTTCAGCAGCGCCGTCGCATACTGCATCGTCAACTCAAGCCGTTCGCGCGGCAACGTCGCCGCCGCGAGCCGCGCTCTATAAATCTCCGCCGCTTTGCCTGCGAGATATGGATTCGCCAACGCGTCCGAAGTCTCCGGCAATCTCGCGAGCCGCTCGACCATTTGGCGCGTGCTTTCGGGTTGGGGTTTCACGCTGGCGGCAAACGTCGGCGCACTTGCGCAAACCAACAGGAGCATGCCGACCGCGGCTCGCCGCCACTTGGATCCGTTCGATGCGAAGATCATGGAAGGGATAAAACGAGCGTTGCCGGCGGAATGGACGAAAATGCGTGAATGGTCGCTGTGCCATCCGGCCAGCGAACTTCGAGACGCCGCGGACGACTGTTGTCGGGGAAGCCAAAGAAAGCGCCGGGTGCGGACTGGCTGTAGTAACCCGAGCCGGCGTGCACTGTCTGTGGCTGGCGGCTGCCGTCGGCGAGTTCCAAAACAAGCTGCGCTCCGACCGCATGAGGGTTTCCCAATGGGCCTCGCAGAAGCACGCGGAAGGAATGGCGCCCGCTCCCGCGTTCGTTTCGCCATGCCATCGTGGTTGCGTTATTGCGGGTGACGAGGAAGTCGGGCCAGCCATCGCGATCGAAGTCTGCCACGGCGAGTGCCTTGGCGTCGCCTGGCACGACCAACCCGCTCTCCCGCGGCGGAACCGGGCGGAAGTCGCCGCGGCCGTTTCCGAGCAGCAACTGACTCAATCCGCCGTCGAAACGCCCGATTGAGGGGATCGGCGCATAGGAATTTTGCACGGCATAGACGTCAGCGTGGCCATCACCGTCGAAGTCTCCCGCCACCATGCCCTGCAAGGGCGAGATCTGGGCAACCCGGGGGAAGGGTTCGAACCGAAAGGTCCCGTCAGGCTGGCTGAGAAACGCACCGCTCTGCAGTTGCGTCGCCTCGAAGCGCTGCGCGTTACCCAGCCGATCTTCCCCCAGCAGCTCGCCCAGCGTCGCCTCAGCATAGGCATCGTGGCGCGGAAATCGCCGGAGGATCGTCGGGATTTTCGCTCCGAGATCCTGGCGACTACGCCGAGGATAAAGCCGGTCGTCCTCGTGATAGCCTTCGATGATCAACGGTGGTCCGCCGGGCGTGAAACTACCGCGAAGCAGCAGTGCTGGCTGGACCGGACTGGCGCGGTAGGGCGTATTCAAACCGACATTACCGGCGGCATAATCCATGCGACCGTCGCCATTGAAATCTGCGGCCGCAAGCGAGGTCCACCAACCGACTCCGCCCGCGGCGAACCCGGCTTGCCTGGAGCAATCCTCGAACCGTTTTCCGCCATCGTTCCTCCAGTAAACGACGCCGCCCCACTCGAGCGCGAGGAGCAGATCGATCCAGCCGTCGCCGTCGACGTCCGTCCAAAGTGCAGAGTTGACGATCCCAACGCTTCCAAGTCCTGGCGCCACCGCGTCGGTTACATCTTCGAACCGGCCCCCGCGGTTGACCAGCAAGCCACTGCGCGAGGGCAATGGATACTCGCGAAGCGCAGCACGCCCGCCGATAAAAACATCCAGTCGTCCGTCGCGATCGAAATCCGCCGCAGCGACCGTTCCGGCGACGGTAGTCAACGCCGATAGCGCATCGTCGTTAGCCGGATGAAACAACCCTGCTCCCTTGTTGAGCAGAAGCATTGGCGAGCCCTGCCCGGCACTCGTAAGCAAGAGATCGTTCGCGCCATCGCCATCGGCTTCGAAAACAAGCACCGGCCCGTTCGCTCCACCGGCGTTGGATATCGATGAAGGCTGGAATGCCGCGCCGTCACCTTTGAGGAGCTGAGCGGACTCCTTCGTGGTCCCGCCGACAACGACGTCATCAATACCATCGCCATCCAGGTCGCTGACCGCGAGGGCCGGCCCACGCCGATCCTGTCGCAAGGGCAGAAGAGCCTCCCGATTCAGACTGGGTTCGCGATCGTCATGGGTGAGAAGCGAAAACCCAGCCGCTTCACTCGCATCGCTGAAGAGCGGCGCCGTCGCGGTGGAAGGCGGCAGACTCGCCTCAACATCGTTGCGCGGTTCCGTGATCGTGAGATGCTGATTCGACCTGACATCACTGAACGTCTGCACGCGCCCGCTGGGCCAGACAACGGTGAGCCGATCGACTCGATCGCTGCTTCCGAGGCCGAAGTGCAAGACGGGCTCACTGCTCGCCAGATATCCGCGCGCCAGCACGAGTTGCCGCACCTGCACGCCGTCCGCCGTTTCAATCCGCACGGTGGCACCTACCCCGAAGCTGTTTGAACGAGTGCCGCGTAATGCCACGACGATCCGGTGGCCGTCCGCGGAATCGTTGCGCAGGACGGTCGCGCCCTGTTCATAATTGGTCTGAACCAAATCAAGATCACCGTCGCCATCGAGATCGCCGAACGCCGCGGCGAAGCTTACTCCGCGTTGTCCTAAACCCCACGCGCTCTCGATCCGTTCGAAGCGGAGATCTCCGAGGTTTCGATAGGCGAGATTCGTTTCGGCCAGCGACGGGCTGGCTTTCATGAATTTGTAGCCCGCGAGCAGGCTCTCGCTGGCCGACATCCGTTGGACAAGGTCCGTGTTGTGCAGCTCCCGCACCATGCCATTCGTGAAGTGGGCATCCACTTTTCCGTCGTTGTCGAGATCCTCGAACCGCACTGACCAGGTCCAGTCGGTGGCTTCGAGACCGGCCAGGTATGCCGCTTCGAGCACGCGGGGAGTGCCCGTGTTCAAATAAAGCGCGCTGCGCATGTATTGGGGCGCGGCAGAGGACTCGGTCTCGTGCTCGTCGAGCAGACGGCGAATTTTCGCCATGCCTCGATGATCTTTCAGATGAGACGTTGCCGCCATGTCGGCGACCAGCAAGTCGATGAGGCCGTCGTTGTTCACGTCGGCAAGATCGGCTCCCATCGACGAGTGCGGCGTGTGCGGCACGACACGGTCGATGACATTGGTGAACGTGCCGTCGCGATTGTTATGATACAGGGAGTCGGCTGGCGCGAAGTCGTTCGCAACGTAGAGATCGGGCCAGCCGTCGTTATCGTAGTCCCACCAGGTAGCAGAGTGCCCCTGAGTCTCGCCGGAAATACCAGCGCGATCCGTCACATCCGTAAATGTGCCGTCGCCGTTGTTGCGAAAAAGCCGGTCGCGCTGTCCACCCGGATGAGCGGTGCTGTCGAGGAGGTTCGTCTGCAGGTAAACGTCCAACCAGCCGTCCCGGTCATAATCGGCAAAAGCGGCCATGTTGCTCGCATCCGCGAAGGCAAGTCCTGCTTCGGAAGCAGCTTCGCGAAACGTCCCGTCGCCTTGATTAAGGAAGAGGAGATTCGGCACGCCGAACCGACAGACATACAAATCGAGGCGACCATCGTTGTTCACGTCCACAAACGTTGCCCCCTGTTTCCAAGCGTCGGGTGGTGCGTCGCCTAGCCCGAGCCAGCTCTTCGCTGCATCGGTCCAACTTGCTTCTACCCGACTGCTGACGCCGGCGCGCTCTGTCACATCCTCGAAGCGCCAGCCACCTAAGTTGCGAAAGAGCTGACAGCCTTCCGTTTTGCTGACGACGAACACATCCGGAAGTCCGTCGTTGTCATAATCGCCAATCGCCGCGCCGGACCCAATCGCGCCGTAAACGAACTCCTGGTAGCGCTCGGTCCACATCCGCGGATCCGCATAGTTGTTTGTAGTCGAGATTCCGGTCTGTGCGGGCGGCAACTCAGTGAACATGGTCGTGCCACGAGGACCAGAACGCGCAGTGAGTGGCCGGGCCACCAATCCGTCAACAGCCTCCGTGGCGGCAAGCGCGATCGAACCACCCGCCATCATCACGCAAAGCAAACCGGAATAGATGGCACCGTGAATGAACTTGGGCAACGGGCGGCGGGGCATCGCGACGTCGGACATCGATAAAGAAGAAGGGACGGTTTTCCTCCAGGCGAGTCAATGCCGGCAGAGCGGCCGAAGCGCCCGAACTTCGCTTGCCTCGGCCGCATCGCCGCCCTTGAGTCCGAAACCTCTTTATCGCGTCGGCGATCCTGATGAAATTCCCCTCCCGGCTTTCTTTCCGCGCCTGGCTCATTGTGCCAGTCCTGGCCTGCAGCTTCATCGTAGGAATGAGCGTGATTCGAATACGCCAGGTGGTCCATGTCTCCGAACTCGCAGGCACGCCACCGGCAATCGACGCCGCGTCCGCGACGGGCTACTCCGGAGGCGTGCGTCAGTTGATTCTGCCAGGACGCGATCCACTCAGTGCTCAGTGGATCCTGCAAACCCAGCAGATGCTGGCCGACGGACCTGCCCGTGTGCGCCATGTGGACTACGACAACGCGCCGGCCGGGCGTGAAGTCCCTTCCGCATCCGCTTATCGCTGGTGGCTGGGCGCTCTCGCATGGGCAGAACACACGTTGTCGAGTCGCCCCGTGGGGATCTCGGTCGAGCGCGCCGCATTGTTCTCGGATCCCTTGTTGCACGTGATCTTGTTAGTCGGCCTGACCATCTTTGTTGCGCGCCGATTCGGCACTTTGCCGGCTGCGCTGGTGGCGGTGGGGTTTGCCGCGATGTTCCCGCTGGGCGGCAGCTTCCTGGCGGGCCAGCCGGCAGATCGTGGACTGGTGATCGGCTGCGTTTTGGGAAGCGTATTGCCGTTGGTTGTAACGGGTGCGTCGGGCTCCAGCGAGGTATCGGCGAACCGGCGTTTCTTTTTCGCCGGCATCGTCGGCGGCCTCGGGCTTTGGTTGGATATCCAAACACAAGCGCCCATTCTCGCGGGCATCGCTGTCGGAGGGCTAGGCGCGGGTTGGATTGTGCATCGCTCTGGTGCCAGCCGTCCGCCCGCACCTTGGCGGATGTGGGCGTGGGGCGGCGCAACGGCGACGCTGGCGATGTATCTGATCGAATATTCTCCGTCGCACCTTGGCGGGTGGCGATTAGACGCGGTCCACCCGCTCTATGCCCTTGGCTGGGTCATCGGAGGTGAATTGCTCGCGCGCACCGTGGCCCGACCAACGGCTGGCTCGCCGCGATCGGTGCGTGGCAACATCTGGGCCGCCGCCGGACCAGGGCTTCTGCTCATCGCACTTACCGTCGCGCTTGGGTGGACGGGCTGGCACGGTTTTCTGACCCCAGAACCGGTGGCCGCACGTTTGACCTCCTTGCCGAATGCTCCCGTCGCCACCAATTTGAGCGATTGGCTTTCGCGCAACGGACTCAACGCGATCCTCCTCGCAACCTGCCTGCCGCTGGTCCTCCTCATTCCTGCTGTTCGATTGCTGGTCTTCCAACGAACCGATGTTGGCGATCGTTCGGCGCTCGCGATCGCGCTTGGCCCCGTTGTCATCGCACTGGGATTCGCGTGCGTGCAGTTGCGCTGGTGGAACATTCTCGATGCGGCGCTACTCGCGTTGCTGGCGGTGGCGGTCTCCGTCTCCTTGCGGCGGGCGCGGACGCCGCGGACCACGCAATCGCTCTGGTCCGTCGCTTTTGCCCTGGTGCTGATGCCGGGCCTGCTGCTCCTGGTGCCGCGTTCGAAGGCTGACGTGGTGACCGCAACCGAGGTCGAAGCATTGATCGAGCGCGATCTCGCGCATTGGCTCGCCGTTCGTGCCGGACCAGAGGGTGCAACCGTGCTCGCTTCGCCCAACCTCACCACCTCCCTGATCTATCACGGTGGGGTTCGGGGGCTCGGCACGCTCTATCGGCACAACAAGGGCGGGCTCGCTGCCGCCTTGCGAATCGCAGGCACGACGGCGCAGGACGAAGCGATGGCGCTCGTGGAGCGGCGGAAGATTACGCACATCGTGCTCGCGTCATGGGATCCATTTCTCGCAGAATACGTGCGACGCACGTCGAACAAACCGGAAACCTCGCTGATGGGATTGCTGCAGCAATGGAGCCCCCCTCGCTGGTTGAAGCCGATCCCCTACACATTGCCCAGCATCCCAGGTTTTGAAGGACACTCGGTGGAAGTCTTTGAAGTGGTGGAAGTGCAAGATCAGGTGACTGCTCTCAGTCGCCTCGCCGAATACTTTCTCGAACTCCGACAAGCGGATCTAGCCGCCTCGGTGACGAAGGCGCTCGAGCACTCGTTCCCCGACGACTTCGTCGCACTCGTCTCACGCGCGTTAATATGGAGCGGGCTTGGCCACACCGATGGCTTCTCAAGCGCGTTTGATCGTATGCTGCCTCTGCTCGAAACCGAAGCCAATCAGGACATGCTGTTCGACCGGCGCGTGAGCCTCGCTATCGTGTTGACCGAAGGCAAACGTCTCGATCTCGCGCGGCATCAAGTGCAACGCTGCGTCGAGGAACTCGACGAAATGTCGCTTCGATCCCTGACGCCGCTCGCACTCTATCGATTGCATCTTCTGCTGAAAGCCTTCAACCAGCCCATCGTCGATCCAGAGCTGAAAAGACTATCGCTAGCATTGCTGCCCGTCGAGATGAGCAGCCGGCTCTGATATCATGGGACTCCCGAAGTCTGCTCTCGTGACGATCGTGTTATGCGGCGGAGCATTGGCCGGATATGTAGGCTTGGAGCTCACGCGTGGAGAAAACGAAGACGCCGGAGAATTCGTAACGAGGGAGGTTGTAGGGCAGGAAACGCTCCCGCGTCTCGACTACGTGGGAATTCCGATCGGCTCTCCCGCCAGCGAGTTTGGTCGGCCGATCGTCACAAATCTGCAGATCGTCGATCTTGATCAGGACGGAATGCCCGACGTGCTGTATTGTGAGGCTCGCAACAACACCGTGCGCTGGATCCGCCAGCATCCGCGCGGTGTATTCACGGAGGAGACGATTGCTGACAACGTGCCCGCTCCGGCACATGTGGCCGCCGCCGATCTTCAGGGCAGCGGCCGGCTTGATGTGCTTGTCGCCTGCATGGGTCAGATCATGCCCAACAACGATCGCATCGGCTCAGTGCTTGTCCTTGAGAATCTCGACAATCGATCCTTCCGGCCGCGAACACTGCTCAAGGGGACCGCGCGCGTGAGCGATGTGCGCGCGGCGAACTTGGCCGGACACACGGATGGCCGGCTGGACCTCGTCGTCGGTCAGTTTGGCTACGCCCAAGGCGAGATACGTTGGATGGAGAACAAGGGCGGATGGATATTCGAGAGCCACGTGGTAAACCGCCAATCGGGCACCGTGCATACGCCAACGTCTGATTTCGACGGAGACGGCCGCCCCGACTTCGCCGCCCTCATTTCGCAGGAGTGGGAGGAAGTGCATCTCTTCCGCAATTCAGGTCGAGGTCAGTTCAATGACACTCCGGTTTGGGGCTCGACCAACGAGGACTACGGCAGCAGCGGATTGGAAGTAGCCGACGTGAACCGCGACGGCAGACCCGACCTGATCTACACCAACGGCGACGGTTTCGACTACGCCATGCACGGTAACCGAGCGTGGCATGGTATCCAGTGGCTCGAGAATACCGGCCAGGGCAACTTCCGTTTTCACCGAGTGGGCCATCTCCCCGGCGCCTACGCCCCGTGCGCAGCGGACCTCAACGGCGATGGCCACACGGACTTGGTGGCGGTGAGCGCGTTCGCCGACTGGGACGACCCGAATGCCGTATCCCTCATGGCCTGGCTCAATGACGGCCGCGAGAACTTCACGGCCGTGCCCCTGGCGCGCAGCCCGACCAAACTCGTGACTGCCGCAACGGGCGATCTCGATGGCGATGGAGCCCCGGAGATCGTGACCGGCGCTCTCCATGTATTTCCTCCCTTCGACAATCTGAGCAACATCACTTTGTGGCGCAGGAAGTGAACGGATCCTCCAACCAGTGCGACCCAGCCCGCCGCCGTCGAAAACGGGGCATCTTCTTCTTCGTGATCGCACTGGCCGGCCTCGCAAGCTGCAGCGTCGGCGCTTTATGGCTGCGCCAGACGCGATTAGCCCAGTTGCGCACGGATATCCCTCCGGTGCCGGCGGCGGTTCCCACCCCCTCATTACGCGAGCTTCTGGAAAACGCCCGCACTCAAGCTGTCGCGGGCGAGTTCTCGCCCTTAGCCGAGTTCGGCATGCTGTGCCATGCCAATGGATTCTTCCGAGAAGCTGAACTCTGTTGGCGTCTGCTGATCCGGCACCGACCCAATGAAGCGCGCTGGCACTATTACCTCGCCGTCCTGCTTCGAACTGCGGGCGATAACGTCGCGGCGGAAAAAGAACTGCAGCTCGTGGTGGCTGCCGATCCCACCGCCGCACCTGCGTGGCTGCAACTCGCCGAAATGAAGTTTAAAAGCGGTCGTCACGTGGCTGCGGAGCACGACTACCGTCGTCGACTGGAGCTGTTGCCTGACGATCCTTATGCCGAACTCGGCCTCGCTCGCATCGCTCAATCGCGAGGACGGTCGGATGAGACCCTGAGTCGGCTGGAACGGATACTGAAGAACCACCCTCGATTTTCCACGGCCCACAATCTCTACGCGGAGTTGCAGGCTGCCGTCGGCCGGGAGGATCTCGCCGATCAGCATCGGTGGCTGGGTCGGGAAGCCGGCCGTTTTCGTGAAGCCGACGATCCTTGGATGATGGAGCTGAACGCGCGTTGCCATGAACCGACGCGCCTTTGTCACCTCGGTGTCGTTGCCTTTCAAACCGGAACCGGCGACCTGGGCCGCGCTCAATTCGAGCGCGCCATTGCGGTAGCCCCCGCGGAGCCCCTCGGTTATCAGATGCTGGGCGAATTGTTGTTGAACCAAGGCGCATTCGAGGCATCCCGCGATGTCCTGACGAAAGGCCTCGCCATGGCTCAAGGAGGTGCACCGAAGCCGATGCACTACCTGAAGCTGAGTGAAACATGTCGTGCGCTTGCTCGCCATGAAGATGCGTGGAACGCCGTGCAGGAAGGTCTAACCCGACATCCAGACTCCGCCGAACTATACCATGAGCTCGGCCTTCAACTAACAGGGAGGAATCGGCCGACGGAAGCCAGCGCCGCCTACCGCCGTGCGCTGC
Organism: Verrucomicrobiota bacterium; assembly: GCA_023416735.1. Taxonomy (GTDB): domain Bacteria; phylum Verrucomicrobiota; class Verrucomicrobiia; order Opitutales; family Opitutaceae; genus Opitutus. The sequence goes on along the minus strand of JAEZGX010000039.1, from coordinate 38,749 downwards.
AGCTCAACCCGGCGCATGCCGAATCAGACTTCGCTCTCGCGCTCATCTTGCTGGAACAGGGGCGCCGCGAAGAGGCGGTGCAGGCGTTGAACCATGCGCGGCAAATGCAGCCGACTTATCCGAAAGCCTTACTGCTGCTCGCTCGCCTTGAAATGGAAGCCGGTCAAATCGAATCCGTGGGAGAATACCTGCTGCCCCTCCTCAAAGCTAATCCTGGTGTTCTCGAGATCCGACAGATCACGGCGCGGTGGCGGCTGCAAGCTGGCCAGGCCATCGAGCAAAGGGATCCGGCCGCCGCCGAGCGGCACTACCGCACCGGACTGGCCTTGCTACCTGAGAATCCAGAGCTGAACGCTGCTCTCGGCGTGCGTTTTTTGGTCACTGATCGTATTGCAGAAGCCATCCCCCTCCTGGAAACCTTCCAACAAGCACGGCCGGCAGATTCCCAAGGTGCATTGTTTCTCGGTCAAGCTTACGTCCGTGCGGGACGGCTGCAGGATGCGCGGCGCGTGCTGTCCAACGGACTGCAAGAGGCCGAACGTTCCGGAAGGACGGCAACAGCGAGTCACTTCCGCGAAATTCTCTCGGTAATTCCGTAAACGAATCCGCGCCTGACTCGTTTATTGCCCCTGTTCGCGATGCCGGTGTCCCGATGGCCTCTACAAACTGTAGCAGCCACCGCCTGGTAGGGCTGAGGCGAGACCTTCGGAGCGTTGTGACGGCTATGGTCTTATTTGATCTACTTAAATGATAGTCGATCGATACAACTCCCTCGGTCACCGCCTGCGACCATTATCGGCGAGTGTGCCGGGCATCATTCGTATCGATTCAGTCATACACCCGGAACACTCCTCCCAGTTCGTCCAAAAAAAGCGCCTCCCTTTGTCGGGGAGGCGCGAGATTCAGAAAACCAACGATCCTAGAATCGGAACGTGTTCGTAAGCGTGAAATACTGTCGTGGCGCTATACGATAACCGGCCGGAGTTCCATCAGGCTGCGTCGTGATCGGGATCAAGTCGTTGCCCTTCCCCAAACTGCGCACATTGAGTTGAATTCTCCAGTCAATGTCCTTCCATACCCTCCGTCCGTAGCCGATCCACATGTCCACATCCGTTTCGGCGGGCCCCTCATAAGGATTGGCTATGTCGAAGATATAGGTTGGGTATGAAACGGACGTATCGGGATTCGGGATTGCCGGATAACCGATCACAATCGAGCTCTGGTGACGCAGCGCCGCACCCACGCTCACGCCAGCCAGACGACCTTCCGTGAAGTCGTAGTTGGTGATGGCATTGAAGCGCCATTCACGCAGTTCCGGCACATTGCTGCCCTCTTGAAGGTGGCGAGCGAGGTAGTGGGATCCCACTTCCTTGTTCCACTGGAACAGCGCCGTCTCGTTGCCAGCGCCACCCCACCAGATACGCAGGTCGCCACCCGGACGGAAGGTGTTGCCGTTGGCATCGACTGCAGTGGTGTTGAGGAAGGTCTCGTAAGCTTGAACGAATTCAGCGAGGTTGGCGCCGCCAATGTTGCTGCGGGTAGCCGAGGTCTTGCTGGCATTCAGCGTCAGACGCCAGTTACGCGTAGGTTGAGCATTCAACTCGATTTCATAGCCCTTCGAGAAGCTGTCTTCCTGGATGGTAAAGCCGGCGGGCTGAGTGCTGTTCAAACCCGACGTGCGGTTGTTGACGTCGATGCCCCAAGCGTCTGTCAGCTTCTTGGCAATCGGATTCTGCTGCCACTCGCGCCAAGCGGCGATGGCCATGGCCTCACGGTCAGGAGCATCCTGCCAGTCGTAACGGCTGGAGGTTTCGCCAGGATTGGCCGCCGTGCTGGAATCGCCACCGTTCCAATTGAGTTCGAAGATATTGACCCAATTGCCGGACCATTGCTGCGAAGCACCGATAAACCACGAACCGTTGAGGGAATTGCTGGAGGCGTTGTTAACCGCAGTCTCATACTTGTTCACCTTCAGCGAGTATTTGCCATCCTTGGTTTCAAGGAGGATACCGAGATCCTTCGTGTTGCCCGCAGGAAGCGGGATAGACTCACCGAACACGTCCGTGCGGCCAGCGAAAGGCTGGAAGTTTTCCGCCTTGTTGTAGAAAAGCGAAACGCGAACGGGCAGTTTTTCGGCTACGTTCTTGATCACCGGCAACTCGTCCAAGTGAGCGACGATCGAATAGCTGCGCGAGATGCCTTTCAGCTCGTTCCACGTCCGTCCATCGAGTGTATAGTAGCTGGGATCCCAATCGAGGAAACCGGGAGCAGGCCGGGAGCTAGCCTGTTGCGAGAATTCCGAGCTGCCGGCGATGTCTTCACGATAACCATAGGTGCCGACGAGGCCGCCATCGAACAGATGCGCCTGCCAGACGAACGCTTTGGATTCCACCTTATTGCGGCGGAGGCGGGCGTTGGTGGTAAGAGCATCGCGGTTGGCGGCGGAAGCTTCCGAATCGGTGATCTGGAAGGGCTGATCGATCCAGCCAACGTAGTTCGCCGAGTTCTCCGATTGCGTGGAGGCGCGTCGGGTGTCGCCAACGGGATAGTAGGGGTTCTCCCACACCGCAGCGGGATCCACGGTGGGCGCGTTCCAAGTGGAATCGAAGAAGCGGATCGTGCCACTGGTAGCATTGTTAAGCTGCTGGAGGCGCGGTAAGTAGGCACCAGACGCCGTCGAGCGGCTGGCCAGCGAATCACCGAGGTAGATGATGCGATTGACCGCAAAGGCGTTATCCGTGAAGCGGATGCCACTGCCACCGTCGAACTTGTTCCAGTAATTCTGGTCGAGCACACCGTAGCGCTGCCAGGAACGGTCCTCGCGATCCAGTTCGTCTTCCGCCCACAGCGCCGTTAGAGTGTGTTGGCCGAAGAAGTGGGCCAACGCGCTGTCGGGGCTCTTCTTGGTGAAGTCGTGGGTGACGAAGGCAGTAGCACGCTTCGACTTGCGTTCGGATTCATAGCTGCGATTGCCACCTTGACCACTATCCGTCACGAAGGCGCGACCCACATTTGGGTTCGGGGTGCCGTCTTGGAACTTGATGCCGTCTTTACCAGCGGCGGTGCCGTCGGAATAGACGCTCATCATGTCGATATAGATTGCTTGGCGTTCGCCATCGAGCAGCGCGATCTGACCGTTGTTATAGTTCTGCTCATTGTAGACCAATTCAAAGCCGAACTTGTCGTTCATGAACGTCTGCGCGATCGACGCCGTGAAGGAATCGAAGTCAGCCCACTCCGACTTGTTCGGACCATCGAGCAAGTTGTTGTAGAAGTCGAAGACCGTGGCGTCCGACAGATTATAGTTCTTATACACTTCCGCGAACGGCAATTGGGCGGCTTTCGCGAACGCTGACGCCGTGGCGATACCGACAGGACGATGGAACGCGAACTCGCCCACGCCGTTGTCGTCATTGCCATTGGGGCCAATACCACGCGTGCCACGGATTTCCCACAGCCAGTATTCGGGCGTGCCGCCGTCGGTCGCGAAGAAGCCGTTGGGGCCACCGAACTGCTGGCCGTAATTTCCGAGCCAGGGCTGGAAATACGGGCTGAGACGACCGTTGTCGGTTCCGCCGTTCACTTTGGGCCGCGCTTGTCCGTGATGCGGGAGACCGGAATTATCGTCCATCACAACGTGAGGATTGAACGTCTGTTTGTTCAGATGATTGAAGGTGCGGGGACCGCCCTTCGCGTAATTGATGATCTCGCCGGTGTTCGGGTCACGAATCTGCGTCGCCGGATCATCGCTCGGATACCTGCCCTCGTAAGTGCCCGTGTAGAACCACGGGGTAATCAAATCGAGCGGAGGCAGTGTGCGGGGACGGTTGCTGTTGATGTCACCGGTCTCGAAGTTGGCCTTGATGATGGTGCGGGCCGAACCCTTGCGCAGGAACTTGGGCTCCCAGCGGAGAGCACCCATGACCCGATCGTCGTCCTCGAAAGCGGGTTCCTGCTGAAACTTTTCCCGATCGCGCAGAGCCATAACGCGAACGGCTAGTTCGTCCTTCAGGAGCACGCGATTGAAGTCGGCAGTGAACCGAGCGCTGCCCCATTGATCGAGCTGCACCGTCACCTCGTTGGCATTGCGATAGGAGGCCTGCTTCAGGCCAACGTTGATGATACCGGCCGGGCTGCCCATGCCGAAAAGGATGGAGTTCGGTCCGCGCTGGAGGTCGACGCGATCGACATTGTAGCCATCCCACGGGATATCGGAGAGGAAGTAGTCGCGGGTATTGTCAGCCTCGGCCAGACCGCGAACGCGCGTGTTCTGGTTCGGGCTCACAAAGCGGCTCGACTCATCGAGGAAGGCGCTGTCGCCCGTGCCCGCAAAGTTGCCGCCAATATTGCCAACTTCCGTGCCGACCGTATATTGAAGCAACGTTTCGTTGTTGGTAGCACCAATATCTTGAAGGAACTGGGTAGTGACAACAGTCACCGCATTGCCGATGTCGCGGAGTTCCGTGTTAAGACGGTTACCCGCGAGCGTGGTGGCCGCAGTATAGCCTCGTTCCTCCTCCGCCGACACTTCGAACGGCGAAAGCACAATCACCTCTTCACTATCAACATCGGCAGATGCCGAGGGAGCAGGCTGTGCCTGCGAAACGCCAGTGGCGAACACCGCCGCTGACGCTAGGCCTAGCGCGTATTTGGCTAGGAGTTTGTCTTTTGTCATTTGCATGGGCTTGGTTCAGTCAAAATGCGAACGACCAACGACGGCCATTCGCAGGGGAAAGGCAGAGAGAGTCCTCAGGGCTGGATGTCCGTTACGGGCAAACGCGGGGGCTGGTTGGGGAAGAAACGGGAAGTGGGATAACTTGCTGCTTCTCGCGGGTGAGTCGCTGTGAAGCGACGGCAGTCCGCAGCAAAGTGGGGACGCCGGAAAGTCACAAAGTTGCGGGCGATTGCGCCTTCATCGCCGTCCTAACATTAGAACGGTTATACCTACTATTATGCTCTGTTGCCGTGGTGCGAGCCGGGCACGCATGTCAGCGCTGCTTTCTTGGTCGCCGATCTCGTCGGCGAAAATGGCGGAGAGGGAGGGATTCGAACCCTCGGTAGCCTTTCGACTACACGTGATTTCCAATCACGCACATTCGACCACTCTGCCACCTCTCCGGGCACTGAACCGACCCCGCGGAGCAGGGTCGTCTTCTGTCGAAGGGGAGAAGCAAACGCTCCCACGAAGCGGGGTCAACGCGAATTCCGTCCAGTCTCTCTCGTCGAGCAGGACGTGATGGCACCGTTCCTTTCACCTAACACCACCGGAGGCTGAACGCTTCGGATCACGGCAAGAACCGCGCACCTTTCGGCAACCCCCGCGCAGTCTCATCCCATCATCAATGGCAGAGTGCCCTCCCACACACCCGCCATGATCTCCCGCGAGTTCCCCTTCTTTGCGTCTGCCCCAGCCATCAATCTCGACTTGGTCCGCAAATACTCCGTCCCCGGCCCACGTTACACGTCTTACCCGCCGGCCACCCAGTTCACCCCTCACTCCAATCCCACCGCCGTCGCTGCCGCAATCGCCGAAGACAATCATCGTCCCGCGGGGCCGCTCTCCCTCTATTTTCATCTGCCGTTCTGCGAAACGCGCTGTTGGTTTTGCGGCTGCACCACCGTGATCACCCGTCGACGGGACGCCGCCGGAGAATACCTCGACGACCTCGCGCGCGAAGTCGCCCTGACCGCCGAGCACATCGATCGTTCACGGCCGGTCGCGCAGATTCATCTCGGAGGCGGCACTCCCACCTTTTTCCCTCCCGACGAACTACGCCGCCTCGGAGCGCTGCTGAAATCCACGTTCGCCCTCGACGGGTCCACCGAGTTCAGCGTCGAAATCGACCCCCGCCGACTCACCGAAGACCACGTGATCGCGCTCCGCGAAATCGGCGTCACCCGCGCCTCGCTTGGCGTCCAGGATACCAATCCCCGCGTTCAACTCGCGATCCACCGCATCCAGCCGCACGCCCAAAATCAGCAAGCCTTCACCTGGCTTCGCACCCACGGCTTCCGCTCCATCAACGTCGATCTCATCCACGGCCTGCCCCTGCAAACGCCGGACTCGTTCTCCGCCACGCTCGACGATGTCCTCGGCCTTGAGCCCGACCGACTCTCCGTCTTCAGCTACGCGCACGTCCCTTGGATCAAGCCCGCGCAGAAAATCTTCGACGACCGCGAACAACTTCCCTCCGCCGAGGAAAAACTCGCCATGTTCGCCCTCGCCCACGCGAAACTCACCCACGCCGGCTACGTCGATATCGGGCTCGACCACTTCGCCCGTCCCGACGACGAACTCGCGCTCGCTCAACGCCGCGGCACCCTCCACCGCAACTTCCAAGGTTACAGCACCCACGCGGGCGCTTCGCTCTACGGCTTCGGGATGTCCTCCATCTCTTCGACCGCGACCACCTACCGGCAGAATCATAAAACGCTCCCCGCTTGGCGCGCGGCTCTCGACTCCGGACAACTTCCGGTCGAACGCACGCTACAACTGTCGCCCGAAGACGTTCGGCGCCGCACTATTATCATGCGGATCATGTGCGACCGCCGTCTCGATTTTACCCGCCTCTCAAAGGAATTCGGCTTTGATTTCGCCGAGGCTTACTCCGCCGCGCTCGCCTCGCTGCGCGATCTTGAAACCGACGGCATCATCGAACGCACCGACGACGGCCTGAGCATCACTGCACTCGGCATGCCTCTGCTTCGCGTCGTCGCCATGCGTTTCGATGCCTACCTCGGCGACACTTCGCAGCGTTTCTCTAAAACCATCTGATCCCGCTCGCCTCGCGCACAACCCGCGCGCCGCTTCATGCCTTTCCGCATCGCGAAATCCTTCACCGTCGAAAGCGGCCACTTGCTTACCAAGCACCGCGGCGCTTGCCGCTTCCCGCACGGCCACAGCCGCACCATCGAAATCGTCATCACGAGCGACACCCTCGATCCCCACGACATGGTGCTCGACTTCAAATCGCTCAAGTCAGCCGCCGCCGACTTCATCGATCGTTTCGATCACACGTTCGCCCTCAACACCGCCGATCCTCGCTTCGCCGAACTGCGCGCGGCTTACGGCGAACGCATCCTTCCGTTCACAAACGCCGACCCCACCACCGAGGTGCTCGCGCGCGAGATCTTTCAATCTCTCCGTCCACGTCTCTCCGCCATCGCCCCACATGCCCGTCTCGAACGCATCCGCGTCACCGAAACCGCCACCAGTTGGGCCGAATACTGGGAGTAGATCGCTGCAGGCGTTCACCTCGCCCGTTCTCGCGAGTTGCCAATCGCCACCCCTCCCCCGACATTCGGCGTTCCGATGTCCGCCGACCTTACCGAACTCTACCAGCAGGTCATCCTCGACCATAACAAGCGCCCCCGGAATCGCGGCAAACTCCCGACCGCCACCCGCGTCGCTCACGGCGAAAATCCGTCCTGCGGCGACCAGTGCAGCGTGTATCTGCGTCTCGACGGCGACCGCATCACCGAAATCACCTTCGACGGCTCGGGCTGCGCCATCTCGCAAGCCAGCGCGTCGCTCATGACCACCCAGCTCAAGGGCAAGACCGCCGCCGAAGCCGAAACGCTCTTCAGTCAATTCCACGACATCGTGACCACCGGCCAAGCCCCCGAGGAGATCAGCGACATCGGCGCATTCGCCGGCGTCCACGCTTTCCCCGCCCGCATCAAATGTGCCACGCTCGGCTGGCACGCCGCCCTCAACGCCCTGCACGGCGACGCGACTCCCGCCACCACCGAAACCCACGCCGACTGATCACCGCCGCCGTGCTCATGCTCGTAATCGTGCTCGTGCTCGATCGTTCCCAGGCCTTCGCCACCGCCAATCACGAGCACGAGTAAGCTCACGAGCCCGACATTTCTCCTTCTCCATGCCTTCCTGGCCCTCCGTTCGCGCCGACTTCCCGATCCTGCACCAACAGGTCCGCGGCAAACCGCTCGTCTATCTCGACAGCGCTGCCACCGCCCAAAAACCGCGCGCCGTCATCGATGCCCTCACGCATTACTACGAACGCGACAACGCCAACGTCCACCGCGGCCTCCATGCGCTCTCCACCCGCGCCACCGACGCCTACGAGGGCGCCCGCACCCGCATCGCCAAATTTCTCAATGCCGCCGACCCCGCCGAGATCATCTTCACCCGCGGCACCACCGAGAGCATCAACATCGTCGCCCGCAGTTTCGCCGCCACGCTCAAACCCGGCGACGTAATCCTCGCCACCGAGATGGAGCACCACTCCAACCTCGTCCCGTGGCAACAACTCGCCCGCGCCACCGGCGCCACCCTCCGCTTCGTCCCCGTCCTCGGTGAAAACGCCGAACTCGGCCTCGATCTCGCCGCCCTCGACACGCTCCTCACGCCGCAGGTGAAGCTCTTCGCTTTCACCCACATTTCCAACACCCTCGGCACCATCAACCCCGTCGAGGAACTCTGCCGCCGCGCTCGCGCCGTCGGCGCCCTCACCGTCATCGACGCCGCCCAATCCAGCGGACACGCCCCCCTCGACGTCCGGAAAATCGACTGCGACTTCCTCGCCTTTTCCGGCCATAAAATGTGCGCCCCCACCGGCATCGGCGTCCTCTACGGCCGCCGCGCCCTCCTTGATAAGCTCGCCCCGACTGAAACCGGCGGCGGCATGGTCGTCACCGTGCACTACGATAAGTGCACGTGGAAACCTTCACCGGAGCGTTTCGAAGCCGGCACGCCGCACATCGCCGGCGCTATCGCCCTCGCCGCCGCGTGCGATTACCTCTACGCCCTCGATCGAACCGCGATCGCCGAACACGACAACGCCCTCGGCCGCCTCGCCTACGAAAAACTCTCCGAACTCCCGGGCATCCGCCTCCTCGGCCCCAAAAGCGACGCTCGCGGCGGCCTCGTGAGCTTCGCTTTCCCGGACCTCCACGCCCATGACGTCGTCACCTTCGCCGACGAAGACGGCATCGCGCTCCGCGGCGGCCATCACTGCAACCAGCCGCTCATGCGCAAACTCGGCCTCACCAGCACCACCCGCGCGAGCTTCTATATCTACAACACACCGGAAGAAATCGACGCCCTCGTCGCCTCCCTCCGCCGTATCCAGAAGTTCTTCGGCGCGTAGCACCCGATCAGAAGCTACCCTTCACGCCGTGCTTAACTGATCAACCGTAGCGAGCACAGCGCTCTGTCTCTTCCCGAGTCGAGGCGGGCCTTGACCACGCTCTCCTTCTCGCGTGCTCGCGCCTCGTTCTCCAGCGGAGCCGTCCAGACGTGTTCACGTCCGCACAACTTCTGCGTCGCCAAAACCAACCGATGCGCAGAGCCGACCCGCATTTCTTGCCATCATGAAAGCAGTCGTCCGCCGCCTCCGGACGCGCTCCTTCCATGAACTCCACCGGCCCCAAGCCTGCTTTCACAATCTGTGACGCCAACGAGGCCGTCGCCTCCGTCGCCTTCCGCCTCAACGAACTCATCGCCATCTACCCCATCACGCCGTCGTCCGCGATGGCCGAGTCCTGCGACGAATGGGCCGCCGCCGGAAAGAAAAACCTCTGGGGCGAAGTCCCGCGCGTCGTCCAACTCCAGTCCGAAGCCGGCGTCGCCGGCGCCGTCCACGGCGGCCTTCTCGGCGGCGCGCTCACCACCACGTTCACCGCATCGCAGGGCCTCCTGCTGATGATCCCCAACCTCTACAAGATCGCCGGCGAACTCCTTCCGCTCACGATTCACGTGAGCGCCCGCGCCCTCGCCGCCCAAGGTCTCTCCATCTTCGGCGATCACCAGGACGTCATGGCCTGCCGCGCCACCGGCTGCGCCCTCCTCTGCTCCAACTCCACTCAGGAAGCATCCGACCTCGCACTCATCGCCCACGCCGCGTCCTACCGCGCCCGCGTGCCGTTCATCCATTTCTTCGACGGCTTTCGCACCTCGCACGAGGTCCAGAAAATCGCGCCTCTTTCCGACGACGACCTGCGTGCCGTCATCGACGAAAAAGATCTCGCCGCGTTCCGCGCGCGCGCGATGACGCCCGACCGCCCCACGCTCCGCGGCACCGCGCAAAACCCCGATGTCTACTTCCAGGGCCGCGAAGCCGTAAACCGCTTCTACGATGCCCTGCCCGCCATCGTGCAGGAAACAATGGACCGCTTCGCCGCCGTCACCGGTCGTCAGTATCATCTTTTCGACTACCACGGTCACGCCGAAGCCGAACGCGTCGTCGTCGTCATGGGCAGCGCCGCCGAAACGCTCGCCGAAACCGCCGACTGGCTCAACGCCCGCGGCGAAAAGGTCGGCGTCCTCAGCGTCCGTCTTTTCCTGCCTTTCCACCTGACATCTTTCCTCGCTGCTCTGCCGAAATCCGTAAAAGCGATCGCCGTCCTCGATCGCACCAAGGAGCCCGGCAGTCTCGGCGAGCCTCTCTACCAAAACGTCGTCACTGCCCTCGCCGAAGGCCGCTCGCCCCTCGCTGGCTCCGCCCGCGTCGTCGCCGGCCGCTACGGTCTCGGGTCCAAAGAATTCACGCCGGGTATGGCCCGTGCCGTATTCGAAAACCTGACACACGACCAGCCGCGCCACCGCTTCACCATCGGCATCATCGACGACGTGACCGGCACCTCGCTCGATTTCGACGCCGACTTCGATCTCGAAGCCGCCGATGTCCGCCGCTGCGTCTTCGTCGGCCTCGGCGCCGACGGCACCGTCGGAGCGAACAAAAACTCCATCAAGATCATCGGTGAACAAACGCCGTTCTACGCCCAGGGCTACTTCGTTTACGATTCGAAGAAGTCCGGCTCGATGACCGTCTCTCACCTGCGCTTCGGCCCGCGTCCGATCCGCAGTCCTTACCTCGTTCGCCAGGCTGGCTTCGTCGCCTGTAGCCAGTTCAGTTTCGTCGGCCGCGCCGAAGTCCTCGGCTACGCCGCACCCGGCGCCACCGTCCTGCTGAACTCCCCTCATTCGCCGGAGGAAACATGGAAAAAACTTCCGCGCGACTGGCAGGAGACGCTCATCCAGAAAAAGCTCCGCCTCTTCGTCATCGACGCCACCGCCGTCGCGCAGGCTAGCGGCATGGGCCGCCGCACCAACACCGTCCTCCAAACCTGCTTCTTCGCCCTCTCCGGCGTCCTGCCCCAGGCCGAGGCCATCGCCCAAATCAAAAAGGCGATCACCAAAACCTACGGCCGCAAGGGCGAGCAGATCGTCAAGATGAACCACGCCGCCGTCGACGCCGCGCTCGACGGCCTGCTCGAAGTATCCATTCCGTCATTACCGGACGCCGACGCCCTCGTCACCGTCCCGCCGACTTATCGCGGCGCTTCCGAATTCGTTCGCACCGTCACCGCGAAACTCCTGGCGAATCAGGGCGACCTCATGCCCGTCAGCGCTCTGCCGCTCGACGGCTGCTGGCCCACCGGCACCGCCCGTTTCGAAAAGCGCAACATCGCCCTCGAAATCCCCGTCTGGGATCCAGCGATCTGCATCCAGTGCAACAAGTGCGTCATGGTCTGCCCGCACGCCGCCATCCGCGCCAAATTCGTCGAACCCGCTGCCCTCGAATCCGCTCCCGACGGTTTCCTCTCGGTCAACTTCAGATCCACTGAATTCCCCGGCCAGCGCTACACGCTTCAGGTCGCGCCCGAGGACTGCACCGGTTGCTCCCTCTGCGTCCAGGTCTGCCCCGCCAAGGACAAAACCAACCCGCGCCACAAGGCCATCGACATGGCCCCACAGGAACCGCTTCTCGCCGCCCAGCGCGCCAACTGGGACTTCTTCACGCAACTGCCCGATCCCGATCGCACGAAGCTCGACGTCTCCACCATCAAGAATTCGCAGTTCCTCGCGCCGCTTATGGAATTCTCCGGCGCCTGCTCCGGCTGCGGCGAAACCCCTTACATCAAGCTCCTCACGCAGCTCTTCGGCGACCGCCTCATGATCGCCAACGCCACCGGCTGTTCCTCGATCTACGGCGGCAACCTCCCGACCACGCCCTACTGCTCCAACAGTGCTGGCCGCGGCCCCGCCTGGGCCAACTCGCTTTTCGAAGACAACGCCGAATTCGGCCTCGGCCTCCACCTCGCCGTCGAACAACGCGCCCGCACCGCGCGCGAACTCCTCGTCAAACTCACCCTCAAGCTCGGCGAAGACCTCGCCGGCCCCATCCTCTCCGCCGATCAATCCACGGAGGCCGGCATCGAAGCACAGCGCGAACGCGTCGTCGCTCTCCGCGCCCGCCTCTCGCTGCTCCGCGACGATCCGCTCGCCAACCGCCTCGACGCTCTGGCCGACGACCTCGTCAAGAAAACCACCTGGATCGTCGGCGGCGACGGTTGGGCCTACGACATCGGCTACGGCGGCCTCGACCACGTCCTCGCCTCCGGCGCCAACGTCAAGGTTCTCGTCCTCGACACCGAGGTTTACTCCAACACCGGCGGCCAATCCTCTAAATCCACCCCGATGGGCGCCGTCGCCAAATTCGCCGCCGGCGGAAAAGGCGTCGCGAAAAAAGACCTCGCTCTCATCGCCATGCAATACGGCCACGTCTACGTCGCCCGCGTCGCCTTCGGCGCGAAAGACAGCCAGACGCTCCAGGCCCTTCGCGAAGCCGAAGCCTACAATGGCCCCGCGCTCGTCATCGCCTACTCGCACTGCATCGCGCACGGCTATCCGCTGCACCTCGGGCTCGAACAGCAGAAGCTCGCCGTCGACACCGGCTACTGGCCGCTCTTCCGCTACGACCCGCGCCTCGCCGCGAAGGGCGAACACGCCTTCAAGCTCGACTCCGCTCCGCCCAAACAGGACCTCGCGAAGTTCACCGCCAACGAGACCCGCTTCGGCATCCTGAAAAACATCGCGCCCGCCCGCGCCGACGAACTCGCCACGCAGGCCCAATCGTATGTCCGCGAGCACTACGCGCTCTACCAGCGCCTCGCGACGCCTCCCGCCAAGCCAGAAACCACCGGCACGCCGAAAACAGCACGCGCGACCTAACCGACCGTGATCGTGATCGATTCTCTCGCCGCCTGATCACGATCACGAACAAGAGCAGGACCACGCCCTTCAAATTCGGCTCCCCTCCGAACTCCAAACTCAAAACTCCGAACCCCAAACCGGAGCGCGCAGCGCCATGAACCTCTCCACCTCCTACCTCGGCCTCCACCTCAGCAACCCCTTCATCGTCGGCGCCTCGCCTTTTTGCGATCACGTCCACGTCGCCGGACAACTCCAGGACGCCGGCGCCGCCGCGATCGTCATGCGCTCCCTCTTCGAAGAGCAAATCGACGCCGAGCAACGCGCCCTCTTCCGCAACGAGGAATCCACCGACAGCTTCTCCGAAGCCTCGTCCTTCTTTCCCCGCATCGAAGAATACCAGCTCACGCCCGACCACTACCTCCGCCAGCTCGAGCATCTCAAATCCGCGCTGACCATCCCGGTCATCGCCTCGCTCAACGGCACCCGCCCAGGCGGCTGGATCGACTACGCCCGCCGCCTGGAATCCGCCGGCGCCGACGCTCTCGAGCTCAATCTCTATCAACTCGTCACCGACCCGACCCTCTCCGCCGACGAGGTCGAGTCCGAACTCATCGAAACCGTCCGCAGCGTTGTATCCTTCGTTCGAATACCTGTCGCGGTGAAACTTTCCCCGTTTCACACGTCGCTTCCCAACTTCACCCGCGAGCTCGAGCAGGTCGGCGCCGCCGGCATCGTCCTTTTCAACCGCTTCTACCAACCGGACTTCAACACGGACGACCTCGAAACCCACTCCACCCTCCGGCTCTCCGACTCCCACGAACTTCTCCTCCGCCTCCGCTGGCTCGGCATCCTCTCGCCTCACCTCAAGATCTCGCTCGCGGCCAGCGGCGGCGTGCATACCGCCGACGATGCCATCAAAGCCATCCTCGCCGGCGCCGACGGCGTGCAGCTTGTATCCGTTTTGCTGAAACACGGCCCGCGCATCCTCTCCACTTTGCTGCACAACCTCCGGCATTGGATGCAAGACCGCGGCTACACCAGCATCGCCGAGTTTCGCGGCGCCTTGAATCACCGCCGTTGCCCCGACCCCGCTGCCCTCGAACGCGCCAACTACGTCCGCATCCTGCAAAGCTGGAAGCTCTGAGCCGTGTTCAACGAACACACGTCACCTCTCGAGAACGCCGTGGTGTTGGCCCCGCCGCCGCATCACACGCGCGAGCACGACCGCCTCCTCCTCGCCCTCGGCCACTCCCGCCTCCGCCCGATGCTGGCCGACCTTCTTACGGCTCAAGGCTTTCACCTCCTCGAAGCCAGCGATCGCACTCGCGCCTTCGACTTCGCACTCAACCGCCGCTGCTCCCTCGTCCTGCTCGATTTTTCCGCAGTCGGCGGCCTTCCCCTCCTTTCTCGCCTTCGCGAAAACAGCCCGACCCTCCCAATTCTCGCGCTGGCGCCCGATCCCGCCGTTCACCACCGCATCGAGAGCCTCAACCACGGCGCCGACGACTGCCTCGCCCAGCCGTTCGATCCCGACGAACTCGTTGCGCGCATCCGCGCCCTGCTTCGCCGCCGCACCGCCTGTCCTGGTCCTTCGCGCCTTCAACTCGGAGAGCTGGTCATCGACCTCGAACGCATGACCGCCCAACGCGGGCCCGAACTCCTCCGGCTCTCGCGCACCGAGTGCGCCATCCTCGACCTGCTCTCCAAAAACCGCGGCCTGCCCGTCAGTCGCGCGCGCATGCTCGACATCGTCTGGGGCTACACCTACCTGCCCAACACCCGCACGCTCGACACCCACATCTGGCGCCTCCGCAAAAAACTCGGCGACTCCGGCGATCATCCGCGGTGGATCGTGAACGTCACCGGCGTCGGCTACCAGCTCCAGGCCGGTTAAGCCGCCTCATCTCGCATCCGAATTGCGGATACATGGCCGCCGCGTCCCCGCCTCAGGAGAAAGTCGCACCCAGCCTCTTTCGCACTTTCTTGTGTATCTGGATTTTGGCTACGTCCGAATTTCTCCATCGCGTCCGCCTCGTCACAGGTCTCTTCAAGCAGCCAGTCGCTCGCCCACGGCGCGAGCGAACAAGCCGCTTCTCTCGAGGAAACCAGCGCTTCGCTGGAGGAGCTGGCGTCCATGATCGCAAAAATCGTGAAGACGATCGACGAGATCGCCTTCCAAATTAACATCCTCGCCCTCAACGCCGCCGTCGAAGCCGCGCGGGCCGGCGAAGCAGGCATGGGCTTCGCCGTCGTCGCCGAAGAGGTCCGCGCCCTCCCCAGCGCTCCGCCCAAGCCGCCAAAGAAACCGCCACTCGCATCGAGGACTCGGAGGCCAAGAGCGAACAAGGCGTGCACATCTCAGGGCAAGTCGCCGAGTCTCTCCAAGTCATCGTCGAACGTGCCCGGCGCATGGATACACTCGTCGGCGAAATCGCCACGGCCTCTTACGAGCAGACCCAGGGTATCAGCCAGGTGAATACCGCGGTGTCGTAAATGGATCGGGTCACGCAATCGAATGCGGCCTCCGCCGAGGAAACCGCCGCCTCCGCCGAGCAGCTCGATTCCCAAGCCGCCGCTCTCCAGGACGCCGTTTTCCGCCTCTGCCGCATCGTGGGCGGCAACCTCGCTACCTCTAACCGTTTGCCGTCCCAAGCCATCACTCCTGCCTCTCCACTGCAGCGGCCGAAAGTGCCCGCCGTCAAAACCCCCGCGCCTGCCGCGCTCGTCCAAGTGTAAGCTTCAGCGGCGCTTTGGTCCCAACGCCAGGCGCCGTGCCTCACACGACCGTCTTTCCGCGCCACCCCGCGCGTTTCTCCACCAGCGCTTCGAATCGGCTGCGATGCAGCGCGCCGTCCAGCACGTCATAATGCTGCGGCACGATCCAGCGTGGATTCAGCCGCCACGCCTTCTCCAAGCTTCCGGCGATCATCTCCGGATGCGCGTTGAAGATCGGCGGCGGCGTCACCGCGCCACGAAACCAGTAGCTCGCGATCAAATCCCCGCTGAACAGCGTGTCGTGCCGCGCGCTGTAAAACCCGCAGTGCCCCAGCGTGTGCCCCGGCAGATGCACGACGCGTAGCCCGCCGAAAAACGGCAGCTCGTCGCCTTCGTCGATCGTCTCATCGATCCGCACCGCTGCACCCGCGCCCAGCCACCTCCTTCCCGCCCGCTCCAACCGCCCGCACCACACGGCGGCTCCAGAATATGGATACGCCCCGTCGATGTGCGCCTGCTCCAGGCGGTGCCCGAACACCGGCGCCCCCGTCCACGCCTTCGCCCATGCGAGATTGCCCACATGATCGAGATGACCGTGCGTCAGCAAAATCGCCTTCACATTTTCCGGCCCCAGCCCCAGCCGCCGCAACCGCCAGCGGATTTGCCACTGCTCTCCAATCAACCCCGCATCCAGCACCACCACGTCGCCCCGCTCATTGACGAGCAAATGACACACGCCCATCACTCCACGAATCGTAAAAACCCCCGCCGGCACATTTCGCTTCATCAACGACATCGCTCAAGCGAAACGCCCACGACCGAAAGCTCCAAGCCCAAGCTCCCACTCCGCTTTATCCATTGAGTCTTGGTTCTTCTCTGGATCTTGGTGCTCGGATCTTGGAGTTTCTCCCCGTGCGCCCGTCTCTCACCGCCGTCGAACAACACCTCGCCGCTCTCCGTCGCTGCACCCGCTGCCCGGCCATGATCCGGCCCGTCGTTGTCGGCCGCCCCGTGACGTCCCGCGTCCTCCTCGTCGGTCAGGCGCCGGGTGACAAAGAACCCAAATTCGGACGCCCTTTCGCGTGGACCGCCGGCAAAACGCTTTTCAAATGGTTCAACGAGGCCCTCGGCTGGACCGAGGATGAAGTTCGCGATCGCATCTATTTCGCCGCCGTCTGCCGCTGTTTCCCCGGCAAACGCCCCGAGGGCGGCGACCGCGTGCCTGCCCCCGACGAGATCGCCAATTGCTCCGCCTGGTTGCAGCGCGAATTCGCCCTCCTTCAACCCCAACTGGTTCTGCCGGTCGGCAAACTCGCGCTCTCTCAATTCCTTCCGCCCGCGCCACTCAACGACATCATCGGCAAGTCGTTCTCGATCTCCTACCACGGCCACACCGCCGACTGCATCCCGCTCCCCCATCCCTCCGGCGCCTCGCCATGGCATCGCATGGAGCCCGGAAAAACCCTCCTCCGCGCCGCTCTCGCCCGCATCGCTGACCACCCCGCCATAAAAAAATCCGTGTAATTCCGCCGTTTCACACTAAATCGCCCATCATGCTTCCGCTCGTTCTGCGCCTTGCGCTCCTTGCCATCGCTTTCGCCAGCGCCCCCCTGCTCCGCGCCCAACCCGAATATCTCACCCCGGAACAAATCGAATTCGTGGAAAAAAAATGGCCCGGCACCAAGCGCACCAGCACCGGCATCCGCTACATCATCTTGAAGGAAGGTGAGGGCCCGCAGCCCAAACGCGGCGATCGCGTCGGCATGCTCTACACCGGCTGGCTGCTCGACGGCACCAAGTTCGATGAAAAAGTCGACCCGATGGATCCGTTCAGCTTCCGCGTCGGTCGCGGCGAGGTCATCGTCGGCTGGGACCACACACTTCCGTTGATGAAGCTCAACGAGAAGCGTCTCGTCATCATCCCTGGCACCCTCGCTTACGGCGCTCGTGGTCGTCCGCCAAACATCCCTCGCAACGCCACGCTCGTGTTCGAGATGGAGCTCATCAAGATCCTGCCGCCGTAAAGCGTCGCTGGTTCCACAAATTGTCCGCCGTGTAGAGCGCGAGGCCCGCCCAAATCAGCGCAAACGCCGCTGCGCGCTCCGCCGAAAAGGGCTCGCGATACCACCACACGCCGAGCGCGAACTGCACCGTCGGCGCGAGGTATTGCAGCAACCCCAGCGTCGTGAAACGCACCCGGCGCGCCCCATACGCGAACAGCAGCAGCGGCACCGCCGTGACCACGCCCGTGCTCAAGAGCAACGCGTGCGTCCCAAGATCCACCCGCCCCAACGCTCCCGTTCCCGCGACCTGACACCACGCCAGAAATCCCACCGCCGCCGGCGCCAGGAGCAGCGTCTCCACGCCCAGTCCCGCCAACGGCCCCAAGGGCGACTTCTTCCGAATCAACCCATACGCGCCAAACGTCGCCGCCAGCACCAGCGCGATCCAGGGCACGCCTCCCACCCTCAGCAACAATACCGCCACCCCCACACCGGCCAACACCACCGCGATCCACTGCGCGCGCCGCAACCGCTCTCCGAGCACAAACCTCCCGAGCAGCACATTCACCAGCGGCACCAGAAAATACCCCAAACTCGCTTCCACCACGTGGCCGCGATTCACGCCCCACACAAACACCAGCCAGTTCACCGTCAGCAACGCACCGCTCGCCGCATGCCACGCCAGCGCCGCCCGCGAGCGCAGCCCCTTCCAAAATTCTTCCGCGCCGCGCCCCGACGCCATCAGCACGCCAACGAACAACAGCGACCACACGTGCCGGTGCGCGATCAACTCCAACGCATTCACTTCTCCAAGTTGCTTCCAAAACGCCGGAAACAATCCCCACGACAAATACGCCGCCGCGGCCGCGGCTGCCCCTCGCATCCCGGCAGCGGAACGCGTGATCGTTTCACCATCCGCCCTGCCCGACTTGGTCGCACCGCGCTCCATCCGCCCAGCACTCAGGTTCCTCCCGCCTCCGTCAACTCTCCCGCTGCTGTGCCTGTCGCCGCGCGCAACTGCTGTTCACAGCACCCTTCTACGACGCTGGAGCGCGACGCTCCAAGCCGCGCTCACTGCGCTCCCGCCCGAATATACGGATAACGTTCCCGAAACTCCCGCGCCGCCTGCTGCTGCGCCGTCGTCGCTTCCGTTCCTTGCGCCGTTAGCTCCACCACGCGTCTTTCCATCCAACGCTCCCGAAACTCCTCCTCGACCTGCAACGCCAGTCTCGGATTCTCCTTCGGCTTCTTGTTCTTCCGAAAGAAATTGCAGCCAGTTAAGGAGATCAGCGCGACAGCCGATAAACAGACGATGAGCGTTGGCTTCAAATTCATGATGCGACCCGACAGCGTGGCGAACCCACCGCGGCTCCGCCAGTGAATCTTTTTGGTTTCGCGCCCCCGCATAACTTGCTTGCATCACCCCGATGAGCGACGAGTCCACGCCTCAACCGCTGCGCCTCAAGCCGCGCGTGAAGCCCGACTCCGCGGAAACTCCTCCTCCGCCTGCCACCGCGCCCAATCCCACTCCCGCCGAGCCCTCCGCTCCGCGTCTCCGACTCAAACCAAAGCTCACCCCGGAAAACCCCACCGCCGCCACCGAGCCGCCAACACCGTCTCCGCCCGACAGCGAAAGTTCATCTCCAGGGACTCGCCTCAAACCGCGCCTCCCCGCGCCGGAACCAGCCGCCCCTACGGCTTCGTCCCAACCCGCGCCCGCCCCCGACGACCCTGCGCCCAGCAGCGCAGCACCGAAGTTCAAGCTTAAGCTTAGACCCGCGTCGTCG
The DNA here is from genome assembly GCA_023416735.1 of Verrucomicrobiota bacterium. Taxonomy (GTDB): domain Bacteria; phylum Verrucomicrobiota; class Verrucomicrobiia; order Opitutales; family Opitutaceae; genus Opitutus. Next base: position 19,283 of record JAEZGX010000039.1, on the reverse strand, counting down.
AGCTCGCCGTCTCCAGCGGACGCCGCCGTGTCCCCACCCGCTCCTCCGTCCGCCGGCTCTCCTCCCGCCGTTCCGGCTTTCCCTCCGCCTCCACCGCCCCCCGCCGTCCTCCCCGCCAGCGCCCTCCCCGCCGCTCCGAAGCCAGGCTCCCTTCCCCCTTTTCCGCTCGTCGCCGAACCTTCGAGTCCTTCGTCCACCCGCAAACCTCCTCCGCCCGCGCCCGCCGTCCCTCACGTTCGCGCCCCCGCCAACGCCGTCGCCGAAGACCTCCTTCCGCCGCGCCCTCAACCCCGCGGCAACAAATCCCGCACCACGCTCCTCGCCGCCCTCCTCGGCGTCGTTCTGATCGCAGCCGGCGCCTTCTATTTCTTCTTCCTCACCGAAGAACCGCCTCCTCCCTCCGTCGCGACCAAGCCGCCGACCCCGCGTCCAAAGGCGGCCACGCCATCCGATTCCGCCAACCCCAGCGCCACCCTCCCCGGCCAGGCGATCGCCAAAGCGCAAGACGCCGTCGCCGCCCGCCGCTCTCATGAACAAGACCGCGTCGACGCCATCGTCGACGACGAAGATCCTTCCAGCCCGCCCGCGCCCGCGACACCACCGTCGTCCTCGCCCGCCGCGCCCAACACTCCGCCGCCCGTCACGTCCACGTCGCAACTCGCACCCGGCATCACCGCCACCACGACCGCGTCCAACGTCACCGATTCCGCCGCCGCTTCTCCCGTCTTCCGCTCGTGGGTCGCCAACGTCCGCCTCAACGGCGTCTTCCAAGGCAATCCGCCGCGCGCGCTCATCAACGGTCGCACGTTCCGCGCCGGCCAGACCATCGATCCCGACCTCGGCATCGTCTTCCAAGGGCTCACCGACGACGCCAAATCGATCGTCTTCCGCGACGCTTCCGGCGCCACCGTCACCCGCCGGTTCTAGTTCGTAGCGGAACGCGTGAGCGTTTCATCCGCCGCCGCGGCGAAATCCCGCGCCTCGCCGTTTTCACGGGCGCGCCATCGCCCCTCGCAGCATCCGCATCACCTCCGGATCGGCGACCGCCCCGATCAATCCGTTCACGATGAACTGCACCCCGATGCAAAGGAGCAAAAACCCCATCATCTTCGAAAGTGCGTTCATACCATTCGTCCCGATCACCGACACCACGCGCTCCGACAACCTCAAGGTCACATACGTGATCGCCGACACCGCCACGATCCCCACCACGATCGCGATATAGTCGACCCAATCCTCCGCCAGCGACGCCAATCCAATCGTCACTGCGATCGACCCCGGCCCGCTCAACATCGGCATCGCCAGCGGCGAAAACGACACATCCTGCTTCGCGCGCGCCGCCGCACTCGCCGCCTCATCCACCCGCGTCGGCGCCGGCCCCAACACCAAGCGCGTCCCGATCGCAGCCACCATCAACCCGCCCGCGATCCGCAGCCCCGGAATCGAAATCCCGAAAAACGTCATGATGAACGTCCCGCCCACGAGGAAACTCACCAGGATTCCCACCATGTAAACGCACGCCATCCGCAGCTGCTGCAACCGACGCGCCGGCGTATCGCCCTCCGTGATCGTGAGAAAGGTCGGCGCCGACGCCGGCGGATTAATCACCGGCAACAACGCGATAATCGTCCCCAACACCAGCTCCAAAAAACCCGCGATCGTTTGCATGAGAAATTGGCTCACTCCCAACTCAGAACCCCAAACCCAAAACTCAGAACCCAAAACTCAGAACCGCGGCGCCGCGCCGCCTACCACACCTCCACCGGCCCTTTCGGCACCGGGATCGATTCGCGTTCCAACGCCCCTCGCTCGCTCTCCGGCCGCATGAACGTCGCCACCATCGGCGCCGGCGCGAACTTCGGCTTCAACTCCCCGCGTTCATCGCAAAACGCCGCGCGCCACTCCACATACTCCTTCAACGCCGCCTCGAAATCCGCCCGCGAAGCGATCGTGATAATCCGCTGCTTGAACACTTTCGCCGGCCCAAACCGCTTCGCATACCAGGGCGCCACTTTGCGAAACAAGCGCGCCCCATGCTCCTCGCCATAAAACTCGCAATACCGCTCGAAATGCCGCCGCAACACCCGCACCCGCTCCGCGAAATCCGGCTCCGGCAACAACTCGCCCGTCCGCAGATAATGCTCCGTCCGCCGAAAAATCCACGGATCGTAAAACGCCCCGCGCCCCACACTCACGCCCGCACAGCCGGTCTGTTCGATCATGTGCTTCGCCGCTTCCGGCGTCGTGACATCGCCATTTCCAATCACCGGAATCGTCCGCACCGCTGTCACCACCGCCCGGATACCAGAAAGATTCACCGTTCCCGCAAACCCCTGCGCGCGCGTCCGTCCATGCACGAACACCGCCGCCACCCCCGCATCCTCCAGCACTCGCGCCAAATCGGGCGCCGTCAAATTCTCGTCGTCCCATCCGAGCCGCATCTTCGCCGTCACCGGGATCTTCACCGCCTCCACCATCCCGCGCACCAACTCCGCCGTTTTCCCGAGCTCCGTCATCATCGCCGACCCGCCACCGATCTTCACCACTTTCCGCACCGGGCAGCCCATGTTGATGTCCACCGACTGCGCTCCCAAGTCCTCGCACATCCGCGCCGCATCGCGCATCTCGTTGGCCACGCTGCCAAATAACTGGATCGCCAGCGGCCGATCCTCCGCACAACTCGCCACCAGCTTCATCGCCGTCGGATTCCGCTCCAACAACGATCGCGCATTCACCAAATCCGTCGTCGCCCAGCCCAACCCGCCCAACTCACGCAGCGTCAGCCGAAACGGCAGGTTGGTATAACCCGCCAGCGGCGAGAGAAACAGATTCGACGACAATTCGTGCGGCCCGATACGCATGCTCGCTCACCCTGCCATCCCCCTCCACAACCTCAAGCCGTCCTGTTCTTCCTTCTCGTCCACCACCGCTCAGTAAGTCCCTCGCGACCGAAGATTACCCGCTGTAAAATAGTCGCGAATCCCGCCCAGCCGCTCGATCCCCGGACCACATGCGTTGACAGTATCGCGTTCACCCCCACCTCTCGCGGACGCACAGCGGCACTCGGCCACTCCAGCGCTCCGGAGCCGGTAACTGTGGATTCCGACAAGCCAACCGATTTTGATGAGCGCGCCGAAACGCATTCTCCTCGCTGAAGACAGCCCTCAGGACGTCGAGATGACTCTCGCCGCCCTCTCCGAACACAATCTCGTCAACGAGATCGTGGTCGTAAGTGACGGCGAACAAGCGCTCGATTACTTGTATCGGCGCGGCCCCTACGCAGATCGACCCGTCGGCAACCCCGTCCTCGTTCTGCTCGATCTCAAGATGCCCAAAGTCGACGGGCTCGAGGTTCTCCGCACCATCAAGGAGGACGACGAGCTCCGCACCATGCCGGTCGTCATGCTCACGTCCTCCCGCGAGGAACAGGACATCGTCCGCAGCTACCGGCTCGGCATCAACGCCTACGTCGTCAAGCCGGTCGACTTCCACTCGTTCATCGAGGCCGTCAAACACCTCGGCACATTCTGGACCATCCACAACGAGCCGCCCCCTCAACCCAGTAACGGCGGCGGCCGCTGAGCGCTCGCGCGCCCGCCTTCAGCCATGCACGTCCTTCATCTCGAGGACTCCACGCCCGACGCCGAGCTCGTCGCTCATCGGCTCCTCACCAGCTGGCCCGATTGCCAGATCGAGCACGCTCTTTCTCGCGAGCAATACGAGGCCGCGCTTTCGCGCGCCAGCTACGACCTCATCCTCTGCGACTACACGCTCCATGGCTACGATGGTCTCTCCGCACTCGAACTGGCCCGTCAGCGTCGCCCGCATACACCTTTCATTTTCCTGTCCGGCACCATCGGCGAGGAGCGCGCCATCGAAGCACTCCAACGCGGGGCCACCGACTACGTCATCAAGGATCGTCCGTCGCGTCTCGTTCCCGCCATCCGCCAAGCGCTCGCCCGCGCCGACGAAGAGCGCCGCCACCAACACACCCAGGAAGCTCTGCGCGAAAATCGCGAACGCTTCCGCCAGATCGCCGAAAACGTGGACGATCTCATCGTCATGCTCGATCGTTCCGGCCGCTGCGTGTATCAGAATCCGGCCTACATCGAAGCGGTTGGGCGCGGCACCTCCGACAGCCGCGACGACGTGTTCGCCGACGCCCATCCCGACGATCGCGCCGCCCTGCACAAGGCCTTCGAAACCACCCTTCGCACCGGTGAACATCCGCGCGTCGAATTCCGCCTGCGCCGCCCCGACGGCACCATCCGTCACCTCGAAGCTCAACACACCGTCGTCCGCGACGCCGCCCAAAGCGTCAATCAGGTCATCATCGTCGCCCGCGACGTCACCGAGCGCCGCGCCGCACAAGAACGCATCGAGCGTCAGGCCGAGCTCCTCGACCGCGCGCAGGACGCGATCCTCATGCGCGACATGCATGATCGCATCACCTACTGGAATCGCAGCGCCGCGCGCATCTACGGCTGGACCACCACGGACGCCCTCGGCCGCGATGCCACCGCACTCTGGAACGAAGATCCTGCCCAAGTCGAAACCGCGCGTCGCGCCACGCTCCTCCACGGCGAATGGATGGGAGAAATGCCGCAACGTTCCCGCACCGGCGCCGAGCTCGTGATGCAAAGCCGCTGGAGTCTCGTTCACGACAAGAACGGCGAGCCCACCGGCTTCCTCGTCATCAACACCGACATCGCCGAGAAGAAGCGCCTCGAAGCCCAATTCCTCCGCGTCCAGCGCGCCGAAAGCATCGGACTGCTCGCCGGCGGCGTCGCCCACGACATCAACAACGTCCTCGTTCCCATCCTGAGCTCGACCGAAATGCTCGAGCCGGTCGTCACCGATAGCGAAGGCCGCCAGTTCCTTTCCTCCATCCGCTCCAGCGCGCAGCACGGCGCCGCCCTCGTTCGCCAACTGCTCGCGTTCTCGCGTGGCGCCGTCGGCCAGCAAACGGAAATCCCGCTCGCTCCCTTCCTCGAAGATTTCACCCGCTTCGTCACCCAGATGTTCCCGCGGTCCATCGCGGTGACCCTCGATACTGCCCCCGATCTCCGCTCCATCCGCGGCGACGCCGTTCAACTCAAGCAGGTGCTCGTCAACCTTTGCCTCAACGCCCGCGACGCCATGCCCAACGGCGGCTACATCGAAATCTTCGCGCGCAACCACGTCGTCGACGAAGCGGAAGCCGAAGCCTTCCGCGAAATCAAACCGGGGCCTTTCGCCGAAATCGTCGTCGCCGACAACGGCACCGGCATGCCGCCTTCCGTTCTCGACCGCGTCTTCGATCCTTTCTTCACCACCAAGGGCCATGGCAAAGGCACCGGGCTCGGCCTCGCCGCCGTCCGCGGCATCGTCAAAGGCCACGAGGGCGTCATCACCGTCGAAAGCCAGGTCGGCCGCGGCACGCGCTTCCGTATCCTGCTTCCCGCTACACCGGCCCCCCCCGCTTCCCCGCCTGCCTCGCTCCCGACCACCGCCGCCAGCGGACGCGGCCAGGGCATCCTGCTCGTCGACGACGAGGACAGCGTTCGCGACATCCTCCAATCCCTGCTCTCCGCCGCCGGCTACAACGTCGTCCCCGCCTCCTCGGCGCGCGAAGCACTCGCGCTCTACCGCGCTCGCTCTGCGGAAATCTCCCTCGTTCTCACCGACGTGATGATGCGCGACGGCGACGGCTTCGCTCTCGCCACCGATCTCCGCCGTCACTCGCCGGATCTGCCGATCCTCGTCATGAGTGGCATGGCGGGCTCCGGCCAATACGACGAAAAAGCCCGCCAGCTGCGCGTTCCTTTACTCGCCAAACCCATCACCCGCGCCGCTCTCACCGCGGCCGTGCAAGAGGCCCTCGGCTCCCGCAGCTCAGTGTAGGAGCCTGCTTGCAGGCGATGTTTGTCCTTCGCGCCCCGCATGCACGCTACTTCACCGCCTCTACCGCCCGCTTCATCCGCATCAAACCTTCGCGCAACGTCGCCCGCGAACAGCCGAAGTTGATCCGCACGTGACGGCCTTGCGGCGAAGCGAAGAACGCTCCGTCGCTCAACCCGACACCGTGCGCCTCGAAATGCGCAATCGGATCCTTGAGCCCCAGCGTCGCCACATTCAACCACGCGAGATAAGTCGCCTCGATCGGCGCCTCGATCTCCACTCCCGGCAAATCGCGCTCCACGAAGTTCAACAGCTCGTCGCGATTCCCTCGCAAATACGCGATCAGCTCCTGCCTCCATGGTTCGCCTTCGCAATAAGCCGCCTCGCACGCCGCAAAGCCCAGATTCGTCACCTCCGCCACGATGCCCGCGGTCGCCCGCACGAACTTCGCGCGCAATGCCGCGTCCGGAATCACGGCCATCGAAGTCCCCAGACCCGGCACGTTGTAGGTCTTGCTCGGCGCCGTCAGGGTGATTGTCCGCTTGGTGATCTCTCCGTCGAGCGTGCCCGTGCAGACATGCGGCAGCGATGTATCCAAAATCAAATCACAGTGGATCTCGTCGGAGCATAGCACGAGATCGTGCCGCACACAGAATTCGCCGAGCCTCACCAGCTCCTCGCGGCGCCACACGCGCGCGAGCGGATTGTGTGGATTGCACAAGAAGAACGCTTTCGTCCGCGGCGTCACCGCCCGCTCCAACGCATCCCAGTCAATCTCCCACCGCCGCGCCGACGCATCATACGTGAACGGCACCTTCACCGCCACGCGCCCGCTGTTCTTCGGACCGCTCATGAAGGGCGGATACACCGGCGTCAGTGTGATCACTTCGTCGCCCGGCTCCGCAAAGGCCTGCGCCGTCACATTCAGCCCCACCACCAAGCCCGGCAGCCAGACGATCCACTCCGGCTGAATCGTCCAGCCATGTCTCCGCTGAAACATCTCCACGACCGCATCGACCGTCGACTTCACCGGGCGCGCGTATCCAAAAATCCCATGCTCCACCCGCCGATGCAGCGCCGCCACGATCGCCGGAGCCACGGTGAAATCCATGTCAGCCACCCACATCGGCAGCACGTCGCGCCCGGCATACTTCTGCCACTTCTGCGAATCGGTGCCGGCACGCTCCGGCGCATGATCGAAATCGAAGCTCATGAAAGCGCCGACACTGTCCACCCCGCCGCCCGCCCCGCAATCAATCTCTCCGCCTCATCCTCTCAGCTCCCCCGCAGATTGCGCGCCCGCTGCGCAACTCAATTGCCCCTCCTTCACCCGCTCCGACTACGACCGACCCCTCCCATTCGCCTCCGTTAATTTCCCGAACTCACCCGCCGCACGCTACCTTCCAAGAACCATTCCATCCCCGCGCGTGTCTGCCGCGCATGATCGCGCTCAAGCTCGCTCTCGCCGGATTGAGCTTCGTCGTCATCGTCCAAACCGCGCTATCCTTCGTCCGGAGCCGCGCTTGGTGGGTGCGCATCTTCGATTTCCCCCGCGCCCAAATCGCCGCCCTTAGCACGCTCCTCCTCGTCGCGTTCGGCTTCGCCAACATCGGCTTCGAAGACGCGCAACCGTGGGAATGGCTGCTCTTCATCCTCCTCGGTCTCGCCGTCGCCATCCAGGTCGCGCAAATGCTGCCCTACACCCGCTGCTGGCGCCACCAATCTCCTCGCGCCACCGCCCCTGCCGATGCCCCGCACCTGCGCATCGTGATCTCGAATGTCTGCATGAAAAACCGCGCGTTCGATCGCTGGCTCGAAGTGATGCGCGCACCCGACCCGCATCTCATCATCGCCGTCGAGATCGATCGCACGTGGGTCGACGCACTCACCCCGCTTCACGCCGACTACCCGCATCGCCTCCTCTGCCCCCAGGACAACACCTACGGCGTCGCCCTCTACTCGCGCTTCCCGCTCGAATCTTCGAAGATCGAACACCTCGTCGAAAACGACGTCCCCAGCGTCTTCACCACCATGGTGCTTCCCTCCGGCGAGCGCATCCGTTGCGTCGTTCTCCATCCGCGACCGCCGCGCCCCGACATTCGCCAGGACTCCGACCTCCGCGACGCCGAGCTCGTGCGCGCCGCCCAAATCGTCCGCAACTTCCAATCTCCTTTCATCGTCGCCGGCGATCTCAACGACGTCGCCTGGAGCCACACCACTCACCTCTTCCAACGCATGGTCGGCGCCCTCGATCCACGCATCGGCCGCGGCATCTTCGCCACCTTCCACACGCGTCATCGTTGGATGCGCTACCCGCTCGACCACTTGTTCCACTCCGAGCATTTCGCCGTCGCCCAGCTTCAACGCCTCCCCGACGTCGGCAGCGACCACTTCCCGATTTTCATCGAACTCGTCCTCCAGCCCGAAACCGCCCAACAGGCCCCCACCCCTCAGCCCGAGCCAGAGGATGAAAAGCAGGCCGCCGAAGCCGTGCACGACGCGATCGAACATCGCCAAAACGAAACCCCCGCCGAGCGCCACCGCCGCAAATCCGCCGACCAATAAACGGCCGCCGCGCGCCGGTCGCCGAGCCGCTCACCGCTCGACGCCAACCCGTGTGAAAAAACTTCACGCTTCCGCTTCCCACGCGTGCCGAAGGTTCACACCCGCTCGTTCGCGAACAAATTAAGTGGCCACCAAATCGCCACTTATGTCGCCGCGCTTCCGGCATCGATGCTGCAAATACCGTGGCATCCAACAACTCCGCTTCGGCGGAAAACCTAACCGAAACCTACACTATCACGACCATGAGAATCGTTCGTTACACCTATCCGTCCTATCGTCAGCCGATCACCACTCTGGGCCGCTGGTCCCAATCCCCGTGGTCAGGCCTCGAAAGTGAAATCGACCGTCTGTTTGAAACTGCGTTCTCTAGCTTCGCCGACGCGAGCACGTCGACGCACTTCCCGGTCGATCTCTACGAAGACAACGACAACGCCTACGTCCGCGCCGAACTGCCGGGCGTGAATCGCGACGAGATCAACGTCGAGGTGGTCGAGGATTACCTCACCATCAGCGCCACGCGCAAAACGCCCGCGACCGACGGCCAGGCCGAACAGTCGTTCTCATTCAGCCGCTCCGTGCACATTCCGGAAGAGGTGCAGGCCGACAAGGTCAGCGCCAGCTACGAAAACGGTGTCCTCACCGTCACGCTTCCGAAGCGCGAAGAGGCCAAGCCCCGCAAGATCAGCGTCGCCGTCAAATAACCGGCGCCGCTCTCAACCCAACTCTCTCAACTCTTAACATTCACAACCATGTCTCTCCTTAACGCTCTCATTCCTTCGTTCAATCGGCTCCCCGTGCGTCGCGAGCGTTCCAGCTCTCAACCCGATCTCGGCCCGACCGTGAAGCCGCTCTACGAAATCAAGGAAACGAACGACGCTTTCGGCGTCACCGTTTACCTCCCGGGCGTTCACAAGGATGGCCTTGAACTCACCGCCGATGCCGGCGAACTCCGCATCGTCGGACGCCGTCAGTGGAAACAGCCGGAAACCTGGACCGCCCTCTATCGCGAATCGGCCGACGCCGCGTTCGAACTCGTGCTCACGCACGACAACGCGATCGATGCCGACAAAATCGCCGCCGAGCTCCGCGATGGCGTTCTTCGCGTCTCGCTGCCGAAAGCCGAGGCGATCAAACCTCGCAAGATCACTGTCAGCTAACCGCGACTCGCGCGACCGCGCGAAACCGCACCTCACGCCGGATGCCTTTCGCATCCGGCGTTTTTCTTTTGTCCCTCCCCGCGCTTTCGCCACCGTCGCGCGCCATGGCCCCCGCGCTCGTCGCCTCGTTGGTTTTCGTTGGCTTTGGCTTTTTCGTCCTGTTCCTCCTCAAGCTGGCCGCCGCCCAAAGTCGCAAGGCTCACGAAAATTTCACCGAGCTCGCCCACCGACTCGGCCTCACGCCTTCGCCCGCCCGTCCGACGTTCGGATGCTTCTGGCCCCGGGGCCAGGCCGAGGGTCTCTTGCGCGGTAAACCCGCCGAGCTCTACGGCTACACCACCGGCTCTGGCAAAAGTCGCATCGCCTGGTCCGCACTGTCCATCCAGCCCCACGCCCACGGCGGCCTCACGTTTTCGCTCACGCCGCAAGGCGTCGGCTCGAAATTCGCCCAACTCTTCGGCACCCGCGAAATCACCGTCGGCGATCCTTCCTTCGACAAGGCTTGGTTCATCCGCACCAACCAACCCGAATTCTTCGCCGCCGCACTCCTCGAGCTCCGCGCCCGGCTCACCGCCGCCCTCCAAAACCGCCCGCGGCCGCGACAATACTCACTCAAGCTCGACGGCCCGCGCGTCGTTTACGTCGAAGCCGGCGACTTCAACAGCCCCGCTCTCCGCGAACGCTTCACGCACATCGCCGAGGTTCTCTGCGATCTCGCCGACGTCGCCGAGGTCTTCGCCCAATCTTCCCGCCTCCGCCCCTAAACCGTCGTCCGTTCCTCCAGCTCTCTCCTTGCTTCCCAAAACCGCCAATTTCCTCGCCCTCTTCATCACCGCTCTAGGCTGCACGCAAATGCTCGGTTACTTCACCGGCTCGCGCGCCCTTCGCGGCATCGGGCTCGCCTCGGTCGCTTCTCCGCTTCCCAAAGTTTTCTCCGACGTCGACGGCCTCGAAACCTTCGCCTCGACGTTCACGCTTCGGGGCATCGACGTCCAAGGCGCTCCCTTCGAGCTGCCCATCACTCCGGAAATCTACGCCCGTCTCGAGGGCTGCTACAACCGCCGCAACGTTTACGGGGCCGCGCTCAGCTATGCGCCGCGCATGCCCGAACCGCTCTGGTCCGCCGTCTTCTGCTACGGCTTGAAACCCGGCGGCCCGCTCCATCGCGAATTCAATCTCCCGGAGGGCGCCCGTGAACTCAGCGTCGAAATCCGCACGAAAACCCGCGGCCGCTCCGACTCCTGGATTCTCCGCCCGGATTGCGCGCAATGAATCGCACCGCTCCGGTTTCGCCCGCGCAATTCGCGTTCTTCCGCCTCATCTTCGGCGCGTATCTCGCGATCCACTTCGCCACGCAGCTTCCGCACGCCGTCGAACTCTTCTCCGATCACGGCGTCCTGCCCGACCCCGCGCTCAATCCGCTCCACGGCCTCTTTCCCAATCCGCTCGTCGCCTGGGGTTCGCCTGCTTTCACGCTCGTTTTCATCTCCGCACTCCTCGCACTCAGCCTCGCCTTCACCGCCGGCTTTTTTCGCCGCACCGCCAGCTTGCTGCTTTGGTTCGGTTGGGCCGCGCTCTTCAACCGCAACAACCTCATCGCGAATCCTTCCCTTCCTTACGTCGGACTCATCCTGCTTTTCTGCGCCCTCATCCCTCCCGGCGAACCTTGGAGCTTCCGCGCCCGGCGCCACCCGCCCGCTTCCTGGTATTTCCCATCGGTGGCATTCTGGGGCGCCTGGCTGCTCATGGCCACCGGCTACACCGCGAGCGGAATCATCAAACTCGAAAGCCCGAGCTGGGTGAACGGCACCGCGTTCCTCCATCTCATCGAAAACCCGCTCGCCCGCCCCGGCTTCATCCGCGATCTCCTTGTCGCCGCCCCGGGCTCCGTCCACGCCGCACTCACCTGGTTCGTGCTCGCGATGGAAATCCTCTTCCTGCCGCTCTGCTTCTTCCGCACCGGCCGGCTCATCGCCTGGTCCGCCATGCTCGCGATGCATATCGGAATTTTAACAACGGTCGACTTCGCCGACCTCAGCTTTGGCATGGTGATGATCCACCTTTTCACCTTCGACCCGCGCTGGTTTCCCGCCCGCCGCGATCGCCGCCAGCCGGTCCTCCTCTTCGACGGCGAATGCGGGCTGTGCAACGCCGCCGTTCGCCTCCTCCTCCGCGAGGATCCTTCCGCCCGCCTGCACTTCGCTCCACTGCAAAGCCCTCTCGGGCAGGCTTACCTTCGTATCCAAAATCTACCGACAACGGACTTCGACAGCATCGTGTTCGTCCCCGACTGGGCCAATCCCAGCCCCGGCCAATTCCGCCTCCGCACCGACGGCGTCCTCGCCGCCTGCGCCGAAATCGGCGGCGTCTGGCGCGCCCTTTCCGCTCTGCGCGTCCTCCCGCGCTTTCTCCGCGATCCGCTCTACAAACTCGTCGCGCGCACCCGTTACGTCCTCTTCGGCGAATACGTTCCCACGCCGCTGCCCGACCCGCGCTGGGAGGATCGTTTTATCTCGTAGCTTCGCTCCCGCTCATCCGCTGGGCCGCACATCCCCACCGCTTCCGACATCCGATATAGGTCGGCAAAAATCCCAGCGGCGTCCGCCCTTCCGCGTCCTTCGCATGCACGTCGCGGAACGCGAGGATGTCATCGAAGCGGTCCTCCCGCCAATCCTCATAGCCGCACTCTTCCGGCGCCTGCTTCGGATTGTCGAAGGTCCCAAACATCCAGTCCCACAGCGGCAGGTCCGCGAAGTTCTGCGTGTGATGCCTGAACTTGTGATGAACCCGGTGCGACTCCGGCCGCTGCACCAGAAATCCCATCCAGCGCGGCGTGCGCAGATTCAGATGATAGAAATACTCCGCGATCGCCGTGAGAAACGTATAGACCGCACCCGCCTCCACGCTGCATCCAAGAAACAAATACACGATGCCCGCGCTCAGCAGCGAATTGATGGTGATCTCCACCGGATGCTTGTAGAACGAGGTCACCAGCTCGATCCGCCGTGGCGAATGATGCAGCTGATGACACAGCCGCCAAAACAGCGGCGATTCATGCCGCCACCGGTGCCACCAGTAATACACGAAAGTCGAAACGAAATACGCGATCGCCCCCTGCCACACCGCCCCGACGTGATCCTGCAGCCGAAAGAGCGACACTTCCTGCAGCCAGCGATCCCACGTGATGCCCGCGAGAATCACGATCCCCAGCTGGATCACGTTCACGAAGATCACGCGCGCCCACCAGTTGTGCACCTTGGGCAACTCCCGCGCCGGCCACAGCCGCTCCACCACAAACAACCCCGCCGCGATCCCGATCAACAACAGCAGAAGCATCGCGCGATCGTGACGCGACGCCGTGCCAGATCAAGCCGCCCCAACTCGGAACCCCGGAACTCGAAACGACCTAGCCCACCGGCGGCTTCGGCAACTCCGCCACCTTTTTCGGATCCTTGATCAACACCGACAACAGCACCGACATCGACAACACGGCGCCAATCACGCCAAGCGATACCGTTGTCGGCACATGCACCCAGTGCTCGATCAACATCTTCACCCCGATGAAACACAGGATCACCGCCAACCCGATCTTCAGATAACGGAAGAGCTGCATGATCCCGTTCAGCGCGAAATACAATGAACGCAGCCCCAGGATCGCGAAGATGTTCGACGTCAGCGCAATGAACCCGTCCTTCGTGATCGCAAGCACCGCCGGAATCGAATCGAGCGCGAACACCACGTCCGTCGTCTCCACCACCAGCAACACGATGAACAATGGGGTCGCCATCAGCTTCCCTTCATGCCGCGTGAAAAAGTGCCCTTGATCGTTCCGCGGCGCGACCGGATAGAACCGCTTGAACAGCCTCACCATCGGATTGTGCTCCGGATCGACGTCCACCTCGCTCTTGCTCGGCAGCGCCATCTTGATGCCGGTGTAAACAAGGAACGCTCCGAAGAAATACAGCACCCAGTGGAAGCGCTGGATCACGCTCACGCCGACGAGAATGAACACCGCGCGCATCACCACCGCACCGATGATGCCCCAGAAGAGCACCCGATGCTGCCACTCCGGCTTCACCTTGAAGTAGGCGAAAATCAGGATGAACACGAAGACGTTATCGATGCTCAGACATAGCTCGATCAGATACGCCGCCAGAAACTGCTGCCCCAGCTCAGCCCCGCGCCAATACCACACGATGCCGTTGAACGTCAGCGCCAGCGTGAACCACACACCGCACCACGCGAGCGCTTCCTTCATATGCACCACGTGCTGCCCGCGGTGAAACACCCCGAGGTCCAGCGCCAGCATCGCCGCAATAAAAATGAAAAAGCCCACCCACGCCCAAACCGGCATGGCATCGGCAAACGCAAATATTGGCGAAAAGGTCGCGAGGTGCATCGGCTGCGTAAAAAGGGAGCTGCGCCCGCGGGAGCAAGCGGCGAGTTGCAGAGTGGAAACGGCGCAACCTGTTCCATCCCCGCTCCGCGGCATCGTTCCCGCTCTTTGACATCGGCAAAGCCACGACGTTAGTTCGCCCCCCTTTTCCCTATGAAACAGCGCTGCTCGTCCTTCGCCGCCATCCTGTTCGTCTTCCTCCTTTTCCAACTTCCCGCCCTCGCTCAGCAGGAAACAGGCACCTCGAACTCTTCCTCTTCCTCGGAAGCCGCCGCGGCGCCCGACACCACCACCCAAGCCGCCGCCGCTGTCGCCTCCGGCCACGCCGATCCGACGCCACCCGATTTCGTCGGCCATCTTGTCGACGGTATCCTCGAGGTCTTCAACGTCCGCACCAGCGGCAACACCGTCGTCCATTACACCATTGCCGCCCTTCTCCTCGTCATCTCGCTGCTCGCCCGCCGCATCGCCGTCCACCTGATTTTTCCGTTCCTCGGCAAACTCGTTTCGCGCACGCGCACGACCATCGATGACAAGCTCTTCGCCGCCCTCGAAGCCCCAGTCGCCGCGTTCATCATGCTCATCGGCATGTTCTCGGCACTGAAGGTTCTTCGCCTCAGCCCCGCCGCCGACACCGCCATCTCCTACGGCTCCAGCGTCGCCTTTTCCCTCGTCGTTTTCTGGGGACTCTGGCGCGCCATCGGTGCCGTCCTCGCTCACGCCACCCAACTCGCGGTCGAGCGCAAGTCTCCCATGGCCTCGTTCATGCCATGGATCCGGAAGTCCATCATGACGATGTTCGTCGTCCTCGCCGCTCTGCTCACCGTTCAGAGCCTCGGCTACGACGTGAAAGCCATCCTCGCCGGCCTCGGCATCGGCGGCCTCGCCTTCGCCCTCGCCGCCCAAGACACGCTCGCCAACGTCTTCGGCGCCATCGTCGTCGCCGTCGACCAACCCTTCAAACACGGCGAGGTCGTCAACATCCAGGGCCGGGTCGGCGCCATCGAAGACATCGGCGTCCGCTCCACCCGCATTCGTTTGAGCGACGGCTCCCTCGTCGTGATGCCCAACAAGACCGTCGCCGCCGAAACCATCACCAATCTCTCCCGCTTCATCAAACGCCGCTTCGAACTCGTCGTCGCGCTTCCCTATAACACCAAGCCCGAGCACATCCAGGAGCTCGTCACCGAAATCGGCGCGTTCATCCGCGCCCAACCCGAAGTCAACGGCGCGGGTGTCCTCTGCTATTTCCGCGGCTTCACACCCAACAACCTCGAGATCTGGTCCGTCTATGAATGTCCCGATCCCGATTTCATCAAAGCGATGAACGCCAGCCAGCGCATCAACTTCTTCGTCGTGCGCGCCCTCGCCACCCGCGGCATCGACGCACCCGCCCCGCTTCAACGCATCCAACTCGACCAGCAAACGCTCGAAGCCTTCACCCCACGCCCGCCCTCACCGCCCGCCGCCTGACCGCCGGCCCGCGTTTCTTGACGATACTCGCCGCGCATTGTTTAGTCCCGCGATGCCTTCGCTGCTGGGTCACTGCCTACGCTCCACCGCCGCCACCGCGCTCGCGACCGCCGCGCTTGCGTCCACGGTTTGCGGCGCCGAGTCCTCGCCTTCGCCTTTCCTGCCGCCCGAAACCACTTCCGAAGCCGCTCCGACCCAAGACGCGCCCATCGAGCTCCGCGGCATCATGACCGTGGGCGACAGCGTCATGTTCAGCATCTACGATACCGCGACGCGCTCCAGCACTTGGGTCCGCCTCAATCAGACCGGCGGCTCCTTCATCGTCCGCTCCTACGACGAAGCTCGCGACACCATCACCGTCGACCACGGCGGCCGCACCGTCACGCTCGCGCTCAAAACCGCCAAGGTCGCCTCCGCGCCCGTCGCCGCCCCGCAACCCGTCGTCGTCGCGCCTAACGTTCCTCAACCCGTCACCGGTCCCGTCGTGTTGAATCCCACGCCTGCCGACGAACAACGCCGCCTCGAAGCCATCGCCGCCGAGGTCAACCGTCGCCGCCAGCTTCGCCAGCAAGCGCTCCAAGCCAGCCGCCAGGCCGCCGGCCAGCCGCCTCAAGGCCTTCCTCCCGGCGCCACGCCGCCGCCGCAACAGCGGTAAGTCGCCCGTTTCACGAAAGCGCGGTGCCATCGCCTCGCTTCGCGCTCACCGCATCGACAAAATAATTTTTTGTCCGCAGCCGCTCGCGCGTTACCGTCGGCTTCCGCATGCGCGCACCTGAGCCCACGTCCACCGCCACCGGCCCCAGCAACGGCCAGCTCATCCGGCGGCTGTTCTCGCTCACGTGGCAGTATCGCCGCGGCTGCATCAAGGTCCTCTCCATCCAGCTCATCCTGCTCACGATGGGCATCGGCGGCCTCAGCTTCACCGGCGTCGGCATCGACTACATCCGCCACAAGGTCTCCGACGTCCCGCTTTCGCCCAACCCGCTCCACATCGCACTGCCCGACGAATGGCCGTGGCAACAGGTCATCAGCCTCCTCGCCGGTCTGATCCTCGTCCTCGCCCTCGCCCGCGCGCTGCTCAACTACACCTACCTCGTTTCCGTCAACAAGCTCGTCCAACAACAGCTGGTCGTCGATCTCCGCGGTCAGGTTTACGACAAACTTCAAAGCCTCTCCTTTCGCTTCTTCGACGCCAACACCACCGGCTCCATCATCACGCGCGTCACCAGCGACGTTCAGTCCGTCCGCATGTTCGTCGACCAGGTCCTGATCCAGAGCGTGATCATGGTCATCTCGCTCAGCGTTTACATCGTTTACATGGCGAGTCTCAGCCCCGCGCTCACCATCGCCTGTCTCGCCACCACCCCGATTCTCTGGGGCCTCGCCGCGTGGTTTTCCAAAAAGATCCAGCCCGCCTACGCCCATAACCGCACGCTCGTCGAGAAGATGGTCCAGTATCTCGCCGAAAGCATTCAGGGCATCGCCGTCACCAAGGGCTTCGGACGCGAAGCCGAAAACCGCGAGAAATTCGAAGCCGCCAACCGCGCCTGCCTCGAACAACAGCACGCCATCTTCTGGCGCGTCAGCCTCTTCTCCCCCGCCGTCGGCTTCCTCACCCGCATCAACACAATGGTCCTCCTCGGCTACGGCGGCTGGCTCGTCATCAACGACCAACTCCCACTCGGCGCCGGCCTCATCGTCTTCGCCGGCCTGCTCGAACAATTCTCCGGCCAGGTAAACAACATCGCCACGATCGTTAACAGCATCCAGCAGTCGCTCATCGGCGCCCGCCGCGTCTTCGAAATCCTCGACGCCCCGATCGAGGTCCAAAACGCCCCCGACGCCGTCCGCCGCACCCGCCTCCAAGGTCACGTCCGCTTCGATCGCGTCTCCTTCATCTATCATCCCCTGCCTTCGCTCGCCCCGGATCTCCGCCAGCCGGAACCCGTCCTCCACGACATCTCTCTCGACGTCCAGCCGGGCCAGTGCGTCGCCATCCTCGGCGCCACCGGCGCCGGAAAAAGTGTGCTGATGAGCCTCATCCCGCGCTTCTACGATCCCACCTCCGGCGCCGTGCTCATCGACGGCATCGACGCCCGTCGTCTTCACCTCGACGACCTTCGCCGCAACATCGGCATCGTCTTCCAGGAAAGTTTCCTCTTCTCCAACACCATCGCCGCCAACATTGCCTTCGGTCACCCCGAAGCCACCCGCGACCAAATCGAACGCGCTGCCAAAATCGCCGCCGCCCACGATTTCATCGCCGCACTACCGAAGGGCTACGACACCATCCTCGGCGAAAGCGGCAGCAGTCTCTCCGGCGGACAACGCCAGCGTCTCGCCATCGCCCGCGCGGTTCTCCTCGAACCTTCAATCCTGCTCCTCGACGACCCCACCGCCGCAATCGATTCCGAAACCGAACACGAGATCTTCGCCGCCCTCGATCGCGCCATCGCCGGCCGCACCACGTTCATCGTCGCCCACCGCCTCAGCACGCTCCGCCGCGCCGACTTCATCATCGTCATGGAAGATGGCCGCATCACCCAACGCGGCACCCACGAGGAACTGATGAAAGTTCCCGGCCCTTACCTCCGCGTCGCCCGCCTCCAACTCGTCGACGCCCGCGAACTCGATTCACCCGACCACTTCGACGTCGGACGAAGTCTCCCGCCCCCGCCGCCCTCCCACCGGTGAAATCTCCTCCGCCAAAACCTTCCAACCTCCTCGTCCACCGCGCCCGCGACGACGAAGACGACGAGCATTTCCGCCCGCTCGAGTGGGGACTTATCCGCCGTCTCTTCGGCTACACGCGCGCCGTCGCCGCCAAACGCAACTGGCTCATCGTCCTCTCCGCCGTCCGCTCCACCCAGCTCGCCGCCCTCGTCTGGTTCGCCGCCGAAATCATCAACGGCCCCATCGCTCAACGCGACCTCTCCGCCCTCGGCTACGCCGTCGGCGCCTACGCGCTGCTCGCCATTCTCACCGACGGCCTCTTCCACTTCCGCCAGCGCTTCGCCCTCGAAATCGGCGAGTCCGTCGTCAACCAGCTCCGCTCCGAACTCTTCGCGCGCGTCCAGCGCCAGCCGATGAGTTTCTTCCACCGCGTGAAGCTCGGCCGCATCATCAGCCGCGCGACCAGCGACATCGAATCGCTTCGCACCGGCATCCAGGACGTTGCCTTCGTCTCAATCGTCCAATTCGGCGGCATGCTCGTCGCCGCCATCGTCATGGCTTGGAAGGACTGGCCCATGTTCCTCGTCGTTGCCGCGATGGCTCCAATCCTCTGGCTCATCAACAACCACTTTCGGATGCAGCTGAGCCAGCAGTCGCGCTCCGCCAGCGAGAGCTTCAGCCGCGTCACTGCCACGCTCGCCGAATCCGTCGGCGGCATGCGCGTCACGCAGGGCTTCGTCCGTCAGGAAACCAACCTCGGACTCTTCCGCAGCCTCCTCGCCGAGCACGCCCGCTACAACATCGCCCTCGCCCGCACCTCCGCAAAACTCACGCCGCTTCTCGAACTCAACAGCCAGTTCTTCATCGCCGTCCTCCTCATGTTCGGCGGCTGGCGCGTGTTCAACGGCCACATGACCCTCGACGGCCTTATCACGTTCTTCTTCCTCGCGAATCAATTCTTCTCCCCCATCGCCACGATCGGCGCCCAATACAACCAAGCCCTGGTCGCCATGGCCGGCGCCGAACGCGTCTTCCGCATGATTGACGCTCAACCCGACTGGGAAGACGACCCCGCCGCCACCGACCTCCCCGACCCGGGGGGGGGGCGCCGCGGCCGGGGGGGGGGGGGGGGGGTGGGG
>JAEZGX010000031.1 GCA_023416735.1 Verrucomicrobiota bacterium | reverse complement strand
CCCCCCCGCCCCCCCCCACCGCCTCCCCCGCGGGCGTCCCCGCCCCCGCCCACCCCCACGACGACCCCACGCTCCGCCACATTTTCAACGCCGCCTGGCTCGCCACGCCCGACGGCATGCCGCTTGTGTGGCTCGGCAAGCTCCTTCAACACGCTCCGATCTCTCGCGTTTACGGCCCCGACCTCATGCTCGCGATCTGCGACGCCGGCCGCGCGCAAAATCTCCGCCACTTCCTCTACGGCGGCGCCCCTAGCATCGCCGAGAAACTCCGCGACCACCTCACCGCTCGCTTCCCCGGTATCCAAATCGTGGGCACATTCACCCCTCCTTTCCGTCCGCTCGACCCCGCCGAATCCGCCGGGCTCCGCGCCGAAATCTCCCGCACTCAGCCGCATGTCGTCTGGGTCGGCCTGAGCACCCCAAAACAGGAACGCTTCATGTCCGACTTCGCGCCCCAACTCGACACCCGCGTCCTCGTCGGTGTTGGCGCCGCGTTCGATTTTCTTTCCGGCACCAAGCCTCAAGCCCCCCGCCTCCTCCAACGCACCGGCCTCGAATGGCTCTTTCGCCTCGGCACCGAACCGCGTCGTCTCGGCCCACGTTACTTCCGCTACATTCCGCTCTTCCTCGCCCGCGTGTTCCTCCAACTCACCCGCCTCCGCCACTACCCCTTGTAGAGCTGGGTCTCCCGACCCCGCCGCTCCGCCATGTAGGAGCCCGCTTGCGGGCGATTCCTCCCCGCCCGCGGGCAATTACTTCTCAAAACAGTTCCCTCTGCTGCAACGCCCCGCGCTTTTCCGCATCGAGCGTGCTCAGCGCCAAAAGTTGCATCACACTGAGATTCGCCACCCGCGGATCTGCCGCCAGCGAGGCCAGCAAGAGCGCCCCGCCCAGCGCATCATACAACGCCGCGTGATACCGCCGGCGCCCCGCCGGACAAAATTTCTCCGCAAACGCATCCAGCTCCGCCTGCAATCCGCAGACGCCGATTAGCGTCTCCAATTTTCCACTACCGATCTTCGGGTAAAGCTGCGCATACAATCGCGCCGAATCCACCCACGGTCCCCATTCGATCACCCGCTCGCCCGGCCGCGCGAAATCCGGCGAGTTCCGCGGATACGGCCACACCGATTTCAACATCGCATTCTCCGCTCCCGCATAATGCGCCGCCAGCGGCCCGCGTTCCCGCAGCCCCGCGAAAAATTCCCACTCGTCCGCAAAAGGCGCCCACAACGCCACCGCCTGCTCGTCCAATCCATGCGTCGCCGTATCCTCCGCTTGAATACGCCCCGTCGCCTGGCACAACCGCGTATACGTCGCTCCGATTTTCCCGCCTTTCACCTCCACCACCCCATACTCGAGCACACCGGAACTCTGGCTCCCTTCGAAATCCACGAAGTAGATCGGCTGCAAGGTCCACGACATCGAGCGTCACCAAACCCACCCCGCGCCCGAAATCGAGACCTGTTTCTCTCTCGCGATTTTTTCGTGTCTTCCCCGCCCATCGCGCGCATCTCTCTCCCCGTGGATCTCTCTCCCTACCGCACCTTCCTTGCGCAACTCGCCCACGAAAGCGGTGACTTCATTCGTCCGCACTTCGGCAACCCTTCCCTCGCCGTCGAATCCAAATCCGACGCCTCGCCCGTCACGCTCGCCGACCGCGGCGCCGAGCAACTCCTCCGCCGTCGGATCGCCGAAAAATTCCCGACCCACGGCATCATCGGCGAAGAATTCGGCAACGAAAACGCCGACGCCGAATTCGTCTGGGTCCTCGATCCCATCGACGGCACCAAATCGTTCATCACCGGCGTGCCGCTCTTCGCCACCCTGATCGCGCTCCTTCATCACGGCCAACCCGTCCTCGGCGCCATCCACCAACCGATCCTCCGCCAGCTCGTTATCGGCGACAACCAAACCGCCACCCTTAACGATCGCCCCATCCGCACCCGGCAAACGACCCGCATCGAAGACGCCACGCTCCTCACGAGCGACACGCTCAACATCGCCAGATACCAGCCGGCCTCCGCCGCGCGCTACGACGCACTCGCCCAACGCACCAGACTCTATCGCACATGGGGCGACGCCTACGGCTACCTCCTCATCGCCACCGGCTTCGCCGATATCTCCGTGGATCCGATCATGAATCCCTGGGACATCGCCGCGCTCGTGCCGGTCATCCGCGGCGCCGGCGGCGTGATCACCGATTGGCGCGGCGCCTCACCTTATCCCGCCGAATCCACCGTCGCCTGCGCCACGCCCGAACTCCACGCGCAACTCCTCTCCGCCCTCCACGCGCAACCCGGCGTCTCGCCGGGTTGAATCCGCCCGATCCGGCAACCGCTCAGCGCCGTTTTTTCTTTCCGTTCCACTCCGCCGTCACGCGCGAGGTGAATCCACCGCGCGCTTTCCAATCGGAAATCACGGTCAACGCCCGCGGCTTCAACACCGCCCCCAGCTCGTCGCAAATCTTGTTCGTCACCGCCTCGAAGAAGATCCCTTCGTTGCGGTAAGCGTGGAAATACAGCTTCAACGATTTCAGCTCCACGCATGTTTTATCCGCCACGTAGCGGAGGGTGATGTTCGCAAAATCCGGATGACCCGTCATCGGACACACCGACGTGAACTCATGATGCGTGTGCTCGATCACGAAATCGCGATGCGGCGCCGGATTGGGAAAGGTCTCGAGAATCTTCGGATCGGACATGGTAGGAAGCTATAAGCGTTAAGCTCTAAGCTGTAAGCGCGGCAGCGCTTCCTTCGCAAGCAACACGTCAGGTTCAAACGCTTACTGCTTACCGCCTATCGCTTAAAGCCAGCCGCCACCCTCAGGTCGCCGTTTCCGTAAACCGCTGCTCCCGAATCACCGTCACCTTGATCGTGCTCGGATACTGCAGCTCCTTCTCGATCCGCTTGCGCAGCTCTTTCGCAATCTCCCGCGCCCGATCGTCCGTCACCGTCTGCGGTGACACCACCACGCGAATCTCCCGCCCCGCCTGAATCGCAAACGCCTGCTGCACGCCTTCGATCGACAAGGCCAGCTTCTCCAATCGATCCAGCCGCTGCACATAACCCGCCATCGACTCCGCCCGCGCTCCCGGCCGCGTTGCCGAAATGGTATCCGCCAAAATCACGATTCCCGCATACACCGTCTCCTGCTTCACTTCATCGTGATGCGCCGCCACCGCATTCACCACGATCGGCGTCTCACCATAGCGCTTGATGAACTCCGCCCCGATGTGCGCATGGCTTCCCTCCAAATCGCCACTCACCGCCTTGCCCACGTCGTGCAACAACCCCGCGCGCTTCGCCAGATTCGGATCCAACCCCACTTCGCTCGCGATGATCGACGCCAGCGACGCCGTCTCGATCGAATGATCCAGCACGTTCTGGTTATACGAAAACCGAAACTTCAATTTGCCGAGCAGCTTGATGATCTCCGGATGCAGTCCGTTGATGTTCAGCCGAGACACCGCGTCCTCACCCGCCTGCGTCGTCGAAAGTTCGATCTCGTCCTGCGCCCGCTTCACGAACTCCTCGATCGTCGCCGGATGGATCCGGCCGTCTTTGACCAATCCATCCAACGCCACTCGCGCCACTTCTCGCCGCACCGGATCGAAGGACGAAATCAGCACCGTCCCCGGCGACTCGTCGATCAACACCGTCACGCCGGTCGCCGCCTCGAACGCTTTGATGTTCCGCCCTTCGCGCCCGATGATGCGGCCTTTCATGTCCTCGTTCGGCAGCGACACCAGCGTCGAGGTCAAATCCACATTCGGCTTCACCGCCAGCCGCTGCATCGCCGCGATCAAGATCCGCCGGCTCTCCGTCTGCAGCTCCTGCTCCGACTTCTCCAACGTCTCCCGTCGCAACGCCCGCAATTCGTCCTGACACTCGAGCAACACTTCCTCGCGCAACGCCCGCCGAATCTCGTCCGCATCCATTTGCGACACGCCTTCGAGCCGCTGCCGCACACTTTTCGACAACGCCCGGATCGCATCGCGCGCCTGCCGAATCGCCGCGTTCTCGCGATTCAACCGCTCCGATCGCTGCTCGAGTTGATAATCCAGCAACGCCAGCGATTCCTCGTGCGCGCGAATCTCGCGCAGCCGCACCTCGCTCTCGATGTCGCGCCGATCGTATTCACGATTCAACTCCGCCCGCCGGTCCTGAATATCCGCCTCCGCCTTCTGCTTGATCTCCTCTGCGGCCACCGCCGCCTCGCGCCGCGCCACTTCGATCAACTCCGCCGCCTGCTCGTGCGCCGTTCGCCGCGTGTGACGCGTCAACGCCCACACCACCAGAAAACCGAGCGCCCCGCCCACGATCATCGACACCGCGAGCGACCAATCAAATGCGTCGCTCCCGGAGATCAGAAACGCGAAGTCGGCTGCGCTCACTGACGTCAAGGGACGCGCACCCTATGTCTCGGGTTAGAAACCTCAAGCCCATCTTCCAACCCCCGCCCTCCTTGTTCCTCCCGCCCCCCTCAGCAGCCACCACCCGATCCATTGTATTACATTATATTACAACATCCTCGCCCAGCTCTTCCGTTTCTCACCTCAACACCACTTCACTCAACGTCCCCGCCACCACCTCCCGCATTCGCGCCAGCGCCGCTTCGTCCCCATCGGTCGCATCCGTCTGCACCAGCACATACGCCCACCGATCCGCCCGACCGCGCAACCGCCCCCAGGCATCATGCCAAAACCGCCCCCAATGCGTCCCCGTCGCGGTCTCGCTGCTTACAAACCAATACGCCACCCGCGCCGGAATCCGCCGCCCGCTCCGCGGCTCCACCATCTCCGTCTCCAACAGCGTCGCCTCCCATCCCTCCGCGCCATCGACCGCAAACTTCACCGCCCGCTTTTCGCCAATCGTCCATCCCTGCCCCACCAAACACAGCTCCGGCCGGTGAATCGAGGTGCGATCCTTCCCGCTCAACACAATCGACACAAACACCGCATGTCGCGCATCGCTCACATTCACGTAATTCCGCCGCGAAAACCCCGTGTCCTTCGGCAAAATCTCCCGCTCCACCGCCGTCACCTCCGCTCGCCTTCCAATCCACTCCGTCCCGACAAAGGCGGGCAACTCCACCGGATCTCTTTCGCCCTCCGCCAATCTCACACCCGCTCCACCTTCCAGTGCTCCCGCCGCGACCCGTCCCAAGAAAAACATCTCCGCCACCGCAAGCGCCACCACGGTCGCGGTCGCCACCCCACGACGCCCCTTCCGAACTCCAAACCCCGAACCCAAAACCCTAAACCCAGAACCCAAAACCTCCCCCTCCGGCATCCATTTCTGCAGCGCCTTCGCCGCCAACAACACCCCGCCCAACACAATCGCGAACACCCCGAACCCCATCACTTCGTGCGCCCGTTCGCCCCACTCCTGACCGCCAGCTTGCGCCGCAAAAATAATCGCCACTATCCGTGTAACATTTCCCAAATACGTCAGCGGAAAACACAGCGCCAGCATCAGCGCCCGTCGCCACCCGGTCCGAAAATTCAAATATCCCACCAGCAGCGACAACGCCGCCAGCGCCATCAACGACCGCACGCCCGAACACGCCGCCGCCACATCGTATTGATAACGCCCGTCTGGCGCGAAGAGCTGCGTCCCGCTCCGCACCACCTCGATCCCCGCCACCCGCGCAATCGGCTCCGCCGCATCGATCACCCACAGCCGTAGCCAGAACCCGACCGAATCCAGCACGTTCAACGGAATCGCAAACATCAAAAACCCCAGCGGAAACATCGCCGCACCGCCCCACCGTTTTCCCCCGCCGAGCCGCAGCACGCCCCACATAAACAACAACACCGCCACGATCGAAACCCGCGTCTGCTGCGCCACAAACCCCACCGCATGCACCCCCAGCGCCACCGCCATCACCAGGCACGCGGCGATTTCGCCGTTAATCTTTCCGCTCTCAGCTCTCGGCTCTGAGCTCCGGGCTCTCTCCAAATTCCGCCACAACAACCACAGCGAAATCCCCAACACCAACCACCCGTGTTCCGTCTCCGCCTGCGGATCCAGCCACTGACTCACCCACCACCAGAACACCGACCCCGTATCCACATAGCCCCGCGTCGCATTCCCAAAAAACTGAAACACCACGAATCCCGCGACCGCGCACACCCCCGCCGCTGCCCACCTCTGAAATCCACTCTGCGCTGAAACGGAACTCATCAAGTCGCGCGACTCTCATCGCCCGCCGCCCACATTCCAAGCCCCATCAAAGAAGCTCCAAGATCCAGAGAAGAACCAACCTTCAAAATTCAATGAGTTGATCGGTGTTTGGGATTTGAAAGTTCTCTGGAGCTTGGACCTTGGATCTTGGAGCTTTCCTCCCGTGCCGCCCGCGCCGCTTCAACATCTCCTCGTTTTCGCCCACACGCCGCCGCCCGTGCACGGCCAAAGCCTGATGGTCAAAACCCTCCTCGACCACCTCCCGTCCGTCGCGCCGCACCTCACGCTCCACCACGTCGACGTCCGTCTTTCCCGCGACTCCACCGACATCGGCCGCCCGCGTGTCGCCAAACTCCTCCCGCTCCTCACCGCCTGCTTTCGTGCGCTCGTCCTCCGTTTTCGCCATGGTCCGCTGGCGCTCTACTACGTCCCCGCACCCGCCAAACGCAGTGCGCTCTACCGCGACTGGATCGTGATGCTCCTCTGTCGCCCGTTTTTCTCTTCACTCATCCTCCATTGGCACGCCGTCGGGCTCGGCGATTGGCTCACGCATCACGCCACCGCGTTCGAACGCCTGCTCACTCACCGTCTCTTGGGCCGCGCCGATCTCTCGATCTCCCTCGCCTCCGAACTCCTCCCCGACGCCCAACACTTCCACCCCAAACGCACCGCCGTCATCCCCAACGGCCTCGACCTCCCCCCGACCGAAAACCCAAAACTCAAAACCCGGAACCAATCTCCCACCGAGCTTCTGTTCCTGGGACTGTGTTCGCGCGAAAAAGGCCTCTTCGAGCTTCTCACCGCGATCGCCATCGCCAATCGCCGCGAGCCCCACGCCTTCCAACTCACCGTCGCCGGCGGTTTCGCCACCGTCGCCGATCAACACGCCTTCTTCTCCCAGGTCGTCGCCCTCGGCACCGACGTCGTTCGCCACGTCGGTTTCGCCAACGAATCCGAAAAACACGCGCTCCTCTCCGCCGCCGATGTCTTCTGTTACCCGACCGCCTACCCGCACGAAGCCCAGCCGCTCGCATTGATCGAAGCCCTCGCTCACGATCTCCCCATCGTTGCCACCCGCTGGCGCGCGATCCCGTCGATGCTTCCCGCCACACCCCACCCGCACATCCATCTCGTCGAACCCACCCGCCCCGACCAACTCGCCGAAGCTCTCCTGGTCGCCCGCCACACGCCACCGCCCGCCGGCGAACTCCGCGCCCACTATCTCGGCCACTTCACGCGCGATCAACACCTCACCGCCCTCGCCCGCGCGTTGTCCGCCCCGTCCGCCGCATGAGCTCCGCCGAGGCCCCGCCGGACTCCGTCGTCGTTCGCGCCGCCGCCGGCTATCGCAGCAGCCTTTTCTCGCACGTCATCCGCATCGCCTGCAAAGCCGTCGGAATCGTCGTTCTCGCCCGGCTCGTCGCTCCCGCGCAACACGGCCTGTTCGCCATGGCCGCATCCGTTTTCTTCGTGCTGGTTCTTTTCCGTGACCTCGGCCTCGGCTCCGCCGCCATCCAGGCTCGCGATCTCACCGAAGAACAACGCACCACGCTCTGGCTCGCCCACGCCGCCCTTGGACTCCTCCTCGGCGGCGCCATGCTCGCGCTCGCTCCCGCCGTCGCCTTGTTTTTCAACGACGCCCAACTCACCCCGCTCGTCGCCACCATGAGCGCCGCGCTCGTCCTAATCGGGCTCAACACCTGGCCACGCGTGCTCCTCGCTCGCGATCTCCGTTTCGCCGAACTCAACCGCATCGAAACCTGGGCCGCCGTCATTGGCACCGTTGCGATGATCGCCACCGCGCTGCTCGATGGAGGCGCCTACGCTTTCGTCGCATTTCTGCTGGTTTCCGAATCCGTCTGTCTCATCGGCGCCTGGCGAGTTTGCGGCTGGCGCTCCACGGCCCCCGCTCGCTGGCTCAGCATTCGTCCGCTCTGGCGTCCCGCGTCCGACCTCCTCGCCTACAACGTCCTCCAGTGCATCCTCACGCAAATCGACACCGTGCTCATGGGAGGCTGGTTCGGCGCCGGCGCCGCCGGTCTCTACAACCGTCCCAATCAACTCCTCGCACTCCCAGTCACCCACATCGCCTCTCCACTCACCCAGGTTCTCGCCGCGAGTCTGTCGCGTCTCTCCCCCGCTTCGCCGGATTTTTCGACCGCCGTGCGCCACGCCGCCAATCTCCTCGCTCATCTCACCCTTCCGCTCGCCGTCCTCTGCATCGCTGTTCCCCACGACATCGTGCGCCTCCTCCTCGGTCCCGACTGGACCGACGCCGCCCCGCTCCTTCGCTGGCTCGCCGTCAGCGCCGCCGCCTCCTATCTTACCGTCACCGTCTATGCCGTTTGTTTTGCAATCGCGAAAACCCAACGGCTCGTCCTCTTGACCGTCGGCGCTCTCGTCACCACGTCCCTCGCGCTCTGGCTCGCGCGTCCCTACGGCCCCGTTGGCCTCGCGATGGCGCTCGCCGTCGTCAACCTCCTCTTCGTTTTTCCGCGCCTCGCCGCCGCAACCTGGAAAACACCGCTCGCGCTGCGCGACTACTTCTCCGCACTCGCAGGCCCACTCGCACTCGCGCTGCTCTTCGCACTCGCGCTCACCACCTTTCACCGCATCACGGCTGACTTTCCCTGGGCGTTTCGCTTCGCCGTCACCACTTCCGCTGCCTTGGGCGTCACCAGCCTGATCGCCCTCTCTATCCCATCTCTGCGCTCCGAACTCCAGCGCATCGGACAACTTCGCTCCGCTTCTCATGCCGCCGCACCGCGCACCCGCTGAGCTTTCCACTTCCTCTGGCAAACGCCTTCGCCGCCGCCCGTGCATCCTGCAGGTCGTCTCTCACCTTGCACTCGGCGGCGCCGAGCGCATCGCCGCCGCCATCGCCACCGCGCCGACCGACGCCTTTTCATTCGCCTTCCACGCCGTGCGCGGAGTTGGCGACGGCGCGGTCGGCGAATCGCTGCGTCGCGAGATCCTCGCTCGCGACATTCCCCTCCACCTCGGGCCGCGCGTTCCCATGCGCTTCGGAGGCATGCTCACCGGCGCCTTCGCTCTCGCACGCACCCTCCGCGCCACGCAACCGGACTTGATTCACCTGCACACCGAGATTCCCGAATCCAGCTACGCCGTGTTGCTCGCGCTGCGCCCGCGCCTCCGTTCGATCCCCGTCGTTCGCACCATTCACAACAGCGTCATCTGGCACTTCTCGCCGCAGCTCGGCCGTTGGTGCGACCGCCGCCTCGCCCACGCCGCTCTCGCCTGCGTCTCCCCAGGCGCACTCGCCGCATTCTCCAAGCTGCGCCAACGTTCCGGCGCTCCGCCTCCGCCTTTTCCGCCCGCCGTTATCCTGAATGGCGTCCATCCTCCGCGTGTCCGCGAGCCCGTCATCCGTCCCGCCGATGCGCCGCTCGAACTCGTTTTCGGCGGGCGTCTGGAGCACGAAAAAGGCGCCGATCTCATCCCCGAAATCCTGCAGCAAACCCCTCTCCCCGCCGGCCGTCGCGCCAATTTTCACATTTTCGGCAGCGGCGCGCACGCCGCCACGCTTCGCAACTTGGCCCGCCATCCCCCTCCTTCGTGGCACGTTAACCTCCACGCCCCGATCCCCGATTTCGCCCAGCATCTCCACCGTTACGATGTCCTGGTCATGCCTTCGCGTCACGAGGGTCTCGGGCTCGTTGCCATCGAGGCGGCCCTCGCCGGCCTGCCGGTCGTCGCCACCGATGCGCCCGGACTCCGCGACGTTTTTCCCTCCGATTACCCGCTGCTCGCCCGCGCCGGCGATCCCACCAGCATCGCTCAGACGCTCGGCATCGCCTTGGCCCAGCCGGAAACCGCTACGCGCGCCGCCCGCCTCGCCCAAGCCTTCGCCCAAAAACATTTCGACGCCGCAACCATGATCCAGCACTACCGCGATCTCTATTCCCGCGTTCTCGCGTCCGCTCCTTCCGCCACCTGACCTTGCTTCACCTGTTGCCAACGTCTTCCCGGAATTCGCACGATTCCCCGTTCGCATGACGATCGCACCTATCTGGCGCACCCGACTTTTCGCCTCTTGCGCCGCGATCGTCGCCGTGTGGCTCGCCGTCGACATCGCTCATGGCCGTTTCCTTTGGCCTTCCGCCGTCGCCGGCCTGCTCGCCCTTTTCCTCCTCGCCCGCGCCCAACCGCTCCCGCTCGGCCACGTCGTCGTCATCGCGGTCAGCGCCGGCTACATCCTCGGTAACCGCGGCTTCGCCCAGCTCTCCCTTAGCTCCCAATTTCCGCTCCTTCCCGCGGAACTCGCGCTCCTCCTCGCCGGCGGAATCCTCCTCGTTCAATCCGCCTGGCGCCACGAACTTCCCCTGCGCCGCGATCCGCTCAGCTTCGCCATTCTGGCGTGGATCATCTTCGGAACACTTCGCGTCGTCTTCGACGTCCGCACGTTCGGTTTCATGGCGCTGCGGGACTTCGCGTTGGTTTACTACGCCGCATTTTTCTATCTCGGTCAGGATCTCGCCCGCGACTCTCGCAGCACGCGCGTGTTTCTCGATGTCCTCGCTTGGAGCTGCGCGCTCGTCCTGCCCGCGTTCCTGCTCTTCGAACGCTTCCCGGACTTCTTCTTCAACGTCCTCTCTTTCCGCGGCAACCCGATCATCTACTTCAAAGGCGATCTCGCCGGCACGTTTATCGCCATCGGCGCCCTCCTTTTCTGGCTCCGCTTCGAATCCAGCCGCGCTTTCTGGAACGCTGCCATCAGCCTCGTCCTCGTCGGCGGCGTCATCGCCACGAACAACCGGGCGTCCATGCTCGCCCTCGTCATCGCCGCGGCCTGGCTCGCCATTCGCGGTCGCTGGCGTTTCGCCGTCGCCCAACTCGTCGGCGGAATCGTCGCCATCGTTCTGATCCTCAGCGTCGCAAGCGCGTGGCGCATTTCCTGGGAAAAAACCCCGGTCTTCGGCCTCTACGAACGCGTCGTGTCGGTCTTCGATCCGACCGGCCAGCGCACCTACCGCGGCTCCGAGACGTTCAACAAGGGCGACAACAACCTCTACCGGTTCGTCTGGTGGCAGGCCGTCATCGACGAAACCCTCGACGGCAACCCCTACCTCGGCCTCGGCTTCGGCCACGACATCGCCGAGCGCTTCGTCCGCGAATACTATCCTGAAAACAGCGAAGAATTCAACGTCCGCAGCCCCCACAACTTCCTGCTCACGATCTTCGCCCGCATGGGCGCCGCCGGCCTGTTTCTCTTCCTCACGATCATCGCGCTCGCCGCAG
The DNA here is from genome assembly GCA_023416735.1 of Verrucomicrobiota bacterium. Taxonomy (GTDB): domain Bacteria; phylum Verrucomicrobiota; class Verrucomicrobiia; order Opitutales; family Opitutaceae; genus Opitutus. The sequence goes on along the minus strand of JAEZGX010000031.1, from coordinate 35,147 downwards.
CCCACACCTGGCAAGCCATTCCTCGCTCCCTCGCTTCGGCCGGCTCGTGGTGCATCGTCTGGGCCCTGTTCGTGAGCGCCTGCCTCGGCGTCGTCCTCGAAGGCCCCATGGGCGCCGTCGTCTTCTGGACCGTCCTCGGCGTCGCCCATGGCCTCGAGCCCTCCGCCGCACCAACAGATCCCATCGAAACGTAAGCAACGCGCTCCAACCGCGAAGAACGCCAAGTTCCGCGAAGAGCCATCCACGGTTTCGTCCCCGGGGAGCGACTCACGCATAGCTGAACCGCATCGCTCGCCTCGCTTACTTCGCGCCCCTTCGCGCTCTTCGCGGTTCTTCCTAGGTCGAATTCCTCCGATCCGTGTCCATCCGTGTCCATCCGTGGTCCTTTTTGCATCCAACCCCGCCCGCTGCATTGCCATCCCGCACCACCCGCCTTTAGGTCCGCCGCAACGTGAACCTCCCATCGCCCACCGACTACCTCGCCGTTTTCAAAACGACGACGCGCGGTCGCTGGGATCTCCTCACGCCGCTCGCGATCGTGCTCCTCAGCAGCTTCGGCATCGCGTTCATCTACAGCGCCCAACTCTCGGTCAACGGCAACGCCTGGCAAACCCAGCTCATCTGGCTCACCGGCGGCGTCGGCATCTACACGATCGTCTCGCTCATCGACTACCGTTTCTGGCTCGCCGTCGCCCATTGGTTCTACGCCGCCTGCCTCATCCCGTGCTTTCTCGTGCTCATGCCCGGCATCGGTTCGGAGGTCTACGGCTCCCAACGCTGGATTAATCTCGGCTTCTTCTCCTACCAACCGTCCGAAACCGCGAAAATCGGCGTCCTTCTCATCACCGCGTCGATCCTCATCCGCTCCAAAATCGGCACCGTCGCGCAATCTCTGGGAACCTTGGGGAAATTGGCCCTTGCGGTGGGTCTGCCCATGTTCCTTATCTTGCTCCAACCCGATCTTAAATCGGCGATTGTCCTGCCCCCGATGGTGTTCTCGATGCTCTATGTTTCCCGGCTTTCCGCGCGTTTCTTCGCCGGTGCCCTCGGAGCATTTCTCCTGATCGTCGGCGTCGTTGCCTGGGACACCTGGCGTTACCAGCAGTTCATGGACGCCAACAACTTGTCCTACGTCAACGACCGCGGAAAGTTCGAGCCGCATACGTGGGTCCCGCTCCACGACTACCAGCGCAACCGCATCATCTCTTTCGTCGCACCCGACAAAATCGACCCGATGGGCATCGGCTGGAATCAACGCCAGTCGCTCATCTCCGTCGGCTCGGGTGGACTCACGGGCAAGGGTTGGACCGACGGCACCCAAGCCCAGCTCGGCTACCTCCCCCGCTCCGTCGCCCACAACGATTTCGTCTTCTCGGTCATCGCCGAAGAAAAAGGTTTTCTAGGAAGTTTCACGGTTCTCGGCCTGTTTGGGATAGTGTTGTTCAACGGCATTCGCATCGCCGGTCTCGCACGAGACCGCTTCGGCACCTTGCTCGCCATCGGCGTCACGGTGCTGTTCACGGTGCACGTGTTCGTGAACATCGCCATGACCATCGGGCTGGTGCCCATCACGGGCATACCGCTTCCTTTCATCAGCTACGGTGGCTCCTTCATGCTCAGCTGCTGCTTGCTGCAAGGACTGGTCCAGAGCGTCTATCGCTTCAGGAAGGATTTCGCATGAAATCCCTTCTTCGCGCTATGCACCGCCCTGCCGGAATTTCCTGCGCCGCACCTGCCGCTCTAGGGGTCCCCGTCTTCAACACACCCGATACCCAAAATGAGCGATCAACCATCGCAGTCATCCAACCCGGGCTCCGCTCCGGACGTTGCCCGCAAATACGACGAAGAACTCGTTAATCCGCCGACTCCCCTCGAGTCCACGCCCGTCACCGCCGCCGAGCTCAAAGCCGGCGCCGCCGAGCGCGCCAAGCAACGCCCCCTCCTTCAAAAAATTCTCTCCGTCTTCCAGAAGGAAAAAGGTTCCTACCGCGAGCTCATCATCAATTCCGAGCCGCTGGAAAAACGCGTCGCCCTCCTCGTCGACGGCCGCCTCGAGAAGTTCGAAATCGAACGCGAGTCCGACCACCGCATGGTCGGCGCCATCTACAAGGGCCGTATCAAAAATCTGGATGCCGGCCTCAAAGCCGCCTTCGTCGACATCGGCTACACCAAGAACGCGTTTCTCCATTACTGGGACATGCTTCCCGCCGCCGCCGACTCCTCCGTCGAGGTCGTCCGCGTTAACAAAAAGAAAAACGCCCCGCCCCGCCCTGCCGAGCCCACCGTCAAGGACATCCCCCAGATGTATCCGCCGGGCACCGACATCGTGATCCAGGTCACGAAAGGCCCGATTGGCACCAAAGGCCCGCGCACCACCACCAATCTTTCGATCCCCGGCCGCTACCTGATCCTCACGCCGTTCTCCGATGGCTGCGGCATCTCGCGCAAAATCGAAGACCCCAACGAGCGCAAACGCCTCAAACAGCTCATCAACGAGCTCACCATCCCCGAGGGCATGGGCGTCATCGTCCGCACCGCCGGCGAGGGCAAAAAATCCCGCTACTTCGTCCGCGACCTGCACATCCTGCTGAAAACCTGGCAGGACATCCAAAACAAGATGCAGTCCGAACGCGCGCCGTCCTGTCTCTACCAAGAGCCCGACCTCGTCGAGCGCACCGTCCGCGACTTCCTCACCGAAGAAGTCGACCGCGTGCTCATCGACTCCAAGGAAGACCACGAGCGCACCCAGTCGCTGGTCGCCCAAATCTCCAAGCGCTCCGCCTCCAAGATCGCGTTGTATAAAGACAGCATCCCGATCTTCGAACGCTTCAACATCGAGCGCCAGATCGAGCAAACCGGCCAGCGCAAGGTTCCGCTTCCGTCCGGCGGCGAAATCGTCATCGACGAAACCGAAGCCCTCATCTCGATCGACGTGAACACCGGCTCGCACAAGAGCCGCGGCGGCGACGAGAAAAACGTCATCTACGCCGTCAACCTCGAAGCCGCCACCGAGATCGCCCGCCAGATCCGCCTCCGGAATCTCGGCGGCCTCGTGATCATCGACTTCATCGACATGAAGGAGCGCCGCCATCGCAACGCCGTCTACGAAAAGATGGTGCAGGAAATGGCCTCCGACAAAGCGAAGAACCACATCCTCCCGATCTCGACGCTCGGCATCCTCCAGATGACCCGCCAGCGCCAGCAGGAGAGCTTGTCGTCCAACCTCTACACCGACTGCCCGTATTGCCGCGGCCGTGGTATCGTGAAATCCGCTACAACGATGTCGGTCGAGCTCCAGCGCAAGCTGAGCTCCGTCGTCCGCCGCCTCCAGCTGCGCAACGACGGCAAGGAATATTCCCTCCGCGTCCTCGTCCACCCGAGCATCCTCGAACGTCTCCGCAGCGAAGACGCCGAATTGCTCGTTCGCATGGAGAAACTCTACGGCGTGAAATTAGCCTTCCGCGCTGACCTCAACTATCACGTGGAGAATTTCAAAATCATCAACGCCCTCACCGGCGAAGAGTATCGGTAGAAGATGATTTCGGGCCGCGTTCAGCGGCGCCGAATCCTCTTTCTCTTTCCTCTTTATCTTTCTCTTTCTCCCCACTCAGCCGCCGCGGCCACGCGGCGGCTTTTTCTTTCCGAAACCCTCGCCCCAGCCACTGAGCTTCAAAGCTCCCATCTGCTCCGCCGCTCTCTCAGCTTGTAATTGCAATATACCCCCAACGGCATATTCCTCGGCAGGCATGAAGGTTTCCGAGTTCCAAGCCGCGCTTTCAGCGCAACCTGCATCCCTCCTCGAATTTGTTTTCGATGACGGCGAACGCATTCCGCCCGAATTCCACATCACTGAAGTCGGTCACGTGACGAAACGTTTCATCGACTGCGGAGGAACAGAGCGCACCTCCGAAACCGTGCAGCTGCAGGCGTGGGTATCCGCGAGCGACCCGGATCACCGACTTTCCGCCGGAAAGCTCGGCTCCATTCTGGGACTTGCCGCCCGCACTGTGCTGCCGCCGCGCGACCTCGATATCGAGATCGAGTATGAGGGCTGCGTTGTGTCGCAATTCGGCATTTCCCATGCCGAACCAAGCGACGGCGTGATCCGGTTTCATCTCACCGACAAGCATACCGATTGCCTGGCGAAAGAGACCTGCGACGTCGAATCGTCAGGTCACTGTGGAGCCAACAACGCCGCGAGCTGCTGCTGAGGGGGAACATGGACCTGGTCACCATCTACGAGTGCATGTGCGACCGCACGCGGCTGCGCATTCTGCACCTGTTGCTCAGCGGCCCGCTGTGCGTCTGCCACTTCCAGACGGTCCTTAAGGAACCGCAGGTGAAAATCTCGAAGCACCTCCGCTACCTGCGGGAACACGGCGTCGTTCTCACCGAGCGTTGCGCCAACATGATCATCTATCGCCTGCCCGACCAATCCCCGAAGTCGCTCGAGACAAATCTCGCGTGCCTTCAGGACTGCGCCCGCGAAGAGAAGATATTCCGCGACGATTCGGCCCGCTTGAAAAAGCTGCGCAATTCTTTCGGACCGGACACTCCGGAGTGCGTTCGCGATCCGGCCGTTCAGTGTTGTTGACCCGATGACCACAGCCCCCAAGCGGCTCGATTTTTTCGAGCGCTACCTGTCGATCTGGGTCCTGCTTTGCATGGTGGCAGGTGTCGCCCTCGGAAAACTGATGCCCGCCACGACCGCCGCTTTGAGCCGGTGGGAATTCGGCCGCGACTCGAATGTCAACGTGCCCATCGCAGTGCTGATCTGGCTCATGGTCTATCCCATGATGCTGAAGATCGACTTCGGCGGCCTGCGCGGCGTCGCGCAGCGACCGGCCGGCCTCTTCGTCACGCTCGGGGTCAACTGGCTGATCAAACCCCTCTCGATGGCATTTCTCGGCTGGGTTTTCATTCGCGTGCTCTTCAGCGAGAGCTGGGGTCTCATCCCACCCGAAGCCGCCCGCGACTACATCGCCGGTCTCATCATTCTCGCCGCCGCACCCTGCACCGCGATGGTGTTCGTCTGGAGTTACCTCACGGACGGCGACTCCGCCTACACACTCGCGCAAGTTGCCATCAACGATCTCATCATGCTGATCGCATTCGCTCCGATCGTCATGTTCCTCGGAGTCAGCGGCGTGGTCGTGCCCAAAGGCGTGTTGGTCACATCGGTCATCGTATTCATCGTCGTCCCTCTGATGGCTGGTTGGCTCAGCCGGACCATTCTGCTGCGAACGAAAGGTGAAAGGTGGTTCGCCGAATCCTTCCTGCCGGTGCTCAAGCCGGTGACGATCTTCGCCCTCCTCGCGACGCTGATTCTCATCTTCGCATTTCAGGCGCAGAACCTCCTCGAGAACTGGCTGGCCGTCGTGCTGCTCGCGGTGCCGATCACGATCCAGGTGTATTTCAACTCTAGCCTCACTTACTTGGTAATGAGGGCACTAAAAGTGCCCCACAACGTCGCCTCGCCCGGAGCATTGATCGGCGCGAGCAACTTTTTCGAGTTGGCGGTGGCGGTCGCGATTACGCTTTTCGGCCCGACCTCGGGCGCCGCATTAGCCACGATCGTCGGCGTGCTCGTAGAGGTTCCTGTCATGCTGTCGGTGTGCCACGCCTGCAATGCCTCCCGACGCTGGTATCAGCTCGTCTTGGGCCCCACTCACAGATGAAACCCAAGATCCTCATCCTCTGCACGGGCAACTCCTGCCGCAGCCACATGGCCGAAGGTATCCTCAAAGCCGAAGTCGGTGATCTCGTCGATGTCTGCAGTGCGGGCTCGAGACCCGCCGGCTACGTCCATCCGAAAGCGATCGAGGTGCTCAAGGAGGTGGATATCGACATCTCCCATCATCACTCCAAGCACATGGACCAGTTTCTCACTCAGAACATCCACACGGTTATCACGGTCTGCGGAAACGCCGACCAAGCCTGTCCCAGGTATCCCGGTCAGGTGAATCGATATCACTGGGGATTCAACGACCCGGCACATGCAACCGGCACCGAAGCTGAAGTCCTCGCGGAGTTTCGTCGGGTCCGAGATCAGATCAGCTTAGTATTCAGAGCCTACGGTGCGGGCCTGCGCGCCGGGGCAAGTCTCTAGTCGCGCTCGTCTGCTTTCTCCCCGAAACTTTTCTGCGCTACTAGACGGACTAGAAGCGCGCGGCCAGACTCGCCGCATGGGACTTCTGACCTTTAGCATCAACGTCACCTTGGATGGCTGCGTCGACCACGAGGAGGGAATCGCCGACGAAGAGACGCATGCGTTCTTCACCCGCCTCATGGACGAGAGCGGCGCGATGCTGTGGGGCCGCGTCACCTACGAAATGATGGAGAGCTACTGGCCCGCAGTCGCGCGCGGCGACGTGGCGGCGCCCAGCGCGATGCGCGACTGGGCGACAAAGCTGGAGGCCAAGCCGAAGCACGTCGTGTCCTCTACGCGCAAGGACTTTCCGTGGACCAACAGCTACCACCTCGCTGGCGACCTGCGCACGGGCGTGCAGAAGCTCAAGGACGCGACCCCGTCCGGCGTGCTCCTCGGGAGCAGCAAGCTCGCTACCGAGTTGGACCGGCTCGATCTGATCGATGATTACAAGTTCCTCGTCCATCCTAGGATCGCCGGACATGGCCCAACTCTCTACCAGGGCGGGATACCCAGCACACGACGGCTTGAGCTGGTCTCGGCCAACCCGCTCTACAATGGCGCGATCGCCATGCACTACCGGCGAGCTAGCTGACCAAGGCGGATCCCTCCGAAGAATCTCCGGCTAACGCGCCCGCCGCTTGTAGGAGATTGCTCGTTGGCGGCGGAGCGAGGACTTCGCGCCTCACTCCATCGCGGACGGTTCAAACCTCAGTTCCTATCCGGCTGATAATACCGCGTCATCGCATCGGCGATCACCTTCACGGTCGTCTCCCGATCGATCACGCCATTGTGCCGCCACACAATCTCTCCGCCCGGCGCCACCAACACCGTGTGCGGAATCGGCCCCGGCGCCTGATCGTCGAGCGCCGCGAACAGCGCATCGCTGCTGGCTTCGGTGACCAAGTAGTGATTCGTCGTCCGGCCCTTCCCTTCGCGTTTCAACAAACGCTCCCCATTCCGCGTCAGTCCCGCGTGCATCCGCTCGAGAAACGCCTTCGCTTTCCCTTCCTGCTTCACGTCATCGACCGTGAGCGTGATCAGCTCGAAATCGCGCATGTCGAACTGCCGCGACAACGACACGAGCACCGGAAACTCCTCCACGCAGGGCGCGCACCAGGTCGCCCACACGTTGATCAAACGATACTTGTTCGTCGCGTTCGCTCGCAGCTCGGCCACGCCTTTCGCGTCGATGCGATCGAGCGTCACCGGCAGGCTCTTCCACGAATTCTCGACCGCCACGTTCTCCGCTTTCTTCTCCCGCCATTTCGTCGAGCAACCATGCGGCCTCGTCAGGGCCGTCTTCACCGGGCGCCCCGCGAAAAGATCCTCCAGCGCATTGCGCGCATCAGGTGATTTGACCGTCGACTCGTCCGCAAAACGCGAATCGTCAAAGCGCCCCGCATACTGCAGCCGCCGCTCCTTATCGAAGATGAACACATGCGGCGTCGCCAGACAGCCATACGCGCGCGCCGTGAGTTGTTTGTCTCCATCATACAAATACGGGAAATCCCAACCTTGTTGCTCCGCGTAGGGCTTCATTTCCTCAAACGAATCGTTGAACTCGCCGAACCCGAGTTCATCCAAGCGCAACCCATCCGGATGATTCGGATTGATCGCCACCAGGCCGAAACTTTTCCCGCGCATATCCGCCCGCAGCTTTTTCAACCGCTCCTCGATGCCGTGCGAGGTTGGGCAGTGATTCGACGTAAACAGCACCATGAGCACGTCGTATTGGTCGAAATCGCTCAGCGACCAATCCCGCCCATCGATTCCCGGTAGCGTAAAGTCCGGCGCGCGATCGCCGATCGCCAGCGTGCGAAACCCCGCGGGATTTCCATCTTTGTCGAGAAGACCAGACTGAGCGCCAAACAACGTGGCGGTGAAAAGAGCGCAGAGCGCGCCGGCAACGAGAACGTATTTCATGGTGGGGAAGGGAGAAACAGTGCCTAGCAAGACGCAGCGAACCGAACTCGGTTTTACCCCGCCCGCAATTCCCCTCTTTCTCAAAGCGAAGGTGGACTGATTTCCGGCCCACCTTCACCGTGTGAAATGGCCAACGCCTCCACTCCCGCCCGCGCCGTCAAGGTGAGGCAAATCCCCATCGAACTCTGCCAGTTCATCAAGTTCGCCGGGCTCGCCGCGAGCGGTGGCGAGGCCAAGCAGCTCGTCGCCGAAGGCAGCGTGCAACTCAACGGCCAGACTCTCCTCGTAGAACTGGCCTGAGCCGCCTTTGGGTTCGGCTCCTTTCCCGTCATGACTTTCACCGACCTCGGACTCTCCGTTCCCTTGCTGCGCGCCGTCGCGGAACGCGACTACACCGATCCCACGCCGATCCAGATCAGCGCCATCCCCGCCATCCTGCGCGGCCAAGATGTATGGGCCTCCGCCCAAACCGGTTCAGGCAAGACCGCCGCGTTCGCCCTGCCCGTCATCCAGTTGCTCGCGCGCAACACCCGCCCACGCGGCCGTTTCGCGCGGGCGCTCATCCTCGTGCCGACCCGCGAGCTCGCGCTGCAGATCGGTGAAGCGTTCCGACGCTTCTCGCGCTTCCTGACCCAGCCACTGAAAACCTTGGTCGTCTATGGCGGCGTCTCCATCAATCCGCAGATGATGGCGCTCGGCGGCGGAGCCGACATCGTCATCGCCACGCCGGGGCGCCTGCTCGATCTCATCGACCACAACGCACTTTCGCTCGCGAACACATCCGTCCTCGTGCTCGACGAAGCCGACCGCCTTTTCGACCTCGGCTTCAGCGCCGAGATGAACCGGATCGTTTCCCTTCTCCCCGAGCACCGCCAAAATCTGCTGTTCTCGGCCACGTTTCCACCCGCCGTCGCAACGCTGGCCTCCACCTTGTTGCGCGACCCCGTGCGACTCGATGTGCCCGCTGCTCCCGCGACCACTCCGGATATTCTCCAGCGCGCGATCGAGGTCGACGCGCCGCGCCGCACTCAACTGCTCCGCCATCTCGTCGAGGAAAACGCCTGGCCGAGCGTGCTCGTGTTCGTCGCCACCAAATACGCCACCGAACATGTTGCCGAAAAACTCCGCCGTGCCGGCCTCACCGCTGCCGCCCTTCACGGCGAGCTCAGCCAGGGCGCACGCACCCAAGCGCTCGCCGATTTCAAAGCCGGTCGCGTGCAGGTGTTGATCGCCACCGATCTCGCCGCGCGCGGCATCGACATCGCGCAACTCCCCGTCGTCGTAAACTTCGACCTTCCGCGCTCCGCCGTGGACTATACGCATCGCATCGGACGCACCGGTCGCGCCGGCCAAAGCGGCGTCGCCATTAGCTTCATCAGCGCGGAAACCCACGCACATTTCCGACTAATCGAAAAGCGTCACCGCCTCGCCCTCCCGCGCGAGCACATCCCAGGCTTCGAACCGACCCACTTCGACGTGCCACCGCCGCCAACCGGAGGCATCAAGGGCAAACGCAAGAGCAAGAAAGACCGTCTCCGCGAGGCCGCCGCACGCGAAGCGGCCCAAAACGACTGACCTCGCAACAAGGCCGCGCTCCCCGCGGCCTTTGTTGTTAGCTGCTGTCGCAGGGCTCCGGATACAGCGCTTTCCCGACCTCCTCATCGGGAGTTTTTCCAGTCCCGATCACGCAAGGGCGACGATGCCCAAGTGGATGCGGACGCGTTAACAATAACGCGTCCGCTCTGCCTGCCCCGCCAGCGGCATACGTTCGGACAAAACCCAACACACACATGACACACCCCTGCCCCGCACTTGCCCCGCAACGCTTCCCTTCCAAACAACTCTCTCGCCGCCTCGCCCGAGGTTCCCTGATCGCCGCGCTGCTGGGACTCGCCGCGACTCCGGCCGCCCTCGCGGCCGAAGCCGCTCCTGGCACCGCCCAACGCGACGACACCGAAGATGTGGTGCGCCTCGAAAACTACGTCGTCACGGGCCGCGCGGGCACCGAGTTTCGCACCAAGGCGGAAACCAGCTACGCGCTCACCGATGTCTCAGCCGAACAGCTTCGACTGCAAGCGCCGATCGGCGTCGCCGAAGCATTGAAAGCCGTTCCCGGCTTCTGGATCGAAGCTTCCGGCGGCGAGGCGAGTAACAATATCCGCGCCCGCGGCATTCCCGCCGATGGCTTCTCCACCGTCTCGCTGCAAGAGGATGGCCTTCCGATTCAACACGACGGCGGACTCGGCTGGCTCAACGCCGATCAATCGTTCCGCCTCGACGAAACCATCCAGCGTCTCGAAGTCGTGCGCGGCGGCCCCGCCTCGGTCTTCGCTTCGAACGCGCCCGGCGGTATCGTGAATTTCGTTACACGCCGCGGTGGCGACACGCCCGAGGGCGTCGTGAAATATGAGATCGGCGACTTCAACCATCACCGCGTCGACGCCTGGTTCGGCGGCCCCGCGGGCCCGTGGCGCTATGGCGTCGGCGGCTTCTGGCGCATCAGCGACGGGATCCGAGATCCGGGCTTTCGCGCCAACGACGGCTTCCAAGTCAGAGCATCGCTCGGTCGCGATCTGCCGAATGGCGGCCGGTTCGATGCGAACATCAAACATTTCGACGACCATGTGATTTTCTATCTCCCGATCCCGCTGACCTTCGACAGTGACGGCGATCCCACCGGCCTCCCCGGCTTCGATCCGAACTTCGGCACCGTCGTCGGCCCCGAGACCCGGCGCGTCACCGTTCAAACGCCCGGCGGCCCGGAAATCATCGATGTCGAGAGCGGCACGCACGTGAAGCTCACGCAGATCACGGCCAATCTCGAACTGCCGCTGCCGGGCGATTGGAAGCTCGAGAATCGTTTCCGCTACCGCACCTCCGACACCAAGCGCGAAAACTTCTTCCCCAACAATCTCACGGCGGGCACCGACCGCCTGAATCAACTCCGCGCCGGCGCGCTCGCCGCGTTTCCGACCGCCACCGATGTCCAGTTCCGTTACGCGACTTCGCCCGACGTCGTGTTCAATCCTGCCAATCAAAACGGCACCGGCCTCGTCCTCGACGGCACCGCGATCCGCATCGGCGTCGAACTCGACGAGATCCTCAACGACCTCCGCGTGATGAAGAAATTCTCCTTCGGCGAACAGACCCACGACATCGCCTTCGGATTCTACCTCGCCTCTCTCGACGAAAAGTTCCGCGACCTTCGCGCCACGCTTTTCACCGATGTCCAAAACAACGCCCGCCTGCTCGATCTCGTCGCAGTCGACGACACGGGCGCGGTCGTCGGCACCGTCACCGACAACGGTATCATCCGCCACGGCTCCAACTTCGCCAACGGTCTCGGCGACTCGCTCACCACCGCCTTCTACCTTTCCGACGAATGGCAGATCACCCCGAAGCTGCGCGTGGATGCGGGCGTTCGCTGGGAGCAAATCGAAACCGACGGCCGCACGGAGCGTTTCGCCGGCGTCAATCTCGGCACGCCGTCGACGTCCAACGTCCTCGCCGGCACCGGCGTCTTCGATCCGTATGATCGTCGGTTTAGTCGCGCGAGTTGGACCGTCGGCGCCGATTGGCAATTCACGCCCGAAAACGGCGTGTTCGCCCGCTTCACGCCGACGTTTCGCCTGCCGAGCGTCGGCAGCTTTATCACGAATCCCAACGCCACACCCGTCATCCAGAAAACCGATCTCTACGAAGTCGGCTACAAATACGTGAGCCAGCCCTTCAGCGTTTTCGTCACAGCGTTCCGCACCACGTTCGATAACTTTTCGTTCACCGACACCGTCTTCGATCCCAACACCGGCGGTTTCACGATGCGCACGGTGTTCATCAAAACCGAGACCGACGGCGTCGAAATCGAGGGCAACATCCGCCCCGTGCCGTGGTTCGATGTCTCGGCCACCGCCACGTTTCAGCGCGCCGAATTCGGGGATTTCCGCATCACGCAAAACGTGAACGGTCAGCCCGTGCCATTCGACTTCACCGGTAACCAACTGCTGCGCGTCCCCGAAATCAGCTTCCGCGTCGTCCCCGGTTTCAACCTCCTCGGCACCCGGCTGCGCGTGCAGTTCCCGATCGAATACTACAGCGATCGCTACGCCGACGCCGCCAATAGCGTGGAGCTTCCGAGCTACTACGTGTTCAACGCTGCGGTCCGTTTCGAAATCAACCAGCGACTCACGCTCCACGTGAATGTCGACAACATCGACAATTCGATCGGCCTGACCGAGGGCAACCCGCGCTCCGGCCAATTCCAAAGCGGCGACGCCGGAGCCCGCTACTACCTCGCGCGCCCCATCCTCGGCCGCAGTTATCGCGCCGCGATCACCTATCGGTTCTAACGAACTTCAAGCCGCGTGAACCTTCGGCGTCAAAGGCTCGCACTCCCCCGCATCGCGGTAATGCTCCCGCGATCCTTTTCGCTCCATGCCACATCCCTACGAAATCGTCGCTCTCACCGAACGCACGATCGCCTGGTGGGAGTGGCGGCGGAGCGGTATTGGTTCTGCGGATGCAGCCACGATCCTCTGGATCAAGCCCGCTAAGAGCGCCGAACGACTCCTCTTCGAAAAACAACATCCACCGAAGAGCTACTCGCGAAGCTTCACGCGTGAGCAGGGTGCCGCTCTCGAGCGCGCAGCGCGCGCGCGCTACTGCGCCGCGCTGCAAGTAACCGCGCAGCCCACGTGCGTGCAGAGCCTCGCACGTCCCTGGCAGCGCGCGAGCCTCGACGGACTCTCCCTAAACGGCGATCGCGTCGTCGAAATCAAATGCGGGCTCGCCGCCTACCAACGCGCCTCCGCCCGTGGCCGTCCTCCGCCGCATCACACCGCCCAACTGCAACACATCCTCGCAGTCACCGGGCTGCCCACGATTGACTACTGGTGCTACTCTCCGCCACGTCCTCCGCTCCGTCTCGAAATCCCCCGGGACGAGGCCTACATCGAACGTCTCCTCGCCGCCGAAGAAGTCTTCTGGCTGCGCATTGCCGGCAACCCCGCCGCATAGCCGCTGCCGTTGTTGGAGGACCGCGCCCAGCCGTTCCTGGATTGGGAGTAGGAGCCTGCACTTCTTCTTTCACCCTCGATATCACCGCAGTCGGCTTCGCATCCGACTCAGATGGGGAAACGCCGAGATCGCCAGCAGGAGGCCGGCGACGGCGAGCAGACTCGCCCCGATCGGATGACGAAAAAAAGTGAGGGGATCGCCTCCCGCAAACAACAGGGCGCGATGAAGATTCTCCTCCATCGGTCTGCTCAGCACGAAGCCGAGCAGAAGAGGAGTCGGGTCGAACGCAAACCGGCGCAGGAGATAGCCGAGCACTCCGAACAGCGCCATCAACGCCACCTCGACGGAGTTGTGGTTGAGCGAATACACACCGACGCAGGAAAGCACGACCGTCCCCGGAAACAGGATACGCGGCGGGACCTGCAGCAGTTTCGCCCACATCCCCACCAGGGGGAGATTCAACGCGAGCAGCATGGCGTTGCCGATCCACATGCTCGCAACGAGGCCCCAGAAGAGCGTCGGTTGTTTTGCGATGATGTCGGGCCCGGGCTGAATGCCGTGAATGATCAACGCGCCGATGAACATGGCCATGACGGGATTTGCCGGCAGGCCCAGCGTGAGCAGAGGAATAAACGACGTCTGTGCGGCCGCATTATTCGCCGCCTCCGGGGCCGCGACGCCCTCGACTGCTCCCGAGCCCACGCGTGGCGTCGCGCGCGAAAGCTTCTTTTCCACGGCATACGCAGCGAATGACGAGATCACCGGGCCTCCGCCTGGCAGCACGCCGAAAGCTGATCCCAACGCCGTGCCGCGAAACATTGCCTTCAACGCCCGCCGCGCTTCGCCATCCACGAAGCGAGCACGGCCTCGGTGGCTTACAAGCCTGCGATCCTGCGGAGATGCGAGCGCGTCGATGATCTCGCTCAACCCGAGAAGTCCGATCGCCAGTGGGACAAAGCCGATGCCATCGATCAGCTCAGGCAGGCCCATCGTGAACCGCGTTTCGGCCGTCACGACATTCGTGCCGATTGTCCCGAGGAAGAGTCCCAACAACACCATGGCGATCGACTTCATCAACGACCCCTGCGCCAGAACGATCGCGGCAATCAACCCGCAGATCATTAGACCGACATAATCCGCCGCTTGGAACGTTGCAGCGATTCGCGCAAGCGGCCCGGCTAGCATTGCGATCAGCAGAGTCCCGAAAGTGCCGGCAATAAACGACGCCACCGCCGCAATCGCCAAGGCCAACGCAGCCCGACCCTGCCGCGCCATCGCATGTCCATCGATGCCGGTCACCGCCGCTCCCGCTTCGCCGGGCAGATTGACGAGTATCGCGGTCGTGGAGCCGCCGTATTGCGACCCGTAGTAAATCCCCGCGAGCATGATCAGCGCCGACGTCGAGGAGAGAGAGAACGTAAACGGGAGGAGCAACGCGATCGACGATGCTGGCCCGATGCCGGGCAATACGCCGATCAACGTGCCGATGAGAACGCCGATGAGACAGAACAGCAGATTCTCCGGCTGGAGAGCCGTCTGAAAGCCAAGCGCGAGTTGATCCAAGGCGCCCATGCTTAGAACGCCGGGATGAGTTTGATCGGTTGACCCAGCAGACCAACAAACAACGCGTAGATCGCCGCCGCGAGGCCCACGGCGAAAATCAGTCCTGCTCCAAAGCGTGAACCGCGAATTCCGAGATTGGAAATGAGCACGGCCGCAACCACCGCCAGCCCGAGCCCCGCCCGTTCAATGACCAACGCAAACGCCAACACGCCGCCCGTGATCGCCACGCAGGATCGAATCGGAAATCCGGCGAAGGATTTTCCCGAAGCGAAACAGCCTTGGAGCGTGATCGCTGTCCCCGCGACCATGAGGAAAAGACCGATCGCACGCGGGAAAAGATTGCTCGCCGGATCGGCTGACGAACTGGCCGATTGCGAAAAAAATAACCCGAGCGCCCCGATCGCGATTAGTGGGATTCCTGCCCAGACGTCGCGATTCGAGAGGACCCGTTTCATGGGATTAGGGCACTTGCGCGGAAGAGTCAGTCCCGACCGTTGAGTCTCTCAGCGTCGGCTTGCGACCCCAGGCAGTCCACAGAATCGGCGAAGCGAAATCAAACGTCGGATCGTCGAGTCGTTCGAGATCCGCTTCGAACTCCGCTTCAGTGAGCTGACCGGTGGCGAGAATCGCCGGGCGCAGTTGCTCACAGTTCAGCCGGATAAAAGAAGCGCCCGGACTGTTGCTCCGCCAGACGAAGAGACGGCCCTCCATGTTCACCTCGCCGAAACCGAGCTCACGCAAACGCGCTCCCAACGAACGACCAAAACGGAAATCCGGGACAGTGGCCTGGATCACTTCGCGCATCACCCGAATGACTTCGGGATAAACCTCGTGTGCGGACGTATTCTGCAGCGGAGGAATTTCGAAGTCCTCGATCACGATCCAACCACTCGGCTTGAGCGCTGCTGCCATCCGACGCAAAGCCCCTTGCTGATCCGTCACGTGCTCCAACACCAAACGCGCATGAGCCAGGTCGAACGCCGCCTCAGGCAATCGATCCGTGCAAATATCGTGACGCCTGACCTCAACGTTCGATCGCGCGATATTGTCCAGCAATCGCGTGTCCAGGTCCGTCGCCAGGATCGAACCTGTCGGTCCCACTTTCTCCGCGAGCCATTCCACGATCGTTCCGCTGCCTCCTCCCACTTCGAGGCAGTTCCAACCTTCGCCCAACCCGCGCTCCTCCAGATGCCGGATCGTTCCCGGATCGAAGACAGCGGACAGCGCCCGAAGTCGGTCGCGCGTTTGGCTCGCTGCGTTATCGAAGATATACATCGGACGAGCGGATGCGGGTTTCGACGGGCGAAAGTTACCTGCGGGATCTCAGCCCCAATATATCGATCACGTTTCCAAACTGAGATCGTTGTTGCTCCAGCAGGTTCGCCAATTCGTCGGGCGTGCTCGGAGCGACGGTCAACCCCATCGCAGACATTCGCGCCACCAGTTCGGGATCCGCCGCGACTTCGCGGACGTCGTCAGCGATTTTGGTTCGAAGGTTTTCAGGGATGTCGCGCCAGCCGTAGAAGCCCCAGATGCCATCCAGAGTGAGAGCGGAAAATCCTGCTTCACTCACCGTTTCGACCGCCGGGATCGCCGTTGACCGATCGGAACTCGTCACCGCCAGAATCCGCGCGCGTCCGGCTCGCACTTGGGCGTCGACCGTCGCGATGGAAGACAGCCAAATGTGCAACCGCCCGGTCGCGAGATCCTGCGCCGCTTCGGAGGGCGTCCGATAAGGCACGTAGTTCATCTCAAGTTTCTCCAACTTCAGAAACGCCTCGAACGGTCGCCCGAGCTGCCCAATTCCGCTCCAAAAATACATCCCGGGATTCTTCCGCGCCAAAGCCACGAGTTCTTTGAGTGACGTGATCGGCAGATTCGATGATGCGGCGATCACGATGGTTGGCTGCGCGACCGCCGCGATGGGAACGAAATCCTTGCGGGCGTCGAAGGGGAGATCATCGCGAATAAGCGCATCCATCGTGATCGGCCCGGACACCGTAAACAGCAGGGTATGGTCGTCCTTGCGCGCCGCAAAGATCGAGAAGCCAAGGATGCCATCGCCGCCACCCGGACGGTTGTCGACGATCACCGGTTGACGCCACGTTTTCGCCAGCTCCTCGGCGAACAATCTCGCCGTCAGGTCCAAGCCTGATCCCGCGCTGAACGGAACGAGCAGCGTCACGGGTTTCCGCGGCCAGGGTCCGCCGGGCGTGTTCCGCTTGAAAAGCAGTGCACCGACGACGACGGCGGCCAACACCGTGACCACAATCAGAGGGGTTGTGCGCATCGGTTTAGGGGGTTGAGCGAGGCAGTGGTCCTAGGAAGCGGACTTGTTTTTCGATCGTTTTCGGCGGCCCGCACCGAGACGCATGTAGGCCTGATTGGCGTCGATCACCCGAACGAGCATCGCGATGAGTTGCTTGCGCTCGGATGCGCCCAGGACTGACCAGATGCGTTGTTGCGCCGCGGCTCCCGCAGGCCGGAGTCGCGCGCGAATCGCTTCCCCTTCCGGCGTCAGCTGCAGGGAACGCGCGCGACGATCGTTATCGTTGATGCCGCGTTCGATCAGACCTCGCTGCTCGAGCTTGAAAACAAGGGAGCTGATCGTCGTGCGATCCAATGCGAGCAGGTGGCCGAGGGTATTCTGATCGAGGCCGGGATTGGCATTAACTCGGAGCAAGACGGCATATTCCAGCGGAGTCAGATCATCTTCCGCGACGACCTCCGCGGCGACCGCGGTCGCGATTTGATCCAGCCGTCGAAAAAGCGCAATCGGCGCGACGTTCAACGACTCATTCTCGGAAGCAGCACCGGTGGTGCGGAGAACCCTCTTGTTTGCCTTCTTGGTCATCAGAGTTCGGACGCGGGGTTACACTCAGATGTTAGATCGTCAGACATATGATCAATTGCGGGGCCGACTTCAACCGCTGTTCTCGGCCGCAAATCCCTAGCGCGGCATGGGGCGCGCATCTCGCCCTTCCGTCAGGCGAGGTTTTGACCGCTTCTCCCTTCCCGCGCTCTCCATCCGTGTTCGGATTCGATCTTGTTGATAGGTGACACTCTCTCGGGAGTCGCGTGTTCGAGTGGACTCCGGGCACGGAATCGCTCCTATGAGCCGCTTGGCCTCCAACGCTCCACTCCCTCGAGAAAACAGAACAACTCCAAACGCGTCTGACGCGACTTGGGTCATCCATCGTCGTTCCGCCATTCATGGCCGCGGCGTCTTCGCCCGGCGCGATATTGCAGACGGCACACGCATTTTGGAATACACCGGCGAACGGATCACCAAAGCGGAGACCGTGCGACGCGAAGCCCAGCGGCTCGAGCGGCAACGCCGCGGCGGCGACGACTCCGTCTATTTCTTCGTGCTTAATCAGCGCTACGATCTCGACGGTCGCACGGGCGGCAGCGTCGCCCGGTTCATCAATCACTCGTGCCAGCCAAACTGCCGCACCGAGATCATTCGCGGGCGGGTCTGGATTATCGCGCGACGCGACATCGCCGCCGGCGAGGAACTCACCTTCGATTACGGTTTTCCTTTCCGCAAATGGCACCTGCATCCATGCCGCTGCGGCGCCCCACGCTGCGCAGGATTCATTGTCGGAAGCAATCAGCGCTGGCGCCTCCGCCGCATTCCACTCGCCGAACGCCGCCGCTACCAATCGAAGTGATCGGTCAACCTAATCCCTCCCGGCAAACTCCGCCTCAGCCCACCGCCGGCAATCGCGCAATCAGCTTGTCGAGCGTGATTGGATAATCGCGCACGCGCACCCCGGTCGCGTGATAAATCGCATTCGCGACCGCCGCACCGACGCCGCAGATGCCGAGTTCGCCCACGCCTTTCGCCTTCATCGGCGACGAGATCGGATCCGTTTCGTCGAGAAAGATCACTTCTTGATGCGGTATATCCGCGTGCACCGGCACCTCGTAGCTCGCCAGGTCGTGGTTCACGAAAAAGCCCGCCCGTTTGTCCACAACGAGCTCCTCCATCAACGCCGCGCCTGCACCCATCGTCATCGCGCCAATCACCTGGCTTCGCGCCGACTTCGGATTGAGGATCCGCCCCGCCGCGCACACCGCAAGCATGCGCCGAATGCGCGTCTCGCCGGTCGCAGCATCGACCCCGACCTCGACGAAGTGTGCACCAAAGGTCGACTGCTGGTATTTCTTGTCCAGGTCGCCGTATTCGATCGCGTCCTCGCCCACCAACTCGCGCTCTCGAGCCGCCTGCGCCAACGACCCGCTGCGCCCGCCCGATCTCACCTCGCCCTCCGCGAAGTCGGTGTCGGCCACGTTGAATCCCAGTGTCTGTGCCACCGCCTCCCGCAACTTCACGCACGCTGCATACACTCCCGATGTGGAATTATTGGCGCCCCACTGCCCGCCCGAACCACACGAAACCGGAAAACGCGAATCCCCCAGCAACACGACGACGCGCTCCAGCGGCACGCCCATCATCTCGGCCGCTGTCTGGCCGATGATCGTATAGCTGCCCGTGCCGATGTCGGTCATGTCGGTTTCGACCGTCACAACGCCGCGCGAGTCCAACCGCACACGCGCGGCTGATTTCGTCAGGAGGTTGTTGCGAAACGCCGCCGCGACTCCGACTCCAATCAGCCATCGTCCTTCGCGCGTTTGCCCCGGAACCGCATTACGCTTGTTCCAGCCAAACCGCTCCGCGCCCAACCGGAAACACTCGGTAAGCCGTCGCTGCGAAAAAGGGGGATGCGGATTATTCTCCTCCTCCTGTTTCTTCGACTGCGGATCCGTCGATTCCGGCTGCGGCGGATTGTCGGGCACGACTTGCGTGTCGTTGCGAACGCGAAACTCGATCGGATCGAGCCCGAGTTTCTCCGCCATCTCGTCCATTGCGATTTCCAACGCCATCATTCCGGGCGCTTCGCCCGGCGCGCGCATCGCATTGCCTTCCGGCAAATCGAGGACCGCGAGTCGCATCGCGGTCAGCCGATTCTCTCCCGCATAAAGCAGCCGCGTCTGGCTCACCGCTGTCTCGGGCTGCCCGTCCGGCAAATCTCCCGACCAGCTCTCATGCGCTATCGCGGTCAACTTTCCATCCTTCGTAGCACCGAGACGGATACGTTGGATCGTCGCAGGTCGATGGGTCGTGTTGTTGGGGATCAACGGTCGCGTCAGCGCCACTTTCACCGGCCTTCGCGCCGCCCGCGCGCCGAGTGCCGCCATCACCACGTCAGCCCGTAGGAACAGTTTTCCGCCAAATCCTCCGCCGATATACGGCGAAACCATCCTCACGTTCTCCTTTGGAATTCCCAAGGTCTTGGCCAGATCGCCTACGCCCCAGGCAATCATCTGATTCGAGGTCCAAACCGTGAGCTTCTCGCCTTCCCACGCAGCCACCGACGCATGTGGCTCCATCATCGCGTGCGACTGATCGGGTGTCGTGTAGGTTGCGTCCAGTTGCACCGGCGCCGCCGCGAACGCCGCCGCAAAATCGCCGACCGCGCTATCCGCCGGACCGCCGAAACCCGCTTCCGGTTTCTTGCCCGAATCCTTCCGCGCCGCGAGGTCGAACGCACCGTCGGCCCGCTCGTATTTCACGCGCACCAGCTGCGCCGCTGCCTGCGCTTGTTCGAAGGTTTCCGCCACCACCACGGCGATCGCCTGATGGTAATGCTGAATTTCCGGACCGCCGAGCAGCTTGGCCGTGTTGAAATCCCCTTTCTCGAGTTTTCCCGCGTTCTCTGCCGTCACGATCGCGAGCACGCCCGGCGCCCGCTTCGCCTCGCGCGTATCCATGGACGTGATGCGCCCTTTCGCGATCGCCGAACCGATCACGTGACCATACGCCGCCTTGGGCGCGACATCGTGGTGCTCATACGCATAACGGGCCGTGCCCGTCGTCTTGCGCGGACCGTCGATGCGATCGGTCGGTTTTCCGATCACCTTCAATTGGTCGATCGGGTTCGTCGTCGCCGGTGTATCGAATTTCATGAGACCGCCCTCGCTTCCATCAACACCGCCGCGAGCGTCCGCTCCACGAGCGGCACCTTGAACGCATTGTCGTCGGTCGGCCGCGCATCCGCCAGCAAGCGCGACACCACCGCTTTCGCCCCGCGCGGCATTTCTCCTTCCGCCGCTTCAATCCGCCACGGTTGGTGCGCCACGCCGCCGAGCGCCACCCGGCCGCCGCCGTCCGGCTGCACCACCGCCGCGACCGATACGAGCGCGAACGCATACGAGGCCCGGTCGCGCACCTTGTAATAAATCTGCTTCCCTCCTACCGGCTTCGGCAGGACGACAGCCGTGATCAACTCCCCCGGCTGCAATGTCGTCTCGATGTGCGGCGTGTCGCCGGGGAGCCGGTAAAACTCGGACAGCGGAATCCGCCGCGTCGCCCCGTCCCGCCGCACCGTTTCAACCACCGCATCCAACACGCGCAGCGCAACCGCCATGTCGCTCGGATGCGTCGCGATGCAGGCGTCACTCCCCCCGACAATTGCGAGTTGCCGACTGTAGCCTTCCAGCGCCGCGCAACCGCTCCCCGGCTGGCGTTTGTTGCACGGCTGGTTCGTATCGTAAAAATAAGGACACCGCGTCCGCTGCAGGAGATTTCCGGCGGTCGTCGCCTTGTTGCGCAACTGGCCCGACGCCCCCGCCAGCAACGCGCGCGCGAGCACGCCGTAATCGCGCCGCACGCGTTCATCCGCCGCGAGATCCGTGTTGCGCACCAGCGCGCCAACCCGCAGTCCGCCTTCCGGGGTCGCCTCGATCGTATCGAGCGCGAGTCCGTTCACATCGATCAGATGCGCCGGCGTCTCGATTTCGAGTTTCATCAGATCGAGCAAATTCGTTCCGCCCGCGATGAACTTGGCTCCGGGCCGACGCGCCGCCGCCGTTGCAGCCTCAGCCGGCGAACGCGCGCGTTCGTAGGTGAAGGGTTTCATGCAGTCCTCCCCGCAACATCCGTGATCGCTTCGGCGATGTTCGAATACGCGCCGCACCGACAAATATTGCCGCTCATCCGCTCGCGCAGTTCCTCCGCGGTGAGTTGCGGCCGCGCATTGAGATCGCGGGTCACGTGACTCGGAACGCCGGCTTTGATTTCGGCGAGCATCGCCACGGCGGAACAGATCTGGCCCGGCGTGCAATAACCGCATTGGTATCCGTCGCACTTTACGAAGGCCGCCTGCATCGGATGCAGGTTTTCCGGCGTCCCCAATCCTTCGATCGTCGTGATCTCGTCACCTTCGTGCATCACCGCGAGCGACAGGCACGAGTTGATCCGCCGGTCGCCGGCAATCACCGTGCACGCGCCGCACTGGCCGTGATCGCAGCCTTTCTTGGTGCCCGAGAGATGCAGATGCTCCCGCAGCGCATCGAGGAGCGTGGTCCGGGTGTCGAGTTCGAGTTCGCAGGGCTTACCATTTACCTGAAACGACACTTTCGTGAGGACCGGCTCCAGCAGCTCAGCGTCTGCCAACGACTGACCGAAACCGATGCGCGGCAGCGCCGACATCGCGACCGCGGTCGTCCCTGCAATTACGAATTTACGCCGTGTTAGATCCCAATCTCCGGGTCCGTCGTTCGAATTTCCGAGGTTTTGCATGGGCTGTCCTAGGTTGCGGTGTTCTCCGATTTCAGCACGCACCCGCCGGGGCGGCCGCACGCCAGCGTTCGTTCGGAGGAAGGATCGGATCGTTCACGCGAGTGGATGCACAACGGAGAATCACTCTCGCGCTGCTCCGCTACGTTAACCCGCCCGCGTGCGGGTGTCCGTCAGGCCATTTCCCGACCGACGCATGAGAAGGGGAAAACGCGGACGCCGGCGCGTTCGCACCCTGCCGCTCTCCGCGCTACTCCGCGGGCAACACCAGCTCCGCTCGCACCGATGTCGTCGTCGCCGTCGGAAAATCCTCCGGCACCGGAAACGTGACCTCGCGTTTCGCCAGCCATTGCAGCGCGCGCACGAGCAGCGTTTGCACGCCCGCATCGCGCACCGTCACCGGCTGCACATCGCCTCTCCACACATGCCCGAACGTCGACGTATAAACGCGTCCTTCGCCAAACCTCACCGTCCACTCGATCGGCCAGTTCAACTTCGTGTGCACGATGTCGTTCGCATACGAGATCACTTCCACCTCTTCGGCCGGGCCGCGCGCAAAATAATACACCTCGATGTCCGCCGACTTCCACACCCGCGGCATCCCGCGATGAATCGGATGATCGCCGAGCCGGTGAATCACTGCGTCGAAGCGTTTGCCGTGATTGGTGTCGAGCCCTTCGCCGGTCGGGATGCGAATAACTTTCCCGTCCTCGCTCACCTGCAACGCATCGCCTTGATGCTTCTTCCGCCAACCAAGTCCGATCATGCGGTTGTAAGCCGGCCAGTCCGCAAACGCATTGTTCCCCGCGTGCCACACATAAAGCCCTCCGCCTTCACGCACGAACGCCTCCAGCTCCTCGCGCACCGCCTGCGGCCAGGGCGCTCCGCCGCCGAGATCGTTATACGTCTGAATCACCACATCATAATCGCGGAATTTCGGCCGCCACGCGTCCCATCCCGGCGCATCCGCCGTCGGCGGCGAAGTCGACACCTCGACCGCAAACAATTTCGTCGGCTCGATAATCGCCCGAATGCTCCGCGTCGTCAGCTGCCAGTCATGATTGCTGCAGCCATCGACAATCAGCACCCGGATCGGCGGCGATTCCGACGCCGAGCCGCTGTTCGTTAACGCGAAACAAAGTCCGAGAAGAGAAAGGAAGAAGCGCATGGGGTGCGTCGAAAGAACCTGCCGGGAGCCGCGAACGCAACCGCCTCGTGACGCGCTGGAATCCACACAGTTCGATATCGTGCTCCTGCACCGGAGATTTTTCCTGACATCTCTGACAGCCTCGTCCTGACGGGGGTTGACAGGTGCGTTAAGGTGCCCCGATGGGGTTGTCCGAAACGCAAACCGCGCGAGCGCTGCGCATGTCCACCATCGATGGCGCACTCGCGACCATCATGGCGTCGCTCGCGGGAGGAATTTTTCTCGTCGGCTTCGCGTTGAACGTCCTCGGAGCCACCACCGTGCAGGTGGGCATTCTCGCCGCCCTTCCCGTCTCTGCCAATCTCGCCCAGCTCTTCGGTTCCGTCTTCATCGAGATGTTCGGTCGCCGCCGGTTGTTGTGCATCGTCGCGGTGATCGCCGGACGGTTGATGTGGATTCCCGTCATCCTGCTGCCGCTCGCGATGTTCGATGCGTGGAGCGACATGCGCGTGTGGCTGCTGGTGCTCATGGTCGGCTTGTCCTGTTTGCTCGGCGCCGTAAGCGGCGTGGCCTGGCTGGAATGGATGAGCGATGTGATCCCGTCGAACATCCGCGGTTCCTACCTCGGTCGCCGCAACATGGTCTGCGCTGCCGCCGGCATGGTCGTCGTCCTCGCCGGCGGCGCGTTCCTTAACGCGTGGGAGCAGCAAAACGGAAAGCAGGATCCGTGGGGCTACATCATTCTCTTCGCCGTCGGCCTGGCATTGGGCCTCGTGTCCGCGTGGTTCTTGATCGCCGTGCCCGATCCCAAAGATCACCGGCAAGACGATCGGCCACCTTTCCGTTTGCAAACCTTCGCCGGTCCGTTTCGCGACCGGAATTTTCTGAGTCTCGTGATCTATGTGGGCGCGTTCATGTTTGTGACGCAACTCGCGGGACCGTTCTACTCCGTCTACATGATCGAGGAGTTGAGCGTGGATTTCGCCACGATCACTTGGTTCATCACGTTCGCGACCATTGCCTCGCTTTTCATGCTGCGCATCTGGGGCCCCATCTCGGACCAGATGGGCAACAAGCCGGTGATGATCGTCGCCGGTGCCGCGCACGCGCTCATCCCTCTCGTGTGGGTCATCGCCCAGCCCGCGGGCTACTACTGGCCGCTCGTTCTCGCGCACGTTTTGTCCGGCGTCTTCTACTGCGCGCTCACGCTCGCGCAGATCAACATCCTCATCAAACTCGCCCCGGAGTCCGGACGCTCCGTTTACATCGCGGTCTTCAACGCCGCTATCGGTCTCGCCGTGGCCATCGCCCCGATCACCGGCGGCTGGCTGCTCGAGTTGATGAAGGATTTCGCCTGGGCCGCCGGTGAGTTTCGCCTCACCAACCTTCACCTGCTGTTCCTGTTCTCCGGATTGCTGCAACTGCTCGTGCTTTTCGCGATCATTCGCGTGCACGAAGTCGGATCGGTCGCACCGGGCGCCGTCATCATGCAGCTCCGCAACGACCTCGATCCGCAAACCGGCCTCGCGAGCGCCACCGATTTTGTGACCGTCAAAGCCGGCAGGACCACCGGCTTCCTGCGCACGCTGGATCGGCACACCGACGACTGGGCCGACCGCTCCGAACGCGCGATCGCCGCGTGGCTCGAACGGCTCGAAAAGCCGCTCGAGCGCCCCCTCCGCGCCTTCAGAACCCTCACCGGAAAGGACGAATTATGGAATCAGTGAGCCTGTGGAACGAGATTGGACAGACGGTCGGCGAGATGATCGGTCTGATCCTCAACTGGACCCGCGAAACCGTCTGGCTCTACGCACCCGGTTTTCTTTCCGGCCTGCTGGTGCTGCTGCTCGGCTGGCTCATGGCCGCGATCGGCCGCAATGTAGTGACAAAACTGCTACGCGCACTCGGCCTCGACGTCGTCGCCGAACGCACCGGCGGCCGCCGCTACTTGCAGGATCGTGAAATCAAGATGGCGCCTTCCGCGATGGCCGGATGGCTCGTTTACATCGTGATCTTCTACACGGCCCTGGTCATGGCCTTCGAACGCATGAACCTCGAAGCCGGCAGCCGGCTGCTGACCGATGTGGCCGGTTTCATCCCGAAGATCCTGGTGGTCGTGCTCCTGCTCGCACTCGGAGTGTGGCTCTCGCGCTGGATCGGCGGACTGCTCGGACGCGCCGCGCGCCTCGCGGGCGTTCCGTTCCACGAGTTGATCGGCGCCTTGGTGCGCATCGGCGGCATCGTCCTGACCGCCATCGTATCGCTCGATTATCTCGGGCTCGCTTCGCGACAGACCTTGCTCGTCGGACTCGCCGTGATCGCGCTCGGTTTCATTGCCACCGGTATGTTGTTCGCCTTCTGCGCACGCGACCTCGTCGGCAACCTGCTCGCGCGCAATTTCGTCGCCGGTGAATTCAAGGTTGGCGATCTCATCCGCATCGGCGCGATCGAGGGCCAGGTCGAATCGATCGGCACCACCGTCCTGCGCCTGCGCCACGGCGAAACCAGCCACCTCGTCCCCCACGGCCGTCTCGTCCGCGAGCCGATCGAACGCCTAAGCCCCATGGCACCCGCGCCCCTTCCCGCTGGAATACCGCTTCAATAACGCGACCTCACCGCGTGGCATCCACCGCGCGTGATTTCGGTTAACACGTTGCCGTCCGGAGCGAACTGAAGTCTCGCCGATGACCCGGCTCGGCATCCACTCGGATCATCGCCGCCAACAAGGTCGGGGGATGTTTTGACGTCGTTCCGATCCCGGACTCAATCCACGGAACCCCTCGAAACAAAATGAACCCCACCCTCACCCGCAGAAAATTCCTCGGTCACCTCGCCGTCGGCACCGCCGGACTCGCGCTCGCCCGCACCGGTTTCGCCGCGATCAACGTTCCCGCCAAAAAAGAAAAACTCGGCGTCGCCCTCGTCGGCCTCGGCTACTACAGCACCGACCTGCTCGCGCCCGCGCTGCAGCTCACCTCGAAATGCCACCTCGCCGGCATCGTCTCCGGCACGCCGAGCAAGATCGAAACGTGGCAGAAGAAGCATTCGATTCCCGACGCCAACGTTTACACCTACGAGAACTTCGACTCGATCGCCAACAATCCCGCCATCGACGTCGTTTACATCGTGCTGCCGCCGTCCCTGCACGCCGAATACACGATCCGCGCCGCCAAGGCCGGCAAACACGTCTGGTGCGAAAAGCCGATGGCACCCTCCGTGCGCGAGTGCGAGGACATGATCCGCGCCTGCAAGGACAACAACGTGACGCTCGCGATCGGCTATCGCCTGCAGCACGAGCCCAATACGCAGGCCGTGATGAAAATCGCCCGCGACCAGAAATACGGCAAAGTCGTCTCCGCCACGGCCGAAGCCGGCTATTTCGAACGCCGCACCAACCACTGGAAACAAAAGAAGGCGCTCGGTGGCGGCGTCATGGGCGACATGGGCGTCTATCCGCTCAACGCGCTTCGCTACGGCACCGGCATGGAGCCGATCGCCGTCAGCGCTCAGGCTTCGACCACGCGCCCCGAGAT
Organism: Verrucomicrobiota bacterium; assembly: GCA_023416735.1. Taxonomy (GTDB): domain Bacteria; phylum Verrucomicrobiota; class Verrucomicrobiia; order Opitutales; family Opitutaceae; genus Opitutus. The sequence continues at coordinate 8,232 of JAEZGX010000031.1, read as the reverse complement.
TTACTCCGAGGTCGAGGAGACGATGCACTTCGAACTCGAATTCCCCGGCGGCGTGCAGGGCATCGGCGACGTGAGCTTTGGCAAGAACATGAACAAGCTCCACGTCGATTGCGCCAACGGCTGGTATGAGCTCGCACCGTTTCAATCGTATAGCGGCGTGAAAGGCACCACGAGCGACGGCACCGCGCTCGACGCCACGATCCCCAATCAACAGGCAAAGCAGATGGACGACGATGCCAACGCGATCATCAACCAGACGCCTTTGCTCGCCCCGGGCGAAGAGGGCCTGAAAGACACCATCGTCGTCGAAGCGATCTACCGCTCCGTCGCGGAGGGCGGAAAAAAAGTAGCCATTCGCTGATCGCTCCGACGGCTGCCTCGCGCAATCCGTCTCTCGAACGGCTCCCGTTCATCGGAGCGCACGCCTTGCGCATCTGCGACCGCGCCGCGGATGCGTAAGTGTTCCCCCGATGGAACGCCCCAAGCATCGCGCGGCCGACCGGGTTCGCCACTTGCGCGACCATTCGTCACAACGTGCCGCGAACACGAGGATCTCACCGCGCTCGCGGCTCCTCGGACGAACGGCGCGCCGGAAGCGCGGCGAAGCCGCCCGCTTTTCCGTCTGCGCGCTTGTTTCGTTCATCCCCGAAACCCCCATCGCGCCCCATGCCATGTTCGCCCTGTCGAAACCCCGCCTCCCACGCACCCGCCTAAACGCGTTCGCCGCCGTCGCTCTCCTCGGTGTCTCGCTCGGAATCTCCGTTCACGCCGAGCCGCGCGTTGAATCCGTAATCGTCGCTCCGCTCGACGCCGTCTCTGTTCACATCGAGCCCAGCGGGCGCCTCTCCGCCGTCGTTCGCCAAGGCAGCCGCTACGCCGTTTCGGTCGACGGCCAGATCGGCCCGTCGTTGGATCGGCTGCTCAACCTCAAGGGACAACCCATGCTGGGTCGCAGCCAGTTCCCCGCCCTCAGTTCGCAGGACCAACTGGACCACCCCGTCATCTTCAGCGCCGACGGCAAACGCTACGCCTACGCCGGTCTCGTCGGCGAAGAGTTCGTCGTCATCGTCGACGGAAAGGAAGTTCACCGCGGCCCTTTCGAAACCGGAGCGCTCGCCGCAAATCCGTTGACGATCCAATTCTCGCCCACGGGTAAACGTCACTGGTTTGTCGCCAAGCACGACCTTCGCGGCGAACGGCCGGGTTACTGCCTCTTTGTCGACGGCAAACCGCTCCCGCTCCGTCTCGCCCAACACAACTTCGTGCCGCTCGTTTTCAGCGACGACGATTCCCGTTACGCGCTGTTTCCCGGACACGGCGAACTGATTCTCAACGGCAAATACGCCGGCTACTCCGCGCAACCTCAGACCTTCCTGCCCAACGGCAAACTTCTCTCCGTCTCCAACTCCGACACATTGCTTGACGGAAAGCCGCTGCAGCCACGCGTGCGCAAAGTCATCGTCTCTTCCACGGGCCGCATCGCCGGCCTCGCCGCCGAAGGTGTCTGGCTCGACGGAAAAATCCTTCCGGACACGCTGGGCGCTCATAGCCTCCTCTTCAGTCCCGACGGCAAACGTCTCGTCGTCCACGGTAGCTCCGGCGTTTCGATGTGGCAGTGGCTCGACGGCAAACGCAGCCCGAACTACTCGGGCTTCAAAAATCTCGGTTCCGACCGCAGCTACGCCCGCTTCACCGCTGACTCGTCCATCTGCCTGTCCATCGCGATGCAAGGCGCCCTTCACTTCCCGCTGGTCAATGGAAAGGAATCCGACGCCTACAAATTCGTCGACGACTTCGTCATCGCTCCCAAGGGCAACCGCTTCGCCTACGTCGCTGCCCGCACCGACAACACGTCGGTCGCCGTCATCGGCGACAAGGTCTATTCCAATCCCGAGTGGCGCGTCGGCAATGCGATCTCCATTCCCGCCGTCGTGAAACAAAGCCTCACCTTCAGCCCCGACGGCAAGCGCAGCGCTTTCGCCATCGGCAGCATCAAAAAGGCCGCCCACTTCATCGACGGAAAACCCCTCGACCTGCCCGGCCACCTCGCCGCGCCGTGGCGCGCCAACGCTTTCGCCCAATCCGATGATCGCGCCGTCCTCTTCTCGCCCGACAGCAAACGCCTTTCTTACGTCACCAAGGAGGGCAAAAACTACCACGTGCACGTCGACGGGAAAGCGATCTGGTCCTTCGAAAACGGACAGCGCTCCCAGCCGTTCTTCACGCCGGACGGAAAACACCTGCTCTGGTTCAACCTCGAACGCGCCGAAGGTGGCCGCGGCTCCGACCAAATTCTCTACGCCAACGGCCAGCGCGTCGCTCGCTTCAACTTCCAACGCGCACCCGCAGTCTCCCTGCCAAAATACGTCGGCTTTGTCACCATGAGCGCCGACGGAAAATTGCGCGTCCTCAGCGCCACCGACGAAGGTTTCGTCCGCCATACCATCACGCCTGCTTCCGGCTTCGACCTCGCCGCCGCGCTGAGTAAAACTCCCTGACGCGCGCCGCTGCCTGGCCGTCTCAGCCGGGGCAATACGGTCATCGCAGAAATTGCGCTACGGACGAAAACCGACGAACGTTTCTCCCGTTCGTCGGTTTACCCCAACCCCTCGCGCCATGAAACCCCGCTCGTTCCTCGTCGCCGCCTTGATCTTGTTCTGCGCTCATCCGCTGGCCCGCGCCGCGGAGAAATGGACGCCGTTGTGGGACGGCAAAACCCTCGATGGCTGGCACATCATCGGACGCGGCGAGTGGAAAATCGAAGAAGGCGCAATCCACGCCACGCACGCCGCCAGCGAAGAAGACTACGGCCATCTCGTCACCGATCGCAGGTTTCGCGATTTCACGATTCGCCTGAAGTTCAAAGCCATCGCCGGCAACAGCGGTCTTTATTTCCGCATCGCCAAAGAAGGCTTCAGCGGCGTCACCGGTTTCCAAGCCGAGATCGACGCCGTCAAAGATGTCGGCGGTCTCTACGAAACCAACGGCCGCGCTTGGGTCTCGCAGCCCACGCCCGCACAGGTCGCGAGTTGGTTCAAACCGGGTGAATGGAACGAAATGACTGTCACTGCTCGCGGCGGCCACATCGTCGTTCACGTGAACGGAAAGAAATCAGCCGAGCTCGTCGACGATCCGGGCCGTCGTGAAGGACATTTCGCACTCCAGGTTCACGGCAGCGAGCACGTCGATGTTTGGTTCAAGGACATCGAAATCCAAACCCACCCCACCACGACGCCATGAACACGCCTCTCTCCTCTGATCCCTCCCGCCGCGGGTTCATACGCGGCGCGCTCGTCGCCGCGGCCGCTGCCTCTCTTCGCTGGACTCCAGATCTCTCCGCCGCTGCCCCGCCATCTCACCGCCGCAAAATCAAACTCGGCGTCATCGGCAATGGCGGACGCGGCGCCTGGATCGCGAAACTTTTCCAGGAGCACGGCGGCTACGAGATCTGGGCCGTCGCCGACTACTTTCCGGACGTCGCCGAGAAATGCGGCGCCGACCTCGGCGTCGATCCGTCGCGACGTTTCTCCACCTTGTCCGGCTACAAGCAACTCATCGAAAGCGGCGTCGAAGCCGTCGCTGTTGAAACGCCGCCCTACTTCATTCCCGAACACGTCAGCGCCGCGGTTGATGCCGGTCTCCACGTTTACATGGCCAAACCCGTTGCCGCCGATGTCCCCGGCGCGCTCCGCGTCGAAGCGGCCGGTCGCCGCGCCTCCGAGGCGGAGAAATGTTTCCTCGTCGATTATCAGATGCCGACCGACCCGATAAATCTCGAGATCGCCTCCCGCATCGAAAACGGCGCCTTGGGAAAAATCTCCCGCATCGTCACCACCGGCCAAACCGGCCTGCAACAAGACCCGCCGAAAACCGAAACCATCGAAAGCCGCCTCCAGCATCTGATCTGGGTCAACGACGTCGCACTCAGCTGCGACTATCTCGGCAACTTCGACATCCACGCGATCGACGCCGCGCTCTGGATTCTCGGACAACGCCCCGTCGTGGCGAGCGGCGCATCGAACATTCTGCGCCCCAATCCTCACGGCGACGCCCGCGATGTCGTCGCGCTCGTTTACGAATACGCGGACGGTCTCATCCACCACCACGCCGGCCAGGCCCTCGACAATAATTCGCCGCTCGAACTCAGCGCCGCGATCTACGGCACCGAAGCCCACGCCGTTCTCAATTACTGGGGAAAATCCTACCTCCGCGGCGGCCGCCAACACTACGGCGGCGGCGAAATCGAAAACCTCTACGAAGCCGGCGCCCGGCGAAACATCGCGCGTTTCTACGACGAAGTCACTTCCGGCCATCTCACCAACGACACCTGCCAGCGCGCCGTCGACGGCGTGCTGACGTGCGTTCTTGGATACGAAGCCGCCGCTCGCCGCGAACGGCTGACGATGGACACAATCCTCCGCGAAAACAAACGACTAGAAGTCGACCTCCGCGGCCTCAAAACCTGACCTCGATCCCGTTGAACCACAAAGACACGAAAACACCAAGAATGCCCTCTTCTTCGTGTCTCCGTGCCTCTGTGGTGAATCCAAATCCCTCTGCGCTTTCTCATGCTCATCACTGCCCTGCTCCGCATCGTTCCTGCCTTGACCGCTCTACTCCTCTCGCCCCTTTTCGCGGCTGACCCTCTCCTGGCCAGTGCCTCGCCGCCATCTTCCACGCCGCCTGCCGCAGGCGCTCGCCCGCCACCGCCTCCCACTCGTTCACCCGATGCGCCCGGCGCACCGAAATTCATCCGGCTCGATGGCCAGCCCGGCGTAAATCCGCCCATCGATGCCGTCGGCAATTTCGTCATCGGTCCGGACTACCTCCGCCCGCGCGAGTTCGAGGTCATCGAAGGTGTCCCTCAGGGAAAGGTCACGCAGTTCACGATGTCTTCGAAAGACAGCCGCTACTACAACCCCGGCATCGCGCGAAACGAGTTCGGCAAAGTCGATCCCAACAATCCGAAGACGCTCATCGTCGAAACGCACCCGATCGATTACGAGCGCGCCATCACCGTGTATGTGCCCGCCCAATACACGCCCGGCACTCCCGCGCCTTTCATCGTCGTGCATGACGGACCCGAATTGGGCAAACCCAACCTCGATCTTCCTCGCGTCCTCGATAACCTCATCGCGCAGCAGCGCGTGCCGGTTCAAATCGCCATCATGATCCGCCACGGCGGGGGCGACGCCCAAGGGCACCAACGCGGCCGCGAATACGACACGATGTCCGGTCTCTTCGCCGAATTCATCGAGAACGAAGTGCTGCCGCTCGTGGAGAAGAACTGCGGCGTCACGCTCACGAAAGACCCCGAAGCGCGCGCCACGATGGGCAACAGCTCCGGCGGCGCCGCCGCGCTCATCATGGCGTGGTATCGGCCCGATCTTTACCGCCGCGTGATCACCACCTCCGGCACCTTCGTGAATCAGCAATGGCCGTTCGATCCCGAGACTCCCGGCGGCGCCTGGGATTTCCATGCGAAACTCATCCCCGAAAGTCCGCGCAAACCCCTTCGCCTCTGGATGGCCGTGGGCGATCGCGATCTGCTCAACCCCAATGTCATGCGCGACGACATGCACGATTGGGTCGAAGCCAATCACCGCATGGCCCACGTCCTCGCCGAAAAAGGTTACCGCTACCAATACGTCTTCGCGCTCAACGTCGGCCACAGCATGGGCGCCGCGCGCATCCAAACCTTGCCGCAAGCCCTCGAGTGGGTGTGGCACGATTATCCCGCCGATTGAGCAATCCGTGGAACGCGTGAGCTTTTCGCCCACGCGTCGCCCGCGAACACGGAGCGCTCAAACGAGCGACTTCACCAGCTCTTCACGGCTGCCGGGCAGCATATCCATCGGCGCAATCTCGGGCATCGTGTAAGCACCCGGCTTCAATCGCAGCGCCGCCGCCCGGGCGCACGACACCATGATCTGCGCCGTTAGCGCCGGATTGTTGATCGTCATCCGAAATTCGAACAGCTGGTTGTGCGTCGTTCCGCTCACGCCTTTGCGCTCCATGCGCACGCCGTGTCCCACGTCCTTCAACGCCTCGATGCTCGGCACCGCCATGACTCGAGTGTCGTCGTTCACGAAATAATCGTCCGACTTGATCGCTTTCTCCACCGCAGCGAACTCCGCGCCCGGCTCCAACTCCACATACACCATCCTGCGATGGACGCCCGTTCCCGTCGGGATCGTCATCGAAAGCGCATCCTTCACGCCCGGCTTTCCTTTCGCGCACACCGAGTGCCCCATGCTCATGCCGGGGCCGAAGTTCGTATAGGTGATCCCGCGCGGAGCCATCGCGAGCAACAGCGCCCGCAACACCGAATCGCTGCCCGGATCCCACCCCGCCGACACCACCGCCACACTGCCGTGCTCCTTGCCGATCGCGTCGAACGTTTGCCGCAGGTCCCAAAGCTTCTGCCCGTGAATGTCGAAGCTATCCACAGTGTGGATACCGCGCTTCAAATACACCGGCGCCGTTTCCGGGATGCTGCGTGTCGGTCCACACAGCAACGCCGCATCCACCTTCCCGAGCTTCGTCACGTCATCCGTGATCGCGATTCCCGCCAACTCCGCGGGCACCGGCTGCCCGGCCGCCCGGCGGACCACGCCGGCGAGTTCCATGTCGGGAGCCGCCTGCACGGCTTCGACGGCCGAGCACCCGATATTGCCATATCCAACCACTGCGATGCGGAGAGTCTTGTTGTTCATGCGAACGGCCACCCAAACAATCCGCGACTCGCAGGGAAAGGCCGGAGTTTCCACCCGACTTTTCCGCTCCGAATTTTCCGGGCTCGTCTTTTCTCCCCGGCCTCCTTCAACCCTTTAGCCACTATGTCCTCGATCCGTCCTTATCCCTCCGGTCTCGGCACGAAATCACTCCACGCGGGCCAAACGCCCGATCCCGCGACCAACTCCCGCGCCGTGCCGCTTTACCAGACGACGAGCTACGTATTCCGCGACACCGACCACGCCGCGAATCTCTTCGCGCTCAAGGAACTCGGCAACATCTACACGCGTATCATGAATCCCACGACGGACGTCTTCGAGCAGCGCCTCGCCGCGCTCGAGGGCGGCACCGCCGCACTCGGCCACGCTTCCGGCCAGGCCGCCATCACCAGCGCCATTCTCAACCTCGCCGGCGCCGGGGATCACATCGTCTCCGTTTCGCAACTCTACGGCGGCACCTACAATCTCTTCCACCACACCCTCCCCAAACTCGGCATCGACATCACGTTCGTCGACGCTGACGACGTCGAAGCCTTCCGCCGCGCCGTCCGCCCCAACACCAAAGCCTTCTACGGCGAAGGCCTCGGCAACCCCGCGCTCAACATCTTCCCCGTCGAGGAGGTCGCCACGATCGGTCGCGAACTCGGCGTGCCGCTCATCCTCGATAACACCTGCCTCTCGCCGATCCTCCACCGCTCCTTCGAATGGGGCGCCAACATCGTCGTTCACTCGACCACGAAATACCTCGGCGGCCACGGCACTTCGATCGGCGGCATCGTCGTTGACGGCGGCAACTTCGACTGGGGCTCCGGCCGCTTCCCCGGTTTCACCACCCCCGACGCCTCATATCATGGTCTCGTTCACTGGGACGCTTTCAAAGCCTTCCCTCCCGCCGGCGGCGCCAACATCGCCTTCGCGATGAAAATGCGCCTGCAACTCCTGCGCGACACCGGCAACTGCATCTCGCCGTTCAACGCCTGGCAGACGCTCATCGGCATCGAAACGCTCCATCTCCGCATGGAACGCATCTGCGCCAACGCCCTCGCCATGGCGCAACACCTCGCCGAACACCCGCAGGTCACCTGGGTCAACTACCCCGGCCTGCCGTCGTCGAAATACCACGCCGCCGCCAACAAGTATCTGACCGGCGGATACGGCGGCCTCCTGGGCTTCGGCGTGAAGAGCGGCTACGAGGGCGCGAAACGCGTCATCAATTCGCTGAAGCTCTTCAGTCATCTCGCCAACATCGGCGACGCCAAATCGCTCGCGATTCATCCCGCCAGCACGACGCACAGCCAGCTCACCGCGGAAGAGCAAACTTCGACCGGCGTGCAGCCGGACTACATCCGCCTCAGCCTCGGCTGCGAAGATTTCGCCGACCTGAAAGCCGACGTCGATCAAGCGCTCGCTCAAGCTTGAGCAGGATTCCGCGTCTGGGGCGTTGCGCCAGACGCCGAAGGTTGCGGCACCGCGTCAATCCGCTGCCGCTCCGCCCGAG
>JAEZGX010000040.1 GCA_023416735.1 Verrucomicrobiota bacterium | reverse complement strand
GCGCCAGACGCCTAAGGTTCCGACACCGCTTCAATCCGCTGCAGCTCCGCCAGAGCTGCAGCGCGGTGGGGCCAAGTTTCAACGGATGAAGCAAGGGCCGCACGCAAAACCTCAGCCGCTTTCTCCTGCTGACCGCCCGCCAAGAAAATCCGCGCAGCCATTCTGAGCAGATCGGGATCACGCGGCGCGGCGTCCAAGGCTCGGCCCAAATCAGTCGCCGCCGCCTCCACGTTTCCTTCCGTCAGGTTCAACTCCGCACGGCCGCGAAGAGCCTCCCCGTGCCGACCATTGATTGCTAACGCGGCATCGAGATACGCGCGAGCCAGCTTCGCTCTGCCCTGTGCTCGATAAGCTTCGGCATAACTCACGAGCGCGTCGGGATCGACCTCCGGCGGCGGATTGCCCCAGCGCTCGATTTCGCGATGCAGGTATAAGATAGGCGCTCCACTGTCGGCGACGATGTGCTTAGCCGGAAACAACAGATTCAGCGCCGCCAGGCACATCACACGGCCGCACGAAAGATCGATGTGCTGCTGCCTGTCCCGGCACACGACTCCGAGTAGGACGATCGGCATCAGCACCGCCGTCGAGCGGCTGAGATCGTCCGCCAGCAAAAACACGATGCCGAGTGTCAACGCCGCCACGACCCCCAACGCCGCTCGCCCTCGCGCCGCAAGCACACCCGCAATCGCGAAAACCCAGCCCCAGCGCAGACCATGCCACGCTCCTTCCAAATGCGAGCGTTCATATAAGCGCTCGCGGCGTTCCCACAGCGAACGCACATAGCGTCCCGTCACCTCGTCATTGTCGAACCACCAGATGCCCGCTCGGATCGCGAGCCACGGCAACAACGCCGCTCCGCCCACCGCCGCGTCCTTCAGCCAGGTTTTCAGATCCTGCCTGAAGTATTCCCCTCGCACGAGCAGCGAGATCGGCAACGCGAATACAAAGCGTTCATCCACCCATGGCGAAACCAGCATCGCTGCCACCACCCACTCCCGCCGGCGCGCAAACGCCACCAACAGCATGCCGAGCACACACCACGAGTCGAAATACGCCAGCCATCCGGTCGAAACGAAAAACCACGACGTCGATCCTATCACCACCGCGGCCGCCCCGGCCTCTCGCATCGCCCACCCTCGATCCCGAAGCAGTCTCGCCACGAAACCCAGCACAAGGAGGCATCCGAGGTGAGGCAGCGCCAGATAAACGCCATCCGGGATCCGCAGCACATGCGCGAGCAGCGGAAAAAAAAGCCGCCATTGAATCACCATGTTGCTCGCGCCGCGGATCTCGCCGAAGGGATCGTCCACCTGGTTCAGCGTCGCCATCGCGCGATTCACCTCCGGATACATCCAAGCCGTCGGCACACCCAATCCTCTCCAAATCGCAAAGCGCGGCGTGAAGAAAAACAGCGTCACCGCTGCCGCGATGGCGGCTATCGTCAACGGCCCGCGCCACCCCTCCAGCTGGCGTCGGAATTGGATGAGCATCCGCAGCTTCTTTGCATAACATCCGCAAATGTAGCCAGCCTGATTTTCGTCCCGCTCACCGAGCATCGCAGTTCACGACCTCGGCCCCAAGTTGTCCGATGCGCCTTCCCGCCGAAAAACGCGGCCCGCTACACTCCTATTCGCTACTCTCCAGCACCCGCGGCTTCGCCCCGTCCACCAGCCCCACGTTGCCCAACATCGGCAGCTTCAACGCGAGTCGCTTCGGGTTCACGCCAAAGGTCAGTCCGATCACGTTCACTTCGATTCCTTCCTCCCACCCCACCAGCACGCCCAGCGCGCCCAATACACTGAGCTGCGCGCCCCTGCCGCCCGGCGTCCGCTCCGCCAGCCTCGCGCCAAGATAATCCTTCCCGATCGCCGTCGCCGGCAGATCCACGCGCAATTCCGGCACCGCGCGCAGCACGTGCGCGACAAACGTGTTCGAGTTCGGTCCGGGCCAGACGTGATAACTCCCCGCGTAAGGATACTCCGCCACCGCGCGATCGATCCGCTCGATCACCGCATCCACGCCCGGGCCGCGCACGTCCGCGAGCACCTGTGGACGATTGCCAAACCAGTATCCGTCCGCGTGCCGCTGGCTCACGCGCACGCCATTTCCCGTGCGGCGCGTTTGGTATCCCATTAGTTCATACACGGTGAACGCGCTCGCGTTCGTCGGCTTCACCGCGATCCACGTGTGCACGCCGAAATATCCGCGCCACTCGATCGCCCGCGCCGCATACACCTGCACCACCGCCTCGGGTGTGGTCGCCGGATCCGGCGCAAGTCCCGCCGGCTCCCGACTCGCCGTTCGCCAGTCGCTCGCGCTGACCTCGCCGGTGATCGCGAGAATCGAAAACGCCAACGCCCCATAGCCCAACAACAGCCAGAAACCGCGCCGCCACACTGCACGCGCAAAGCCGCGCCCGGCCGCCCAACGCTCACCCGCGCCGCGCCTCACGCCTGCGCCCGCCGCAACCTCCGGCCCTCCTCCACGTCGAACAAATCGAAGAACGTCTGGATATCCTTCCGCCCTCCGAGTCCGACCGACTTCTTCTCTTCCTCGAGTCCCGCCGGATCGCGCCACCCTCGTTTCTTCATGAACGCATTCCAGATCTCGATCTCCTCCTTGCCGGGCTTCCGTCCTTCGCGAAACGCCCATTTCAAAATCGCCAGATCCGATCCGCCTTCCAACACCCGCTTCCGCAGCGCCGGATATTTCACGCCGAGCAAGCGGCAGCAGCGCGAATCGAACGCGAACCAGTTCTTCGTCCCCGTCGCATATCCCTCCGGCAACGTCCCCGCCGCTTTCAACCGAATCTTGTCCAGCATCCGTCCGAAAAACACGATTCCTCCCACTTCGTCGTAGGCGCTTCGCGGTGTTTGCATGCGTCCAGCAGACGTTCATTGCTCGCAGTGTCAAAACCGCTCCCGCGTTCCCGCGCACTTCGCCGCTTGCCGTTCTCGCTCCGAGCAACTCGCTTCATGTTTCCATTTTCACACTCATGAAATCACCCCGACGTCTCCCCGCTCTTCGCTTCACCGCCGCACTTTTGTCGCTCGCTTCCCTCGCCTGTTTCGCCACCGCGTCCGAAGCGCCGAAACCCGCGCACGCCGACACCCGCATCCTCGCGCCGCAGATCGTCGTCGCTCCGGATCGTGCCGACTGGACCTACGCTCCCGGCGAACGCGTCACGTTCAACATCTCTGTTCGCAGCGACGGCCATCCGATCGACGGCGCCACGATTAAATACCGGGTCGGCCCTGAAAAATTCGAAGTCGAACAAGCTCCCGTCGCCGTCCCCGCCGAGGGCCTGCGCATCGACGGCGGCACATTGAACCAGCCCGGCTTCATCCGCTGCATCGTCGAATTCGCCACCGCCCACAAAACCTACCGCGCCGTCGCCACCGCCGGGTTCGCGCCCGAAAAAATCCAGCCGACGCAAACCGATCCCGCCGACTTCGACGCCTTCTGGGCCAAACACCTCGAAAAGCTCGCCTCCATTCCGCTTCGCGTCACCAAAACCCGGATACCCGAATCCTCCACCGCCGAAGCCGATGTTTATCACGTCAGCTTCCAAACCGCGGGCCCCGACGGATCCACCAGTCGCTTCTACGGCATGCTCGCCGAACCGACCAAGCCCGGCCGCTACCCCGCCGTCCTGCGCGTGCCCGGCGCCGGCGTCCGTCCCTACCGCGGCGATCCCTCGCTCGCCGCCACCGGCCTCATCGTGCTCGACGTCGGCATCCACGGGATCCCCGTAAACCTCCCCGACGGCGTTTACGAAGATCTCCGCTCCGCCGCGCTCCGCAGCTACAACTCCGCCCACCTCGATAATCCCGAACAGTATTATTACCTGCGCGTCTATCTCGGCTGCGTTCGCGCCAACGATGTCCTCACGTCGCACGAAAAATGGGACGGCAAGAACCTCGTCGTCGCCGGCGGCAGCCAGGGCGGACAGCTCTCGATCGTCACGTCCGCGCTCGATCGCCGCGTCACCGGCACCGTTTCCAATTACCCCGCCTACTCCGACGTCACCGGCTACGTCCACGGTCGCGCCGGTGGCTGGCCGCACACGCTCGCGCGAAAGGAGAATCAAACGGAGGAAAAAATCCGCACGACGTCCTATTACGACGTCGTGAACTTCGCCCGCCGCCTCCGTGCGCCAATCAGCCTCGCGTGGGGCTACAACGATGAAACCTGTCCCGTCACGAGCATGTATGCTTCCTACAACGTCATCACGGCGCCCAAGGAACTTCAGCTCCAGCTCAACATGGGCCACGCGTCCATCGACGAATTCAGCGCCGCCTTCCGCGCCCGGATCCTCGCGATGACCCGCGATCCCGCCGCCGTTTCCAGTCGTTGATCGCACGACGGGCGCCCGTCCCTCCATCGCCACGGGCGGCTCGCTTGATTCGCGAGGCGCATCGTTGCAGCCTGCAGCATGCGCCTCGCCGCTCTCCGCCAATTCGCGCTATCGCTCCCGCACACCACCGTGGTGAAGCAGTGGGGCGAATGCCTCGTCTTCAAGGTCGCCGGCAAGATGTTCCTGATCCTCGCCCTCGATGCCGAGACGATCGACGGCGTGGTGTTCAAATGCACGCCCGACGAGTTCGAGGAACTCACCGAAATCGACGGCATCGCGCAGGCACCCTATTGTGCGAAGCGCCACTGGGTCCGGGTCAGCGATCTCCTCGCGCTTTCTTCCGCCGAGCTCGAGCGCCACATTCGCCGAAGCTACGATCTCGTTGTCGCCAAACTACCCAAGAAACTTCAGGCCGAACTTAGCCTCGAGCCTGCCTCCGCTCCGCGCTGACTGAAGAACCACGGAGACTCCGAGACCCCAGACGAAAAGCAGCGGGCTTCTCTGGGTTCTCTGTGCCTCTGTGGTTCATCAAGATAGCGCGCGTTTTGTTGGAAACGCTCGCGGATCGCTCACCCGCTGAGGGGAATGGTCGGGCGACCTTCTGGCTCTGAATCCATCTTTATTCTGCGATTTCCTGTCCTCCCGCGGATTCGTCGCTCGTCGATTCAGCAGGTCCTCCGAGTAAAAACCCGCGCCCTCACCATGTCCTCGCCGATTCCCCATCCGCCCATCGCGTCTCGCGCCGAATGGCGTGAGAAACGCATCCAGCTCCTTCACCGCGAAAAAGAAGTCACCCGTCTCCGCGATCGGCTCGCCGCCGAACGTCGCCGGCTGCCGATGGTCCGCCTCGAAAAAGACTACGTCTTCCACGGCGCCTCCGGTCCGCGCCGGCTCCTCGAACTTTTCGACGGCCGCCGCCAACTCATCGTTTATCACTTCATGTTCGATCCCGCGTGGGAAAAAGGCTGCCCCGGTTGCACCGGCTTCGTCGATTCGCTCGGCGACCTTTCCCTGCTCGCCGAGCGCGACACCACGTTCGTCCTGATCTCGCGCGCACCCTTCGCAAAACTCGAAACCTACCGCCAGCAACGTGGCTGGAGCCGACCGTGGTTTTCTTCCTTCGGCAGCGACTTCAACTACGACTTCCACGTCACCCTCGACGAGAACGTTCGCCCGGTGGAATACAATTTTCGTTCGAAAGCAGACATGCTCGCCTCCGCGACGCCCAACCAAGTCGAAGGCGAGTCGCACGGCCTCAGCGTTTTTCTGAGACTCGACGACACCGTCTATCACACCTACTCGACCTACGGCCGCGGCGTCGAAGCTCTCATCGACTCCTACAGCCTCCTCGACATCACTCCCTACGGTCGTCAGGAAGACTGGGAAGACTCGCCCCCTGGCTACCCTCAACGTCCGACCTATGGTTGACGCCGACCCGCGCAGGGTTCGCAGAATCGATCAAGCGCATCGGTGCGGCTTCTAGATCGCACCTCCTGTGGCCACAACGATTGCCTCACTCCGGCGCGTAAACATCCTTGGCATTCCGCCATGAAGCCGTCCCTGCATCTTTCGCCCATCCCGATGCAACTCGCGCCTTGCGGCCTCGACTGCCGCTACGCCGAACCTCTTCGCGGAAATCCCGACTGGATTTGGTGCAGGTGCCCTGCGACCACGAAACGCGTTCATTCCATCGATTCCGACTGCCGTTGGTTCACCCCTCCAGCCGCCCTTCAGCCGGACAAAGCCCGCTGATCCTGCTCGCTTCAAAGCGTCTGCCCACTCGCACGGCGGCTCGCCCCTCCCCAAAAAAAATGGACGCCTCCGGAACCAACGGAGGCGCCCCTTTTTTCTGACTGACTAGCCCCTAACCAACCACCCGGCGAGTGCACCGGGTGGTGAATCGATTAGAACGAGAACGTGTTCGTCACGGTCCAGGACTGCGAGGGTGCGATGCCCCACGCGGCCACGGAGCCGTCATACTGCGTCGACAGCGGGATCAGCTTCTTGCCGTCGCCGAGGTTCCGGACGTTGAGCTGAATGCGCCAGTTGATCTTGGAGGTCAGGCGACGCTCGTAACCAATCCACAGATCGATCGCGTCCTGCGTCGGTCCGAAGTAAGGATTGTTCGTGTCAAACCCGATTTCCTCGGTGCTGCCACCCTGGATCTCGACCACCGGATAGCCGATGGCGATCTTGTCCTGCCAGCGATAACCGGCACCGATGTTCACGCCCTTGAGCATCCCTTCGGTGAAGTTGTAATTCGTCACGAAGTTCACGCGCCAGCGGCGGAGCTCAGGCGTATTGGCGCCTTCCTGCAACTTGAGGAGGAGGTATTTGGAATAGAAGTTACTATTCCAGCTCACCATCGAGCCGTTGCGGCCACCGCCGCCGCTCCACGTCGGGAAGTTGCCGATGCCGCCGAAGGTCGTGTTCACCGTGCCGGAACCGGTCGAGTCGATGTTCGCGCGATCGGCCGCAATCTCCTCCGCAGTCGCCTCGCGGAAGTGATAGGTCGGCCCAGGCGTGCCGTCGCTATAGAGACCGTCCGCCACCGAAATCACACCCGCGCCCGGGCCGCTCACCGGCACGTAACGCTTGTTGTGATACTCATTGGCGTAGGTCACGAACTCCGTCAGCGCCGCGCCACCAACGTTGCTGCGCGAGGCCTTGGTCTCCGACGCATTGAGTGTGAAGCGCCAGTTCTTCGTCGGGTTCGCGGTGAATTCGACTTCCCAGCCCTTGGAGATCTGATCCTCCGTCGCTTGGAAGTTGGCGACGAGGTTTGTCGGACTAGCCTGCGCGGTCTGGGTCAGCGGATTTTGATTCAGCTCCGGATAACCCCATGCCTGGAGGATCTTCTGGATCGGCTCCTTGGTGGTCAGATCGCGCCAGCCAGCAACCGCAGCCATGCGCGTGAGCGTGGCGTGCTCTTCGGTTTCGCCCGGGCGCGTGGTGTAATACCAGCCCCACGAGCCGCCTTCCCGAGGATCGGCATCGTCCAGGAAGTTGATCGAGCGGAAGTCGTCACGCGTCCGCAGGTGATATTGATAAGCATCGGCGCGGGACTCCAAACGGGTGATGAAGTTGTCCCCGCCCATCAAATACCAGAGGTAGCTGTTGATGCTCGAGTTGCCGGCATTCTTAACCGTGGTCTCGTATTTGTTCACCTTCAGGAAGAAACGATCGTCCTTCGTGGAGAGCATGATACCCACGTCTTCGGTCTCGCCCGACGGAGGCGCGAGCGGCTGACCATAGAGGTCGTTGCGGGCTCCCGTGACCTGGAAGTTGTCGGACTTGTTATAGAACAAGCTGACATTCAGCGGCGCCCAATCGGCATAACGGCCCGCGAGTTTGTTCAGCTTCGCCACCGCGCTCCAGCTCTTGGTCTTGCCCGTATAAAGCTGCGACGTCCTTCCATCCAGCGTATATCTGGAGAAGTCCACCCGGTCATATACGCTGTCGCGCGGGCCTTCAAGCGCCCACGAACGAACGCGGTCCTCGCGAATACCGTAGAGGCCGACGAGCGCGCCATCCCACAGATAAGCCTGCCACGCACCGGCGGTGGAGGTGACTTCGCGTTGGTTGAGAGTCGCTCCGCGGGTCAGGAAATCCTGATCGCCCGCTTCGGCATTCATGATCTCCACATTCCGAACGGACCAGCCGGCGTAGTTGGCCGGATTCTCGGACTGCGTGGAGGTCGCACCGTTATACGGATTCGTCCACGGATCGGCCGGATTCACATTCGAAGCATTCCAGGTCGAATCGAACCAGTGCCAGGCCACGTTCGAGGGCATCTGCAGCTTGCCTTGAGCGCGAGCGATGTTGGCTCCGCTGGCGCTACCGGCATCCTTGAGGGACTGACCGAGATAGATGGTCGTCGGAGCCGCCCGATCGCTGGAACCGACATACCAAGCGCTGCCGCGGTTGGCCACGAGGGGCGCGAACTCGTCCGGCGTGCCGTAGCGGGAGAAGTTACGCTGGTCGTAGCTCCAGTCTTCCGTGCTCAGGAGACCGGTCAGCGTGTGACGGCCGAGGAGCTTGCGCAGGAAACCGCCTGTGCGATCGCGATTGAAATCGTGATCGACGAAAGCCGTCACGCGAGCGGCGTCGCGATCGCTATTATAACGGCTGTTGCCGTAAGTGTAATTCGTTTCGATATACGGGCGGCCGAAGTTGGCATTGGGCGTCCCGTCGATGTTATGCGTGTTGATATCGACATACAGCACACCCGCACCGTCGAACGAATATTGTCCGCGCTCGATGCTCTGGTGGTCGTAAGACAGGTCGAAACCAAACTTGTTATTGAAGAAGGTCTGGCTGAGCGAGGCGTTGAGATTATCGAAGGTCTGCCACTCCTGCTTGTTGTCGCCGTCGATCAGGTTGTTGTAAAAATCGAAGACGGAAGCGTCGGAAAGGGTTCTGGCCTTCCACACGCCGAAGTTTTGATACTTCGCACCTTCAGCCGGCGTCGCGCGCTCGGCCCAGTAGGCCGTGTTCGCCACCGTCACGCGGCGCGCATAGGGCAGGCCCAGGGAACCGTCGATGGCTCCGTTCGCATTGATGCCGCGGATGTTCTTATACTCGGGCATTGAAGCATAATACGGGAAGCTCTCCCCCGGGTTCACCTGGAGCCAGAGGCCGCCATACATGACAGGAGCGCCCAGCCACGGCGAATAATTCGGATTCGCCGAACCGTTGTTGGGGAGCGCATGTCCCGCCTCGGCCGGCGTCCACGGGAGACCGGTGGCCGGATTGTTCGGAATGTTGTCCGTCCAGTTGCGGTTGAACTGACCGGCGTTCGGGTGGCGATAAGGCACGCCGTTGGCGTCGTAGAACCAGCCGCTGTTCTGGACCAGCGTCGGGTTGTAACCCTGCTTGTTCAGCGCGTCCCACCACTGCGTGATCTGGTCACGCGGGGTGATCGTGCGGGGATTGTTGCTGTCGATTTCGCCCTTTTCGAAGTTCACCTTCAGCGTCGTCTGGTGCTCGCCGCGGCTGAGGAACTTCGGGTCGTAACGCAGCGTCGCGAACAACCGGCGATCGAGGCTGTAAGCCGGATCCTGGCGATATTGCTCGTCGTTGCGCAGAAGGTTCAACCGCACCGAGAGCTCGCCCGGAAGGATGTTCTGGTTGATGTCCAACGTGACACGATTCGTGCCGTAGGAACCAAAACGGAAATCGATTTCGCGAAAGTCCCTGTGCTGCGCGGTCTTTGTCGAAGCATTGATGATACCGGCCGGACTGCCCAAACCGAAGAGGATCGAGTTCGGACCGCGTTGCATGTCGACGCGGTCGACATTGTAGCCATCCCACGGAATGTCCGACGCGAAGAAGTTGCGGGTGTTGTCGGCGGAGGTGAGACCGCGGACACGCGTGTTGCCGTTCGGATTGGTGAAACGTCCGCTCTCGTCTTCGCTCTGACCGCCCGACGAACCGCGGAAGTTGCCCTGCGGACCACCGACTTCGGTGTTCGTGGTATACATCAGCAGGCTCTTGTTGTCCGTCGCACCGACGTCCCGCAGGAACTCGGCCGTGACGACGGTGATGGCGGAGCCTACGTCTTCGAGGCGCGTATTGATGCGCGAACCCGCAAGGGTTTGCGTCGCTTGATATCCGGTGTCCGATTCCGCACGGACTTCGAACGGCGAGAGCAGGACGACATCGTCGTCGGCATCCAGCGTGGATGCCGAAGACGGAGCGACCTGCGCGAACATCGCCGGCAACACGGCCAACGCCGCGACGGCGATGCCGGTGGTCTGAATTCGGTTCTTCATGGGTTTGGTGAGGTCGAGCATTTGTCCGCGCTCGCGACTGCAGGAGTGCAGTGGGGTCGAAAGCGGACGAACCGGCCCGCAAAGCCATTTGCGGACAAGTAGCCGAAAACACGCGCCACCCCGCCGACCGGCTCAATTCCACAGTGGTCATACCAGCGCTATGACCTAAGTCATATTTTGCGCGGAACGATGTATTCATAAATTTGTTACACAACCGCTGCCGTCAGCAAAACAACTTTACGTGTCCCCGCGCCGCACCCACGCTGACCGTCTCGATCGATGCGCTGGGACGAACTCCTCCACCTTTTTCGTGGACCCGCGCGCTGCGGCTTCCCGCCGTGCCCACGTCCACCCCGCGGTCGCGCCGTGCTTGGCGCGCTCCTGCTTGCGCTGTGCGCCGGCGCCACCTCGGCCGCCGATCCCGCTGCCCAGAAAGTCCCCAACGTTCGCGGCCTTCCTTTCACTCGCTCGTATCCGCTCGAAGAAGTCGGTGAGATTCCGCGCGGCGCGCGCCTCGGCTTCGACTCTTTCGGCCGCCTCGCCGTCATCTACGCAGGTTTCTACGCTGTATTGAACGACACCGTCTGGCTGGACCTTGCCGTGAAGGGTGATCCTCGTCGTGTCGACATGGCGCAGGTCGTGCAAGCTCCCGATGGCCGCGCTTACTACAGCGGCTTGGGCTCGTGGGGGACCGCAAAAATCGCCGCCGACGGCCGGCTTCATGCGCATCCGATCGTGCCCGCCGATGCTCCTAAATGGGCTCTCACCACCTCATTCACCGACGCCTTCGCCACCGCGAAAGGCGTCTATTTCACCGGCTGGAATGGTGTCGTCTACCACGACTTCGCCTCCCAAGAGACCCGATACTTCACCCTCTCCGGCATCACCACGATCTTCGCGATCGGCGACGAAGCCTACGTCTCGGCCCATGGGCAGCCGATTCATCACATCGATCTCGCGCACAATACGCTTCGGCGCATCGAGGGCACCTCGTTCGGCGGCGTCGCAGTCGATCACGCAACCGAACTCGATGAGACCCACGTGCTGATCGCGGCCCGCAACGGCGAGCTCTTCACCTTCGATGGCCGGCGCGCCACGCCGTGGCCGGTCCAGCAATCGCATCGTCTCACCGGGCGCGTGATCGCCCTTGAGCACCTCGTCGACGGCGGCATCGCCGTCGCCATCAACGGCCAAGGGCTGTTCATCTTCACGCCCGCAGGCGAATTGCTCAACGCGCTCACGACGCCGCAATACCTGCGTATCATCGATCTCGAGACCCGCGAACCCGGCGTGTTATGGGTCGCCACCGAGGACTCCATCGAAAAAGTCCTCTATCGCAGCGCCGTGACCGCGTTCGGCCAGCGGCTCGGTCTCTCGCTTTCATGGCCCACCGTTCTTCGTTGCGAAGATCGGCTCTATATCGCGTCCGCAGGTGAGCTGTTCGAAGCCGTGCCCGAGACCCCCGACACCCCCAGCCATTTTGCTCCGGTAAAAAATCGCCTCCCCACCGGCGCCTGGACCCTCGCCGCCAAAGGGTCTCGCATGCTCGTCGGCAATTCGAGCGGCGTTTTCTCCCTCGCCGCCGACGGCACTTACACACGTGTCGCCCAAACCGAGGTCGGCAACCTCGCCATGATCGGTGACGATCTCTGCTTCGCGATCGGCGAAAAGGAAATCGCCGTCCTGCGTTGGTCGAACGGCCAATGGTCGGAATGCGCTCCGCGCATTGCCGGCGTCGGTTTCCCCACGGTCGTCCACGAGGGCAGGCGCTCCGTCTGGATCGAACTCGGTGCCAACCGCATCGCTCGTCTCGCCCTGCAAGACGGCACGATGAAGCTCCGCATCTTCGAAGACTTCCCATGGACCGAACCCCGCTGGGTCAACGTCGGCATCGTTGACGATACCATCGTGCTCTCTGGGCCGCCCGGATTGCGCGCCTTCTTCGACGACCGCACCGAAACATTCTTCGACGCCGTCGACCTTCGCCAGCTCCTCGACCGTTCGCCCTACTGGATCATTCGCGTGCAAAAAGACGAATCCGGCACGCTCTGGGCCACGCACAACCGCGGGGTCGTCACGTTCACGCCGAACGGCGAGGACTACGAAATCGACAGCTCCACTTTCGATCTCATCAACGCCCAGTTTCCCGTCGTGCACCTCCTGCCCGGCAACGACGTGTGGTTCTCCGCCGGCCGCTCGCTCTATCACGTCGAACGGCGCCAAGCCACCACCACGCGGCAAACACATCAGCCCATTCTTGTATCCGTCGTGGACGGACGCACCAACGGCGAGCTGCTCGACCCCGGCGCCCATTCCGCTCCGCTCCAACTCCCCTTCTCCCAAAACAACCTCAGCTTCCGGTTTTTCTCCGGGAGCTATGCCTGGCCGCGTTCGCCTCTCTACGAATTCCGGCTCAACCAAACCGGTGAATGGTCGCCGCTCGGCTCCGGCTCGTTCGTGAGTTTCCCCGAGCTGCGCGAAGGTCGCTACCGCATCGAGGTGCGCATGGTTGAAAATCAGAAACCGATCGGCACCCCCACTTCGTTCAACTTCGAAATCTTTCCACCATGGCATCGCACGTGGCCCGCTTATGGCCTCTACGGCCTGGCGGTCTTCACCGCGGTGCTCGGCATTGTCCGTTGGTCCGGACATCGCGCGCGTCATCGCAACGCCGCCCTTGAGCAACTCGTTCTGGAGCGGACGAGCCAGTTGAAAACGACGATGGAAAAGCTCAACGCGGAGACGCGTAACGCCGCCACGCTCGCGGAGCGCGATCGGCTCGCCGGCGAGATCCACGACAGCCTGCAGCAGGGCCTGAGCGGGCTCATGCTCCAGCTGGATGCGACGCTCAAACTTCCCACCCTGGCCGGCGACGTCCGTTCGCGCCTCAACGTCGCGCGCAACATGGTCTCGTTCACCCGCCATGAGGTGCAGCACGCCGTGTGGGACATGGAATCGCCGCTGCTCGAAGACACCGAACTCGGCGAAGCCCTCCGCAAGCTCACCTCGCTCCTCAACCCGGGCGACGCCGCTATCGCAATCAACGTCGCCGGCACTCCCGTGTTCCTGCCGCCGACAATCAAACACCATCTCCTGCGCATCGCCCAGGAGGCGATCACCAATGCCGTGCGCCACGCCGCCCCCGGCCACATCGCCGTCGAACTCGAATACCGCGATCAAGCCGTCGCGCTCGCCGTTACCGACGATGGCGTCGGCTTCGATCCGGAAGCCGTGCTTTCGAAAAGCATTCATCACTTCGGACTCCGCGGCTTGCGCACTCGCGCGACCAAGATCGCCGGCGACCTTCACTTTCGCAGCTCTCCCGGACACGGCACCACGATCCGCATCGTTGTGCCGCTTCCCGACGAAACCACCTCCCCGTCTGATGCAAAACACCACGCATCCTGAGAAAATCCGCATCCTCCTTGTCGACGACCATATCGTCCTTCGCATGGGCCTGATGACCGCCGCCAGCGGCGAACCCGACATGGAGGTGGTCGCCGATGCCGAAAACGGCGCCGACGCGATCGTCGCGTTTCGCGAGCACCGTCCCGATGTCGTTGTGCTCGACCTCCGCATGCAAGGGATGACCGGCTTCGAAACCATCGCGGCCCTGCGCCAGGAGTTCGGCGACATCCGTATTCTGATTTTCAGCAACTACGCCAGCGGCGACGAGGTCTATCGCGCGCTCAAGGCTGGCGCCTCGGGATTCGTCGTTAAAGAAATGGCGCTCGATCGGCTGCTCGACGCGATCCGCAAGGTTCATCAGGGCGAACAATATCTTCCGCCCGAAATCGCGACCCGCATGAACGGGCGGGTGCTTTCACAACTCTCACCGCGCGAGATCGAGGTGCTTCAACTCGTCGCCCGCGGTCTCAGCAACAAAGAGATCGGTGCCGAGCTGCAGGTGGTCGAAGGCACGATCAAGATCCACGTCACCAACATCCTCTCCAAGCTCCGCGTCAGCGACCGCACTCAGGCAATCCTCACCGCCGTCAAGCGCGGCATCATCCAGCTCGAATAAGCGCCGCGGCGGCGAAGCGGCGGCGCTCGACTTCAAACTCCGCTCGCGCTCGGAATTCTCGTCTCTCGCCCGGCCGAAGGGGGCGGAATAAAGACAGCCTCCGCCGCCGTGGCGTGCGCCAGTTCGTCGAGATCGGAGGGCGCAAGTTTCAGTTCGCTGGCTTGCACCAGCTCGCGCAACTCCGCCACCGACCGCACACCGATCACCGCGGATGCCACCGTCGGATTCGACAACACCCACGCGAGCGCCACCTGCGCAGGGCTCGCTTCATGCCGCGCCGCCACCGACTCGATCGCACCAAGCGCCGCATCTCCATACGATGCGTCAAAACGCTGCGGCACCCACTCGCGCGCGCCCAACGAACCGAACAGACCCGGTGCGCGCCGCGTCAGGAATCCTCCCGCCAGCGGAAGCGTCGCCAGAAAGCCCAACCTCAGCTCCTCACACAACCGCATCACTTCGGGCTCGAACCGCGTCCGCGTCATCAACGAATACTCCGCCTGCAACGCCTCCATGCGGCACGCGTTCCGTTGAAACGCCCGCGACACACAGTCCATCACCCGCCACGCCGGGAAATTCGCCGTCGCGAGATAGCGCACATGACAGGAACGCACCACCGCGCCGAACGCCTCCAGGAACTCGCCCATCGGCAACAGATCCTCGCTCCATTCCAGCACCAACAGATCTAGATAATCCGTCTGCAGGCGCTGCATCGATTCGCGCACCCTCGCACAGACGACGTCCGCCAACTTTTCCCCCGGCGCGTGCGTGCGCCGCACATCGATCCGGGTCGCGAGCACCAACTCACGACGCTCCACGCCACGAGAGGTCCACCACTTCCCGATCACCTCTTCCGAGTAGCCGGTCGAAACCGAGGGAAGCCCGACCGTCGGCGAAATCGCGGTCGCCTGCAGGAAAGTCCCGCCCGCGGCGTGAAAGGCATCAAGGATGGCCAACGATGAGGCGTCGTCCGTCTTCCAACCGAAGTTCAAGGTGCCGAGACAAAGTTCCGAGACGCGCAAACCGGTCCGGCCTAAATTCCGTTTGTGTATCATTTTTGCGGATGCGTTGGCGCGACAAAGCGCCGGGGTTTGATGTTGCGCCTGCGCGCAGACGCACACGAGCGGCTCGGACGACCGCGCCGCTCACGATAATGTTCCAACAGCGGGCGCCCTTCGCCCGCGATCCCTAGCCCGCCACCGCGACTTCCGGCCGCGTCACCCGCCGAATACGGAAACGCCGCACGCCGCCCGGCGTGGTCCATTCGACTTCATCGCCTTCCCGATAGCCGAGCACCGCCGTGCCGATCGGCGCGAGCACCGAGAGCATCTGCTGATCGACGTTCGCCCGGTCGGGAAACACCAACGTGTAAGCGTCGATTTCGCCGGTGGACAGGTCTTCGATTTCGAACTTCGCGTTCAGCGTCACCACGCCCGGCGGCACGGCGTTGGCATCGAGCACGACCGCACGGTCAAGCTCCCCGCGGAGTTTCTGCACCGCCGGACTGCGGCTTGATGCGCCGAGCGAATCGAGCAGCAGGCGGAGCTTGGTATGATCGTCGTTCGCGATGTAAATGGGTCGTTCGTTCATGGAGGTATGGATTGATCGTCGAGCTGGTTGTAGGGGTGGCTGGGCAGGAGCCGGAATTGAAGCGCGGCGATTAACCGCGCTCCGCCTCCAGCGTGTAAAGAGGGGCGTCCACGATTTGCCGCGCCGGGACATCGACCCGCAGGAACTTCGCCGGCCGCTCCTCCGCGGCCTCGATCGTGCAGTCGAGATCCTTCGGCAATACGTGAGCTTCGTTTTTGCCCAACAGTGTATTCAGCTTGTCAGCACGCACTGTGAGACTGCCGTCGAGCACGAAGAGCAGGTGCTCCTCGCCGCGCGGTGAACGCTCGATCGCGAGTTGCTCACCGGCCTCGAGGGACACAATCGAACAAGCATATCCGTCCTTCGCCAAGATGGCGCGGACGTTCGCACTGTGAGGAGGATCAAGGATGATGAGGGATTTCATGTCGTTTCTTCTCTGGGGTTGAGGTTTCGCCGCAGCGCGGCGTTCGAGGTTAAGCGCCTGTGCCGGACATGGCGCGCAAGCAGACATCGTCTGCGTTAGGACTGACGGAGCTCCGGGACTTTGACGCCCCGCGTGGGGTCGCTCTTAGTCAGCGGGCTCCGTCCGCTTAGGACAGACCGCACGCATCAAGACTCCAAACAAACGCGAAGTGTTGATGACGGATTTCATGGCGGCGCACGCACACCAATTGACCGCGCATTCATTCTGTCAAGCCACGGCGATAATTTCACCCGCTCGTGCGGCAGATCTGCGAGGTCCATCTGCAAACGCACACGCGCCGCAACGCATCCGCGACACACTCCGCATTGCTCGCGTCCAGTTCCCCGAACGTTTCGCGATCTGCCGACCAAAACGCCACCAGGATCGGGTTTTCTCCGATGTCCGCGTAACTCGCGCTCGTTCAATGCGTGCTGCTCTCTCCATCACAAAGTTCTAAAATTAGCATCTGCGTCCATTTGCTGGAGCGCTTTTCCGCGGAACCGTGCCGCCGCCCTTATCGTTCGCCCCACGACCGCCGCCCTGTCCCCCGCCCCGTGCTTCCATCCGGCGGTCGTCTTCTCCGTTACTCCAAAACCACCCCACCATGATCCATCTGTTCGCTGCCGTCCTCGGCCGCGGGCGAGCCGCTCGCTCGCACGCCGCGCTCCTCCGAGCCTCCTGTCAGATTAGCTGCCTAATCGCCGCCCTCACCGTCTGCTCCGCATCAACCGCCGCAGAAATCGTCTCCAACGATTTCGAAGACGGGACCACGCAGGGCTGGGCTCCGCGCGGTTCCGTCGCGCTCACCAGCACCAACGAGGCTGCTTACACCGGCGCACGCAGCCTGAAAACAACAGGCCGCACCGCGACGTGGAATGGCCCCGCGCGCGATCTCCGCACCACCTTGTCCGCCAACACGACTTACCAAATTTCCGGCTGGGTCCGCCTCGCCGATGGACAACCCGCGAGCAATCTAAAGTTCACGGTCGAGATGCGCGCGACCGGCGCCGCAAGCAACAGCTACGTTCAAATCAACAATCCCGTTCCCGTCACCGACGCCGCGTGGGTCAGACTCCAAGGCAACTTCAGTTTCGCCTCCGCGACCAACGACAACCTCACGCTCTACCTCGAAAGCGACGACGCCACCGCCGCCTACTACCTCGACGACTTCACCATCGTCGGTCCCGACGACGTCGAACCGCCGCCACCGGATACGTCCGGACTCGCCACCGATTTCGAAACCGGCACCGCGGAAGGTTGGACTCCACGCGGCCCCGTGACGCTCACGCCGACGACCGAACTCTCCGCGAGCGGCAACTACAGTCTCAAAGTCACGGATCGAGCCGCCAGCTGGCAGGGGCCCACCATCGACGTGCTCGGTAAGTTGTCCAAGGGATATCAATACGCCATCGGCGTCCGCGTGCGTCTCGCGCCCGGCGAGCCTGCCACACGCTTCCGCGTCAGCCTGCAGGCCGATTTCAACGGTAGCACCACATTCCACACCGTCATCGGCAACACGACCGTGACCGATGCTGCATGGGTGGACCTCTCGACGCTCTACACGTTCGGCCTCGATGCCACGCAGCTCCAACTCTACGTCGAAACCGCGGAAGGCACGCCGTCGTTCTACATCGACGACTTCATCCTCGATTTTATCGAGCCGCCCGAGATCCAGGATCTCCCGTCCGTCCACGAGGTGCTCGCGCCTTACTTCGACGTCGGCGCCGCGGTGTCCGTGGCCGAACTCAACGGCGCCCATGCCGAACTCCTCCTGTTGCACTTCAACACCATCGTCGCGGGCAACGAGATGAAATGGGACTCACTGCAACCTGCCGAGGGTTCGTTCAACTGGGCCCGCGCCGACGCCATCGCCAACTTCGCTCGCACCCACGGCCTGAAGATGCGCGGCCACACGCTCATCTGGCACAATCAAACGCCCGCCTGGGTTTTCCGCGATGCCGCCGGCAATCCGCTTCAACCGGGCAACCCCGCGCATCGCGATCTGCTGATCCAGCGCATGCGCACGCACATCCACGCCGTCGTCGCGCGCTACGCCGATGTCGTGAACGATTGGGACGTCGTCAACGAGGTCATCGACACCTCCGGCCCCAACGGCCTGCGCAACAGTCCGTGGCTCCAAATCGTCGGCCCCGAGTTCATCGATCTCGCCTTCCAGTTCGCCGATGAAATCCTGCAGGGCGCCGGCAGCCTCTTCATCAACGACTACAACACGCACGAGCCCGCCAAGCTCGCCGCGTTGAAAAACGTCGTCCAGGGCCTGCTCCAGCGCGGCGTCCGCGTCGACGGCGTTGGCCATCAAACTCACATCCGCATCGGTTGGCCTTCGCTCACCGAGATCGCCACGAGCCTCGACACGTTTACCGCGCTCGGCCTCGACAACCAAATCACCGAGCTGGATATCAGCGCGTATTCAAACGACAACGACACCGCGCCCGTAAGCGAAGAAACGCTTGTTCTGCAGGGCTACCGCTACCGCGATCTCTTCAACCTGTTTCGCGCCAAGAGCAGCCAGATCAGCTCCGTTACGTTCTGGGGTCTGGCCGACGACAACACGTGGCTGAAAACCTTCCCGATCGCGCGCGACGACAAACCACTGCTCTTCGACGAGCGTCTCCAAGCCAAGCCCGCCTACTGGGGCATCGTCGATCCATCGCAGCTCCCCGTGCTGCCGCAGTCGCTCAACATCACGCAGCGTCCGGCTCGCGGCATCATCAACAACCTCGAAGCCTGGGCCGCCATCGCCCCCACCCCGCTCACTCCGGGCGACGGTTCCGCATCGTGGGGACAATTCCGTGCGCTCTGGAGCGCCCGCGATCTCTACGTGCTGGTCGAGGTCACCGACGCCACCCGGCTGCGCAACGACTCGGTCGAGATCTTCCTCGCGAACGGCCAGCGTTTCACCTTCTCGAAACTCGGCCTTCAACGCACCAACGGCGCCGAAGCCCTCACGCTGCCCACCGCCAAGGGCTACGCGGTCATCGCCAGCATTCCGGTTTCGCGGACTCTCAGCGTCGGTGGCGAAGTGCGCTTCGACCTTCGCGTCACCGATGGCGCCACCGGCCGCAAACAATCATGGAGCGACACCCGCCATCAACAGGACACCGACGAAGCCGCCTTGGGGACACTTCACTTGCGCCCCGAGAAACTCGTCGTGCAGGTCGGTCGCGGCCGTCCCACCATCGACGGGCAGCAGGACAAACTCTGGAAAAACGCCACCGAGATCACCACCCATCGCTTCGCCTTCGGCACTCAGGGCGCGACCGCCAAAGTGAAACTACTCTGGGACGCCGGCTATCTCTACGTCTATGCCACTGTCGCCGACCCGACGCTGAGCAAAGCCAGCCCCAATCCGTGGGAAGAAGACTCGGTCGAGATCTTCGTCGACCCCAACAACGCCCAAACCACCACCTACCAAGCCGACGACTCGCAGTATCGCGTGAACTTCGACAACGAGGTTTCCGTCGGCGGCACCACCTCGGTCGCTGACATCACCAGCGCGACGCGCCGCACCAGCGGCGGCTATGTGGTCGAAGCCGCCATCCGTATCGATTCCGCGGAGACGAAGCGCGGCTCGATCCTGGGCTTCGACGTTCAGGTCAACGACGACGGCCCCGGCAACGGCACACGCACCAGCGTCGCAACTTGGAACGATGTTTCCGGCAACGCGTATCAGGATCCCTCGCAGTTCGGAGCCTTGATCCTGAAGTAAACACCGCGTCAACGAAACGTCCCGTCCTCCCCGGCCGCCGGATCCCCGGGCGGCCTTTCTTCGATATTATTTGATCCGCCGGCTCCTCCCTCCGTCGTCCCCTCGACCCGCACGAATCTGCGCCAAATCCTTGATGCAAGCTCGACACCATTGAAAGGCCTCAAATGGTAACGGCGCCGCGGCTGCCGTCGCTCTCGCGGCAACGCCACTCATGGATGGAATCGGCCTGATTCAAGACCTTGCAATCGTCCTGCTCGCCGCAGGCATCGCTGGCGCCATTTGCCGCCGGCTCGGTTTATCCGTCATCGTCGGCTACCTGGTCGCCGGCACCCTGATCGGTCCCTACAATCTCCCGTTTTCGTTCCTTCGCGACGTCGACCGCATCCAAACGCTGTCCCAAGTCGGTCTCGTGTTCCTGATGTTCGGCATCGGACTGGGCTTGAGCATCAGCAAAATGGGCCGAATCGGAGCGCCGACTCTCGCCGCCACCGGAGTGGGCGCGGTGTTCATGCTCGTGCTCACCCAGACGCTCGGCAAAGCCATCGGCTGGTCTCCCCTTCAAGCCACGTTCATGGCCGCCATGTTCATGGTTTCGAGTTCGGCCGTAATCGCGAAAGTCGTCGGCGAACTCAAACTCACGCACGAGCGTTTCGCCCAAGTCGCACTCAGCATCACCGTGCTGGAAGACATCGTCGCCGTCGTGATGTTGACCGTCCTCGGTTCGCAGACCGGCACGGGTGAAGAGGCCGGGGTCAGCCGCGTCGTCGCCGGCATGAGCGCGTTCGTCGTGCTTCTGGTGAGCGCCGGTTTGCTGATGGTCCCGCGTTTGCTGCGCCGACTCGAAGCCCGCGCCGATCCCGAACTGCAGACGATCATCGTCGCGGGAGTTTTGTTTCTCCTCGCATTGATTGCCGTGAAGGCCGGCTACTCGCTCGCGCTCGGTGCCTTCCTGCTCGGCGCCATCGTGGCCGAGATTCCTCAATATGCCTCGGTGGAAAGAGCCTTCACCGGCATGCGCGATCTCTTCAGCAGCGTATTCTTCGTCGCCATCGGCATGATGATCGAGCTGAAGCTCGTGCTCCCCGTCTGGCCCATGGTGGTCGGCTTGGTCGCCTTCGTGATGATCTTCCGCCCGATCGCCACCGGCGCCGCCTTGATCATTTGCGGCACCCGCCCGCGCGAAGCTCGCCGCTCCGGCTTGCTCCTCACGCCACTCGGCGAATTCTCCTTCATCATCGCCCAACTCGGGGTCTCCACCGCCGTGCTGCCCGCCAGCTACTACCCGGTCGCGGTCGGCGCTTCGATCCTGACGGTTCTGCTCATGCCGCTGATCAATCGCCACGCCGACGCCATCCTTCGCTTCGGCGAACGGGTGGAGCCGCGCTGGATGCAGCGAACGTTCGACGCCTATCACAATTGGATCCAGCAGGTGCAGTCTCAGCCGACCAACTCCATGGCGTGGAAACTGATCCGCGGTCGCCTCGCCCAAACTGGCGTCGAAGCGCTGTTCGTCACCGGGGTCATGGTCTTTTCACCCCAACTCCTCGACTTCCTCGATGATTACAGCGAGGTCGCCGGGTTGGAGCGCGAGGTCACGGGTTGGGTCTTTTGGAGCATCATCGCCATCATCGCACTCATTCCGATCGTCGCGATTTGGCGAAATCTCACCGCGGTCGCCATGATCGTCGCCGAAAGCGTCGCCGGCTCCTCGCGACTTCTACCCGCCCCAGTTGTGCGCAACGCCCTCATCGGCCTCATGTCGATCGGCCTCGGCATTTGGATCTACGCGCTCGTGCCTTTCGATCAGCTTGGCCTTTGGGGCTGGGGCATCATCGCCATCGCCGCCGTGGTCGTGGTCGCGATTTTCTCCCGCAAACTCATTTACTGGCACAGCGAGTGGCAAACGACCATGCGCGAGGTTCTCGCCGAGGATCCGCGCGGTCCCGGTGCCGCCGCCGCCGACGCCGCGCGCGGCAAGCGCCAGCAGGACCTCGAGCAATGGGACGTTCGCCTCACCGAATGCGTCATCCCTGATAACGCCGCCTACGCCGGCACCACCCTGCTCGACCTCGCCATTCCTTCCCGCTTCGGCTGCGCCGTTCTCGAACTCGAAAGAAATGGTCACGTTATCACCGCGATCCGTCCCGACCTCCGCGTCTACCCCGGCGACAAACTCCTGCTGATGGGCAAGACCGAGCAGATCGCCGCCGCCTGTAATCATCTTCTGGATACCCCAACCCGGCAGGCCAACCAGGCCGACGAATTCCGGGGTTCGATTCTCGAGACGTTCGTCATTCCCGACGGCGCGCACGCCGGCCAAACCCTGGCCGAACTCAAGCTCGCCCAACTCACCGGCACCCGCGTCGTGGGCATCGAACGCCACGGCGAAAAGATCATCGCCCCCTCTGGCCTCGAACGCCTCCACGCCGGCGACAACGTTCTCGTCGCCGGCACGCTCTCGGAAATCAAATCCTTCCGCCGCTGGCTCGCAGGCACCCCGACGCCATCAGGCTCCTCCGCGCCTTTTCACGCCGCATAGACGCCGCGGCGCAAAGCGTCCCGCCGCGGCCGCGAAACTCGCCTCCCTCTACTTCCGCGCCAGCTTCGCCGCGATCTCCGCAACATGGCGCCCTTGATAGCGCGCAATTTTCAATTCGTTCTCCGACGGCATTCGCGATCCGTCGCCTCCCGTGATCGTCGACGCTCCATACGGCGTTCCGCCGGAGAGCTCGTCGATATAGGAAAGGCCTTTTTCCGCATACGGCACCCCCACGACCACCATGCCTTGATGCAGCAAAAACGTCATCATGCTCAGGAGCGTCGTCTCCTGCCCGCCGTGCTGCGTCCCGCTCGACGTAAACAAGCTGCCCGCTTTTCCCACCAACGCCCCGCTGCTCCACAACCCGCCCGTCGCATCGAAGAACGCCTGCATCTGCGCCGTCGCACTGCCGTAACGCGTCCCTGTTCCAAAGATCACCGCATCGGCCTCGCCCAGTTTCTTCGGATCCGCGATCGGCACCCCCGCCATCGCTTTCTTCGCTTCGGTGGCACCCATTTTCTCGATCACGTCATCCGGCAGCGTTTCGCGCACCTGCAACAACTCCACCTCCGCGCCTTCCACCTCGCGGACTCCTTCCGCGATCGCCTGCGCCATTTTGTAGATATGCCCGTAAAGGCTGTAGAAAACGATTTTCACTCGAACGCTCATGACGACTCCTCGGGTTGACTACGTTTGCGGTTGATCGCTCCAAGCCGGCTCGACTCACCGACAACCAACCTATCGCACAGTTCACCTTCCGCCTCCGGGTTTCTTCCGGTGCCTCATCCTGATACCCTCCTCCACCATCGAACGGTTCCGTGACGTTCCCATTGTGAGACCGCATGTGCGCTCGCAATCCTCCCGGCCTCCGCTCAACGTCCCGCCCTTTCTGCCACCCCAACCTCTATGGCTACCCTCGACTGGATTATCGTCGCCTCCTACTTCCTGCTGCTCGTCGGCATCGTCTATTGGTCTTCGCGTAAGCAGGCCACATCCGCCGACTACTTCCTCGCCGGCCGCGAAATCGGCTGGTTCGTCGTCGGCTGTTCGCTCCTCGCCTCCAACATCGGCTCCGAACACATCGTCGGTCTCGCCGGCAACGGCGCCACGAGCGGCATGGCCATGGCCCACTGGGAACTCCACGCGTGGATCATGCTCCTGCTCGGCTGGGTCTTCGTTCCCTTCTACTACCGCTCGGGCGTCTTTACGATGCCCGAGTTCCTCGAGCGTCGCTTCAATTCCCGCACGCGCTGGGCCCTCTCGATCGTCTCGCTCATCGCCTACGTTTTCACCAAGGTCTCCGTCACCGTTTACGCCGGCG
The DNA here is from genome assembly GCA_023416735.1 of Verrucomicrobiota bacterium. Taxonomy (GTDB): domain Bacteria; phylum Verrucomicrobiota; class Verrucomicrobiia; order Opitutales; family Opitutaceae; genus Opitutus. The sequence goes on along the minus strand of JAEZGX010000040.1, from coordinate 61,737 downwards.
CCGTCGTCTTCCAAGCGCTGCTCCCCGACACCTTCGGCTCACCCGAAAACGCGTTCTGGGTCGGCGCGATCACCACGGTCGTCCTCACCGGCATCTACACGGTCTTCGGCGGTCTTCGCGCCGTCGTTTACACCGAGGTCGCCCAAACTATTCTCCTCCTCGGCGGCTCGGTGTTCATCACCCTTTTCGCCCTCGGCAAGCTCGGCGGCTGGGGCGAACTCAAAGCCATCCTCGGCGAAAACCCCTCTCAGTTTGCTCTCTGGCGACCGCTGTCCGACCCCGATTTCCCCTGGCTCGGCGTCATGATCGCCTCCCCAATCATCGGCATTTGGTATTGGTGCACCGATCAATACATCGTTCAACGCACCCTCGCAGCGCGTAACCTCCAACAAGCCCGCCGCGGCGCCATCTTCGGCGGCTTCCTCAAGGTCCTCCCGGTCTTCCTCTTCCTCGTTCCCGGCATGATCGGCTACGCGCTCTATCAAAAGGGCATGCTGCCGCTCGCCACCAACGCCGATGGCTCCGTCCGCGGCGACGCCGTGTTCCCCACCATGGTCGCCACGCTCCTTCCCGCCGGTCTCCGCGGCATCGTCGTCGCCGGCCTGCTCTCCGCGCTGATGAGCTCGCTCGCGTCGCTGTTCAACTCCTGCGCCACGCTCTTCACCGTCGACATCTACGGCAAACTTCGCCCGGGCCGTCCCGATCGCGAGCTCGTGAAAGTCGGCCGCATCGCCACCGGCGTCGTCGTGGTCCTGGGCATCCTCTGGATCCCCGTCATGCCGCTCATCTCCAAAGGCGGCCTCTACGAATACCTCCAAGCCGTCCAAGGCTATCTCGCTCCGCCGATCACCGCCGTCTTCCTCCTCGGCCTTTTCAACAAGCGCATCAACGCCCGCGGCGCCTTCGCCGGCCTCGTGATCGGCTTCGCGCTCGGCTTGTTGAAGCTCGGCCTCCAAGCCGCCGCCGGTTCCGGTGCGCTCGGCGATTCCGGCATGCTCTACGCCTTCGGCACCATCAACTTCCTTTACTACTCCGGCATGCTCTTCCTCGTGAGCGTCATTGTCGTCATCGTCGCCTCGCTCACCGCGCCGGCCCCGGCCGCGGCACAAATCGCCGGCCTCACCTACAGCGCGATCACCAAGGAACAACGCGACGAAACCCGCCGCAGCATCGGCACGGCCGACATCATCGGCACGATCGTTGTTCTCGGCATGGTGCTCGGCATCTACCTCTACTTCAGCTTCTGGCTCAGCTGATCACCTGAAGATTTTGTCAGATTCAGCCCGCCGTTTTCGGCGGGCTTTTTTGCGTCTGCCCTCTTCACCTGAACGCCTGAATTTTTTTCCGATTTCCGAACGGTTGCGCTCGACGGACCGCACATCGCCCGTCGAAATAAACCCTCTTCACCAGCCCGCGACGCGCGTTGTCCGCATCCAGCGTCATTCCGCCGCGCGCTCTGGTTTCTCGACAGCCGCTCCGTGCGCGCGGCTTGTCCTCAGCAAAAACCGTCAACCCGGAATCCAGCCAAAATGATTGCCCACGCCCGTCTTCAGCCTCGCACCTTTCGCGTCTATCAACGTCACGACCTTCCGCGAATTCCTCAGCTCCAAAGCCTCCCGCGCGACCACCTGCTCGCCATGCGCGCCGTCGCCGCCGTGCTGCCGTTCCGGGTCAACCACTACGTCACCGAGGAGCTCATCGACTGGGACGACATCCCCAACGATCCCATTTTCCAACTCACCTTCCCCCAGCCGGGCATGCTCGCTCCCGCCGATCTCGATCGGCTCATGCGTCTCATCGCCGACGAAGCCGAGCCCGCCACGATCGATCGCGCCGCCCGCCAAATTCAGCGCCACTTGAATCCGCACCCGGCAGGTCAAATGGAACTCAACGTTCCCTACCTCGACGGCCAGCCACTGCCGGGCATGCAGCACAAATACCGCGACACCGTCCTCTTCTTCCCCAGCCCCGGCCAAACCTGCCACACTTACTGCAGCTACTGCTTCCGCTGGCCGCAATTCGTCGGTCTCGACGAACTCAAATTCGCCAGCCAACAGGCCCAGTCTCTCGTCTCCTACCTCAAGGAACACCCCGAAGTCTCCAACGTCCTCATCACCGGCGGCGACCCGCTCGTGATGCGCACCGCCGTCCTTCGTCGCTACATCGAGCCGCTCCTCACCCCCGAGCTCGACCACATCACCACCATCCGCATCGGCACCAAATCCGTCGCCTGGTGGCCGTATCGCTTCGTCAACGACAGCGACTCCGACGAGCTCCTCGAGCTCTTCGAAAAGGTCCAGTCCGCCGGCCGTCATCTCGCCCTCATGGCGCACTACAGCCACCCGCGCGAACTCCAGACTCCCGCCGCCCAAGCCGCCCTTCGCCGCATCAAGGGCACCGGCGCCGTCGTCCGCTGCCAGGCTCCGCTCATTCGCCATGTCAACGACGACGCCGACACGTGGGCCGATCTCTGGCGTCTTCAGGTCCGCCTCGGCGCCGTTCCTTACTACATGTTCGTCGAACGCGACACCGGCCCGAAGGGCTACTTCGAGGTCCCGCTCGCCCGCTGCTACGAGATTTTTCAAAAAGCTTACCGTCGCGTCTCCGGCCTCGAGCGCACCGTGCGCGGCCCGTCGATGTCCGCCACGCCTGGCAAGGTCATCGTCGACGGCATCACCGAAATCATGGGCGAAAAAGTCTTCTCCCTTCATTTCGTCCAAGCCCGCGAACCCGATTGGGTCCGCCGCCCGTTCTTCGCGAAGTTCGACGAGAAAGCCACCTGGCTCGACCAGCTCCGCCCCGCCTTCGGCGAACGCGAGTTCTTCTTCGAACGCACCATGCGCGCAATGAAAGAAGCCCGTCAGTCTCCCGCGTTCGGTCATCGCATCGTCCCCCGCCGCCGGCTCACCGTCTTCGGCCACGTCGAGTGGGAATAATTCTCGCCCATCAACCCGCCGCGTAAACGGCGGGTTTCCCTTCGCCCGGAAAGCGCAGTGCGCCGCAACCCCGATCGTTCGGGAAAACTCGTCGCGCACTCTCTCCGAAATCCGCGGTCCATCTCGCGCCGCGCGCCTTTTTCACGCTTCCCCGCTTCGTGTCCCGCCGCTCGTCCACGCTTCTCTCTCGTCTCGCGCCTCCCGCGCTGCTGCTGGTCGCAGTTCTCCTGGGCGCGAGTCTCGCTGCCTGGCTCGACCGACAAGGATTCATCGCCTTCGCCCACGACCTCGATCCCGAGCCTTTTCGCGATGGCGAGATCGTCTGCTTTCTCGGCGACAGCATCACCGAAGACGGCCGCTTCATCGCCTACCTGAACGCATTTTACCTCACGCGCTTCCCCGATCGCCGCATCCATCTTGTGAATACGGGCACCGCCGGCGACACCGTGGGCGACGGCCGCCGCCGGATCGCCTGGGATGTCCTCCCTCACACGCCCACCATCATCTCATTCATGTTCGGCATGAACGATGTCGGGCGCCATTACTACGATCCTGCCAACACCGCTCCCGACCTCGCCGAACGGCGCGCGCGAGCGCTCGAGAACTTCGAGTGGAATCTCGACTTCCTCTCCGCGCAACTCACCGCCCGCCCCGCTCCGCCGTCCCTCCTCTTCGTCACTCCGTCGCCCTACGACGAAACCGCCGAGCTCGACGCGCCGAGTTTCCACGGCGTCAACCGCGCCCTCGCCCGCACCCGCTCCATTCTCGCCCGTCTCGCCCGCAAACATCGCGGCCACCTGATCGACCTCCACGCCCCGCTCACCGCGCTCAACGCCGACGTCCAGTCCTCCTCGCCGACCGCCACGGTGGTCGGCCCCGATCGCATCCATCCCGACGCCGCCGGCCACCTTCTCATCGCCTGTCACTTTCTCCTCGCCCAAAACGTTCCGACTACCGTCTCCGATTTCGTCCTCGATCCTTCCACCGGCGAGATCACCCGCGCCCGCAACGGCCGGATCACGCAGGTCGCCGTCGAGGACGGTCGCCTTTCCTTCACATGCGAGGAATTCGCCCTGCCGTTTCCGATCGATCCCGCCGCTCGCGTCGCCCTCGCGTGGTTTCCTGTTCAAGACCAACTCAACCGCCAGTCCCTCACCGTCTCCTTCGACGAATCCGACCACGCGACTTACCGCCTTCTGATCGACGGAGAAACCATCGCCGACCTCTCCACCCGCGATCTTCGTGAAGGCATCAATCTCGCGCTTTTCACCGAGACGCCGCAATCGCGTCAGGCCCATGCGCTCCTCGAAATCCTCGAAGAGCGCCGCCAGATTGAGATCCAAGTGCGTCGTCTCGCCCAGGTCCGTGCCCTTCTCGATAACGCTCGCCTCGATCCGGACGATGACGCCGCCATCGAAACGTTCTTCGCGGACCAGCTCTCCCGCCAGGAGTCCCGCGCCGATTATTTCGAGTCCCTCTTCGCCGATTATCGCATTCTCCGCCACGCTGCCGAAATCCTGGATTCCGAACTCGCCCGGCTCGCCGATCTTCTTCGGCAGACCAATCGGCCGGTCTCTCACCGCTACGAGTTGATCAGGCTTCCGGCGGATGTATCCGAAAAATTGACACCGCCGCCCGCCGCCCCCGACCAGCCGCAGCTCAACCGGCGGCTTCCATCGGCAGCAAAATCGTAAACGTCGACCCGCGCCCCGCTCCCGCGCTCGTCGCTTCGATCCGCCCGCCGTGCATCTCGACGAGCGACCGCGAAATCGAAAGTCCCAATCCGAGCCCGCCGTAACGGGAGCCGCGCCCATGGCTCGCATGCTCGCCTTGCACGAACCGCTCGAACACGCGCGCGATCTCCTCCGCGTTCATGCCGATCCCGCTATCCGCGATCTCGATTTTCACCCGCCGCGCTCCCGCATCGGCCCGCGTGGTCATCATCACGATTCCTCCCTCCGGCGTAAACTTCACCGCATTGCCCAGCACGTTGGCAAACACCTGCAACAAGCGCACCGCATCGCCCCGCACCGTCGCGCCCGTCGCCCCAAGCCTCACCCGCACGTCCAGCCGCTTCTGATCCGCTCGCGCGCGCAACGATTCCCACGCGTCCTGCACCACGCGATCCACCTCCACCTGCTCCAGACGCAACGAGATCTTGCCCGCCGCAATCCGCGTCACATCCAGCAGGTCGTCGATCAATCGCGTTTCCGTCATCACATTCCGCTCAATCATCGAGAAGATCTCCCGCACCGCCGGCGGATAACCTTCATCACGCGCCGCTTCACTCGCCAACAACAGCACCGGATTCAAGGGCGTGCGCAACTCATGCGAGAGCGCCGCCAAAAATTCGTCTTTCGTCCGCGACGCCGCCAGCGCCTCGTCGCGCGCCTTCGCCAACGCCGCCTGCCGCGCCGCCAACTCCTGCGAGGTCGCCGCCAACGCCGCCGAAACTTCGTCTCCTTCCTGAATTCCCGTCCGCCGCTTCGCCACCGGCTGTCCGTGCGCCAGCGCCTCCGTGTCGGCGACCAGCGTTTGCACCGCCGCCACCGTCGTCCGCCGCAGCCACAACGCCGTCGGAATCGCCACCGCACACACCACCGCCGCCGCCAGCAGCGCGAGCCACATCGCCCGTCGTGCCGGAGCCAGCAACTCCGCGCGCGGCGAGCCCACCACCACCGTCCATCCGCTCTCGTCCGACCGATGAAACGCCGCCAGGCTTTTCACGCCTTCGAGCGTCACCGATTCCACGACGCCCGACGAACCCTTCTCCAGCGCACGCTGAATATGATGCGTGGCTTTCACGCCCACGAACTGCTCCGGACTCCGGCTCCGCGCCGCCACCGTCTTCTCCCGATCGAGCACCGTGATCACCCAGCCGGCGGAAATCTGATGCGACAGCACGGGCCGCGTAAAATCTTCAGGCAACATCGCCAGCGTTAACATCGCCGGCTTCCCCCCGAGTTCCACGCGCTTCGACACGTGCAAAATGAGCCGCTTCGTCGCGTCCGAACGCACCAGGTTCGAAACATATATCCCGCGTGCAGCGAACCAGTCGTCGGCGTCCGCCACATGCGTCATCGTCGGCAGCGCCGCATCCTCCGGCAAACTCGTATTGACCAACTGACGATGATCGGCGTCCGACAGAATCACCCAGTCCGACCGCCCCTCGAGCACCCGCTGCGCCCGCGCTCGAAACTCCCGCCAATCGCCCGGTCCCAACGCCGACGAAGAAGCCAGCCCCTGCAGCACGGCGAGACGCTCGCGCAGCTCCACATCGATCAGCGCACAAAACGCTTCCGCGGTGTCCGCCAGATGCCGCTCGCGCGCGCTCCGCTCATTGTGAAACACCTGCCAGATCAACCACGCCGTCAGCAACGCAGCCGGCAGCAAGATCGCCATGATCAAGACGGTCAGCCGGCCGCGTATCGAAGGTGCAACGACGGAGAGAATCCGATGAGGCATGAACCTTCCATCCCGACCGACCGGTTTACCGGCGTAAAGACGTAACCGTCCGGCCGGGGCTCAAGGCCGGCGTTTTCACCAGCCTTCCCCGTGGCGCCTTACGGTTGCATCAGGCGAATCGAGCCGTCCGCTTCGTAAAAGAGCTCCTGCACTTTAACGCAGCGTTTCGACGAAACTCCGCGCGAGAGCGACGCATCGTGATAGTAGAGCCACCAGCGTCCGTTGTGCTCCACGATCGAGTGATGCGTCGTCCATCCCATCGGCGGCGTCATGATCTGCCCACGGAAGGTGAACGGTCCCCGCAAGCTCTTGCTCGTCGCATAAACCAGCAGGTGCGTATCCCCGGTGGAATACGACAGGTAATAAGTGTCGCCGCGTTTGTGCAGCCAAGGCCCTTCGAAATACCGGCGCTCCGTATCTTTCGCTTTCAACGGCTCACCTTGCGCATCGTTGATCACCAGATCGCGCGGCGCTTCCGCGAATTGCAGCATGTCGGTCGTGAGCTTTGCCATTTTCGGATACAGCGCCGGCGCATCGCCCTCGGGCTCTTTGCCGTCCGCCACATACGATCCCGTCGCCCAGCGCTGTAACTGCCCGCCCCAGATGCCGCCAAACGCCATGTAGTGCTCGCCGTCGTCGTCGCGAAACACACAGGGATCGATGCTGAAACTGCCTTTGATCGGCTCCGGCTCCGCCTTGAACGGTCCTTCCGGCCGGTCGCCCACCGCTACTCCCATGCGGAAAATCTCATCTTTGTCCTTTGCCGGAAAATAGAGGTAGTATTTGCCATCTCGATACGCCGCATCCGGCGCCCACATCTGCTTCAAGGCCCACGGCACATCCTTCACATGCAGCGCCTCACCGTGATCCGTCGCCGGCGCCTCGGGATGATCCTGCGACAAGACATGATAATCCGTCATCGCATACTGATCGCCGAGATCGTTCTCCGGCACATCGATGTCGAGATCGTGCGAGGGATAGATGTAAACGCGCCCGTTGAAAACGTGCGCCGAAGGATCCGCGGTATAAATGTGGGAAACGAGAGGTGTCCTGCTCATGATAAAGGCACACCCTTCTTCATTCGCGCGCGAAAGCAGACCCCGCTTCCGTTCCAATCTTAGACTGAACGCCTCGGATCGGTCTCATCGTCGACCATCGGAAACTGTTTCACTGCCTTCCTCGTCAAACAGAGCGATACCCTATGTTCGGCCGCTTTCTTACCGTCCTGGTCCCCGGCACGCTCTGCGCGTTCGTCATCGCCGCCCCTCCTCCGCGCTCCTGGCCGGAAAACGCCTTCACTCCGCTCACGGCCGCTCGCATCTCCGCGTTGCCCGCCGATGTCCGCCCCGCTTGGACCGACTACTGGCAACGCTCCGAATCTCTCCTTCAACAACTCGCCGTCCGCCCGCGCGCCGACGCCTCCAACCTCAAGCCGATGGCCGCGCCTCCCATCGGCAGCGTCCACAGCAAAGGACTTCGGCTGCACGAATCCGCCGAATGGTATGCGTCCGACGAAGCCCATCGCATCGCGGATCACATCGCCGCCGCTCAAATGCAAATCGGCGCATGGAAGAAGGGCTTCGACTACACGCAGCCCATCGATCCTGCCTCCGTCGAAACCGGCGGGCCCACCTTCGACAACGACGCCACCACGTCCGAATTGCGCTTTCTGGCCCGCGTAATTTCCGCTGCCCCCGCGGCCGCTCGCACCGGCTGGCGCAACGCGTTCGATCGTGGACTCCGCTACCTCTTCGCCGCGCAGTATCCAAACGGTGGATTCCCACAGGTGTATCCGCTCATCAGCGGTTATCACGATGGCGTGACCTACAACGACGACGCCATGACCCAAATCCTCGAGGTCCTGCGCGACGTCGCCTACGCCAAACCGGCCTATGCGTGGGTCGCGCCCGCCCTCCGCGAAGAAGCCGCCATCCGTTTCTCCCGCGGCATCGATTGCATTCTCGCCACGCAGCAACGCGACGCCGCCGGCCGCCTCACCGGCTGGGCCCAACAACACGATCCTCTCACCCTCCGCCCCGCTGCCGCCCGCAGCTTCGAACCCATCGCCGAGGCTTCCCGCGAAAGCGCCACCATCGCGCGACTGTTGATGTCCGTCCGCGATCCTTCGCCCTCTGTCGTTGCCGCGATCGAAGGCGCCATCGCATGGTTCCGCTCGACCGCCCTCCACGACCTTCGTATCGCCAGCGCCCCGCGCGATTTCCGCGGCAACGTCGTCCCATCTCCCGGCGCCCCACCACTCTGGGCTCGCTTCTACGAACCGGGCACCGCCACTCCGATCTTCGGCGATCGCGATCGCTCGATTCATTACGATCTATCGGAAATCTCCTCCGAACGCATTGCCGGTTACGCGTGGTATACGCTCGCGCCGAGCGAAGCTCTCAACCGCTACGAGCGCTGGAAAGCCGCGCGCTGAGCGCCAGCCGCGACAGTCCTTATTCGTCGGTCGGCTCCGCTCCGCCGCGCGCACGATCCCGCCGCGAACTCACCTCTTCGTTCAACTCCTGTCGCGCTACCGCCAGCATGCTGAGGATCTTCACTTCCCTGACGCTCAAACGCCCTTCATTGGCTCGGAACAACTCCAAGGCCGAATCCAGCCAGTCGATAATGCGGCGTGCGTCGTGATCAGTCATGAGTTGAAAGCGGCGTTCCCTGCCGACCGCGCTCAAACGCAAATGTTCGCTGACACTACAGTCAGCCACCGCAGGCGAGTTCGACATCCAGTGAACGCTTTGTCGTCACCACTACTACCGCGGCGCCAAAATTGGGGTCTTCTCGCCGCTCGCCTGCTAAGGCGAATCCGACAAAGGCAGATTCAACTGCCGCCGCAGCTCCGCCCGCACTTGGCGCAGCTCGTTGCACACTTTCCGCCGCGCTTCATCCATCCGATCCCCATAGCGATCACAGATCGCAATCGCCTCCTCCACCGCGCTGAGAATCGCTTTGTAATCTTTTGGGTTCACCCGCCATCGGACCCTTCCGCTCCGCTCAAGAGCCTCGCTTCCACGGGGCACCACGCCTAAACATCGCTGCGGTTTTCCCTTACGAGGCGACAGCGGCGAACACGTCTGTTCGTCGCGCAGTTTTTCCGTCCTTCCCGACCGGAGCCCGCCTGCTACATCTTCCCTAGGGAACCGTGCAGCCGTTTCCCGCTCGACGATGCGGGGGGCGCTCACAGCGGCGATTTCTCGGTCCATGTCGCCGTTCACTAACAGGAGTGGCCTTCAGCCCATCCTTCCCGTGCTTCCCTCCGCAGCTTCAACCACCCCGCCCCGGGTGCCTACTCCGGTTTCTTCAACCCCGCTAAAACTATGACCTCCCGCTCCTCGCGGTCGTGGCTGTGCCACGGCCTTCTCCTCGCGCTCGTTCTCCGCATCAGCGCTTCCGCCGTCGCCGCCGCCCAAACCCTCGTTCCTTCCACCGTTCAACCCGGCATACGCCTCGGAGCATCGGTCGCCATCGGCACCGACACACTCGTCGTCGGCGCGCCCGACGACAGCGAACGCGCTGCCTACGCCGGCGCCGCCTACGTTTACGCCCGGTCCGGCACGCAGTGGACCGAACGCACCAAACTCCTCGCTCCTCCCGGCACCGCCGGCGCCTACAGCTCCTTCGGCGAAGCCGTCGCCACGAGCCGCAGCTTCATCGCTGTCGGCGCGCCTTACGATGCCCTTCAAGGCGACGCCTCTGGCGCCGTTTACGTTTACAAACGCTCCGGCGATACGTGGTCCTTCGACTCGCGCATCAGTCCGTCCGACGCCGCACCCGGCCAACAGTTCGGCGCCGCCATCGCCATGGACGGCGAGACGATCGTCATCGGAGCCTATCTCGACAACGCTCACGATCGCGACGCCGGCGCCGCCTACCTCTTCACTCGATCGGGCAATCGCTGGATTCAACGCGCGAAACTCACCGCCTCCGACCCCACTCGTTTCGCCTTTTTCGGTGCCTCCGTCGCCATCAAAGGCAACCACGTGCTCGTGGGCGCTCCCGTCGCCCAAGCCGCTTATCTCTTCAAACTCCACAACGGCGCCTACATCGAATGCGCCCGCCTGTCTCCCTCCGCCGGCGTGCCCACCTCGAACTACACCGCTTTCGGTGCCTCGGTCGCGATCGATCAGCATGCGCTCGCCGTCGGCGCGCCCCTCGACTCCGAGCGCGGCTTCAACGCCGGCGCGGCTTACGTTTTCCGTCTCAGCTCAACCCGCGTCGCCCTCCACGCGAAGCTCTTCTCCGCCTCCCCCCAACCCGGCGACGAGTTCGGCACCGCGCTCGCCATCGACGACTTCCTTCTCGCCGCAGGCGCCCCTTACGCGGGAGCATATAACCAAGGCGCAGTCACCGTCTTTCATTCGAGTTCGAGCCGCTGGTCTCCGTTCCGCACGATCCTGCCCGCCTTCGATACCGCTTTCTTCGGCATCTCCGTGGATCTCCACGACGACGACCTGGTCGCCGGCTCTCCCTCCTACGGCGCGTCACCCGGAGCCGCTACGGCCCAAAACGTTCGTGCCACGCCATAACTTATCTCGTCAAAAGAGAGGGCGGACCGCCTACCCCTAAGCGGTCCGCCCATTGCTTTCTATGTTACCCCAAACGTCTCCCCGCTATGCGGGCGAGACCACGGATATCTAGCAGGGTCCGGGCCAACTTCGAACCCACGCCAAAAATTCCGCGCCAGCCTCTCCCGGCGCTCTCCCGCTCGGCGCACTGACCGCGTTCTCCGAATTGCGGTGCCCTCATTGCAGGATTCTCCCCATTTCGCCCGCGCCCGAAGCAGACGATGCTAACTCATGAACTCCATCTCCCTTTCTCGAAATCTAGGTTGGTTCAGCATCGGACTCGGTCTCGTTGAACTCATCGCCCCGCGTTCCCTCGCTCGGACGGTCGGCGTCGGAGAAGAAAACGAAAACCTCATCCGCCTCCTCGGCGCGCGCGAACTCGCCGCCGGCGCCGGACTGCTCGCTCGCCCCAAACCGACCATGCACATGTGGTCGCGCGTGGTCGGTGACATCATGGACCTCGCGCTCCTCGGAGCCGCCCTCGCGCGTCACGATTCCCGGCCCGCTGCCTTTCGTGGCTTCCGCGACGATCAACGTCGCCGCACCGTCGGTGCCTTTGCCGCTGTCGCAGCCGTCACCGCAGTCGACATCGCCGTCAGCGTTGCCCTCACGCGCCCGCACCGCGTCGATCCGAGCTGGCGCTACACGCCCGCAGGCGGCCGCGCCGGAATTCCGCGACACTCGCAACCCGCCCCCGAACTCTCTGCCGTTACCTGAGTTCGCGATCGCCACGCCACACTCTCGGCTTTCCGTTCGGCGCGCGGACCTCTAGGAAATCCGCGTGCCCGAGCTCATCGTCAGCCTGAGTCTCAGCCCCGAAAAGGTCGCCGCCTACTACCGCGGCGAAGCGCCCCGGATCTTCGCGCGCGCCACCAACGGACAAACCGTTCAGTTCCCCACCTCGGTGCTGCACAAGTTCATTGCAGCCGATGGCATCCACGGCCGCTTCCGCCTGGTGTTCGACGAACAGCACAAATTCGTCCGCATCGAACCGGTTCCCAGCCAATAAAAAAGCGGAGCAAAGCTCCGCTCGTTTGGTGCGCGAGCCGTCACCGGCTCTGACGCGAGGCGATTAGTCCAACGCCTTCTTCAAATCCTTCGCCATCGTCAGATGGTGCTGCAGGGTCGGCAGCGTTTTCCGCGCGAACGCCGCGATATCCGGGTCCTCGCTCTTCGACGCCTCCTCGAATAACTTCACCGCCTCTTGGTGATCGTCCACCATCTCCTCGATATAATCCTCGTCGAGGTCGTCCGTCTTCTTCGACCACTTCTCCATCAATTTCGGCGCCTCTTCTTTCGGCGGCAGCGTCACGCCTTTCTTGGCGGCGAGTTCCATCAGCTCCGAATTCGCCTTCGAATGATCGCTCACCATCATCTGCGCAAAGGCCTTCGCCTGCGGATTCATCAAGCGATCAATCGTCGCTTGTGAAACACTCACTTCTTTCATTCCCGATTTCGCTGCCTTCTCGAAGAAGCTCCGATCCGAACGGCTCAGCTTCACCGCGCTCGTCGTAGATGCAGTGCTTGCGGCCGAGACGCGATCCCGGTTCGCCGAGGTCGAACCAGCCGCAGTCGTCGAGGTGTCAGCATACAACGCGACGCACATCGACGCCGCGGAAAAAACCAGCGCGCAACGGAGCGCGGAAGGGGTGGAAGGTTTCATAGCGCATCCATGGTCGCCCAGCCTTATCGCCCTGTTCCACCGCGGGCCTTGTCCTCGGTAAAACCACCGGCGCCTCCCTAGGAATCCCAGCCCAAGTCACCGCCTAAAAAAAGGCCGCGACATCCTCGTCGCGGCCTCAATGGAACCTACCAGATTTTCGCTCGCTTCTCCGGCGGCCGCCACAACGCGTCACCTTCTTTTACACCGAAGGCATCATACCACGCCTGCTGATTCACCAACGGCCCGAACCCGCGGAAATTTCCCGGCGCATGCGGCCCCCGCGCGACTTGCAGCCGCATCGCATCGTCGCGATACGCCGTCCGCCACTGCTGCGCCCACGAAATAAAAAACCGCTGCTCCGCCGTCAGGCCGTCGATCTTCGGCGGTGTCGGCTTTCCTTTCAACGACCGCTGAAACGCCTCGAACGCGATCGAGGTTCCGCCAAGATCCGCAATGTTTTCGCCGAGCGCCAGCTGACCGTTGATCGCCAGTCCCGGCAGCGCGTGATAACCATTGAACTGTTCCACCACCACCATCGCCCGCTCCCGGAATCGTTGCTCATCCTCGGGCGTCCACCAATCCGCCAGGTTTCCGTCGGCATCGTAGCGCCGCCCTTGATCGTCAAATCCGTGCGTGATCTCGTGACCGATCACTGCACCGATCGCGCCATAATTCACCGCATCGTCCAGCTGCGGATCGAAGAACGGCGGCTGCAGTATCCCCGCGGGAAATACAATCTGGTTCGTCACCGGCGAGAAATAGGCGTTCACCGTCGGCGGCGTCATGCCCCACTCGCGCTTGTCGACTTTCTGACCGGTGCGCCCAATGAGTCGCTTCGATTCAAACAACGCCGCGCGTTTCACATTCCCGAAGTAGTCGTCGCGCCTCACTTCGACTTCCGAGTAGTCGCGCCATTTTTCGGGATACCCGATCATCGGCGAGAACCGTGCAAACTTCGCCAGCGCCTTCTGCCGCGTCGGTTCCGTCATCCACTCCACCGTCTCCAATCGCTCGCGCATCACCGTCTTGATGTTCTCGATCATCTCCATCATCCGCGCCTTCGCTTCCGGCGGAAAATGCCGCTCCACATAAAGCTGCCCGAGCGCCTCGCCAATCGCTCCATCCACGGTCTTCGTCGCCCGCTGCCAGCGCGGTTCCTGCTCCGGCGTTCCATTCAACACCGTTCCGTTGAAGCGGAAACTTTCCTGCTCGAACGGCTCCGCCAGAAAGGGCGCCGCCGCGCGCAACAACTGCCAGCGCACATAAACCTTCAAATCTTCCAGTGACCGCTCCGCCGTCACCTTCGCCAGCGTTTCGAAAAACTTCGGCTGCCCCACGATCACCTCCGTCGCGTTGCCGGGCAGGCCGAGTTCCGCAACGACCAGCTTCAACGGAAACCCTTCAAACGCCGCGGCCGCCTCCTCGATCGTCATCTTGTTGTAATTCGCCACGCGGTCGCGCAGCTCCACCGGCAGCTTCGCGTTTTCCGCCAGCGCTTTCTCGATCGCAAACACCGTCTCCGCTCGCTGAAACGCCGTCGCCCGCGGCTCTCCCGCCAGCTCCAGCATCTTCGCCACGTGCCCCACAAACTCCCACCGCTCCCGCGCAAATTTGTCCGAAAAATAATACTCCTTCGACGGCAGGCTCATCCCGCCCTGGTTCAAATAAAACCCATACACGTCGCTCCGCTTCTGATCCGGATAAAACGCCACGCTGAAAAACGGTGCGCCAATCCCGAGGTGCTGTTGCACGACGTGCTTGAACAACTCGTCCTTCGTCTCTGCCGCGGTCACCGCCGCAAGCTCCGCCTCGACCGGTTTCAACCCGAGCGCGTTGATCGTCTCCGTGTCGATGGCCGACGCATAAAAATCGCCCACTTTGCGACGCACCGTGTCATCCTCTCCCGGCTGCGCCGCCGCCTCTTCCACGATCGCCCGCAACGCCGCCCAATTCCGTTCGCGCAATTCGTCAAACCCGCCCCAACGCGATTTGTCCGACGGAATCGCCGTCGCCTCATACCACTTCCCCGCCGCGTAGCGCGAGAAGTCGTCGCCCGGCCGCACCGATGTATCCATTCTGCTGACACTAAAGCCGGGATCCACCGGCTCCTTCGTCGCTTCGCTTCCCACCACCCCGCCCACCGCGCACGTCGCCGCCATCGCGATTCTAATAAGTCGTCGTGTAACCATGCGCCGACGACTGCCACCGCCTCTGCTCCAGCGCAATCTCACGAATCGCTCGTTGCGCGCCTTCTCTGCGCCAACACATTTCCCGCCTCGATTCTTGCGGTTCGCCGCCCCCTTGGGCAGCTTCGCGTCACCTATCATGAGCCTCTACGGTGATACCGACGAAAACCAGCCCGTGACATGGATTCGCGGATACCCCATCTACGCCGCGCACCTTGTCGTCGCGGTTCTCACCGCCTCCATGCTCATCACGACGCTGCTGATGTTCGGTCGCGCGACGACGTTCCAGAGTTGGATGATGTTCACCAGCGACGGCGTGCTCCGCGGCGAAGTTTGGCGGCTCGTCACCTACGGGCTCCTCAATCGGCCCAGCCTCGGTTTCGTCATCGATATGGCGATGCTCATCTGGTTCGGTCGCGAGGTTGAACGCCACATCGGCCGACGCCCCTTCCTCCAACTCTACGCCTGCCTCTACTTTGTCACTCCGTTCGTGCTCACCTTGATCGGTCTTTGGCGGCCCACCGCTTTCGTAGGCCAGGCTGGTTCGCTCGCCATCTTCGTCGCGTTCGCGACGCTCTACCCCAACGCGATGCTGTTGTTCAACCTGCTCGCCAAGTGGGTCGCGATCGTCCTCGTCGGCATCTACACCCTCATGGCGCTCGCGGCCAACGATGTCACCCACCTCCTCACTTTGTGGGCCACCACCGGTTTCGCGCACGCCTACATCCGCTATTTTCAAGGCCGTCTCGTTCTCCCGTCGATCAAGCTGCCGTCGCGCAACCCCAAGCTTCGCGTCCTGCCTGACCCCAAACCGTCAAAACCGAAACCGGCCGCGCCCAAGCCCGCCGCCCGCGAGAGCTCCATGGCGGAAATCGACGCCCTCCTCGATAAAATCGCCACTTCCGGCATCGACAGTCTCACCGCCAAAGAACGCGCCAGACTCGAATCCGCCCGCGCCGCCCTCAAGCGCCGCGACCCCGAGTAATCGCGCGGTAGGGCGGGTCTCCAACCCGTCCCTTTTTTTACGCCGCCAGAGCGTGACACGTCCGCGCCAGATCGCGGTCGGTGATCGCCGGCATCCGCTGCAACGCAAAGATCGCCGTCGGCTCCCACAGCAAATTCCGCAGCGGTTCTAACAAACGCTTCGGCACATCCGGCTCCACGATGCTCTGCAAAATCCCCAGCGTCTGCCGCGACGCCGGCAGCCCCAGCCACTCCAGCAATCCGAAAATTCCGCTGCGCTCGTGCACCGCAGCGATTTCCGCCCAGCACGCGCCACCCGTCCCACGCAGCGCGGCATGCGCCGCCACAAACGCCGACAGCGACGGCGTCTCCGCCACTTCGTTCACCAACTCCGGACAACGCGCCACCACCTGCAGTGCTTCCATCCGGCCCACCCCAAACCGCGCAATCACCTCGCGCACCGCAGTCGGCACAAATTCGAGATAGCCCGCCCACGCCCTCGCATCGCACTCGATCGCCGCCGACGCCAGCGCGTCCTCCGTCGGCGAAGTCTCGATCCAATCCTCACCATACAAGCATTCGAACCGCGCCTCCGGCCAAGCCGTGACGCGATAGAGCGCCCCGCAGTGCGACCAAGTGAGCGCGAGAGGAACGAAGCATTTTTTCTGGCGGCGTTGCGATTTCATGCCGAGACCATACCACCCGAGGTGGGACATTCCCTGTCCCACCTTAAAAACCACTGCGCGAATCCTCCGCCTCATCTCCGGCGTAATCACCTTTAAGTCCTCTCCATGCCCGCCCTACGCGCCCAACTCTCCCGCCCTCCCTTGGAGCGCATGCTAAAAATTCACGACGAGCTTCGCCGCGGAGCCCTCACCAACAGCACGAAGCTCATGCGCCTTCTCGAGGTCTCGCGGAAAACCATCGTCCGCGACATCGCCTTCATGCGCGATCGCCTCGATCTTCCCATCGAATTCGACGCGCAAATCCAAGCCTACCGCTATACCCAGCCCGTCACCGCCTTCCCTACGGTCAATGTCTCCGAAGGCGAACTCCTCGCCCTCCTCGTCGCCCAACGCGCTCTCCAGCAATACCGCGGCACCCCTTTTCACCGCCAGCTCGAGGCTTCCTTCGAAAAACTTTCCCGCGGCCTTCGAGACCGCATCTCGTTTTCTCCCGCCGACGAACTCCAATCCGTCTCCTTCAAAAACATCGGCCTCGGCAAAACCGACCTCGCCATCTTCAACACCCTCAGCGCTGCAGTCCTCCATCAACACGAGGTCACCTTTACGTATCGAAAACCCGGAGACACCCGAAAATCCAACCGCCGGGTTCGCCCCTACCACCTCGCCAACCGCGAAAACCTCTGGTATCTCGTCGGCCACGATCTCCAACGCGACGCCCTCCGCACCTTCGCCCTTCCGCGCATCGCCGACGCCGTCAGCACCAAGCAGTCTTTTACCCGCCCCGCCGACTTCTCCCCCGAAAAGTTCTTCGCCAACGCTCTCGGCGTCCTCGGCGGCACCGGCGACTACAGGGTTGTCATCCGTTTCTCCGCCACCGTCGCCGAGCGCATTCGCGAACGCGAATGGCACGAATCCCAGGAAATGCGCGACCTCCCCGACGGCGCCCTCGAGCTCCATCTCCGCCTCGGCGCCCTCACCGAAGTGGAACAATGGATACTCAGCTGGGGCGCCCACGCCGAGGTCCTCTCCCCGCCCGAATTGCGCTCCACCCTCCGCCAAACCGCCACCGCCCTCGCCTCCCTCTATTCCAAATAAGGGAGCCACCAAGCCGCCCCTTCCAACGCTCCTCGCCATGCGCCGTTTCCTTCTCCTCGTCGCTCTGTTTCCGTTCCTTCTCGCCGCCGCGACTGCGCCCAAGGACTACCCGACGCTCCTTTCCGAGGCTCAATCCTTCGCCGCCGAAAACTCCTGGGAACACGCGAAGGAACGCTACACCGCCGCTCTCGGCGTCGCCCCCGATCCGGACACCCGCCGCTGGCTCGAACTCTGGATCCTCGACGCCAGCTGGCGCTCCGAAATTACCACCCGCTGGCAGCGCGGTCTCAACTGGTCCATCGACCTGTTCGCCCGTTTCGACTCTCTCGCCGCGCCCTATCACAACTCCCAGCGCGTCCGCGACGAATTCTGGATCAGTCTGCTCACCAGCCGTGCCGATCTCGCGGAACAACTCGGCCTCGGAGAATCCTGGAAACTCCGCACCGCGATCGCAGACCACCTCGCTTCGCAATCACCTACCGCCGAGAGCGCTCATCGCTACGTCGATTTCCTTCAACGATCGCTCACCGACTCGTCCGCGATCTACCACGCAGAATTCTCCGCTTTTCGCGCACATCTCTCCCACGCCGCTCGCGTGGCCACTGCCCCTGACGATCGCGCCTGGTCTGCTTGGCAACTCGCACGGACGTTCTCTGCACCGCGTTCTTCCGCTTCGATTCCAGATCGCCAAGACCACGCCACATTGTGGTCCGCTGCCGCCGCCGCCGCTCCATCCACAATCTGGGCGCCTTTCATCCACGCCGAAGCGCTCCTTTGGCGCATCCGCTCGCGCTGGTCTCCCGACATGGCTCCGAACACACCTGCCGACGTCCCCGCTCTGCTCGCCGAAATTCGCGCCGTCCGCGACCAACTCCCCGCTCAACCCGCCGCCCTCGTCCACTCCCTCCGCTCCGAACTCGGCACGATTGAGCAATCTCTCTCCGACCCCACACTCCTGGTCCACCTCCCGTCCGTCGTCGCTCCCGACGCTCCCGTCCGCTTCAGCTTCGGCACCGCCGGCCTCGATTCGCTTCACGTCACTCTCGACCGTCTCTCGCCTGACGATTGGATCTCGCTCGACCTTGCCGACAGCCTCACGCCTCGTCCGTCCAACAAGGTCGTTCACCCCACCTCCGCCGAGCGGCTTCGCGAATGGTCGATTCCACTCGCCAGCGCCACGCACCTGACCTGGCACTCTCAAGTCATCGACGCCGCCCCTTCTCTCCCGGCGGGTGCCTATCTGCTCACCATCGAAGGTCGCCGCCCCCAAACCGGCGACTCGGTCACTTGGCAAGGCCGCTTTCTCGCCTCTTCGGCCCGCGCCCTTGCGCAACTTTCCAGCGCCACGTCCGGCCAGCTGTTCGCCTTCCACGCGAGCGACGGCACGCCCATCGCCAACGCCCGTATCCAAGGTTTCACTCCAGTCCGTCGAAACCCGCTCGCGCGCTGGGAAGCCACCACCGATGCATCCGGTGCCGCCAGCCTTCCTCTCCTCTCCGACCACGCGCACAACACGCTCGCCTTCATCGGCGATCACCCCGTGTTGCTGCCCTTCTTTGCCTTGGGACGCGATGGCCCCGAATCGATCTACGTCGATGTCGTAACCGACCGTCCGCTCTACCGTCCCGGCGAAACCGCCCGCTGGCGGCTCGTCGCTCGCGAGCGCCATGAAGATCGCTTCATCATCCCCGCCAATCTCGAGTCCCTTCGCTACCGTATCATTCTAAACGATACGACGCTCGTCGACACCACCCCGCTTTCGCTGAGCGCCCACGGCACCGCGCACGGCGAGATCGAGATTCCCGCCGATGTTCGACCCGGACACGCCCGTCTCGATCTTTTCCGCGAGCACGAGGGCGGTGGCATCGAGTCCTCCACCTCGCTCTTCCAGGTCGATCGCTTCGTCCCTCCCGCCGTCATTGCCAACGTTTCCCTCGCCAGCGAGCCCGCGACACTCCGTCCCGGCCGCGAAATCACCGTTCGCGTCAACGCCTCTTACTTCTCCGGCGGTCCGCTCACCGAAGCCCCCGTCACCTGCCAGTTCTACATCGACGACTTCTTTCCTTCCCCCGACGAAACCGTGGCCGAATGGAGTCGCTCGTTGGCCGAACGCCCGCTCACCGGCACCACCGACGCGCTAGGACACGCCGATTTCACGTTGCCGCTCCCGGCATTTCTTCCGGAAAACACGCGTCTGCGCGTGAACGCCGCCGTCAATCCCACCGGCGCCGCCTCCGCCAACGCCGACACCACCCTCACCATCAGCGAAACCGGTCTCACGCTCGACCCGCTCGGCTGGACCACACCGCGCCTCGCTCGCGTCGGCGAAACGATCTCCGTCTCCGCCGTCGTCCGCGACGGCCAGAATCGTCCCGCCCGTTTCGATGGCAGCGCTCAACTTCTCGAACTTCGTTGGACCGAGGTGTGGATCGACGACATGGGCGCCATCGTCCCTCCCGAACGCGTCTCCGCCGAATGGCAACGCGTCGGCAGCGCCACCCAGCGCGTTCCCGACACCTGGCGCCTCGTTCACGCCGGTTACACCGAAACCGTTGTCTCCGAAAAACCACTACCTTCCGCCGACGGTCGCCTCGAAACTTCATTCCGCCTCCCGCGCCCGGGCGCCTTCCGCCTTCGCTTTTTCACTGATCGCGAAATCTCCCCCGTCGTCCACCGTCTCTGGGGCCGCCGCACCCTCTTCGACTCCCAACGCCGCGATCGTCCCGGCGACCCGCTTCTCGATGCTCGCCGCGAAGTCCTGTCCCTGATCGCCGTCGACCCGTCTGCACCCGATCTCGCTCTCAATCCCGAAATCTCCGCGATCGTCCTCCCCGCCGAAACGCACAGCAACCAACCGCTCCCCGCTCTCGGCATCGCTCCAGCCGGGGCCGCGCGCGCGTGGTTCACCGTCCGCGGCGTCTCCCACCTGCTCACTGAACCCGCCGTCCTCCACGGCCGCTTTTCGCTCCATACCTTCGACCACCTCCCCACGCTTTTCGGCTCCGGCAGCGTCGAATTTCACGCCACGTCCACGCCGACGGATCATCGCGTCTCCGCCACTTCAAGTATCTCAGTTTCGAATACAGATCACTTGATCGAAACCGCCATCACGGCCGATGCCGACGAACACCGTCCCGGCGACCCCACCCAACTCGTCGTCGCCGCCAAAACCTCCTCCGGCCAACCCGCCGCCAACGTCGAACTGACTCTCGCCGTCGCCGACGACGCCGTCATTTCCCTCGTCTCGCCGGAAACGGATGCGCCGGACGCCGCACTGCCCGACTTCCTTCGCGCCTCCCGCATCGTCGAAGCTCGCCCAGTCTGGTCCACCGTTGATTCCGGACCGATCGTTCGCCTCGCCGATCCCCGCCCGGGCGCGATCTTGAATCCGTCAGAAACGATCGATGAAGACGTCGTGACCCTCTCTCCGTTCGCCGTGAACAGTGTAGTGGAAGCCGGATACAAAGCTGGCCATACCCTCGCCGGCGCGCGCGCGAACTTACTCCTGCACGATGAAGCCAGCGCGACGACCACGGCCGGAAACTTCGCACCATCGGCTGGCCCCCCCGCCCTCCATC
Source organism: Verrucomicrobiota bacterium (assembly GCA_023416735.1). GTDB lineage: Bacteria > Verrucomicrobiota > Verrucomicrobiia > Opitutales > Opitutaceae > Opitutus. Next base: position 40,588 of record JAEZGX010000040.1, on the reverse strand, counting down.
TCCGCACGCGTTTTGCTTCCACCGCTTTCTGGTCTCCGTCTGTCCTCACCGACTCTCGCGGCGAAGCCCGCGTCTCCTTCAACTTTCCCGACAACCTCACCCGCTGGCGTATCGACGCCCACGCCACCGGCCCCGACGGCGACACCTTCGGCGCTGCCCGCGCCTTCGCACGCACGTCGCTCCCCTTCCAGGCCCGCCTCAACCTCCCCCGCTTCCTCATCGCCGGCGACACCGCTTCGCCGTCCGCCACGCTCGTCAATCGCACCGATTCGCCTCTCGACGCCCATGCCACTCTCGCCCTTTCCGGCCCGCTCGAACCTATCGCGTTGCTTCCATCGCAAACCATCTCCGTCGCTCCTCATTCCGAATCGTCCACCGCCTGGCCGCTCCGCGCCACCACTCCCGGTGCCGCCGAACTTACCCTCACCGCGCACGCCGGCGCCGAGTCCGACGCCATGCAGCTTCCGCTGCCCATCCTCGAGGACGGACTCCAACAACACACCGCCTCCTTCGGCCGCCTCGCCGCCGACTCCCGCGTCACATCTTTCTCGCTCGCCCTGCCGTCACCGCTCGATCCTTCGCGCACGCACGTCTCCGTCCAACTCTCGCCGAACCACGCACTCACCCTCCTCGACGCACTGCCTTACCTCATCGACTTCCCCTACGGCTGCGTCGAACAAACCATGAGCCGCTTCCTCCCCGCGGTCGTTGTTCGCCAAACCCTCACCGATCTCGGCCTTGATCCCGCCGCCGTCGAACGCCGCATTCTGGCGCGCGAAACCGCCGCCGATCGCGCCCGCCGCGAAAAGACCGCCGGCCTCGACTCGATCGACGAGGTCGTCCGCCAAAGCCTCGCCCGTCTCGACAAAGCCCACCAATGGCACGGTTACGGTTGGTGGCCCGGCGCTTCGCCGGATCTCTGGATGACCGCCTACGTCTCCTGGGGTCTCTCCCTCGCCGCGGACGCCGGCATCGAGATTCCGGATACACTTGCCGAGAAATCCCACCGCTCTCTCGCCCTCGCCCTCAACGCCTCCACGTCCTTCGACGATTCCACCGCCTTCGCCCTCGCCGCGGTCGCGCGCCTCGAAAGCCTTCCCAACGTTACACAACTTCCCGAGCTCCAAACCCGCTTCACCACCGCCTTCACGGAACGCGACCGTCTCTCCGCCTCCGGCCGCGCCTGGCTCGCTCTCGCGTCGAAACGCTTCGGCACGCCCGACCAATCCGCCACGCTCCTCCGCAATCTCGACAACGGCGTCCAGCGCGCCTCCGCCGCCGGCCTCGGCGAAACCGCCTTCTGGGGCGCCGCCCGGAACTACTGGCGCGCCTCCGAAGGCGCCGTCGAATCCACGGCCGTCACGCTCCTCGCCTTCCTCGCCCTGGATCCGAAAAACCCACTCGTCGAACCTTCTGCCCACTGGCTCGCGCTCAATCGCCGCAGCGCCCACTGGTCCAGCACGCGCGACACCGCTCTCGCCATTCTCGCCCTCAACACCTTCCTCCAGCACCACGGCCAGCTCGACGCGTCCGGCGAAATCGAACTCCTCGCCAACGACACGTCCATCCGTCGCATCGCATTCTCCCGCGACACGCTTCTCGAAATCCCAGCCGCCATCGACATCCCCGCCTCCGCCCTCCGTCCCGGTGAAAATACTTTCACCGTCCGCCGCACCTCCGGCCGCACTCCCGTCCTCGCCACCGCCCTTGCCTCCTCCTGGGCCCGCGGCGACAGCGTCCAGCCCAGCGCTCACCTCATCGAAACATCCCGCACGTTCGAACGCCAAAAAGCCGAACCGACCCTCATTGGCATGCTCCGTCTCACTCCCGAGCCACTCGCTCCCAACGGTTCAGCTCGCATCGCCGAACAAGTCACGGCCCGCATCACCCTCACTGTTCCTCAAGAGCTCGAATACCTCATGATCGAGGTCCCCAAACCCGCCGGTTGCGAACCCCTCAACCCGCTCAGCGGCTGGGACGCCCGCCTTGTTCATCTCCCCAACACACGAAACGAAACCTCGACCACGGCCGACGCCGGGCGCCCGTTGTATCGGGAAGAGCACGACGATCGCAGCGTCTTCTTCCTCGATCGCATCGAGGCCGGCACGTGGGAACTCCGCTTCGGTCTTCGCGCCGTCACCCCGGGCAACTTCCGTGCCCTCCCCGTCACCGCGGGCGCGATGTATGTCCCCGAGATCACCGCCAACTCCGACTCCCGCCGCCTAAAAATAGAAAAATAAAGCGAGACGTCTCTCACCTCGTCCCCGTAATCGTTCTCTTTCGCGTTCTCCCGCGACCGATCTCCGCTTCACCAGCATGATCGCGAGTAGGAAAACGAGAACCATTGCGTCATCCTGATACTGCACCCGCACTTCGCCCTGCCATTACGATCCACCACCCCACCACGTCCTGCCGCTTGCCTCCTCGTCCCGCTTCTCCGACCTTCTCCATCTTCACTTCTCGCTGAAATGACCCACCCCAACTCCTCCTCGTCCGCTTCGTCCACCCCGCACTTCCACCTCTCGCGCCGCTCCTTCGTCAAACGCGTCGCGATTCTCGCCGCTGCCACCGGCCTCCCGTCCTGGTTCATCGAGCGTCAACTCCTCGCCGCCGAAACCGCTGCGCCCAAACTCTCCGCCAACGACCGCCCCAACATCGCCCTCGTCGGCTGCGGCGGCATGGGAAAATGGGACGGCCAGAACGCCATGAACCACGGCAACATCGTCGCCGTGTGCGACGTCGACGATAACCACGCCGCCGAAGCCGTCGCCAAATTCACCGTCGACGGAAAAAAGCCCGATTCGTTCTCCGACTTCCGCCGCGTCCTCGATCGCAAGGACGTCGACGTCATCGTCAACGTCACGCCCGACCACTGGCACACGATCATCAACATCGCCGCCGCCAAAGCCGGCAAAGACATCTACGCCGAAAAGCCTCTCACGCTCACGATCGACGAGGGCCGCCATCTCATCAAAGCCGTCCGCGACAACAAAACCGTTCTCCAAACCGGCACCCAGCAACGCAGCTCGGAACGCTTCCGCCTCGCCTGCGAACTCGTTCGCAACGGCCGCATCGGCCAGCTCAAAGAAGCGAACGTCTGGCTCCCGCAAGGTCTCCGCGGCGGCCCGTTCAAATCGTCGCCCGTCCCCGCCGGCCTCAACTGGGACTTCTGGCTCGGTCAGGCTCCAAAAGTTGAATACATGAAGGAACGCAGTCACGGCACGTTCCGCTTCTGGTATGACTACTCCGGCGGCACCATGACCGACTGGGGCGCGCACCACAACGACATCGCCTACTGGGCCGTCGGTCTCGTCGCCCCGCGCGAGGTCGAATCCACCCGCCTCGCCGAACCCATCCCCGGCGGCTACGACGCCTACGGCAGCTACGTCGTCAACTACACCTACGCCAACGGCGTAAAGCTCAACATTCACACCACGCCCGACGACTCCATCTACGGCGAAATCCTCAACAAGGACGGCCAGCGCAATGGTATCCGTTTTGTGGGGACAGACGGCTGGATTTGGGTCAACCGCAACGTCATCGAGGCCAGCGACCGCGATCTCCTCCGCGCCCCGCTCCCCGAAAACGCCGAGCGTCTCTACAAGAGCAACGACCACTGGAAAAACTTCTTCGATTGCGTCCGCTCCCGCCAGGATCCGATCTGCGACGTCGTCACCGGCCACCGCTCGGCGATCATGTGCCACCTCGGCGCCATCTCGCTCCGCACCGGCAAGAAACTCACGTGGGATTCCGACAAGGAGAAATTCGTCGGCTCCCACGCCCGCGAAGCCAACCGCTACCTGAAGCGTAAAATGCGCAAACCCTATAACTACTCCTTCGCGTAACACCCCGACCACCTGCCGCTCCTCGTTCTCGTTCTCTTAATCTTTCTCGTTCTCCTCCCAGCGCGGCCCTTCAGCCGCGCTTTTTTTCGCCCACAGGCCGCGAGCGCACTCCCGCCGTCACCACTCACAAATTTTAAATTTGTAATCTCCCCGCCCCCGTCGCGCACTTCCCCGCGCATGCCCGACGCTCCCGCGCTTACCCCCGGCTGCGAAATCCTAATTCTCGAAGACGACGTCCCGCTCCGCAAACGTCTCGCCGCGCACCTCCGCCTCGTCGGCGCCGACGTCACTGAAGCTTCGCGTCTCGACGAAGCCCGCCGCCTCCTCGCTGACATGCGGTTCGACTTCGCCGTCGTTGACCTCCATCTGCCCGACGGCGACGTCCTCGACCTGCTTCGCGCCAACGCCTTCTCCGAAAACACCGCCGTCGTGGTCATGACCGCGTTCGGCGGCATCAAGGAAGCCGTCGAAGCCATGCGCCACGGCGCCGGCGATTACCTCACCAAGCCGTTCGAACCCGACGAAATCCCGTTCGCTTTCGCGCGTTGCCACGCGACCCGCCGCGCCGCCCGCCGCGAAGAACACCGCGCCGCGCAAACCACCGCCGCATCCTCCGACCTTTTCTTCGGCGAATCCCTCCGCGCACTCCGCACGCAACTCGACACCATTCTCGCCACTGATCGCCGCCTCGAACACCGCCTCCCGCCCATCCTTCTCGAAGGCGAAACCGGCACTGGCAAAACCGTCCTTGCTCGCTGGCTCCATCGTTCCGGTCCCCGCGCCGACCGCCCGTTCATCTCTGTCAATTGCGCCGCGCTCCCCGACACCCTCGCCGAATCCGAACTCTTCGGCCACGAGCGCGGCGCCTTCACCGATGCCAAACGCGGCCGCATCGGCCTCTTCGAAGCCGCCGACGGCGGCACGCTCTTCCTCGACGAAATCGGCACGCTCTCCGCGGGCACGCAGGCCAAACTCCTCACCGCCATCGAAGACGCCGCCATCCGCCGCCTCGGCGGCACGCGCGAAATCGCCATCGACGTCCGCCTCATCGCTGCAACCAACCGTCCTCTCGCCGATCTCGTCCAACAAAACTCCTTCCGCGAAGACCTCTACCACCGCCTCAACCTCCTTCGTCTAACGCTCCCGCCACTCCGCGAACGCGGCACCGATCTCCTTCACCTCGCCCGCCACCTTCTCGCCCAGATCGCCGCGCGCCATCGCCTTAAAAATCTCGCGATCTCCCCCGCAGGCGAATCGCGCCTCCTCGCTCAACCGTGGCCCGGGAACATCCGCGAGCTCGCGCACGAAATCGAACGCGCCGTCATCTTCGCGACCGACACCCACCTCGACTTCGCTCACCTCTCCGGCGGCACCGCGTCCGCCTCTGCCGCCTCCTGGCGCAATCCCGCCTGGCGCCTGCCCGAGGAGGGTTTCATCCTCGACCAAATGATCGACGAGCTCATCGCCGACGCCCTTCGCGAAACCGATCAAAACGTCTCCGCCGCCGCCCGCCGACTCGGCGTCACCCGTGAATTCCTCCGCTACCGCCTCAAATAACCGCGCATGACCGTGGTTCCAAGCCCCCACCCGGCGCCTCCGCTTGCGGCTCGGCATCGGTTGCATGCACCCAACCGGTATCCACCCCCTCGACGCAATCGCGTGCACGAAGCTGCAGCTACCTTATCGACTGAGCGAAATCCTCCTCCCGCTTCACCGCCCGCCCACACCCAACGATCCTCCCGCCGCCGCCCCACCACCTGATCGGCTTCGTCCGCTATCACCTCGACGCCCGCGCCCTCGCTCACGAGCTCGCCCTTCTCGACCGCACCGTCCTCCGCCAAACCCAGGTCACGCTCGCGCTCGGTTTCCTCTGCTTCGGCGTCATTGTCGCCGCCGCGTTCCTCAGCCTGCGCCGCGCGCAGCGCACGATCACCCAGCGCAACGAACAACTCGTCCGCGCCAATTTCGAACTCTCCCTCGCCGCCAAGGCCTCCGCCCTCGGCCAGATCACCTCTCATCTCCTCCACGGCCTGCAAGGCTCCGTCGCCGGGCTCCGCGCCGTTGTCAGCGGTCGCGAAAATACGGATGCACCCGATTGGCGCACCGCTGCCGACTACACCGATCGCATGCAGGCGATGATTCAGGAAGCCGTCGCCCTCCTCGGCGATCACGCCGCCGCTGCTTCCTACGAACTCACCAGTCACGAACTCGTCGACCTCGTTCGCCGCCGCAATCTCTCCACCGCCCAAAAGCGCAACGTGACCCTCGAGATCACCGGCGGTTTCGCCCACCCCATCGACAGCCATCGCGGAGGAATTCTCTGTCTCATCATCAACAATCTCGTCGACAACGCCCTTCATGCTTCATCCCCGGACGACACCGTTCAGGTCCTCTTCCGCAACGACTCCGATCGCGTCACGGTTCTCGTCTCCGACGAAGGTCACGGGATTTCCGATACACTACGCCCGCATCTTTTCGAACCCGGTCGCAGCGGCCGCCCGGGCAGTTCCGGTCTCGGTCTCGCCATCTCCCAGCTTCTCGCCCGCCAGATCAACGCCACCCTCGTCCTCGACTCCACCAGTTCGCTCGGCACCACCTTCCGCCTCACCCTCCCGCTCACCTAGGTGAAACCCGCCGCGCGACCCGGGCTCCGCACCGCCGTCGTGCCCGTCGCGGTTAGCCCCGCTCCTACTCTCCCAAACTTCCGCCCCTCGTCCGGATCACTTCCCCATACCACCGCGCCGAGTCCTTCAACGTCCGTCGCTGCGTCGCATAGTCCACGTGCACCAGCCCAAACCGATACCGATACCCTTCCGCCCACTCGAAATTATCCAGCAGCGACCACGCGAAATACGCCTGCACCGGCACCCCGTCCGCCACCGCTCGTCGCAACTCACGCAGATATTTCCTCAGATAATCGATCCGTTGTGCATCATGCACCGCGCCGTCGTCCCCAATCCAATCATGGGCCGCCATGCCATTTTCCGTGATGACGATCGGCAACCCGCTCCGCTCGTGCGCAAACCGCGGCCCCCACCGCAACGCCGGCGGTGACACATTCCAACCATTCTGCGTTCGCGGATGCCCCGTGGCATACCCCACCCGCTCCGGCCGTCCGTCAGCTCCGCGCCGGCACAGAAACCCGTTGTAGATATTCAGCCCGAGAAAATCCAACGGCTGCGCGATCGTCGCCATCTCCTCCGCCGTGAATCGCGGCACCGCCCCGCCATACAGCTTCAATCCGTCCTCTGGATAACGCCCCTCCAACACCGGTAGCAACCACCACGCGTGATTCCACACGTCGGGCTTCGTCACCGACCAATACATCTCCCGCGCCGCCCTCACATCTTCCTCCTTCTCGCTCATCGGCAACGGAATATCCCCCGTCGGCGCCCACCCAATCTTCGGGGGCCGCTTCGCGTGCGTGCGTATCACCTTTACGGATTCACCGTGCGCCCGCAGCGCGTGATGCGCCACGCGCAGCGACTGATGCAACGGCAGTTTGTCGCCAGGCGCATGCACGCCCGTCTCATGCCCCAGCCCCACGAAGCACTGCGGCTCGTTCAACGTGATCCAATGCGACACACGATCCGACAGCTTCTCGACTACCACCCGCGTATAATCCGCAAACCACTTCGGGCTGTCCGCATTCAACCACCCGCCCCGCCGATACAGCGCCAGCGGATAGTCCCAATGAAACAGCGTCACCCACGGCTGGATGTCCGCCTTCAACAACTCGTCCACCAACCGATCGTAGAATCCCAGTCCCGCCGCGTTCACTCTTCCCGTCCCTTCCGGCAGCACACGCGGCCACGCGATCGAAAATCGATACGCCTGCAATCCCAGCGCACTCATCAACCCAACGTCTTCCGCATACCGCGCGTAATGATCGCACGCCACCGCTCCGCTTTCTCCACCCTGCACCACGCCTTCTCTCGTGCAGAAATGATCCCAGACCGACGCCCCGCGTCCACCGCGCTCGACCGCTCCTTCGATCTGACACGCGGACGTCGCCGCTCCCCAAACGAATTGCTCCGAAAACATAGGATGGAACCCGATGTCCCATCGGGCTTTCACCAACCGTCCCGCTGATGCCCCGCCGCCGTCAATCGCGCCACCATCGCAAGCAAGCTCATTTCATTCTTACTTAAGAACAATCCTCCCACGAACGCCCGGCACGTCGCTCCCATCCACCCACTCTCCTGCGATCAACGTGTGATTCGGCGACGCCACCAGCCCCCGCTGATTCGTCTTCATCAAGATCGCCAGTTGCTCCACCGCTCGCTGCCCCACCACCCGGTGATTTTGCCGCATGCCGGCGTTCGGCCCTTCCTCCGGGGAAAAATCCAGCGTCGCCACCGCCACATCGCCGGGCACGCGCACGCCTTTCCGTCGCAGCGCTTCCGGCACGAAATGCCAGTTCGTGATCACTGCCTCGACTTCGTGCGTCCGTATCCACGAGAGCACCACGCTGCCGATTTTCGACGGAGGCCCCGGTTCCAGCAGACAAGCCGGCAACCGCGGCAGCTCCGGCGCTTGCGCCACCTCCACCAGATATCCCGCCGTGAACGCCTGCTGCAGATAAAATTCCTCCCTCGCCCCCACCGCCATTCCCACGCGGCGATATCCGAGCGCCTTCAATCGTCGCACCGCCTCTCGCACCACCATCGTCTGATGATTTCCTACCGTATGCAGCGACAGCTTCAGCTGCTCCGACTCGATCAGCACCACGCTGAAATGCTCCCAGCACAGCCGGAACTCGATCTCGCGATCCACAAACGCTCCCACCATCACGCCCGCGATGCCCCGAGCCCGCAACGTCCGCTCCAGCCGCTCCACCGCTGCCGCTGTGCGACTCGCGAGATAAAACACCTCCAACTTGTATCCAATTTCCTGAGCCCGCTCGCGCGCCCCTTCGAGAAACATCCGGTGCGGATAAAACGACGCCAGCTCCCGCCGATCCTTCAGATCCAACACAAACGCCATCGTCACCGGCGCCCCCGCCGCGCGTTTCCCACCGCGATACGCGTTCAACGCCGCCAGCATCGGATCGGGCGTGTAACCCATCTCCCGCGCCACGCGCTGCAACGTCGTCCGCGTGCCCTGCGGCAGCCGCGGATCGTTTCTCAACGCCAGCGAAACCGTCGTCTGATGCACGCCGGCCGCGCGGGCGACATCCTGCATCGTGACTCGTCGCTGCGGATCCATGCTGCCCCTTCGTGTCCGCGGCCGTCGGCCCTCACTCCGCCGGAGCCGCGCGTCGCTTCGATCCCACCAACTCCCACAACAAGACCGCCGCCGCCGCCGACACATTCAACGACTCCACCGTTCCGCTTCCCGGAATCGTTACCAGCCGTGTGCACGCCTTCGCCACTTCGGGCAACAACCCGTGCTCTTCATTCCCCAGCACAATCGCGCTCGGTCTCTCCGCTCGCCCCTTCTCCAACCTGCCGCCTCGCGTCGCCGCCCCCACCACGTCGAAACCCGCTTGCGCCAACTCCCGCAAAAATCCCGCCAGGTTTTTCACCCGCCACACCGTCACTTGCGACATCCCGCCTTCCGCCACGCGATACGCCGCCTCTCCCGGCACCGCCGCCGCCGCGTCGTCGACAGTCACGATCTGCCTCACGCCAAAAAACGCCGCCGTCCGCACGATCGCTCCCAGATTATGCGCGTTGCCGATTCGATCGAGCACCACCACCGGCTCCCCACGCCGCCCCCAACCAGCGACGTCCTCTTTTTTCGGCGCTCGCCAAACCGGGCCCGCCACCACCGCCACAATCCCTCCATGATGCACCGTGCCCGCGATCTTCTCCAACTCCGCCGACTCCACGCAGCGATACACCTTCCGCGCCTGCGCCAGCGCCTTGCTGATCACGCCGACTTTCCGCCCCGTATCATAATCAAAATACAACCGCTTGATCGCGCCCGCATCGGCCGCGAACTGCCCCTTCACCGCCGCTAGTCCGCAAACCTTAATCTCCGTCTGTAGCATCGTCGGTCAGGCGTTCGGGCCCTCACTCTTGTTCATGCGTCTGAAATAGGGCGGTCCTGTTCGAACCGCCCGAGAGAGTTATAGCGTCGGCACGTGCGCGCCCGGAAACACCGGCGCATCCGGGTCGAGCTTCAACAGCTCGCGCACGTTGCCCGGAATGGCGATGCCGCCATCCGCACCGGGAAACTCCTTCAACATTTCGAAATGCCCAAGCTCCGCGCCGCGGAACAACGGCCCGCCGTAGTCCGCATACACTTCCGACTTGAGCTCAAACTTCGGCTGCAGCTTCCGCAGTTCGTTCAGGTCGTGGATCTCCACCGCCCCTTTTTGCCCCGGCGCCGGGCTCCACGCCACCAGCGGCTGCGGCTTCGTCGGCGTCCGCCGCGCATAGACGTTGCCGTCGAGCTGCTTCACCTGCGGATCCGTTAGACGATCCTGCACCGCCGCCGATTGCCAGAAGCTCAACAGCGGCCCCTTGAAGCTCTCGTCCGCCGCAAGCACGTTGTTCACGAACACGTGGCTGTGCCGCTCTTCCACGTCAGGGCCCGCGCTGGGATGCCAGCCGAAGTGATCGCCCACCGCGCTGCGCTCCGACCGCTCGAACGACGCGAGGCTGTTATAAAACGTGTTCTGATACACCTGCACATCCGAGCTATTCAAAATCCGGATACCTTTGTTGCAGTTCACGAAAACGTTGCCCGCACAGATCGCGCCTTTCGAAATCTCGAAGAAGAACCCGTCGTTGGTCCGCTCGATCCAGTTGTTCACGAACACGCCGTCGACGTTGCCGACGTCATACCAGATGCCGCTCGCATAAGGATTATCGATTACGAGGTTGTCGCGGCACACCGTGCGATACGACTGATTGAAGATCTTCACCGCCGACGCGAAATACCCCGAGATTTTCTCCGCGCTGTTCGTGCGCGTGATCATGTTCTTCTCGAGCAACACGTCCGCCGAATTGATCACATAAATCCCTTCCGTGCCGCAGTCGGAGATCAAGCAGTTCCGGATCACGAGCTTGTCCCCGCGGAAATACCCCGCGACCCGCGAGCAGAACGAAATCGTCAGATTCTCGAACACCGTCCCGACCACTTCCTTTCCAAACTCCGACTCGTGCATGTGCTTCTGCGGCTCCGTGCCTTCGACTTCCAGCGCACGATACGCATACTGCGTGAACGTGATGCCGCGCAGGGTCGGCCCCTTGCGATCGTTCGTCTTGCCATGCACGTCGTCGATCGTGCGCACCAGCGCGCTGTCATGCGCCGTGATCTCGACGAGTTTTCCTTCCGGATCCTGGCCGATGTAAACATTCCCTTCCTCGTAATCGATGAAGTAGGTCTTCTCGGTCACCTCGTGCTCACCCGCCACCGAGCTCAATAGTTCGCCGTCGATGAACACCATGTCGTTGTTGAAAACATGCAACGGCGTCCGCTTCGCCTGACGATCGCGGCGCCACCAATCCGCCGGCTTCGCCGGAAATAACCGGTCCCACGCCGTCCGCCACAATCCATTCGGCTGCGCCACCCAGTTCGTCGCCACTCGCGTCCCCTTCACCACCGGCCGCTCGTCCCGATACGGCTGCATCGTGATCCCTTGGTTCAATCGCAGCCCACCCGTCCGATACGTGCCGCCCCGCAACACGATCGCGTCTCCCGTCACCACTTTCGCGATCGCACTTTCCAAAGTCGTCGGCTGCTCCAGCGACGAACCCGCCGCCTCCGGCTTTCCATCCGGCGCCACATAATAAATCCGCGCCGCCTGCGGCAGCTCATAAGTTTTCTGCACAGGACCATACGGCCCGCCCGACGGCTGCGCCGCCATCGGCGCCAACGCCAGCGCCGCGAGCAAAACGCCGGCCACGAAGCGCGAAACAAAACCGATCGGAATCCGAGGGGTGCGTGGAATCATAAGCTTTGGGTATGCGAAGCAAATTGTTCGGAGCAATCGCCGTCGCACGACGGTTGGCGACGAAAAACGTTCCAACACTAGCACCGCCGCCGGCGTCGACTCGCATCTCGACTCTCGAACCCGACTCACTCGGGAAACCGCGCCCCCACCACTCCGTTCAAAAACCGGAATTCTCCCGTCGTCAGCTGCTCGCGGCTCAACCGAAAATTCCCCGACGATCCGCCGTAGTGCACGTCCGCTAGCTCCGTCGAAATCGAACCGCCTTCCGGCACGGTCGCACTCCATTCCACGTCGAAGGTTTCCTCCGCTCCCGGATTTCGCGTCACCGTCAGCTGCATCTCCGCCGCGCCAAATCCATGAAACGCTCCTTCGAAATACTGCCCGAGCTGCTCCACCACGCGTCCCGCTTTCTCCTCCGGCAGGCTCTCCCGCACCCGCGCATAAAACAGCTCCCGCAACGCCTTCCCTTCCACCGGAAACGCCGGCACCCGCAACTCCACGCGATTCGGCTGGTAACTCCGTTCTTCGACAAAGCGCGACGCCAACTCGCTGTGCACTTCTTGAAATTCGAGATACTGCCCGACCAGTTGATCCACCTCCGCCGGCTCCAATTGCAACTCCGCCGCATTCGCCTCCACCACCGACCGCAGCGCCTGCTCCAACGGCTGCTCGCCATCACCCGCTTCCGGTCGCGCTTCATTCCGATCCACCGGCCCGTCGCCCACAAAGGCGTCGTCATGAATCTCTCCACTTCGCGCCTCCACCTGCTCCGCGTCGGCCCTGGCGCTCCCGTCGCGTTCCTCCACCGGTTCCTGGGCCGCGATCTCCACCTGCCGCTCGTCTTCGCGCATCAGCATCCAAACGCCCGTCACGATCGCCAGCAATCCCACCGCCACGAAAAACATCCTGCGCTCGCCTAGCTTCACGCGCCACCCTACCGCACTCGCCTCGTCGCGCAACCCACTCCCTATGCCAACGCACGCCCAATTTTCGCCAACTCCCGCAATCAGCTCCCCCTCGACTCCCGTCCGCCCGCCTCTCACGCTCGCCCGCCTCTATCCTTTATGAACGCTCCGTCCGCTCGTCCCAAAAAAGTCGCGCTCCTCACCGCCGGCGGCCTCGCCCCCTGCCTCAGCTCCGCCGTCGGAGGGCTCATCGAGCGCTACACCGAAATTGCCCCCGACATCGAAATCATCGCTTACAAGGGCGGCTACAAAGGCCTGCTCCTCGGCGACAGCTACAAGATCGGCCCGGCCGAGCGCACGCACGCCCACGTCCTCCATCGTCACGGGGGCAGCCCCATCGGCAACTCCCGCGTCAAACTCACCAACGTCAAAGACTGCGTGAAGCGCGGCCTCGTTCAGGAAGGCCAGGATCCGCAAAAGGTCGCCGCCGACCAACTCGTCCGCGACGGCGTCGATATCCTTCACACCATCGGCGGCGACGACACCAACACCGCCGCCGCCGACCTCGCCGCCTTCCTCGCCAAAAACAACTACGGTCTCACCGTCATCGGCCTACCCAAAACGATCGACAACGACGTCTTCCCCATCCGCCAGTCGCTCGGCGCCTGGACCGCCGCCGAACAGGGCGCGCGCTACTTCCGCAACGTCGTCGCCGAACACAACGCCAACCCGCGCATGCTCATCATTCACGAGGTGATGGGCCGCAACTGCGGCTGGCTCACCGCCGCCACCGCCGCGGCCTACGAAAAACTCATCTCCACCGAAGACTTCGTCCCCGGCCTCGGCCTCTCGCGCGATCGCATCTCCGTCCACGGAATCTATATCCCCGAGATGTCCTTCGACATCGCCGCCGAAGCCGCCCGCCTCCGCGCGATCATGGACCGTATCGACAACGTGAATATCTTCGTCAGCGAGGGCGCCGGCGTCGAAACGATCGTCGCCGAAATGACCGCCCGCGGTCAGGAAGTCCCCCGCGACGCGTTCGGCCACGTCAAACTCGATGCGGTCAACCCCGGCAAATGGTTCGGCGACCAATTCGCGAGGATGCTCGGCGCCGAAAAAGTTCTCGTCCAAAAATCCGGCTACTTCGCCCGCGCCGCCGCCGCCAACATCGACGATCTCCGCCTCATCAAGAGCTGCGTCGACCTCGCCGTCGAATGCGCCCTCCGCCGCGAGAGCGGCGTCATCGGCCACGACGAAGACAAAAACAACATCCTCCGCGCGATCGAGTTTCCCCGCATCAAAGGCGGCAAGCCCTTCGATACGACAACTCCCTGGTTCACCGATCTCCTAAAAAGCATCGGCCAACCCACCGGCGCAGTCGTCGCCGTCAAACACTAGCTCTCCCCTCGTTCTCTTTCTCGTTCTCTCCCGATCGAAACCTCCCCCTCGAGAGAACGAGAACGATTACGAAAACGAGAACGATTTCTCCGCAGCCTTCCCGCGCCGCGTCACTTCTCGCCCGCCTTCGCCACCAATTTCTGCGCCCGACTCGGCGCATATCCCGGCACCCAAAAATCTCTCCACTCCAGCCCCGTCTTCTTCGCCATCTCGACCGGATACGACCAGTCGCCCCAGTCCGAAGCCATCGTGTTGTTCGTCCCGATCGTGAACTTCACGCCCGCCGACTTCGCCAGACGGACAAACTCTTCCGACGGCAGCTTGTAACGCGCATTGATCTCCACCGCGACGCCGTGCTTCGCCAGCGCCGCCACGATCCGCTGCATCCGTTGGATCGTCCACAATTCCTCCGCTTTCCCTGCGAGCGACTCCGGCAAAAAGGTCGGGTTCACATAAATGTCGATCGGCTCGCTCTCGATGATCTTCACCGTCTGATCGACGAGCTCCTCCATGAACGCTTCCGGATCGTCCCCAATCTGTGACTCCTCCGGGATCCACAACCGCAACCGCTTCCCGGCCTTGTTCGTCCACGTCATCGCATCCGTGAAGATGTAGTCGAACTTCGAATACGCTTCCGGCGTAAACATCTTCATCCACTCGCGCCCTTCCGCCTGCAGCGCGAGAAACACCGGCTTCCCTTTCATCGTTTCCAGAAACGCCAGCGCCGCCGCATCGTTTTGAATCGGGAATCCTTGGCCGCCATTCGTCGCAATGCCGAGCCCCATCCCGGTCGCCCGCGACACCGCCAGCGCCTTCTCCAGCGTCAGGTCGCCTTTCAAATGCGTGTGCAGATCTACGATCGGCACATTGTCCCTCCCCATCGCATAAAGCCGCACGTCCTGCGCATTCCACTCCGGCTGCTTCACGTCCTTCGCCACTCCCGCGTCCAGCGTCTTCACCCGCACCTTCCGATAAAACACTTTGCTGTTCGGATCGTGACACTGCAGCGCGAACGTTCCTTTCCCGAGTCGATTCAACTTCGGCGCACTCTCCGGCAGCTCATTCGCCGGCTCGATGTAATCCGTCACCAATACATCATTCACCCAGGTCTGCACCCGCGGCCGCTGCACTTTGATCTTCATCGTGAACCACTCGCCGTCTTTCGCCACCGCTTTGTAGATGTTCCGCACCCCATAAAGGCTGCCGGTCTTTTTGTTCTCGCGGTAGGCATTGTTCCCCGTCGCCTGCCCCGCCTCGAACGGCTTCTGCGTGTTGTTCACCTGCACTTCAAATCCCGCCGCCGGCCAGCCTTCATCCTGCCACGTCGTATGAAAAAACACTCCCGAGTTCGCGTGCGCGATCGTCTTCACCTCCACCTCGAGTTCGAAGTTTTCGAACTCCGCCTTCCCGTCCTCGCCCACGTAAAACAAATGCGCGCGATTCCCATCCGCGACGATCGCGCCGTCCGCGACCTTGAACGCCTCCGGATGCTCCGACGCTTTCCATCCCGCCAGCGTCTTCCCATCGAATAGATTCTTCCAACCGCCGAGCGCCGCCTGCGCCGTCGCAGCGAGGGCTGTTGTCATCGAGAGCGCGAAACCGAACCGCACCAACCGCGAAAGCGAAGTCTTCATAGGGGTAAGCGAGTTCTCCGACTGACGGGCCCGCACGTCAAAGGTTCCTTTTACGCCGGATCGCACCGGTTCGTGATCGCAATCAGGCGCTCGTAATCGCCCGTCACGCCGTCGCCGCCATCTTTTCCCTCACTGCGGCCACAATCTCCAACGATCTCACGCGCGCCGCGTGATCATAGATCGCCCCGGTCACCATCAACTCATCCACCCGTGTGCGTTCGAGAAACGCCGCGATTCCCCGCCTCACCGTCTCGGCCGACCCGACCACCGTTTCGCGAAAGGCCGCATCCACCCCCGCCAATTCCATCGGCGACGCCACCGCGCCGATATCATCCACGGGACGAGGCAACGGCCCCGGCGTCCCGCGCCGCAAGCTCACGAAGCTCTGCTGCAACGACGTAAACCACCGCCGCGCCTCCGCATCCGTCTCCGCCGCAAATACTCCAATGCACGCCATCGCATACGGCTTCTGCAGCTCCTTCGACGGCTTGAATTCCTCCCGATAAACCTCCAGCGCTTCCATCAGCAGGTCCGGCGCGAAGTGCGACGCAAACGCGAACGGCAACCCCAACGCCGCCGCCACTTGCGCGCTGAACAAGCTCGATCCCAACAACCAGATCGGCACGTCCTGCCCCGCCCCTGGCACCGCCCGCACCGCCTGATCCGGCTCCGCCGCGCGAAAATACATCTGCAGCTCCACCACATCCTGCGGAAACGTATCCGCCGAATTGATTCGCCCGCGCCGCAACGCCCGCGCCGTGAGCTGATCCGTCCCCGGCGCCCGCCCGAGCCCCAGGTCGATCCGTCCAGGAAACAGCGCCTCCAACGTCCCAAACTGCTCTGCCACCATCAGCGGCGCATGATTCGGCAGCATGATCCCGCCCGATCCCACGCGGATCGTTTTCGTTCCCGCCGCCACGTGCCCAATCACCACCGCCGTCGCCGCACTCGCAATCCCCGGCATGTTGTGATGCTCCGCCAGCCAATACCGTTTGTAGCCCAACCGCTCCGCGTGCTGCGCCAGTTCACGCGACCGATCCAGCGCCTCGCGCACCGTGCCGCCTTCCACAATCGGAGACAGATCCAAAACCGAGAAAGGAATCATCCGCTCAACCAAGTCTGCGGAAGCGAAAATATCAAAACACCCCAACATGTCCGCGCCGCGCGGAAACTTCTCCCTCCCTTCGTCGTCATCACCCACCGCCGACCCGCGTCTCCCCAACTTTCCTTTCCTCACCCCATGATCAGCAACCGTCTTCTCACCCGGCGCGCCGCCGTCAAACGCGCCGCTTTCTCCGCCGTCGCCATCCCGCTCTTCGGCTCTCTTTCCCGCCTTAACGCCGAAGTCTCGTCCTCCACTCCACCCGCGCTGGCCCCGCCGCACTCTTGCAAGTCAGATACGCCCGTCTCGCCGCCTTCGAACGCGAGCAAGCCGCCCCCCGCCTCCCCCTCGGCCTGATATAAACGCGGACACCTTCGCCGCGTCCGTTCGTGCTTACTCGTGCTCAGTTCGCTCGCTCCGCCCCACGACGAAAGCACCTAGCTCCGCGCTTCGGACTTATCCCCATCATCCCACTCCGGGCTTTCCCCTCGATCCATCCACGCAAACTGCGGTCTGTCGGTTCACCATGAACTCACCGACCCCAACCGAACAGGCCCGCGCCGAAGCCCTTCACAAACTCCATCAGCTCGTCACCGACATCAATTTCGCGATGCTCACCACGGTCGACGACGAGGGACGCCTTCGCAGCCGGCCGATGTCGACGCTTCAATTCGACACCCAAGCTGGCGAGCTCTGGTTCTTTACCGCGGAACACTCCGGCAAAACCGAAGAAATCGCTCACGATCACCACGTGGGCCTCTCCTACGCCTCACCCGGCAAGCAGGACTACGTTTCGATTTCCGGACGCGCCCGCCTCGTGCGCGACAAAGCCAAGATGGCCGAACTTTGGACGCCCATGGCCAAACTCTGGTTTCCCCAAGGTCTCGACGATCCGCGCCTCACCTTGCTCTGCGTCGAAATCGAAGCCGCCGAATACTGGGATTCTCCTTCCGGCATGATGGTCGCCCTCTACGGCCTCGCCAAACTCGCGCTCACCGGCAAGCCGCCGAAGAACACCGGCGAACACGCCCAAATCGATCGCCCGATCGTCCGCCCTTGACGCCCGTCAGGCGGAGCGGCGCCTCTTGCCGCTCGCCGCATCACACTCTTTCGTTGGCATCGTCAACCGCGCGACATGCCCGACGTCACTCGCCTTCCCCGCTCGCTCCGGCCCGACGCCGACCCGCGCCTCCGCCGTCTGCGTAGTCTCGCCTGGCTTCTTGACCAATCATTCACGATCGGCGGCAAACGCTTCGGCCTCGATCCCCTCATCGGCCTTGTTCCCGGTCTGGGCGACTGGGCCGGCGCCGGGCTCTCGCTTTACGTGGTCTATGAAGCCATGCGCCTGGGCGTGCCTTGGCCCGTCATTGGCCGCATGATCGGCAACATCGCCGTCGAAGCGATCGTCGGCGCCGTCCCGGTCGCCGGCGATGTCTTCGATTTCTTCTGGCAGGCCAACACCCGCAACCTCCAGCTCGTCGATCGCCACTACCGCCCCCATCACCGGCCGCGCTCCATGCGTGCGATCGGCGCCGTTTTCCTCATTCTCTGCCTCGCAGTTCTCGCCCTCCTTCTCGCCGCCATTTCTGTCACCGTCTGGCTGATACACGCTCTCTGGACGGCCCTGACCCAGTAGGGGCGGGTTTCAACCCGCCTTGCCTCGTTATTTCGCCCGAACGCGCGCCGCCCATCCGCCACCCGGCGCCATCTTCACTTTCACCGTCGTCGTTTTCGTCACGTCGCGCTCGGCGACTTTGAAATCCTCCGCGTGTTGATCTGCGTTCACCCCATCCTTCCATTCCTTCAACACGAAGTTTCCGTCGCCGAGAAAACTCAGCTCTACGTCCAGCTCGCGCGCCTCCCAATCCGTGATCGCACCGAGAAACCATTCGTTTCCGCTGCGTCGCGCGATGACCACATAATCTCCGATCCGCGCATCGATCACCTTGGTCTCGTCCCACACCGTCGGCACCGCGGTCAAAAATTCCATCATCTCCGGCTGCCGTTCATAGTTCGTCGGCGTGTCGGCCAACATCTGTAACGGACTTTCGAATACGACATACAGTCCGAGCTGGTGACTCCGCGTGCCCTGGCTCATCGGCCGAAAATGATTGTAGGCGAAACCGCCGCGATTCGCGTTCCGCGTCGCTCCCGGCGTGTAATCCATCGGACCGACAAACATCCGCGTGAAGGGCAGCGTCGCATCATGCTCCGGCGTCACGTGCTCGCTCCATTTATTCCACTCCAATCCGCGCACCCCTTCCGCTGTGATCAAATTCGGCCAGGTCCGCGACAACGCCGCCGGCCGGATCGCCCCGTGGAAATCCACCAGCATCTTCCGCTTCGCCGCCTCGCGACTCACGCGATGATAATGCTCCATCATCTTCACGTCGTCGCGCTGCATGAAATCCACCTTGATTCCCGCCGCGGCCCATTTCTCCAGCTGCGCCATCGCAGGCTCGAATTGGTCTTCGAGCGTCTTCCACACGACCCAGAAAACAATGCCCACGTTCTTCTGTTTCGCGTGCGCCACGATTTCCTCGATGTCCATCTCCGGCGTCGGCTGCAGCAAATTGCCCAGCTCATACCAGCCTTCATCGAGCACGATGTAATCGATCCCGTGCGCCGCCGCGAAATCGATGAAATACTTATACGTCCGCGTGTTCACCCCCGCGCGGAAATCCACGCCGTGCAGGTTGTTCGCATTCCACCAATCCCACGCAACCTTGCCCGGCTTGATCCATGAGGTGTCCTCCACGCGCGACGGCGGCTGCAGCAAATACACCAGCGGATTCGTGATCAAATCCCCATCCTTCGTCGCAACTCCGACCAATCGCCACGGATACGTCCGCGTGCCTTTCGTGATCGCCAGGTAATCCGCCGCCTTCGTCACGCGCACATTGCGATCTCCTTCCTGCTCCTCCTCCAACGGCGCTGGCGGAAACGCCCCGTCCAATCCGCTCTCGTTCGTCCCGCGCAACCAAAGCCCGGGATAATCCTCGATGTCCGAATCTGCGATCGCGAGTTTCACCCCGTTCGCATCCACCACCGCCGGCACGCTCGCCAGATTGTGCGGCGCGAGATCCCCGAGCGCCCGCGGCGAGAAAATCCGCTCGTTATGCGAATAAAAACCCTGCTCCTCGGGATACCACACGAAGTGATTCTGCACGAAACGCAGCCCCACTTCCTCCGCGTTCACTTTCACTTCGTTCTTCGGCAACGCCGTCTCCCATCGATACGCCACGCCTTCGTCATACGCGCGAAACACCACCGCGTATCCGCCTTCGAACTCCAGCCGCAGCTCGTTGTAGCGCTCCCGCAACTCCGCCGCCTTCTGCTTCACCACCGGCCGAATCGTCGCGTCATGCGATCGCGTCGCCGCTTTCACCAGCTTCGGCGCACCCCCCAACTTCGCTCCATCCACCGTCAGCGACAGCGTCGAATCCTTCATCACGATTCGCTCGCCCACCGTCAGATCCCATGCGATCCGCTCGCTCGCGCGCACGTCCACCGTCACCAGCTCGCCCGGCGACACCAGCCGCGGGATCGACTGCGCCCCTAACGCTCCAAGCGAGGCCCAAACGAAAATCAGAACGATCGTGACATTTTTCATGGGTAAAAAAAAGTGAGGGGGCTCTGCACTCAGCTGCGCGGCACTCAAGCCGCCACCAGCTCCCTTGGTCACCTCGCCCGGCCTCCTTTGCAAGCCGCCGCTCTTCCCATCCTTTATCCCGCTTTTGCGATCTTTTGCTCGCCAACTTCGCCTATAATTTCAACTCGGCCACGAGTTCCGCGAGCGTCGCCCGTAGCACGCTCACGTTCACCGGTTTCGTCAAATGCCGCGCAAATCCCGCCGCCGCACTCTGCTCGCGATCGCCTTCCATTCCATAACCGCTCAACGCCACTCCTCGCAATCCGTGCCGCCCGGCCAGCACGCGCATCATGTCCAGCCCGCTTCCATCCGGCAACCCGAGGTCGCTGATCACCAAATGCAGTCCCGCTCCGCGCATCTCTTTCTCCGCGATGGAAAGCGCCTCGCCGACCGTTCCGGCCCGCAACACGTCGTAACCGGATCGTCCCAGCATTCGCGCCAGCACGATCGCGGTATCGGCATGATCCTCGACGAGCAATAAGCGCACGCGCTTCGACTCCCCGCCACCGAAGGGCGACGCCGACGGCGTGTATCCTCCCGACGCCACTCCACCGCTCTCCGCCGGCGTCGACGGCTCACATCCATCACAGGGCAACTGCAGCGTAAAAGCGCTCCCGCGACCCGCACCTTCGCTTGTCGCGGTGAGACGCCCGCGATGCAACTCGGCGATCGCCTTGGCAATCGCAAGTCCGAGGCCCAACCCGCCAAACTGCTGCGTCACCGATCGTCCCCCTTGCTCGAACGCTTCGAAGATGCGCTCGATCCGATCCGGCTCGATGCCGATGCCTGTATCCTGAATTTCGATGCACGCGTGCCGCCCGTCGGCGCTGTCCGCGACGCGCGAGCGCACCGTGATCGTGCCGCCTTCAGGCGTAAACTTCACCGCATTCTTCAACAGATTCCACAACACCTGTGTGATACGAGCCTCGTCGACCAGCAGCAGCTGCCGCTCATTCACGAGGTCACGCACGAGCTGCAACCGTTTCGCCTCGATTTCTTGCCGGCAGGTGTTCAGCGCATTCTCCAACAACTGGGCCAGCTCCACTCGCTCGTAATGCAGCTCGAGCTTGCCGCGCGCGATCCGCGTCAGGTCCAGCAAATCATCGATCAACCGCGCCTCGAGTTCCACGTTGCGACGCATCGTGCGCAGATCCTTCGCCAACGCCGGCGGCACCGCAGTGTCCTCCGTCAGGCTTGTCAGAATCGCCAGCACCGGCGTGAGCGGCGTGCGCAACTCATGGCTGAGCGCCGCGAGAAAATGATCCTTCGCCCGATTCGCCTGCTCGGCTGCGTTGCGCGCGTGCTGCTCGGCTTCGTAAAGCCGCGCCGTGTCCATCGCCGCCGCCGCCTGGGCTGCGACCGCGACCATGATCCGCTCGTCGCGTTCGGTAAACACGCCGGGCTGATCATGCCCGAAAAACAATCCGCCCAATACCTCCCCGCTCCGCGCTTTCACCGGCACCGCGAGATAACTCACCACGGGCAAATGCCCGTCAGGCATGCCGCGATAAGGCGCATTCTTGCCGAACCTGGGATCCGCGCGCACGTCCGCCGCGCGCACCGCGCCTTCGCCCCGGAAGGTCGGCCCAAACAATTCCGTGGACCTCGGCATCGGGAAGTTATCGAACTTCGACCGCGGCGCTCCCGAGAGCGAATACAGCGTGTAAGCCTCACCTCGCTCATCCACACGGTTGTAGAAAAAAGCCCCGAACTGCGCCCGCGTGATTCTCGTGCCGGCATCGGTGATGATCTGGACCACCTTTTCCAGATCCAATTCCGTCGCGAGCGCGCGCGACACGGCGTTGAGCTGCTCCACGATCGAGTATTCCTCGCGCAACGCCTCCGCCGTCACTCGCTGTTCGTGAATGTCCGTCGTCGAACCATACCAGCGCACCACTTCGCCCGCATCGTTCCGCACCGGCAACGCGCGTCCGAGATGCCAGCGGTGCTCGCCCGCGCGATTGCGGACCCTATACTCGACTTCAAACGGCCGCCCTGTTCGAACCGAATCTTCCCACAACACCGCACACCGCGATCGATCCTCGGCATGTAACAGCGAGACCCACTCCCGCTCTGCCCCGTCATTCGGCTGACTTCCCGTGTATTCATACCAGCGGCGATTGACGTAATCCACGGTCCCGTCCGGCCGCGCCGTCCAAACGATCTGCGGCATCGAATCGGCGAGCTGGCGAAATTCCTCCGCACTTTTCTGCAACGCCGCCTGCGCGCGCTTTCGCTCGGTGATATCCCGCGCAATTTTCGAAGCCCCGATGATTCGCCCGCTGCCGTCGCGAATCGGCGATACCGTCAGCGAAATATCCAGCAGCGTGCCGTCTTTCCGACGCCGCACCGTCTCGTAGTGATCGATCCGCTCGCCTCGTCGCAACCGCTCCAGAATCCCCGGCTCTTCATTCACATAATCGGGCGGCATCAACATCGTCACCGGCCGGCCGATCGTTTCCTCCGCCGTGTAGCCAAACATCCGCGCCGCACCTTCGTTCCAGCTGCTGATGACGCCTTCCAACGTCTTCGTCAGGATCGCGTCGTCCGACGACTCCACCACGGCCGCGAGTCGCAACCGCGTCTCGTCCGCCCGCCGGCGCTCCGTCACATCGTGAAACACAATCACCACGCCCACGATCTTGCCCGAGGCGCCTCGGATCGGCGCCGCACTGTCTTCGATCGCCTTCATCTGCCCCCGGCGGTCCACCAACGCCGTGTGATTGGCCAAACCGATCACGGTCCCCGTCGCCAGCACGCGCGCCACTGGCTCCGGTGACGGTTCGCCCGTTTCCTCACTCACGATCTTGAACACGTCCGCCATCTTCCGGCCTTTCGCCTCCGCGAGCGTCCATCCGGTCATCTGTTCGGCGACGGGATTCATGAAGGTCACCAATCCTTCGACATCCGTCGTGATCACCGCGTCGCCGATACTCGAGAGCGTCACCTCAAACCACTCGCGTTGCTCACGGAGCTTCAAATCCGCCGACCGTCGCTCCGTCACATCCCGAAAACTCCATACCCGGCCGAGCGAGCGATCTCCGACCCTTTGGATTTTCGATACGCGTTCGAACACCCGCCCATCGATCAATTCCACCGTGTCGGAAACTTCCTCCGGGCGCTGTTCATAGATCTCCGCGATGCGCGCACGAAAACCTGCCGGATCCTTCGTCAACTCCGCCGCCCGCCGCTGAATCGCCAGCGAATCGCCGGCTTCGAGCAGCTCGCGCGGCATTTTCCACATCTGCACGAATTGCTCGTTAAAACCGGCCACGCGCCCGTTTGTGTCCGACACGAGGATGCCGTCCGCCGTCGAATCCAGCGTCGCGCCCATCATCGCCAACGACTGCGCCAATTCCTCCGTCCGCGCCTCCAACGAGTTCTGCGCCTGCCTCAACTCCTCCAACGCCTGTCGCCCTTCCGCAGATGGGCTCGGCCGCAGCGGCGGCCGCTCTGGTTCTGCAGCGTCCATCACGTGACTCGTTGCACGCTCATTCGCCGCAGGCAATATCGCATCTGTTCCGCCCGGACGTGCGGCAGAAGCATGAGGCGCTGACGAATGGAGAATGTCATGGCGTTGGCTGGATCCCGAAAACGTTCCCCCCGCGAGGCACGACGGCAGATTGCAGCTGATTTCGTCAACTCCCGTTGGCGTCAGTTCCTTTCGGCAAATCGCTAGATGCATGAGGCTTGCACGCCCAGGCCCCTGCAGATCGGCAAAACCCGCACCCGCACCCCCGGCTCGTTCGGCCGATCCACCGCCATTCGCACGGGTCGAACCTCAAGCGTCGCGTTGCCGAGCCATTTATCCACGTTCCCACCCATGAGAGCATCCTCCCTTCTCCTCGCCGCACTCCTCTTCTCCGGCCCGTTCCACCCCGGCTTCGCCGCGCCGCTCCCGGACGCCTCTCTCGCCGCCCTCGCGCAAAGCCACGAACAGATTTTCCAGACCTTCAGCGGCGACGCGCCGATCTCCGTCGTTCTCCAACGCGGCGAAAAACAATTCGTGATTTCAGGCGTTACCCACGTGCGCGCAGTCGGCAGCGCCGCCGAAATCTCCGTCAACAACGGTCGCAAATACAGCGTGAGCGCCGGTGATATCCTCTTCATCACCAACGACACCTTCGGTCTCAAATAAGCGCAGGATGAAAAATGGGGAGAATCCCTCCTGCCTCGCCGGGCTCTATCTCGAAATCAGCGGGTCACAGGGGCGTTCGCCCCGCCTGCTCATGCCCGCTTCCACTTCGGTCGCCACGCTTCGTGTCCTCATTGTCGAAGATCGTTCTCTCGACGCCGAACTGATGACGGCCGAACTGCTACGGGCCGGCTACACGCTCGAGTCCGTCACTCGCGTCGAAACCGCCGACGACTTCATCCGCCATCTCTCGCCGCAACTCGACGTCATCCTCTGCGACTACGCTCTGCCGTCCTTCAGCGCGCCCGACGCTCTGCGTATCGTGCAGCAACGCGGTCTCGACGTTCCGTTCATCATTGTCTCCGGATCGATCGGCGAAGAGGTCGCGGTCGAAGCCATCAAACACGGCGCCGACGACTACCTGCTCAAGGATCGCCTCGGCCGCCTGGGTCCCGCCATCAGCCAAGCCATCGACGAGAAAAAACTCCGCGCCGCCGCCCATCGCGCCGAAGAAGATCTCCGCCAGTCCGAATACAAATACCGCTGCCTCTTCGAACACTTGCCCGACGCCGCCTATCTCTGCGACGCCGCTTCAGGACGCATCATCGACGTCAACCCCCGCGGCGAAACGCTTCTCGACCGCGATCGCGCCCATGTGCTGGGCTCCAAAATCAGCCAGTTCATACCCAGCGACATCGCCCAAAAACTCCTCTCGTCCGCGGCCAACGCCGCTCCTCCGATCGAACTCGACACCGTTTTCAACCGCCCCGGCCTCGCACCGCTCAGCGTCCACCTTCGCTCCGCCATCGTGCCCCTCTACAATCGCCGCCTTCTCCTCGTTTTCATCCGCGCCGCGATGTAGATAACAGCCTGCCTGCGAGCGCACGCCGTTCGATTTTTGTCTCGTTCCGCCCTCGCGCATCGCTGCAACATCGGCCCGCCTAACGCGTCAGACTTTCACGCGTTCCCCCCCATCGCTCTATCATGAATCGTCGTTCCTTCATCGCCTCGTCCGCGGCCGCCCTCGCCGCTTCCTCGCTCCTCCCGCGCAGCGCGGGCGCCGCCGATTCCTCCGGCGTCAACGTCGCCGACGGCATGAATTACGCCCCGAAAGGCAAACCGCAGCCCGTCGTGAAAGCCGGCGAATTCGTCTTCGCTGCCGCCCACCTCGATCACGGTCACATCAACGGCCAGTGCAACGGCCTCATCGAGGCCGGCGGCACGCTCAAATGGGTGTTCGAGCCCGACCAGAAAAAAGTCGATGCCTTCCTCCAACGTTTCCCCAATACCAAGGTCGCGCGTTCGCTCGACGAAATCCTCGACGACCCCGAGGTAAAACTCGTCGCCGCCGCCGCCGTCACGTCCGAACGCGGCCCCATCGGCTGCCGGGTCATGGAGGGCGGCAAGGATTACTTCACCGACAAAGCTCCGTTCACCACGCTCGAACAACTCGAACAGGCCAAACAGGTCGTCGCCCGCACCGGCCGTAAATACATGGTCTACTACAGCGAGCGTATTCACAACGAGTCCGCCATGTTCGCCACCGACCTCGTTCAACAGGGTGCCGTCGGTCGCGTTCTCCAGGTCATCGGCCTGGGACCTCACCGCCTCAACGCTCCCAATCGCCCTGCCTGGTTCTTCGAACGCGAAAAATTCGGCGGCATCCTCTGCGACATCGGCAGCCACCAGTTCGAACAATTCCTCACCTACTCGGGCGCTACCGACGCCACCATCGCCCACGCCGCCATCGCCAACTACGCCAACCCGCAGTATCCAGGTTTTGAGGACTTCGGCGAAGCCTCCCTCATCGGCAATAATGGCGCCTCCAACTATGTCCGCGTTGACTGGTTCACGCCCAATGGGCTCAGCACCTGGGGCGACGGTCGCACCATCATCCTCGGCACCAAGGGCTTCATCGAGCTGCGCAAATACGTCGACCTCGGCCGCGAAAAACGGGGCAACCATGTTTATATCGCCGACGACAAGGGCGAACGCCACATCCCCGTCGAGGGCCAGGTCGGCTTCCGTTTCTTCGGCGAACTCGTTCTCGATATCTTAAATCGCACCGAAAAAGCGATGACTCAGGCCCACGCGTTCAAAGCCGCCGAGCTCTGCTTGCGCGCCCAAGCCGCCGCCCGCCGTCTCGCTTGAAGATATAGGAGGAGCCTCCCGACTCCGCCGCGCGCCGTCACCTGCGGTCTCCGCTCGCTTTCGCAGCGGAAACCGCCGCGAAGCTGATTATTCCCCAATCAGGCGTTTCACTTCCGCAACCAGCTTCGTAAGCGAAGCCGTCTTCTCCACATACGCCGCCACCTTCGTTCCCACCGTCTCTTCGGCAATCTGCGGATCGATCAACACCCCCGTCAGCAAGATCACCGGCGTGTGCGGCACCACCGCCCTGAATTGCTCCACCACTTCGAGGCCATCCGCATCCTCCAGTTGTAGATCGGTGATGATCAAATCCGGCGTCTCCTGCCGGATCGCCTTCATCGCTTCAGTCGGCGATGCGACCGGAATCACGCGATAGCCTCGCGTCGAAAGATACTGTTTCAACAGCTCGCGGATCTCCGCTTCGTCGTCCAGATGGAGAATGGTTTTCTTCATGTTCGCCTGCTTCAGTGTTTCGCTCCCCGCCACAAACTCAGGTTTTGATTTCTTGCGACACCGAGGCCGCATGCACGATCAGAATGCCGCCGACCACCTTGTCGCGGTCGCGCAGCGGAAAAAGCGTCACTTTCGCCGTTACCTTCCGCCCGCGACGATCCTCGACCCACGCCGGCCGCTCCCTCAACTCACGCCCTTCGCGCAACGCCTGCGAGATTGCACCGATCTGCGACAGCGCAACCTCGGCATTCTTCTCCTCGAGCTGCACCACACGCTGCAGCGGTCCGCCCAATAGATCCTTCGCCTCCCACCCGGTCAGATGCACCACCGCCGGATTGATGCGCGTCACGTTCAACGCCTTCGTGAGCACGAAGACCGCATCGTAAACCGAATCCACGATCAGCTGGTTGTAGCGCAGCTGATGCTCCAGCGCCTGATTCGTCCACCGCCGCTCGAGATTCTCCAAGGTCAACTGCTCGTTCGTCGTCGCGAGTTCGGTCGTCCGCTCGCGCACCTTCGTATCGAGTTGCTCGTTCGCCGCCCGCAACACCTCCGCCGCCCGCCGCCGCACCGCCAAATCGTCGCGAATTAACCAGCTCACCGCTCCGAAAAGCACAAAATTCAACGCGACTCCCGTTCCCACCACCCAGCGGGTCTTCTGCGCCTGGAGGTAGGACTCGCGGTCCCGATTCGCCAGCAACGCCATCTGCTCGCCGCGCAACCGCTCCACCGCCCGCCGAATCTCTCCCAGCGCATCCACCCCCGCATCCGCCCGCAGCAGCTCTTGCACGCCCGCCGTATCGTTCGCCTCCCGCCGCGCCGCCACCTGCTCCGCCCACTCATTCCGCCGATTCGCCAATTCCTCCAATCGCAACACCTGCGCGTGCGCGTTCTCGTCGCTCCGCGTCAGCGCCTTGGCGATTTCCAGATGCTCGGTCGTCACCGCAAACGCCTCTCGCGCCGCCGCTAGATCGCGCCTGTCTCCGGTTAACAAATACGTCCGTATCGCGCCGTCTCCCGCCCGCAAGGTCGACAGCACGCCGTCAACCTCCAGCACGGTCTCGTGCGTCTGATTCACCCAGTCACTGCTCACTTGCGCGCGATTGATCGCCCCGATCGCGTAGACCGCGACCGCTGCGAGCACGCCGAAGATCGCCAGGAAAAACACGTAAACGCGACGCAGGGTGAGATCTTTCACGGGAGGTTGAAGCGGAGTGGCGCCAGGCTGCTCTCAATCCTTGCGCCGGTCGGGATCATTGGCAGGTGGTTCGGTTTTTACCACCGTAATTCCCATCTTCTTCCGATCTTCCGCATAGCTGTAGGTAAACTCGGTCACCGAGGTCCAGTTTGCCTGCGCCGCCTCCGATACCTTGTTCGCGATATCGCGCAGGGTCGCCCCACTCTTCTCGAGGTTCACCGTGTATTTGCGGTTATTGTAATCCAGATACGCCTTGCTCTCGGCCACATAGCACACTGCATGCGCCGGCATGCCCACCATCCGCACGTGGATCAGCCGCGTGCGGAACCCCTTCTGCTTCAACACGTGATCCGCCAGCACCGCATAATCATCGCAATCGCCCGCCTTCGACCGGAGAAACCGCTCCGCGGTCTGCACGTGCACGTGATACTCGTAGTCGAAATCCTCGAAGTGATTCGCGAAACGCTTCGGCGTAAGCTTCGGATCGTTCAGCAACTTCTCCAGCGTCACTTCCGCCCTGCCCGCCACCGCCGCACATCCCGCCAACCAGGCAAGCGCCGCCCGCCGGAGCTTCGCTCCCATCGATCGTGGCGGCATCTGGACAGTTTTCATCGACCTTCTTCGCGCCCCACCCCGCCGGGAATCGCAACAAGACTCGTCGCGGAGAAGGCGAAACGATTGGAACGAGTAACCCGTTCCCCGCGCAACTCAAGGTTCACCATTACGCCATTTTACGCCGTTTTCTCGATAGCGCTTTATCATCGGACCCGAGATGCTCGCCGCACCCCACCCCCCTCATGTCTTTCAGCCTCAGCATCCCCATCGCGATTTCCGCGATCCGGTCGCTCGTTAAATTCCGCGATCGCGTCGACACCATCCTGTCCCTGAGCAAAGCCGCCGACCCGCTGCCGTTTCTCCTCCCCGCCACGCCAACCGACCACGGCCCGCATCTCCAAGCCATGCTCGCTTTCTTCCGCAGCGAAGGCGGCGCAGCTCTGCTCACACTCCGCGGCTTCGAACCCGTTTGGAAACGGGTCAGCCCCAACCCCATCGCCGCCGACGCCAACGATCTCGATACACTCTGCCGCCTTTACTACGAGGCCCACGACATCACGCCCAAACTCCTCGGACCTGCGCTCCATCATTTCCAACTCGCCCGCGGCAGCACCAAAGAAGCGCAGCTCGCCTTTTACGTCGTTGAGAGCGATCGCCTCTCCCGCAATCCCGCCGTCACCCGCGTCCTCCTCGCCGCCGCCGACACGCTGCTGGAATTCGGCGCCGCCCACGCCAACCTCTTCATCTCCGATCCCCGCACGCGCCCGCTCGTGGAATCGTTGCTCCATGAATTCGCCGCGCAACGCGATTGGGACGACGCCGGCGCAGGCCTCATCTTCAAAACCCTGCTCGGCTCCGCCGCTCTCGCTGCGCTGCAAAATCAACAACAACTCCCCGATACGCCTCTCGCGAAAATCTTCTTCGCCGCCCTTCATGACGTCGAACGCGATCTCGGAGCCAACGGCGCCGACGTGGTCGCCCGGCTCGTCACCCGCGACGGCTTTCACGCCTTCCTCTCCCGCCTTCTCCTTCAATCCGCGCAACAACCCGCCCTCCTTCCCGGCCAGCCGCTGCTCCAACAATCGCTCGCCGCGATGCTAAAAACGACCGGCGAAAACCTCGACACGCTCCTTCTTCGTCAACCCGGCGCGATCGAAAACCTTCTCCACGCCGGAATCGCCGCCATCACCGCCAGCGCCCAACCGCTGCTCCAACAAAAAGTCGACGATCGTCCGCTGCTCGACGCCGTTCTTCGCTCCTTCCTCCACGCCACCCACCAAGCCGCCGCGCAAAACCAACTCTTTGCCCAAATCGCCGACGGAGAATTCCTCGCCACGCTCTACAAAACCGCGCTCCGCAGCGTCGCCGACGACCCGACCGCACTCGCCAGCGCCGCGCAGCTCGACGCGCATGTCGCCGAGCTCATCGCCACATGCGCCGGCGAGCTCGCCCGCACAGATATCGCTGACACCTTCTCGCCTCAAACGCTTCGCGCCCTCGCCGCGCACGCGCTCGAAACCATCGCCGCCGAGCCCTCATTCGTCGCGCATCGCGATGACTTCGCCACGCGCATCCTCACCTCCGCCCTGGTCGCCACCGCCGCCGCGGCAAAATCGGGATTCACGCCCCAGGATCTCGCCGGCATCGCCGACCACGTCGCTCGCACCGCCGCCAACAATCTCGCTCTCCTCGAAATGAACGAGCGGCTTCGTCCCTCGATCGTCGCCGTCGCCCAAACGCTCTCCGCTCAGAACCTCGCCTCCTTCGCTACGCCCGCCACCCGTCGCGCCTTGTTCCTCGCCGGGCTCGAGGCGCTCACCACGAATCCAAAAATGTGGGACGCCTTCGTCAGCCGCGACGTCGCCCAGCCGCTCGTGCTCGCAATCGTCCACGCCCTCGCTAAAAACCCGTCCAACCTGCTCGCCGGCCCCGCGCTCATTCCCGCGTTTCAAGAAATCCTCGAAGCCGCCGCCCGACGCGGTCGCGCTTTCATCGACGAGTCCACCACGCCGGCAGAATTCGCAATCGTGCTCACCGCCGCACTCGACGCCGCCGAAAACGCCATCGGCGATTCCATCGACGCCAAAACGCTCCCGCTTTACCTGCGTCGCGTCACCACGGCGTTTCTCGCGGCCCCGCTCGATCCCACCGACGACATCGCTCTCGCCCGCTTGCTCCAGCAACAACTCCCCGCCACCGCCTGAATCGCTCCGCGATCATGACCTTCCGCCTCCTCAGCTTCGTCGCAGCCCTCCTGCTTCTCACCGGCTGCCCCGCCACCCTTGCGCCGTCGACCACCGACCTGCAGCGCGTCCACGAACTCTACGCCACGGAATTCACGTCACTCGCCGACGCCATTCCGACGCGCGGCAGCGAACCTCCCGCCAAACAGCCTTCCTCCAGCGACGCATTCATCCAGTCGCTCCGAGCCCTCAACGACTACCGCGCTCGACACCCCGACAAACCTCTCGAACTCGCCCATCTCGATGTGCTCGAGGGCATGATCTATCTTCAATCGGGCCGCTTCGGCCTCGCTCGCGCCGTCGCCGCCAACGTAGAGCGCGCCGGCACGACGCTCGCCTCCGCCCACTCGTCGCGCCACTCCGCTCCCGGAGATGCGCCTGCATCGTCCACAGTTCGCGATGCGCTCTTCGCGAAAAACTTCGGCGCCCTGCTCGACGGTTGGTCCGCGACGCGCAACGGCCAATCCACCCCCGACGACTTCGACCGAGCGTTCCGATCGATCGCTGAATCGCTGACCACACCGTCATTCGCGTCCGCTCGGCTCGATCGTGATCACGGTGCGCTCTATCTCGCGACCAGCGCCGCCATCTTTCAAACGTGGGCACACGCGCGCGACAGCCTTCGCGTCCACCTCGCTCCCACGGAAGCGAACCTTCGCGCTCTCGAACAACGCCGCATTCAACGTTATACGTCCGCCCGCGATCTGCTCGCCCGCTTTCTCACCGAAGCGGAACGCTCGATGGGTTTCACCGAAGACTTAGGGGACCAAATTCTCACCGGCCGCTTCCGCTACGTCGCTTGGTATCACTTTTTCAACGACGCGTTGAGCGCCCGCTAACGCAGGTTTGAACCTCTCCACGCCGTCGCATCGCACTTACATCAGGGAAACACGGCGCACCGGCTTCGTGTGCAGCCCGGTTTTCGCCGTGCCTCCCTCCTGCTAAGCTCGGCCCGTGTTCGCGAATCGATGGTCCGACCGACTGCAGGGAGCATTGAAACGCAGCGTCGCGCACGGACTGATCCCTTTCGACTGGGGCGCCGCTCGCTCCTATCGCCTTCCCACCACTCGCGACGTCGATCTCCCTCCACGCACGTTTAGCGAAAAGGTTCGTTACAAGCTCCGCCACGATCGCCGGGCGATCCTTAAAATCTACGCCGACAAACTCGCCGTCCGCGATTACGTGCGCGCCACCTGTCGTGACGTTCGCTTGCCCCGGCTTCTCGGTGTTCATGCCACCGTTGAAAGCGCCCTTTCCTCCATCCCGCTGGAGCCGTGGGTGATGAAAGCGTCTCACGGCTCATCCATGATTTTAATCAACGCGGCGCGCCCGCCTCCCGCAGCCGAAATTCGTCGCCGCGCTTCCCAATGGCTGCGCACCGACTACGGCCTTCACTATTGGGAATGGCAGTATTTCCGACTGCCTCGGCGCATTCTCTTTGAAGAATATCTCGGCGACGCCAATGGCGTTCCCGCCGACTTCAAATTCTACGTCATCCACCAGCGCGTTCGTTTCATCGAGGTCGACCAGGATCGTTTCACCGGACACACGCGCGACTTCTTCTTTCCAGACTGGTCGCCCATCACCTCCCGCATCGGCCCCGCTCCGATCGCCCGTCTCCGTCCTGCGCGCCCCCCGCAACTCGCGCGTATGATCGCCATCGCAGAAGCCCTCGCGTGCGACACCGACTTCCTCCGCGTCGATCTTTATGCGGTCCGGGGCGACATCTATTTCGGCGAGCTCACCCACTCTCCCGCGGCCGGGAATTTCAACTTCGCCGACGACGCTCTCGACGAAGCACTCGGCCGCGACTGGCAACTCCCGCGTCGCTTCCGCTAATTGCGCGCAACGACAAATTCAGCGGCCGGTTGAGTTTCGCCCGTCTCGCTACTCATTGCCGCCCATGAGCACGCAATCGAATTTCGAACTCGGCACTCGGCGACTGGGAGCGCACGGCCTGCAGGTTTCCGCCCTCGGGCTCGGCTGCATGGGCATGAGCGAATTCTACGCGCCGGTTAGCCTGAACGAGGATGAATCCATTCGCGTCATCCATCGCTTTCTCGATCTCGGCGGCAACTTTCTCGACACCGCCGACATGTATGGTTCGGGCCGCAACGAAGAACTCGTCGGCCGCGCTATCGCCGGTCGCCGCGATCATGTCGTGCTCGCAACCAAATTCGGCAACGTGCGCGGGCCGAACGGAGAATTCCTCGGCGTGCGCGGCGACCCCGACTACGTTCGCTCCTGCTGCGAAGCCAGCTTGCGTCGCCTCAGAGTGGATACGATCGACCTTTATTATCAGCATCGTGTCGACCCCAAGGTTCCCATCGAGGACACCGTTGGCGCCATGGCGGAACTTGTTCGCGCCGGTAAAGTTCGCCACTTGGGCCTCTCCGAAGCAGCTCCCCCCACCATTCGGCGCGCTGCCGCAGTCCACCCTATCGCTGCGCTGCAGACAGAATACTCGCTCTGGAGCCGCGACGTCGAAACCGACGTGCTTCCCGTGGTTCGTGAACTCGGGATAGGTTTCGTCGCCTACAGTCCGCTGGGCCGCGGATTCCTCACCGGCCAATTCAAGCGCTTCGAAGACCTTCCGGCTGACGACTACCGACGCAACTCCCCGCGTTTCCAAGGCGATAACTTCAACAAGAACCTGGAGCTCGTCGCGAAAATTGAAGCGATGGCCAGCCGCAAAGGTTGCACCCCAGGCCAGCTCGCCCTCGCCTGGGTTCTCGCTCAGGGCTTGGATATCGTTCCGATTCCTGGCACGAAACGCGTCAGCTATCTCGAGGAAAACCTCTCCGCTGCAACGGTTACCCTAAGCCCTGACGAACTTCGCGAGATCGACTCGATTCTGCCCGCTGGCGCCGCGATCGGCGACCGCTATCACGCTCAAGGCATGGCGTCCGTCCATCGCTGATCGGCGACGTCCCCGTCAGCTACTCCGCGGTCCGCCGTAAACCGCGCTTCGCCGGCTGGTGCCGCTCTGCCGCGGCTTGATGTCGATCCATTGCGACAGGGCCGGTCGAGAAGCACCTCCGCTGCTCGTTGGATATAAGGAGTATCCGAAATTCGGCTACAGCGCCGGCAATTTTGCCGGATCAATACGGAACCTTTTTGCAAGGGGCCATGTAGAACCGGGCTCCCGCTGCAGGTGCCGGGTTATTTCGGGTGTCTTTACCTGGGGAAAAATATGCGAGCAATATTCTCTAGGAACGCAGGTGAGCAGGCATGTTATTGGGGGTTCATCTCACCCCTCCATCGGATTACTTACCGGTTTTTGACCCGGTAAAAGCTTCACACCCCCGCCTAGCATGTTCTCATCCCGTCCGACAGGTCCGGCACAGCAGCAAAAGTAAAATGATCAACCATCCTGATAATGTTCAAATCACGCCCTGTCAGCGTTAGTGCCGGCTTCTTTTTTATCTTCTTCACCTATCTCAGTCCCCTCTCCGCCCAATCGCTTTATAAATCGGATGGTTCGCTGGATGCGACAGTTTATACGCGTTTGGCGCAGACTTATGATAAGGCGACCATGGAGCTGCGACTTGGACCCAGCTTCCAAGACCTGAGCCCCAAGGCGAGCGACGACCGCCCCACCCTTTATCGCCCGCCGTCCTACAAGCGTTCAGACGGCTACATCCGCACTAACCCTTACGAACTCGGCAGTTCCCCCAAAACGGACGGCGACTACTGGAGCGAGAGCGGCCAAGTGGCGTATGTGCCCACGGATCCCAGCGATCCAGGCCTCGATCGCACTCAGCTTTACGCCTACTACGATCGCGTTTTCGCCATCAGTCCCCGCCTCGACTGGGCCAGCGGCAAACCGCATCCCGATCTGCAAACGCGCGAACCTTACTACGCGACCCTCTTCGGCGCCCTGCCGAAGCATCCGATCGCCATGGCGCGCAACTATGGCATGCAGTGCAACGAAGCCATCGTGCTCTATCGCGGAGGTTACATGGCCGTGGCCGGCACCCAGACCAGCCGCACGTCCGCTGAACGCCCCTACCCCGGATTCGTTTTCCCCAAAAACAAAGTTCCGACCGGCGTCGCGATTACTACTGCCAATGAATTCGGTCTCGTGACCGTTTGGGACACCACGACAAAGAAGGGCCAGCTGGCCGTCTTCGCACTCGAGGGCAAATACCTGAAATTTCATACGTGGCCGTATATGGGCATGCCCAACCAAGGCAGCTGGTCGGCCTTCAAGCTTCTCGGCTATATCGATCTTCCCATGGCCACGCCGACGTCCGTCTCCGCCGCGAGCAACGGTTGGTGGAGCGGCCCTTCGCAAACCGGCGGAAAGGTTCTGAGCCAGATCGATCTCAGCAAGGATTCAGATCGCAAGAATGTTTATAACGGCTCCTGGGCCGGCGTCGTTGCGCGCGGCGGCTACGCCATCGTCGCTTCGAAATATGATAACAAGGTCGCGCTCGTCGACCTCGCTCCGCTCTTCACTTATATGCGCGAGAGCTACCTCAGTTCCGCCGCCAGCTACAAATCCACGCTCGCGGCCCGGGGCACGGGCGACAGCAACTTCCCTCAAGCCTTCTCCGTAAAACCTTCCATCGCGCCTAAAGTCGTCTGGCAAAGCACGGTCTCCAAGCCGACGACCGTTCTCGCCGGCATCAGGATGGATCGCTGGACGAAAGATTATTTCAAAGCCTACGTCGCGTCGGAAGACGGCACGATTTCGATCGTCGATACCTCGCCGCTGATGAAGCGCAATTCGTGGGAGCGCCTCGGCTCGCTGCGCATCGCCGGCACGTTTAACGTTGGCCGCAATCCGGTGAGCATGGCGTTCACCCGCCGCGGCGACAGCAACCTGCCGCTCCTTCCGAAGAAATCCGACGGCTCGCAGATTTCGCCCGATCCGTTGAACAACATCTTCTATATTGCCGTTCGCGGCGACCGGAAGTTGGTGGCTGCGGTGACCTTCGAAGGCAAGGGCTCCGTATATCGAACCATTAAAGACAAACGAATGGGCGACCCCGTGGCGGTAAGCACCGCGATCCGCGGCCCCATGGTTTCGGTCGCCGACTTCCGCGGCCAAAAGATGGTGAGCTTCCGCGTCGGCGCCATCAACGACGCTCGCAACAAGAAGGTGTATGGCTGCGGCGCCGACGGAAAAGCGCCCTTCGAGTTCGCCGGTGAAGTCCCCTTCGCCGGGTATCCTTTCCTGCTCAATTCAACCAACGTAAACTGATCGCAGGTCCAAACATCAAGCGATAGAGAGCATGCAGCGTGTGGTGTCGCACGTAGCAACGAAACCGGCGGCCGATTTGGCCGCCGGTTTTTTTACGTCTGCTCCGGAAAAACCTGATACCCACTAATTCGAGATCTTCGCCTATAGGTAAGACGCGAAGATTACTATCGGGGATTCTACTGAAGACTCTTACGAGGTGTTTACCACGTGCAGGCTTCCCATCCCTGCGTGAGCTGCTCTCATCGCCTTCCTCCCGACGCAGATCGTCGGGGGATAACACGGAAAATAATACGAGCATGCCTACGGCACTTATCAAAAATATATCCCTCGCCGGTGCGTTGGTTCTATGCGGATTCCTCTCTCAGAGTTTCGCACAAACCACCCCGTTGCCCGCCGTCACCCGGTTGGTTCTTATCAATACCTCTACGCAGAAAGATATTCGCGCGCTGAGCAGCACCAATGACATCTCCCTCCTGAACGACGGGACCGCCCTCAATATTCGCGCCGAAGGCAACAGCTCGGTCCGCAGTATTGCTTTTTATTACGATGGCGCCTTGGTCCGGACCGAAAACGTCGCTCCTTATGCATTCTGGGCCGACGATTCCGGGAAATATAGGAAATGGACGCCCACCGCGGGGACGCACAAGCTTCGTGCCGTTCCCTACACCTCCACCGATCGGAGAGGAACGCAGGGCGCTGCTTTCGAGGTGACACTGAATGTGTCCGCGGCCGCCGCCGCTCCGCTTCCAACGCCGACGACGCTCGCCGTGACCAAGCTCACGCTCGTCAACTCAGCGACGCAGCGCGACATTCGCACGCTCACTCCTGGCGCGGTGATCGACCTCGCCGCCGACGGCGCTTCCCTCAACATCCGCGCAGACGTCAACGGGAAACCAGGCAGCATCGCGTTCACGCTCAACGGTAAGACGATCACCGAGAATATCGCACCTTACGCGATCGGCGGTGACGACTCCGGTAAATATCGCAAGTGGTCGCCCCCGCTCGGCTCGCACGTCCTCCGCGCGACGCCTTATTCGTCCACCGACCGCAAAGGCACCGTCGGCACACCGTTCGAAGTTGCCATCACCGTGGTGCAGAACGGCGGCAGCACTCCTCCTCCGGCTCCGGAACCCAACGAACCCAGCGCCCCCGCTGAAGACCAGGAGCCCACTCCCTCGCCGAATCCTTCCGATTCGATCGCGTCCCAACTCTACGACGCCAACGGTAACCTGAACGAAACCCTTTATCACAAGCTCGCGACGGGCGTTGATAAGGCGACCATGGAACTGCGTCTCGGACCCAGCTTTCTCGACCTGAGCCCTGGCGCCAGCGACGATCGTCCGACCCTCTATCGTCCTCCGTCCTTCCCGCGGACCAGCGGCTACATCCGCACCAATCCGTATGAACTCGGCGGCCCGCCGAAGACCGACGGCGACTACTGGAGCGAAAGCGGCCAAGTCGGTTACATCCCGACGGACCCCAGCGATCCCGGCCTCGACCGCATCCAAGTGTATGCTTACTACGACCGAGTCTTCGCGATCAGCCCGCGTCTTGATTGGGCGAGCGGCAAACCGCACCCCGATCTGCAAACCCGCGAACCGCACTACGCCAAGTTCTTCGGCTCGCTGCCGAAGTATCCCATCGCGATGGCGCGCAATTACGGCATGCAGTGCAACGAAGCGATCGTCATTTACCAGGGCGGCAAACTCGCCGTCGCCGGCACGCAGACCAGCCGCGCGGGCCACGAGCGCCCTTACCCGGCGTTCCAGTTTCCCGCGCATAAAGTTCCGACCAGCGTCACGATGACGACGGCGAACGAATTCGCGCTCGTTACGATCTGGGACACCGCCACGAAGAAAGGTCAGCTGGCCGTCTTCGCCCTCGAAGGCAAATACCTCCCCTTCCACACGTGGCCCTACATCGCCATGCCCAACCAAGGCAGCTGGTCCGCCTTGAAGCTCTTGGGCTACGTCGACCTGCCCATGGCGATGCCGTCATCGGTTTCGGCTGCCAGCAATGGTTGGTGGAGCGGTCCGTCGCAAACGGGCAATCTCGTCCTCAGCCAGATCGACCTCAGCACGGATAAGCACCGCAAGAACGTTTACGACGGCGGCTGGGCTGGTGTCGTCGCTCGCAGCGGCTACGCCATCGTCGGTTCGAAGTTCGACAACAAGGTCGCTCTCGTCGACCTCGAGCCGTTGTTCAGCTACGTCCGCGAGAGCTATCTCAGCTCCGCCTTGAGCTTCAAGGCCACCATGGCCGCTCGCGGCACCGGCGACTCGAACTTCCCGCAGGCGTTCTCCGTCAAGCCGAGCATCACCCCGAAGGTGGTCTGGCAGGCCAACATCTCCAGCCCCAATGCCGTCCTCGCCGGCTTCAAGATGGATCGCTGGACGAAAGACTACTACAAAGCCTACGTCGCGTCGGAAGACGGCACGATCAGCATCATCGACACGACGCCGCTCATCCGCCGCGCCTCGTGGGAGCGCTTGGGATCGTTGCGCATCGCCGGCACGTTCAACGTTGGCCGCAACCCGGTGAGCATGTGCTTCACGCGGCGCGGCGACAGCAACCTGCCGCTCATCCCGCGCAAGGCCGATGGCACGCAATACGAGCCCGATCCGTTCAACAACCTCATCTACATTGCGGTCCGCGGTGATCGGAAAGTGGTTGCGGCGGTTACCTTCGAGGGCAAAGGCGCCGTTTATCGGACGATCAAGGACAAGCGCATGGACGACCCTGTCGCCGTCAGCACCGCGATTCGCGGCCCGATCCTCTCGGTCACCGATTTCCGCGGCAAAAAGATGATCAGCTTCCGCGTCGGCAAGATTCACGACGCGCGAAACAAAAAGACCTTTGGTGCCGGAGCCGACGGCAACCAGCCGTTCGAATTCGCCGGTGAAGTGCCGTTCAACGGCTATCCCTTCCTGATCAACACAACCAACGTCAACTGATCGCAGGTTCCAGCTTACGAAAGCGACCAACGAGTGAGTTGATCATATAAACCAACGCCGGCGGCCCTCACGGGCCGCCGGTTTTTTCGTGAACGATCGACGCCCACGCCGAGTCCGCACTTCAACGAGCAACAACGCCGTCGGCTAACGCCGCGACGAAATGAATCCCACCGTTTGCGACAATCTTGTCAGAACCAGGCGCAATGACCGTGCGGGCCGAAGCATAGCTATGGTAGTCCGTCGTAGCGCCCGCCAATCCCGCCGCAGCGCGAGCCTCTTCTGCGACCTTCGGCGACAAGGTCACCGTATCGAGATAAACACTGTTATGAGAAATGGTCGGGGTTCCGGCGGTAACCATCAGTCCGGGCTGGTTGCGGCGGCCCCAGTTATCCACGCACCCCACCACCATTGAATACGCCAAAACGTCGAACTCGTTCCAATAGGCGACCTCTTCTTCGTAAACCGCACGCCGGATCACCCGCTGATAGGCACGATCAAGAACCGCGCGATATTCGTCTGGGCGTTGCCGAAGCTCGGCGACGTGCGCTTTAACTTGTTCGTTATACGTCAAAACGAGTTGCTCTTGCGTGGACTGGCTCGCTTCCGGCGCACGTCCAAACGCATCCGCGAACGCTTTCGCGATCACAGCACGACGCGCCGCGGGATCTTGTTGCAACAGCGTCCGATGTTTCTCCACCAAATCGCCGACCGTGCCAGAAGCAGCCGCACCGCTCCATTCAGCAAGTTCGGCCGCCGCCGGCAAACGGCCTTGGGCAATGAGAAACGACGCCTCCACCCGCTGCCTCACCGCTGAGTCCGCTCCCATGAGAGAATATACGGACGACTGAAAAACGAACAGAAGAACGAGATACACGCTACGAGAGGTCATGGAAGTAGCGTGAGCAGAATGAAATTGCCGACATCGTCAAACTGAAGCCCGGCATTGCACCTGCCGCGGTCATCCCGGGTGGCCCGTTGCAGCGCAGAAAATCCGCATTAATAATCGCTGAGGTTTAACTGTCGGGGCAGAGGCGAGCGAAGCGGTCGCGCCCGTGGACAACAGCGTATCGCGGAGATGCGTAACAGATCGATGCTTCGCCGACGGCGAGCCAATGATCGTATCCGACCGACGGAGGACCCACTATGAAGGCAGTGAAGGGTCGGATATTGTGAGGAGGTGGAACCCATCACGGCGGAAGTATTGGATGATCGACGCAAGAGTGACTCACGCGGACGTCGGATTGT
>JAEZGX010000007.1 GCA_023416735.1 Verrucomicrobiota bacterium | reverse complement strand
CGGCAGGCCGCCGCGAACGAGACTCTTCACTCTTCCGCGCGGGCAAGCTTGCGGGTTGTTTCAACAAGCGACGTCGCGAGGGTTTTCACCGACTTCAACGCCCGCGCTTCGATCAACTTTCCGTCGGCGTCGAACGCTTTGTCCGCATGGGCGAGGACCGTTTGCCCCGGCACAACGATGCAGCCGAGATGGTGCAGGAGCTGTTGCGCCATCTTCAACGATCGCACCGCACCAAACGCGCCCGGCGAAGCCGCCACCACCGCCGCCACTTTGCCGGTGAAGGGGTTGTCGTCGCCCCGCGTGCACCAATCGATCGTGTTTTTTAGCAAGGGTGTGAGCATCGAGTTGTATTCGGGCGATGCGATAAGCAGCCCGGCGTGCTCCTGAATCAACGCGATCAATTTCGACGCGTTTTCCGGCAGACCTCGTTCGTCCTCAAGATCGCCGTGATACAAGGGCAGCACGTAATCGTTGAGGTCGAGGAGCGTCACCTCGCCACCCGCGGCACGCGCCGCATCGACCGCAGCGGCGAGAAATTTTCGATTGAGCGATTCGCGACGAGCGCTGCCGGAGAATGCCAGGATGCGAGGGGAAGGGGCCATGCACCACCGAATCCAACCTCTCGCGCTGCAGCAAGCGCCCCGTGGTTTGATCAACCTCCCACGACGAGTTCGAGCATGCGCAAGGGCACATCGTTGAACTCGTCGTAGAGATAACGCGCGATCAGCGCACCTGCGGAGCCGAGCAGCGTCAGGCCGGCGATGATCTTGAGCGAAAAGCTCATGATGAAGGGGTTCAGCTTTTGCACCACGCGGCCCAGCGCTGAAAACGACAGCACCACCAGAAAGTTCATGGCGATGAACGGCGCCGCGATGCGCATCCCGATCTCGATCAGATTCGCGGTCGATCGGATCATCGCGTCACTCGCTCCCGGGGCGAATCCCGGGTGCCCCGCGTGCACGATCGAAAAACTGCGCGTGAGCGCCGAGAGCATCATGAGATGCCCGCCGAACAGGAAAAACAACACGACCGCAAACGTCGCCAGCAACGCCGCGAGCGGCTCGGAGCTCGGTTCCGGCACGCCGATGCCCGGTGTCGCTGTGAGACCCACTTCAGTGGCAATGATGCGTCCGGCCATTTCAACCGCGGCAAACGTCAGCCGGCCCACAAATCCCAGCGCCAGCCCGACCAATACTTCGCCCAAGGCCGCCACGAACAATGCCCACAACGTCACCGGCACTTCCGACACCGGCACGACCCCGGCGAGCAGCGACGCGATGCACATGCAAATCCCCACTTTTGCCATCGCCGGAATCGGGCGGTTCGCCACCAGCGGGAGCTGCAGAATAATTCCCGTGGTGCGCAGCAACACCATCATCCAGGTGACGAGGTAGTCCAACGACATGCTTTTTCCCCTCGGCGGTTTCTTTCGAGTATCACATTTTATGTGACACTCTCGTAAACGCTCACTGGCCGATCGTGCCCATGCGGGTGATGATGGTGACGGTGAACTCCGAGAGGGTTCGGAGCAGCCAGGGCGTGAGCAGGAGGAGCAATCCCGACAAACCGATCAGCTTCGGCACGAACGTCAGCGTTTGTTCCTGAAGGCTCGTCACCGACTGCAACAAGCTCATCAGCAATCCCAGCACGAGCGTGAGGATCAGGAACGGCGCGACCACATAGAGCGCAAACATCACGCTGGTCTTGAAGATATCGATCGCGAGTTCGGGATTCATGAGGAAGAAGCTGCCAGCTATGGCTTTGAGTTATGCCACGAAACTCTGCACCAGTGACTTCACGACGAGGTGCCATCCGTCGACGAGAACGAACAGCAGCAGTTTGAGCGGCAACGCGATCGTGACGGGCGGCATCATCATCATGCCGAGCGCCATCAACGTCGACGCCACGAGAAAATCGATCACCAGAAACGGCAGGAAGAGCAGAAACCCCATCTGAAACGCCGTCTGCAGTTCGCTGAGCACAAAGGCGGGAATCACCACGCGCATCGGCAAATCTTTCACCGCGGTCGGACCGAAACCGCCGAGTTGAAGGAAATACTCGAGATCCCGCGTGCGCGTTTGCTTCAACATGAAATCTTTCAGGGGAATCGTCGCCTGATCGAGCGCCTGCCCCGCCGTGATTTCCTTATCGAGATAGGGCACGATCGCCTCCCGTTGGATCCGCTCGAACACCGGGCCCATCAGGAAAAACGTCAGAAAGAGCGAGAGCCCGATCACGATTTGGTTCGACGGCGCCGATGGCGTGCCCAACGCGGTGCGCACAAACCCGAGCACAATCACCAGCCGCGTGAACGTCGTCATCAGCAGCACGAGCGATGGCGCCACGGACAGCAGCGTCATCACGAGCACGATCTGCACGGCGACGCTCACCTGTCCGCCCTCGCCCGTCCCTTCGAGGCCGATATTCAGGCGAAAGGGATCGGCATTCACGCTCTGCGTCGCCGGGGGCGCCGAAGCATCGGGCGCATCAGCCGCCTGCGCATGCAGCTCGGGCGAGGTGAGCACGCCGAGCAAGAGCAGGATCAATCCAATCGCGATCGCGCGCAGGAACAACGTGCTCCGACGAGTGGGAAACGAGACGTTCATTCGCGCGTTTTGTCGAAAACCAGCTCGTCGTCGTGCAGCGGCGAGAGCAGATCGATGCGGCCCGGACAAACGCCGAGCAGGAATTTCCGGTCGCGATAGGAAGCAACCACCAGGAACTGCCGGTTGCCGAGCGAACGCGTCTCGTCGATCACCAGTTGCCGCCCATCGCGTTTCAGCGAGGCGAGTCCGCCATTGCGTCCGCGCCAAAGCATCCACGCCCCTGCCCCGCCGAGCAGCAGCACCGCGACGAAGGTCAATGCGCCCGCGCCGGGTCCCGAATCGGCGGGCGGCGTGCCGCGTTGCGCCGAACCATTGGGCACGATGACTTCGTCGCCATCCGTGGGCGCAGCGAAAGCGAAGGAAGCGATCGCCAGCCCAATAAAGAAAAGCGTGGCGCGAACGAGAAGCCTGGCCGGCCCGCTGGACGATGCGGTCATGATTTCCCCGCGCCGACGAGTTCGGTGATCTTGATGCCGAAGTTGTCTTCCACGACGACGACTTCGCCATAGGCGACGAGCTGATCGTTGACGAAGAGTCCGACGGGATCGCTGGCGTGCTGCGTGAGCTGCACGACCGAGCCGGGCGCGAGCTCGAGCACTTCGCGCATCGGCAGCTGGATCGAGCCGAGCTGCACGGTGACCTTCACCTTTACGTCGAGAACGATATCAAGGGTTTTTTCTTCCATCGGTTTTGGGCGCGAACGGAGTCGCAGGAGGGAGTTTGCGGGTGAGTTGCACGGCGACGCGGTCGCCATCGAGTCCGACGGTGCCGACGAACTTCGGAGCGCCGTTCAACAGCACGCGCGTCTCATGAAAAATCGAAGCGGGAAGCTCGAGCACGTCGCCCACACGAAGGCTCGTGACTTCGCGCAGATTCACTTCCAACGCCGACCACTCGGCGCGCACGGGGACGTTGATGCGCTCGTAGGCGGAGTGCCACTCGGCCTTCTTCTCCGACGTGGAGACCGCGGTATCCTTCTGTCGCCGCGCCTGCATTTTTTTCACGAGCGGCTCGATCGTGTAATACGGCACGCCGATCTGAAGCTGCTCGGAGCAATCGCCGAAATTGGCCTCGAGCGTCAGCACGAGCACGATCGCATCCTTCGGCGAGGTCTGCAGAAAACGTCCGTTGTTTTCGTGTCCGATGATGATCGGGTGGAGTTCCTGCTCGGTCTTCCACTGGCCGCACCACTCTTCGAGGACGATGTTGATCACGTCCTCGAGCAGCGCGATTTCAATTTCGGTAAGATAACGCTCCGCTTTGACCGAATGACCACGGCCGCCCAGGAGCCGGTCGGCGATCGTGAGCGCGAGGCGCGGGTTGACGTCTAATATGCCGACGCCGACGAGTGGATCGACTTTGAAGAGACATAGGTGAGTGGGATTGGGGAGCGAATCGGTGAATTTCGCGTAAGTGGCGGTGGTGAGCCGGGCCATTTTCAGGCCGAGCTCCATGCGGAGATAAAGCGAGAGTCGCGCCGAAAGATAACGGATGAAATCCTCGTGGAGCAGGCGCAGCCGGCGCAGTTCGATTTCTGAAAGGAAGACCGGATTGCGGAAATCGT
Source organism: Verrucomicrobiota bacterium (assembly GCA_023416735.1). GTDB lineage: Bacteria > Verrucomicrobiota > Verrucomicrobiia > Opitutales > Opitutaceae > Opitutus. The sequence continues at coordinate 108,196 of JAEZGX010000007.1, read as the reverse complement.
AGGCTTCGACTTTCAGTGCCGCCGCCGAACCGCTCTTGCTGCCGTCCGGCCGAATGAGGAACTGCTTCGGCGGCGCCGCGGCGATCTCCTGCGCGAGCAGCTTGTCGATCTCGGATTGATCGAGCGTGTTGCTGCCACCGTTGTTGAAATCGTCAGCCATGGAAAACCGCGCTCACGCGAAGCTCATTGGACCACGAAGTCCGAGAAATAGACCTGCTCCGCGACCTTGCGGCCGAGCGCCTGATTGTAGGCCGCAACGAGCTTTTCGCGGAGGACGTTTTTCGCGCCCGGCTCTTCGAGATCGGCGAGCGAGAGCGACGAGAGGACGTTCAACGTGACATCGGTGAGCCGCGGTTTGTTGGACTCGAAGACCGACTTGATGTCCGCTTCCGCGCCGGTGACGAGGAAGCTGGTTTTCAGATACCGCGTGCCCATCGTGCCCGCGAGGTTCACCACGACGTTCTGGAATTCGTAAGTGGCTCCGCCTTCTGCTGATTTCGCCCCGGCGGCGCCATGACTTCCCGCGGCGCCCGCGTGTGCTTCGGTCGGTGCTTCGGCGAGCTTCTTCTGTAGTTGCGGAATCAGCACATACTGGCCGACCGCCCACGTGCCAACCGGCGCAAGCAGGATCACCGACAACGCGGGTAGCCAGGCTTTGAAACCACCGGACGCAGCGGCCGCGGAAGATTTTTCCGCCGGTGCCATCGGAGGATTGGTGCCGCCGGTGGACGCGGCGGTCGCTGAAGCGGGTGCGGCTTTGGCCATGACAGAGGAAGAGAACCGAAGAACGAGCGTCGGGAATGACGAGGGTTGGAGCGCGAGGCCTCGCGAGCCTCAGCTTTAAACGCGCGATGGTTTAGCGCTTCAGATTGACGATGTCTTCGAGCACCGAGTCGGAGACGGTGATCAATCGCGAGCCGGCCTGGAAGCTGCGTTGCGTGGTGATCAGCTCCGAGAACTGCTCGGTGAGGTCGACGTTGGACATTTCAAGACGCCCCGTCTGGATCGTCCCCGTCCCGCTGCTGCCCGGTGCCACCATATCGCCGACGGCTGCGCCGGTGCTGCCAAAGTCGTAGAGATTATTGCCGCTCTTCATCAGCTTGTTTTGGTCGCCGATTTTCAGGAGTCCGACGGTTCCTGCCGCCGCGGAGGTGCCATCCGCCTCGAACACGGTGATCACGCCATTGCTGCCAATCGTGACCGAGGCCTTCTGATTGTAGTCGGCCACCTGCACCGCAGCTCCATCGCTCCCGAGCACGCGATAACCCAGCGAGTTGACGAGATAGCCGCCGTTGTCGAAACGGAAGGCGCCATCGCGCGTCGCGTAATTACGACCGGTCGAATCCTGCACCACGAAATAACCTTCGCCCGAGACGGCGAGATCGGTGCCGCTGCCGGTGCTCGCGAGCGAGCCTTGCGTGAAGTTGGTCGAGATGCCGGTGATCTGAACGCCTGTTCCGACCTGGATCGCGGAATCGCCCGAAGCCGAGGTCGCGGCGCGCAAGGTGTTGCTAAACGTATCGCCGTAGCTCGCCGCCGCGCTCTTGTAGCCGGTCGTGTTCACGTTCGAGATGTTGTTGCCGATGACTTCGAGGCCCTTGCTGAAGGTGCGAAGAGCGCTGACGCCAGAAGTGAGGGTGCCGATGAGTGCCATGTGGGAGCTGGGTTTAGGTTTTGTTCTGGGGAATGTTAGGGTGCCGTCGGAGCCGGAGGCGGAACCGGTTCGACCAGGAGCACCGATGAAATCGGATAAGTGTAATCGCCAACGATCAGCCGCGCGGTGCCGTCACTGAGATCGACGCCGGTGACTTCGCCCGAAACGAGTTGGTCGTCGCCGGCATCGAGTGTGACCTGGCGACCGATGTAGCTGTTGGCCGTCGCGATATCTTGGTTCGCGCGCAGCTGCGTCATCTGCTGCACCAGCGTGCTCGATTGATCGAGCGCGCTGAACTGCGCCATCTGCGCGATGAACGCCGTGTCTTCCATCGGCTTCATCGGATCCTGCGATTGAAACTGAACCGCGAGCAGCTTCAGGAAATCTTCCTGACCGAGAACCTGCTTCTTGTTGGCGAGCGGGGTTTGCTCATCGGCCGCGGTGTTCGCAGCGCGGTGGGTGGAGGTGGCGGAGTTGACTTGCATGTTCAGGCGAAGGTGCGGAGGCGGCTCGTGGATTCAGAAACGGTTGCGCGCGGGGCGGAGGCAGCGACCACGGTGGGAGTCGAGGTGGCATCCGATGCGCGCGAAGCGGCGCGAAACCGCGCCCATTCGGAGGCGGCGGCGTGTTCCTGGCGTTGTTGGAAACTGCGTTGATCCGCGGCACCGAAGTCCGACTGCGCCGAGCCATTCGAATGCGCCGACACGGACGAGGTGTTGTGATTGGACGTGAAAACCGGCTCGGCCAAACGGGACGCACGATCGCCCGCCTGCGCGGCCGCGACGTGATTCCACTCTTGGGCCAGCGCCGCGCGCAGCTCCGGCGAATCCGTGCGGAACGTCGTATGGACATTTTCGCCGCGGAGTTCGACGTGGACGCCGAGATCCACTCCGGAAACCGTGAACTTCAGCGTGACCGCCGGCTTGCGCTCGACAGCGAACTGCTCCGTCACCGCGACTGCGGCGCTCACCGCGCGACGCGCCGCTTGGGCAAGTTCGACCGGTTCGGAGTGATCCTCAGGGTTAAACTCGAAAGACAAAAGCGCCACCGCCTGCGACAAACGCTCAACAGCGTTCGGCGCGGAAAGAGGAAGTGACGCGGCAGCAGGCATGTGAGCATCCGGGTTAGCAGCGTTGGTGCCAAGGGAAGATGACTCTTCTTTAACCACCTTATTATCCGCGACTTGTGACGTTTTTTCCGAGTAATTGTAAGCGGCGAACGGCGATTGCACTGCGCGCGGGGAGCCAACGGCAAATTTTGCCTCAAGCACGCGCGCACGCTGGGTCGAAGCACCCGCCGCTTCCGTGGCATTCGCCGCGACGACAGTCTCCGCTTTCTCGATACGAGCCGCCGATTGAGCGGGCAGAGTCGCCTCAATCGCGGAAACAGGACTCTTCGACGTTTCGCGCGCGCCGGGTGATGTGCGTAATTCTGCCTGAGCTGAGTTGGCCACTACGGAGGCGGTGCGCAGATCGTCAGCGCCCGGGATGGGTGCGGGCGTTTTCGACGCGCTGCTCCGCAATTCGGCGGATGCGCGCGGTGTCTGTTCGAGAGGGATCTGCGTCCGCGTCGTGAGATCTTCGGAATCGTTCGGGAGAAAAGGCTTCGAAGCGGGGGCGCCTGCGGTCGCACGCTTAACACCGCCATCATCCGCGCCGACCGGCTTTCCGTCGATCGCGGGAGCGGCGTTCGGATTCGCCACCGGAGCACGTGCGGCTTCAAGAGAAACCGTTTCGCGATCGTTTGTCGCAGCGCGTGGGAACGGCGCTTCAACCGAGGAGGTCGGCGCCGTGTCGGAGGAAGGAGCACGATGTGAGGCAGTGTCCGAACGAGTTGCCCGCGGCGAAGAAAGGTCCGTTCGGATGGATCGCGCCTCGTCGGTCGTGGCATCAACGCTCGCTCGTCTTCCTTGCTGCGGATGAACCGCATCCCCTGGCGACGCGTGCGGTGCTATTTTCGTGATGAAGGGTTTTTCGGCTTCGGCCGCGCGGCCGTTCGTAACGGTCGATTCTGAATTGGCTCCAGCGCCATCTCGCGAATCGTCGGACCTCGGCTTGATGCCAGGAGAGACCATCATCGGCTGGGCGGCCGTTTGAACGAGCAGATCCGGCGCAATCTCCGGCGTCGCCCCCGAAGTTTCGTCCTCCCTTGACTGTTGCTGCGGCCGCTCGTCCATCAGCGGAAGCTCGTTCGAGCCGTCCGGATCGACGGGCATTGGCATCGCGAAGATTGGATCGGACGCGCGCGGAGTAGTTGCGAGCGGCGTCGACTCCGCCTGAAGCAACGCACTGAAATCAGCAGATGCTTCGGCGAGGATCGGCATCGAGGTGCCGACCGGAGTGCCGCCAACATTCGCGGCGGGTAGATCGAGGGGAAGAAGGGACGTGGAGAGTTGCATGCATGGACTATCCCTCCGTGGGGCAAAACCGCGCCTTCCTTGGCGCGAGCGTGGTGGTTGAAATGATCAGCTGGACTGCTTCGCGGATTTCATCAGCCGCAACTTTTCCGAAAGGATCGCAGCACGGCGGGCAAGCGGCGTGCCGTCGCTCCCGTTCGTGCGGCTCATTTCTTCAAAGATCGGGCCGACGATGTCCGGCTTCATGAGAAAAAGAATTTTGACCGCTGTGACGTCGTCCAATTCGCGGAGAATCGCGACCGCCGCCCGCGGCGAGAGGTTCGCGTAACTTTGCGCGAGCGACCGGATGTTCTTCGCTTCGTCGAGGCGAATCTCGATCACCTTCTCGGCAATTTCCTGCCGGAGCCCTTCGATCTCGCGGCGCATTGCGGCGAGCTCCTGTTGCTCCGCGGCGATGCGCGCTTCGCGCTGTTCGAAAAGTTCCGCCTGCTTCCGCAGCCGCGCGCGCTCCTCTTTCAGTTCGTTGGAGAGATTCTCGATTTCAATCGTCCAGAAATCCCAGCCCTTCTCCTTCTTTGGAGCCGCTGCCGCTGCTTCCGCGCGCAGCGCCACGATGCCCGCGACGATCGGTTCGGCGGCGCTCCAAAAAGTGAATACACCCACGGCGACGGACAAGATGAAGCCGGCGCCCGAGGCGACGATCGAGTTGCGCAGCACAGCGGTCATGGCGAAACGAAAAAGGGCTTGATGCGCCGGCGCCCGGCAAAGTCGTCAAACTCGGCCTGCTCCTCGCGATCGAGTTCACGGCGATGCGTGGCGCGCGCCTTGTTCTCGAGGCGGTGCACGACCTCGAGCTTGCGATGCGCCTCCAAGTAGTCGTTGCGGCGCTGCTGCACCTGTTCACGGGCGGCGATGGTCTGCCTCTCGACCTCCGCTTCGCTGGCGCATTCGCGCCGATAGTCCGCGAGCAGGAGCGCCGCTTGGTCGGCGCGAAAACTCTTTTCCCGACCGGAAAACAACTCCGCTTCAAGCGCGCGCATGCGCACGCGGGTGCGGGCGAGCTCTTCTTCGGACTGAATGTAGCGATGAACTGCGGAAGCGAACGCTTCGCGCGCGCGAGTTTCCTGATGGGCACGCAGAACGGCCACCGGACGGAGGGGGAATCGGAAGCGCTTCATGCGAGGATTTGTTTGAGGTTGAGAAAGCTTTGCGCTCTCGGGGTGTGTTCATGCACCGATTGGCGCAGGAAATTACGCAGCGGCTCGTGCAGGGAGATCGCCCGATCGAGCGCGGGATTCGCGCCTTTCTGGTAGGCGCCGATCGAAACCAGGTCCTCGTTTTTCCGATACAACGCGAGCTGCTCGCGGGCTTTGCCGGCAAGGGCAACTTCGTCGGAGGTGCAAACATCACGGGTCAGACGACTCACGCTCTCGAGCACGTCGATCGCCGGATAGTGATTGAAATGGGCGAGATGCCGCGAAAGCACGATGTGGCCGTCGAGAATACCTCGGACCGCGTCCGCCACGGGCTCGTTCATGTCGTCGCCTTCCACGAGCACGGTGTAGAGCGCGGTGATCGCACCTTGCTCCCCTGCCCCGGCGCGTTCGAGCAAACGCGGCAACATCGCAAAGACCGACGGCGTGTAGCCGCGCGTCGCAGGTGGTTCGCCAATCGCGAGTCCAATCTCCCGTTGAGCCATCGCAAAGCGGGTGACCGAGTCCATCATCAACAGGACATTCTTGCCGGCGTCGCGCCACGCTTCAGCGATCGCCGTCGCGGTGAACGCCGCCCGCAAACGCAGCGGCGCGGGTGTGTCGGACGTCGCAACGACCACGATCGCCCGCTTCATTCCTTCGGGTCCGAGATCTTTCTCGATGAATTCTCGCACTTCGCGTCCGCGCTCACCGACGAGCGCGACCACCACGACATCCGCCTCGGATCCGCGGGCGATCATCCCCATCAGCGTTGATTTACCTACGCCCGAACCGGCGAAAAGGCCGAGACGCTGCCCGCGCCCAAATGGCGTGAACGCGTCGAGCGCGCGCACGCCGGTTTGAAAAACATGCTTGATCCGCTGGCGCCGCAACGGATGCGGAGGAGTGGCGTTCTGGCCGACCGTGCGATCGACGGGCATGAGTCCCAATCCATCGAACGGCCGTCCCAGCGCATCGATCACGCGGCCCAGCATTTCGGGCCCCGGACGCGGCAGCGCGGGTCGATCACATGCGGCCACTTCACATCCGACATGCAGTCCCGCGGTATCACCCAGCGGCATCAGCAGCACGCGATGCTCGCGGAATCCCACCACCTCCGCGCGCACGCTAAAATCAAAACGCGTCGAGCGCACCACGCACAACTCGCCCAACCCGACGTTTGGCCCGTCGGATTCAATCACGAGTCCCGCGACCCCTGTCACGGTGCCCACGCGCTGAACCGAGGGCAGATGACGGATCTGCGTGCGGAGTGTTTCGATGAGTGGAGCGACAGCGGACATGGTCATTTCACCTCACGCTGCTTCCGGCGGAAGGCCGCCGCCGCATTCACACGCGCCGACTCGCCCGCGCCCGGTATGCCACGCGTCCGCGTTCTCTGCGACCGAGTCCGTATTGGGCAATCTCGCGTTACTCACCGGACGACAAACGCACCCTTCGGGTTCGTAATACAATATATTACAAGTGATTTCTCCGCCTTGATCGCGATGCCGGGGTGCAGAGAGGGCAGACGCCCAGCGCGCCAGCGCGGATGAGAGGACGTCCGCTCCCGTGGGAGAGTTGTAATATAATGTATGACTAACCGGCTTGGTGTCGCGCGGCGAAAGCAGGGAGATCATGCGGGGGCGAGGCTGTGCGAAAGCGCGGTGAGTTTTGTCGATTGGCGGGCGTCGGTCAGGCCAAAGCGGCTGCGGACCTGGCAATCGCCGGGACCGAGCGTGTTTTCAATTTGGATACGCAAGCCGGGATAACGCGCCTTCCAGCCGGGGTTGAGTTGTTCGAGAAACGCGGCATCGCGGGGGCCAACGACGAGTTCGAGATTTTCGCGTTCGGGAAACAACTCCGCGAGCGCCTCCTCGCAAAGACGCGATACGATTTCCGCGGGCGGCTCGTAGCCGGCGAGGAGTCGGCGCGCGATTTCCACGGCGAGTTCGGGCAACGCATCGCGAAGCTGCGCCAGCAAAGCGGTTTCGACGCCCGACAGCTTCTTCAACACGCCGTCACGAAGCTGTTCCACATCGGCACGGAATTCCACCATCTGCTGATCGGCGGCGCCGCGCGCATCGTCGATCCCGCGCTGATACGCCTCCTGCGTGGCCTTCGCCAATTCCGCCTCCGTGTAGGTGCGGCCGAGCTGTCCCGGCGCAGAGATGCCGATGAGCGGCCGGTCGAAGGCGATGAGTTTTGCGAAAGCCATCTCGTTGAACCGTTGTATGCGTCAGGCGACGAGGCTCTCGTTGCCGTCGGCTTCGAGCGTGATCTGGCCTTCCTCTTCGAGGCGGCGAACGACCTGGATGATCGAGTCCTGCGCGGCTTCGACATCCTTGAGCCGCACGGGGCCGAGCAGTTCGATTTCCTCGCGGAGGCTTTCGGCCGCGCGCTTCGAGATCGCGGCGTAGAACTTTTCGCGGAGCGACTCGCTCGCGGACTTCATCGAGATTGCGAGGCTCGACGAATCCACTTCGCGCAGCACGCGCTGCAGATCTCCCGGTTGCAGGCGACCGAGGTCTTCGAAGCTGAACAGCTTCTTGCGGATCGCGGCGCCGAGGTGGGCGTTGCGCTCTTCGAGGCGGGCCAGGAGGTTCTTGCTCATGTCCTTCTCGAGCTGATTGAGCAGGTCGGCCACGGCACGAACGCCGCCACTGCGATGAAAGGCCGGACGAACCTTGCTGTCGAAATGCTTGCCGAGGCTGCGCGCGATTTTACCGACCAACTCGAGTGACGTGGATTCGATCGTGCCCAGCCGTTCGATCACTTCTTCGCGCAGGTCAGGGCCGAGGAGGCCAAATACTTCCGCGGCTTTCGCGCCGTCGAGATATGACAAGACAAACGAGATGGTTTGCGGCTGCTCGTGCTTGATCAGGTTGAAAATCTGCCGGCCCTCCATCTCGGAAATCTCCTTGATGACCTCGACGGATGTGCCCACGGGGCCCACGCGGCCGATGATGGCAGAGGCTTTGTAATCGCCCTTCGCGATCTCCAGCGTGCGCTGCGCGTAAGCGATGCCGCCAAGCGCGGCATTTGCGCTCTGGGCCACCACGCCGGCAAATTCCTCGATCGCCTGCTTCTGCACCGCCTCGGAAACGATGCTGATGTTGGACATCTCGCGGCAGAGCAGTTCGACGTCGGCCTCATCGAATTGCTTCAGCACGGCCGCCGCCGCCTCGGGGCCGATCACCACGAGAAACGTCGCGAGCTTCTGCTGGCGCGTCAGCTTGGGAAAATCGATTTCGGTCATGGAACTGCGGATACGCGCTTAGTTCTTGCTCGCGCCAGCGGACACCCAGTCGCGCAGGGCGACGCCGATGTTGGCGGGCTTTTGGCGAATCAACTCGTTCAACAGATCCGGCGTGACCGTGTTCGACGGCAATGCGCGCGCAGCCGCGTCGGGCGTCATCGAAAGCACCTCGACCGGCACCGGCTCCGGCTTTTGCCGCGCGAGCATGCGGAGGAAAATCATCAGCACGATCGCGGCGCCGCCCACCGCCGCCCAGCGGCTGGCCGCTTCGACCCAGCCCTGCCAGCGGCTCTCGTTCTGGATCGCCGCGAACTGTTCGGGAATGCGCTCAACCGTTTGGAACGGCATTTCCTGCAACGACACGAAGGCGTCGAGCGGCTGGCCGGCGGGAATCCTGAGACCGAGCGCGTTGACGACGATCTGGCGCAAGGCGTCGAGCTCCTGCGGGGTGCGGCGCGGCGCTTCGACCGGAGTAACGGTGCCGTCCGCCGCGACAACGGGCGCGGGCGCTGGCGGCGGCGCGATGAAAACGGCCGCAGTAAGATTTTTCACCGCACCTGGATTCCGTGTGGTGTTGAGCGTGGTGCGATTGATTTCGTAGGTGGTTGTGCGGTTTTTGCGCGTCTGTTCGCTATTCGAAACGGGGCGCGATGTATCCGTGCCAGGCTGACGCTCCGGCACGTTGGCGCTCACTCCGACGACGCCACCGGAGGAACGCGACTCGGCGCTCGAGGAAGAGTCTTCGACCACCGTCTGCGAACGAACGACCTGCCCCTCGGGATCGAAACGTTCTTCCGAAAGCGTGGTCGCTTCGGTTTCGATTTCCGCGGAAACGCGCACGACCGCGTTGCCCGGCCCGATCACGGCGGCGAGCATCGATTCCACTTTCTTGGCGAAGTAATCTTCGACCTGCTGGCGATAACGCATCTGCGACGACGCCGTGCCCAGCGTCGGATCCTGTTTGAGATCTTCGGAGAGGACGCGTCCGCGATTGTCGACGACCGCGACTTGATCGGGCGCGAGGCCCTGCACGGCATTGGCGACGAGGTGACGGATCGAGTTGACCTGATCGAGATCGAGCCGGCCGCCGCCGACGTCGACGAAAACGGACGCGGTGGACTTCACGCCTTGATCGGTGAGGAGCAGGCGGTTTTCCGGTTGAACGATCATCACGCGCGCGGCGCGCACGCCTTGCAGCTGCATGATCGTGCGAGCGAGTTCGCCCTGGATCGCGCGGAGATAATTGGTGCGCTGGACGAAGTCGGAGAGACCGAACTGGCCCTTGTCGAAAATTTCGAAACCGACGCCGTCTCCGCTCGGAAGACCTTTCGAAGCGAGGTCCATGCGCAGCTTGTAAACCTGGTCGGACGGCACCTGCACGGCGGTGCCGCCGGCCGTGACCACGTGCGGAATGTTCTGGGTCTGGAGTTGGCCGATGATCGCCGCGGCGTCCTTCTCGCTCAACCGCGCATACAGCAGTTGGTAATCGGGACGCTGCGACCAGATCGCGACGCCGATCAGGCCGCCAAGAACGGCGAGTGCGGCCACGACCAGCGAGACGCGCTGGTTGAGGCCGAGTTGTTTCCAGAGATCGAGCAGGGACTGCGTGAAGTTTTTCATCTAGCGGGCGGAGAGAGTGAGAGAAAGGGGCGCGGTGAACTCACACCTGCATGCGCATGAGCTCCTGGTAGGATTCCACGAGCTTGTTGCGCACTTCGACCATGAGGGAAAACGCGACCGACGCTTCCTGCATCGCGATCACGCTTTGATGCAGCTGATCGGATTCGCCGAGGAGGACCTTGCGCGTGAGCTCCTGCGCGGTCGCCTGCTTTTCGGTCACGGTCGACACGATGCCGTCGAGCATCTGGTCGAAACCTTGCGTCGGCGCGCTTGTCAGCGGACCCGATGGCGTCAGCGGCGTTTGCGGAAGCGGGGCGTCAATGCGCGTCAACGCGCCGGAAGCGAGAGGAGAGACGAAGCCGACGGGTGACATGAGAGACGCGGCGGGGTTACTTCATCATGCCGATGGTGCGCAGCGCCATCTGCCGGGAATTTTTTGCCACCGCGAGATTGGCCTCGTAGGCGCGCGACGCGGTGATGAGGTCAACCATCTCGTAGGAGAGATTGACGTTGGGCATCGTCACCATCCCGTCCTGGCCGGCGTCAGGATGCTGCGGATTATAAACCTGCTGGCCCGGCGCGCGATCGGTGGCGATCTGCGCAATCTTCACACTTTGCAACGATGCCCCCGCCGCGGCCGTGCGGCGAATGAGCTCCGTTTCGAACGTGACGACCTGACGCTGATAAGGACCACCGCCCGGCGTGCGCGTAGTTTGAGCGTTGGCAATGTTCTGGGCAACGATGTCGAGACGACTCTTCTGCGCGTTCAACGCCCCGCCGATGATGTCGATGCCGGAGATGAGGTTCATGAGGTTTACAATGTCTTGCCGGTGATCGCGACCTTCAGCTGCTTGAGGTTTCCGGAGACGACCTCGGTGAGGAACTCGTGCTGCACGGCGTTGTGATTCATCGCGAGCAACTCGCGCTCGATTTCGACCGTGTTGCCGTCGGGCCGCAGGCTGCGCGCCGTGAGGTCGGCGGCGAGTTGCGGGCGGAGGCGATCGGCGTTGGCGGCGAAGTCGCCCGACGCCATCTGCGCCTTGAGTTGCGCCGCAAAATCCGGCGCCACATCGAGCCGTTGATAACCCGGCGTCTCCGCGTTCGCGATGTTCGAGGCGATCGCCTCCTCGCGCAGCACCGTTGCATCGAGCAGCTTCCGAGCGAGCTGGTAGTTGTCGGAGTTGAAGATCGGCGCAATCATCCTGCGCAGCTTAAGCAGAGCAGGTGCCAGCAAAATGGATACACGCGCAAGTTATTGCTGATCGGTAAAATATAATTGTCTCGTTCGAGTTCCGCAGAAACCCGCCGGTTTACAATCGTTTCGCCGGAAAATTTTGCCGCGCGCGGCGGTGAACAAGATTCCGCGAACACCGCTTCATTCCCGGAATGGCGCGTCGATATAGGGCTAAGTCCTCATGAGGGAAAGTGAGTTCGATTTCATTCGCAGCCTCGTTTACGAGCGCAGCCGCATCAGCCTGAGCCCGGACAAGCGCGAGCTTGTCTCTGCACGGCTGGGCAAGCGTTTACGCGCGACGAATCTGCCGACGGTGGGCGACTATTGCCGGTTCTTGCAGTCCCCCGAAGCGGAAGCGGAGTTGTCGAACCTCATCGATGCGATCTCAACGAATCACACGTTCTTCTTCCGCGAGAACGCGCATTTCGATTTCCTTCGGCAGACGGTCATCCCCGAAATGCGCGCGCGCTCCGCGAAGGAGAAATGGTCGCGCTTTCACGTATGGAGCGCTGCCTGCTCATCGGGCGAGGAGCCCTACTCCATCGCGATCACGCTCGCGGATGCGCTCAACGGCTGGCCCTGGCACATCGAGGCGACCGACATCTCCCATCGCGTTCTCGATAAAGCCCGCGCTGCGATCTATCGTGACGAGTGCGTGAATCGTCTGCCGAAAGCGACGATCCAGAATCACTTTCAACGCGGCTTTGGCCCGCAGGATGGAAATTTCCGCGTGAAAGCCGCACTGCGCGACCGGGTGACCTTTCACCAGCTCAACCTGCTCGAAGGCGAGCCGCCCTTCCGTGAGCCATTTCATGTGATCTTCTGCCGCAACGTCATGATCTACTTCGATCGGCCCACACAGGAGGAGCTGGTCAACAAGCTCGCGCGGCACCTCGTGCCGGGCGGGTATTTGTTTGTTGGACACGCCGAGAGCCTCACGGCGATTCGTCACCCCCTTCAATCCGTCCGGCCCGCGGTTTACCGCCGGCCGCACTCCGACCCATGAAACGCATTCGCGTGCTGATCGTCGACGACTCCGCCGTCGTCCGCAAACTCGCTTCCGACGCCTTGAGCGCCGACCCGGAAATCGAGGTCGTCGGCACGGCCGGCGATCCCTATGTCGCGCGCGACAAGATCAAGCAGCTCAAGCCGGACGTGCTCACGCTCGATCTCGAAATGCCGCGCATGGACGGTCTCACCTTCCTGCGAATCCTGATGGAGCAACATCCGATGCCCGTCGTGATCATGAGTTCGCTCTCGCAACGCGGTTCCGCTTACGCGCTCGAGGCGTTGCGGCTCGGCGCCTGTGACGTGCTCGGAAAACCCGCGGGCTCGTATTCCTTCGGCGATCTCGGCGTGCAACTGATCGCCCGGGTCAAAGCAGCCGCCGGCGCGCGGTTGGTAGCAAGAGGCGTCGCAGCGAACGCCGCCGATCCGTCCCTCGCCTCGCTCGCGCGCACCGCGCCGCGCAGCGTCGCACCCAATTCGCGACAAATCATTTTGCTCGGCGCATCGACCGGTGGCACGGAAGCGTTGCGCGCCGTGCTCACGCGTTTACCCGCAGGCCTTCCACCCATCGCGATCGTGCAACATATTCCGCCGGTCTTCTCGAAAGCGTTCGCCGATCGGTTGAGCGAACAATGCGCGTTCGAGGTCCGCGAAGCGGCCGACGGCGACCGACTCGAGCCGGGCCTCGCACTCATCGCGCCCGGCAACTTTCACCTCATGCTCCAGTGGCAGGGCGATCACTACCGCGCCCGCATCGCGAGCGGCCCGCAAGTGTGGCATCAGCGTCCCGCCGTCGACGTGTTGTTCAAATCGGCCGCGGATTGCGGCGCCGCGCCTCACGCCGTGGCCGGCGTGTTGACCGGCATGGGCAAGGACGGCGCGGAAGGTTTGCTGCGCTTGCGCGAACTCGGGGCGATCACGTTCGCCCAGGACGAAGCCAGCTGCGTCGTTTACGGAATGCCGCGCGCCGCGTGGGAAAACGGCGGCGCCGAGCGTCAGATTGCGCTCAATCGCATTGCCGATTTCCTCGTTCATCCGCAGCACAACACCCACGACTCGCCCGCTCTCGCGTCCGCCTGATCATGTCCGCGTCACCATCGATTCCTCCGCCGTCCACCATTTTGATCGTCGATGACGAACCGGTGGTGCTCGCCGCCCTGCAACAAACGCTCGAACGCGAACGCTTCCACGTCGTCGCCTGCTCGAGCCCCACCAAGGCGCTCGCGATCCTGCAGGAACGCGATTTCGCCGTCATCATCTCGGATCAAAAAATGCCCGAGATGCTCGGTCTCGACTTCCTCATCGAGAGCCGCCGAATCCGCCCGCACGCGTCGCGCATCCTCATCACCGCGGTCCTCTCGCTACCCACCATCGTCGACGCGATCAACAAGGGTGAAATCTTCCGCTTCGTCGCGAAACCGTGGCTGCGCGAAGAGCTCATCGCCACGGTGCGCAATGCGGTGCACCGGCATGAACTCGTGACGCACAACGCGGTGCTTCAGGCGGAAACGCAGAACCTCAACGCCCAGCTCACGCAGGCCAACGCAGCGCTCGCTCAACAGGTCCACGATCTCGAGCAACAGCGGCAACGACTCGACGCCGCCAATCGCGAACTCGCCGCGAGCTACGAACACTCGCTCGAACTCTGCCGGCGCATCCTCACGACCTACGATCCCATTCTCGGCGGTCAGGCCAAGACGCTCGTCGAACTGGCCGGCCACATGGCCACGAGCGATCTGCTCGACGAAGGACAACGTCATGCGCTGCGCACCGCCGCGTGGTTGTGCGACATGGGACTCATCGGCGTGCCGCGTGAAATGTTGCGCGCGTTCCGCTCGAATCCCGAAGACCTCAGCGAGCGCGAGCGCTCGATGCTTCACAACCATCCGGTCTATTCGCAAACGCTCGCGGCGCTCGTCGATGACAGCAATGGCGTGGGCGAAGTGATTCGCGCGCATCACGAGCGCTTCGACGGACGCGGCTATCCCGATGGCCTGGCCGGCGACGCCATTCCCTGGCCCGCACGCTGTCTCGCTGTCGCCGTGGGCTACGTCGAATCCGGCCTCCCGAAATCCGCCGCGATCGATCTCATCCTTTCGCAGTCCGGCGCGGCCTACGACCCGGAAGCCGTGCGGCTCTTCCTCAAGGTCACCAACCTCGCGCAGCTGCCTCGCCAAGTCCGCGAGATCACGCTGCACGAACTCGAACCGGGCATGATCCTCGCCAATGGCATCTACAGCCCGCACGGGCTCCTGCTGATCGGCGAGGGCCAGGAGTTGAGCCCCGCCACGATCGCGAAGATCCGCAGCCACAATCAGGTCACGCCCATCAGCCAGCGATTGCTCGTGCGGATCTGAGCGACGACGTTCGCGCGACTTCGTATCAGCTTCACCACGACGCGACGCCTTAGCGCATGATTGGCCTTCTCAGGCCGCGAGGGAAATTCCTTCGTTCCCTTCCGGCGTCTTCAACACCATCTCGCCCGTCGCAATTTCCAGATGCACGGTGCGATTCGTGGTGCCGCCGGTCGCCTGTTGAAGGATGCGGTATCCGTTCGCAGCGAGATAATCGACGGTCGCCTTCGTGTTGCGCTCGCCGATCTTGAAATTGTCGTGACTCGCGAGCACGCACGCGCCGCCTGTAACGAAAATCCGGAGACGATTCCGGTCCGCCTTCAACCCGATCAACGAGCGGAAAAACAACGGCAATCCGGTATCCGCAAACATCGCCGGTTGCGTGAGCGCCTTCTCCGGCGAGATCGACGACTCCGGCAGCATCATGTGCAAGATCCCGCCCACCTTCACCAAAGGATCGTAGGCCACGACGCCGATGCATGAACCGAGAGCGTAGGTGCTGAGGGTCACCAGGTTGTTATTGGATACCGCCATGTCGCCCACGCCAATCACGACGCGCTGCGCAAAGATTGAGGCTATACTCGGAGAACCCATGCGTCACGACACGAAGGCGTCGATCGCGCCTCCGGAAAAAAATTTAAAAGGAGAAAACAGGAACGAAGCCCCCAGCGGCATCGCTGCGCCCCGCCTTATACGGTCGAGCCGCATGCAACTTGAGCGGAGCGCGCGAAATTCGAACAGCGATCGCGTCAACATCGTCAAAGCGAGACCGTGCCTTGCGAAAGCTTGTCCTTCAGCCGCGCCACCGCGCGCTCATGCACAATCGGCATCGTCTCCTGCAAGAGCTCGGGCGTGAAACCCCACTCGAGCAAAAACGATTCGTTCAGCGAAAACAGAAATCCGTCCTCGCCCACGCCTGGACCGAAGGACGTGGCGATATATTTCGCGGCGTGAAGGTGCGCGATGAGCGGCAGCGCGTCGCCGGGAGCCTGCGCAGGATGCAGGTAGTGCTCCGCCACCGCGACGAGCACCGTCGGGAAATTCCACGCCCGGAGCAGGCGCGCTCCGACCTGAACGTGATGAAAACCGAGCACGGCCGTTTCCGCGTCCGTCCACGCGCATTGCTGGGCCGCGCAATGTGCGCGGATCGCCGGATAAAAGGCTTCGCAAGCATGCGTCAGCGCGAGCTTCCCGAGATCGCACACCAAGCCCGCCGTGTAAGCCGTCTCGGGCGACACTCGCTCGGTCGTTTCCGCGAGCACTTCGGCAGCGATAGCCGTGCAAAGCGCGTGACGGCAGAAATCGCCCGCCTCCCCATGGCCCGCGCCCGACTCCCAACGACTCACGAGCGCCAGGGCCGCTAGGCGATAGAGCTCCTGTTGCCCGAGTCGCATCACCGCTTCGCTCACGCTTTCCACCGGCGCCGATCCGGCGAAAAACGCCGAATTCGCCAGGCGAAGCGTCGACGAAGCCAGACCGGGATCGACGGTAATAATACCCGCGATATCGTCCGCGCTGCTATTGGGCGACTGAAGCGCCGCAATCAAGCGAGGGAGGAGCGCGGGCGAACACGGGAGACGCAGCGCGCGTTCGCAAACCTGCTCGATGGAAGGGGGATGGAATGCGTTCACGTGCGGAGGAGAAACGAATTCAGAAACGTCATTGGCTTAGGCCGCCTGCAATAGCGTCGCCGGATCGAGGATGAGCGCGATGTTGCCGTCGCCGAGGATCGCACCGCCGGCCACGCCGGGCAGGCTCTGCATGAAAGCGCCGAGATTTTTGATCACGACTTCCTGTTTGCTCACCATCTCGTCGACGAGCAGCGCGGAAACTTTTCCGGAGTGTTCGACGATGACCACGATGCCATCCCACGGATTCTCCGCATTGTGCGGAATGCCGAAGCGGCGGTGCAGCCGGTGAATCGGCACCAATCGTCCGCGTAGATCGAGCACCTCGCCTTGCCCATGCACCGTCGAAATATGTTCACGGCTCGGCCGCAGTGCGCGCTGGACCGACGTGCTCGGCAGAATGAAACGATCGTCCCCCACCCGCACCACGAGGCCGTCGATGATCGCCATCGTCAGCGGCAGCTTGATCTTGAAGGTCGAGCCCTTCCCCACCTCGGAAGTGATCTCGATCTTGCCGCGCAGCTTCTCGATGTTGCGCTTCACAACGTCCATGCCGACGCCGCGGCCGGACACCGCTGTGACCTTTTCCGCAGTCGAAAATCCGGGCGCAAAAATCAACGCCAGCGTTTCTTCACGGCTCAACTCCTCACCCGCCGAAACGATGCCTTTTTCGAGCGCTTTCTTGAAGATCTTCGCGGGATCGATTCCCCGGCCGTCATCCTGCAGCTCGATCACGATGTTGCTGCCTTGATGATACGCCTTCAGGTGCAACGTGCCCGTTTCAGATTTTCCCGCCGCTAGACGCGCGGCCGTCGGCTCCAAGCCGTGATCGAGTGCATTCCGCACCATGTGCACAAGGGGATCACCGATTTCCTCGACCACCGTGCGATCAAGCTCGGTGTCTTCGCCGCTCGTGACGAAATGCACTTTCTTGCCGAAGTCGCGGGCGAGATCGCGCGCGAGCCGTTCCATTTTCTGGAAGCTCTGCTTGATCGGAATCATGCGCAGCGACATCGCCGTGTGCTGCAGCTCCTTCGTGATGCGCGAGAGTTGCGCGACATTGCGCTGCAGCGGCGATCCGTTGTTTTCGCCGTGCTGCCGCGCCGTCTCGAGCAGCTGGCTTTGCACGATCACGAGTTCGCCCACGACATCCATCAACGAGTCGAGCTTCTCGGTGTTGACCCGGACGGTGCCGCCCGACGCCACTTTCACCGGAGCGGCAGATGACTTTCCATTCGCCGCGCCCGAACCGGGCGCCTGGCTCTGCGACGCAGCGACGAAAGGCGTCTGCGTTTCTCCGGCAGGAGACGCAGGCAGCGGAACCTCAACCGTCGCTTCGGCTCGCGGGACCGCCGCCGAAGTTTTCGTCACCGGCTCCACCGCGGCTGCCGCGGGATTGGACGCGAGGCGTTTGACCGCGCGAATCAGATGCCCCACCGGAATGATCTGGTCGGGCAACTGCCCTTTCTCGAGCGCGAGTGCCACTTGCTGCGTGAGCGCGACAAGCGCGTCACGGCTGCGCAGAATTTCCGTTATAATCGCGGCGTTCAGGCGGAGCTGACGGTTCCGCGCGAGGTCGAGCAACGATTCGACTTCGTGCGCGAGCGTATGCATCGGCATCAACCCGAGAAAACCGGCATTGCCCTTGATCGTATGAAACGAGCGGAAGATCGAGTTGAGCGCCTCCGGGTTATCCGGCTCCTGATCGAGCGCCAGCAGCGCCGCCTCGATTTGCTGAAGATGATCGACCGCCTCGTTATAGAACTCGCCGAGAAGCTCGTGGTTTTCCTCGAGGTGCAGCGTCATCAGCACGTCCGGCGACTCGCTCTCCTCGCCCGCCGCGGCTGAAACCGAACTCGCCACCGGCGCACTCGTCGCCGCCGCGGCGTCAAATTCCGGCGGCGTCGCTCCCGACTCCACAGCATCGATCGCTCCCGGCAGCCACTCGACCAGCTGCCGGAGTTTACCCAGTGTCGTGTCGTCGAAGGGTTTCGCGTTGTCGAGCAACTGCTCGAGCACCGCATGCGTCGCCACGATCGGTCCATGCAACGCAGTCTCGCTCTCGGCGAGGTCCCGCAGATCGCTCAGCAAACTATACGCTGGCACCAATCCGTCATCGCGACCCGCTTGCGCGAGGATGGATTCGGCGGCGAGACGATTGGCGGCGTCGTCCAGCGCCTTGAAGGACTCCGGGGAAATGGGCATGGAGCAAAAACAGCTGTCCGCCTTTCTTCGGCGCACGCCCGCCAATCTTGAACGCAAAGCCTGCGTTCCTTCGCCGCGGGCGCATTTCGCCGCCGTCCGCGGCATCGCCCAAAAGCAGGCGTTCGGCAGGTGCCAAGAAATGAACAGGAATTTTCGATAAACGGCATGTTATCCCGATCAAGTCCCCGCCTGGCGCGCCGCTAAAATCCGGGATGAAAAATTGGACCATTCGCAAGCTCCTTGCCACGGGCTTCGCCACACCTCTCCTGCTAATCAGCATCCTCGCCGCCTCCTTCTTTCTCTCCCTCGCGGGGATCTCCCGCCATGTGGACACGATTCTCGCCGACAACCTTCCGGGTGTCGCTTACACCAACGAGGCGCTTCAAAAGACGTTGGCGTATCGCGTGCTCGCCATGCAGCACATTACGTCGGACAGCGTTGCCGAACGCGAATCGCTCGATGAGCAGCGAAGGGCGTTGGCCGCCGAGATCGACCGAACGCTGGAACACTACCAAAACACGATCCGTAACGACGAAGAACGTCGTCTCGCGGCGCGAGTCGCTCCGGCCCTCGCTCATTACCGTTCAATCGCGGAGCAGATCAACGCACTGAGTTTGGCGGGCCGGGTGGAAGACGCCGAGACGCTCTTCGAAACCACCGGCGCAGCCGCTTACCGCGACTACGAGAAAGTCCTCATCGATTGCGTCACTTACAACCGCACCGCTGCCGACGCCTCGGGCGCGGAAATCGCCGCCACCATGTCATCCGCCCGAATGCTCGGCCTCACACTCTCCGCCGGCACGATCGCCCTCTCGCTCGCGGCCGGCTATGTGATCACCCGCCAGGTCAACCGCACCATCGATCGGATCAGCGCCGCCCTTGACGATACCTCCACCCAAGTCACCTCTGCCGCGAACCAGGTCGCAAGCGCAAGCCAATCGCTCGCCCAAGGCGCCAGCGAACAGGCCGCGAGCCTCGAGGAAACAAGCGCCTCGATCGAAGAACTCGCGAGCATGACCAAACGCAATTCCGACAGCGCCCAGCAGACCAAGGACCTCTCGAACCAAACCCGCCTCGCGGCCGACACCTGCGCCGCCGACATGCAGGCCATGAACATCGCGATGGACGAAATCAAAACGTCCTCCTCCGACATCTCCAAAATCATCAAGACGATCGACGAGATCGCGTTCCAAACCAACATCCTCGCGCTCAACGCCGCCGTCGAAGCCGCGCGCGCCGGCGAAGCCGGCATGGGCTTCGCCGTCGTCGCCGAGGAAGTGCGCAGCCTCGCCCAACGTTCCGCGCAGTCCGCGAAAGAAACCGCCGCCAAGATCGAAGTTGCGATCAGCAAGAGCGAACAGGGCGTTCGCCTCTCCAGCAAAGTCGCCGAATCGCTCGGACAAATCCTCGACAAAGCCCGCAAGGTGGACGCGCTCGTCGCCGAAATCGCCACCGCCTCGCACGAGCAAAATCAGGGCATCCACCAAGTGAATACGACCGTCGGTCAGATGGACAAAGTCACGCAGTCCAACGCCGGCAACGCCGAGGAAACCGCCGCCGCCGCGGAAGAACTCAGCGCGCAAGCCGTCGCGATGCAGGAACTCGTCGCCGATTTGCGCCGCCTCGTTGAAGGCGCCGCCGCACTCCCGCCTTTAGACAGCACGAAGAATTCCTCCCGTGGCATTCCCCCGCCCAACGACAGCTCATTACGGCGTCCCCGGTTGATCGGCCGCAACGCCGCTCCCCCACCCAGTTCCGAGGATCTGCATTTCGCGGACATCGGATCGGACCCGCAGAAGAGCGTCGGTGGCCATTGACCGATTTCGCTAAACCTCTCACCCGATCGAACCGAAACGTAATCAGCGCCAGTGCGCCCGCGCGCGCTGGCCCCTTTCACCATGTCCAACGCGCCCGCTCCCGCCGTCTCCAAGCTCGCCGGCAAATACCTGACCGTCGTTCTTGAGAACGAAGCCTACGGCATCGCCGTCCTGAAGGTTCGCGAGATCATCCGCATGCAAAAGATCACCCCCGTGCCGCAAATGCCGGCCTTCGTGAAAGGGGTGATCAACCTGCGCGGTCGCGTCATCCCGGTGGTCGATCTCCGCGTGAAATTCGGCCTCAAAGCCGAGTTCGCCGAGCGCACGTGCATCGTCGTCGTCCAGGTCACGCTTCCTTCCGAACAGACCGTTCAAATGGGCCTCATCGTCGACAGCGTCGAAGAAGTCGTGACGTTGACCGATCAAGAAATCGAGCCGACGCCCGACTTCGGCACCAAGATCGACACGACTTACCTGCTCGGCATGGCCAAGGTGAAAGGCCAGGTGAAGACGCTGCTCGACATCGATCGCGTCGTCGCCCCCGAAACCGTCCAAGTCATCGCTCAAGCAGCGAACTGACCCGGCCGCGGGCGCCTCACTCCGTCAAATAAAACGGATTCGGCAGCTTGAAGATCCGCTCCGCGAAACCGCCGGCGAGATCACTGTCCTGATCGCCGATATTCGCCACGATCACGTATCCTTGATCGATGAGGCGCCGGCGTTCCGCCGCCTTGTAATCGGCATTCGTGCCTTTCACCTCCGCCGCGCGGCAGATCAATGCTTCATAATCCGCGCAATCGATCGCGCGCAAATTCTTCTCCGTGCCCGCGCGATCGCGCTCGGTTCTCCCCGTGAGAAAAAACACCGCCACGCCCGCCGCGCGCGCCGCGCGATAAACCTCTCGCACGGCTTCGATCGCTGGCGCTTCGCCGCGATCCACCCACACATCCCAAGCCGCCGGCACGTAGGCAAAATCCGCGTCGTTCATCGAGGGCCAGTTCGAGAGCAACGTTTCGTCGAGATCCATCACGACCGCGAGTTTTTGCCGCCCCGCCACGCCGCGGGCATCGCGCGCCGCGCGTTCCTCGATCCAGCTCCGCGCCCTGGTTGCCACGCGAGCGACCTCCCGCTCGTAGTCTCCAGATTTCACATACGCGCGAATCTCGCGCTTCAACACGTCGAGATTGCGCGGCTCCGCCACGCTCACGCTCGCGCTTAGCGCAAACACCAGAGCCGCCAGCACGAAACTCATCCCGGCCCAATCACCGGTTCGCAGACGCACCATGGCCTCGATCAACGCAGCGCGAGGTCGACGCGCTTCACGTCTTTGACCGGCCACTTCGTGACGGTCAGGCCCTTCGCGCTGCGCGAGCTCACTGGCACCGCGCTGAGATCGAATTCGAGCTCGCGCACCCGCGCGCCGCTGCGGCCGTCGATGAAGATCTGCAGCTTTTTCGGCATCTCCTTCTCCGATTTGCTAACGTCGAGATAAACGACTTTGGACCCTTCGGACTTCACGAGGGGATACAATTTGTCGCGCGAGAGTCCGCCGATCTGGAAGCGTTTCGCGAAAGCCTTCCCGCTTTCCTTGTCCTGATACACCATCGTGTAGAAGTTCGCGTCGCCTTCCTTCGGGAAGATCCCGATGTGGATGATGTCGCGGCCCATGAAGACCTTGTCCGCGACTTTCGCGACCTTGAGCGAACCGTCGCGCATGATCGTCAACACGCTGTCGAGAATCGTGCACTCCTGCACGAACTCGTGCTGCCGCCAGTTCAGCCCGATAAAGCCGTCATCGCGATTGACGTAGAGTCGTTGATTCGCGGATACGACCTGCGCCGCGTCGATCTGCTCGATCTCGTCGTAGCTCGTGCGGCGTTTCAGCCCCTTGCCATATTTCTCCTGCAACATCTCGAACCAGGCCACGGTATAGGCCGTGAGGTTCTTCAGATTGTTCTTCGTCTCCTTGATTCCCGCCTCGATCTTCGCGATCGCTTCGTCCGCTTGGAAACGGTTGTAAGCCGAGATCCGCTTGATGCGGATTTCAGTCAGACGCGTGATGTCGTCGTCCGTCACTTCGCGGCGCAGGTTTTTCACGAACGGCTTCAAGCCTTCGCGAATCTCCTCCAGCACGCTTTCCCACGTCTTGGATTTCTCGATCCGGCGATAGATCCGCTCCTCGATGAAGATCCGTTCGAGCGAGTCCCAGTGCCACTGCTGCTCCAATTCCTCGAGCTTGATTTCGAGCTCCTGCTTCAGCAGCGCCTTCGTCTTGTCGACCGTGCGTTTCAGGATTTCGCGCACGCCGAGAAACTCCGGCCGATCCTGCCCGGTCGTCTCATCCGTCACGATCACGCACGCCGCCGGCGACAAATTCGACTGGCAATTCGTAAACACGTAGAGCTGTTGGATCACCTTCTCGGGATCGCTGCCCTGCGGAAGATGAACGAGGATCTCCACCGAATCCGCCGTGTTGTCGTCGACGTGCCGGATCTTGATCTTCCCTTTCGCGTTCGCCGCGAGGATCGATTCGATCAGCGATTCCGTCGTCGCGCCATAGGGCAACTCGGTGATCGCGAGCAGATACTTGCTGCGAACTTCGATCTTCGCGCGAACCTTCACCTTTCCGCCGCGCTCGCCGTCGTTGTATTCCGAGAAGTCCGCGATGCCGCCCGTCGGAAAATCAGGGAAAATGCGGAACGACTTTCCTTGCAGATGATTGATCGCTGCGCGGCAGAGATCGTTGAAATTGTGCGGGAGAATCTTCGTCGCGAGACCGACCGCGATACCTTCGGCGCCTTCGAGCAACACGACCGGAAACTTCGCCGGCAGCGTCACCGGCTCCTTTGCGCGTCCGTCGTAGCTCAGCTGCCAGGTGGTGGTCTTCGGATTGAAGAGCACGTCCTTCGCAAAATTCGTCAGGCGCGCCTCAATGTAACGCGACGCCGCCGCATCGTCGCCCGTCAACAGATTGCCGAAATTACCCTGCGGCTCCACGAGGAACGCCCGCTGCCCGATCGCCACCAACGCCGCGCCGATCGACGCGTCGCCGTGGGGATGCAGCGACATCGTCCGGCCGACGATGTTGGCCACTTTGTGAAAGCGGCCGTCGTCCATGTCCCACAACGTGTGCAGGATTCGCCGTTGCACCGGCTTGAGGCCGTCATCGATATGCGGCACCGCGCGGTCAAGAATCACATAGCTCGCGTAGTCGAGAAACCAATTCCGGTAACTCAACGCCAGCGGCGAATCCTCGTCCTGCACTTTCGCGCCGCCCCGCCGCGGCGGCGGAGGAATCGGCGCCGACGGCACCGTCACCACCTGATCGCCTTTCGGCTCGTCCGGCTTCGAGTCCGCGCCCGCTCCCGAGCGTTGCGCCATCTCCGGCGCCGTGGCCTTCCCGCCTTTTTTCTCGGGCGCGCCCTGCTCGACGCTGGCGTCGAGCGGGAGTTCAGGCTGATCGGAGTTTTTCGAAGATTTCTTTCGGGCCATCGAGAGCGAAACAGCGCGCAGGTTTGGGGTGGGCTGCCGCGCGCGTCAAGCGGCAGTCGTGCAATCCCGCCCGCTATCTACGGGGCGCCTCGTCCGCCAGAATCTGCAACGCCTTCGCCATCTCCAGGTCGCGCACGGCGCGGCGATCCTCGAGCGTCGGCATCGGCAGTTCAACATCCGGCAAAACTCCACGCCCTTCCAGCCGCCGGCCATCCAATCCGATGTAATCGCTCACCGGCACCTGCAGCTCTCCACCGCCGGGCAACCGATAAGACCGCGAATAAATCACCGCCCCCGCAGTCTTCCTTCCGACAATCGTCGCGCGCCCGTGATGCTGCAGCACGTGCGAAAAAATCTCCGCGGCACTCCCCGTGCCCGGCCCGATCAGCACGATCACGCGGCCGCCATAGCGCATCGCACCCCAGCCAAAGCTGCGCGATTCCTTCGTCTTCCCGCCGCGACTCACGATCCGGCCTTCCGCCACTTGCTCTGCAAAAAAATCCGCCAACGCCACCCGCAGCGCAAAGGTGTCGCCGCCGCGGTTCTCGCGCAGATCCAAAATCACGGCCGGCGCGTCGCGATGTGCCCGCAATTGCCGCCGCATCCAAAACACCGTCTCAGCCGCGAAATGATCGAAGCGCAAATACAGCGCGCCGTTTTCCAGCGTCAGCACTTCCGCGCGTTCAAAATTCACCAGCGCCGGCAACATCGACAAGCGCCGCGTCTCGTCGTCGCGATCCAGAAACTCGAACACCACCGGCTGCCCAAGCCGCATCACGAACCGGTCGTCCACGCGCAAGGGTTCGCCATTGCGCGACACAATCAGCCAGCCGCGTTCCACGCCCGCCCTCGCCGCCGGTCCGTTCGGCAACACGTCGGTCACCACCCGCGCGCCTTCCACTTCCGTCCAGCGCAGACCGATCGCGGGCCGGTGCTCAACCCGTTTCTCATGCGTGAGCCGAGGCGTCAGCGCCACGAGATGCGATTCCTTCAACTCGGCACACATCCGATTGATCGCATCATACAATTCCTCTTCATCCTTCGCGCCTCGCGCCTGCGGCCGATAACGTTCGCGCATCGCCTGCCAGTCGACGCCGCGAAAGCTCGCATCGAAATACTTCTCGTTCACCAGCTCCCACACACGGTCGAACACCCGCAGGTTGTGCGCCGTTCGCTCCTCCGCGGCCAACACCGGCGGCTCGCGGTATTCGGACGGTGGAGACACGCATCCACCCAGCAACAACGCTGCGGCCAGCGCACCGAGCAGGAGACTTGTCAGGTTGAAGCATCTCGCGCGGCGGCGAGCGGAGAAAATCATCGGGCCATCGTGCGTGACCCGCCGCGACCCGCAAGTGCGTCGGCGCACTACGCCCGCTGACGCGGCCGTCACGCGCAAACATCGGGTTCACGAACGCGACCACAGACTTCGCTTTGTCCCTTGAGTCGGGCGCCTTCGTGTTTCATCCAGATCCGCCATGCCTCCAGCTCTCGTGGTGGTGCCCACCTACAACGAACGGGCCAACCTGCCTGCGCTGATCGACCGTCTCGCGCGGGTGCGTCCCACCATCGATCTGCTGATCGTCGACGATCGTTCGCCGGACGGCACCGGTGAGCTGGCCGACCAGTTCGCCGCGCAACACCCTTGGATTCATGTCCTGCACCGCGCCGGGCGCGAGGGGCTCGGTCGCGCGTATTGCGCCGGTTTTGCCTGGGCGCTGGAGCGCGATTACGCGTTCATCTGCGAAATGGACGGCGATCTTTCCCACGATCCCGCCGATCTGCCCCACCTCATCGCCGGCGCCGCAACCGCCGACCTCGCCATCGGCTCGCGTTACGCCGGCGGGATTCGCGTCATCAACTGGCCGCTGCATCGCTTGCTGCTCAGCACCGGCGCCGCCCGCTACGTCCATTGGGTCACCGGCATGCCGCTCGCCGATCCGACCGGCGGCTTCAAATGTTTCCCGCGTCGCACGCTTGCCACGCTCGATCTTTCGTCGATCCGCTCCAACGGCTACGGTTTCCAGATCGAGGTCAACCACCGCATCTGGCGGCGCGGCGGCCGGATCGTCGAGGTGCCAATCGTCTTCACCGAACGGAAGGAAGGCCGCTCCAAGATGTCGCGCGCCATCGTCTTCGAAGCGATCGCTCTCGTCTGGCGCCTCGCCCGCGAAAACCGCTTCCGCCGCCGTCCCTCGCTAGTTCAAGTGATACCCGCCGAATAGCATCAGACCGGTGATCGTCGCCCACATCACCGAGGCCGCGAGCGTCGCCGGCTGCGCCCACGCGCGCTTCTCCCCGAACAACGCCATCGCCAGATAGAAGGGAAAAATCTGCGCCGCGAATCGGCCAACCGAATACACCGGGCCGCCGAGTTGCTCGATCGACACATACAGGCCGACGAAACCGAGGATGAAAATCGAGAGCCACGCGCGAGCCCGGTGCTCCCAAAGCACGATCAGCGAGAACACCGTCACGAACACCAGCAAGAACCACGTCCAGGAAACATGCTCCCGAAAGATTTCCGGATTGTTGAACAAATGCAGCCCCACGCCGGGAATCTTCTGCTGGATCACCTCCCACGTGATTTTGATCTGAGCGCTCCAGCCTTTCAGCTCCACCACGTGATTCGCCTGCCAGTCGCCGAACTTGAATTGCAGGAAACCCAGATACAACCCGTGCCCAATGACCGGTGCCGCCACTCCGCCCAGGATCGCCGACAGCCTGCCCCAACTCCGCTCCCGCCACGCGTCGAGCAACAACGACCCGCCAAGAAACAACATCGGCGCGATCAACACGACCGCGTTCGGTCGCGAAAGCCCCGCCAGCACGCCCAAGCCGATCGCGAGCGCCCACCGCCCGCTCCGCAGCGCGAGAATCAAACCGAGCGTCAGCGCAAGAAAGAGCGACTCCGTGTATCCAATCGAAAAGCACGCGAGTCCCGGGCTGAACGCCAGCAACGCCGTGGCATGCTGCGCAAGCGCTCGCCGCCCGAATTCCGCGGCGACAAAGCGGAAGAAGAGCAGGAGCGCGACGAAGAAACACGCATTCGCAATCAACAAGCCGGCCACGACAGGGCTGGCGCCGCACGCGATCACCGCGCGCATCAAAAGCGGGAACAGCGGAAAGAACGCGACGTTGCCTTTCCCGGTTTCAACATCGAACCAGTAACCTTCCGTCGCGATCTGGATATACCATCCCGTGTCCCACCGGGTCACATACTCCAGCCAGCCGATGTCCGTCGCGCGGCCTTTGAAATAATTTCCCGGCGCGAACAGCAAAGTCGCGAGGAGCGCGACGACGATGATGAACGCCTTCGACGCGAGAAACAGCGCCAGCACGTGGCCAACATCCCGCCAGCCGCCGGCACTCGCGTCGCGCCCGCCCTCTTTTTCGGCCAGGTCAGCAGGTGGGTTCATGCGTCATCCGACCGCGCTTTTTCCCACCATAAGGCTGCTTGCGCGCCGCGCTTTCGCTGCCCGATCAAACTCGAGCACGAGCACTCCGATGCACGCGAGCGCGAGGATCACGTAGAGAACGGAGGCAATTTTCGCTCGAGACTTCATCGCGACGTGCGCTTTCGCCCTCTGCGCCAGCTCACACTTCCACCAGATCTTTTTCGACCTTCAGATTGCCGATGATGAAGTCCTGCCGCTCCGGCGTGTTCTTGCCCATGAAGAAGCTCAACAGCTCCCCGCTGTCATGCAGATGCGCCAGCGTCACCGGCTCGAGGCGGATGTTCTCGCCGATGAAATTCTTGAACTCGTTCGCCGAGATTTCTCCAAGACCTTTGAAGCGCGTGATCTCGTGGCTCGCGCCAAGCTTCTTCACCGCCGCCTGCTTCTCCTCTTCGGTGTAGCAGTAAATCGTCTCCTTCTTGTTCCGCACGCGGAAGAGCGGTGTTTCCAAAATGAATACATGACCGTTGCGGATCAGGTCCGGGAAGAACTGCAGGAAAAACGAAATCAACAGCAGCCGGATGTGCATGCCGTCCACGTCCGCGTCCGTGGCGATCACGATCCGGTTGTAGCGCAGTCCGTCCATTCCGTCTTCGACGTTCAACGCCGATTGCAACAGGTGAAATTCCTCGTTCTCGTAGATCACCTTTTTCGACAGGCCGTAGGTGTTGAGCGGCTTTCCTTTCAACGCGAACACCGCCTGTGTCTGCACGTCGCGCGTCGCCGTCAACGATCCCGCCGCCGAATCGCCTTCGACGATGAACAGTGTGCTTTCCTCCGCCCGTTCGTTGCGGTCGCCGAGGTGCAGCCGGCAATCGCGCAATTTTTTGTTGTGCAGCGACGCCTTCTTCGCGCGTTCCCGCGCCAGATTGCGGATGCCCGCGAGCTCCTTCCGCTCGCGTTCGTTCTCCTCGATCTTCGATTTGATCCGCTCCGCCGTCTCCCGGTTCTTGTGCAGGTAAACGTCGAGCGACTGCTGCATGAACTTCCCGACAAACTCCTTCAGCGTCGGTCCATTCGGCCCCACGCTCGTCGAGCCGAGTTTCGTCTTCGTCTGCGATTCGAACACCGGCTCCATTACCCGCACCGCAATCGCCGCATCGATCGACTGCCGCACGTCCGCCGCATCGTAGTCGCGCTTGAAGAAATTCCGCACCGTTTCCACCAAAGCCTCACGAAACGCCGACAGATGCGTCCCGCCCATCGTCGTGTGCTGGCCGTTGACGAACGAGAAATACTCCTCGCCGTAATGCGCGCCATGCGTGAACGCCACTTCGATGTCCTCCCCTTCGAGGTGCACGATCGGATACAGCGGCTCGGCGCTGAGGTTCTTCTGCAAAAGATCGCGCAGGCCGTGCTCCGATCTGAACGACTTGCCGTTGAAGTTCAGCGTGAGTCCGCGATTCAAGAACGCGTAGTTCCACAACATGTCCTCGATGAACTCCGTGCGGAACTTGAAATCCTTGCCGAACAATTCCTCGTCCGGCGTGAACTCGATCAGCGTGCCGTTGCGTTCGTCGGTTTTTCCTACCTTCGAATCTTTCTTCAGCCGGCCTTTTTCGAACTCCACCAGTTTTGTCTGCCCGTCGCGAAACGCCTGTGCGCGATAGCTGAGCGCGAGCGCGTTCACCGCTTTTTGCCCGACGCCGTTCAACCCGACCGATTTCTGGAAGGTCTCGCTGTCGTATTTCGCCCCCGTGTTGATGATCGACACGCAATCGATGAGCTTCCCCAGCGGAATACCGCGACCGTAATCGCGCACGCTCAGCGTCCGCTCGTTCAGCTGGATTTCGATTTTCTTCCCGTAACCCATCGTGAACTCGTCGATCGAATTATCGATCGTCTCCTTCAACAGCACATAAATGCCGTCCTCCGCATGCGACCCATTGCCGAGCCGGCCGATATACATGCCGGGACGAAGCCGGATGTGCTCAAGGGACGACAGGGTTTTGATCGACGCTTCCGTGTAAGCTTTGGCCATGGGAAAAAGTTGCGCTGAACACACGAGCCGCCACGCACGCTGACAAGCGCATTTCCGCCGACCTCCGCCTTCCCGCATCGCATGAGCCTGCTTGCAGGCGACTTGTCGCCGAACAACCTCTCCTGCTTTGCATCCAACTCGTCTGCTCCACCCCGCCATGAAAAAACTCCTCCTCTCCCTCGTCATCGGCCTGCTCGCGCTCGTCATCGTCGGCTACATCGCGGCTCACTTCTTTCTCGGATCGATCGTGAAGACCGGCGTCAACAACGTTGGCCCGCGCGTCACCCAGACCAACGTCCAACTCGCCGACGCCTCGCTCTCGCCCACCGGCTCCGGCACACTCACCGGCCTCGCCGTCGCCAACCCCACCGGCTGGACCGAAACCAACGCCCTTTACCTCGGACGCATCCAATTCGACGTCGCTCCGACCTCCGTGATGAGCGACACGATCGTCATCAACTCGCTCATCATCGATCAGCCCGAGCTCACCTACGAGACACGGCTCGTTAACAGCAACATCGCGGACCTCCTCAAAAACATCGAAGCCAGCCTCGGCCCGTCCGCTCCCAAGCCCGAGGATCCCAACACCCCGCCGAAAAAGTTCATCGTGAAACATTTTCGGCTGACCGACGGCAAAGTCACCATCGGCGTCGGTCCCGCCGCCCTTCCCGTTCCGCTTCCTTCCCTCGAACTCAACGACCTCGGCGTCCAGGAAGGCGGCCTCACCGCCGGCCAGCTTTCCGTCGCGGTCCTGCGTCAGGTTCTCGGCAATGTCGTCACCGCCACCACCGGCGCCGCATTGAAGTCCGGCGGCACCCTGGGCGCCGGCGCCACCGAGCAACTCAAGAAAACCGGCGAAGGGCTCAAGAAGCTCTTCAGCGGCGAAAAAGAGAAAAAATAGCGTCCACCATAGCGGGACGCGCGAGCGTGTCGCCCTTCACCTGTATCGACGCGCACGCGCAGCCGCTGTGCGCCGTTTGTTCGCCCACCCCGTTGACCCGCTTTCTCCTCCCACTTCGCTCCTCCCCGTGAAAATCACTTACTACCTCGAAGTCCTCTCCTCCTGGTGCACGTGGGTCGAACCGGTCTGGGCCGAGTTGAAGAACCGTTACGCCGGCCGCGCTGAGTTCGAGTGGAAAATCGCCCTCATGAACCCGCAGGACTTCCCCGTTTCCCGCGAACAATGCGATTGGTTCTACCGCCGCAGCGGCGCGACCGTCATGCGTTCTCCGTTCATGCTCAACTCCGGTTGGTTCGAGGCCGAGCGCAAGGGCAACTACACCGCACCCAATCTCGTCGCCGAAGCCGGCAAGGACTTCGGCTTCACCGGCGACGAACTTCGTCTCGCCATCGCCCATGCCGCGGTCCGCGAGGGCCACAAGGTCGGCGACATCGCCGTCGCCGTCGCGGCCGCCGCCCATGCCTGCAAGATCGACGCCGCTCAACTCCGCGCCCGCGCCGAATCGCCCGAAGTCCACGCCCGCGTCGACGCGAGCACGAAGGCGTTTTTCGCCCATCAGGTCACCCAACGCCCCGCTTTCATCCTCGAAGACGCCATCGGCGACAAAGCCGCGTTTTCCGGACTCGTCCGCCTCGAACCGCTCGTCGCCACCATCGACGCGATGCTTGCCGACACCGCAGCCTACGCGTCGCATGCCGTCCACCACGGCAAACCGCCGCAGTAAACCTGCCACAAACTCCGTCCAGAGCCGCTCCGACAGCGCCGCCGTTCCGCCGGACCATTCTCCGCGCCAAATTGCTCCACCCGCAGATTCTTGGAACCGCACCAGCACCGCGGTCGTCTCCACCTTCCACCAGCCATGAAAGTCTTCCGTTTCACGCTCACGCTCGCACTCCTCGCCTTCTCCTTCGCCGGCGCCCGAGCCGACGATGTTCGCTTTTCCAAAAGCCTCTCCACGGAAGACTTCGCGATCACCGGACTCGAACGCCTTTCTTCCGATCAGCTCGCCATCCTCGACGCCTTGGTCCGCCGCGACATCGCGCAATCGCGCTTTGTATCCAAAGAACCACGTCCGGCTGACTTTTCTGAACGCCTCACTCCGACGGAACGCGACAACGCCGGCATTTCACTCCTCAGCGTCACCGAGATCGCCGCGCTCGACGCCCAGATCGCACCCCTCGCCGCTCCTCCCGCTCCAGTCAGCGGCACGCGTTTCACCTCCAACTCGCGCTACACCACGCCTTCCGTCAAAATCGATCGCGGCCCGCGTATCCACGGCGAACTGACACTCATGGTCGCCGCCGGCAGCGACGACTACACCGCCTACGGCGGCGGCATCGCGGTAACGCTCGACGATCCCGCGAGCAAGATGTCGCTCACGGTCGCCTACTCCGAAATTCACAGCAAAGGTGGCAGCCCGTGGCGCTACTACGGAGACCCGTATCACTATCGCCGCTACGGTCCGCTCGCTCCGCTCTACTGATCCTCTACCCATGGAGGCGCGGTGCGCCCGCGCGCTCCTTTGTCTATCAGTCATGCTCTCCTCGATAGTCCTTTTCCCCTGCCGTCACCGCGATCGCCATCCGATTCTCCTCCGGCGGTAAGGGACACGTCGCAAAGGGCGTGAACGCGCACGGCGGGTTGATCGCCTGGTTGAAATCCAGCACCACCTTCCCGTCTCGCGGCGGCTCCGCATAGACGAATCGCGCCGCTCCATACGTTTCCGCGCCGCTCGTCAGATCCGAGATCACAAACATCATCGGGTGATCGCCCCCTTCCACCAGCGGCAAAAGTTCGAAGGTTTTTCCGTCTCGCTCGAACACCGCCTTGCCCGGCACCAACGCCGGCATCTCCTGCCCGAGAATGTTTTTGATCATCACCTGACGCGACCGCTCGAACCACACCCACTCCGCTTCGACGCGCCACGTGGGATCGATCGGAAAATATTCGATCCCCGCAAAATTCGTCCGCCGCTCCGACGCCGTGTCGCGCACACGCAACGCCTTCCGTCCCCCGCGATCGATTACGGAAAAACTCACCGTTCCGACCGTTACCCGCGTCGCCGGCAACACGCCCGCTTCCCGCAATCTCGCCGTCAACACCTGCTCTCCGTCCACCCTCACGTCTTCCGCCGGATTCAATGTAATCGTCGCGACGCCTCGCTCGTTCAACACGACCGTCCCGACGTGCGCCGGCACATTCTTCAACATGATGGCGCTTCCGGACGCCGACCCGATCGAGTTCGACCCCCGCTCGAGAAAATGAAGCCCTACGAGCGTCAACCAGCTGTCGTCGCGTAACAATCGCTCCACTCGCGCCGCGCGATGCTGCTCGATCTGCGCCACATACGTCGCGTCCGGCTCCGTCGCATTCGCCGCGACCAACACTGCCATTCCCACCGCGAATCCACGTATCATCCCGTCAAAGTGGCCCGCCCGTTTCTGAACTCAAGCCACCCCGCGCGCGCCTCGCGCAACGTCATCGCCTCAAACCGGCGGTTTCCCGCGAAACGCTCCGACCAGCGCCGCAATCACCAACAGCACTAGAAACACGAAGAACAAAATCTTCGCGATGTCCGCCGACGCGCCCGCAATTCCCGTGAAGCCAAAGATCCCTGCCACGATCGCGATGATGAAAAAGATAAGCGCCCACTTCAGCATAGTTCGTCCGGGTTCAGGTTGCGTTTGAAACTCCCACAGCACCGTCCGCTCAACTGTCCTCCAGCTTCACATTCTGCTTCCGCAAAAACGGCACCAGTTCATCCACGCCGAAATCCGCCAGAATCGTCCCGTGCCAATCCAGCGTCGGCGCTTTCGACTGCCCGGATTTCTTCATCATGTCGCGCATCGCGTTGGCATCCGCGCTCACGTTCTGCTCGCGATAGCTCACGCCTTTCTCGCGCATAAACTCGATCACTTCATGACACCACGGGCAGCCCGGCTTGATGTAGAGAATGGGTAGATCTTCGCCAGCCATGCCGCGATGGTCCCGCCAGCCGCTTGGTTGTTCCTCCAACCCGGCACGCGCGAACGCCTTTCGGGACTTCACCCGATGCTTCCCGTCTCTCCCGATGCCGGGCCTGAAACAGATCCGCCCTCAACCTCCCCACAACATTCTCCGCAACTCCGCGACGTCCGTCACCGGTGCCTGACACGCATATTCCTCGCACACATACGCCGTCGCTCGCCCGTCAATCGGTTTCATCGCCGCCATCCACGGCGCTTCGTTCGCAATCGTTGCCGTCGCCGCCGCCATCACGACTCGCCGCGGCCCCAGCCGCTCATGCACCACGTCCGCCAGCGCACGAAATTCCTTCGTCGCCGGATCTCCCGCTATCACCACATGCCGTGGCGCATCGAGCGCCAGTTCCAGCGCACACAGCATCTGCGGCAGTCCCTGCGGCGCCCGCTCCCACTGCGCGCGAAACGCCAGCAAACACCTCACCGCCCGCTCGCGCTCGCCCTGCCCACTTTCACCCCACACCGCCGCCAATCGCAGCAGATTCATCGCCGCCACCGAACTCGCCGCGGGTTCCGCCCCGTCATAATCCTCCTTCAACCGCAACACGATCGCCGGGTCGCCCGCCTGCGAATTGAAATACCCGCCGTTCGCCTCGTCCCAAAATTTCTCGTCCATCGTCCGCTGCAGCCGGCGCGCCCACACGAGCCAGCGCTCCTCGAAACCCGCCTCGTAAAGGTCGAGCAGTCCCTGCGCCAGAAACGCGTAATCTTCCGCAAATCCTTCCGCCGTTCCTCGGCCGTCACGCCAATTCCGATACAGCACACCGCGCTCCGCCTCATACAACTCCCGCTCCAAAAACTCCGCCGCCTTCGTCGCCGCTTGTAGGAGCCTGCTTGCAGGCGATTCCTCACCGTCCTCTCGCAACACCTGCGCCCCTCGCGCCAGCGCCGAAATCATCAACCCATTCCACGCCGTGATGATCTTGTCGTCGCGCAACGGCCGCATCCTTCCGTTTCTCACCGACCGCAACTTCTCGAGCCCAGCCAGCACGCGATCGTTCGCCTCGACCACATCGAGCCCATACGCCTTCGCCGTCTGCACGATCGACTGTCGCTGCATTAAAACGTTCTTCCCCTTCAACTCTCCGTGCGGATCCAGCTCCGCTGGCACGTTCCCGTCCTCCGCCACGCCATAATGCGCCGAAAACAACGGCGCATCCGCTCCCAGCGCTGCCGCGATCTCCGCCTGCGTCCAAACATAAAACGCCCCCTCCACCGCCCGCGCTTCCTTCCCGCCGTCCGCCGCTTCCGGCGGCAGCGAGTCTGCATCTTCTGCCGAATAAAATCCCCCCGCCGGATGCGCCAGGTCACGTAACACGTATTCGAATACATCACGCGCCATCCACGCATATCGTTCGTCCCCGGTCGCCTGCCTCGCTTCGAGCGCGTTCAACGCGATTTGCGCCTGATCGTAGAGCATCTTTTCGAAGTGCGGCACGAACCATCGTTCATCCACCGAATAACGGTGATACCCGCCGCCGACATGATCGTGAATCCCGCCGCGCGCCATCGCCTGCAGGGTCGACGTTGCCATCTGCAGCGCCTCTTTCCCCGATTCGCTCTCGAGGCCTTGCAACGCGGCTGCCCGAAACAGAAAACTCAGATTGCTCGCCCGCGGAAACTTCGGCGCCCCGCCAAACCCACCGAACGTCGGATCGAACGCCTCATAAAAATACTGGAAGCACTTCTCGAACGCCGCGCTTCCCGCCTTGAGCAACGCCTTAGCTGTGTCCTGCTCCCTGCCTCCTGCTCCTTGCCCGGCGTTCGCCGCCAAGTGATCCTTCAACGTCCCGATCACCCGCTCCCCTTCCGCCACCAACTTCTCCCGCTCCTCCGCCCACCCTTTCGCAATCGCGCGCAAAATCGAAACGAACCCCGCCCGCCCGCCGCGATCCTCCAGCGGAAAATACGTCCCGCCAAAAAACGGCTTCAACTCCGGCGTCAGCCAAGCGCTCAACGGCCAGCCACCGTGCCCCGTCATCGCCTGCACATACGTCATGTAAACCTTGTCCACATCCGGCCGCTCCTCGCGATCGACTTTGATCGATACGAACGACGCATTCAGCACCGCCGCCACGTCCTCGTTCTCGAACGACTCATGCGCCATCACATGACACCAATGACAGGTCGCATATCCGATGCTCAAAAAAATCGGCTTCTGCTCCGCCCGCGCCTTCGCGAAAGCCTCCTCGCCCCACGGCATCCACTCCACCGGATTGTCCGCATGCTGCAGCAAATAGGGCGATTTTTCGTTCACGAGTCGGTTCGGCATCGCGGCAACCTCCCGCAATCTCCCCGTTTCGCAACGCAATGTTCCACCAGATGATGCCATCACTTGATTTACTTCCCCGCGTCACGCCAGCTGCCGCAGTCTCTCGGTTTTAGTCGCGCAACTTTCCCTCGCGCGCGTCGACAGGTCTGGGCACCTTCCTTCATGCCCACAAAACGCATTCTCGTCACCGGCGGCAGCGGCAAAGTCGGCCACTGGCTCATCAAGCATCTCCTCGAATCCGGTTACGAGGTCGTCAACATCGACACTCGCCGGCCCGCCGTCGCCCAGTGCCGCACCATCGTCGCCGACCTCACCCAGCTCGGCCAGGTCGTCACCGCGTTCTCCCCGTTCGGCACCGGCGATCGCACGCCCTACGTCGGCGTCATCCACATGGCCGCCATCCCGCGCGCCCACGAATCGCCCAACGACGAAATCTTCCGCGTCAACGCCCTCAGCACTTACAACGTGCTCGAAGCCGCCGCGCTCCTCGGCATCAAAAAAGCCGCCATCGCCTCCAGCGAATCCTCCTACGGCCTCTGCTTCGCCTCCGAATTCTTTCCGCCCAAATACCTGCCCATCGACGAAGCTCACCCCCAACTCCCCGAGGATACCTACGGCCTCAGCAAGATCGTCAACGAGGTCACCGCCGACGCGTTTCACCGTCGCACGGGCATGCAGGTTATTTCTCTCCGCATCGGCAACGTCCTCAGCCCCGAAGATCACGCGCCCGTCCGCGCCACGTATTCAAATCCTGAACACCGGCTCCGCAATCTCTGGTCCTACATCGACGCGCGCGATCTCGCCGTCATCTGCCGTCTCTGCATCGAAAAGGACAACCTCGGCTGCCAACCACTCATCGCCAGCGCCGACGACACATCGTCCGACCGCCCGACACTCGAGCTCGTCAAAAAATACCTCCCCACGGTCACCGACCTTCGCCGCCCGCTAAAGGACCGCGAGCCCCTGCTGGCCAACGATCGCTGCAAACAGCTCCTCGGCTGGAAGCAGCAGTATTTCCTGTAGAGCGCGGGTGGAGCCCGAAGAACCCAGGCTCCACCACCTCAAAACTCTAAACTCGGAACTAGAAACTGCGGCCGGTGAGCCGCATCGCGGCTTACTGGCCGAGCACCCACGCAAAGATCAACGGCGCCACAATCGTCGCGTCGCTCTCCACGATATACTTCGGCGTGCTCGCCTGCAGTTTTCCCCAGGTGATCTTCTCGTTCGGCACCGCGCCCGAATACGAGCCATAGCTCGTCGTCGAATCGCTGATCTGGCAGAAATATCCCCACAGCGGCACGCCCGTGCGCTCCAGATCCTGGTGCAGCATCGGCACCACACAGATCGGGAAGTCGCCCGCGATGCCGCCACCGATCTGGAAGAAGCCGATCGAGCCCTCCTTGTTGCGCAGCTTCTTCGCGTTCTTCGTATAGTAGTCCGCGAGCCAGGTCATGTATTCGATGCCGGTGCGCACCGTGTGCACGTTCTTCACATCGCCGCGGATCACCGCCGCCGCATACATGTTGCCCAGCGTGGCATCTTCCCAACCCGG
This sequence comes from Verrucomicrobiota bacterium, assembly GCA_023416735.1. GTDB lineage: Bacteria > Verrucomicrobiota > Verrucomicrobiia > Opitutales > Opitutaceae > Opitutus. Next base: position 71,138 of record JAEZGX010000007.1, on the reverse strand, counting down.
CACGATGATCGGCAGGTTCTTCTCGCACGCCGCGAGCATCCACGAGTTCTTCGGATCGATCTGATAACTCTTCTTCAGCTTACCGCTGCGAAGAATCTTATACATGAACTCGTGCGGGAAATACCGCTCGCCCGCCTGATCCGCCGCCATCCACTCCTCCAACACCGCCGCTTCGATCCGGCGCATCGCTTCCATTTCCGGAATGCACGTGTCCGTCACGCGGTTCATGTGCCGGCTCAACAACTCCTCCTCGTCGTCACCCGTGAGATGACGATAATCCGGCACGCGCTCGTAGTAGTCGTGCGCAACCAGATTAAAGATGTCCTCTTCGAGATTCGCGCCCGTGCAGACGATCGCATGGACTTTGTCCTTCCGGATCATCTCCGCGAGCGAGATGCCCAACTCCGCCGTCGACATCGCTCCCGCGAGCGTCACCAGCATTTTCCCACCGGCCGCGAGATGCGCTTCATACCCTTTCGCCGCATCGAGCAACGAAGCCGCGTTGAAGTGCCGGTAGTTCTTCGCGATGAACTTCGACACTGCTCCCTTCGATTTCGCGAGATCGGCATTGATGTCTTCCGGACGTTTCTTGGCGCGTTTGGCTTTCATGAGTAGCGCCAACCTACGCTCATGTTTCGCTCCCGAAAAAGCCCAAAATTCGATTTTCCCAACGTAGGACAACTCTCCGACCGCCCGAAAAACCATCCGCTCTCCTCCTTCCTCCGCCCGCCCTGCTCGGCACCTTTCACACGACCTCCCACCTTCCCGACCGGACGCGGTCCCCACGCCGCATTTCTCTCCGAGAAAATCCCACCATTGACGCACCGCTCGCCCAGCGGTGTGTTAACCGATTCCCATGCTGACGATCGCCGACGTCTCCAAGTCCTACGGCACACGCGAGCTCTTCTCCGACGTGTCACTTTTCATTGCCCGCACCGACCGCCTCGGCCTCATCGGCCCCAACGGCGCCGGCAAATCCACGCTCTTCTCCCTCATCCTCGGCGAGGAGCGTCCCGACACCGGCACCATCGAATGGGAACGCGGCGCCGACTTCGGCTTCCTCCCGCAGGAAAGCGCGCCCGCCGGCGACGAAACCATTCTCTCCATCGCGACGTCCGGCAAGAAACTCGAGCCCGACGAAGACGATTGGGACATCGATTACACCCTCGAGCCCCGCGCGCGCAAAATCCTCGCCGGTCTCGGCTTCAAGGAGGGCGACGCCGAGAAACTCGCAAAAACCTTCTCCGGCGGCTGGGTCATGCGCGCGCACCTCGCCCGCCTCCTCGTCGCCGAGCCCGCTCTCCTCCTCCTCGACGAACCGACCAATCACCTCGATCTCGAAGCGTTGCTCTGGTTTCAGGACTATCTCACGCGTTATCCCGGAGGTCTCGTTGTCATCTCCCACGACCGCGCCTTCCTCAATGCCCTCTGCACCGGCATGCTCGAGCTCCGCGCCGGCACGCTTCATTACTACCACGGCAACTACGACAACTTCCTCCAGGAGAAAGAAGCCCGCAAACAACAGCAGGCCGCGCTCTACAAAAACCAGCAGCGCGAAATCGCCCACCTTCAAAAGTTCGTCGATCGCTTCGGCGCCAAGGCCTCCATGGCCTCGCGCGCCAAATCGAAAGAAAAACAAATCGAGCGCCTCCAGGAGGTCGCCGTCGAGGAACCGCACGAGGAACTGAAGCGCATCAACTTCAAGTTCCCCCAGCCGCCGCGCTCCGGCCTCAAAGTGATCGAACTCGAACACGTTCAACAAGCCTACGGCGATCACGTCGTGTATCGAGATCTCAACTTCACCGCCGAACGCGGCCAGCGCATCGTCCTCGTCGGTCCCAACGGCGCCGGCAAATCCACGCTCCTCAAAATCCTCGCCGGCACGATCCCCATCCAAGGCGGCACGCGCGAACTCGGCAGCAACGTCCACGTCGGCTACTTCGCCCAAAACCGTCTCGATAACCTCAAGCCCGAGCTGAGCGTCTTCGAAAACGTGATGGAGCTGCGCACCAACGAAAACCAGCTCACCGAACAACAAGCTCGCGCCATCCTCGGCGCCTTTCTTTTCCGCAAAGACGACGTGCATAAGCCGATCGGCGTTCTTTCCGGCGGCGAAAAATCCCGCCTCGCGCTCGCCCGCCTCCTCGTGAAGCCGCCGAATCTCCTGCTGATGGACGAGCCTACCACTCACCTCGATATCGCCTCGATCGACGCCCTCGTCGGCGCGCTCAAGAGCTACGAAGGCACGCTCATCTTCATCAGCCACGATGTGCATTTCATCCGCTCGCTCGCGGAAAACGTCCTCCACGTCCACAGCGGCCGCCTCACGCCCTACGCCGGCAACTACGATTACTACCTCGAGAAATCGAAAGCCTCCGACGCCCGCGCCGCATTGACCGCCGGCTTCACCGACGCCCGCCCGAAACAGGCCTCCCCGGCGAACAAATCGCAAATCTCGAACCCCAGATCGTCCGGCGCCCAAAAACCCTCCGCCGCCGAAATCCGCAAATTCCGCGAACACGTCGGCCAGCTCGAAAAAGCCGTCGTCGAACTCGAAGCGAAGCAGGCCGAAATCACCGCCCAACTCGAGGCTCCGGAAACCTACGCTGACAAAGGCAAATCCCACCACCTCAACCGCGAGCTCAGCGCCATCGTCGACCAAATCACCGCCGCCACCGCGGCCTGGGAAGAAGCCGCCACCAAACTTTCCGAAATGGAAAAGTAAGGTCGCCCCTACCCAATCACCTCGTCCACCAGCTTCGGCGCGGCTCCCTCCTTCACCGCGTCCCCCACGAAAATCGCCTTCGCGAGCATCGCCTTCGCCTCGTCCAGCGCGCGCTCGTCGTTCGCGTGCACCACGCACAACGGCGCGCCTTGCGCCACACGCTCGCCAACTTTTGCCAGTCCGCTGAATCCCACCGCGTGATCCACGCGATCTTCCGCGCGCTTCCTCCCCGCGCCTAATCGCAACGCTGCCAGCGCGACACCCATCGCGTCCACATCCGCGACGATTCCGCCGCGCACCGCCACAAAGGGTTCGCTGATCTTCGCTCGCGGCAACCGCCCCAAGTCGTCCACCACGCCGGCGTCGCCCCCCTGCGCCTCGATCATTTTCCCAAACAGCTCCAACGCCTTCCCGCTCTTCACACTCTCCTCCAACTTTCCTCTCGCCTCCTTCGTATCCTTCGCCGCCTTCGCGAGAATCAGCATCTGCTCCCCGAGCGCATACGTCACTTCCATCGTATCCGCCGGGCCACTACCCCTCAAACACTCGATCGACTCGATCACTTCCAACGCATTTCCCACCGCCCGCCCGAGCGGCTGCTCCATCGCCGTCATCACCGCGCGCGTCGGCTTCCCCATCGCATTCGCCACCGACACCATCGCTTCGGCCAGCTCCCGCGCTTTCGCCTTCTCCTTCATGAACGCCCCGCGCCCGAACTTCACGTCGAGCACGAGCACATCGATCCCTTCCGCCAGTTTCTTCGCCAGAATACTTCCGCAAATCAGCGGAATGCTCTCCACCGTCGCCGTCACATCGCGCAGCGCGTAAAGCTTCTTGTCCGCCGGCGCCAGTTCCGCCGTCTGGCCGATCAAACATAGTCCGAGTTCATCCACCTGCGCGCGATACGCCTCCAAACTCAGTCCCACGCGAAATCCCGGAATCGCCTCCAACTTGTCCAGCGTTCCGCCTGTGTGCCCCAGTCCGCGTCCCGAAATCATCGGCACCGCCACGCCACACGCCGCCACCATCGGCGCGAGATGCAGCGAGACCTTGTCGCCCACGCCCCCCGTCGAATGCTTGTCCGCCTTCGGCCGTTTCACCTTCGAAAGATCCGCCACCACCCCCGAACGCATCATCGCTTCCGTATAAGCGACGACCTCCTCGCGGTTCATCCCGCGCAGCACGATCGCCATCAACAGCGCCGACAACTGGTAATCCGCCCACGAGCCATCGACCGCCCCGCGCACAAACGCCTCGATCTCCTCGCGCGTCAGCGCCTCCCCCTCTCGCTTGCGCGCAATCACGTGCTGCGGAAACAACGACGAACTCATCTCCGCATCCAACGCGCCCGCCGCCCCGACGCAAGAGCCCCATCGGCTCATTTCGTCCCCAGTTCATAGCAGAGACACAGAGTTCAACTCTCCGCCTCCGTGACCTCTGTGCCTCCCTCCGTGCCCTCCGTGTTCCCAAACCACCAACGCCCCGCCTACCCCAAAGTTTCCCCCGCGTCCGTCGCCTCCAAAATCTTCTTCACGTCCGGAATCACCTTCACGCGCTGTCCCCCCGCTCTCCGTTCGAGATACGGATCCTCCGCCGGCTTCGCCTCCACCTCCTCGTCGCCCTCGGTTTCTTCATCCTCCTCCACTTCCTCGCCTTCCGCATTCGTAAACACCCAATCCTGCTCCTCGTCGAACACGTGAGAAATCCGCCGCGCCTCTGGCTCCAGCACCAACCCCGGATTCTTCACGCGGCCCTCTTTCACCAATTCAAACAGCGCCGGCAGGAACTGCTTTTTGAAATGGTTCTGGAAGTCGCTCAGCCACTTGTTCTCCACGCCTTCGCGCCGGTTGAGCAGCACCACATCAGAAAAGTGGATACACGCCTCATACCACGCGAGCATCGCCGAATGCTTCTCCGCCAGCTGGCAGTTCACCACGCAGATCACGCGCGCCACCTCGCCGCCCTGCGCCTCGACCCACGCCTTGAACACCTCCACCTGATCCACCGGATTCGCCCGGCCGTCCGTCACGAAAAACACATGCGTCGCCCCTTCCGGCAGCGTGCCTTCGATGAACTCGCCCGTCCACTTCCAGTAATCCACCTGCGGAAGCGTCGACGCGGCCGTCTCCGCCTGCTCCGCATCGGACACCAGCACCGCCGCGCGATCCGCCTCGTCCAACCCGCCCTCGATCAAATCCGCGATCACCGCGCGCCGCCCCGAACCGGCCGCACCCAAAATCAAATAAACCAAAGGTTTCTCCGCTCTATTCATTTAACCGCAAAAAGGCGCAGAAGCCGCAAAAAGACCAATCTGTTTCTTTGCGCCTTTTGCGCCTTCTTGCGGCAATCCCTTCAGCCCCTCTCGACCGCTTTCGCGCCCTTCCGCGTTTTTAGCGGGAGATCTCTTCCCCTGCGCCTCCGGCGCCTCTCTGCGGCTATCCTCTCTCAAAACTCAAACACCCGATTCTGCGCCGCATGCCGCATCCAGTGATCCACGATCACCAGCGCCGCCATTGCTTCCACAATCGGCACCGCCCGCGGCAACACGCACGGGTCATGCCGCCCGCGCGCCGCCAATTCCGTCTCCTCGCCGCGCACGTCCACCGTCTGCTGCCGCTGCAAAATCGTCGCCGTCGGCTTAAACGCCACGCGAAACACAATCTCTTCGCCATTACTGATCCCGCCCTGCACGCCGCCCGAACGATTCGTCGCCGTCCGCACCGCGCCTTCACGCGACACAAACGCATCATTGTGCTCCGACCCTTTCAACCGCGTCCCAGAAAAACCACTACCAATCTCGAATCCCTTCGTCGCCGGCAGCGACAACATCGCCTTCCCCAAATCCGCCTCCAGGCGATCAAACACCGGCTCGCCCAAGCCCACCGGCACGCCACGCACGCGACACTCGATCACCCCGCCGACCGAATCGCCCACGCTGCGCACTTCCTTGATCCGCTCGATCATCTTCGCCGCAGTTTCCGCGTGCGGACACCGCACCGCATTGGCCTCCACCTCCGCCAAGCTGGGAAAATCCCCCAGCGCTTCCGCCGGCACCACGATGTCGTGAATCTGCGTCACAAACGCCCGCACCTCCACGCCACCATTCGCGCGCGCCAAAATCCTTTTCGCCACCGCCCCCGCCGCCACCCGCCCGATCGTCTCGCGCGCCGAACTCCGCCCGCCACCGCGATGATCCCTGATTCCAAATTTCGCCGTGTAGGTGTAATCCGCGTGCGACGGCCGAAACTTCTCCCGCATCTCGTCATACGCTCCCGGTCGCTGATCCGCGTTTCTTACCAACATTGAAATCGGCGTGCCCGTCGTCTTCCCTTCGAACACCCCCGACAAAATCTCCACGCGATCCTCTTCCTTCCGCGGCGTCACGATATCGCTCTGCCCCGGCCGCCGCCGATCCAACTCCGCCTGAATCTCCTCCACGGAAATCGGCAAATTCGGCGGGCATCCATCGATCGTCACTCCCACCGCCGCGCCATGGCTCTCGCCCCAAGTTGTAATCGTGAAAAGTTTTCCGAAGCTGTTCGGCATCGCAGCCGCGCAGCGTTGGCGGCACCTCTTTCTCCCGCAAGCGGCAAATCCCATCCTCTCCTGCCTCATCCTCCCACTGGGAACCGCCCCCAAACTTCCGGCAACAATCCCCCCTCTTTGCCGTCACAGCACATCGCGGTTTACAATACCTCCGCTTTCCTCATCTCATTTGCTCCTTTCCGCCACGGCATCCCTTCCGTTCTCCTCGCATGAGCCTGCGTTTTCTCTGCCTCGCCTCCGTCATCCTACTGACCGCCACGCTCCGCGCCCAAACGCCGACCGTCGAGGCCACCACCGCCGCCTCCCCCGCCGACGAACTCGTCGGCCCCATCAAGCTCCCCGACGCCGACATCGATACGGTCCTCGGCCTGCTCGAGATCTACACCGGCCGCAGCATTCTCCGCCCGCAACAGTTGCCGACCGCCACCTACCGGCTCGTCATCGATAAACAAATCCCGAAGTCCGAAGCCGTCCTTGCCCTCGAAACCGTCCTCGCCCTCAACCAAGTCGGCGTCGCTCCCCTCGGCGATAAATTCCTGAAAGTCGTCGCCCTCTCCCAGGTCAAAACCGAAGCGCCCGAAATGCTCATGGGCTCCACCTTCGAATTTCCCCCAAGCGGTCGCATCGCCACCAAGCTCTTCCAACTCCAATTTCTGCGCGTCAACGAATTCATCCCGCAGATGACGCCCCTGCTCTCCCCCGGCGTCGCCAACGGCGTCGTGCCCCTCGACAAAGCCAACGCCGCCCTCATCACCGACTCGATCTCCAACCTCCAGCGCGTCGAGCTCCTCATCAACGAACTCGACAAGCCCGTGATGACCGGCCTCACGCCGAAGTTCTACACGCTGCGCAACGGCGCCAAAGCCAGCGATGTCGTAAACAAGATCCGCGCGATGTTCGTCGGCCCCCTCCAAAATCAGCTCGGCACGTCGCTCTCCTACAGCGCCGACGACCGCACGAACCAGGTCATCCTCCTCGCCGACGAACGTCAGATTCCGCTCTTCGACGAACTCATTGCCAAGCTCGACACCCGCTCCGACCCCAACACGCGCAACGAGGTCATCTACCTCAAGCACGCCTCCGCCAAAGAAGTCGCCCCACTCCTCAGCCAGCTCGTCTCCGGCCAGACCAGTGCCGCACAAAAAGCCGGCGGCGGCGCCCGCCCGATCGTCCCAGGCCAGCCTGCCACTCCCGACGCCCCTGCCGTCGAAGCCGTCCTGACCGAAAATACCAACGAATTCAGCAGTCTCGTCACCATCCTCGCCGACGACCGCAGCAACGCCGTCGTCGTCTCCGGCACCCTCGACGACATCCGCCTTATCCGCGACCTCGTCGACAAGATCGACATTATCCTCGCCCAAGTGCGAATCGAGGTCGTCATCGCGGAGGTCACTCTCACCGACTCGGTCAAGACCGGCTTGAGCGCCGTGAATCTCACCGTAGGCACGACCGCGAGCGGCGTCACTAAGGTCACCGATTTTGGCGGGGCTATTGCTGGTTGGGAAATCAGTGCCGGCAAGACAGACCCCCTCGCCTTCGTCGCGAAAATGTCGGATATGGGCATGCGCAACAATGTAAAGGTCCTCTCCACGCCGAACATCGTGACCGTGCACAACAAAGAAGCCCAGATCGTCGTCGGCGAACAGCGACCGATCATCACCGGCAGCACGTCGACACCAGTTTCCACCGGCACCACGCTCCCCTACGCCACCACGTCCCAAGTCACCTACAAGGACATCGCCATCGATCTGAAGGTCACCCCGCTCATCGGTGACGACGGCACGGTGCAGCTGAAGATCACCCAAAAGGTGGACGACGTGGTCGGCCAAGTGACCATCGATCAGAACACCCAGCCCATCATCGGCCGCCGCGAAGCGACGTCCTTCATCAATGTCCGCGACGGCGAGCTCATCGTCCTCGGCGGCCTGCAGCGCTCTAAGAACAGCCGCAACCGCAACCGCATCGGCTTCCTCGCCGAAATCCCGATCATCAGCCATCTGCTCGGCGGTCGCGAAAACAGCGTCGAACGCACCGAGCTGCTCCTCTTCATTCGACCGAAAGTGATTCGGCTCGATGACGCGACCGCAGATGCTACGAGCCAAATCAATAGCCAGTCCAATCGCGATCAGATCAACCAATTCCTCAGCGATCCGTCCAAACCCGCCAAGGAACCGCTGATCGAAAAGCTTAAGTAGTAACCGCGCCCCTTCTTCGCGCGCCTTCACGACATGCCTCCGTCTGCCACGGAAAATCTTCCTTCGTCCCTCGCCGCCCGCCTCGACGAATCCCAGCTCCAAGCCCTCGCCGAAGCCCCGCGCGACAAACGCCTCGCCGTCCTCGCCGCCGCCCTCGGGGTCACCGAACCCGCCGCGCTCCCCATTCTCGCCGAAGCCGCCGGCCTCTCCATCGCCAGCAATCTCGAGCCCGACACCGAATCGCGCGCCCTCCTCCCCGCCCGCCTCGTCCACGATTACCAAATCATTCCGATCAAGCTGAAAGCCGAGAGCCCAGACTCCAGAGCCGAAGACCAATCTGGCTCTCAGCTCTCAGCCCTAGGCTCTGGGCTTCCCGACCCCCTCCACCTCGCCACCGCTTGGCTTCCCGACGAAGTCATGTCCGACTGGCTGCGCACGTTCACCCCGCGCCCGCCGGTCTGGCACCTCGCCGTCCCCGAACGCGTCCGCCAGCTCATCATCGAAAACTACGGCGTCGGCTCCGGTTCGCTCGAAGATAGCGACGACGCCTACGTCGCCCCCGAGGTCCAGCAGCAATCCGACGAAAACGTCGACGAAGACGCCGCCGTCGTCCGCTTCGTCAGCGACGTCATCTCCCAGGCGGTCGAAGACCAGGCGACCGACATCCATTTCGAACCCCAGGAAGGCCAGCTTCGCATCCGCTACCGCGTCGACGGCCTCCTCGTGCCCGTCCCCGTCCCCGAAAACCTGCTACGTTTCCAGGACGCCATCATCTCGCGCCTCAAGATCATGGCGCGTCTCAACATCTCCGAACGCCGCCTCCCCCAAGACGGACGCATCAATTTCCGCGCCGGCGACACCGTTCTCGATATCCGCGTCTCGACGATCCCCACCATCTACGCCGAATCCATCTCGCTCCGCCTCCTCAACCAAAAGAAGGAAGCCTACACGATGGACCGCCTCGGCATGTCCGCCGAGGAACAGGCGCAGATCACGCACATCCTCGACTACCCGCACGGCATCATCCTCGTCACCGGCCCCACCGGTTCCGGCAAGAGCACCTCGCTCAACGCCTTCCTTCGCAAAATCAATTCCACCGATCTCCGCATCATCACGATCGAGGATCCGATCGAATACGAAGTCCCCGGCGTGAACCAGATGCAGGTCCGCCCCGAAATCGGTCTCACCTTCGCCGACGCCCTCCGCCACGTTCTCCGCCAGGATCCCGACGTCATCATGGTCGGCGAAATTCGCGACAAGGACACCGCCGAGATCGCCATCCGCGCCTCGCTCACCGGTCACTTGGTGTTTTCCACCCTCCACACCAACGACGCTCCCGGCGCGATCACGCGTCTCGTCGACATGGGCATCGAGCCTTTCCTCGTCGCTTCCGCGATCGAGCTCGTCATCGCCCAACGCCTCGTCCGCCGCCTCTGCTCGGAGTGCTCACGTCCGACGCCAATCAACAAAATCAAACTCCGCGAAAACCTCGCGATCCTCGGCGTCACCGAATCCGAAGCCGAGCTCGTCAACGCCCTCAACTCGCCCGTTGGCTGCGATCGTTGCCGCGGCACGGGTTACCGCGGCCGTATCGGTCTCTTCGAAATTTTCCGTCTCAACGACGAGATGCACGAGCTCGTCTTGCGTCGCGAATCCACCCGCACGCTCGCCGACACGGCCCGCAAGAACGGCATGCGCACCCTCGGCCAGAGCGGCTGGGAAAAAGTCAAAGCCGGCCACACCACGATGGACGAAGTCCTCCGCGTCATCACTGTCGCCGAGAAATAATTTGCGGCTCGAATCTGGTCCGAACACCTTAAGCGCATGAGCGACAAACAAGCCGTTCTCGACGCCGTCAGTCGTCTCCCCGAAACCGCCACGCTCGCGGAAATCGAAGAAGAACTGGCGACGCTCGCCGCGATCAAGCGCGGCGCCGAGGCAGCCGATGAAGGTCGCGTGAAGTCGCACGAAGAGGTGAAACGCCTGCTCGTGGAATGGACTTCAAAATAATCTGGTCCGACCCGGCGATCGAAAGCCTCGGCGAAATCGTGCGCCACGTCGCACGCGATAATCCGGTCGCGGCACTCGAACTTGGCCGGTCCTTGGTTAACCGAGTCGAGCCTGCCGCACATTTTCCGCAAATTGGTCCTTTGTTTTCCCGATCCGCCGATGTGGAATACCGCTGCCTGACGCACGGAAACTACCGACTCTACTACCGGTTGATCAGCGGGCGCGACATCATCGAAGTGGTGGCAGTCCGCCACACCGCGCGCGAACAACCGCGTTTCTGACATGCCCCGATTCACCTACACCGCCCGCAATCGCGCCGGCCAAAACGTCTCCGACACGCTCGAAGCCCCGAGCCGTCGCGACGCTCTGCGCCTTCTCGCGGCCCGCGGCCTCCAAGTGGTTTCTACGACCGAAGTCGCCGCCGGTAAATCAGCCAAATCCGCGAAATCCCCGGCCTCCGCGCCCGCCGCTGTCCTCGCCAAACCCTCCAGCCGCGCCAGCACGCTCAACCGCAACCAGCGCCTTCCCTTCCTCGAAGCGCTTCACGATCTCATCACCAGCGGCATGTCCGCCGGCGAAGCCGTCCGGCTGCTCTCTACGCGCATCAAGGAACCCGCTCTGCGCACACTCTGCACCGCCCTCTGGGAACGCCTCAGCGAAGGCGCACCGCTCTCGCGCGCGATGTCCGATTTCCCCGCCGTCTTCGATCCCGCGACCATCAATCTCATCCAAGCCGGCGAAGCCACCGGCTCGCTCAACGACACCCTCACGCGCCTGATCGCCCACCTGAACGAACAGCGCGAGATCCGCCGCCAGCTCGTCGCCGCCCTGGCATATCCGGTGTTCATGGTCTTTGTCGCGATCGGCGTAAGTCTGTTCTTCCTCTTCTTCCTTCTGCCGCGTCTCCAAACGCTCCTCGCGTCGCTCGGCAGCGAGCTCCCTCTTTCCACTCGCCTGCTCGTCGGCATCTCGCACTTCGCCCTGCACTACGGACCTTTCATCGCGATCGGTCTCGTGCTCGGCGCCGTCGCATTCTGGCGTTGGCGCCAGACCGAAACCGGCCGCGCTGCCAGCGACGCGTGGCTTCTTCGCCTTCCACTCGTCGGCCCGTTCCTCGTCGCACAGTCCGTCCTCTCTTTTAGCCAGACGCTTTCCGTCCTCCTCGCCAACGGCATCACTGCCGCCGACGCACTGCGCATGACCGAACGCCAGATTTCCAATCGCGTCCACCGCCGCGCCTTCGACGAAGCCACCGATCGCGTGCTCGAAGGCGAATCGCTCTCGCTCGCCCTCACGCGCACCAACTGCTTCCCCGACCTCGTCCTCGATCGACTCTCCGTCGGCGAAAACACCGGCAACGTCGTCCCGAGCCTCCAGGACATCGCGCGCAGCTATCAGAAGATCGTCACCAACAAGCTCAATGTCTTCACCAAAGTCATCGCGAGCGGCGTCCTTCTGCTGGTCTTCGTCCTCGTCTGTTTTATCGCCGTAGCGATCGTCAGCGCCGTCTTCTCCGTCAGCACGAGTTTCAACATGGCGGGATAGGCCCGATAGGCGCGGTGCCTCGTCGGCCCAGCTATGCTGCTCAGCGATCCGCCGGCTTAACCGGTGATCGCTCTCACCGCACGATCTCGACGGACGACACGCGCAGCGCCGCCGTCAAATTCGCCGGATTGCTCGGCTCCGCCCGCAAAGCGAATTGCTCGATCCCGATGTAAGGCGAACGGCGCGCGATCGCCTCGTAAAAGCGCCTCAACGCATTCCAGTCGGCTCGCGCCAGCGTAATTTGCACCGTGTGCACCGCAAACTGACCGCTGCGCTCCGTGTGCGGCGTATCATTCGTGAAATTCAGATTATGCTCGCGCGCGAGCGCATTGAGTTCGCCGACCAATCGCGTGTCGTCGAGCGTGCGCGAGGGATCGAGATCCTGCACCGCTCGCACCGATGCTTCTTCGATTTCCACGCGATTGCGCAGCCACTCGCGTTGCTCCGCCAACTCCGCCGTCACCGCACGCACCGCGCGCCAGTCACGCGTTGCGCGTTTGCCGTAGTTCGACGCCCACATCAATGCGCCCAGCGCAATGAACAGCACCAGCAGCACTTTCTCGCGCAGCAATCGTCCCAGAAAAAATGCACGCAGCGATCTCATGGGTTTGATGCGGATCTCAACATCTCGGGTTTGAACGTCACCACGACGGTGAAATTGATCGTGTTGTCTCGCGCTCGCTGGTCGGGCACGTCCACGCGCTCGACTTCCGGCAGAGCACTCAACGCCGCGCGATACGTCGCCACCGCCGCCGGCTGCGTCGTCCGCGCTTCGATGGTCAGGGAGTTCAGCCCCCCCGTGGAGGCGCGCAGGAACTGCACCGAGTTCGGCCGGGCCAACGGCCCCACCACGTCGAGCATCTCAAAAGGCAGCAGTCGCTTCGTCGACAACTCACGAATGCGCGTGGTCAGATTCTGCGCCGCTTCGATCTTTTGCACCACCGGCCGTTGCGCGTCGGCCTGCACCTTGCGCGATGTTTGCCAGAAACGTGCCCCCACCAGCGCCAGTTCGCCCAGCGCGAGCAACATCAGCAAGACCGCAAAGCCGAGAAAGGTGCGCCACAACGCCAGATCCCGCGTCCGCGCCCGCCGCAACGCCGTCAAAGCTTCCTTGTCCCGCACATCCATCGCGCCTGCGTGCGCGAGCACCACCCGCGACTCCATCGCGCCGGCACGAAACACCACCTCGCGATCCCCGCCGTCCGCCTCCACTTCCGGCGTTCCATCGAGCACCGTGATGCGATTCCGCGGAAACGCCGCCTGCACCTCTGCTTGCAGCCGTCGCCGCTCGTCATCGCCCGCTTCAACCGGAATCGGACGAAACTCGACTTTCGCCGGCACCGCGCCGCCGTCCCAATGCAACGCCGTCAATCCTTCCGTCGAGGGCAAGAGGACCGTCGTGTGCGGTTGCACCGGCGCCGAAAGCACAGCCGCAAAGGTCGGCAGCACGAGTTCAGCCTGGTCCCATTCCGTCGTTTGCTCCGTCGTAAACCGCCGCCGATAAGCCGCAAACACGAGCGCACGCTCCGAACCTTCCGGCCAGAAATAGCCGTGATAGAGCTGCGCCGGCGGAAAGGGCGAAAGCGTTTCGAGCGCCAACTCCACCTGTTCCGCCACCATCGCCGCCGTCGCCCCGGGCGCCACCGCAATGGAGCGCGTGAAAAAAACAGCATCGGACAACAACACCACGCGGGGCAGTGGCGGGCCGGCCTTGAGCGTCTTCAGTAGCGGAAGGGTCATGCGTTCGTCGGTCCGGGAGGGACAGCTGAAATCTCAGCATTCTCCCTGATTTCCAAGAGCGTAAATGGATAACGGAGTTTTTTTCCAGCGGCCGAGGCAGATCCTGTGTCTTGCGCTCGTGTTCCCGTTTCGCGATCCGTCGCCGTTTCCGCCGGCTGTTCCTCCGTCGGATCGGCACTTTTCGACGGTTCCACCGCCTTGGCCCCGCCTTCGGGCGCGATCACGGCAGATACGCGAAACTCCGACCGGCCCTCGCGAATCGTCACGTTCACCCGCAGCGCGCTGATCTCCGTGCCCGCGCCCGCCGGCAAGGCACCCGCTCCCACCAGCGCCGCCAGCTGATCCGGGGTTTCGAAGTAACCAGGACCCGAATACGCGCGATCTCCCGTTCCGCGAAGATAGTCCGCCACTCGTCTTTGTTGCGAAGGATCGCCCACGCCAAACGCCGAAAGCACGTCCCCGCGACCGCCATTCACATTCGTCTGCTTGAAATCGAAAAGCGACGTCGCGTCCACGAACCGCCTCCACAAATCGTTCGGTCGTCCGTTGTCGTCGTAAAACAATTCTTGCGCATGCTCGATCGCCGCCAGCTCCTGATAGCTCCGCAACGAACGATGCGGCGGCCGATACGGCAAAGGCCCTCTCTCGTAATCGCGAGTGAGCGCGGTCGCGTTCACGTGATCGGCCTTCATCCACCCCATCAACGCGTCCACCAATCTTTCCGCGTCGGCCTGCGAGAGCTCCCACGCTTCGAACAAATTCATCAGCGTCGTCGCGTCCGCCTGCGGCAGGGAAATTTTCCCGCTCTCATCCTCGAACGAAATCTCCGCGACCCGGCCATTCGTCGGCGCCCAGCCGGCAAATCCCAGCGGATCGCCCCACCCTTCGGCCGGACTGCGCAATCCGCCATTGGCGACGCGAAAGTCCTCCAACACCGCCAATGTCACATCGAGCGCCGAATACGCCTCGACGCGCAGCCGCCGCGCCGTCGCTTCGCGTGCCTCGATGATCAAATCGTCACCCGCCCGCTCCACGAAAAGAATCAACGCCGTCGAAACGAACAAGATCGTCACCAGCACGATCACCAGGACCGACCCGCGGGCCCGGCGGCGAAGAGCGAAGTTTGGAGGCAGCGCGCGCACGTCAGAAATTGGGCAATGCTTCCGGCGGCGACGGCAGCGTGATCACCGTTTCGCGCGTCATGTTCCCATAGGTGAAGGTCAGCCGCAGCCGTTGCGGCGTGAGGTATGTATCCATGCCTTCACGACGCAGCTGCGTCTCACTTTTCCAGTTCTTGAATTCCGGATCGTAATAGTCGTAAGCCAGCCCGCTCACGAGCGGCGACACCACGGTCTCGCGCGGCGGATCCTCCGTGAAACGCGTCTCCAGCCGCGAATGCCACAGCAGGCAAAGTCCTTCGCGATCGCGCACCTGCAGCGAACAGACGACCTCCGGCAACGGCCGATCCGGCCACTTCAGCAAGCGACTGCCCTGCGGCAACTCGAAGGTGAGCAAATGCTCGCTCATGCCACTGGAAGGCCGAACTTCCTTCGGCGCGATCGGCGCATCCCCGGCTTTCACCGCCGGCGGAAACGCGGCCGTGCGCAACTCGTTCTCCAGATAACGTGTGACCGCCCGCACATGCTGCTCGAACAAGCGCACCTCCGCGTTCCGCCCCCACAATTCTCCCATCGAGAAAACAAAGGTATTCAACGCCACCAGCACCAATCCCACCAGCGCCAGCGCCAGCAGAATCTCCAGCAGCGTGAAACCGCGCCGCTCCTGCTCGCGCCCCAGACGATCGGAAAAATGGATACGCCTTGCGCTCATGGGGTTCGCTTCTGCTTCAACTCGAGAATCCGCGATTTCGACTCCTCGCGCAGCTTCGCGCTTTCGTCGCCTTCGGACCACGTGGGTCGAAGCACATAGAATTCCTCGCGATGCGGCGCCGGCGTGGGCCCCGCCCCCGATTCGCTGATCTCGCAAACGAAGGCGACGTGAAAGAGATCCGCCGTCGTCGTCGGCTCGATCTCCGCGCGCCATCGCACGCGCCCGCCGTCCACCGTTTCGAAATCTCCGCCTTCCTCCGCCTTCTCACGTTCGGGTTCGACAAGCAACAGGCTGCGCGCGAAACGAATATCCTCCTCGCGAACATTGCTCCGACCCGCGATCTCGTAGGCATTGAGCACGTTCAGATAAGCCGCCGCCAGCGCCACGGCCGCCACCGCAAAAACCGCCAGCGCCACCATCACTTCGATCAACGTGAAACCGCCGCGGCGCATGTCAGGGGTTCTCCTCCACCAGCATCGCCGCACAGGTCCACGGATCGATTGAGATCACCTTCGCCGGTCCGGTCGCGCGAAACTGCACGCGAAAGGGCGAACAGGTTCCGTCCGGATAAAAGGCAACGCTTTCGATCGTCTCGGATTCCACCAACTGCCCGCCGATCAGCAGCGCGCCGCCTGTCGAGCGTGCCGGCAACAAATCGATCGTGAGTTCGCGCGGGCCTTCGACCGGAAAAGTCTGCTCGGTGCCACCCTGCGTGACGACAAACCGCTTCTCTTTTTCATCAAAACTCAAACCGATCTCCGTCTGCGTCTTCAGCGCCGTTCGTCGCGCCGTGCCCGTCGCTTCCCAAAATACTTCCTCGGGCGTGTGCGGCCGCGAATCGATCAGGTGAGTCCCCGCCGTGATCAACGACGCGCTCAGCAATCCGATCAACGCGAGCGCGAGCAGGATTTCCAGCAGCGTGAAACCGCGCGGGCGGCCGCCGCGGACACGGCTCGTCAGAAATCCTCCTGCCCGCCCACCCATCCTCTAGTTTCCTCCCGACCAGTTGCCGATGTCGTCCTGCGTTCCCTCGGTTTTATCCGGTCCCTTCGAAAAGATGTCGTAACTGGATTTGTTCTTCGAGCCCGGATAACGATAGACGTAGGTCTCGCCCCACGGATCCACCGGCACCTTGCCACCTTCCAGATACGGGCCCCGCCATTGATCCGCCCGATTACCCGGCGCCGTGACCAACGCCTGCAGCCCCTCGGCCGTCGACGGATAATCGCCCATGTGAATGCGATAGCTCGTCAGCGGAAGTTTGATGGATTCGCTAACAAACAGCTTGGCGGTCGACGTCTGAGCGCCGCCAAACACCCCTTCCAAATTCGTCACCGCGAGCCCGACCAAGAGACCGAGAATCGCGAGCGCGATCATGATTTCCAAAAGTGTGAAAGCGCGACGACTCGCGCGACAAAGACGTTGGATCGAGCAGGAGCAACACATGAGAGCAAGACATTGGCCTCAACCGGCGAGTTGTCGAGACGCGCTCCAGCCCCCATTGTTTCAACAATTCCTCGCCGCTGGTGCCCCGCTCGGACTTGAACGCTTAAGCCCTCGCAAAATCGAGCCGTCTAAACGACGCAACTGACCAAAACGCTAGTGCTTACGAATCTCCGAAGGATATACGGAGCGGAAATGGGGAGAGAGAAGCAGGATCTTGGGCAACCTCTTCCCCGGCTGTGCCTGGACAGACGTTCCGTTTGCAGCCGTTTACCGGCATCGGCGTGACCGCAACGACAGGTCGAAAGCTGCCGGGACAACGTATCGACGCTGTCAGCACGGCAGCTTCGGGTCGTCATGGTTTCGTGCGAACGAACGCTTTCATGGTCGCACAACGTTCGCCGGCCTTGCTCGGCCGGATCACATAATCACCCGCGGCGGCAGGCAGGATGAACGTCTCAATATAGTGCACCTCGAATGGCTCGAAGGCGGCGGTGGGACTTTCAACCACCGCCGCGTCGCCTTCAACCAAGTTCAAGACTTCCACGCCACCCGTTCGTCGATGCAGCACGGGCCCGGTGAACCAGTGCCGCCGCGTCTCGATGAACTCCGCCTCGTGCAAGCCCGTGCGCTCCTCGGTCCAACCCTCGCCGGACGCGACTTCAGCGAACTGGTTGATCAGGTGCTCGCGCGCGTAGTCTTCGTCGCGCCGCCAATCAATCACCTCACGACCGCGCTCGACGTTCACTGGACGGGGCAGTCCGTCCAACCCGAGCCGATTCCAATCCCATAGCTTGAAGGTGAAGATGTAAGGCGTCGCCGAAATCTCCAACACCATGCAACCCGTCCCCGAGCAGTGCAGCGTGCCCGCCGGAATTAGGAAGTGATCGTGCTTCTTCGCCGGAAACCGTGCGGCATAACGTTCCTCGTCAAACGGAGCTCCGCCGCGCTGCGCCGCTTCGAGCGACGCAATGACGTCCTCCGGATCCACGCCCCGTTTCGCACCGAGATACACCTGCGCTCCCGGCTCCGCCGCGAGCAGGTAGTAACTTTCGTCCTGAGTATAAAACTGACCGAACGCCTCGCGCACGAACTGGGTCGTCGGATGCACCTGAAAGCTTAGATTTCCGCCGTCGACCGTATCCAAGAAATCAAAACGGATCGGAAACTCCGCCCCGAAGCGCGCGTAAACCGCCGGCCCCAGCAGACGCTCGGGCTCGCGCAGCACGAGGTTCATCGCGGGGATTTCGACCCGCGTTTTCTCAAACCCCAGCAGCAGCGAATTCTCCTCCGGCACACAATCGAAGCACCACGCGTAGTTCGGCGCGCTGCGATCGAGATCGCAGACTTGCCTCATCCATTGTCCGCCCCAAGGGCCCGGGTCGAAAAACGGCACCACCCTAAACGGCCGGTTCGTCGCCGCCCGCAACGCCGCGAGATGCGCTTGGCCGCTGATCATCTTCGGCTCCGCACGCACGCAGGTATCGAGAACGAAATCCCATTTCGCCATCGTGCGCCGCTTCTGCCGGTCGCACACGCGCCAATCGACGAAGAACGCGCGCTTGTATTTCAACGATGCCTTCAACGTGTGATTCTCCGCTCCGAGATTCGGCACCTCGTTGCGTCGCTGCCGGAGCTGGCCCTCCCATCGCGGCATGTCGGCGAACACCAACACCTCCGCGTCAGGGACAACAACCGAGGCCGCAGGCCCCACCACCAGCACCACGCCTCGCGCCGAGGCTATTTCCTTCCGCAGATTCGCCAGCGCGTCGTCGGCGAGAAAATCCCGCAGCTCCAGCGTCGTGCACATGTATCCAAAAACCGGATCTTCGCCGCCGGTGAATGGCGCGACCAGCCGGTCGACTTCCTCCGGTGACTTGAACGCGCGCTTCGCATCCAGGATCAACCCCGGGCGCAGGCGCGTCGCCATAGCGTCGCGAATCTCATCGTCGATCACGCCTGAATAACATTCGACCGCCACCACGGTTCTCGCTCCGGCCGGTGCGGAGATCGCGCTTCGGAGACGTGTCGCGATTTCATCCCAGCCGCGCCAGCAATCCGCCGCATGCTCCGCGGGGACCGAGATGAAGGGAGTCTTGTCGTAATTAGGTGTCCGCATGATTGAGTCGCTATTCGCCCTTCTCGGGCCGGTTGAAATCATCTTCGTAGCGCGTGATGTCGGCCTGTTGCCAATTGCCGAACGCCACTTCGAGCACGCGCACCGATCGCGTAGTCGGATTCGCGAGACGGTGACGCCCGTTCGCCGGAATCCACACTTCATCGCCCGCGCGATGCCGGGTCACACGATCGTCCACCTGCACCTCCGCACCGTCGTCCAACACAATCCACAACTCGGCGCGCCCTGTGTGCGATTGCAGTGACAGACGTTGCCCGGGCAGCACCGTCATCAACGAAACCGTCGCTTCCTGATTGAAGGCGTATTGCTTGAACGAACCCCATGGACGCTCGACAAAGCCGACAGCCGGCTTTTCAACGGGGATGGGTTTGGTGACGTAGCTCATGATTCTCCTCCACGATTTCCGCGCTCGATCATCAACGGCGCGCCTTCGCGCTCGATGACCACGTGTTTGAAATTCCGCTGCGCGATCGTCGCGTAATCGTGACCGGCATCCGACGGATAGACGCCAATGTAAACCAGCGGCTCGCGGCCGGTATTGACCGTCCGATGCGCCGTGTGCCCCGGCACATAAACCGCGCTGTTTTTCTTCAACGGCACCAGCCGACTCTCACCTGTCGCCTCATCCTCCAGTAGCATCGCGCCTTCCCCGGCCAACCCGATATAGACCTCCGCCGCCGGGCGGTGCGAATGCAGATGCCCTTTCGTCAGGTAAAACTCGTCGCCGATCTTTCCGGGAAACAACACGCCCAACCCGAAGTGAAGTTGCCCGTCCCCCGTTGCCGGTTCCACCGAAGATACCGCGTAGATCACCGGATCGCCCGAGCTCAATGCCGCGTCATACGCATCCGTATCCAGAAAACAACCACGCAGATCCGACAGCCGGCGTTCGACTCGCGGACGTCCGGCGATGTTCGCAGGATCGAGTCCGAAGCTCACGGCGAGATCGACGGGCAGCAGGCTGAGAAGCGGGGATGGAGTAGTCATGAGGAAGAAATTTCCAGTTTCGGCGCACGCTCGCCCAAGGCCGCGCGCAAGAC
Source organism: Verrucomicrobiota bacterium (assembly GCA_023416735.1). Taxonomy (GTDB): domain Bacteria; phylum Verrucomicrobiota; class Verrucomicrobiia; order Opitutales; family Opitutaceae; genus Opitutus. The sequence continues at coordinate 50,927 of JAEZGX010000007.1, read as the reverse complement.
ATTGATGGCCGCTCCCTGCACCGGTGAATACAGCGGCTCCCGCAGTTTCGCCGTGGGGCAGCGGCGGCGAATGGCCGCTTCCACCATCGTCTGGTAAGGCTCGCCCGATCGCGCGCAGCCGCCGAGCACCACGACTTCGAAGCCATCGGAAAAATCGAGCTGGCTCGCCGCCCCGGCCACCAACTCGGCCAACGCCGCGGCTCCGCGCCGCAGAAGGTCTCCGGCGGTGGAGTCGCCGGCTTGCGCGAGTCGAATGACCACCGGCGCAAAGCCGGCGATCTCTTCGGGCGTTGGAGATTGAACATACAAACGCTGGAGCAGCGCGTTCGGTTCGCGCAGCCCGAAAAACGCCAGCACCGCCGGCAGCAGTTCTGTTTTCGCTGCGCGGCCGTCTGCCGCCCGCACCGCCGCCCGCATGGCACTCAACGCCAGTCCGCAGCCACCTCCTTCGTCGTCGAGAAGCCAGCCCCAGCCTCCGCACATGAACGTCGCTCCGTGGGCATCGCGTCCGAGACAGTTCGTCCCCGTGCCCGCGATCAACGCGATGCCTGGCGCGCCACCGAGTCCGCCGGCGAGCGCATTGTGAAGATCGTTCATCACTTCAATTTGTCCGGCCGGCGCCAATCCTGCGCTCTCTGCCGCCGCTCGCACCCGCGCCGCATCCGCATCGGTCTTGATCCCCGCGCAGCCAAGAAACGCTCGCGCCGCCGGCGCAAAAGGCCGCCCGGCCGCGAGCCAAGCTTGCTCGACGGCACGGCGGAGATTCGCCGTTACCGTCTTCAACTCGATGTTGTGATGATTTGACGACCCCGCCTCGCCCTGCCCAAGCACACGGCCTTTTGTCGTCACGAGCACGGCTCGCGTGCGCGTCCCACCACCATCGATACCGAGGAGCAGCTCCATGCGCCCAAGGTCCGCATTCCGACCCGGAAAACGAGTGAATTAACACTTCATAACAGGATCGTGCCTTATATAACAAACCCGTGAACAGTGACCGCTATCAACGCATCCTCGCTCTCTTGCGCGACCACGGGCGGGTCTCCGGCCGCGACCTCCAAAGCAAGCTCGGCGTCACCGCGATGACGGTCTGGCGCGATCTTCGCGTGTTGGAAGAGCAAGGACTGCTGCGGCGAATTCGCGGTGGCGCCGAATCGATCGGTCGGGCCGCCGGCGAACCCGACTTCGAAGCGAAAGCCACGTCCGCCCACGCCGCGAAAATGCGGATCGCTGCGTGCGCTGTGGCCGCGTTCGTTCGCCCGGGCGATACGCTCGCGCTCGAAGGAGGCACGAGTGTCGCCGCGCTCGCCTATCATCTGCCGGAGGAAAAAGTTTCGATTCTCACCAACAGCCTTCCCGTCGCGATTCACCTGCGAAAGCACCGGCCAGCCCTGCCACTGAGGATCATCGGCGGCTGGGTCAGCCCGATTTCAGGAAACGCCACCGGACCCGACGCGCTCAAGGCGATCCATTCTCAGAGCGCGTCCGTATGCTTTCTCAGTGCCACCGGTTTCGATGCCGAACGCGGCCCGACCGATCCCAATCCGCTCGAAATCGAGGTAAAACGCGCGCTGGCCGAAATCTCCCGTCGCGTGGTGCTGCTGCTCGATTCATCGAAATTCGGCCGCGGCGCTGCCGCCATCACGCTGCATCCCAAGCGTATCCATGCCTTGGTGACAGACGCGCCCCCGCCGCGGGCGATTGCACAGCGGCTTCGGGCGCACGGCACGGCCGTCGTGATCGCGCCGCCTGCGGCGGCGCCGTCACGCAACAGATGAAGTCATGGCGCCCACGGATCGCGGCTCAGGGCGATGAGCGAACCAGCTTCACCGCATCGATCATTGCACGCTTGGCCGTGCCTTTGGCGCCAATGCGCACCGCATTCTGCAGCGCGCCGGCCTCCATATGAAACGGTCCCGCGTTGAGCCGGATCCACCCGGTTTGAGCGAGGTCGATCGAAGTCGTCGTGTTCATCGTGTCGTGCAAGATTTCGACCGACAACGTTCCCCGCTGGCCTCCGACGACATGCAGGTAGATGTCGTAGTCTCCGGCGGTTTCGATCACAGGATTGAACTGCACGAAGCTGGCTGGACCCAGCTCCTGAGCGAAGAGCACTTCTGGAGAAACAGAGCCGGCATACGGCGTCGTAACATAGCCCCTGAACTGCGTGCTGGGGCTGACCGCCAGAAGAGTGATCGCGTTTTCACCGCTCGGAACGTCCACCGCAACGGCCGATTCCTTCGGGCCGCTGCCGCGAAGATAGATCGTTTCCTGGAAACGCTCCCGGCCGGACTTGTGTGCGCGATAGGTCACTCGAACCGCCGACCGTCCGCCAAGATCCAACTCAATCTGCTTCGTCCGAATGCCACCGAGCGGCACCTCGATCTGAAACTCGCCCCGAGAGATTTCGTCGCCGCCATCAAAGCTCGAGACCGTCCAATCCACAGCGATCAACGTGGTCTGATCGACGAGATCATCATTGTGAATCGTCAATGTCCGCGCGGCGCCAATTGGCGCCACATAAGGATTCTGGGCAATATCGAAGCGCTCGTCATAAGCGCGGTCGAAAACCGCAATCGGCGAATAAGTGCGCCGCCAGAACGCGTCCGCTGATTGGTCGCCGCTGCCGAGCGGCCGGATGACAGGATTCGCGCGTCCCGGCGACCACGGATCCAACAGAGGCATTCGAGCGAATTCAGGACGATAGCCGCGCGACGATATGGCCTCATTCGACCAGTCGATCTGAAGCAGTTTCTCCTCTGCTTGGGTGGGCTGACCATAGAGTTTTTGCCACGTATAAAAGGTGGAAACGAGTTCGTATCCCGAACTTCGGTGACCGCGAAAGATCGTCAGCCCTTTCTGCACTGTGGCGAGGCGTTCTTCGTCCGTCGGCTCATCGTAACACGCATTATCTTCGTAAACATACATCGGCTTCTCCACCCAGTTGGCATCGTGCCGGTGATATATATCCGGAACATAGCCGGATAGGCCCATTGCGTAGGAACCGGTTGCCGCAGCCAAGGATGGCGAGGGATGATTCAGCGGCTCGGTTTGCGTCGCCACATAGGGGCGCGTCTGATCGTGCAATTTCGCCTCGTCCGCCCACTCCTCGCTATACGGTGACTCGTTGGCCAGGGACCAGAGCACGATCGAGGGATGATTCCTGAAGTTCTTGATCATGTCCCCAATCGCACGGCGCTGATTCGCGAGCGTTCCAATCCCGCCTCGATGATTGCCATCGCTGATCGTCGATTCGGCGATCATCATCATCCCCATTTCATCCGCGATCTCGAACATCCGCTTGATCGCCATGCCGCGATGGGGGCGGAGCACGTTCATATTCAGGCGTTTTGCTTCGGCAATCATCGCCGACCAATACTCCGGGTTATACAAATAAAGCCCGCTCGTTCCCACGCCTTCGGTGTATCCATCTTTCCACGTCGGCTCGACCGATTCGCCCAGCAATCGCACTCGCACGCCATTGAGATAAAAACCCCGGCGGTCGGCATCCTTCGAGGACACCATGCGAACTTCGCGGAAACCAAACCGCTCGCTGTGCTGGGATACGAGACGGCCGCCCTCAACAATATCCACCGTTAGGCGATAGAGAATCGGATCGTGCGGCCACCATAGTCGCGGCCGCGGCCAATGCTGCCGAAGCGTCACCCGTCGCCGCTCCCCCGGCTCCAGGGTCAACTTCGGGTTGTCCTCCATCGTCAACACACGATCCCCCCCGTTCCACTCGCCGACCCACGGCTTCAACTGAATCGTCTTCCGCTCGCGGCTTTCATTCGCGACCAAAACGTCCACTTCGATCTCGGACTTATCCACCGATGTGCGTATGAACACATCCGCGACATTGATCAGAGGCACCGCGCGAAGCATGACGTCGCCAATGATTCCGCTATCGATCGACCGCCATCCCCGGTCCTTGTTGAAGTAGTCGCAACGGTCGCCCAACGGATACGACAGGCCTGTCGCGACATGGTCCTCGTTCGGGAATTCTCCAACAAAACTCGCCGTAAAATCCTGCACGACCACACGCAGCCGATTGTCATGTGACGGCGCCTGAACGAAGTCGGTTATATCAACCTCGAACGGCAGCTTATTCTCATGGGTTGAACCTTCCGTGTCGTTCCCCGCCACAAGCCGATCATTGACATAGATCCAGCACCGAAAATTTACGCTCTCGAACCAAAGCTTGATGCGTTTCCCCTCGAACGTCGGCGACACCGAGAATGTCTTTTCGTAAACGCCTTTGTGCACGTATTGCCAGAACCAGGGGAACGCGAAATCGCCGGTGGCATCCTTCGAACCGGGATCGGACGTCACACTGCTCCACGCCATCGGAACGCGCACGCGGTGTTTGGATCCCCAATCGTTCGCCGGATCCGAAATAGCATCGACGATGAACTGATGACCGATTCGCGACTGCTTCCATCGACCGGGCGCGTCCATCTCATAGCCGAAAAACGGCAGGCGGATCGGCTGAAACGTCCAATCCTCACCATTCAGACACACCTCCTCCACCTTCGCCGTCACGTTTTGCTCCGCCGCAGAAGAAACCGCCGACGACGCCAAGCCAAGCGCCAGCAGCCCACCCGCCATCCTTAAACTCAACCGCGTCCCACACCAAGTAGAGACCGACTGCCCCGCCGGCCCGACTCGTGTCGTCACCGCGTCCGATATGCTAATTGGCCGGCACACTATCGAACGCTCCCTCTGCTGCGTTTTGTCGCCCTCCGGCGATTTGTAGAAGTGCCTCGAGAACGGGCGCCAACCATGCGCTATCCCAACGATGCGGTGCAACCAGACTGTCATCATAAATGTGTTTGATTCCTTCTTGCTCGAGCAATTCATGAGCTCGCTGCGTGTGACTGCGGCCCGTTTCCACCGGAACCATATTTCCCCAGAGATTTTCTCCCATCAGAACCAGTCGGGTCTTCGTTCGGAAAAACGCCTTCCGTTTCGGTAAAAGTAAATCGGGACGATATCGCTCGAGCTGCGGCAATGTGCCGAACACCTTATCCATTCCGAAGTGAAACTCCGAGAGACAGAGCGGAGCGTCCCAAGAAGCCGCATAGCCAAAGAAATCGGGATACGTCAGGAGCAGGCTAAAAGCTCCCCAGCCGCTTTTGCTAAAGCCCAGTAACAGGCGCCCCTCCGGACTCGCCAAAGTCGAGTAGCGGTCTTCTATAAAAGGAACGACGAATTCTGTTAAAAAACTTGCCTGCCGAATCTTTGAATCGGAGGCGTGATCTCCAAACCACGGCACTTTCTCGAAGCCCATCTGAACGATGATGATATCATATAGATTATGGGCGCCCATTCGCTGCAGTGTCCCGAGTCCATAACCAAACTGATCCTGGAACCCGGGCTCCACCGGCAAAACATAAAGAACACGGTAACGCTTTGTCTCCACGTAGCCGTCAGGGAGGAGAACGCGGATTTCCTGACGCCCATTCTGATACGGAGATTCCACGGAGCTGATAGCGATTTCTCTGCTCTCCCCTCTCGCGACGCAGCAGAAGCCCAGGAAGACTCCGATCCTGCCAATCGCCAACCACGCACTCACCCTTCCAGACATCATCGCTGCATCGAGAGGAAAAGACGGTGAGCGATCACGTGTTGGGCAGGCGATGACGTCACGCCGCCATCGCCTGCCATCCTGGTTTAACGCAAACTAGAACCGGAAGGTGACCGTCAAATCCATCGCCGCAGTATCGGCAATCGAGTATCCGGCAACCGATCCATCCGGATTTGCCAGAGCCGGGATCAACTTCTTGTTCGACAATATATTTCTTCCGTTGAGCTGGATATCGACATCGAGCTTCCGGGCCGTTTTGAACCGATAGCCGATCCATGCATCGACGCTGGTGGTCGCGTCACCATAGTAAGGATTCGCCACCGAGGGAACATAGTCGTTCGCGTCGGCGCTGAACTCGACCGGATAGCCGATGACCGGCTTATCCAACCAGCGAAGCGCGCCACCAATTCTCCACCCCGAGAGAACAGAGTCCCGCGTAAACTCATAGGTGGAGAGGAGCGACCAACGCCATTCCCGAAGCTCCCGAGCCGGTCCGCCATCCTGAAGAACGAATCCGCGGACCTGATCCAGCACCGAATCCTCCGCGCGTCCCCGAATGAACTGGGTGTGCGCTCCGTTGGCATAGAGCACCTCGCCCGGCGCGTCGCTCCCAACCCCGTCGCCCCAGATAGGCAGCCGCTCCTGGATCAAAGTGAGGATCGCTTCACCCGAGTTCGAACGAACTGACTTCTGATGGGCCGCGTTGACTAGAATGCGCCAGTTGGGAAGCGCGTTGAATGCCAGCTCGAGTTCAGTTCCACGAGCCACATAGTCGGTCGTCTCGGTCACCGTGCCGCGAGGAGCGGTCGTGACATCGAAGCCGCCATAGACATTGGGCGTGCTTGCCACGGTATAGTTGTAGAAATCCAGATACTTCTGACTCGGCATCGGATAGCCCCCGGCCGCCGCGATCGCTTCCGGTGTATTGAAGGACACCGAGGACACGTCGGTAAACATCACATGCGTCGCGGTGGGAATTCCGATCGATACATCCTCCTGCGTCGTTTTATATCGATTCACCCGGGCCACGAGCTTCCCGTCCAAGGCAGAAACGGTGAATCCGTATTCTTCCGTATTTCCGGTGACGTTACCAAGCTTGTTCAGGAGAGAATCGTAACGCTGTGCCGTCGGTTGGAAGCTTCCCGAGGAATTATAATGAACCGAGAAATCCGTGCCCCACGGCAGGTGACGGTTGATGAAATCGGGCGAATGCGCCACCACACCCCAGCTGAAAAGATTCTCCTCCGTGGTGAATCCGGGACGATTGGGGAGGAAATAGTTTTCACGAATGATGAGGTTGGTCGTCGGGTTGCGACGCTGAAGCGGCGTGCTCGTGAACGTCGGGTCGAAGTTGTCCGATCCGCTGTAAATCTCCACCTCGTCATTTCTCCAGCCGAGCGTGCCGACGAGATTCTCGCCGAACAGAAAACTCTGCCACGTAAACGCAGTCGAAGTAATCACATTCCGGCTCACATCAATGCCACTGTTGGAGAGAAGCGCGCCATCGTCCGAGTTTTTGATGATGGAGAATTGCCTGAGATCGAATGTCTTGGTGTCTCGATTCCAGGCGTAAGTCTTGAGGTTTTCGTCCGGCAGTTGAATAGCGCTCAAGCCTTTCACGCCCGTCACGTCAGCCAGAGAAGCTGCGCCCAGAATGCTCGGCCCAATATAGTGGACGGACGTCATGAGGCGGGTGCCGATCCCAAGGTAATTGGTGGCGTTCCCCATGTAGCTGGGCGAAAAGTCGGGCCCCGTCGTGTAGGTGTTGCCCGACGCACTCCAGCTATCGATCTGCTGCCGATTATACATCGCGCTGAAGACGTGCCGACCCAGCAGCCGGCCCAGCACGCCGTCGACTTTCTCACTCAAGTCCAAACGATAGAATGCCGTAGCCCGCTCCGCCTGGCGCTCGTTTCGAGCGCTGCCATTACCGGGCTGCGAGGGGAAGAAGATTCGGCCATAATTGGGATTCGGGTCACCGTTCATCATCACCGAGTTCATATCCACCTGCAGAATCGCCGACTCGTCGCCGAGAAGTTGACGGCTGCGGGTGTGCCAGCGCTGAGAGTCGTAGGCCAACTCCACACCCAACGAACGATCCTCGAAAAACAACTGCTCCAACGTAACATTATACGCGTCCAAGTCGCCCACTTCCCGATCGTAGCCGCCCGTCAGCTTGTGATTAAAGAAGTCGAAAACGTTAGGATCTCTGAGGCTCGGCGACGCCGTGAATCGGCCCAAGGGATTGCCTGAATTCGACAAGCTCGCGCCCAACCGGGTCGCAACGCCCATCACGACGGTGCTCCTGAGCACGCCGCTTGGCGTCAGCAATTGGTCAGCGACGAAATTACGCGCGCCAGCAGCCACGTTGGCGAACCCCGCATTCGGTGTGCTGCTGCTGGCGTCGGGAAACACCGCCGTCGGATTACGAAAGACTCCCGGGCGCAACACATCATATACCGCATTACTCTTCCCGGCCGGCCGCGGCGACCATGTGTCCTCGAGAACATTCCATGTCGGTTTGCCGAGACGGAACCAGTTGGAGATCTCGTCAATCGGCGGCGCCATATAGGGAGGATTGCTCGTGATCCGGCCCGTTTCAAAATTCGCCCGCACCGTCGTCGTGCTCAAGAAACCGCCGTTTGGCGCAAAATCACGCTGGAACTTCAGCGCTCCGTAGAGGCGCTGCTCCTCGGCAAACGCCGGATCCTGCTGAAAATTCCGCTCCTTGTTCAAACCGACGACGCGGACCGCCAGCTGGCCTTTGATAATCTCTTTATTGAAATCGAATGTCTCGCGGTGGCTTCCCAGCTCGCTTACCTGAACGCTTATTTCATTCGCGTCGCGAAACATCGCACTCTTGAGTCCGTTGTTTACGATTCCGGCGGGACTGCCCAAGCCGAAGAGAATCGAGTTCGGCCCGCGGCTGATATCAACGCGCTCGGTATTATATGCTTCGAACGGAATGGAAGTGAGGAAATAGTCCCGCGCCATGTCGAACGCGGCCAATCCGCGGGACCGGTTCGGCGCCCCGAAAGCACTGAGCCTTGATTGAAAGAACCCCGAGGCCTCCGCCGTGCGCTGCTCCATTCCCGAAAAGTTTCCACCGGGACCGCCAACCTCGGCGCCGACTGCGTAGACCAAAATATCCTCGAGATTATTCGACGCGGTATCTCGCAGCAGTTCCGGTGTAATCACGGAAACCGCGGCGGGAATGTCGCGCAACCGGGTGTTGAGGCGCGTGCCGCCCAGCGAGCTGCTGGCCAGGTATCCGACGTCGCCGGACGCTTCCACGACGAAGGGAGATAGTTCAACGATCTGATCGGTTTCTGATTCGTCGATCTGCCGATTGGCTTCATTATTGATCTGCGCTGAGGCGACTGCTCCCAATGCCAGCGAGGTCGATAACAACGTGAGCCATGAGGGGGAGAAAGGCCGCAATATGTGAATATTGTAACTCTTCATTGGAGGTGTTGGGGTGTTGGTGAAGGCCGGGCAGATGAGAAATCCGCCACGATGTTCGAGCGATGAACGTCGGCTGCCCGGAGCGCGAAAGGTTTTCTTTGTTTACCGTAAACGCCGGTGTGTGCGTGCGCAGCGGCCCGCTCTGAGGCAGCCGCCTGCGCCTCATTCTTTGCGTCCCATCGTTAACGACCGGGCCTCCGCACCGTTTCGCCCAAGTGCCACGCCCCCTCGACCTTGACGATCTGCGGCACGGCAGGGACGCCGATCTCGCGACGATGCAACTGTCCCACCAGGATATCGACGGCCGTCCGTCCCAACAGCCCGAAGTGCAGGCGGATACCAGACACCTTGCCGGCCACCAACAGACTTAGGTGCGCAAACCCAACCTCGCTCGGAATCTTGTAGCCCTCGGCAAGAAGCGACTCATACGCGTCGGAGTCATTAGAGACGACGACTTCCGGTTTGTTTCGTCGATACCACCTGATGAAACGCTCGTGGTCCCAGGCGCCATATTCGAAAATCGGGCAGCGTTCCGCGGGGCGAATCCCGGAGTAGTAGGAAAGCGCCGCCGCTTTGTGGCGCATCGCGTGAATTTGTTGAAGCCTTGCGCTGAAGGCGAAGCCGACCTTCCGGTATTGCAGTTTACGCAGCCGCTCCAGCAGGAACACGCAATTATTGAAATGATACTCCATCACGCGGTTCACCTTGGGCTCCACGATTGTATCCCCGACCGTGACAAACGAAAAGGAGGCGTGATCGAACTCGAAAATCGTTTCCGCCTCGCCCGCGGACGACAGGACGATCCCTTCGATGCCACGCGCTTTGAGAATGGCCGCCAAGCGCCGGGGCGTCGTCTTCGGTTCGTAATACCAAAATTTTTCTATTCGATATCCCAACTCCTGCGCTCGGGTGTGCGCGCCGGTCTCGAACTGGCGCAAAGCCACTTCCTGTTTCATGAGATCGCGGTTTCGACTCGGGTTGATCAAGGCGATCGTGCCTTGGAAGGCACTCGAGCGCCTCCTTCCGCTCAAGTAGGACATCAACTGCGAAACCGCGGGATTGCGCATGTAGCCCATCTCCTCAGCGACCGCAGAAATTTTCGCCTTGAGCGCGGCCGATGCATTCGGCCGACCGCGCAGTGCGTTGGAAACGGTCATCTTCGATACGCCGACTTTATCCGCGATTTGCTGCAGCGTGACGATATCGTTCCCCATCCCTTCACGAAGGCGGGCGCTCTTCCCTTGTAAAGTTCATTTACGGTAAACAAACGGCCAGGGTTGCGTGGGCCACCGCAACGAGTGATCCGTCGTCCTCGTTTTCTCGCTCAGCATGTCTCGCTCAGGCCCCCGCCGGGCGCCTCGCAAATTCATTTATGAAGAGTTTCCCCTCAGTTTTGCATTACGACGTCGTGGTCGCGGGAGGAGGCCCGTCGGGCTCCATAGCCGCACTAGCCGCCGCCCGCGAGGGCTGCCGGGTGCTGTTGATCGAGCATTTCGGGTTTCTCGGAGGCTCGCTCACTGCGATGGGCGTCGGCCCGATGATGACTTTTCACAACAACGTCGGCGAGCAGGTCATCCGGGGCTATCCTGATGAACTGATCAGCAACCTTGTGAAGCGCGGCGGCAGCCCCGGTCACATCGAAGATACAACCACCTACGTCTCGACGGTGACGCCTTTTGACAGCGAGTTGCTCAAGGTCGAACTCGAGACGATGCTCACCGCGGCGGGCGTCGATATCCTGTTTCACACGATCATCCTCGGCGCCAAAGTTGCCGATCGCCGGATTCAGTCTGTCTCGATCGCGAGCAAATCCGGTGTCTCCGAAGTTCACGCCTCCGTGTTCATCGACTCGACCGGCGATGCCGACCTCGCGCATCGTGCAGGCGTCGATTTCGAATTCGGCCGTGCGGGCGATCAACGCACGCAGCCGATGACGATGAACCTGAAACTCGGCAACGTGGACCGGGAAAAGCTCCTCGACTACGTGCGAAACAACGTCGACGACTGCTTTTTCGACTCGGGCCCCGAATTGGGCCTGGCGCGCCTCAACACTGCTCCCCGCATTTCCATCAAAACCTTCATTCGCCCTCTTCAGGAGGCGCGCGCTGCGGGCGAAATCAGCTTCCCGCGCGAATACATCCTGCTGTTCGAGACCAGCGAGGCGGGCACCTTCATAGTCAACGTGTCCCGTATCCAAGGATTGGATCCAACAAACGCGTTTGACCTCAGCAAAGCGGAAATGATCGGACGCCGTCAGTGCCTGGAAATCTTCCGCTTTCTCAAGAAATACGCGGCCGGCTTCGAACACGCCATCCGCCTCGATTCGGCGAGCAAAGTTGGCGTTCGCGAATCCAAGCGCATCGTCGGTCGCTATACGCTCACGCGCGAGGACCTGCTCAGCGCGCGGCGCTTCGAAGACTCGATCGCCCTCGGCGGTTATCCGATCGACATCCATTCCCCCGACATGAATGGCACCTCCACGCAGTTCTTCAAGCTGGGGACAACCTATAGCATCCCAATGCGAACTCTCCTCTCCGAAAACATCGAGAACCTCGTGGTGAATGGACGTTGCATCAGCGCCACGCACGAGGCGTTGGGCGCCATTCGCACGACGCCAACGATGATGGCGATCGGCCAAGGAGCCGGCACCCTCGCCGCAGTGATGCATCAGCAATCCGTGGGGGCGAGCGATGTGCGCTATATCGAAGTGAAGCACCGCTTGGAAAAAGCCGGCGCATTGTTGGAACCGCCCTCTCACTTCTATATGTTTACCGAAGACTTCGGAAAAGACGTCGAGAAGGTCGACTTGAGCGCACGCTTGACCGACAAAAATACAACCCGATCGGACATCGACCCCACGGTGTAACTCTCTACCAGACGACTCATGCTGTCCCTTACGCTTTCCGCCCCCTTTCGCTGGTTCGGCTTTCTACTGTTGCTGGCCGGCAGCGTCGGGATCCTTCGTTCCGCTCCCGAATATACCAGACCGGCGGAAGTCTCCCTGAATGGAAACGATTGGACGTTTCTACCGGTCCGTTTGCCCTTCTTCGGCTACGAAATGGACGCCCCCGGCCGATGGAAAGCCGCCAACCAGGACCACGCCTTCATTCGTCAGGCGATTGACAATCCAGCCAACAACTGGACCACGCCCGTGGCGGTCCGCGTCCCCATGGCGTGGTCCGGCTCAACCAGCAATCCCGGCTCTTCCGAAACGGTGGGCGATTTCGATTTCCCCCACTTTTGGCAATACGTTCACAAGGGCGTATATGAACGCCGCTTCGACGTGCCGGGATCCTACGCCGGACATCGCGTCACGCTCCGCTTCTCCAGTGTTAACCTGAAGTGCTGGGTCTATGTTAATGACGTGTTGGTGACCCCGTCAGGCCAGTCCTATACTCACCGTGGAAAACACCCGTTTTCGATCGATATTACTCCACACGTTCAACCTGGCTCCAAAGACAACACGCTGCGAGTTGTCGTGCAGGATTTTACCGACGCGCTTCGCGGCACGTATCCAAACGAGGATCATCCTGACAGCACGAAGGGCATCGATTTCCCGCTGGGCTATCGTAGCGACTACTACAATAAAGACCGGAGCTGGCGGGTGATCGATAGCGGCATCGTGGGCGACGTCATTCTTTCCGCTCATCCGCTCGTTCACGTGAGCGATGTCTTCGTCACCACCTCCGTCGCCGATCACGTCATTGATGCGGAGTTTGAGGTGCGGAATGACGGAACTTCGCGGGCCGTCCTGCGGCCGTCGCTGGAAGTCCGAACTCACCGGGGCGACGAGCTAAGTTTGCGCTTTGATGCGCAGGATGAAATCGCCCTTCAACCAGGCGAATCGCAGCGTGTGAAGGTTCGCCAGGAGTGGAAGGACCCGGAGTTGTGGTGGCCCCATCGTCCCTTCCTCTACGATCTCGTCATTAGCTTGGAAGCGCAGGGCCAACCCATGGACACCCGCCGCCAGCGCTTTGGATTCCGCGAGGTTCACGTTGTTCGTTCCAACGATGACGATCTGCGCGGCTTCTATATCAATGGCGTGCGCACGCGTCTTTTCGGCGAATCCAGCGAGCCGACATGGAAGGATGGATACACGGAAGGCGTCTTCAGCAGCGGACTTTATCTTTATAATCGCGCTTACTGGACCTTCCTCCTCAGAACCGCCAAGTCGATGGGCATCAATTCCATTCGCACTCACCTTGGCATGTGGACCCAGGAGATGTTCGAGGTCGCGGACGAAGTGGGCATGATGATGATAGCAGCAAGCACCATCGACAACGAACGCCACAGCGGTGCCATCGGCACTGAGGAGAATCAGATCAAGGCCATCCGCGACATGGTCTCCACGCTGCGCAATCATCCCTCGGTCGTAATTTGGGGGCTCGCCAACGAGTGCCATTACAAACGCTCCTGGGCCGAAGCCGCTCTGTCGCTCGATTCCACCCGCCCGCTCGTCGCCACCCAAACCGGTGACCATCCTGAACTCCTGGGGCCGGGCCGTTCCTACGCCATGGGGCTCTCCGGCTACGAACCCAACATCTATCATCGTCACGACCGTCACTGGAAACCCGCCTTGATGTTTGTTTACGAGGACAACGCGTGCTACGACCAACCCAGCGTTCCAGAGCGAGTCGAGGCCGTGCAAAAAGGCCTGACGATCTTCCGCGGTCACCGTGCCAGCGGCTACGAGCTGATCTCGACGTTTTATACATTCCAAAAGGCCTTTGGCCAACCCTCGCGGCCGGAGGAGCGCCGCCTCGCTATCAAGTGGACCGACGCGGAGGCAGCCAAACTGGGATATCACCCGGATTTTGCCACGATGCCCTTGTTCGATCCATGGACGAATCCGGATGAGCCTCGCATTCTGAATCCAATCGAAGGCTACGCCGACAATCCGGTCGATTTTTGGCGTCGCAGTTTTTCTCCTGTCGCGGTTTTCGATTGGGACTTTGATCAGCGTTCATCCATCGGAGCGGATGCTAATCCCTATATTGCCCCGCTTGATGCGAAGCGGAAGCTAACGATCCACAATGACGACCTCACGGATTTGAGCGAAGCAATAACGGTCCGACACGAAGTGATCGATCCCGAAACGAAAGCGATCATCAGCCAGGGCAGCTTCGATATTGTCGTTCCACAAGGCGGTGTGCGTTCCCATCCACTCGAGCTCGACCTCGGCGGACGTTCCCAAGTGCTCGTAAAATATCGTGCTTATAAGTCCGGCGCGGAACGGTTCTCCGAAACAATTCGATTGCGTGAATCCGCCCGTCAGGCGACTGAGCCTTACATGGCGCAACCAGCCGGCCTGAGCTTCGAAATGCAACCCGGACAGGCCGGTTTCGAGGCGAAAGGATACAGTATTCAATCTTCGACTACGCAGGATGGGAAAGCAGTCGTCATTGCGGTCGCCAGTAACCCAAACCCGGACGACTTCGTAGCGTTTAATCCCTGGATAGGACACGAGGGCCAATATGATGTATTTCTCTGGGTGCCGCCCGGAATGCAGGGAATCCAGCGTTTCGATATCCGACACGATACACTTAACACCACGGGAGAGATCGATCTCAGCACTTCGGGTTGGATCCGTCTGGGGAATAGCTCCTATCGCATGGATGCGGGCCGCATGGAGAATAGCATCAGGCTCGTTCCGAGCGGGAAGGCGCAGCGCTCCGTGATCGGACCGATCAAGCTGGAGCGCAGCCGTTGAACCGTTCGTCTCTACATTGAATCTGCCCGGGAGAACATGAACGCCGATCAAGCGCGCTCCGTGGGCAGTGCCGTGCTACTCTTTGTCGCGTTTTCCTCTACCACACTGGCGGCGGCGGAGCCGGCGACGTCCCCGGAAAGCAATTCCACCACGCCGGCAGGTTCCTATCCGCCACATACCATTGTAAACTCGCAACTGCGGGTGGTGACCACGAAACACTCCGAGCAGGCTTATCAGCTCCATATTGGATTGCCTTGGAGCTACACGAGGAACACGGAGAAAAAATATCCGGTCGTCTACGTGACGGATGGCTACTGGGACTTCGAGAAGATCGTCGCCATCCGCGAGGGGCTCATCAACGACAAGGTCGCGCCAGAGTTCATTGTCGTTGGGCTGGGATACACCGGAAAAAAACTGAATCACAGCAAGCTGAGGCTTCATGATCTGTCACCGGTAAGGATCCCTAACCAAGAAGAGTCCGGTTACGCCGCAGAATTCCTCAAGACGATCGAGGAACAAATCATTCCGCTCGTTGAACACGACTACCGCGCCGATCCTTCCTACCGGGTTCTCGCGGGTGCATCGCTCGGGGGATTGTTCACCTTATACGCGATGTATACTAAACCGGGTCTGTTCGACGCCTACATCGCCGCAACACCGGCGGTGGTTCTGAACGACGACTGGATTCTTGGCTACGAAGATGCGTTCACCAAGTCGGGCCGACAGCTTAAAGGCCGCTTGTATGTAACAGTAGGCGGTAACGAGGGGGCCAATTTCGTGAGCGGCGTGCTACGCTACAACTATCGGGTCGCATCCCGGATGTATCCAGATCTCGCCTACGAATTCCGAATCATCGATGACGAACGGCATTCGAGTATGCAGATGGAATCGTATGTGCGCGGCCTGCGTTTCGCTTTCGTTCCATTGGCCCCGGAAACCGGACCGAGCCTCTATCCATAAACAACCGATATCTCTTTCGGAGACATGAAACCGTCCGCTTTTCACGCCCCTTCTGCGGGCGGATTTCTTCCGCCTAACCGCCGGCGCTGGATTATCCTCGGGCTGATTTTCTCGGCCATGGTGCTGAACTATGTGGACCGGCAGATCATCTCGGTGCTTAAGCCGACCATCAAATCGGAATTCGGCATCGATGATCGCGGCTATGCGATGTTGGTGAATGTGTTTATCGTGTGCTACGCCAGCACCTATGCCGTTGCGGGTTGGACCGTCGATCGATTCGGAGCCGGCCGGATGATGTTTCTGGGCATTATTGCATGGTCCTCGGCGTGCTTATGTGCGGCCTTTACCAAGACATTCGGGCAACTCGCCTTTTTTCGTGGCGCCCTCGGTGTGGCTGAACCGTTCACCTTTCCAGCGCAATTGCGCGTGGTGACGATTTGGTTCCCGTCCACCCTGCGAGCCACCGCCAACAGCATTTGCGCCGCCGGATCCACTGTTGGAGCCATCATCGCCGCTCCGCTGGTCGCATGGCTCGCTTTGCGGTTCGGCTGGCACGCCGCCTTCATCGTTCCGGGATTACTGGGACTCGGCCTCGCCGTGCTCTGGTGGGCCATTTATCGAGATCCACCGCAAGGTAATCAGGCGGTGGATACGGCCGCCACTCCGGGATTTCGGTGGGGCCAGTTATGGACGACCCGCACACTTTGGGGGATCCTTCTGAGTCGCTTCATTAGCGATCCCGTCTGGTATTTTTGTCTCTTTTGGCTACCAGGATACCTGCAAGAGCAATCAGGCCTCACGTTGGCCCAGATCGGCTTGTTCGGTTGGATACCTTTCTTGATCGCCGATATCGGAGGCGTTGGCAGCTCCCTATTGTCGGACCGTATCGTGAAGCGCGGAACTGCGCCGCTCCGAGCCCGGAAACTCACCCTGCTCGGCGCGTCCCTTGTGGCTCCCATCTGTATACTCACGCCACATCTTCCCCACCCGGCCGCCACGCTGATTATATTCAGCATCGTAGGAGCCGTATGTCTTACGTGGCTGTTCAACCTCGGAGTAGTCGTCGCAGACGCATTTCCCGTGCAAAATGTCGGAAGCGTCTGGGGTATTGCCGGGGCGTTCGGTGCGGTAGGAGCGGTTTTATTCAATACCTGGGTGGGAGAGATTATGAACACCTTCGGACCGGAGCGAGTGTTCGCGTTAATGGCATTACTGCATCCCACAGCCATCGTCGTTCTTTGGGTCCTTGTGAAAAAAGAAACACCGCAGCCACGTGCCTGAGGCGATCTCAAGACCGGCTTCTGGAGTTTCTTCGATGCCTTCACTGCATTCAGTCTCGAGGTCCAGGAACGCGCGGCACGATCTGGTGCGAACACCTGAACCTGAATTCGCTGCTGCCATTCCGATTTTCGAACGGGGCGAGTTCGAATTTGCTGCGATTCATGCCGGGATTGCACGGCAAGTGGCAACCTTAGCTTCCCAAGCGGCGGTTCGGGACTTCGTTTGAATCCCATTCTTCGCCCCGCGCCATTTGGAATTTTGCCCTAAATGGTGCCCCCGCCCGGACTTGAACCGGGATAGGCGGTTTAGGAAACCGCTGCTCTATCCAGTTGAGCTACGGGGACCGTAACACGCTCAAGATGGACGCATGCTGCCGCCGATTGCATCTCAAAAATGCACGTTGACATCCCACCCTCGAAAAACAGTGTCTTGCTCCTTTTTCCGACATGAGCACGAACGAACAACCGACGCGCAGCCTCACTCCGGCGGAGATTCCGTTTACGACTCCGCAGGCTTTCCGCGGCTACGTTACGGACACCGGCAAAATCCTGCCGCGTAAATACACCCACCTTTCGGCCAAGCATCAGCGCGCGATCACGAAGACCATCAAGCGGTCGCGCAACATGCTGCTCGCCCAATAAAAGGCGGCCAGTGATCTTACCAGGCCGGAGCCCGCGCTCCGGCCTTTTTTGTGCCATGACAAAGCCCGCTCGCGCCCGCATTTATCGCGGCACACCGCGCAACTTGGCTCGGCTAGCTCGCGCCCTGCAAGCGGGCGACCTCGTCGCAGTTCCAACCGAAACCGTTTACGGCCTCGCTGCGAACGCCCTCGATTCTCGCGCTTGCCGCGCGATCTTCCGCGCAAAAGGCCGCCCCTCAAGCGATCCACTGATCGTTCACATCCACGACCTCGCGCAGCTCGAACGGATCGCAGAAATCAATCCCTCCGCACTTCTGCTCGCGCAGCATTTCTGGCCCGGCCCGCTCACGATCGTGCTGCCCAAGCGCAAGATCGTGCCCGATATCGTCTCCGCCACTCTTCCGAGTGTTGCCGTTCGGATGCCCGCCCACCCTCTCTTTAAGCGGCTTCTCAAGCGGACAAATCTTCCTCTCGCCGCGCCAAGCGCCAACCCCTTCGGCTACGTCAGCCCCACAACGGCGGAGCACGTGCAAGACGGACTGGGCGCAAAAATCCGTTACATCCTGGACGGCGGCCCTTCGACCATCGGCGTCGAATCCACCATCGTTGATCTTCGTAATCCACGCTCCCCGCGCCTGCTTCGCCCGGGAGCCATCACCGCTGCCGAGATCGAACGCGTTCTGCAGCGCCCGCTCAAGGTTCGACGCCCCAAACCTAAGAACGACGCGCAACTCGCCCCGGGGCTCATGGCGCGACACTACAGTCCGCGCACGCCCGCCCTGCTCCACCGCAAGCTGCCGCCGGCCTCCACCGCAGCCGCGCGCCCGGAGGAAGCTTGGATCTATTTCGCGCGCCCAAATCCGCTGCCGAACAACGCCAGGAATATCTTCTGGCTACAGGAAGACGGCGGTTTGGCTGCCGCCGCCCACCACCTTTTCGCCGTGTTGCGCCGCGTCGACCGGCAGAAGTTTCGCTGTATTCACCTGGAACGCGCGCCCCGCGGCGGATTGGGCGACGCCATCAACGACCGCCTGCAGCGGGCGGCTGCCCGTTAGTTCGTCAGTCGGGTAAATCGAAAGCCCGCAACCGAGCGCGCCGCCGCGGGGAGCAGGCTATCGAGACGGACAACTACGCGCGAGCTTCCTCGTCCTTCGCCATCACGACATAGTAATCCTTGTAGGATTTGTCGTAATACTGCGCGTAATAATATCCGGATACGGCGAGGTTCAGTCCGTTCAGCACTGCGCCAAAGCACGGCACATTCGCATCGAGCAGTTTCTTCGCGGCAAACTGCGCGGCTTTGCGACGCACCTTGTTGAAGAAGATCGTGAAGATCGAGCCGTCCACCAACGGAAGGATGATCAACGCATCGCTCACCGCCGCCAAGGGAGGCGTGTCGATGAAGACTCGATCATAACGCCTCCGCAGATCCGAGAGCATGATCTCAAAGTTTTTGCTGTTGAGAATGTGCGTCGGGTTCTTCGCCCGGCCACCCGCGGCAATCACGTCGAGGTTTGGCTGCAAGTTACGGACCACCACGTCGTCGATCGTCGCCGAGCCGGCGCAGACGTCGATGACGCCCTTGAGATTTTCGATCCGAAACGACTTGTGGATATTCGGCTTCCGAAGATCGCAGTCCACCACCACCACGCGTTCGCCATGCGCCGCAAACGTCAGCGCCAGATTCGTCGTGATAAAGGATTTCCCTTCGCCCGGAACGGTGCTCGTCGTGAGCACGCATTTCGCACTCTTGCTCTCGTCCTTCAACCGCAAGCTCGAGTGAAGCGTCAGGAAAGACTCCGCCACCTGGCGGTCGGCGTTGTTCACGACAATCTGCGCCTTGTCCGGCTGCTCCATGCGCTTGATTTGCGGAATGATTCCGACCAGCGGCAGGCCTATCACGCCTTCGATGTCGAAGGAGCTTTTCACGCGGTCATCGATATAGGCCACGAAAAACGCGAACGCCAAACCGAGGCCGATTCCGCCAATAAAACCCAGTCCGAGATTCAACGCAACTCGCGGTGCCACCGGATCGCTCGTCGGACGCGCGAGATCCACGATGCGCGCATTCTGCGTCTCAATCGAGCTGGTCATCGATGTTTCCCGCGTGCGGCCGATGATCGTCTGCAGGATCTGTTCGTTGATCTGCAGCTCGCGCGCCATGTTGTCGTATTCGACTCCGTAGCGATCGAGGTTCAACGACTCCGCCTCCTGCGCCGCCAGCTGCGATCGCGCTTCGCGGTCGCTCCGCAACGCCGTTTGATACTCCGACTCGACCTGCGCTTCCGCCGATTTGACCGCGCGTTCGAGTTCCCGTTCGGTCTGCATGGCGGAGTTCACCGCCTCAATCATCCGCGGATGCTTGTCGCGATAACGTTCCTTCAACTGCGCCATCGCGATTTTCTGGGCTGCGAGTTGCTGCACCAGCTGACTGATCAGCGGCTGACTCGCGATGAAGGGCAGCTCCGTGAGGTCGCCACTCGACTCCCGCCGCTCCTGCACCTGCTTCAAACGAACTTCAGCGTCTCGCAAGCGGGCGGTGGTTTGGGTGACAAGCGTGTTCAACGCCTTCAACTTTTCAGTGACGATGTCCTTTCGCTCGTCGAGCGACACAAGATTGTTCTTGGCCCGGTAGCCTTGAAGGTTCGTGGCTAATTCGTCGACCTTCTTGCGCTGTTGCTCGACTCGCACCTGCAGCTCCTCCACCGCCTTCATCGACTCGTCCACGCGTAAACGAGCGTTGTAAGTGATATACTCTTCCACGAACCAGTTCGCGACCTTGGCCGCAACAAACTGGTCAGGGTGCCGATATTGCACCATGAGGATCAGCGTGAGGCGCTGCGGAACTATCTTCCGGTTAAGCGCCATGATCGACGGAATCGACAGCGGCTCCTCGCTTCCCGCCTTTTCATAAGGAGCGAGAAACGCCTTGAGATCGTCCCCTCGCAGCCGCTCCGCAACCTTCTGGATGATCGCAGCGCTCTCCAAGATCTTCACCTGCGTATTCAAATCCTCAGCGGAACGAATCTCGTTATCCACCACCGCCTGAACCTGCATGATCGTCGGGTCTCGGCGGAAAATCTGCACGGTCGCCGTAGACTGATATATCTTCGTCTGGCTGAAGGTATAGACGACCACCGACGAAAATACGACCAGGAAGACGACGGCTATATACCAGATCCGCTCACGCAGAATCAGCACGTAGTCGTGAAACGTTCGGTGCGCTGCGCCGCCGGATTCTCCATATCCAACCGCCGAATACCCGGGATACCCGCCCCCGTAACCGTAGCCGTATCCTTCTGAACCCGTTTGTTTAGAGTCTTGATCCATGGTCTATGCCTCGCCGCGTCAAAGAATTCGCTCTGGCACGAAAATCACATCGTCCTGCAGCAGCGGCCAGGCCGCCCGCGCATTGCCCTCGATGATCTCGTCAGCGTTGATAATGAAAGTGCTCGTCTTACCATCCACCGTCCGGGTGAGTTTCACCTTTCGCCGATCGGCAAGCCGGCTGAACCCTCCGACTCGCGCCACCGCGTCAAGGAGTGTTAATCCCTGTTCCTGCGGAAATAAAACGATCCCCGGAGAGTTCACCGAACCGAGCACGTTCACGCTGCGTTGCGCATACTCGATCACGAAGACGTTCACCTGCGGATTCACGAGATAATCCCGATCATATAACTCGCGGATGGTCTCCTGCAGCTCCCGCACCGTTTTGCCTTTAACGTCAATGGCGCCGATCAACGGCAGCATGATCCGATATTCCTGCGACACCCTCACCTCGCGCGTCAGATCGTTCTCCTGAAAAATCTGCACTCGAATCAAGTCCGAGGCATTGAAGATATAGTCCGACTTCGACTCGGCAGTTTCACTTACTTCTCCGCGCGGCACCTCTCGGGCAAGCAGAGTGACCGCAAGAACCATCCCGGCCGCCCATCTAATCGAACGTAATACCATAAAAAAAAGCGGAAGAAGACCGCAGCGATCTTCTCCCGCAATCTCAGAATGAAGCGTAATCGGCCGATCAGAACCGGAGGCTAGCCGCAATACTCACGACGTTGCCGGTGAAGTCAGAACTCGGAAGTTCGGATTTGTTTGCACGGTAGGAATATGCGCCGGTGACCCGCACATTTTCACTGAACACATACGTGGCTCCGAGCTGACCTTCGAAATAATCGTCAATTCGCGCAGACGAGCCTTCATAGTAGTCAATCGAGCGATATGCGGCCGACGCACTGATGCTAAGCACCGCCGAGATCGCCGTCGTGGACGATGCACGGATCGCGAAATTCTGCTGCTGGTGACCTTGGGAATTGGTGTCAAAGTCGTTGCTCATACCCAACAACACACTCGTCTTGGGCGACGCCGCATAGGTCAGGCTCGAATCCAGACCCAGCAAATCTTTGTCGCCGCGGCTCAAGGATACGTGGGAAAAAGAACGTTGGGTAACACCCACGGCAAACCGGCCGGTCAATTTCGGAGTGAACTCGCCGCGAGCACCCACACTGAAGAAATGATCCTTCGTATCAAAACGAATGCTCTCTGAGCGGTCGCGATAGCGGTAACCCAAGCTGAGGTCCACCTTCGGCGTGAGCTCGTAGTAATAATTCACGGGAATGGTCACGACATGCGAGTCGCTGAACGCCGCGCGCTCGAACTCGGTTTGTTGATATTGCAGGCCGATAGCCACGCTCGACTTTTCTGTCACCGACACCTCGCCCAAACCACCGATAGCAAACACGTCGCGCAAAATAAGCGCGTTGGCCACGTTGCCCGGCCCTGGCAGCGTATCCACCGTGTTTTGGTTCAACTCGGTGAAGCTCGCATTGAACGAGAGCTGAGACTTTCCGTCGTCATAGCGGGTGTTCAAAGCCACAGCGGCGAGCTCATCATTCAGTTCTTCGTGCTCTGAATACATCGTGAAGCTCTCGGTCACACTCAACGTGCCCTTCACCAGGGAGTTGTTGCCGAACGCCAACTGCACGCCTGGATTCACTTCAAACACGACGTCATCGCGGTCCCGTGTCTGCGCATTTCCCGGCATGCTGCGCCCGGACAGAAAGATATTGCTGTCCGACCGCACACCGACAGTGCCCGTCAGGAAGATTTCTGCATTATCTCCGACCGGAACGGAGGCGTAACACACCGGAGCCAACAGGGCGGCGGCGAGGATTCGGTTGAATGTCTTCATCTATGTGTGGTTGATGCTAGACGACCGCATTAGAGAGCCGCGACATCCTCGCACAAACCTTGCATGAGCAGCGCTCGCAGAGATGTGGTGAGAAGATCGGCAGCCGGCAGCCGAGGCGCGTTTAAACCATCATGCCCCTCCGTGATGCAAGGTATTTTTGGGGGTTTCCACCTGGCAAACATCAGCGAATCCCTTAAGTCGCGCTAAAGCACAGATGCCTCGCGAGACACAAACGAGAGGCGAGCCTGCGTGTTCGCCGCCCTTACTTACAGCATCGCAGCCAGTTCCCCCAGAAAACGCTCGTTCTGTGCGCGAGTGCCAACCGTCACTCGCACCCACTCCGCCATTCCGTAGGGCCGCATGGGCCGAACGATAACGCCTCGGCGCTGCAACGCCTCGAACACCCGCGCGCCGTCACCGACCTTCACCAACACGAAATTCGCCACGCTCGGCACCCAGTCCAATCCTTGCGCACGGAACCCTTCTTCGAGCTGCAACAGCCCCGCGCGATTGTCTTGGGCACACCGCTCCATGAACTCTCGGTCCTCGAGCGCCGCCAACGCCGCCGCTTGCGCGATCGCATTCACGTTGAAGGGCTGCCGCACGCGGTTCAGCAACGCCGCCGCTTCCGGCGAGCCATAGCCGTATCCAATCCGCAATGACGCAAGTCCGTGGATTTTCGAGAAGGTCCGCAGGCAAACGACCTTCCGGCCTTCGCTCAACAACGGCCGGAGATCGGGCGCCCGCTCAACAAACTCCGCATACGCCTCGTCAAACACCACCACCACGTGCTCCGGCAAGGATCGCGCAAACGCCAGCAGCTCCGCTTCCGAATTGGCCGTCCCGGTGGGATTGTTCGGGCTGCAAACGAAAACCACTTTCGTCCGCTTCGTCACCGCGGCCGCCATCTTTCCCAAATCGTGCGTGTGATTCGTCAACGGAACCTCCACCGGCGTCGCGCCAAAGAGCAGCGTCACGAGCTTGTAAACCACGAACGCCGGCGCCCCCATGACGACTTCATCTCCCGGCCGCAGCAGCACGTGCCCGAGTAGCTCGATGATCTCATTCGACCCGTTGCCGATCACCAACTGGTCGGCCCCAACCCCTCGCACCGCCGCCAGCCTTTCTCGCAATTCGTAGCATCCGCCATCCGGATACAGTTCCGCCTGCTCCAACGCCGCCCGCGCCGCCGCGACCGCCTTCGGTGACGGTCCGAACGGATTTTCGTTCGAGGCCAGCTTGATGATCGTCGCCGGGTCCAAGCCGAGTTCCCGGGCCACATACTCGATCGGCTTGCCCGGCTCGTAAACCGGCTGAGTCAAAACCGCGGGGTTTGCCAGCGTTTCAAGTTTCATGCGAACGCCACGTTGCGCAGCTTCTCCGCCCGGGTGAAGTTTGTTTCTCGCTCCGCGCCGCTCACTGCTTGCGACTCGGCACGCGCACAACTTTCATTCCGGCGGCCAGCGCCGCCTTGATCCCAGGCTCGGCGTCTTCGAACACCAGGCACTGCGTCGGCTCCACGCCAATCAGCTTGGCCGCCAACAAAAACATATCCGGTGCCGGCTTTCCATGCACCACGTCGTCCGCCGACACCACCGCCCGAAACAGCGGCAGCAACCCCGCCAGCTCCAGCGAGCGTGTCACAATGTCCCGCGGCCCCCCCGACGCCACCGCCATCGGATGAGTCTTCGCCGCGTTCCGCGCAAACTCCACGGTCGGCGCAATCAACTCGGCGTCTTTCTGAATTTCCGTGAACAGCGCCTCCTTCTCGTGAAACACCTTTTCCACGTCGATCGTCAGCCCGTAGTGCTGCGCGATCAACTGCGCCACCCGACGCGTCGGCACGCCGCCAAGCGAGTAAAACAAGTCCTCGTCCAGCTGCACTTGCAGCCCCGCCCGCCGCATCGCTGCGTCCCATGCGCGATAGTGCAGCGGCATCGTGTCCACCAACGTGCCATCGAGATCGAAGATATACCCGGCGAAATCGCCTTCGGGAATGTCCAGCTTCATGGAACCGCGGACGCCACGCCCATTCTCCTCACAACGCAAACGCAATCTCAGCCGCTCCACCGCATCGGCCGTCCCGGCCACACCGGACACAACTCCTTGGCGTAGTCGCACACCGCGACCACAAACTCGAACCGTCACTCCACGAACTCATCCCACGACTTCGACCGCGCGTCGCTCGTATCGATGCCGTAGTTCTCCCGCAGCGTCCGCAACGCGAGCGAATTCGCTCGCCCGTAGGTTTCGATTCCGCGCTGTGCACCTCGCCCGCTCACTCGCTCCGGCGCTCTCGCGACATGCACACCGCCTGCGCCGGACATAGCTCGCGAAATTCCTCCGTCTCCCCGATCGCCAGTGGCGCCTCGCTGCGCGGCCTCACACGAAATCCCCGCCGCTCAAAAAAACTTTGCGCAGTCATGGTCAACAACCACCACCGCCGCACGCCCCACGTTCCTGCCTTCTTCTCGAGTTCGCCGACCAGCGCAGCTGCCACTCCCCGGCCTTGCCACTCCGGCGCAACGACGAGCGACCGCAACAATGCCTCGGGCCCACAAACCTCCGCGCCGACCGCCCCGACGACGCCACCCTCCCACCGCGCCACGAGAAATCGTCCGACATGTCGCTCCATGTCCTCATGCGGCAAACCCGCCGCTTTTAACAGACCAGCCACCGCCTCCACATCGCCCAGCCCGGCTTTGTCAATTGTCATCCCCGCCGCTTCGAGTCGCTTTCGTTCATCCTGCTCCACGAGGGCAACTCATCGACATTTCTCCTCGGACTCACGCGGAATCTCCTCTCCACCGTCCCTGATGCCGCCTGGTCAGGATTTTCCTGACCGACACAAAACACGTTGTGCGAGCACTTCACCCCGTTTACTTCAGTCCCGGCTGATTACCCCAACCCCTATGAAAAAATACATCGTCGAGTTCATCGGCACGTTCTTTCTCGTGCTCACCGTGGGCCTTGCGGTCCGCCAGAACGCGCCCCTCGCCCCGATCGCCATCGGGTCCATCCTCATGGTCATGATTTTCGCCGGCGGACACGTCTCCGGCGGACACTTCAATCCCGCCGTCACGCTCGCCGCCTTTCTCCGCGGCCGATGCGACAAAAAAGACGTTCTCCCGTATTGGATCGCACAATTCGCCGCCGGAGCCGCCGCCGCCGGTCTCGTGAACCTCCTCCTCGAGGGCCGCGTCGATCCCGCGGTAATCGCCACGCACCCGCGCCTCGGTTCTTTCATCGTCGAATTCCTCTTCACGTTCGCGCTCTGCTGGGTGGTCCTCAACACCGCCACCGCCAAAGCCACCATGGGCAATTCCTTCTACGGTCTCGCGATCGGGTTCACCGTGCTGGTGGGCGCCATCACCGTGGGCGGCATTTCCGGCGGCGCCTTCAACCCCGCGGTCGGCTTGGGCGTATTCGTCATGGGACTCGAATCGTTCGCCCAGTTCGGCGTGTATTTGATTTCTGAATTCGCCGGCGCCGTCGTCGCCGCCTTCGCCTACCGCCAGATCAACGGCACCGACTGACGCCACGTCGGCCTTGCGTCACAAAGCTCCAAAGAAAAGCCAAATCTCCTTTCGCGCTCCCGCGATCGGAGATCGGTTCCTCTGGCGCCTAATCCTTGAACGTGGATCTTCCCGCCGCCTTAGCGGCGGGCTCCACGATGCAGCCGGCTCGCCGGCTTCGGCGCAGCACTCTCCGCCAGCGCCTTGTCGTCGAAGAGCGCGGAATACACATACGGAAATCCTTCGATCTTCTTCCGCTCGACCGCCATTCCCATGTAACGCTCGATCGAGCGCGCATCGCGCACATCGTCCTCCGTCACGAGTGTAAACGCGTCGCCCGTGTTCTGCGCGCGACCGGTGCGACCAATGCGATGGACATAGTCTTCCGCATTCTCCGGCACGTCGTAGTTGATCACGTGCGACACGCCCGCGATGTCCAAACCGCGCGCCGCGATGTCCGTCGCCACCAGCACTTCGTATTTGCCCGATTTGAAACCATCCAGCGCCTCGATGCGCTCGCGCTGGCTGCGATCCGAATGCAGCACACCCACCGTGTGTCCGCTGTCTTTAAGCTTCCGCGCAATCCGATCCGCCCCCATGCGCGTCCGGGAAAAGATAATCACGCTCTTGAACTCCGTCTGCTCCAACAACAGCTGCAAGAGGTCGAATTTCTGCGACGCCACCACCGGATAAAACGCGTGGGCCACCGTCTCCGCCGGCGAACGCTGCCGGCCGATTTCTACCTTCACCGGGTTGCTTAACGCCCACCCCGCCAGCTGCTCCAACTCCGGCGGCAAGGTCGCCGTGAAAAAGAGCGTTTGCCGCGCCTTCGGACACTTCTGCACGATCCGCCGCACGTCCGGCAAAAAGCCCATGTCCAGCATCCGATCCACTTCGTCGAGCACCAGGATGTCGATGTTCTCCAACGAACAATTCCCCTGCTCGATATGGTCCAACAGCCGCCCCGGCGTCGCCGCGAGAATGTCCACTCCGCGGCGCAGGTCCTCAGTCTGTTTCCCGTATCCGACCCCTCCATACACGATCGTCACGCGAAGATCCGTGAACTTCGTGAATTTGTGAAACGCGTCCTCGACTTGCAGCGCCAATTCGCGCGTCGGCTCGAGAATCAGGCAGCGCAAGCTCCCATGACCGCCGAGCCGCTGGATGATTGGCAGCGCAAACGCCGCCGTTTTTCCCGTTCCGGTCTGCGCCGATCCAATCACATCCCCGCCTTGCAACACCACCGGGATCGCCTGCGCCTGAATCGGGGTCGGCGAAACATAGCCCATCTCCTGCACCGCGAACGCCAGCGCGTCCGACAAACCGAGTTTCGAAAATTCCGTGTCCATCTTCGGCACGTCCACGGGGACCGCCGGTTTCGACGGCGTCGGCCGCGGATGCTCAAACGAATCATCCCGCCGCGGCCGCTCCGCGCGTTCGCCGCGCCCGCATCCCGCACCCCCGCGACCGCGTCCGCCACGCTCTTCCCGCCGTCCGCTTTCGCTCGCCGGCCCGCGATCCTGCCGCGTCGTTTTTCCGCCCGGTTTGGCGCCGTGACCATGACCGTGACCTTTTCCAGAACGAGGCTCGCCGCGCGAGGAGGAGGAATGACTCTTGCCGTGAGAGCTCGTTTTGCCGCCGCCAGTGGCGGCCTTGGCCGAACGCGAAGGCGCGATTTTTTCGCGAAGCTTCGCAAATATTTTCTTTAACATGAGACGTAGGTAAAACGCGCTACGCTCGCCGAAACTGCAGTCTTTGCAATCACCATATCGAAACGCCCTCGCCGCCCGACGCGCCGGCCTTCGCCAGAGCCGACGCTCCCCTCACCCGCGCCTCACAGGTTGGCTTTGATCTTCTCGAGGATCGCCAGCGACAACTCCTGATCTCCGACCACGCCGACGCGAATACCGACCTTCGTCACGTTCCCCGCCATGTTCTCGAGTTGAATCTCAATCTTCTTGTCGGCCGCATTTCGCGCCACGAGCACCCCCAGCAACGCATCCTTCCGCTCGCTCACTTTGACGAACTGCAGCTCTTCGATCGCCTCCTTCGAGGCGTTGAACGATCGATCCAAATTCGCCGGCAACGTCGTCTGCAACTCTCCCCTCACCCACGCGACCGCCGCCGCTCCCGCCGCGCCTGCGGCCACCACCGCCACACACCCCGAGCACGTCAACATCGCCGCGCCCAAGATCGCGCTCATCCCCACTGCACGCCAGTTCCGCAGGTTACGTATTTTCATAAAGTCGTCTGGATAGCCTCCATAGACCCCCATTTATGCGGATCGTTCAATCCTGTTCACGCTTGGCGCCTCGAGCGCCGCCAGCATCTTCCTCCACATCTCCGCTCCATGATCCGTCCCGCCACGCCCGCCGATCTGCCCCTCATCCTCGAGTTTATCCGCGCCCTCGCCGACTACGAAAAACTCACCCACGAGGTCGAGGCCACCGAAGATAAACTCCGCGCCACGCTGTTCGGCGAGAAACCCGCCGCCGAATGCGTCCTCGCCTTCACCGACGACATCGCCCCAACGCCCGCTGGTTTCGCCCTCTTCTTCACCAACTACTCCACTTTCCTCGCCAAGCCCGGCCTCTACCTCGAAGACCTTTTCGTGAAACCCGAATTCCGCGGACGCGGCATCGGCAAATCCCTTCTCCTCCACCTCGCCAAACTCGCCAACGAGCGCGGTTGCGGCCGCATGGAGTGGACCGTCCTCGATTGGAATCAACCCGCGATCGCCTTCTACGAATCCCTCGGCGCCGAACGAAAACTCTCCTGGCAAATCTGCCGCCTCACCGGCCCTTCGCTCCAGAGATACGCCTGAACCCGCCCCGGGGAATCTCTCGGCTCGTTTCCAAAACGATCCCGCCCCCGTTGACGCCCCCCTACTTCGGCGAACTCTGCCGCGCATGCGTCATCTGCGTTTCCTTTTCGTTGCCCTGTTCACCCTGCCCGCCTTCGCCCAACAGCCCACGCCGCCAGCCGGACTCACGATCGATAGCGAAGCCTCGTATTCATATTCCTCGGACGAAACGTTCGACCACGCCGGCATCCCCGGGTCGGTCGCGGTGCACCACTTCGATTTCAACGCCCTCGGTCGACATCATCTCTCCGCCCGCGATAGCATCACCTTCGGCTTCAGCGCCGCCGTCACCCGCCTCGACGCTTCCGCCGGCACATTCCTGCCCGAACGTCTCCAAGCTTTCGCACTCCACCTCAGCGGTTCGCGCCGCCTTTCTGAACAGTGGACCGCCACGCTCACACTCCGGCCGGGCCTTTACGGCGATCTCGAAGACATCGATTCCAAGACCTTCAACGTCCCGCTCCTCGCCGCCGCGTCCTACGCCGTGTCGCGCGATCTCGTCTGGCTCTTCGGCCTCCGCGTGGACGCTTACGCCGAACATCCCGCGATCCCCCTCGCCGGTGTCCGCTGGCGCTTCGCTCCCGCTTGGTCGCTCAACCTCACCTATCCGCGCGCCGGGGTGCAGTGGCGCGCTTCCGACGCCGTCAACCTCGACCTCAGCGCCACCGTTCAAGGCGGCACGTTTCGCATCACCGACAGCCTCGGTATCCCTCCCGGCGTGACCACCGGTCGACTCGCCAACACCTTCCTCGACTATCGCGAGATCCGCGTGGGCCTCGGCGGAGATTTCGCCGTCGCCCGCAATCTTTGGCTCCGCATCGACGCCGGCATGTTCATCGATCGCGAATTCGACTACTTCGATCGCGCCTACACGCTCGAAACCGACCGCGGCACCTTCGCAACCCTCGCCCTCCGGTCCCGCTTCTAACGAAGCCTCGATCCGCCTTCCGGCCTGCTCGCACAAAACGCCCGGCGCGCGCGCTCGACCGTCACCGCGCCGTCTGCGTCAGCCCGGCTCTCGCCGCCCCGCAAACTCCCGCACCCAACGCCGCAGCTCTCGGAAATCCTCCGGCAAAAACACGCCGCGATTCTCCTCCAACTCCGACCGCTCGCCACACCAGCCGTCGCGCAGCAACTCCGCATGCCGCTGCGGTGACACATCCGTCCAATACGGACAATCCACGCAGTGCGACCCGCTCACCCGCCCGCGCGCCTTCTCGAGCACTTGCCGCTTGCATGTTCCTTTTCCACTTCGCTCCCGATACGAATCCCGACACACGCGAAACTCCGGATAGAAACACGCTTTCACGACCTGCTTCGCCGCATCTTCAAATAGGTCGCCTTCCTTCACCCCTTTCGTCGCTCGCCGCGTGAGTTCGCGAACTTCGCTCTTCTCCAATTCGCCCGGCTTGCCCGACTGCCCTTCGCCCAACGCTTCCGGCAATCCCCGCTTCTCGATCAACCGCCAAAGCCGCTCCGCAAATCGCGCCACGGAATCCCGCTCGAACTCTTCGCCGTTCTGCCGCGCGAACCGTCCCATCACCGCGCCGACCCGATCCTGAAACGATTCCGCCGATGAACTCATTCGGCGACGCCATCCGTTCCTGCGTCCAAGTCAAACCAGCCAAATCTCGCCGAATTGTGCTGATCACAGCCCGGATATCCTGCAACTGTGCTGGTTTCAAAACCCGCCCGCTACACCTGCCCCGGCACCCGAGCTTTCTCTATTCTCCGGTCCACCACACGCACCCGCCATGATCGAAACGCTCTCCAAACCCGATCGCGCCCCGCTCTACCTCGAACTCGCGCAGGAGATCCAGGAGCTCGTCGCCCAAGGCACGCTCCGCCCCGGCCACCGTCTTCCGTCCGTGCGCCGCATGGCCCTCCAGCGCGACGTCAGCATCTCCACGGTCATCCAAGCCTACACCGTTCTCGAAAATCGCAGCGTCCTGGAAGCCCGCCCGCAATCCGGCTTCTACGTCCGCCCGCAAATCCCGCTGCAAGCGCCCGAACCGCGCATGGCCAAGCCCATGGCCAAGCCGAGCTACGTCGGCGTCAACGACCTCACCGCCGAGATGCTCGCGCTCGCCGTCGACGCCGACTACGTGCCGCTGGGCGCCGCCTGCCCGCACCCGTCTCTGTTCCCCAACAAGAAGCTCGGACGGCTCATCGGCTCGATCTGCCGCAACGATCCGACCATGATCGGCCGCTACGCGATGAACTGGGCCTACGACCCGCTCGCGCGCGAAATCGCCCGCCGCTATCTCCAATGCGGCGCACCGCTCTCCCACGACGAACTCGTCATCACCGTCGGCTGCGCCGAAGCGCTCAACCTTTCCCTTCGCGCCGTCACCAAGCCAGGCGATACCGTCGCCGTCGAAACGCCCGCTTACTTCGGTTTCCTCGAGACCATCCAATCACTCAATCTCCGTGTCCTCGAAATCCCCACCGATTCCCGCACCGGCCTCTGCCTCGATGCCACGCAGGACGCGTTGAAAAACTGCGACGTCAAGGCGGTGCTCCTCATGCCCGCCTATCAAAATCCGCTCGGCTCCTGCATGCCCGACGAAAAGAAGGCCAAGCTTTTCCAACTCCTCCAACAACACGACGTGCCCGCGATCGAAGACGATATCTACGGCGATCTTCACTACGGCGACCGCCGTCCCAAGCCGCTCAAGGCTTGGGACACCGACGGCCGCGTCCTGCTCTGCAGCTCCTTCGGCAAAACCCTCGCTCCGTCGCTCCGCGTCGGCTGGTGCGCGCCCGGCCGCTACCTCGAACGCGTCCGGCGTCTCAAATTTACGAATACACTCGGCACTCCCGTCGTCCTGCAGAAAACCGTCTCCGATTTCCTGCGCAACGGCGGCTACGATCACCACCTCCGCTCGATCCGTCGCGCCTACCAAAATCAGCTGCACCTGTTTTCCCAAGCGATCCTGCGCTACTTCCCCGAGGGCACGCGTCTAAGTCGTCCGCAAGGCGGCTTCGTCCTGTGGGCCGAACTTCCGCCCGGCGTCGACACGCTCGATCTCTACCGCGAAGCGCTGCGCCACCGCATCGCCACGGCGCCCGGCGCGATGTTCTCGGTGAAGGACCGCTATCGGAATTGCCTCCGCATGAACTGCGGCATTCCGTGGACCGAGCAGGTCGAGAACGCCCTGCGCACGCTCGGCGAACTCGCGAAAAAGCAATCGTGATGTCCCCGTCCGACGCAGCGCCCGCGCCCACTTCGCGCGCCTATGCCCTCGCCTTCTGGCTGCTCGGCGCGGTCGTTGCCGCCGTCTATATCGTCGTCGCCGCATTTCACGTGAAATACGGCGCCATGAACGTCGACGAGGGCTTCTACGCCGCCGCCGCTCGCTCCGTTTGGCAGGGTGAAATGCCGTATCGAGATTTCGGATTCACCCAGCCGCCCGTCGTGCCCTACGCTAACGCGCCCCTGCTCGCTGCCACCGGTTTCGGCCTTTTCCAACAGCGCGCCGTCAGCGGCTTCTGGGCTGCGCTGGCCGTCGCGCTGGGCGCGTGGCTCGTCTTTCGCCGCGCCGGTCGCGCGCCTGCGCTCCTGCTCATTGCGCTCTTCGCCCTCGCGCCGCCGTGGATGTATTTCATCCATCTCGGCAAGACCTACGCCGTCACGTCCTTCCTCGCGATCGCCGCCACCGCCGTATTCCTCGTCGCTTCGCCCGGCTCGAAGAAAATCTTCGCCCTCTCCGCACTCGCTGCCCTCGGTGTCGGTTGCCGCCTCCCTGCCGCGCCCTTTTTCGGCGTCCTTTGGCTCGCGACAGTTTTCGAAACGGGCCGTCCCAACCTCCGTCAAATCGGCCTCGCGCTCGTCGCTCTCGCGCTTTCCGCCAGCGCCGTTTTTCTGCCGTTCTACTTCGCCGCTCCCGAGCGTTTCGTTTTCTGGATCTTCGATTTTCATCGAGTCTCCGTTCCGCTCAAGGACTGGCGTCTCACCTGGAACGTCGTGCTCAGCCTCGCTCCCGCGGTCTGGCTCCTCGCGCTTGCCGCCATCGGATTCCCCTCGGCCCGCCGCGCCGGCTGGCAGCGCGAACACGCCGTGCTCCTCGCCGCTTTCGCCGGCCTTTTTTTCAATCTCGCTCCGCGCGGCACCTACGAGGAATACGGCGTGCCCTTCCTCCTTCCCCTCGCCGCCGCCTCATTAATCCTCCTTCGTCCCGTTGTATCCAGTTCCTCGCTACGTCGCTCGATCCTGCTCGCGCCCGCGCTGTTGACCGCGCCGTTCGTTGTCGCTCCCGCCGTTAACTGGACTCATCTCAGCGCATCCCAACGCCGGTTGCCGTCAGTCTTTCTTCCACCGAACGCTCCGCCCTACCATTTCGAACTCGCCGACCGCCTCTCCGCCGCGCGCGACGTCGTGCAACGCCTCCTTCCCCCGGATCAACCTTTCGTCGGCTCCGCCATTATTCTCGGCATCGAAACCGGTCGCGCGATCCCCCCACGCTTCCGCATGGGCGCGTTCAGCATGTCGTTCGACTTCGATCGCGAGCGCGCCCACGCGCTTCATCTCGCCACAGGCGACGATTTCGAAAGCTATCTCCGCGATATCGACAGCCCGCTGGTCGTTCTCCACACGAACCCCAAATTCAACTTCCTGTGGTCCGTTCCGTCGTTCGCGCCTCCACCTCTTGAAAACGTGCGCGAATTCGAACGTCTGCTGGGCCGCTACTTCACTCCGGTTTACCGCGACCCGGAATTTCTGATTCTCGCGCGACCTCACGTGCTCCCTGTGGTCGCTCCCTAATCCGAATTAGCTCCGCGCAGCGCGCCTCAACGCCTGAGACCAGCGCAAGAAGCCCAACCTCTGCCATGAAGAAAAACGTCGCCATTCTCGTGTTCGACGATGTTGAAGTCCTCGATTTCGCCGGCCCGTTCGAGGTCTTCGCCGTCGCCGACGAACTGAGCGATCACCGCTTGTTTCACACGTTCACGTTCGCCACCAAACCCGGCACAGTCCGCGCCCGCAACGGCCTCAAAGTCGTGCCCGATTTCACGTTCGAACACTGCCCGCCGCCGCACGTTATCGTCATTCCCGGCGGCGCCGGCCGGCACGCGCTCATGCGCATGCCGTCCCTGCACGAATGGCTGCGACAAAAATGCCGCACGGCCGAAATCGTGATGAGCGTCTGCACCGGCTCTTTCATTCTTGCCGCCGCCGGACTACTCGAGGGGTTGCGCGTCACAACGCATCACGAATGCGTGGATGAGCTGCGTGAATTCGCCCCGCAACTCGACCTCGTCGCACCCGCGCGTTTCACCGACAACGGCCGCTTTCTCACGGCCGCCGGGATTTCAGCCGGCATCGACTGCTCGCTTCACGCCGTGCAGCGCCTCGCCGGCCCCGCGGCCGCCAAGGCCACCGCGCGCTACATGGAATATATTCCGTCATCTTCTTCCGCGTAGCGTGAGCCACTTGCCTGCGCATCACCGATTTTTTCCGTGACCTCTCCGTCTTCCGCACCGACGCGATCCGCCCTCCTCCTCGCTTTCGCGTCCATCTACATCATCTGGGGCAGCACCTATCTCGGCATCCGCATCGCCATCGAAACGATGCCGCTTTTCCTCATGGCCGGCGCGCGCTTCCTCATCGCAGGCGCCGTGCTTTATCTCATCCTTCGCTCCCGTGGCGCTCCGCGCCCGACCGGCCGACAATGGCGAATCTCCGCCGTGATCGGCACCTTTCTTCTCCTCGGCGGCAACGGCCTCGTCGTCTGGGCCGAACAATTCGTCCCGTCCGGCATCACTGCGCTGATTATCGGCATTCAACCGCTTTTTTTTGTCCTCACTGAATGGGCGTGGCCGGGCGGTCTGCGTCCCACCGCCGTCACCGCCACCGCGCTTCTGCTCGGGTTCGCCGGCGTCGCCTGGCTCGCCGCGCCCTGGGAATCTGCCGACACGGGCGGACTCCACGTCGGCGGAGTCGCCGCAATCCTCCTCGCCTGCCTGTCCTGGGCCGTTGGCTCCATCTATTCACGCCATGCCAAACACGGGGCGGATCCGCTTCTCGCTTCCGCCCTCCAAATGCTCACCGGCGGCGCCATCCTCACGTTCGCCGGCCTGCTCCATGGCGACTTTTCCACCCTCAATATCGCCACCATCTCCGCTCGTTCGTGGTGGGCGTTTGGATACCTGATTCTCTTCGGCTCCTTGATCGGATTTTCGACGTTCGTGTGGTTGATGAAACACAGCACACCCGCCCGCGTTTCCACCTACGCCTACGTCAACCCGCTCGTCGCCGTCTTTCTCGGCTGGCTCATCCTCAACGAACCCATCTCCGCTCGCACCCTCGTCGCCGCGGTCATGGTCGTAGGCGCCGTCGTCATCATCACCACCGAACGAAGCCGCCGCCCAACGTAAAGTCGCCAGACGCGCGACTCCAGCGGATGCCGCCCGCGTTTAATCTAGACGGCTAGGGGGTTTCCTCTAGAAGCATCAGGCAATCCCTGACCCACCTCCCTGATGCAACTCCTCCAATCCCGCGATCTCAGACGCCGTCGCCCAACGTGGGTAAAACTTGTTGCCTTGATCGGAGTCGCGGTTGTCGGCGCCGCCGGTTGGAAAGCCTGGGATTCCGGCCGCCCGCGCTATCTGCAGTGGAAGCAGCAGCGCGCGCTCGCACAGGCCAGAGAGTTCATCGAGCAGCGCGACGCCCCCAACGCCCAACTCGCTCTCGACGTCGCCCTCCGCACTCTCCCGGGCAATCCCGACGTCATCCGCGTCGCCGCTGACATGCTTGAGCAAAGCGGGTCGCCGCAAGCCATGCGCCTCCGTCGCGCCGTCGTCCAACTCCTGCCCCGCTCCGCCGAAGACTCCGCGCGTCTCGTCCTTTGCTGTCTCCGCTTCCGCGATTTCAACGCCGCGAAGGACGCACTCAGCTCGACTCCGCCTGATGTCTCGAGCGAGCTTCCCATGCTTCAAGCCGCGCTCGCGTTCGCCATCGCGACCGACAACCGCCCTGTCGCCGACGTCCTCTTCGAGCAACTCCGTGAAACCTCGCCCGACAGCGACGCGCTTCTCCACGGCCACGCCCTCCTCCGCCTGCGTCACCCCAAGGAAGAAGAAAAGCTCGCCGCCCGCCGCCAACTCGAAGAACTCGTCGCCCGCAACCCGAGCCTCGCTCTTCAGATCCATCGCGAATTCGCCGCCGACGCCCTTCAGCGCCGCGATTACGTCGAACTGAAAAAACGCCAAGCCCTGATCCTCGCCGACGCCGGCGCGACATTCACCGACCATCTTCAAAAGGCGAACGTCGATCTCCTCGTCGACCAAGCCGATTTCGATCCGCTCTTCGCCCAACTCGCTCCGCTCGCCGTCGGCAACGAAGCCGACGTCGTTCAGTTCACCCAATGGCTGCTCGTGCAGTCGCGCGCGAAAGAAGCCGATATCTGGCTCGCCGGCCTTCCCCACGAACTTCGTGAGACTCCCGCCGTGCGTGGCGCCGAAGCCGATGTCGTCGCGCAACTCGGCGACTGGGATCGTCTCGCTCCCCTCCTGGAAAATGGCGCCTGGGGCCCGATCTCGCGAGAAACCCTCCGCCTCGCCCTCGCCGCACGCACCGTCGACAGTCCTTCCCGTCCTTCGCTGCGGCGCGAAACGTGGGACATGACCCTCGACTCGGCCGCCGGAAATCTCGGCGCCCTCCGCGTCCTCCAACGTCTAGCTGGCGTGTGGCGCTGGGACGACGAAAGCGAACGCACCCTCTGGGCGGTCGCTCGCACCTTCCCCGCCCAAACGTGGGCGCATCAAAGCCTCTTCAACGTCTACCGCTCCCGCAAAGACATCAAAGGCATGCGCGAGGTCATGGGCGTTCTCCGCCAGTCCGAAGGCAACGTCAGCCGCTACCAGCACGACTGGGCGCTCCTCACGCTCCTCGCCGAGCCCACGTCCAACTGGAACCCTGCGAAAGACACCATGCGCGTTCTGCACGAAGCCGAACCCGCCAACGCCACCTACAGCACGGGCTACGCGTTCGCACTCGCCCAGGCCGGTCGATCCGCCGAAGCCCTCGCCATCGTCGAAAAGATGACCGAGCTCGAGCGTCACTACCCGCCGCGCCAGCCCTTCCTCGCTTTCGTTTACGGTGTCGCCAAAAAACCGGCCGAACTCGAGCAGGCCGCCCAACTCGCCGAGGGCGTCGAATTCCTCCCCGAGGAAAGTTATCTCTTCACCCGCGCGCGCGACGAGCTCAACCGCAAGCCCGCCAAGCCCGCGAGCCCCACCGCGAAAACCGATCCGACCGCCGGATTGTGAACCCCGCTAGGAACATGCCGCGGTCCCCCGCCGCCGCCCTGTGGTTCGCCGCCTTCGCCGCGACACTCGCCTTCGTTGCACCACTGAGCACCACTTGGAGCGTCGCTCCCGATCTCGGCCACGCGTGGGTCGTCCCCATCTTGATGGCCTATCTCTGGTGGGAACGTTGGCACGAACGTCCCCACCTCGAGTCGCGCGCCGTCCTCTCGCCGGTCTGGTGGATCGCGACACTCGCCTTCGCCGCGCTGCATTTATTCATCCGCCTTTTTCTTACTCCGTTCCCACTCTGGCCCGCCGCGCTTCTCGCCTACACCCTCCTCCTCGCGGGATCTGTTCTAGCGGCCACCTGGCTTGTCGCCGGCGCGCGCGGCATCCGCTGGGTCGCCGGACCTCTTATTCTCCTCGCTGGCGCCTTGCCCGTTCCGAGCGCCATCGAGAACGCGTTGATCCTTCCCCTGCGCGAAACATGGGCGAGCGCCGCCGCTGAAATCAGCAATCTCTTCGGACAACCCGCGCTCGCGTTCGGCACGAGCGTCCGCATCGGCAACGCCTGGGTTGGAGTCGACGAAGCCTGCGGCGGCATCCGCTCGCTCCAAGCCTGCATCCTCGCCGGCCTCTTTCTCGGCGAATGGCTGCGCTTTTCCCTCATCCGCCGATTCGCCCTTCTCGTGGCCGCGATCGCCGCCGCCGTTCTCGGCAATTTCGTCCGCGTGCTCTTTCTGTCCTTCCGCGCCGCTGATGGCCCCGACGCCCTTGCCGCCGCGCACGACCCCGCCGGTTGGATCGCCATGGCTTTCAGCCTGATCGCCACCGGCTGGCTCGCGTGTCACTGGAATGGATACAAACTCCCCCAGCAATCCGCACCGGTATCGACGCGTTCCCCCGCAAATCTTTCCCCGTCATCCGCCGCCTGGCTCACCGCGCTCGCCGCCTGTTTTCTCGTCAACGAAGCCGCCACCCGCCTCTGGTATTTCGCCGGCCAGCGCGCCATCGACGAAGTCCCCCAATGGACCGCAAACTTCCCAGAGGACCACTGGAGCTTCCGCCCCGCCCCCCTCTCCGACCACGCCCGCGAAATTCTGAACCCCGATGTCTACCGCGCTGGCAGCTGGCGGGATGAAAACAACCAACGCATTTCCGCCTACTACATCGAGTGGAACCGCGGCCAAGTCGCCCGCTCGATCCCCTTCCTCCACAACCCCACTGTCTGCCTCCCCGCCGCCGGCTGCGAACTTGTGGCCAGCCTTGAGGTGGTCGAAGTGGCTAAAGGTGCCGAAATGATTCCGTTCCGCACTTACAAGTTCCGGCAAGCGAACGAGGAGATGTTGGTGGCCTTTACTATTTGGGATTCATCTCGTGCACGCCCCCTCACCCAACCGGAACTAGATACCCCCGGATCTTGGTGGGTCGCACAATGGCAAGAAGTGCGCCACGCGCGCCAGCACCAACCCGCGCAGCTGCTCACTATCGCACTACCCGCTATCAACGACGAGCTACCTCGGATTGATGATGTCCTTTACTCACTGATAGCTCCTTACGACGGGGATCAATGATACCAATCTTTGGGACAAAGAAAACGCTTGCAAAATCCCCTAGTAGAAATAGGTATTTTACCCCAGATATGAAACCGTCGTCCGGCTTGCTTCTTTTTTCCGCGATTTTTCTCGCGTTGTTAAATCCCGTCGTAGCGCAGGTGCAAACGCTCGAGACGCAGACCGGATATGCGGGCAGTGTCCAAGTTTGGACCGGAAATAGCGGAGCCGCATCCCGAAAAGCACAAGTGTTCACTGATGTGGAAGCGGTCGCGCTCCTGACCTACAATTTCTTCGCAGGCACAGGGGGATCTCCCCTTGGCACCACGAAAGCTGCGAACTTCACAGCCCAGTTCGGCGAATGGAATCCAGCTACGAACAATCTAGCTAACGTTCTCGTCGACTTCGGGTCGTTCACCGTTCCGCCAAACACGTCCGAAGGAGCCCAAGCGTGGAGCTCCACCCTTTCGGAGACTGGCGAATCTTTTGCGAATTGGTCCCACTCTTTCGATTTTACAGCCAAAGTTGGCTTGGATCCGGTCCTCGGGCTTATAACGGACGCCAGCAAAAGCTATGCAATGCTGCTGACTATCACCAATTGGACTTCTACCACCAACATCGGCCTAGGAGTTAACGAATCGGACTTTTATCGGGATCTCGACGGGGAGGCGTTGCTCTTTCCCAACGGCTACTATGGAAGTCCTCTTTCGGGCAACGATTACGTGTTTTCGCAGATCTCCATCGTTCCTGCGCCCGTTCCCGAAGCCTCCACCGTCGCCGCCATGATCGGCGCCACGTTTATCGCCGGCCTCGTCGGCCTTCGCATTCGCCAGCGTCGTCAACTCGCCGCCTTACCGGCCGCTCCCGTCGCCGCCTGATTTTCCAGTTCCCGCCAGGTTTCATGCTTCATAAACCCGCGGCTTCGGCCGCGGGTTTTTCTTTTCTTCACTCCGCGTCTCTCCGCGCTCCGTCGCGTTCGCCTCTTTTGCTCATCCGGCGCAAATCTATCTCCCCCGCTGTTCCGTGCCCTCAAGCCGCCGTCGTTGACCCGCTCCTCCTCGCGGCCCTTTGTCGATTTCATGCCCCCGATCGCCCTCGCTGAAACCGATGCCGAAATCTCCGCCTGCTTCCCGGTGATGTCGCAGCTCCGCCCTCACCTCGCCGCCGCCGACTTCGTCCCACGCATTCGCCGCATGCAAACCGAGGGCTTCCACCTCGCGTATCACTCCGACGATCACAACACCGTCCGCTGCGTGGCCGGCTACCGCATCATGGACCTGCTCTTCTCCGGCCGCACGCTTTACGTCGACGATCTCATCACCGATTCCGCCGTTCGCTCCCAAGGTTTCGACGATCGCATGATCGACTGGCTCATCGCCCGCGCTCGCAAAGCAAACTGCACTGAATTCTCGCTCGATTCCGGCACCCATCGCGTCGACGCCCACCGGTTCTACTTCCGCAAGCGCCTCAAAATATCCGCGTTCCACTTCTCGCTCCCGCTCAAGGACTGAATTCCGCCCCACGCCCCGCTTGCGCCTCCGGCAACCCCCCGCACGTTTCGCCGTCTAAGCTCCCATGAAACGCCTTTCCCTCTTTTCCTTCTCCACCCTTGCGCTGGTCTTCGCGCTGACCGGCTGCAGCACGTTCGAACGCCGGGCCGAGGAAAAAGCCGCCACGTTCGAAACGCTCTCCCCCGAGGAACGCG
The DNA here is from genome assembly GCA_023416735.1 of Verrucomicrobiota bacterium. Taxonomy (GTDB): domain Bacteria; phylum Verrucomicrobiota; class Verrucomicrobiia; order Opitutales; family Opitutaceae; genus Opitutus. The sequence goes on along the minus strand of JAEZGX010000007.1, from coordinate 10,213 downwards.
AGAAGCTCAAACGCGGCGTCATCGAACTCGGCAACACCCCCGACATGGTCTACATCGCCCTCGGCCGCCCGGATCAGACCCGCGACACCGAAACCGCCGACAAAGGTCGCGAGACCGTCTGGATCTACAACCGCTACCATCAGGAATACGAGGGCAACATTCACACCGGCTACCGTCGCGTCCTGCTCTACGATCCGCACCGCAAACGCTACGTTGTCTTTTACGATCCGGTTTACACCGACGTCTACAGCGAGCATCAGGAGGAGCACATCCGCATCGTCTTCCGCGACGGCAAGGTCGCCATGATCGAGCAGCCTAAATCCCGCGCTTAATCACGCGCGTCCGCCTCTCCGTTCATCTTAGGCGCGGTCTCCTGACCGCGCCTTTCTCGCGGCTAGATCCCGCGCCCTTCCTTGAACCCGCACGCTTCGTAGTGCGCCCAGCCCGACGCAAACGCCCCCGCTTCGACTGCTCCTTTCACATCCGGATAACGCGCGAGATATTGCGCTTCGGGAAACTCCCGCCCCGCCGCAAACACCTCCGGCGCTACCAACACCGCCTGCGGCAATCGCCGCAGCCAATATCCGCTGTTGCGCGCCACCAAATCGCTGCCCATTGCCCGCGCATCCGCTTCACCGTAGTAATGACACACCAGCGAGGTCCGCGTTCGCCGAAGATCCCGGATCGGACTGCCCGAGTGGACCAGGTCCGAATGCCAAATGAACACATCTCCTTTCTTCGCCAGAAACACCTGCTCCTCGATTCCACGCTCGCGCAGCTGCTCCTTGATGTAGTCCAGCCACGCCGGCATCTCGCTCCGAATCGCATGATGCGAACCATCGCTAAACCGATACAGCGGCACGCGATGACTGCCGCGAAAATACGTCAGCGGTCCGGCATCCGGATGCACATCCTCGAGCGCCGTCCACGTCGCCGCCAGCGCCCCCGGCGTCCGCGGTGTCATGAACAATGAATCGATGTGCACGTGATCCGTGCTCCCTTTCCGGAAGTTCAGGCTGTTACACAGCACCGGAGCCTCGCCCATCAGCTCCGCCAACAAACCCGACAGCGGCGCATCCAGCGCGATCTCCCGCACCAGATCGCTCATCAAATACAGGTCATTGAACTTGAACCGCAACGTGTCGCGATACGGCGTATCCGCCCACCAAGCCCGCTGCCCCGTCACCCGGCTGTCCACCACCACTTCGAGCGGCCGCTCCCTCAACAGCCGCTCCACTTCCGCGCACAACGCGTCCACCCGCTCCGACGAAAAGTATCCTTCCAACACGACAAACCCATCGCGTTGAAACTGCTCCCGATACTCCGCTCGCTGCCGCTCGTCGAAAGTCGCCATGCGCTCCACAAACAACACCCGCTCTCTCGCCTCAAGCCGCAACTCGCGCCGGCGCACTCCCGCACACCCGCGTTTCTCCACCCGCGGTCGCACGCCATTTTGATTTTCCGGTAAACTTCCGACTCCACGCTTGCCAACAATTTTGAGCCGCTCCCCACTTTGGGCGAGCATCTCTAACCGCGTCAGCATGCCCGGCCGTCTCTCTCAACTTCTCGATCCCACCCGCATTCTGCTGCAGGTGAAAAACACCAAGCGCACCTCCGCCCTCAACGAAGTTGCTCAGCTGCTTTCCACCCATCCCGCGGTGCTCAATTTCGACGGCTTCTACAACGAGCTTCTCGCGCGCGACCGGCTCGACACCACCAGCCTCGGCCACGGTTTCGCCGTCCCGCACGCCCGCACCGATCACGTGCGCGAGATCGTCGTCGCCGTCGGCCGCAGCGACGCCGGCGTTCCTTTCGACTCCGGTGAAAACGTCCGCATGATGTTCATGCTCGGCACGCCCAAATCCCGCCCCGGGGACTATCTTCAAGTGCTCTCCATCCTCTGTCGCCTGCTCAAGGATCCGGCCAATCGCCACGCCTTCCTCGCCGCAGCCACGGTCGAAGACTTCATCCGCGTCGTGACCGAAGCCGAAGCCAAACTTCTCGCGCCCGCGTAATCCCCCGCCCTCCCGTCTCCTCATGGAAGCGCGGTGCCTCCGCCGCGCTCGGTTTCAAACCGCGATCCCCTTCCTCCGCTTCAACGCCCATGATCCGCTCTTTCGTCTTCAGTGAAGGCAAGCTCGTGGGCCGCGACCTGGAAATCGAAGCCCTCCGCCTCGTCGGCGCCGACAAAGGCCTCATCCTCTGGGTCGATCTCGACAACCCCACCGACGAGGAAATCAAAGCCGTCCTCGAAAACGTTTTCCAATTTCACCCGCTCGCCATCGAGGACTGCGTCACGCCCAGCTCTCTCCCGAAGATCGAGGACTACGAAACCTATCTTTTCATCGTTACGCACGCCGTCGAGTTCACCCGTTCCGACAAATTCACCTCGACCGAACTCGACCTCTTCCTCGGCAAGGAATACCTCGTCACGTTCCACCGCGAACCGCTCCGCTCCGTCCAAGCCACGATCGACCGCGTCGTCAAAAGCACCGGCATCGTCGCCCGCGGCCCCGATCGCCTCGCGCATACCGTCCTCGACGCCCTCGTCGACAACTACCAGCCCGTGATGGCCGAACTCGGCGCCGAGCTCGAAGAGATCGAGGAAACTGTCCTCGCCAAAACCTCCGGCCCCAAATTCGTGAACGAAATCCTGCAGGTCCGCAGCGACTTCTCACGCCTCCGCAGCATCGTCCGTCCCCAACGCGATCTCATCGACCGTATCGCCCGCGGCGATACCAAGCTCATCCGCCCTTTGATGCTGCCGTATTTTCGCGACCTTCGCGACAACCTCGCGCGCCTCGAAGACACCGCCATGAGCCATCACGAACGCCTGCTCATGGCCTTCGATATCTATCTCAACAAAGCCGGCTTCGAAGCCAACGAGGGCATCAAGTTCCTCACCGCCATCACCGCCGTCACCATCCCCGTGATGGTGATCGGCACGTGGTATGGCATGAACTTCCAAAACATGCCCGAGCTCCAGCACGGCTACTGGTTCGCCCTCGGCTGCACCGCCGTCACCACGCTCCTCATGGTGATCTACTTGAAAAAGAAGAAGTGGTTCTAAACCCCGCCCGCAAGGTTACTCCCGGCGCCTCCGCTCGTGCCAAAATGCGGCTTCGTTTTCATTCGTGTCGGTTCGTGCCGATTCGTGGTTGAACTGAATTGCTCCGTCTCGCCCGGCGCGGTCTGCTCCGCTCGCCGCTAGTCCGCTTCAACCTCCTTGCTCCAACTTCTCACCCAATTCCTTCTCTGGCTCGATCAGAGTTCGGTTCACTTCTGGTCTTTCGTCGCGAGCACGGGTTTTCTCCTCCTCGCCTCCGCCTTCGCTGCTTTCTTTCACCTCGCGGGCGCTCGCCGTTGGAACCATTCGCTCGTCTTCATCGCCCTCCTCGGGATCGCCATCTTCGCTTTTCGTTGGCCGCTTCTTTTCGACAACCGCGAGCTCAACAATCCTGACGAGAGCCAGATGCTCGCCGGCGCAATCGCGCTGCAGCACGATCCTGTCTTCTGGCGCTCGGTCGACGGCAACACCACCGGCCCCCTCGATCAGTGGCCGCTCGCGCTCCTCGGCGCACTCGGCGTCCGCCTCGACTACACCAACGCCCGTCTCCTCGCCCTCACGCTGGCTTGGGTCACCCTGGTCTTCACATGGCTCGCTCTCCGCGTTCGTTTCGACGACGGGCTTGCCCGCGTTCTCACCCTCCCGCCGGCCGCGCTCCAAATCGTCACTCCGTTTTGGGACTTCATCCAATACTCGAGCGAACACGTCCCGGTTGCGCTCATCGCCGTCGCCACCTGGCTGATCCTCGGCGAACTGTATCCAAAAATCCGGCACGATCGCCCGTGGCGCTGGCTCTTCGCCGGCATTCTGCTTGGCGCCATCCCTTTCGCCAAGCTCCAGGGTGCACCCGCCGGCCTCTGGCTCGCCGTCGCCCTCGCCTTTCTTCTCTTCGACACTTCTTCGCCTCTGCGCGTCCGCGTGCGTTCCGCCGCATATCTCGTCGGGGGAGCGTTTGTCGTTCCGCTCGCCATCGCGGCCATGATCCTCTGGCACGGGCTCTGGGCCGACTTCTGGTCCGCCTACATCGTCAACAACTACGCCTACGGTCAGCGTTTCGCCGGCGGTTGGTCCGACTACGTCCGAGGTTTCCTCGCGCTCGTCCGCAACGCCACCGGTTTCGAACTCTATTTCTTCCCCATGATCGGGGCGTTTCTCGTTGCGCTCCCGTGGCGTGTGCATCGCTGGTCGCACGCCGAGTCTCGCTTCAACCTGATCGTCTTCGGGCTCCTCGCCATCGCCGCTTGGTCGGTTGCCGCTCCCGGACGCAACTATACCCACTACCTTCAACTCATCATTGCGCCGCTCGCACTCGCCACCGGCGCGCTCGTTGGCGCGATTCCCGCAAGCCTCCGCGCCCGTTCCCATTCCGCCCTCCGTCATGCGATCGCTCCCGCGCTCCTTTTCCTCTTCGTCGGCGTCACGCTTTGGCCGCAGTTCAAATTCTGCACCTACATGGAGTATCCTGCGCTCGGCCACTACTCCCAAACGCGCGGCCGGCTGATCCGCTCCCCTGAAGCCGCACTGCTTGCCACCTTCACCCGCCCCGAAGAACCGATCGCCGCCTGGGGTTGGACACCGCGCTTCTTCGTCGAGGCTCAGCGCCGCCACGCTCCCCGCGAGGCCCATTCAGCCCTTCAACTCTTCGACGCGCCCGTGCGCGATTTCTACCGCGAGCGTTACCTCGCCGATTTCCTACGCACGCAGCCGCCTTGGTTCCTCGACACCACCGGCCCCGGCAGCTTTGCGTTCGACGACCGTTCCCGCCACGGCCACGAAACCTTCCCCGAACTCGCTTCCCTTATCGACCGCGACTACCAACTCGTCGCCGAAGCCCGCCCCGCCCGTCTCTACCGCCGCGTTACAGTGGAGCCGATACTCCGCTGATCGATGAGCTCATTAACGTCGTTTCTTTACTGGGTCGACGCCCTCCCCGCCCGCTACTGGTTCGGCGTCTGGAGCTCTCACCGGTTGTCCTGTCTGTCGTCGTCACCTGGGTAACTCCTCACGCCCACGCGATGCCCGCGAGACGTTCCCCGATCTCGCCCGCCACGTGGCCGCGCACTACCGCCTCGTCGCCGAAATCGCCCACGCCCGCGTTTACCTCCGCAACGATCGCCCGTTTCCCTCTTGCCAATTCCCGGCGCTCTTCGTCCTGTCTCCGCCGGCCAGCTTAATCATGGACGATCCCTCCGTTCCCACTCCCGCTCCTTACGAGGGCTTGGCCGTCCGCTCCCACGATATCTTCCCGCTCGTCTGCCCGCGCTGCCAACGCCGCTTCACGCAGATCCACGATTTCATCGCGCGCACCACCCCGATCTTCCAGTCGTCCGGCCTGCTCGAACGCGAAGATCCCGGCACCGGCACATTCGTCCTCCTCCTGCGCAACTGCCTCTGCGGCACCTCGCTCGCCCTTCGCTGCCAGGATCGTCGCAACCGCACCGAACGCGGCAAACTCCGCCGCGATCGCTTCGGCACCCTTGTTGATCTCCTTGTCGAGGTCGGCATCGAATCCGAACGCGCCCAAGTCGAAGTTCGCCGCCTGCTCCAGTCCGCGAAAATCTGATTCGCGGCGAAGCAGCCCGCCCCGTTCGCTCCACCTTCGTCGCGAAAGCGCGCGCAGGGTTGAACTCCGCGTCACCCTGTATCGGATCAACGCACCATGATTCGCGCTCTCATCTTCGATTTCGACGGCCTCATCGTCGACACCGAGTGGCCCCTGATCGAAGCCTACCGCATTGTTCACCTCGTGCATGGCGTGCCTTTCGACGAAACGCTCTTCATTCGCAGCGTCGGCCACGCCGAATACGCCTTCGACCCGTGGCACGGTTTCAGTCCGCACACCGACCGCGCCGCTCTCGAGCTCGAACGCAGCGCCCACAAAGACCGCCTGCTTCTCCAACAACCGGTCCTCCCCGGCGTTGCCGAACTTCTCGCCGCCGCCCGCGATCGCAATCTCCGCCTCGGCCTCGCCTCGAACTCGGAGCACGCCTGGGTCGAGCCCCACCTCGAGCGCCTCAATCTGCTTCATCACTTCGATTTTCTCGCGTGTCGCGGCGACGCGCCGACCCCGAAGCCCGCTCCCGACCTCTACAAACTCGTCCTCAATCAGTTCGGGCTCCGCGGCCACGAAGCGATCGCTTTCGAGGATTCCGCCACCGGCACCCTCGCCGCCAAACGCGCTCTTCTTCACGTCGTCGCCGTGCCCAATCGCTGCACCGCTCACCATGACCTCTCGGCCGCCGACTTCCTTCTCCCCTCACTCGCCGACACGAGTCTCGAACACCTCCTAACCCGCTTCTCTTCCGCGAATCGCTCCTAGTCGCGCACGAACGCCCTTCGCTCCTGCTCAACGCTTCATCGAAAACAGATCGAACTCGATTCCTTCCATCGGCCCCACCCGGCCCGCCCAAACAAACCTCCCATCCTCCTCCACCAGCCTCCGCAGCGCCGGAATCACGCGATGCGAGTAAGGCTGCTCCAACAATCGCTCCTGCGCATCCACCGCCGGAAGCATGAGAAAATCGTCCGCGCTCGAGACACGTTCGAGCGTGCCTCTCAGCGCCTCAGCCAGCTCCTCTTTGCTCAAAGCCGCCGCTCGCTCGTTCGGAATCCCGAAATGATGCGGATGATACGCGAGCGTGCCCACCTTCAACGTCAGTCCGCTCCCACGCGCCACCCGCTGCAGCGCGAAAACATTCACCGGCGAATTGTGAAACGTCGCCACGCGCGCCTCCGCCTTCCGCTCCACGATTTGCCGCGCCACACGTTCCGCCTCTTTTCGCAAAACCCCACTCTCGCCGTCCACTCGCGCCGACAGCTCACGGATCGAGCCAATCAGCACGCCGGCCAGCAATCCCATCGCCACCACCGCTCCAACGATCCTCTCCCAACCGAACTCTTCCCGCGCTCGCCCACAGGCCAAAAGCAGCGCCGGCACTCCGAGCGAAAGCTGACTCACCAAGTGATTCCCCGTCGACCGCGACACCGTCAGCAACAGCAACGGCGTCACCGTCGCAAGCAACACCACCGCCACATCCCCCCAATCTATTTTCCTCGTCAACGCCACCAGCCCCACGCCCACGCCGAGTCCCGCCGCATACGCACCGCCCAACGCCCGCACAAAATTCCGCCCGTTGTAAACCGCGGCATCAGTGATCGAACTCGCGCTCCCCACGTCCACGTTCGCCACCACATAGTAATGATAAAGCTCTCCCATGTGCGCCAACATCCACGGCAGCGTCAGCACCAGCCCCGGCCCGCCCATCCACAACCCGTCGCGCCACCACGCCCCGCGCGTCCTCTCGTGACGCCGCCACGCACGAATCACGAATAGCGCCACCACCACCAGCGCCGACACCGCCATGACCGGTCGGTGCAAGACAGCCAGCGCCAGAATCACCCCGACTCCTGCAGCGCGGATCCGCGACGGCTCGCGGGCCCACGCCAGCGCCATCGCCGCCACCATCAGGTAAAACGACGCACTCGCCAAATCCATCCGCTGATCGAGCACGCCTTCTCTTACCGCCCAAAACGGCTCCGCCAAAAACCATGCCGCCACCCCCAACAACCCCGCCCACGTCGCTCCTGTGACGCGCCATGTCACCAGCCCAAGCGCCACCGCCGCCGCGACGTGCACCAGCCCCAGATAAACATACAATCCGGCCTCTCCCGCCGGCAGCACTCCGCCCCAAGCCGCCGCGAAAAAACGATACAACACGACGTTGTTTCCATTCGCCATCCACGTCTCGGCCAATGCGCTCCAAGCGCCCACGGCCTCGCTCCGCGCCGCCGTCATCGCAAAGTTCTCCTGATACGACAACGAGTCGAAGAACGGCACGACCTTACCGTAAAATCGAATCCCGAGCTCGGTCCATTTCACCGCCGTCGCCACCAGTGCCGCGACAAGAAACGCCAGACCTGCAGCTACCCACGCGCTCTGGCCGCGACGTTCTTCCCCGGCCCCTCCCGCCTCAAATTTGATCGGCACACCTCATCTGCCCTTCCTCTTCGCCCGCCGTCCAGCCCTGATCGCGTCACCTACTCAAGTTCGCTCCATCGCTGATACGCCGCCGCAATCTCCGCCTCGATCTCGCTCAAACGCACCGTCGCTTTCGTCACCTCGACCCCGCCTTTCTTGAAAAACTCCGCGTCGCCCAAACGCGCCGTCAACTCCGCCTGCTCCGTCTCCAAACTCTCAATACGCTTCGGCAGCGCTTCCAGCTCCGACCGCTCCTTGTTCGTCAACTTCCGCGCCTTCTTCGCTTCCACCTTCCCCGCTGAAGATGCGCCGCCTCCCCCGCGCTTTTCCCGCTTCTCCTCTTCCTCCTTCGCCGCGGCCAGCTTCGCCCGTTCCTTCTGCCAGTCGTCATAGCCACCCAAATACTCGTTCACGCGGCCCTCTCCTTCGAACACCAGCAAGCTCGTGCACACTTCGTTCAGAAACGCCCGATCGTGACTCACCAGCAGCAGCGTCCCGCCAAACTCCACCAGCAAATCCTCCAACAACTCCAACGTCTCCGCATCCAGATCGTTCGTCGGTTCATCGAGCACCAACACATTCGCCGGCTTCGTAAACAGCCGCGCCAACAGCAATCGATTCCGCTCCCCGCCCGACAACGCCCGCACCGGCGTCCGCGATCGCGCCGGCTCGAACAGGAAATCCTCGAGATACGAGATCACGTGACGCGTCCGTCCATTGATCGTCACCGTCGCATTCCCGTCCGCCACTGCATCCTGCACCCGCATGCTCTCATCCAATTGCGCGCGCAACTGATCGAAATACACCACTTCCAACCGCGTCCCTTGCTCGATCGTTCCTTCCGTCGGCGCCAATTCGCCCAACAATAATTTCAACAGCGTCGTCTTCCCCGCGCCGTTCGGCCCCACGATGCCAATCTTGTCCCCACGTTCGATCCGCGTGTTCAACCCGCGCATCACCCACCGTCCGCCTTCTTCGTAACGAAAGCCCGCGTTCACGCACTCGATCACCTTGAACCCGCTGCGATCCGCCTCCTGCGCCGTCAACTTCGCCGTCCCCGCCCGCTCGCGCCGCGCCGCCCGCTCCGCGCGCATCTTCTCCAGCGCATGAATTCGATTCTGCGCCCGCGACCGCTGCGCCTTCACGCCTCGCCGAATCCACTCCTCCTCCTGCGCCAGCTTCTTGTCGAACTGCGCCCGCTGCACTTCCTCTGCCTCCAGCACCGCCTGCTTCCGCACCAGAAACGTGTCGTAATCGCACGCCCATCCCACCAGCCGCCCGCGATCCACTTCCACAATCCGCGTCGCCAGTTTCCGCAGAAACGCCCGATCGTGTGTCACGAACACCAGCGTCCCGCCCCATTCCAAAAGAAACTCCTCCAGCCACTGGATCGACTCGAGATCCAGGTGATTCGTCGGCTCGTCCAACAACAATAACTGCGGCTCCTCCACCAGTCCGCGCGCGAGCAGCACCCGCCGTTTTTGCCCCGCCGACAACGACGCAAACTCCTCCTCCGGCGGCAGGCCCATCTTCTCCATCAATCGCTCCACCCGATCGTGCCGCTCCCAATCGTTGTGCTCCTCGAAACTCCCGCCTTCGCCTTCGATCACGCTCTGCACCGTTCCCACCAATCCCGCGGGCACTTCCTGTCTCAACATCGCGAATACAGCTCCCTGCTGCCGCGTCACTTGTCCTTCGTCCGGCTTCAACTCGCCCGAAATCACTTTCATCAGTGTCGACTTCCCCGCGCCATTGCGCCCAACCAGACACACGCGCTCTCCCCGATCGATCTGCAGGTTCACGCGGTCCAGCAACGCCGGTCCGCCAAAGCTCACGCTCACGTCCAATAAACTTACAATCGCCATCGGAAAACCGCCCACCCTGCCACCCACCCGCCCTACCGCAAGCATTCCAATGGCGGCCCGCTCCGTTTCACCCGCAGCCCTTTTTCCTCACTCATTCTCGCATTTCCGCCCCGCCACCCTTCCCCCAAATTCCTTCGTGTCCCTTCGCGTCCTTCGTGGTTGAATCCAAGTCACTCTCGCCCGAATGCCCCCGCCCGCTCCGCCTCGCTTCAACGTCCTCGGCGTCGCCATCTCCGCCCTCACGGTCCCTCACGCCCGCGATCTCATTCTCGACGCCTGCCTCGCCCCCACCTCCCCCAACAC
>JAEZGX010000024.1 GCA_023416735.1 Verrucomicrobiota bacterium | reverse complement strand
CATTCGACGAAGCAAAAAGGACGCGCCCCGGCGGGCGAGTCCGCCGGGGCGCCCAATCACGCACTATCTCTTCCTAACCAGACCGGCTAGCGCCGGTCGAGGGATGTGCTGTTGCGCGCGGAACCTGCGGCGGCTACTCGCTGGGCGTGCGCGACCGCTTGGGTGTAGCTGTCGTAATCGGCGGCGAGGGCTTCGCGAGCGCGAGCCCACTCGCTGGAGGGCGCCGACTGGGCAGCTGAAATGCTCTGTTGAAGACGGCGCTCGGCGGTGGAAACGGCGCGGGCGGCGGCTTCGAATTGAGTGCGGGCGTCGGGATCGAGCGAGCGCGCCTGGGTTTCGGCGGCGGTCATGGCGCGGCGACCGGCTTCAATGTTTTGTTGAACCTGCGTAGCGAGAGAGGGACGGGCATCGAGAGAGGCGGAGCGGATCGAGCCGGCCGCGAGACTCGAGCCTAACGCGACGTCGGCGGCGACGGATTCAGACGACGACGATTGGGCCGCGCCGTGCAGCCGTTCCCGACGCATCCCGATCGACTCGGCCGCGGGGATCGCGGGGACGTCGGTGCCGTGGACGGAGCCAGCCGCGGCATTGGAGCCGGTGAGACCGTTGACGCCGGTGGTGCCCGCGTTGCCAATGATGAGCGGGGCGGAGTTCGGAACGATGTCGGCGTTGAGGCTGGCGGCACCGATGGCGGCGGCGGGATTGCCGCCGTTGTTGAGGGCAACGGAAGCGTTGACGCCGGGAGGCGCGGGCGGCGGCGAAGGATCGGCGGCGACTTGAGCGAACGCGGCGAAGCTGGAGGCGGCGGTGGCGAGGGACGTGGTGAGAGCGAGGCGAGTGAGGTTCATGTCGTGCCTTTCGTGAGTGGGGGTTTCGAGATCGAGATGTGCTTGAACTGGCGCATCAGTCGTGCCGAACCACGCCGAGCATTTGGAAGTATTTGAAAATCAGATACGTCCGGTGGATACGGGACGGTTTGTCGCAGAGATAAACGGTGCATCCTGCAAGATCGGAGGCGCGTGAAATGGGAATCCTGCAACCCGAGTCCGTCCTTGCGGCGGCGGAGATGAGGCGGCGAGATGGCGCGATGCGTGAACGGGAAACGGTGTTGGAGATTCGTGGGTTGCGCGTGGAGCGCGGGCGGGCGGCGATCTTGCGCGGGGTCGATTGGCGCGTGGAACGCGGGGAGCACTGGGTGATTTTGGGCGCGAACGGGTCGGGGAAGACGACGTTGTTGAAAGCGTTGACGGGATTCATCTCGCCGACGGCGGGCGAATTTTCGGCGTTGGGGCAACGATACGGGGCAAGCGACTGGCGGACGTTGCGGGAGAAAGTCGGTGTGGTGACGAGCGCGTTTGGCGCGGCGATTCCGTCGGCGGAGAAAGCGATCGAGACGGTGATGAGCGGGAAGTTCGCGCAGCTGGATTTATGGGCGCGGGTGACGAGCGCGGATCGGGCGGCGGCGAGGAAGTGGTTGTGCGTGGTCGGCGCCGAGCGAATCGCGGAGCGCGAGTGGCTGTATCTTTCGCAAGGGGAGCGCCAGCGGGTGTTGATCGCGCGGGCGTTGATGGGCCGGCCGGAGCTGCTGATTCTGGATGAGCCGTGCGCGGGGTTGGATCCCGTGGCGAGGGACGAGTTTTTGGAGATGATGCGAGGATTGATGGAGAAGAGTGAGCCGGTGCTGGTGCTGGTGACGCATCACGTGGAGGAGATCGTCGACGGGTTTACGCATGCCCTGATGCTGCGGGAAGGCGGGGTGGTGGCGGAGGGGAAGATTCGCGACGTGCTCAATTCGCGGCGGATGTCGGAGACGTTTGGTGTCGCCATGAAACTGATACGCGCGGGCGGACGATATCGGTTGGACCGCGTGCGGGCGTGACTGAGCGGACGAGGACGCGTTGGAAGCGGAAAAAAAAAGGGCGCCGTTGGAGCGGCGCCCTTTGGGGGAGAAAGCGGGGAGAGGTTTATTTCCGGAAGATTTCGGCGAAGAACATCTTCATGTGCTCCCAGGAGCGGCGGTCGGCGGCGGCGTTGTAGCCGACGCCGTTGAGGCCATTGACAGCGATCGCGTCGGCGCCGGGATTGGTGAAGGCGTGGATGGCGTCGGCGTAGGCGATGAACTGGTAGTCGAAGTTGCCGGTGTTCATGCCTTCGAGGAAGGCGTCGAGTTCGGCTTTCGAGATGAACGGATCGACCGCGCCGTGAAGGATGAGGAACTTGGCTTTGTTCTTGGTTGCGGCTTCGGGCGATGCGGGGAGGAGCGATCCGTGGAAGCTGACGATGCCGGCGAGCGGGGCGCCGGAGTAAGCGAGCGCTTGGGAGGCGGCGCCGCCGAAGCAGTAGCCGATCGAGGCGACGCGCGAGCTGTCGACGAACGATTGGGCGAGGAGCTGGTCGAGACCGGCGCGGGAGCGCTCGGCGAAAAGCGGTTTGCCGTAGAATTGACCGGCGAGTTCGCCGGCTTTTTTCGGATCGGTGGTGACGATGCCCGCGCCATACATGTCGGCGACGAAGGCGACGTAGCCGAGCTCGGCGAGCTGGCGGGCGCGGGATTTCACGTAGTCATTGAGGCCCCACCATTCGGGGATGACGAGGACGCCGGGGAGCTTGGCGCGGGAGGTTTTGGAATCGTCGTAGGCGAGATAGCCTTCGAGCTGGGCGCCGTTGTGTTCGTAGGACACCGGCTTGGTGACGATTTTGGCGGAGAGGGGGGAAATGAGAGCGAGGAGGGAAAAGGCCGCGACGAGGGTGGGAAGTTTCATGGCGGAGCGAAGTTAGGAGCGAGGGCGAGCGGGCGTCAAACGGTGCGCGGACCCGCACGGCTGCGCGGAAGCGCGTGGCGACCTTGCGCAATATGCGCGGCCAAGGACGCCGCGTGTCCGTTCGTTGAACGGGTCAGGAGGAGAGGCTGCCGGCGATGTAGTTTTTGAGATGCTCGGCCTCGGCGCGATGGGAGTCGGCCATCCAGCGCGAGATGTCGCCGATGGAGATGAGTCCGACGAGGCGACCTTCGGAAAGGACGGGCAGGTGCCGGCAGCGTTTGTCGGCGAAGAGGATCATGGTTTCTTCGATCGTGGTGTCGGGTGCGATCGTGAGAAGGTTCGCGGTCATCACATCGGCGACGCGTTTTGCGCGCGGGTCGATATTCTGGCCGACGACGCGGCGAAGGACGTCGCGTTCGGTGAAGATTCCAACGGCGCGCTGATTTTCGAGGACGACGATGGAGCCGATCCGATGACGATTCATTTCCTCCACGGCTTGGGCGATCGTGACGGTGGACGGGACGGCGTGAACAACGGAGCCTTTGCGCTCCAGCAATGCAGAGATCGGAGTGCTGTTCATGGGGACTCGGGGGGTTATGCGGAACAGTGGGACGATGCCAGTGAGCTGCAACCGGAAAGCCGGGAAACGCGGGGAAAAATCCGGGAGGATTCGGGGCCGCGTGGAGCGCGCATCGGGGCGGAGGACGCGTTCTAACGGGAGAAGAGTTTGTCGAGGGCGTTGAGGGATTTGAGCGGAGAGGATTTTTGGGGAGCGGCGGGGGCGGCGAGGATGGGGCGGGGTGGAGGGGAATTTTTTTCGGGGGCGGGAGTTTTACCGGAGAGGGCGCGGTCGAGTTTGGCGGCGGAAACGGGTTCGGCGGTGCCGAGCTCCTGCGCGAAAAGGGAGACGCGGAATTCTTCGACGAGCCAGCGGAAGGATTCGGCGGCGGGGGACGCGGCGAGTTTCGCGATGGCGGCGACGTAAGGGGCGAGTTGCGCGGCGCGCTCGGCGTCTTTCGCGGGATTCTGGCGCCAGCGGTCGGCGCGAAGCTTCATGGCGCGCAGGTAGCGCGGGATGTGTTGAAGTTGTGGATACGGGATGCGGAGGAGAAAGTCGGGCGGAAGCAGCGTGGCGAGATCTCGGTCGAGGTGCGGGTAAGGTTGGGGATGGACGAGGAGGGATTGGCGGAGGGTGAGGATTTCGCGGAGGCGATCGGTGAGTTTCGGAATCGCGGCGCGAAGATCGGATTTAGCGGACGTGAGGGCGTTTTCGAACGTGGCGGGAGAAAGGCCGGCGGGGACGGCGGGCTCCGTCATCACGCGAGCGGGATCGGTGAGCCAGTGACGCAGGGAGTGGAAGGCCTGGGATTGGAGTTGGTCGAGCGGGGCGAGGGTCGAGATGAGCGGGCCGAGTTGGCGGAGGGCACGGAGATCGCGTTCCAGCCAGGCGAGGTCGCGGCTGAGATTGAGCTCGAGGAGGCGGGAGAGGGCGGGTGGCGTTTGGGCGGCGGCTTCTTCGGCGGTTTTGAAAAGGCGCAGGGCGACGCCGCTCGGTTCGATGGTGAGCGCGGGAAACGCGTGGATGGGGACGCCGGCGTTTTCGGCGATGGTGAGGCGGTCGGGGATGTCGCCGAAGGTCCACGTGGTGGCGGCGGCTTTTTCGTATTTCGCGCGGGCGGCGCGCCAGAAGGGCGGTTCGGCGGGGACGGAGTTTTTCGGGCGAGTGGTGCGAGCGGGCGCGTCAGTGGATTTGCCCGAAGCGAGGGCGTCGAGAGCGGCGCGGATTTCGCCGAGGTTGCGCGAGGCGACGATTTCACGGCCGTTGTTGTCGGTCACGCGAACGCGGACGCGGAGGTGTTCGGGGAGGGGTTTGTCGATCCACGCGGCAGGATCGATGGCGACGCGGAAACGTTCGGAGATTTGGAAAGCGAGGGCTTCGGTGAGGGATTCGCGGCGGGCGGTGAGGCGATCGCGTTGCGCGATTTGAGCGGTGAGAGATTTGGCGGTTTCGGCGAGAGGAACGAAGGCGCGGCGGAGTTCTTTCGGGAGGGCGCGGAGGTAGTGTTCGATTTTTTGTTCGAGATGGCCGGGGACGGCGAAATCGAGGTCGGCTTGACGGAGCGTAGCGGCGTCGCGGAGCGGAATGTCGAGCGTGACGCCGTCGTCGGGTTGCCCGGGTTTGTAGATGTAGTTGAGGGGAATGGCGCGATTTTCGATCGGGAGCGCGGGGGGGTATTCGGCGGTGGCGTCGGCGGCTGTATCCGGATTGTGGAGATCCTCGGGTTGGAGTTTGAGGAAGTCGGGATCGGTGGTGCGGCGGTGGCGGACGAGGTCGATCAGTTCCGGGACGGAGCTGATGGGATTTTCGAATTTCGATTCTCGATTTTCGATTTTGGGGAGGAGGTGGTGGGCGTAGAAATTGTAGAGGGCTTCGTCGAGGTTGAGGTAGCCGGCGTCGCGGGTGCGGGTGAGGAGCGCCTCGACGTTTTCGCGGACCTGGCGGTTGTGGGTGATGAAATCGAGCGGGAACGTGACGGTGTCGGCAACGAGGGCTTCGCGGATGAAGATTTCGGTGGCGTGGAGGGGATTGATTTTGCCGTAGCCGACGGAGCGGGTTTCGAGCTCGAGGCCGTAGAGCCGGGTGCGCTGTTTCACCATGACGCGACCGGCGTCGACGTTCCAGAACGGTTCGCTGTGAGAGATGCGGACAATGTGCGCGCCGAGGTCGAGGGCCCAGGCGGGATCGAGGCGGGCGCAGGTGCGGGCGTAGAGGCGGGAGGTTTCGACGATTTCGGAAGCGATGAGCCAACGCGGAGGCTTCGCCTCTTTTTTCTGCGCGGAGCGTTGCTCCGCGTCGGGTCGGCGTTTTTCGGGAGCGCGTTTCTGGTGAAGCGTGGAGCCGGGGCAGAGGGTGACGCGGCGGTCGTGGGTGGCTTTGTAGAGACCGGATTGTTCGTCGTAGTGCGCGATGTTGCCGAGAAGGCCGGCGAGGATGCTGCGGTGGATGGCGCGGTATGCGGGCGTGTTCCAGGCGAGTTCCGAGTTCGGAGTTCCGGGTTCCGAGTTTTGGGTGACGGAGGTGAGGCGGAAGTCGTCGCGATCGCGGAGGGTTTCGAGGAGTTGCGTATGGATGTCGCGCCACTCTCGCATGCGCGTGTAGCTGAGAAAATGGTCGCGGCAGAAACGGCGGAGTTTGGCTTGGGAGAGGTTTTCGAACTCGTCGTGGTAGGTTTCCCAAATGTTGAGAAGCGTGAGGAAATCGGAGTCGGGGTGACGGAAGCGGCGGTGGGCGGCGTCGGCTTGCGCTTGTTTGTCGAGGGGGCGCTCGCGGGGATCTTGGATGGACAAACCGGCGGCAATGATGAGGACCTCGCGGAGGGCGCGTTCGGTGCGCGCCTGGAGGATCATGCGGCCGACGGTCGGATCGACGGGAAGGCGGGCGAGTTCGCGGCCGAGCGGAGTGAGATCGCGGGTGGAGGGAGTTGAGAGTGGAGGATTGAGCGTTGCGGGCTCGGCGAGGGCGCCGAGCTCTTCGAGGAGGGCGTAGCCGGCGCGGATGGATTTCACGGCCGGCATGTTGATGAAGGGGAAACGCTCGATGTCGCCGAGGCCGAAGGCTTTCAGGCGGAGAATGACGTCGGCGAGATTGGCGCGTTGGATTTCGGGCTGGGTGAAGCGCGGACGTTCGAGGTAGTCGGATTCTGAATACAGGCGGATGCAGACGCCGTCGGCGACGCGGCCGGCGCGACCCTTGCGCTGGTCGGCGGAGGATTGAGCGACGGGCTCGATGGGGAGGCGGCGGGTGCGAGCCTGCGGCGAGTAGCGGCTGATGCGGGCGAGACCGGTGTCGACGACGAAACGAATGCCGGGAATTGTGAGAGAGGTTTCGGCGATGTTGGTGGCGAGGACGATTTTCCGGTGCTGCGTGGGGGCGAAGACGCGCTGTTGTTCCGAGTTGGAGAGGCGGCCGAAGAGAGGGACGATCTCGATTTTCGAATTTCGACTTTGGATTTTCGATTCGAGGAGGTCGGTGAGTTCGCGGATGTCGCGTTCGCTGGGGAGGAAGACGAGGATGTCGCCGGACGTGCTTTCGTGGATGATGCGGTCGAGCGCTTCGACGCAGCCGTCGATGTAGTGGAGCGCTTCCGCCTTCGCTGAAGCTTCGGCGGACGGGTCGGCTTCGTCGGAGTTTTGGTCGTTGTCGGCGTAGTCGCGGCCGAGTTGGTCGAGAGGGGAGTAGATGACCTCAACGGGGAAAGTGCGGCCCTCGACTTGGATGACGGGAGCGTCGTCGAAGGCGGCGCTGAAGGCGGCGGTGTCGATCGTGGCGGACGTGATGACGATCTTCAGCTCGGGGCGTTTGTAGCGGAGCGTGCGGAGGTGACCGAGGAGGAAGTCGATGTTGAGCGAGCGCTCGTGGGCCTCGTCGATGATGATGGTGTCGTATTCGCGGAGGAGCGGGTCGCCCTGGACCTCGGCGAGAAGCATGCCATCGGTGAGGAATTTGATGACGGTGTCGCGGGACGTGCGGTCATCGAAGCGGACCTTGCAGCCGACCTGGCGGCCCCAAGGGACGTTGAGTTCGTCGGCGACGCGGCGGGAGACGGAGAGGGCGGCGACGCGGCGAGGTTGGGTGCAGGCGATGCGGCCCTGGGTGCCGCGGCCGGCGGCGAGGCAGAGTTTGGGGATTTGGGTGGTTTTGCCGGAGCCGGTTTCGCCGGCGAGGATGAGGACGGGATTGTTCTGGAGCGCTGCGGTGATTTCCTCGGCGCGCGCTGAGATGGGGAGTTCGGGTGGGAACTCGAGGCGGAAGGGAAAGGAATTGGCGGAAGGCAGCGGCACGAAATTTGGGTTTGTCATTCCGGATGAAGCGGCGAATCCAGAACGGCTCTGTGAGTGACAACCAAGTGAAACGTGGCGTCAATGTGGCGGCGGGGAATTGCACGGTGGGGGCATCGCGCCTCCAACGGAGTGGAAGATTGGATACGGGACGATGAAGGCGCCGCCGTTGCTGCCGGAGGAGGCGTTTTATCGGACGGTGCGCGTGGCGAACGTCGATGGGATCTGCGTGATGGCGATCGCGGGGATGGTGGCGCTCGCGGCGGCGTCGTCGGGGAATTGGACGGGGACGGGAATCGGACTCGCGGTGGCGGCGGCGGGCGCGATCGAGTTGCACGGCGTGGGATTGTTGCGGGCGGGGCGGGCGGAAGGGATGAAGTGGGTGATCGCGAGCCAGCCGTATTTGTGCGCGGTGCTTTTAGGGTATTGCGCGTGGCGATTGTCGGCGCCGGATTTGTCGGCGTTAAGGATGGCGATGACCGATCCGCTGCGGGAGCAGCTCGCGGCGGGGGGATGGGAAGAGGAGGCCTTTTTGAATTTCGCGTATCGGATGTCGTATATGGCGATCGCGATCGGAACGCTGGTGTATCAAGGAGCGATGACGGTGTATTTCCTGAAGAGGAAGCCGGCGGTAATCGCGGCGGTGGAAGGAGAAGACGCAGAACAGGAGGAGGCCGATGAAGCGTAACGGTTATTGGTTACGAGCGGTGGGATGGGTAGTGGGGTTTTGGTGGGCGACGACGGTGGCGGGGGCGCGGCCGTTTATCGTGTTGGTTTACAATGTGGAGAATCTCTTCGACGCGGACGGGGTGGCGGCGTTTGAGGATTATCATCCCGCGCGCTATTCGCGGGCGCATGTGCTGACGAAGCTGCGGAATGTGACGGAGATCGTGGCGCAGTTTGAAGGTGGACGGGGGCCCGATGTGATTTTGTTTCAGGAGATCGAGGCGGATCAGACGCCCGGGACCAGCGCGCCGGAGTATGAGGCGATGTTGCAGAAATACGCGGGCGTGCGGCTGGAAGAGATGTTGGGGCCGAAGTTTGACGAAACGGTGGCGGACTGGCCGGCGGAGGCGTTGTTGTTGAAGGCGTTTGAGGAGCGAGGATTTACGGGATATCAAGTGATTGCGGCGGAGAACGTGCGCGGGGCGGGGAGCAGGAATCCGTTGGCGCAGAAATGTGTGACCTTCACCCGATTTCCGGTGAAAGGCGTGAAGTCGCATCCGACGCTGGATGCACGCGCGATTCTGGAAGTGCAGGTGGAGGTGGACGGGGCGACGTTGTATTTGTTCAACAACCACTGGAAGTCGGGCGCGGGCGACGCCGAGACGGAGAAAGTGCGCGTGGAGAATGCGCGGACTTTGCGAACCCGGATCGACGAGATTTTAAAGGCGGATCGAAACGCGGATGTGATCGTGGCGGGGGATTTCAACTCGCACTACAATCAGAAGCGTCGGTATCCAAAGATGCAGGACACGGGGCTCAACGACGTGCTGGGATCGCAGGGCAATGAGCTGGCGGTGCGCGGCGAGCAGCGGGATCTTTACAACCTGTGGTTTGAATTGCCGGCGGAGGAGCGGGGGAGCGACACGTATCAAGGCGAGTGGGGGACCTTGATGCAGATGATGGTGTCGCGGGGGCTCTACGATTATCGCGGCGTGCAGTATGTGGATAATTCGTTCGGGGTGGCGCGGGTGCCGGGAATGAACGTGGACGCGAAAGGATTGCCGGTGCGGTGGAGTTTCCTTGGCGAGGCGGGCGCGGGTTTTTCGGATCACTTTCCGATCTATGCTAAATTCGTAACGGTGAAGGACGGGCGGACGGACCGCTGGGTGGCGTTGCGGAATGCGTCGACGGAGCGGAGCATCGAGGCGGAGGCGCGGCGGATCGATTACGGGCGGATCGAGGTGGAGCGCGTGGCGTTGCGAGCGGAGCAGTTGGGCGACGGAACGGCGCTGCGGACGGCGGGGAATTTGGGGAAGATCGTGCGGGTGGAAGGGAAGGTCGAACCGGGGAAGCGGTTGACCGTGAGTTTTTTGGGGGAGGTTTACGACGTGTGGAGTTTCGAAGCGACGTTACGGGACCGGTTGCGGGCGGAGTATGCAGAAGGCGAGACGATGCGGTTTTATGGGGAGCTGGGGCAGCATCGCGGGCGGTGGCAGTTTGTGATTCATGATGCGCGATGGGTGCGGTGACTACGTGGGCTTGTGATCTTCGTGGTGCTCGCGATTGGGGCGGCGTGAGTGGGCGAGTTGATCACGAGCACGAATCACGAGCTCGAGGACGAGCGGACGCCGAGAAACAGGTTTGTTTTTACACGACGGAACGGAGAGAAGCGTGGGCTCATGTTGAAGGTTTATACGTTGAAGCAGTGCAGCACGTGCAGGGACGCGACGAGGTGGTTGCGAGAGCGCGGCGTGGAGTTTGAGGAGAAAGCGATTCGTGAAACGCCGCCGACGTTGAAGGAGTTGAAGGCAATGCTGGCGGCTTACGACGGGCAGATGCGGCGGCTGTTCAATACGTCGGGCATCGAGTATCGCGCGCAGAAGCTGGCGGAGAAGCTGCCGGATATGAGCGAGAGCGAGGCGCTGAAGCTGCTGGCGGGGAATGGGAGCTTGGTGAAGCGACCGTTTGCGATTGGGGATGGGGTGGCGGTGGTGGGATTTGATGAGGAGCGCTGGGCGGAAGCGTTGAAAGGGGTGAAACGATGAGCACGGAGATGGGCAATCCGCTGGAGCGGACGGTGAAGTGGCTGGCGGCGAATGCAGGATTTCCGGCGCGGAGACTGGAGACGCGGGCGGAGGCGTTGTTGTGCGTCGGGATGCTGGCGGAGGCGCAGGAACGGGCGGAAAATGCGCGGTTCCTGATCGAGCGGCGCGATGGCGCGAAGGATTCGGCGTTGAAGGCGCACGCGATGCGTCGATCGCTGGTTCATTACAAGTGCGATAATAGCGCCAAGGTGTAGGCGCGCCGCCTACCGGGGGACGCGGAAGATCCAAGATTCAAGATCCAAGCTCCAGAGAACTTCCAAGTTCCAAACTCCAAGCCGCACCTTCTTCGGGCTTTGAAAATTGGATCTTCTCTGGAGCTTGGATCTTGGAGCTTGGTGCTTTTCCGAAGGAATTCGTAACTTTGTGGCGGGGTGCGGGGTTTTCGGGGAGATCCCCATGAAAATCTATTCTTTGTTAATGGCGCTGGTGTGCGCAGCGATGTTGCCGGAGTCGGCTTCGGCGAAGGTCGAGCGCGTGGTTGAAAAGACCTTCGCGGTGAAGGCGGGCGGGCAGCTGACAGTTGAGACCGAAGGTGGAAACGTGTCGGTGCAAACCGGCGACGAGGCGGTGGTGAAGGTGGTGGCGCGGCAGACGATTCGAGCCGGATCGGAGAAAGAGGCGGATGAGATTCTGAAAAAGTTGAGCCTGACGATTGAGCAGAGCGGAAATGACGTGGCGGCGCGGGCGAAGTATGAGCGGGCGAGATGGGGGCGGAATCCGGTGTCGGTCGACTTCGTCGTGACGGTGCCGGCGCATTACGATGTCGATCTTCGGACGTCGGGCGGGGATGTGCGGGTGGGGGATTTGAACGGGAAAGTGCGGGCGCGGACCTCGGGAGGGAATGTCGTGTTGGGAAAAATGAGCGGACCGGTGGATGCGCATACCTCCGGCGGAAATGTGAGTTTGGTGGAAGGCGTGGGGCGGGTTTCGTTGGGGACGTCGGGTGGGAATATTCGGGTGGATCGGTCGGTCGGTGAGACCGACTTGGATACGTCGGGCGGCGACATCGAAGTGAAGTCGGTGGAAGGCGTATTGCGCGCGGAGACGAGCGGCGGGAATGTGACGGCCGGAATCGTGGGCGCGTTGAAGGGCGATTGTGTTTTGGAAACGTCGGGCGGACGGGTGAAGGCGACCGTGGACAAGACGGCGGCGTTCAGGCTCGAGGCGTCGACGAGCGGCGGCGGAGTGCGGGCGGACGGGTTGACGATCACGATCGACGGAGGCGCGATCGGGAAGAGCAGATTGTCGGGGAAAGTGAATGGAGGCGGGCCGTTGTTGAAGTTGCACTCCAGCGGCGGGGATATCGTGGTGGCGACGCGGTAGTGCGATGGAGGCGGCGCGCCTCCAGCTGGAGAGGGCCGCGGGGAAGGGTCATACATAACATGACACGTTCGCGGCCGTGCGGGCGGGCGTGACATGGGGCGGGTGTGAGGTTTGGGTGGGGGGATGAAGCATGAGGAAGCGTATGCGGAACTGGTGGAGCGGCTGCGGCGTATCCAGATTTTGGGGAGCGTGGGCGAGTTGATCGGGTGGGATGAGCAGGTGAATCTGCCGGAAGGGAGCGCGGCGCAACGGGCGGAGCAGCATGCGGCGTTGGCGGAGGTGGTGCATGCGGCGGGGAGCGAGCGGAGGATCGGGGAGTTGTTGGAAGGTTTAGAAAATGCGGCGTTGGCGGAAGAGCAGCGTGCGGTGGTGCGGCAAGCGCGGAAGGATTATGATCGTGCGACGAAGCTGCCGGCGGACTTTGTGCGAGAGAAAGCGGCGCAGGGGAGTCGCGGCTATCACGCTTGGGCGAAGGCGAAAAAGGAGGATGATTTCGCGAGCTATGCGCCGGTGTTGGAGAAGAATCTCGAGCTGGCGAAGAAAGAGGCGGCGTATCTCGGGTGGGAGGGACGCGAATATGATTACATGATCGACAAGTTCGATCCCGGGATGTCGGCGGAGGCGATCGCGCGGTTGTTTGCGGAATTGAAGAAGGAGCTGGTGCCGCTGGTGCGGGAGATCGCGGCTTCGTCGGTGCGGGCGAAGAAGGAGTTGTTGCGCGGATTTCCGGTGGACGGGCAGCGGGCGTTTTTGCGCGAAGTGACGGAGAAGATCGGATTCGATTATGGGCGCGGGCGAATCGATGTGTCGCTGCATCCGTTTTGTTCGGGCACGGGGGCGGATATTCGGATGACGACCCGCTTCAACGAGGACGAACCGCTGGATTCACTGTTCAGTGCGATTCACGAAGCGGGGCACGGGTTGTATGAACAAGGGTTGCCGTGGGAACATCTCGGGACGGCGCTGGGAATGAATGCGGGAATGGGCGTGCATGAGTCGCAAAGCCGGATGTGGGAAAATCAGGTCGGGCGGAGTCGCGGATTCTGGCAGTTTTTCGAGCCGCGGTTTCGCGAACTGTTTCCCGAGCAGACGCGCGGGGTGACGACGGAGGAGTTGTATCTGGCGATCAATGCGGTGGAGCCGACCTTGATCCGCGTGGATGCGGACGAGGTGACTTACAATTTGCACATCGTGCTGCGCTTCGAGATCGAGCGGGCGCTTTTTAGCGGGGAGCTCGAGGTGAAAGATCTGCCGGCGGTGTGGCGGGAGAAATCGAAAGCGTTGGTGGGGTTGGAGCCGAAGAACGATCGCGAAGGGGTGTTGCAGGACGTGCACTGGAGCGACGGCGCGTTTGGGTATTTCCCGAGTTACTGTCTGGGCAACATGATGGCCGCGCAGTTGTGGGCGAAAGTGCGGGCGGAGCGGCCGGGATTGGAGGAGGAGTTTGGGCGCGGGAAGTTTGGCTGGTTGCTCGGGTGGTTGAGGGAGAAGGTGCACGCGCAGGGACGCCGGTTTGAGATGCCGGAGTTGGTGAAACGCGTGACGGGAGAGGAGCTGTCGCCGCGGGCGTTAGTGGGGTATTTGCGGGAGCGATACGGCGGGTTGTATCTAGGATAAAACGTGCTCGTGATCTTAATCGTGCTCGTGCTCGGTTGAAGGCGTCGGTCTTTTTCGATCACGAGCAAGAGCACGAATCACGAGCACGAGAATGGGACTCATCGATACAC
Organism: Verrucomicrobiota bacterium; assembly: GCA_023416735.1. GTDB lineage: Bacteria > Verrucomicrobiota > Verrucomicrobiia > Opitutales > Opitutaceae > Opitutus. The sequence goes on along the minus strand of JAEZGX010000024.1, from coordinate 7,802 downwards.
ACACGCATTTGGAATCCTTTGCGCGCAGGGGCGTGCTGGCGGAGACGCTGCAGCGGACGCGGGAGGCGGGCGTGGACGTGATGATCACGATCGGAACGTCGCCGGATGATTGGGAACTCTATCGTGGGATCGCGGAGGCAAATGACGGATTCGTGCGATACACGGTGGGGTTGCATCCGTGTTCGGTTGAGGAGGAGTGGGAGAAGGCGGTGGGGGAGATCGAAGGGTTTTGGAGTGGAGAACGCGTGAAACCGGTGGCACTGGGCGAGTGTGGGCTGGATCGGTTTCATCTGCCGAAGGACCTCACGGAGGCGGAGCGGGTTTTCGGGTGGCAGCGGGAGGCGTTTGCGGCGCAGTTGGAGATCGCGAAGCGGCTGGGGTGTCCGGTCGTGGTGCATTCGCGCGGGGCGTTTCGCGAGTGTGTGGAGATGATCGACGCGAGTGGCGTCGATTGGACGAAGGTGGTGTTTCACTGCTTCACGGAAGGCGAAGCGGAGATGAGCGAACTCGTGGGCCGCGGCGGGTTCGGGTCGTTTACGGGGATCGCGACGTATAAGTCGGCGGAGAATGTCCGCGCGGCGGCGAAGCTGCAGGGGCTGGGGCGCTTGATGATCGAGACGGATGCGCCGTATCTCACGCCCATGCCGCACCGCGGGAAGCCGAACGAGCCGGCGTTTGTGCGGCACACAGCGGAATTTCTGGCGCGGGAGGTCTTCGAGGTCAGCGAGGAGGAATTCGCGCGGGTGACCTCGGAAACCGCGCGGAGGTTTTTCGGAATCAGGTAAAAACCACGAAATACACGAAACACACGAAAAGGCGGAAAAGAAGAAGGCCGGCGTATGGCCGGCCTTTCGTGTGGTTCGCGTTTCTCGTGGTATCTCAGGCTTCGTCGAATTTGCGGGCGAAGAGGGCGTCGAGTTCGGCGAGCATGGCGGCGGCGTCGTCGCCGGTGGCGATGAACTTGACCTTCGAGCCTTTTCCCGCGGCGAGCATCATGAGGCCCATGATGCTTTTGCCGTTCACCTGCTCCTCGTCTTTTTCGACGAAGACCTCGGATTTGAACTTGTTGGTGACGCGAACGATCATTGCGGCCGGTCGCGCGTGGATGCCCATTTTGTTCTGCACGACGAGCTCCTTGACGAGCTGCTGGGGTGCGGACGGTGTGGCATCGCTTTTGTTCATGTCAGTGTTTGGAAAAAAGAGTGTGGTAATTCCCGGAGCCGGGCGCGGCTTGCAACCTAAAAACCGGGCGGCAGTGTGCAAGTGAATGCCCCAGACAGCGATCATCGTGCCGTGTCGGTTGGAATCTACGCGCTTCCCGCGCAAGCTGTTACACGAGATTCGAGGCAAGCCCTTGTTGTTGTGGGTGGCGGAGCGGATCGCGGGGGAAGCCGCGGAGTTTCCGCTGTATTTCGCCGTCGATCATGAGTTGTTGCAGGCCTGCGTCGAGAAAGCGGGGTTTCGGGCGATCCTGACGGATGCGAGGCATCAGAGCGGGACGGATCGGATTGCGGAGGCGAACCGACAGGTGAAAGCGGAGTTCGTGGTCAATGTGCAGGCGGACGAGCCGCTGGTGAGCGGGGGGCAGATCCGAGCGCTGGCGGAGTTGTTGAAGAGCGGCGCGCCGATGGCGACGCTCGTGACGCCGTTCAAGCGGGCGGTCGATTTTGCGAATCCGAATCAGGTGAAAGTCGTGCTGCGGCGAGATGGGCGGGCGCTGTATTTCTCGCGTTCGCCGATGCCTTTTTCGCGGGATCTCGGGTCGGCGATCGATGACGAGTGGGTGCGGGCGAATCCCTGTTACAAGCACCTTGGGCTTTATGGGTATCGCGCGGAGCTGTTGGAGAACTTCGCGAAGTTGCCGATGGGGCGTTACGAGCAACTCGAAAAGCTGGAGCAGCTGCGTGTCCTGGAAAATGGATACGACATCGCGTGTGCGGTGACGGAGGATCCGACGATCGGCGTGGATACGCTCGAGGACGCGGCGCTCTTTGAGCGCAGTTTAGGGTAATGGTTCTGAGTTTTGGGTTCTGAGTTTTGGGTTTTGGAGCGCAAAAAAAAGGACGCCTCGAGAGGCGTCCTTGCGGGCGGAGTGGCGCGTTAGGGATCCCCGGGCAAGTCGGAGCAGGTTAACGCGGCTGCCTTGATTAGATTTTGCCGGCTTTGCGGGCTTCCACGAGCTTGTAGAAGTCCTGGAAGAGCGGATCGGCGTCGTTGGGGCCGGGAGCGGCTTCGGGGTGATATTGGACGCTGAAGACGGGCAGCTCTTTGTGGCGGAGGCCTTCGACGGTGTTGTCGTTGAGATTGATCTCGGTGACCTTGGCGCCGGCGGCTTCGATCGATTTGGGGTCGGTGGCGAAGCCGTGGTTTTGGGCGGTGATGGAGACTTTGCCGGTCTCGATATTTTTCACCGGCTGGTTGCCGCCGCGGTGGCCGAATTTGAGTTTGAAGGTTTCGCCGCCGAGCGCGTGCGTGACCATCTGATGGCCGAGGCAAATACCGAAGGTCGGATAGTGCGGCAGGAGGCCCTTGACGGTTTTATGGACGTAGTCGAGGGCGGCCGGATCGCCGGGGCCGTTGGAGAGGAAGAGAGCGTCGGGGTTATGCTCGCGGATCTGTTCGGCCGAGGCGGTGGAGGGGAAAACCTGCACGTCGAAGCCGTGGCGAACGAGTTTGCGGAAGATTGAGTGCTTTGCGCCGAAATCGAAGGCGGCCACGCGGAACTTCTTCGCGGGAATGCCGGGGGCGTTGAGGGTGGTGCCGACGGGAAGATAAGGGGCGTTGAAGTTGGCGGGATCGTCGCCGCGCCAGATGTAGGGCGTGTCGCAGGTGACGTCCTTCACGTAGTCGGTGCCGGACATGTCCTGCCAGGAGCGGGCGCGTTGGATGGCTTCTTCGTCGCTAATCGGCAGCGTCGAGAGGCAGCACTTCATGGCGCCGTCGACGCGGAGTTTCTTGGTGAGGGCGCGCGTATCGATTTCGCTGAGACCGGGGATGCCGTGTTTCAGGAGATAGTCGTGGAGCGAGATCTGGCTGCGCCAGTTGGAGACGACGGGGGAAAGTTCGCGGACGACGAGGCCGGCGCATTTCGGGCCGGAGGATTCCTCGTCTTCGGGCGTGAGGCCGTAGTTGCCGATTTGAACGGCGGTCATCGTGACGATCTGTCCGAAGTAGGACGGGTCGGTGATGATTTCCTGATAGCCGGTCATCGAGGTGTTGAACACGCATTCGCCCGCGATGGTGGCATCGGCGCCAAAGGCGCGACCGCGGAAAATGCTGCCGTCTTCGAGGGCGAGGACTCCAGGTTTGAACGAGGACATTGAGGGACAGACGAAAGGGGCTCGGCGGGGGCTCGCAAGGGGAAAGGGGGGAATCGTCGCAAACGGTTGCAAACGGTCGCGAAGGAATTGCGCGGCGGGGCACCGGGCCTCCATCAGCAATGGGGCGGCTAATCGTCGAGCCGAGGGGTGGCTTGGAGGAGGCGGATAATGTCGGGGGCCTGGATCGGTTTGGTAAGGTAGTCGTCCATGCCGGCCGCGACGCATTTTTCGCGATCGCCGACCATGGCGGAAGCGGTGAGGGCGATGATGCGGAGCTTTTTGTTGCGCGGGCCGGTGCCGCCTGAGCGGATGTTGGCGGTGGCGTCGTAGCCGTCCATTTCCGGCATTTGGCAGTCCATCAAAACGACGTCGTAGGAGCCGCGGCGGACGGCTTCGAGGCAGGCGAAGCCGTTGTTGACGAGGAAGGGGGCGTAGCCGAGCCGTTCGAGCAGGCGGGTGATGAGTTTTTGGTTAACGATGTTGTCCTCGGCGACGAGGATGCGCAGCGGATGGCGCTGACCGAGGGTCGGGTCGAGTTCGCCGACGGCAGGCTTCGAGGGGGCGGGGGTGGGCAATTCGGTGGCGAGAGTCGTGTGAAGCGCGTCGAGCAGGGCTGATTGGCGCAGCGGTTTGCAGAGGATGACGTCAAAAATCTTCTCGGGCTCGAACTGGCGCAGTTCCTCGCGGCTGACGGAAGAGAGGAGGACGAGCGGAAGATTTTGCGGCCGCACATCGGCGAGGTGGGCGGCGAGGTCGGCCCCGTGCATGTCGGGCATCATCATGTCGAGCAAGGCGACGTGGGCGGTGCCGCCGTTGCGCAGGTAATCAAGCGCTTGGACGGGCTTTTCGAACGCGTGGCAAACGACCCCCCAACGGTTGAGCTGGCTCGCCAGGATGCGGCGGTTGGTTTCGTTATCGTCGACTACGAGCGCGTGGCGGCCGGAGATTTCGACGTGGATGTTTCCGCTGCGGGAATGGGTTGCCTGGCCTTCGGGCGGAGGGGAGGGGGGCGCTTGAATGTAGAAGCGGAAACAGGAGCCCTGGGGTGAAGTCTGGGCGAGGCTGATTTCGCCGGCGAGGAGTTGGACGAGGCGACGGCTGATGGCCAGACCGAGACCGGTGCCGCCGTAGCGACGAGTCGTAGAAGAATCGACCTGGCTGAATGGTTTGAACAGACGATCGATGCGGTCGGCGGGGATGCCGGGCCCGGTATCGCGCACGGAGAAAACGATCCGGGGGGCGTTGTGGTCGCCGACGGCGGGCTCGGCGGTGACGCGAACCTCCACTTCTCCTTGGGCGGTGAACTTGATGGCGTTGCCAACGAGGTTGACGAGCACCTGCCGGAGGCGGCTGCCGTCGGTGACGATCCAGTCGGGCACGCCGTCGTCGATCCAGTGGAGCAATTCGATTTTTTTCTCGCTGGCCTTGCTCCAGAGGAGATCGAGCACCTCTTCGACGCAGCGGCGGACCGGAACGGGATGGCAATCGAGCTCCATGTGTCCCGACTCGATTTTGGAGAAATCGAGTATGTCGTTGATGAGCGTGACGAGGGATTCGCCGCTGGAGCGGATGGTGAGAAGCCAGTCGCGTTGTTCGGCGCTGAGCGAGGTGTCGAGGAGGAGGTTGGTGAAACCGATGACGCCATTCATCGGCGTGCGGATTTCGTGGCTCATCACGGCGAGGAATTCGCTTTTGGCGCGATCGGCGGCCTCGGCTTCCTCCTTGGCGAGGCGAAGCTCGGCTTCGATTTCCTTCTGATGGGTGATGTCAATGTGCGTGCCGAGCATGCGCCGCGCGTTGCCGTTGGCGTCGAACTGGGCTTTGCCGCGGGAAAGAATCCAACGCCACGACCCGTCCTTGTGCTGCATCCGGTATTCGCAGCGGTAGTGCGCGGCTTTACCGGCGAGATGGGCGCGAAGTGCGTCTTGGGTGCGATTGGCGTCGTCGGGGTGGATGCGGGTGAGCCAGGAGTCGCGTTGATCGGGCATTTCGTCGTCGGTGTAGCCGAGGATGCTTTTCCAACGCGGTGAGAGCCAGACGGTGTCGGTCTCGATCTTCCAGTCCCAGACGCCCTCGTCGCTGCCGGCGACGGCAAGTTGCCAGCGTTCTTCGCTTTCGCAAGGCGCGTTCGGCGCGCAGGTGAGCGGTGGCCTCGCGGTCCATGCCGAGGACGAGTTCGCGGCCGCCGACTTCGATCAGACTCGTGAAATATTCGATGTCGATGATGGTGCCGTCCTTCCGGCGGTGGCGGCTATAGCCCTCGCGACGAGGGACGGCGCGGTAGTCGTTGATCCACTCGCCCGGGGGCATGTTGTGGGCCCACGGCACGGCTTCGATGAGGTCGACGCTTTGGCCGATGAGTTCTTCGCGCGTGTAGCCGTGGACCTCGCAGGCCGTGGGGTTGCAATCGACGATGCGGATGGGAACGACGGGATCGAGCGGGTCGAAGAGGAAGATGCTGACCGGCGATTTTTCCCAGAGCGCTGTTAGCTGCTGGGTGGCGGTGGCGAGCTCTTGCTGGTGTTCCTCGGCTTGACGGCGGAGGTGTTGGGCGAGGGCGACGGCCTGGGCGGCTTTCCATGCGTTATACAGGATGGCCGAAGCGGCGAAGAGCGTGAAAAGTGCGACGGTGACAGCCAGGGCCGTGTCGCCGGCGAGTCGTGCGGTCAGAGCGCCTCCGATAAAAAGCGTCGCCACAGCGGACCCCACAGACACGGGCGTGAGCGCACGAAAAGACGGACGTGGGGTCACGTCCATCGCTATGGGAAGGCGAAGGAAGCTTGGCAAAGGCAATTGTCGGGAGCCCGAAGGCTTTAGGGTAAAAAGTAGTGAAACTGCCGAGCGAAATAAACCGGGTGCCCGTTTGACAGGCGGAGGGGGGTGTTTAGCCCTATCGGCACATACCGCCCATGGCTTATCACGAAAATCGCGCCGCTTGGTTCGAGGGCCAAGGGCTTTGGCAACACGTTCCGGCGGCGGACTGGCAGGACTGGGTCTGGCAGTTAAAAAACCGCCTGACCAGCGTCGAGCAACTTGAGCGTTACATGACGCTTACGCCGGAAGAGCGGGCGGGCTGCTATTTTGCGGACAAGAAGCTGTCGCTCGCGATCACGCCGTATTTCTTCAACCTGATCGATCGCGACGATCCGGACTGCCCGATTCGCAAGCAGGTGATTCCGCGGGCGGGGGAGATGCAGCTGTCGTCGGAGGAGATGCTGGATTCGCTGGGCGAGGATGAGCACTCGCCGGTGCCGGGCCTGGTGCATCGGTATCCGGATCGCGTGCTCTTTCTCGTGACCGACCGATGTGCCTCGTATTGCCGGTATTGCACGCGCAGCCGGTTGGTTTCGAACGCGCAGGATTACAATTTTCACCCGGAGTTTGAACAAGGGCTGCGTTACATCGAAGCGCATCCGGAAGTGCGAGACGTGCTGCTTTCGGGCGGTGATCCGCTGCTGTTGTCGGACAAGAAACTCGAGCATCTCTTGAGCCGCTTGCGGGCGATCAAGCACGTGGAGTTCATTCGGATCGGTTCGCGGATACCGGTGTTTCTGCCGCAGCGGATTACGCCGGAGTTGTGCGAGCTGTTGAAGCGTTATGGCCCGATCTGGATGAGCATTCATGTGAATCATCCGAAGGAGGCGACGGCGGAGCTGCGCGATGCGTGCGAGCGGCTGGCGTTTGCAGGGGTGCCGCTGGGAAATCAGAGCGTGCTGCTGCGCGGGATTAACGACGATCCGGAGGTGATGAAGGCGTTGGTGCATCGGCTCCTGCGGATGCGCGTGCGGCCGTATTACCTGTATCAGATGGACCTGATTACGGGCGGGGCGCACTTCAAGGCGGACGTTCGGAAAGGGATCCAGATCATCGAGGCGTTGCGCGGGCACACGACGGGTTATGCTGTGCCGCAATACGTGATCGATGCCCCCGGCGGCGGTGGCAAAGTGCCGATCAATCCGGAGTATCTGGAAAAGATTACCGACGATGAAGTGGTTTTCCGAAACTACGAAGGGAAAGTTTTCAGCTATCCGTTGAAGAGCACGCCGGTGGTTCCCGGGGATGTGAGCGCGACGGAAGTGAGCGAACCGGAAGGGCCTTCCACACCGGAAGTGGCGCCCGGGACATTTGGCCAGCGCGGGTTTTAACGGTGAGCCGGGCCCGCGGGTAGTGAGTAGGGCTTTGGACGAGAATGGCTTCGGGGCGCGCCTGCTTTGCGCCAACTTTCTTCAATCTTTTTTTGAGCGTTATGACGCCGAGCCCGTCTATCTCCGTGTAGTCAGCATCGTCCATACGGACGGTGATGTTTGTAGTTCTTACGGTTTGCTTGGTGTTAGGTCACTTCCGCCGCCCCGCGCGGGGCGGCTCTCGTATTTAGGGGGCGATGCTGAGGAGGTCCTGTTGCCTCGATTCGGCTTTGGGGCGCGTGGGCGAAATCGGTCTTGAGGGCGGATCCGCGGGATGGTGAGGTGCGGGAGTCGCGAT
>JAEZGX010000027.1 GCA_023416735.1 Verrucomicrobiota bacterium | reverse complement strand
TTTTGGCCCCCCCCGGGGGCCGCGCCCGGGGGGGCGCTTCCTTTTTCCTTCGTCGACTGCGCTCCGCAAAACTCCTTTTGCGCCGCTCAATCCTCCGCGCCACGTTTCGCCCATGTCCAAAGCCCGCTATATCGAGGCCAAAGAAAAATGGGCCGCTAAACAAAAAGCCCGCGGCGTCACCGCCCGCAGCATCGCCTCCACCGAGCGCCTTCCCCCCAGACAAAAACTCACCACCGGCTTCCCGGTCCTCGACCTCGGCGTGCAGCCCGAAATCCCGCTCGCCGAGTGGAAGCTCACGCTCAACGGCCTCGTCGAAAAACCCGTCACGCTCTCCTGGGACGCGTTCAACGCCCTTCCCCAAGTCGAAGACACGAGCGACTTCCACTGCGTCACCACGTGGAGCAAATACGATTGCCGCTGGAGTGGTGTCGCCTTCACGACCCTCTACGAACTCGCGCAGCCCAAACCGGAAGCCCGGTTCGTTTACTTCACCAGCTACGACGGCTACTCCACCAACGCCTCGCTCGCCGCCTGCCTCGACGACGATGTTCTCATCGCCACCCAATTCGACGGCGCCCCGCTTCCGCGCGAACACGGCGGCCCGGCCCGCGTCATCATCCCGAAGCTCTACGCGTGGAAGGGCGCGAAATTCGTCAACACGATCACTTTCCTCGCCGACGACAAACTCGGCTTCTGGGAAGTCCGCGGCTACTCCAACACCGCCGACCCCTGGAAAGAAGAACGCTACGCCTAACCCCCCTTGTAGGGCGGGGTCTCCGCCCCCGCCGAAGGCTCCCAACCTCAAAGCAAAAGGAAGCACGCCGCCAAAATGCACGTGGGCATGATCGCACCGGCCAGCAGACCCAAGGGGTTCACGCCATTGGGAAAATACCGCTGAAGAATACTCTGCCCGGCCGGATTCGGCGCGTTCGCGATCACCGTCAGTCCTCCGCCTGTCACCGCTCCGGCGACGACCGCATACTTCAACTCGTCGGTGAACCCCGGCACGAGCGTCGCCAGATACGTGATCGCCGCATTATCATTCAACGCCGTTAAGAGCGTCGCGCCCAGGAACAGCGGCACCTCCGACAGACTCTTCAACACGGGCTCGATCCACCAGCCTTGCAGCCCTCCGTGCACCACGAGGCCTGCGAGAAAAAAACCCACGAGCAACGGCGCCTTCAACTCCAGTCGAGCCTGGTGGTGCGCCGTGGCCTGATGGAACGCCACAAAGAACAGAAATCCGCCCATGAAGAGCGGCGGAAAATGCGCGGCCACCACCGTGTAGGCCAAGAACGCGAGATGCACTCCCGTGATCCAGATCGGCACCGCCGGCTCATTCTCGTTTTGCGCCCCGGCCGCCACCGCGGGTCGCTTCGCCTCCAGTGACGCGAGTTCGCGTCGGAAAACCGCATAGTAAACACCCGTCGCCAGCACGATTCCGACCACGGCCTTCCAACCAAAATTCGTCAGCATGAACAGCGTGTCCCAATTCCACGGCGCCGCGACCATCAGCACCGGCGGCGCCGCGAAGTGGGTCAGCGTTCCACCGACGGATATGTTCACGAAGAGAAGACCGATCGTGGCATACGCCAAACGCGGCGAAGGCCTCAATTTGTAGAACTGCCGCGCCAGCAGGAGCGCCGCGATCGTCATCGCGGCCGGCTCAGTGATGAACGACCCCAGCACGGGCGCGATCGTCAGAATCGCCAGCCACCACGCCGCCACCCGCTCACCGCCGAGCGACGCCACTTTGCGCAAGCTCGCTTCCGCGAAACGCAGCACCGGACGCGTGGCCGCAATCGCCATGATCACCACCACAAACATCGGCTCCGTGTAATTGACCGCCGTTCCGATGTAGTCGGTCACGCCTTCCCAGCCGAAGCGGACCGCGATCGCCCCCGCCAACACCACCGCCCAAATCCCAAAGACCGCCTCCACTTCGCCAAGGAAATGAAAGATCTGCCCTTTGAAACTCACCTCATCCCGCTGCCCATCGCCGTCCGAATCTCCCGGCCGCCGCCGATTGCGACGCGCCGCATGCTCTTCTTCCGCGACGTGCGCCAGATGGCGAAACTCGGACGTGAGAAACGTGTGGCAGATCGCGCACAAAAAGATCGCCAGCGCCACGCCATTGAACGGCTCGACCGCGAGGCGATGTTGCAACACCTCCAGCAAACCGCCCTCCGGATCCGCGTAGTTCTCCAACGGTCGCGGCAAGGGCGCCTCCGCAACCGCTTGCGCCGCTTCGCACAGCGGGCTGATGAGACCGAGCCCGAGGAGCGGCAGAAGGCGCAGGCAACGTTGAAGCAGCATCATGTGAATCACGTTGCGGGAAACCCGAGTTCGCGAAGCGCGCGCAGCACGTCGCGCCAATGCACGCCCATCGGCTTGAATTGAAGTTCGGCTGGCACCGCGCTCAACGTATGCCGAACTCGGATACCCGCAAAGAACCAGGGATACATTTTCCCGCGGCTGATTCTCGTGATCGCCGTTCGAGGCACGCGATGAGTGCCCCGACTGCCGGAGATCACGATCTCGTCGCGCGTGGCACTGAGGTAAGCCATCGGCTGCACTCCAAACGTTGCCCCGACGTCGTCGGACATATGCCCGTCCCAGCGATAGGTGCCGGGTTCAACAGTGGGCGAAACAATTGGGCCGCTCTCTTTCGTGTTGTTCATGACGCGCTCTTTCAACGGCACGCAACGCATCCACCTCGACCTCGGCGGAGATGCAGAGACCCAGCGAACACGCGCGCACCAATGGTTGGTGAAACAGCGGCCCGACTGTCTCGATTGCCTTCGAAGCTTTCTTCGAACCCGCGCCAAGCTCCGCCGGTTCAGAAATCAATGCAAGTCGAACCGTCGTTGGAATTTCCCGCTCAACCAATCCCACACCTTCACCCACGTTTCCTCGTTCCCAAAACCACCCGGTTTCACCGCGATCCACATCTTCTCCCCGCGCCTCTCCGCCTCACACCCGCACACGCCGGTTTCAATCTCTTCCCAAAGTTCCAACTCTCGCACGCCGAGTTCACGCCCCAGCGCAAACGCCGTCTCCCCGCCGGTCACAAAAATCTTCCGCACTCCGCCGCGGTCGATCGCTTCTTTCGCCGCGCCTACGATCGCCCGCAACGCCGCCGCGCTCTCGCCTCGCGCCGCTTCAACCATCAACACCCCGCCTGCGCCCAATTCCCCTGGAGGCGCCACGCCTCCACCGTGCAATCTCACCTCCTGCACACTCACCCCGCGCTCGCTCCGCAACCGCTCCGCCTGGATCCGGTTCAACGGATGCCCGCTCCCGCACACGACCAATCCCGGCCCCGCCGGCAACGCCTTCGCTTCTTCCCGCCGTATCCGCTTTCCTGCTACTGCCACCGCCAGCGCCCCCGATCCCACGGCCACCCACGCCTCGCCTTTCTCACGCATCCGCGCCACCGCGCGCTCCAAATCTTCCTGCGTCTCCGCATCTGCGATCGTCACGCGCTCCCCCATCGCCTCTCCCAGCGACTCCTTCAACCCGCTCGCTCGCACCGGCCAAACCGGATCGCGCCCAAACTCCGTCTCATTCACCGGCACGCCGCGCACATAAAGCACGCCGTCGCGCACCGTCCGCCCCGCCGCCGGATTCGCCGGTGAAAACAACACCCGCACATCCGGCATCGCCGCGAGCAACGCCCCCAACTCCGCAGCCACCGGCCCGCGCATCGTCGAATCGATTTTCTTGAACAACAACCGCGCGCCGCGCGCCCGCGCTCGCTCCAACACCTCGCGCACTTTCTTCCCCGCGACGTTCGCCGACACATTCCTCGTCTCCGTCGTCAGCGCCACGACCTCACCTGTCCACGCGTCCGGCAGTTCGCCGTCCAAAACCGTTCGCACCCGCCGTCCCGTCCGAAAAAACGCCGCGCCCGCATCCAGCGCCCCGCTCAAATCATCCGCCAAAAAAAACTCCTTCATCCTTCTTTGCGCCTTTTGCGCCTTCTTGCGGCCATTCTCTTCATCTCCCCCACCGCGAATCCGCATTCCCCGCCATCCGCGCCGCCAGTTTCAACGCCTGCACCAAACTCCGCGGATCCCCGCGTCCAGTCCCCGCATTCGCAAAATCCGTCCCGTGCTCCACCGAGGTCCGCACGATCGGCAGCCCAAGCGTCACGTTCACGCCCTGCCAGATCCCGAGCATCTTCGCCGCGACGTGCCCCTGATCGTGATACATCGCGATCGCGCAATCGAACTCCCCTTGCAGCGTCCGAAAGAAAACCGTGTCGCCCGCATACGGGCCGCTCACGCGAAACCCGCGCCGGTTCGCTTCTTCCACCGCCGGCGCAATCACATCGATCTCCTCCCGCCCAAACAACCCTCCTTCGCCCGCGTGCGGGTTCAATCCTGCCACCGCAATATGCGGCCGCTCGATGCCCATTTTCCGCACTCCGTCGTTCGCGATCTTCACCACCTCCAAAATCCGCTCCACCGTCACCCTCCGGATCGCCTCGCTCAAACTCACGTGCGTGCTCACGTGACACACCCGCAGTTTTCCCGCCACGAGCATCATCGTGACCTTCGGCTTGCCGCACAGCTCCGCCAGCAACTCCGTATGTCCGTCGTAGTGAAACCCCGCTTCATGCAAAGCCGCCTTGTTGATCGCTGACGTCACCACCGCTTGCGTCTCGCCGGACAGCGTCAACTCCACCGCGTGCTTGATCGCCTGATACGCCGCCCGTCCCGTCGCCGCGTTCACCTTCCCGCGCTCGAGTTTCGCCATCTCCACATTCGCCAAATCGATCACATCGATAATCCCCGCATCATCTCCGGCCTCCTCCGCCCCCCCTATCACCCGCACCTCACTCTTCGCTCGGACAATCTTCACCGCCTCCCGCATCACCTCCGCCGATCCCACCACCACCGGCCGGCACACCTCGCACACCTCCATCTCTCCAAACGCCTTCGCGATCAACTCCGGCCCCGTCCCCGCCGCATCCCCCAACGTCACCGCCAGCACCGGTTTTTTCATTACAGGAAAAATTTATTCAATGGATCCAAATGCTCGCGCGGTCGCACCGCAACCTGACGCTTCATCTGCCGGCCGGTTGCGCTCCGGCGCAGTAAACGATGGACAGATCGCCTCTTGCCCACACCGTCACGCGCATGGCTGATGTGGACCGCCGTCTCGCGAATCGAATCTTGATCGGACTGGGCATCGGAATCGCCGCCGGCGTTCTCACCTTATTCATCGGCCGCTTCTCGCCCGCCGCCCTCGACTTCATGCGGGGCGTGTCGACCAACGTCCTCGATCCGTTCGGCCAGGTGTTCCTGCGGATGCTCTTCTTCGTCGTCATCCCGCTCGTATTCGCCTCGCTCGCCGCCGGCGTCGTGCAACTGGGACGCATCGACCAAATCGGTCCGCTCGCGAGCCGCACCTTCGCCCTTTTCTTTCTCAACATGGGCATCGCGGTCGCGCTCGGGCTGCTGATGATGAACCTGCTCCAGCCCGGCGACCATCTCAGCCTCGAAGCCAAGGACCGCCTCATGGCCGAATTCGGCGGCGCCGCACAAAGTGTCGTCGCCACCCGCGCCGAGCAGCCGCCCATGAACCTGAACACGTTGCTCGACATGTTCATGCCGCGAAATCTCTTCGGCGCTTTCGTGGGCAACTCCCGCACCACGCTCGGCGACGTCCTTCCACTCATCGTCTTCGCCATCCTCGTCGGCGCCGTCGGCACGCAGCTCGCCCCGGAAAAACGCCGGAAACTTCAGGACGGCCTCGAACTCGTTTCGGAAGTGATGACCGGCATCGTTCACTTCGCGCTGCGACTCGCCCCCTACGCCGTGCCCGCGATGATCTACTCGGTCATCGTGAAAATCGGCGTCGATATCGTGCTGGCGCTCGGAACCTTCGTCCTCGGCTGCGCCGCCGTGCTGATGCTGCACATGTTCGGCACGATGTCGCTCTTCCTCAAACTCTGGAGCCGTCGTTCGCCTCGGGCGTTTTTTCGCGACATCAAGACCGTCCTCGTCACCGCGTTTTCGACGAGTTCCAGCGCCGCCACGTTGCCTGCCTCGCTCGATTGTGCCCGCGACACCCTGCGTGTGTCGCCTTCAACCGCCGGCTTCGTGCTCCCGCTCGGCGCCACGATGAACATGAGCGGCACCGCCCTTTACGAAGGCTGCGTCGTTCTTTTCGTCGCTCAGGTTTTCGGCGTGGATCTGCACCTTTCCCAACAAGTCACGCTCCTCATCCTCAGCGTGCTGAGCGCCGTAGCCGTCGCCGCGATCCCCGGCGGTTCGCTCCCGTTGATCGCCGGCTTGCTGATGTCCTTCGGCATCCCCGCCGAAGGCATCGGCATCGTCATCGGCGCTGACCGCATCCTCGACATGATGCGCACCTCGGTGAACGTCGGCGCCGACCTCGTCACCGCCGCCATCGTCGACGAGCGCGTGCAAACCGCACCCACTGCTTAACGAAAAACGCGAGCGTCTCGCTGCGAGACGCGCCTTACTCGAAAAACTTGTCCGTATCGTCGTGGCCGTTCGCGCCGTTCGCGTGGCCATTGCGGTTGGCGTCGGCCACGGCGAGAGCGCTTTTACGCGCGCCATTCACCACGGGAGCCCGCATCGTGCGCACCGGCGCGCTGCGCTTCGTCAGCGCGGGCGTTTTCACCGATTCCTCCACTGAAATCTGAGCGTCCTTCGTGGCGGTCGTTTCATCGCCTTTCGCCATCCGCATGAGTTCGGCCACGGCAAGACGGACTTGCTCCGCTTGCGACTTCAACTCCTCAGCCGACGCGGAGGACTCTTCGGCCAGCGCCGCGTTCTCCTGCGTGATCTTGTCCATGCTCGCCACGGCGCTGTTCAGCTGCCCGATGCCCTCGCTCTGTTCGTGCGAGGATTGCGCGATCTCGGCGATGCGCTCGTCGAGCTGACGCGTCTTGTCGACAATCGCCGCCAAATTCGCGGCCATCTTTTCGCTGATGCGCGCACCTTGTTCGCTCTTCTCCGTCGAAGCGGAAATCTTGTCGGCCGTTTCCTTCGCGGCACCGGCGCAGCGTTGCGCGAGATTGCGCACTTCATCCGCCACGACCGCAAAACCCAAACCAGCCTCGCCCGCGCGCGCCGCTTCCACCGCCGCGTTGAGCGCGAGAATGTTCGTCTGAAACGCGATCTCGTCGATGGTCTTGATGATTTTCGAAATCTCCGTGCTCGATCCTTTGATCGCTGCCATCGCGCGCTTCATTTCCTCCATCTCAATCGCGCCCGCATCGGCGGTCTGGCGCGCCTGATTCGCGAGGGTCTTCGCGTTCTGAGCATTGTCGGAATTGCGCGAGGTCATGCTCGCCATTTCGTGGAGCGACGAACTCGTCTCCTCGAGCGAAGCGGCCTGTTGCGAAGCGCCGTTCGCCATCGACTGGCTCGCTTGGGAAACTTGTTGGGCCGCCGAGGCCGTCTTGTCGGATTCCGTCGCGAGCCGCGCGGCCACTTCGGTGATGCGGCGCGTCACGCCGCGCGTGATGAGCCATGCAGCGATCGCACCCGCGCCGAGGCCCACGGCTGTGATCACGAAAACAACGAACTCGTTTCGCTTCTGCTCCGCATGCGTGCGGTCCTGCAGGTCTTGCTGATAAGCGTGCACGGCGGTCTTCACCCGGGACAGCGCCGCGGTGAATTCAGGAGCAACCCGATTGATTCGCTCCGCCAGGATCTTGGCGCGCGCTTGATGACCCGCCACAACTTTGTCCAAGCCATCCCGATACGTCTCGGCGGTTTCGCGCAGGCTCGCGAGCAGCTGCGTTTTCGCGTCATCCTTGAGGCTGGCGTCGAGCTTTTCCATCTCGATCTGGTCCTGCTGCATGCGCCCGATCTGCGAGACCGTGGTTGCCAGGGCTTCGCGAGCGGAAACCGCCTTCGGCGCGTCAGAGGTCAGAAGAAACGCATTGGCGAGGCTCATGCACTCATAGAACGCCCCCAATCCGCTCGAAATTTGGAAAGCCGCGTTCATGTCACCCTGCGTTTGCGCCTGGGCCAGCAGCGATTGAAGACCTTCGGCAATCGTCTTGGCCGAGGGCGTGAGCACTTCGTTTTCGATGCCGAGGCGCGCGCGGTGATTGGCGACCAGATCGGCGAACGCCGCATTATACGTCGCGAGCAACTCCCGGGCTTTCGCCACTTCAGCGGCCCGCGAAGGGTCGACGATTTGCTCCGCCGCGCGGGCCAGTTCCGTATCGAGCGCCTTCCGCGCAGTATCGCACGCGGCGATGCTTTCGGCGGAACCCGTCGCGAGGAATTCGTTCACCTGCAGCTTCAGCTCCTGCATCGCCGCTTCCAACGAAGCGGCCGTGAAGGTCTCCTGCGCGCTCGCGGAGAACATCTCCAGACGCCGACCCGCGCCGCCCAAAGCGGTGTAAGCGATCGCCGCAACGCCAATCAACAGGACGAAGAGGAAACCGAAGCCGAGCGCGATCTTCTTACCGATGGTGAGATTCTGGAGTGACATGGGACGATTGGGCTGAAGCTGGCTGGGCTACGCTCAGGACTCTTCGGCAACGAACTTGATGGGAATCGTGACGGTCATCGCGATCGGCGATCCGTCCTGGCGGCCGGGCTTGAACTTCCACTTTTTCAGCGCATCGACCGCGAACTTGTCGAAGCCTTCATTGCTGGACTTCGCCACCTCGGTCTCGGACACGTTGCCCTGCTCGTCGATCGTGCATTTGATCATCACCACGCCGGAAACCTTTTGGGCGCGCAGGTCGCGCGGATAATCCGGCGCAACCGTGCGAACCGGGACCGGCGGTTCGCGGCCCGCGGCGGCGAACGAAAACGATACGGTCGCAAGGCAAAGCAAAGCGGCAACAACAAGACGAAGGGATCGATTCATGGGGTGAAATGTGGCTCTGGGTTGTTCGTCACGGTTCGGTAAAACTTGAGTTCGCCGCACGGAAAGCGGGCGGGCGTCGTCGTGCCATTCGTCACCAAGTGGCGAAACTAAAGAAGCATCTGCATCCGAAGCCCTGAATCATTTTTCCTCCCTTGGCCGGCATCCGCCCTGCTGCTGGCCTGCGGCGCCATTGCTTTTGCTCCTGCTATCCGCACGCTCGGCCGCCGTTCCTCTCCAGCATGTCGCTCGAAGACAATATCCGCCGCGCTCCTGCAATCGCCGGCATTGTGGTGTTCGCCCTGGGCATCGTCCGCGCGGCGACGGTGCTCATCGGCGATTCCAATGGCTGGTCCGAAGCGCCCTTCTGGTTGATGCTTATCGGAGCATCGTTGTGGTTGCGCACCAAACCCAGCGGATCGATCGCGGCCGCGTTGCTTGCGGCTGGCGCGGTCGCGTGGGTCGCGGCCCTCGTCGGTTTGGACGCCGCGGCGGGGCGCCTGACGGCGCCCGATTTCATGTTCTGGGCGGACGGTGACGTCGGGATGCAACCACACGCCTCGCTCGATGCCGCGCTTGTGGTCGCCCTCGTCGGGCTCGGTTTGCTGATCTCGGAACGCCAGTCCCATCGCGGCACCCGGAATCTTTCAGCGTGGCTGCTGATCGTCGCGCTCGCCTTGAGCGCCGCGACGCTGCTGATGCATGCGCTGCAGTTCGCCACGCGTTTCGCTCATCCGCTCCATCTCAATGCGGGCGACGCCGCGGGACTGTTCGTTGCGAGCGTGGGAGGATTGCTGCTGCGTCCCAACCACAAGCTGATGCGCATGCTGCTGGCGAAATCGTCCGCGGGCGCGCTCGCCCGCCGACTGTTCTACGGCGTTACACTGCTGCCCGCCGGCATGCTCGCGCTCACGCTCGTGCTGCTGCACCTCCAGCTCATCCAGCCGGGTTTCGCGCCGGCGTTCGTGCTCGCGCTGCTCGTGATCGGCGGGTTCCTGCACACGATGTTGTCCGCGCGCGCAGCCGTCGAAATCGACGACCGCCGCAAGGCCGCCGAGAGCGAACACGCGCGGCTCAACACCGTGCTCGAACACCAGGCCGCACGCCTGCAGGAGCTCGTCGCCCGCCGCACCAGCGAGCTGCGCACCCTCAGCGTGCACCTGCGCACGACCACCCGCGAAAACGCGCAGCTCGGACTCGTCGCCCGCAACACCACCAACGGTGTCGTCATCACCGACGCGCAGGGCCGCCTCGAATGGGCGAATACCGCCTTCGAGCGCATGACCGGCTATTCGCTCGCGGAGGTGAAAGGCGAGAAGCCCGGACATTTCCTCCAAGGACCCGACACCGATCCGGCCAGTATCGCGCAGCTGCGGAAAGCGATTCAGAGCGGCGAACGCTGCTACGTCGAAATCCTCAACTACACGAAGAGTCGTCATCCGTATTGGCAGATCGTCGACATGGAGCCGGTGCACGACGCGTCCGGAAAGCTCGTCAACTGGATCGCCATTCAAACCGATGTCACCGCGCATCGCCTCGCCGAACAGCATCTCCGCGTTCTCAACGAACGCCTCCAACTCGCCACGCAATCCGCTGCACTCGGGGTGTGGGAATGGGACGCCGCCACGCAAAAACACACGTGGGACGAGCGGACGCACATCATTCACGGGCTAAAATCAGGTGAGTTCGACGGCACGTTCCAGGCGTGGATGGCGTGTCTGCATCCCGACGATCGCTCGCTCGCCCAAGCCCGGTTCGAACTCGTGCTCGCGGGAGGCAATTTCTACGACCAGGAATTTCGCGTCATCCGTCCCGGCGAGCCCGGCGTGCGACACGTCGAATCGCGCGCGATCGTGCAACGCGACAGCCAGGGAAAACTCCTGCGCATCACCGGCACGAGTCGCGACATCACCGCCGAGCGCGAAAACGAGGAACGCCTCCGCGTCCTCACCGACCGTTGGCAGCTCGCGTTGCGCGCATCGCGCTACGGCGTATGGGATTGGGATCCGGCGAGCGGACGCGTCATCTGGGACGACCGCATTTTCGAAATCTACGGCATGGCCCGCGATGCATTCGGCGGCACGCGCACTTCGTGGCTGCAACTGCTCCATCCCGACGACCGGGCGCGCGCCGAGCAAATCGAACAGGACGCTCTCAGCTTCGGCCGAGAGGAATACGACAACGAATTCCGCATCATTCTACCCGACGGCTTCGTGCGCCACGTGGAAATGCACGCCTACGTGCGTCGCGACGAGCAAGGTCGTCCGGTCCGCGTCGTGGGCATGGACCGCGACATCACCGCCGAGAAACAAACGCTCGAAGCGCTTCGCATGGCGGAGGAACGCTGGCAGCTGGCAGTCGAAGGCACCAACGACGGTGTATGGGACTGGAACGTGCCCACCGGCGTCACCTACCACGACCAGCGTTGGTCACAGATGCTTGGATACGATATCGGCGAGGTGCCCGACACGATCGAGAGCTGGCGGCAGCTCATCCATCCGGACGATCTTCCCGGCTGCATCCTCGCGACCGGAGAACACTTCGCGCGGCGCACGGCGTTGTATCATCACGAATACCGCATGCGGACCCGCCAGGGCGAATGGAAGTGGATCATGGACCGCGGCAAAGTCGTGAACCGCGACGCCCAAGGCCGACCGCTCCGCATGGTCGGCATGCACACGGACATCACGGCGCGAAAGAACTTGGAGCAGCGGCTCCACCAGTTCGAACAGCTCGCAACCCAGGTCAGCGAAATCGCGCAGATCGGGGGTTGGGAACTCGACCTCGAGACGATGCACCTCGAGTGGTCCGAACAGGTCCGCCGCATCCATGAAGTGGGCCCAGACTTCAAGCCGACCGTTCAGTCCGCGATCCAGTTCTTTGCTCCCGAAGCGCGCGACATCATCTCGACCGCGATGAAAGCGGCGATGACGTATGGGCGTCACTTCGACCTCGAACTGCCGCTCATCACGGCAACCGAACGTCGTATCTGGGTGCGCGCCCTGGCCCGGGCGGATCTTCACGATCACAAGCCCGTGCGGCTCATCGGCGCGTTCCAAGATATCAGCAGCCGCCGCGACAGCGAGGAGGCTCGTCGCAAACTGGAGTTTCAACTTTTCCAGGCGCAGAAGATGGAGACGCTCGGCACGCTCGCCGGCGGCATCGCGCACGACTTCAACAATCTCCTCACCGGCATCATGGGCTATCAGGAGCTCGTCGAAGACGTGCTCGGCGACAACGAGACGGCCCGCGATTACATGTCTCAGGCACGCGGTGCGAGCTTGCGCGCGCGCGAGCTCGTCGAACAGATCCTCACCTTCGGGCGCCAATCGCCGGACGATCAGCACACGTCCCTCGATCTGGCGTTGGTCATCGAAGAAGCGCGCCGGCTGTTGCGCGCGACGATTCCAGCGACGATTGCGATCGAAACACATATCTCGCCCGAATGCGGGCCGGTCCAGGGCGACGCCACGCAAATTCACCAGGTGTTGCTCAACCTCGGGTCGAACGCCGCTCATGCGATGACGGGAAAAGGCGGCGTGCTTTCGATCAGCCTCACGCCGGTCGACAACATCGCGCATCGCACCGCGACGCTCGCCACGCTCCCGGCCGGCGACTACCTGCGGCTCACCGTCAGCGACAACGGACACGGGATGGACGAGACGACGCTGCAGCGGATTTTCGATCCGTTCTTCACCACGAAGGAAGTGCGCGAAGGCACCGGACTCGGACTCGCGGTCGTGCACGGAATCGTGCGCGCGCACCGCGGAGCGATCGACGTCGAGAGCAGGATCGGCGCTGGTTCGACTTTCCACATTTACCTTCCGGTCGCGGCTGTGGATGCAGAAAAGGAAGGCGGCACCACGTTGCAGGCCCCGCGCGGCAGCGGAGAGATGATCTTCATCGTCGACGACGAAGACACCGTCGCCAGCTTCACGAAGTTCGCATTGGAAAACAAAGGCTATCGTGCTGCCACCGTGGATACAGCGCCGCAGTGCCTGGAAGCATTGCGCGCCGACCCGAACGCGTGCGCGGTGCTGATCACCGATCAAACGATGCCTGGCATGACCGGCACCGAACTCGCGGGCAAGGTGCGCGAATTCGCGCCCAAGATGCCGATCATCGTGATGTCGGGCTATTTCTTGAAAATCCCGCCGCAAGAGATCGAACAAATCGGCCACGTGGAATTGCTCGGGAAGCCTTTCACCACCGACGAGCTCGCGTGGATGGTGCATCGCGCGCTGCATCCGGAAACCGCCGCGACGAAGTGAGACGCGCAGCGGTGCTCAGCCCGCAGCGGAACTATCCCTCATCCGCCAATGAAGGCATAGTGCCTTTCTCGACGCGCCCGATTCCCCGCAATAAAAAAGCCCGCCGGGAACGGCGGGCTCTCTCTCTTGATAAATCGGGCGCTTAGCTGTTGAGCAGCTTGAGCACGGCTTGCGGAGTCTGATTCGCCTGCGAAAGCATCGCGGTGCCAGACTGCACGAGGATGTTGTATTTGGCGAACGCGGTGGACTCCTTCGCCACATCCACGTCGCGGATACGTGAGATGGCGGAGGCGAGATTTTCGTGTTCCACCGAGAGCGTGGTCGCAGCGAGCTCGAGACGGGATTGCGACGCGCCCAATTTCGCGCGCTCGGTCGCGATCTGTTGAATCGCCTCGGTGATGTTCTCGATCGCGTCGGCGTCGGTGATCGCGATCGCGTAGTCGCCGCTTCCATCCTGCGTAATCATATCGCCCATCGCGCCGGTGCGAAGGTTCGATTCGCGAATGGTCATGTCCTGGCCGATCGCCTGGCCGATGGTGACGGTGAGGCCGTCGGAGTTGGATCCGAAAAGCGAGATCCCGTTAAAGGCGCCGAGCGGTGTGTCGATATCTGCGGTGCCTCCGATCTCCGCCGTGGAACCACCGATGGTTGCACGGAGCTGATCCTGGAGGGCAGTGAATTCCTGCTGATACAGATCAACGTCGCTCGGGTTCTTCGTGACGTCCTTGGCGAGGATCGCGAGCTCGCTCATGCGCGAGAGAATCTTCGTCATGCCGCTCATGAAGCCGTCGGCCGTCTGAATGTAGGAAACCGCATTCTGGACATTGGTCGTGGCGGCCTGCACGCGGCGGTTTTGAGCGTCGAGTTTTTCCGACACGGCGAGGCCGGCGGCGTCGTCGGACGGGTTGACGATCTTCGATCCGGACGAAAGCCGGGTGAGGGAACGGCCGAGTGCTTCCTGGCTCGCGTTGAGCGACCGGGCGGCGGCCATGGCTTGGATGTTGGTGTTGATGACGCTCATGACGGGGGGCTTTTAGTGAGTTAAAGAGGAAGGAGGGACGGTTCAGGCTTTGACGGCCGCGGCAGAAACGGGCGGCTGGGATTTGGGTTTGGGCAGCGCGGGCAGCGCGATCTGGCGCGGCGCGTGGACGGCGGCGGCCTGGTTGGACGCGACGATGTCGCTCAATACTTCCTTGCGGAAGATTGGGACCTCGCGCGGAGCGGCGATGCCGATCTTCACGAAATCCCCCTCGATCCGCGTGATGCGGATCTCGATGGAATCGCCGATGACGATCGCCTCGTTAACCTTGCGTGAGAGGACAAGCATGGCGGTGAAGGTTCAAGCGGTGCGGGCGAGCGGTTCGGCGGCGGCTTCGGGGACGAGCGGGAAGTGGGCGCTGTAACGGGAGTAGTTTGAAATGACGACCTGGCGGCCGATGCGCGTGCGGCGATTCATGATCAACGGCCCGACGAGGTTCACGGTGGCGTCGCCTGGCTGCTGGTTACGCAGCGTCACGATGTTGAGGATCATCGCGTCCGAGCTGTCGTGAAGGCCGAGCTGCTCCGCGTCTTCGTCGAAGATCTCGGGTTCATAATCGGCGATGAGCCCGCCCGGTTCCAGGACGATGAAATGGATCGGATCGAGATGGGCCGGGCCATGCAGCCGCATCCAGATGAACGGGACGTGCTCCGGCATGGAGATCAGTTCGGCGCGGGTGTATTGCGAGAAACCGATGATGCCCTGCGGAAGGATGATCTCGTTGGCGGCGGGAGCTCCGAAGTCGAACGGAGTGATGTCGGGAATGACTTTCATGAGACGAAGTTGAAGCGCGGTTTCGGGGTTAGCGGATGTAGTCGAGCAGAGAGAGATTCATGATCTTGGCCGCCGAAGCCAAAGCGGCCTGGTAGGCGGTTTGGGTCTGGTTGAGCTTCACAATCGTGGTCGGCAGATCGACGGAGGACTCGTCCGAGATCAGCGACTCGAGATTGATCGCGCGGTCCTTTTGTTGGGATTGCGCGGCTTCGATGCGGGTTTGGATGCCGCCGTTGTCGGCCATCGCGCCGATGATCAGGTCTTCGGCTTGGGTCAGATTCGGTTGCGTGGCGCGCACCGAGTCGAGGTTGCCGGCGTTCAACGCATCGCGCAGCGCGACGAGTGAATTGAGGAAATCGGCGATACCGGAATTCGTCTCGCCTGTGGTCGCCGGCGTGATCGTGGTGGCCTCGGAGAGCGGAATGGCGGCCCGTTCCGCATTGCCCACGTAAACGATTCCAGTGATGCGGCCATCGGCATCGCGCGCGGCGGCGAACGGCGGCGCGTCGACGGCGGTGCCGCCGTAGATGTAGTCGCCGCCTTGACGGGAGTTCGCGAGTTGGAGCGCCTGTTCGAGCAGCTGTTCGACCTCGGTGCCGTAGGTGCGCATCGAATCGGCGCTCAGCGCGCCGGTGCCGAGCGTGGCGAGTTCGCCCGCGCGATCGGAAACTTTCTTCAACCCCTGCAGCCCGGAGTAGGACGCCTGGGCGAGCGTGAGAGCGCGCGCGGCGTTGCTGGCGAATTGTTTGATCTGACGCTGTTCGGTTTGATGACCGAGCACGCGACCGACGGCAGCGGGATCGTCTTCCGGCTGGGTGATGCGGCGGCCGGTCGACACCTGCAGCTGGAGCTTCGCCTGTTCGCTCGTGAGCTGCTGAATCTGGCGGATCATCGAATCCGAGACCGTGTTGGAAGCGATTCTCATGAGGATTAACGGCCGAGTTGGTTGACGACGACGTCCAGGAGGTTGTCGATCGTGGTGAAGACGCGGGATGAGGCCTGGAACGCGCGCTGGTATTTCAGGAGGTCGGCCATTTCCTCATCGAGCGAGACGCCGCTGACCGCATCGCGTTGGGAACGCACGAGCTGCTCGATGCGGGATTGATCGTTCACGCGCGCAGTGGCGCCAGATACCGCTTGTCCGAGTCCGCTGACGGCGCCGGAGAAGAATCCGCTGAACGTGCCGTCGATGTGATCAGGAGGAACTCCGGTGGTGGAAAACTTGGTGTCCGCGAGTTGCGCGATGGCGAGCGCGACGGCGTTGTTGCCGGCATGGCCGCTGTTGCTCGCACGCAGGCTGGCCGCGGTGATGCTGGCGTCGAGAGCGATGGTGCCGGCAGTCGTCCGGCTTGCCGCGAAGAAATTGGTGGAGGCGTTGCCGGGATTGTAGATGCCGTTGACGGACGTGACGAGCTGAGCCGCGAGTTGATCGAGCTGGTCGCGAATCGTCTGGATCGCGCCGGTGCGGGCGTTCATCGAACCGTGGATCGAGCCGGAATTCAGGCTGATCACGGAATTGGCGCTGCCGCCCGTGATGGTCGGCGGAGTGGAATTGGGATCGAACGCGAGCGAACCCTGGACGACGGCGAGGTTCACGAGGACCACCGGATCGCCATTGCCGTCGCGCACGGTGACTTCGAGCTGGCCGCCGGATTCGGAAGTTTCGATCGGGAGCTTCGCGGCGAGTTTTTCGAGCGCGGCCTGACGCTGGTCGCGCAAGTCGACCGCGGTGCCAGGATTGTTGATTTCGAAGCGGCCGATCTGGCCGTTGAGCTCAGCGATGGTCTGCAGCAGGCGATTCGCGTCCTGCACATCGCTCCCCACCTGATAATCCAGATCGGCCTGGACTTGCGCGAGACGCGTATCCGCGAGCCGCATACGATCGCTGAGAATGCTGGCATTCTGCAGCAAAGTTTGTCGTTGGCCGGTGTCGGTCGGATTGGCTGCGAAGCTGTGAAACGCGCCAAAAAAATCGTCGAGCGCGGCGGCGATGCCCGTGTCGGTAGTGGTGTTGGAAGCGCCCTGCGTCGAACTCGCGCTCGCGACGTCCTGGCCGAGTGCGGCCTGCGCGCGTTGATAGGCTTTTTGTTGCGCTTCGTAATAGCCCGTCAGCGCGACTTCGCGAACGACCTGGCGGTCGAGGAGTTTGTCGCGCAGCTGTTGCACGCCGAGCGCTTCGATGCCGAGGCTCTGAGCGCCTTGCGGCGTCATCACGGTGCCGCGATCGCCGTAAATGATGCGCTGGCGCGCGTAGCTGGCGTTGCTGACGTTGCTAAGATTCTTGCCGGTGGTCTCGATGGCACGGCTATGCGCGCTCAGCGCATTGACCGAAGAATTGAGGCTCGAGAAGAGACCGGACATGGGTGCTGGAATCTCAGATTTGAGATTTAAGATGCGCGCAGCGACTAGCCGGCGGCGCGGAGGGAGGCGGTGCCGGCACCGGCCACGGAGACGCGACCGGAGGGCGAATAGGTTTTGGTGAACGCGTCGGGGCGGAGCTCGCGCAGCATCTCTTGATGCAACTCGAGCGTGCGCGTGAGCAGGGCGTGATTGTGGCGGCTCGTGCGACGCACGCGGTGGAGGAGATGATTGATCTCGTTGATGAGCGCTTCGAGCAGCGGACGGGCGTCTTGTTCAACGCGATCGAGCAGCGCGCGGAGCGTGGTCGAAGCGGGAAGAGAAAAACCGGAAGCGAAGAGCGCGACGGCTTCCTCGCGGCGGCGACGGCAATCCTGCAGGATGTGCGCCTGGTCTTCGAGACGACTGCTGAACTGGAGCACGGTGTCGGCGTCGCATTTGAACAGCGCCTCTTGCTGCTGTTCGAAAAGGCGGAGGAGTTCGCCGTATTCGGCGAGTTCCTGGCGGAGATGGTCGGCGATGGTTTGCCAGGTCATGGAGCGGAAAGAGGTTCGCCCGACGGGGGAACGATGGGTGCGCGGGGGGCGAGTTGTTGTTCGAGCATGCGGCCGAGACCAAGGCCGCCGCCGCGGGTGAGTTGTTGGGCGAAGCTTTCCGTCATGATGTCGCCGTAAACGCCACTCGCGGCGCCACCTTCTTCGCCGAGCATCGAAATCATGGTCGGTTTGAGGAGTTGGCGGACAAGGATGGCTTCGAACTGGGCGGCGACTTCCTTGCGCTGAACTTCGGGAGAAGCATTGCGCAGCGCCTGTGCGGGTAGCGCGCGTCCGGGGGTGCGAACCACCTCGGTCACGCCTTGGTTCGCGGCGGGAGAAACGGCGTTGATGGGAGCGACGCTCATGGTTTCGCGCGGATCAGTTGATCACGAGTTCGGCTTGAAGCGCGCCGGAGCGTTTCAGGCTTTGGAAGATCGCCATCATCTCGCGGGTGGACACTCCGAGGGCGTTGAGGGCGGCGGCGAGACGCTCGATCGTGGGCGGTTCGTTGAGAACCGTGAAACCGCCCCTCACTTCGTTGACGTCGGTCTGCGTGCTCGGCACGGCGACGGTCTGGCCGCCGGGTGCGAACGCGTTGGGCTGGCTGACGCCGATGTTGGAACTGACGGTGATCGTGAGTGAGCCGAGCGCGATGGCGACCTGTGAAAGGCGCACGGTCGAAGTCGCAACGATGGTGCCGGTGCGTTCGTTGATCACGACCCGAGCGAGGGTGTCGGGCCGGACTTCGATGGAGCCGAGGTCGGCGATGAACGCGACATCCTGGCCACGATAGTTTTCAGGGAGCGTGACGGCGACGGTCGCGGCGTCGGTGGCCATGGCGGAGGTGGGCCAGCGGGCGTTGATCGCTTCGGCCATGCGGGCGGCGGAGGTGAAATCCGGATTGTGGAGAAGAAGACGAAGCTGGTTGTCGCGGACGAAGGACGAGGCGATCTCGCGCTCGACGATCGCACCATTGCTGATCACGCCGACGGTCGGATGATTTCTTTGAACGGTCGCGCCCCCTGCCCCACCCGCTCCACCGATGAACCCGCCGGTGGCGACAGGCCCTTGGGCGACTGCGTAAACCCGGCCGTCGGCGCCGAGAAGCGGAGTCTGCAGAAGCACACCGCCCTGGAGCGATTTCGCGTCCCCGAGGGATGCAACGTTCACATCGATGCGCGCACCGGGTTTGAGAAACGGACCGATGTCGGCGGTCACCATGACGGCCGCGGCATTCTTCGATTTGATGTCGTCGGAATCGATGGTGAGGCCGTAGCGCTGGAGGATGTTGCCCAAGCTGCGCAGCGTGGTGTCCGCGTTGCTATCGCCGTCGCCCGCGAGCCCGACGACGATGCCGTAGCCGACGATCTGATTATCACGTCCGCCTTCGAGAATCGTGAGGTCTTTGACACGCGAGGCGTGGAGCGAGGCGCTGAAAGGCTGCAAGGCTGCGACGCTGAAAACGAAGAGCAGCCGAATAACCCAATGGAAAGAGCGAGTGCTGTGCATCCGTGCGGCCATTTTCATTCCTTCGCTCAGAACGGGCGGAGTTTTTCGTAGAGCTTGGAGAACCAGCCGCGCTTCTGCGCGTCGGTGAGCTCGCCCTCGCTGTAGAATTCGACGCGGGCGTCGGCGATGTTGGACGACGCGATCGTGTTGGCGCGGCTGATGTCGTCGGCGCGAACGAGTCCGTGAAGGACGACGTATTGGGTTTCGCCGGAGAAGGTGACGATGCGCACGCCCTGGATGACCATGTTGCCGTTGGGCAACACGTCGGTGATCATGACCGCGGCGCGAGCGGAGAGGCTCTGGGAATTCGAAACGTCGCCGCCGCCGGTGTAGGTGGAGGAGCCGCCGAGATTGATCGCGGGCAGGTTACCCTTGTGCGTCAGCGCGCGGCTGTTTGCGAAGAGGAATTGTTGAATCGCGTCGTTCAGGCTCGCGTCGCGCGAAGAGGATTTGCTCTGCGAGCTTTGCGCGACGGCGGATTCGCTAACGATGATCGTCAGGATATCGCCCGTGCGAGAGGCTTTGCGATCGGCGAACATCGAACGCTCGCTGCCGGTGCCGGCCGGCCAGATGGAGCCGGAGCTATCGGAAGCGACGGCGACAGCGGTGCAGAACAAGAGAGCGGAAAGCGGAAGAGCGATGCGGCTCATGTCAGAAGCGGACTTGCACGCGGTTTTCGTCGACGACCATGGCGGCGAAATCCTTGCGCGATTCGGGATTTCGCACGGTGACCGTTTCGCCCTGGGCGCCGTTTTCCATCGCAAGCGCTTTCATCGTGACGACCAGTTGTCCCTCGACGGCGGAGACCTCGACGAACTGGCCTTTCCGCACGAGCGGACGGCGACCGACATCGCGCCACGTGAGCAGGCGACCGGCAGCGACGGAGCGGGTCATGGCGTAAGAACGATCGCCGACCGCCGCGGGCAGCGCATCGCGCTCGCGGAAGAGATCGACGCGGCGCACTTCGAGCATCGAAGGATCGAAGGTGTCGCCATGCGCGAGCGGCATGCGCGAGGCCCAGGCGTCGCGCCACAGGGACGCGCGGAGAACGAGCGTCCATTCGGGCGCCGGCTCGCCGTCGGCGACGACGCGGCAGCGAAGGAGCATCGAAGAACCGGCGACGGCGGGAAACTCCAGCACTTCGAGCTGCCAGGATTTCGCGAGGCGCGCGGGCGGAGACCAGGGACGGAGCAGTTCGAGCTGAAGTTCGCCGTCGAGATTGAAGTGCGCGGCGAGGTGACGCGTGAGTTCGGAAACGAGGTGTTCGCGCGTGAGCGGCGTCGAGCTCGGGTCGAAGTCCGACGCGGCGCGGTGGGCCGTATCCGTTTCCTGGGCACGGCCGGCGGCCGCGGAGAAGAGAAGAGCGATGACGAGAAGGAGGCGCATGGGGCTTAGCGCTTCATCTGGGCGACGTTTTGGAGCATTTCGTCGGAAGCTTGGATGGACTTGGAGTTCACCTCGTAGGCGCGCTGGGCGACGATGAGGTTCACCATTTCCTCGACGATGTTGACGTTGGACGACTCGGTGTAGCCCTGCATCACGAGGCCGAAGCCCTGTTCGCCGGGCTGGCCGATTTCGGGCGTGCCGCTGGCCGCGGTTTCCTCGTAGAGATTGCCGCCGAGCGAGCGCAGGCCGGAAGGATTCGCGAAGCGCGTGAGCGTGAGCCGGAAAGTGTTGGTGCCATTGGAGGTCTGGATCGTGACCTGACCGTTGTCGGCGATCGCGACATTCGTCGCGTCCGGCGGAATCGGCTGGAAGCCGCCGAGCACTGGAAGACCGTCCGACGTAACGACGACACCTTGGGCATTGAGTTTAAACGATCCGTCGCGCGTGTAACCGATGGTGCCATCGGGCCGCTGCACCTCGAAGAAGCCGTCGCCTTGGATGGCGACATCGAGTTTTTCGCCGGACGCGGTCAGCTGGCCCTGGGTGAAAACCTTCGAGGTGGCGGAGACGCGGGCGCCGTTGCCGACTTCGACGCCGGTCGGGACGATGTTGCCGCCGCCGGAATCCGTGCCGGAGGCGCGCACGGGTTTTTGATATAGAAGATCCTGGAACTCGATCTTGCTGCGCTTGAAGCCGGGTGTGTTCACATTCGCGAGATTGTTCGCGATCGTGTTCAGGTTGAGCTGCTGCGCCTCCATGCCGGTGGCGGCCGAGTAGAGTGAGAGGTTCATGCGTGGAGGAGCTGGAAGCTGAGAGCCGGAAGACCAGCGCCGGACACCCCGAGCTGGAGGCTCTGGGCGTTTAGCACTTGGCGAGAAAGAGGGGCCGGCCCGCCCCCATAGCGGGCTCGGCCATGCAGTCGTGATTGCGGTTGTCTGTCTGGGGAAGTCATGGAGGCGTGGGCTCGCGGTCGCTGATGCCTATGCTCAGCCGAGCGCTTCGAGGGTTTTGCCCATCTGCTGGTCGAAGGTCGTGATCATCTTCTGATTGGCCTCGTAGGCGCGGGAGATGAGGACGAGGTCGACCATTTCGCGGAGTGAGGAAGTGTTGCTGCCTTCGATGTAGCCCTGGAGCAGCGTCGGGTTGTCGACCTGCTCGGGTTCGATGCCTTCTGGCGCAACGAAATAGCCGCCGGACATCGGGATCAGTTGCTCGTCGTTTTCGAACTTCTGGACCGAGATACGACCGAGCGGCGTGGCGCCCTGGACGATGGTGCCGTTTTCGTTGATAACGAGCGGGCCGCCGTTGGGAAGGAGCGTGATCGGATTTCCGGCAGTGCTCAGAACCTCGTCGCCACCGGAAGTGACGAGCACGCGATCCGGACGCATGCGGAATTCGCCGGCGCGCGTGTAAACGACGGATTCGTCAGGACGACGAATCTCGAAGAAACCCTCGCCCTGGATCGCGACGTCGAGCTCGCGCCGAGTGGGCTGCGTTTCGCCGTAAACGAAGCTGATGCCGCGGTTGACCTTCGGGAACAGCATCGCGAGTCCGGCTTCGTGACCGACGGGCTTGCGCGGATCGGTTTGAAGTTCGCCGGCGACTTGGGAGGAAAACGTGATCGTGCGTTTACGGTAGGCGCTCTGATCGCTCGACGTGATGTTGCGCGAAACAACCTCCTGCCACTGCTCGAGGGCTGAGAGGGACGATGCGCTCTGATACAGGCCGATGGTCATGCGGTTGACAAGTTAGCAAAGCGGATGCCAAGTGCACAAATCGCCGTCCCACTGTGGCTTATGAAACCACCACTCTTCGATGGCAAAACTTGCCGGAGGGCGAAGAGGCAGGATTTTCCAGCGCGATCGAGGCTGACTTCAGAAAAGGTGCGATTGCGCGAAGACCAAACGATCGAGCCGGGCGCTGCACCGTAGCAGAACGCGTGAGCGTTTCACGCCAGCGACGAAGATGCTCTCGCCCGCGGCGCGGGCGGGTTGCTCTGCTAGTTTGCGGGCGCGCTCAGACGCCGGCGGGATAAAGGCACTCGATCTCGACGCGTTCGCCGCAGGAGCAAACGACGACCAAGCGGACCACCTTGTCGCCCTCTTTCACGGCTTCGACCGTCGGCGTCGCGCCGGGACAAGGTGTCGATTTTTTGGATACAGTGTTGGCCGCGGGTTTCGCGGTCGGGGTTATGGGCATCCGCGGAGTGGCGGCGGGGGCGCGAAGCGGCGGAACGGTGAGGGTCTTCTTGCCTTGGAGGAACGAATTCATGAAGCGGGGCGCGGTTGCGCGGCGTGCGCGGTTTCTTCGACCGTCATGCGCTGGTGGTCGCGGGAACGGGCGGACAACGCGAGGCTGAGGGTGATGCGTTGATTGGACTCGGAATCGGCTGCTTCGCCCTCGATCGGTCGGGTGTCAGCGTAACCGGTGACGCGCTCGATCAGTCCGGGCTCCACGGCATAATGAACAAGGCTGCGGCGGGCGGCGTTGGCGCGATCGGCGGAGAGTTCCCAGGCGGAGTAATTCTCGCGACTGAGTTCGAGATTGGACTTGGTGTGGCCGTCGATGGTGACGCGGAAGTGATGACGATCGATCGACCAGGACAGATTTTGCATTACGAAGCGGCCCCACTCGGTGAACTCGGCGGTGTTGCTTTCGAAGAGCGGTTGATTGGCGCGATCGAAAAGCGTGATGCGCAAACCGTCGCTGGTGACCTGGATGTCGATCGGTTTGGCGGCGAGATCCTGGTCGAGATGCAGGAGGCGGTAGAAGTCGGCGGCGACGCTGTTGAGGAACGTCATCTCGATCTGCTTCTTTCTCACATCCTCCTGACTGGCGCCGTCGTTATCGCCCTGATTTTCGGTCTTTTTATCGCTGTCGTAAGGCAGCACGCCGGATGTGGCGTCCATGGGCGAGCGGAACGGATTCTGAAAATACTGCGACGTGGCGAGGAGGATTTTTTGATCCTGCGCCGAAATCCAAAGCACCATGAAAAGCGCCATCATGGCCGTGACGAAGTCGGCGTAGGCGACCTTCCACGCGCCACCGTGATGAGCTGCGGCTTTTTTCTTAGCCATGGGAAGACGGAGTCCCGAGCTGAGAGCCCAAAGCCGAGAGTAGGAAAACCATCGCCGCCCGCATGGCGACGCACGGTTCGTCTCTAGGCTCTAGGCTCTGGGCTTTCGGCTGCATGGATCACTTCACCGGCGGCAGGGCTTTGAGCGCGGCTTCGAGTTCGTTCGCGCCGGGTTGCACGGAGCTGTCGAGCGAGCGGCGGGCGATTTCGACGGCAGTGAGCGGGGCGAGGCCTTTCGCGAACCCGGCAACCGCTTGCATGATGCAGCGGAGGCAGAGGAGTTCGGAGGCGTTGTTGAATTTGATTCGGTTCGCGAGTGGATTGATGAAGCCGTAGGCGGCGAAGATGCCGAGGAGCGTGCCGGTGAGTGCGGCGGCGACTTTCTTGCCGACCATCTCGGGACCATCGGCAATCGCGGCCATGGTGTTGATGATACCCAAGACGGCGGCGACAATACCGATTCCAGGCAGCGAATCGCCGACGAGCTGAAGGATGTGAACCGGATGATCCCACTCCTCCTGCTTCGCGTCGATTTCGGCGGTCATCAGCTCTTCGAGTTGATCGGGTTTGATTTTGCCGTCGATGACGGGCTTCAAGCCGTTGACCAGAAATTCGAGGCGCTCGGGATGCTGGAGGAGCGAAGGATAACGCTGAAAAATGACGCTCTTCTGCGGATCCATCACGTGCTCCTCGAGCGCGATCAGGCCGTTGCGGCGCCCCACCATGAAGATCTCATAGAGTAGCTTCAGCATGTCGAAGAACTCGGCCTTGCCCGCGGTTTTTCCGGAGATGCAGCTCTTCACCTTGTGCATCACTTCCTTCAATACGTGCGCCGGGCTGGCGATGATGAGCACGCCCAGGGCGACGCCGCCGATAACGACGAATTCGGAGACGTGCAGCAGCACGAGCGGTGAACCGCCGGCGATCATGAAGCCGCCGAGCGTCGAGGCAAAAACGATGACGGCTCCGATGAGGATCAACATGTAAGCAAAAGCGGTAGGGCGAAAGGTCCTCGGTGAGCCGCGGCGCGGCCGGGACGCCTCGGGCTACCCGTCGAAGACATAAAGGTCAGCGGTTGCGCACGCGTTGGAGATAGCCGCGGAGCCCGAGGATGGTTTGCGCGTGAATCTGGCAGATGCGCGATTCGGTCAGGCCAAAAACCGCGGCGATTTCGGCAAGGCGCATGTTTTCGAAATAATACATAGCGAGGATCTTCTTCGGTATATCGGGCAGTTCCGCCATTCGTTGAGTGAGAAGCTCCAGCAATTCACGCTTCTCCAGGTTTTCACGGCCGGTGACGTCGGTTTCGTCGGCGAGCAACTCGTGCAGCGAGGCGCCCTCCCCTTCCTCGCCGTCGGCCCGGTGGTCGATGGCGAGGAACGTCACCGGACGCGCGTCTTCGACCCACTTCGCGTAGTCTTTTTGCGTGAGGCCGAGTGCGGCGCAGACCTCTTCGTCGGTCGCGGCGCGGCCGAGCTTCTGTTCGACCTCGATGATGGTTTCCTTGAGCTTGCGCGAACGCGCGCGGGCGCGACGCGGACACCAGTCCATGCGACGCAACTCGTCCAGGATCGCCCCGCGGATCCGCATCGCGGCGTAGCTCGCAAAGGTGCAGCCCTGCTCGGGATCGAACTTGCGGACGGCGGCGATGAGCCCGGTGACGCCCACGCTGTAGAGGTCGTCGGCGTCGATGTGCGTGGGAAGGTTGAGTTTGATGCGATCGACGACGTTGCGCACCAAATAGAGATGGCGCTCGATGAGGTCCTTTTCATCGACGGCACCCGGCGACACGCCCTGATAGGCGCGCCAGACGGTTTTGGGAGCGGCATCCATGCCTGCGGCAACGGCGGAGTTCATGAGAGAAGCGGGAGCGAAGGGTTAGTTATTTGTGTTTAGAAGCGGGCGAGGCCGGCGCAGGTGCAGCGGCAGCAGCGGAGGCGGTGGCGGCGGCGTGACGCGCGAGGATGGTGTCGCGAATTCCACGCACGAGGACGGTCCAGAACCAGCGGAAGAGCAGCGCTCCAACGAGGCAGCCGATGGAGGCGTCGAAGAAAATGCGATCGGCGGAGCGGTCGGCGGCATAACCGGCGAGCGCGGCGCAGAGAAATCCGGCAATTCCGCCGATGAGGAAGACGAATTTCATGAGGTCGAAAATGTGGAACGCGCGGCAGCGCCGCACGGGATGTCGTTCCCAGCGCACCTACGAATCGAAGCGGCCGAAAGCCAAAGCGCGGGCGCGGACGACGACTTCTCGATTTGCGCAGAACAACACGGTTGAAGGAGGAAACTCATGATGCGCGGCCCTCCGGAAGCGTGCGGCGGGCAATGGCGCCGGAGACATCTTCCTCGCAATCGCCGGTGAGCGACGGACCAGTCGCGAGGAAGAGCGGTTCGATTTCTTCGTCGAAGAGGAAGTCCCACAACTTGCCCCACTGCGGGACCTCATCGAGATGGGTGAAGATGAGATGTGTCGCCCCGAGATCCCGGCCGGCGGCGTAGGCGTCGCGCATCGCGTGGCGATCGTAGGCGGCGTTGAGCACCAGCACGCGTTCGGTGATCCGCTCGCGATCGAGCCAGGTGGCAAGCGCGGCGTTGTCGATCGGACGACGCGGCGAGATACTCGGCAGATCGAAATAAACAAAACCACCCGGCACGGCGGGCTCTGTGGAGCACGGGAAATGCGCCAGCGGCACGCCGAGCGCTTCGGCGAACACGGGCAGCGGGCCGAGCGGGTTGGGACGATCGAATTCGATCGTGACGACGTGGCCGGTGCGGGCGCGGCGAAACACCTCGAGCGAGAGCCATTTGCACAGGGCGGTGGTGCGACCGACACCGGAAGTGCCGAGAAACGCGGCGCGCGAAATCGGAGCACGCGTCGGACGCGACTCGGCGCGTTCGCGGAGCAGCCGTGAGGTTTCGGCGAGGGCGCGGTGCAGCGGGAGCCGGTTGATTTCGCGCCAATCGGAACCGGATTGAAGGCGGTTCAGCGCCGTTTCGGTCAGGCCGGAGCGACGCAGAAGATCGGTGAGGCCGATCGGCGTATGCCGAATGTCGATACGCGGACGCGATTCGACAACCGCGGCGACCTCCGGCAACGCGGGCTCGGCGGACACCGCGGACAGTGAAGCGGATTCCTCGCGCACCGGTCGTGACACGGGCGCGTTTGGCGCGGCGGCGGGCTCTTCGGCAGCGGAGGCGGTTTGGGCGATGACCTCGAGCCGGGCACCGGAGAAAAGCTTGCGCAGGCCCTTCGGTTCGACGGAGCGGACGGAGAGCACGCGCGCATTCTCGCCGAGCTTGTCGCGGATGGCCGCGACGGCTTCCTCCGCAGAGCGAACGGTGAACTTGAAGCAGGAGCCCGGAGCAGGCCGTGTCGAGGACGAGGGCATCGGTTAGGCGGCGGCTTTCAGCGGGGCTTCGGCGCGCGCGAGGTGCGGCGGCGCGGTGACGATTCCGGCGTTTTCGATTTCGGTGGCGGTCGGCAATTCCTGGAACGCGAGCACCGTGAGGCGCGGGAACGAGGATTCGAAGAAGCGTTTGAGCGGCAGGCGCACTTCGGTCGAGACGACCAGGATCGGCGGCAGGCCTTCGCCGACGAGGCCGCTGGTGCGGCGGTTGAGTTCTTCGAGCAGGTGGCGCGTGGTCGCCGGGTCGAGCGCCAGTCCGACATCGGTCGCGGAACGCTGCACTTTCGAGCCCAGCCATTGCTCGAGGCGCGGGTCGAGCGTGGCGGCGCGCACGACACCCGGGCGGCACTCGTATTCGGGAACGAAATACAAGCCGAGGCGGCGCCGAATGAGCTCGCTGAGATCGTCGGGGTTCTTCGACAACGCCGCGAAGTCGCCGATGCCTTCGAGGATGAGCGGCAGGTTGACGATCGCGATGTTCTCCCGCAGCAGGTTCTGCAGAACGCGCTGGATGATGCCCAGGGATACAAGGTCGGGCAGGAGCTCGGCGACGAGCGCGGGCTGCGACTGCTTGAGGTGATCGACGAGCGACTGCACTTCCTGGCGTCCGAGCAGGTGGTGTGCGTGGGCCTTCAGCGTTTCGGACAGATGCGTGATGAGCACCGACGCGGGATCGACGACCGTGTAGCCGTTGATTTCGGCGGTCTTCTTTTCGGCATCGTCGATCCAGGTGGCGTCGAGATTGAACACCGGCTCGCGCGTGGGCACGCCGCGCAGACGAACCTTGCTCGCGGAAACATTCATCGCCAGCAGGCGGCCGGGATGGAGATTGCCGCGCGCGAGCGGTTTTCCGCGCAGGAGGAAACGGTAGTCGTTGGCCTCGAGTTCGAGGTTGTCGCGCACGGAGATCGGCGGAACGACGATGCCTTTTTCGCGCGCGAGCGTTTTGCGCACGCCGGTGACGCGCGCGAGGAGATCGCCACCGGTCTTGGCATTGGCGAGATTGAGGAGGCCGTAACCGATCTCGATCGCGAAGACATCGACCTCGATGAGCTTTCGCACGTCCTCGGTCGCCGGCGGGGTGGCGGGAGCGGACGTGCCACTGCTGTTGTTGCCCTCCGCGCCGGCCTTTCCGTCCGCGGTTTTCGCAGACTTCCCGGACCCGGCTTCGGCGCCGTTCCCTTGGCCGGAGGCGGCATCCTGTTCCTTGACGATCTTGCCGATGAAAGCGGCGATCCCGGCGAGAACGACGAACGGCAGCATCGGCATGCCGGGCATGAAGCCGAAGAGAAGAAGCATCCCCGCGACGATCTTGATGGCGCGCGGATAGCGGAGGAGCTGGCTCGCGAGTTGCGAACCGAGGTTGTTGTTTTCCGCCGCGCGCGTGACGAGTAAGCCCGCCCCCACCGAGAGGATCAGCGCAGGAATCTGGGAAACGAGGCCGTCGCCGATCGAGAGCAGCGTGAATTTTTGCAGCGCTTCACCGAGCGACATGCCCATCTGCAGGACGCCGATGGCGAAACCACCGATGACGTTGACGAGCGTGATGATGATGCCGGCGATCGCATCGCCGCGGACGAATTTCGACGCGCCGTCCATCGCGCCGTAGAAGTCGGCTTCTTTTTGCACCTTCAAGCGACGCGCGGTGGCTTGAACCTCGTCGATGATGCCGGCGTTGAGCTCGGCATCGATGGCCATCTGTTTACCGGGAAGAGCGTCCAGGGTGAAACGCGCGCTCACTTCGGCGATACGGCCGGCGCCTTTCGTGATCACGACGAAGTTGATCACGACGAGAATCAGGAACACGACGGCGCCGACGATGTAGTTGCCCTGAATGACGAAGTGGCCGAAGGCATCGATCACCTGGCCGGCGTAGCCGTTGACGAGCACCTGGCGCGTCGAGCTGATGTTGAGAGCGAGCCGGAAGAGCGTGAGCGCGAGGAGAAGCGTCGGAAAACTCGAGAACTCCGGCGGCTCCTTCACATAGACGATCGCGAGCAGGACGAGCAGCGAGAGGCCGATGTTCAGCGCGAGGAACAGGTCCAGCAGCGCCGTCGGAATCGGCATGATCAGCAGTAGGACGGTGACGAACAGGCCGCCCGTGAACAGGAGGTCGGCGCGCTTCATGAGCGCGTTGACGGGACTGCTGACGGTGGCGGCGGGAGCGACCATGGCGATCAGCGCATCAACCTCCGGCTAGCCTTCGCGTGAGTGTGAATGACGAGATTCATCGGGTCGGTCCTCACGCGATTTGCTCGAGCCGCCGGGCCTTGAGCCGGTGGAAGTAGTATCGGTGCGTCCGATACACGACGGCGAGGATGCCCGCGACCGCCTGATAGAGTTCGGCCGGGATCGCTTCGCCGACTTTGCCGAGCGCGAAAAGCATGCGCGCGACCGGCTTGTTTTCCACGGTGGGAACGCCGTGTTCGGCCGCGAGGGCTTTGATGCGTTGGGCGAAACGGTTCTCGCCCTTCGCGAGAACGATCGGGGCGCTGTCTTTGCCGCGCTCGTATTTCAGCGCGACGGCGAAGTGGGTCGGGTTGGTGACGACCACGTCGGCGGTCGGCACGGCGGAAAGCATTTGTTTTTGCAGGAGCCGGCGGGCCATGCGGCGCATCGCGGACTTGGCCTGCGCACTGCCTTCGGCGTTCTTGTGCTCATCCTTCACCTCCTGCTTCGTCATCATCAGCTGACGAGCGGTCTTGAACTTCTCGTAACCATAGCTGATCGCGGTGACGACGCCGAGCGCGAGCGCCAGCCGGGTGAGAAAGATAAGCGAGGCGTTCAGCAGAAATTGGCCGAGATAACCGGCTTCGACCGGGGCGCTGAACAGCGGGTCGAGCATGAGCCCGCGCACGCCGAGATAGAGCGCGCTGCCGATGGCGACGAGTTTCAGCAATTCGACGCCGGCCTTCACGAAGGCGGACTTGTTGAAGATGTTGGAGAATCCCGTGACGGGGTTGAGTTTCTCGGGTTTGAAACCGATGGCGTTGGGCGACATCCGGAACCCGCTTTGCAAGCCGCCCGCCAGGAGAGCGGCGCCGACGCACGCGCAAAGCATCGGGGCGAGCGCGCGACCGCTGGTGAGCAAGGCTTCGTTGAGCTGGATGTTGATCGTGTCGCGCTCGACCGGCATCGACGTGAACTGCGTGAACATGCTCGTCGCGTATTCGGCGATGTCGCGCGAAGCGGCTTTTGCGGTGAAACCAAGCGCTCCAATGACGGCCGCCAGCAGCAACAAAACCGAGAGCTCGGGAGAGCGCGCAAACTGACCGCGATCCCAAGCTTCATTGAGCTTCTTCTCGGTCGGCTGCTCGGTTTTTTGATCCTGATCGGTATCCGCCATGGGTTGCACCCGCGTTTTAGCAACGCCGATGCCAAGGGGATTTACCCGAATACTAGCTACTGATTATCAGCTGGTTAAACTTTTATCTGCCGGGCAGACGTCAACATTCGGCACCAGGATCTACGCTGCACCGAACAAGGCGGCAAAAATTGCCGGAAGAAAGCGGGCGAGAAATGTATCCGCGCAGAACTACAGCAACGCGGGCTGAAGCGCGGCGCTATTTGGCTACTACTTCGGCCCGCTTGCGCCGCTCTTTAGCTCAGAGTGCTTTCAAGAGACGTTCGACTTCGGCGCGTTTGGCCTGGAGGTCGGCCAGCTGCTTGCGGGCCCCTTCGAGGACGGCGGGCGGCGCCTTGCTGACGAAAGCCTGGTTCGCGAGGCGAGACTCGGTGCCCGCGATGTGCTTCGCGAGTTGATCGAGTTCTTTCGAAAGCCGCGCTTTTTCCGCCGCAACATCGACGGTGCTCGCCAGATCGAGATAAGCGGTGCCGAGCGGGGTGACGACGGCGGGCGCGCCGTCGACGCGATCGCGGCGCTCGATCACACTCGCGCCGGTCATGCGCACGAGTTTGGCGAGGTTGGCCGAGAGTGTTGCCCACTGTTCGTCGGTCGCGGTGATGAAGAACGTCACGTCGCGGCGGCTGGCGAGATTGTGCTCGGCCTTCAACGCGCGCGCCTGGGAGACAAAGGTCTTCAAACCTTCGACGGTTGCGATCTGCGCGCGATCCAGCGCGAGGCCTTGCGACGAAGCGGACGTCGCGAGATGCGAGGCGTTTTCGAGGCGAGCGTCTTGGATGAACGAACCGGCCGAGCCGTATCCAAGAAGTCCCCACAGCTCCTCCGTGATGAAGGGAATGAAGGGGTGCAGGAGCAGCAGGGTCTGACGCAGCACTAGGTCCTGAATCGCGAGGCAGTTGGCCTTGGTATCGGCCGCCTGCATTTTCGCTTTGGAGACTTCCACATACCAATCGCAGAAATCATTCCAGAAAAACGCATACAACGCCTGCACCGCGGCGCTGAACTCGAACTGCGCGAAGCAGCGATCGACTTCGCGCGTCGTGGTGAGGAGGCGGTCGAGGATCGCGTGATCGTCGGCGTCGAACTTCGCGGGTTCGAGGCGTGCAACGATCGCAGCGAGGGTGGAGTTGTCCCCGGCCTCGCCGCTCATCTGGCGGAAACGGCAGGCGTTCCAGAGCTTGTTGCAGAAGTTTTTTCCGCTCTCGATGCGGTCTTCCTGAAAGCGGATGTCCTGCCCCTGGGGAGCGATCGAGATGATGCCGAAACGCAGGCCGTCGGCGCCGTAGGTGTCGATCAAGTCGAGCGGGTCGGGCGAGTTGCCGAGGGATTTCGACATCTTCCTCCCCTGCTGGTCGCGGATGATGCCGGTGAAATAAACGTCCTTGAACGGAATCCGCCGCTCGATCGGCTCGCCGGGTCGAACGAATTCGAGGCCGGCCATGATCATGCGCGCGACCCAGAAAAAGATGATATCGGGACCCGTCACGAGCGTGCTCGTCGGATAAAAATAATCGAAGCCATCGCGCTTCATCTGGGTTTCGTCGGGCCAGCCCAGCGTTGCAAACGGCCACAGCCACGAAGAGGCCCAGGTATCGAGCACGTCTTCCTCCTGCTCCCAGTTTTCCGGATCGGCGGGACCGTCGACGGAGACGTGCCAGTTCTTCGGATCGGAGCGGTCTCCATTTTTTCGATACCAGACCGGAATACGATGGCCCCACCAGAGCTGGCGGCTGATGCACCAATCCTGGATGTTCTCGAGCCAGTGCAGGTAAACCTTCGACCAGCGCTCGGGATGGAACTTGATATGGCCGTCGCGCACGGCGGCTTTCGCTTCTTCGACGCGCGGGTATTTCAACCACCACTGCTCGGTCAGGCGCGGCTCGATCGGAACATCGGCGCGTTCGGAATAGCCAACATTGTTGGCGTAAGCTTCCTCGGCCACGAGCGCACCGGCAGCTTTCAACAACTCTGCGGCTTTCTTGCGGCCGGCGAAACGCTCGACGCCCGCGAGTTCCGGACCGGCGAGATCGTTGAGGACACCGTTGGGCTTGAGCACGTCGACGACCGGCAGCTTGTGGCGCAGCCCGATCTCGTAATCGACCTTGTCGTGAGCGGGCGTGATTTTCAGCGCGCCCGTGCCGAATTCCTTATCCACCGAAGCATCGGCGATGATCGGAATCTCCGCGGCCGGCCCGATCGGACGACGCACTTTTTTGCCGATGATGTCGGCATAGCGCGGATCGTCGGGGTGAACGGCGATGGCGACGTCGCCCGGAATCGTTTCCGGACGCGTGGTCTTCACTTCGATGAAGCGGTCCGGCTGATCGACGAGCTGGTAACGCACGCGATACATGGTGCCGTTGACCGGCTTCATGATGACTTCTTCGTCGGAAAGCGCGGTGAGCGACACCGGGCACCAGTTCACCATGCGTTTGCCGCGGTAGATGTAGCCGCGGTTGAAAAGCTCCACGAAGACGTGCAACACGCGCCGCGAATACTCCGGATCCATCGTGAACGCGGTGCGATCCCAGTCGCAGGACGCGCCGAGCCGGCGCAGCTGCTCGAGGATGATGCCGCCTTTTTCGTGGCGCCACTCCCAGACCTTCTCGACGAATTTCTCGCGGCCGAAATCGTGACGGGTCTTCTTCTGCTTGCGCAACTCGCGCTCGACGACGGTCTGCGTCGCGATGCCCGCGTGATCCGTGCCCGGCAGCCACATGGTGGAATGGCCTTCAAGACGAGCGCGGCGGATGAGGATATCCTGGATCGTGTTGTTCAACACGTGGCCCATCGTGAGCACGCCGGTGACGTTCGGCGGCGGAATCACGATCGAGTAAGGCGCACGCGCCGGATCGATGGCGCCGCGGAAGGCCTTGGCCTCCAGCCAGGCGGCATACCATTTCTTTTCCACGTCGCGCGGTTCGTAGCTCTTGGTGATCTCGGCCATGGGTCGTTGTCGGAACTAAACCGCGGAGAAAACGCCCGGCGCTCCCGCGAGGCAAGTGGTTAAACGGGCCGGTGGAATCCGACGTCCTCGCGGCCGGAAAAAACGGGCGCTTTCAACCACCCGGTGGGGAAGACCGGGCTCACGCCTGCGACCCAAAACCCCGAACCCAGAACACCAAACCGAAGTGGCGCCGCGAGGCGCCACTTCCCCCTCGCGAAATGGCGCGTTTTTCGCTCACTTCGGCGCTTCATGCCTGTCACGCCCACCGAAAAACCGGTCGACCCTCTTGCCTATCCGGAATCCGCCACCGCTGCGGAACGGCTTGCTGCGTGCAAGGCTTACCTCCAGGCGCAACGCGCCATCCTGCAGGAGCGCCATCGAGCGGGCACAGCGGGCTTGGAGATCGCGCACGAACGCGCCGCGATCCTCGATCGCATGCTCGTGCGGCTCTTCGAAGGCGCAACCGCCAGCTACCTGCGGGACCACGGGAAAGCCCCCGCGCCCTTCGCGCTCGTTGCACTCGGCGGCTACGGCCGCGGCGAACTCAGCCCGCGCAGCGACGTCGACATCATGTTTCTGTTTCCCGCCAAAACGAAGTCGGCGGAGCTCAAACCGTATATCGAACACCTCTCCAACGAGATCCTGTATCCGTTGTGGGACTGCGGGCTGAAGGTGGGCCATTCCACGCGCAACGTGGACGAGGTATTCGCCGAAGCACGACGCGACATCCAGACCCTTACCTCGTTGCTGGAGTCGCGCCTCGTCGCCGGATCGTCGTCACTCTACGACACGTTTGCGCAAGCGTATCGCGCGTTTTCGACCGCCGAAGATCCGAAAGGCTACATCGCCGCGCGGCTGGGCGATCAGGCGGCACGCCGGGCGAAATACGGCGACACAGTCTTTCTGCAGGAACCCGACGTGAAAAACGGCGTGGGCGGACTGCGCGATTATCAAAACGCCCTCTGGATGTCCCGGGTGAAACTCGGCATCTCCGCGATGGACGAACTCGCGACGCAGAATTACCTGCGGTCGGAAGAACTCGCGGAGTTCACGCGCGCTTACGACTTCCTCTTCCGTGTCCGCAACGAGATGCATTTTCTCAGCTCGCGGCCGACCGACGTCCTCGATCTCGATCTCCAGCCGAAGGTGGCCGACGCCCTTGGCTATCACGATACGGACCTCCTGCAACGCGTAGAGCGGTTCATGCAGGATTACTACCGCGCGGCGCAGTCGATCTTCCGCATCTCGAAACTCGTCGAGAGCCGGCTCGCCCTCACCATCGGTCGCGACGCCTCCGGCGGGAAAGTTTCCATTCGCGAAAGCCTGCTCGCCTCGCGCTTTCGCCGCACGAAGAAGCTCGACGGATTCGTCCTGCGCGGACGCGAGCTCGCCGCGGAATCGCCGGAGGTCTTCAAACAGGATCCGGTTCGCCTGATCCGCGTGTTCCGTCATCGTCAGCAGCTCGACTGCGCGCTGGATTTTCACCTGGCCGCGTTGATCCGCGCATCCCTCCCCCTCTTCACGCCGCAGTATCGAGACTCCCATGACGCGAGCGTCGCGTTCCGCGCCATCCTGTCGGAGGCGGGCGCGGTGTTTCCGACGCTGAACCTGATGCACGAGCTCGGAATGCTGGCGCAGTTCATTCCCGAGTTCGACGGGCTCACGTGCTTGGTGCAGCACGAGTTCTATCATCGTTACACCGCCGACGTGCACACGCTGGAAGCGATTCGTCAGCTCGACCTGATTTTCACGGAAGCCGAACCGATCACGTTGAAATATCGCGAGGCGTTGCACGAAACCGACGATCCCGCGCTGCTCTATCTCACGCTGCTGCTCCACGATATCGGCAAAGCCGACGGCATTCAGGGGCATGCGGAGAAAGGCGTTACGATTGCGCGTCCCATCCTGGAGCGGCTCGGCATCAAAGCCGACAGCCGCGAG
Source organism: Verrucomicrobiota bacterium (assembly GCA_023416735.1). Classification (GTDB taxonomy): domain Bacteria; phylum Verrucomicrobiota; class Verrucomicrobiia; order Opitutales; family Opitutaceae; genus Opitutus. Next base: position 12,120 of record JAEZGX010000027.1, on the reverse strand, counting down.
CTCATCGAATTCGTCATCAAAAATCATCTGGTGATGGCACGATTCTGGCAGAAACGTGATGTCGATGATCCCAACACCGCTGCCGCTTTTGCCGAAATCGTGGGTGACCCCGAGCGCCTGCGGAATCTCTACGTCCACACTTTCTGCGATGCGCGCGGCACGGCGGCGAGTCTCTGGAACAGTTACAAAGATACCCTTCACACCCGGCTCTTTCGGACTACGTTGGAACACCTGAATCTCGGCGAAGCCGTTCACGCCACTTACGAAACGAAGAAGCAAATGACGCAACAGGAACTCATTGCTCGCCAAATTCCCGGCATCAGCTCCGAAGAGATTGTCGCCCACTTCGGACTGCTTCCCGAGCGCTACTTCATTCAGACCGAGCCCGAAGATATTTCGCTACATATTCAGATGGTGAACAAGCTGCTCAAGTCCATCGCCACGGCGGACTCGATCGGCACGCTCAAGCCGATCATCGACTGGCATGACGACCTGAACCGTTCACTCACCGTGGTCGACGTCGTTACCTGGGATCGCGCGGGTCTCTTCTACAAACTCGCCGGAGCATTCAGCGTCGCGGGCCTCAGCATTCTCGGTGCGAAAGTCATTTCGCGTTCGGATCACATCGCGATCGATACATTCTACGTGGTTGAGCCGGGTCGCGGCGTGGTGCAGAACACCGTCGCCCAGGAAACCTTCGCGCGCACCATCGAATCCGCGCTCGTGTCCAACAAGGACCTCTATCCCGAGATCGTTTCGCAGGCGAAGAAACACGCCGCAAGCCGCTACACGGCGACGAGCAATGGCGAAGCGCTGCACACGTCGTTTCCGCCGACCGTGGAAGTTTATCACGAACTCGCGATGCAGCGGACGATCGTGGAGATCCAGGCGCGCGACCAGATCGGCCTGCTCTACCGGCTCGCGAAAATTATTTCAGATCAGGGTTTCGACATCACCTTCGCGCGCATCGGCACCGAGCGCGGAGTGGCGATCGATACTTTCTATATCGAGAGCACGGAGCCTTCGCAGCCGATCGATACGCCGCGGCTCCAAGCGCTGCGGGATACGTTGACGGAAGTGATTCGGCCGGCCGCCGTCGCCACGGCGAGCTAAGGCAGATCGCTGCGCGAGCGCTGGGGTCCGTCAACGAACGTCAAAGCTCGATCGTTTGGCGCAGCAAAAAGCCCGACGCGAACGTCGGGCTTCACGGATGAGTCAGGGCAGGTTTGAAACCTGCCCCACCCTTGAAAACGGATCGCTCAGCGATGCAGCAGCGTGAGCTTGCTGTTGCCGTTCAGCACCAGCTTGTCGGCGGCGAGACCGCCGCGGAGTTCGCTGTTGCCGTTGATCGTAACCGTGCCGGACGGCGCGGTGACGTAGCCGTCGACGTTGACGTTTCCGTTCAGCGTCACGCCACCGTTGCTGACGCGAAGGTCCAGCCACGCGGGATTCGCGCTGCTACCCATCGAAGCATTCACGTTGATGCCGTTCTTCACGATGACGATCACCGGACCGACAACCTTGAACGTGCTGTTGCCGTTCAAGGTGAGGTTCTGGAAGTGATACACGGAAGGCGTCGACGCGCCGGCGACGCCGAGCGTCAGACCGCTGCCGCCATTGGCGGTGAAGTTGCCGTAAACGCCTGCGGGCACCGCCACGTTGCCGACGTTTCCGTTCAGCGTGAGATTCTTGAGCGTGGCCCAGGCGCCAACCGAGTCGGAGGACTTATTCAGATTAACGCTGCGGGAGCCGGTGGGGTTCGACGGCGCGGCCACCGTCGGCATCGCAACGGCATCGTAGCGGCGCACCAGTTTGCCGAGCGTGGAGTTGCCGTTGAGCGTGATCGTGTAGCCGGAGGGATTCGCGCTGCCCGTGCTGTCAACGGTTCCGCCGAACGCCGGCTTGCCGTTCAAGCGCGTGGTCGGCGTGCCGACGGTGAGCAATTCGCCGGTGATTTTCCCGCCGCCGTTAAGCGTCACGCCGTAGTTTGTGCGCTGCTGAATCGAGCCGTTGATCGTGCCGTTCATCGCGCTGATCTGGTTGACCAACGCAGCTGCCGGCGCGCGCCCAGTGACATTGAACGTCTTCGTCGCGGTGTTGCCCGCCGCGTCAGTGACCTGCGCGGTCACCACGGTCGTGCCGATCGGGAAGATCGTGCCGGAGGCCTTGCTCAGCGTGACCGCGAGCGAGCCGTCGACGATGTCGTGAGCCGTCACTGTGTAGGTCGCCGTTGCACCCATCACTGTGGACGAATCGATGACGATGTCGGCCGGCACAGTGATGCTCGGGGCCGTCGTATCGACGACGGTGACGGTGAACGAAGAGGAGCTGGAATTACCCGCCGCATCCGCCGCGGCGAGCGTGACGGTCGTCACGCCCAGCGCGAACCTGCTGCCCGACGCCTTGCTCGCGGACACCGGCACGCTGCCGCTCACGATGTCGAATGCGCTGGCGTTGAACGTCGCGATCGCGCCGGACGCCGCTGTGGCTTCGAGAACAATATTGGCCGGCGTAGCGATCACCGGTGCAGTCGTGTCAACGACGACGATTGAAAAGAGCGCCGAGGCCGAATTGCCAGCGGCGTCGATCGTGGACGCGGTGACCGTGGTGACGCCGAGCGGGAACGTGCTGCCGGATTGGATACTGAACGCAACCGGCACGTTGCCGCTGACGACGTCAAGCGCGGTGGCCGTGTAGCTGGCCGTGGCGCCGGCGGCGCTGGTGGCTTCAAGCGTTTGTCCAGCCGGCGGGAAGAGCGCAGGCGCGGTGGTGTCGCGCACCACGATCGCGAACGAAGCCGTGGAACTGTTGCCCGCAGCATCGGAAGCGGTGACCGTGACGGTCGTCGTGCCGAGCGCGAACGTGCTTCCCGGAGCAACGCTGTAGCTGACCGTGGCGCCCACAGCGTCCGAAGCGGTGGCGACGAACGTCGCAGTCGCACCGCCCGGACCAGTCGCTTCCAGCGTCTGGTTATCCAGCGCAGCGATCACCGGGGCCGTCGTATCCCGCACGGTGATCGTAAAGGAGCTCGACGATTCGTTGCCGGCGGCATCGATGGCGTTGAGCGTCACCGTGGTGGTGCCGAGCGGGAAGACGCTGCCGGACACGTGGCTCGTGCTCACGCCGACCGCACCGTCGACGAGATCAAACGCGGATACTTCGAACGTGACTACCGCGCCCGCGGCGCTCGTCGCTTCTGCCACGATGTTCGCCGGTGTCGCGATCACGGGCGCGGTCGTATCCACCACCGTGATCGTGAAGCTGCTTGTGATCGCATTGCCGGCCGCATCGAACGCGGTGAGCGTGACCAGCGTTTCACCGAGCGGGAACGTGCTCCCGGAGGCCGGCGAAGCGGTGACGCTCACGGCACCATCGACGATATCGAGCGCGCTCGGCGTGAATTCGACCACAGCACCCGCGGCGCTTGTGGCTTCGACGACGAGATTGTCGTGAGGAGCGATGACCGGCGCGGTCGTATCCGCAACCGTGACGGAGAAGGAGTGGATGGCGGTGTTACCGGCGGCATCCGTCGCGGACAGCATCACGGTCGTCGTGCCAACCGGGAAGACGCTGCCGGAAGCAATGTCACTGAGGACGGCGACGTTGCCCGAAACGATATCCGTGGCGAAAGGCGAGAAACTCACGACTGCGCCGGCCGGACCGCTCGCCTCGGTGACGATGTTAGCCTGCACGATGGCGGGAGCCGTGGTATCGACCACGCGAACCTCGAATGAGCCGGAGCGCGTGTTGCCTGCGGCATCGGTGGCCGACGCCTGGACCGTGGTGCTTCCGAGCGCGAAGACGCTGCCTGACTCCGGGGCGAGCGTCACCGTGACGCTACCGTCCACCGCATCGGAAGCCGACGCGCTGAACGTCGCAACCGCACCGGCAGCGCTGGTGGCTTCGAGCGTTTGGCTCGCTGGGAGGTTGAGGGAGGGCGCGGTCGTATCGCGAACCGTGATGTTGAAACTCGCAGTGCTGGCGTTGCCGGCGGCGTCCACGGCGGAGAGTTGGACGTCCGTCGTGCCGAGCGGGAAGACGCTGCCGGAGACCGGGCTCGCGCTTACACTCACTTGCCCGCTGACGAGATCCGTCGCGCTGGCCGAGAAACCGACGGAGGCGCCCGTTGAGCCGGTCGCTTCGACGAAAATGTCCGACGGAACAGAGATCGTCGGAGCCGTCGTGTCGATCACGGTAACCGTAAACGAAGACGACACGGAGTTGCCCGCGGCGTCGGTCGCGCTGAGCGCCACCGAGGTGACACCGATCGGGAACGTGCTGCCCGACGCGGGCCAAGCAGAGACGTGCAGAGATCCGCTGACGGCATCGATGGCCGTGAGGTTGAACGACACGGTCGCGCCGTTCGCCGCGATCGCCTCAACGATCAGATTCTCGTGCGGGAAAATCACGGGAGCGGTCGTATCGCTGACCGTCACGTTGAACGTAGTGCTCGCAACATTACCGCGGGAGTCGGCGGCGGTCAGCGTCACGCTCGTGGTGCCGACCGGGAACATGCTGCCCGAAGCGGTCGAAGCCGAGACGTTCACGGCACCGTCAACGAGATCGCTCGCGGAAGCGGGGAATGTGACAGTCGAGCCACCGGGGCCTGTCGCCTCGATCACGATGTCCGCGGGCGCAGAAATCGTGGGAGCGGTGGTATCTTGCACCGTGATCGTGAAAGAGCCGGAGGTTTCATTGCCGAAAGCATCGATCGCGGTGACCTGCACCTCGGTTGTCCCCAGCGGGAAGGTGCTGCCCGACGATGCGCTGGTCGTGACAATCACGTCGTTCATGTCCGACGCCGAAACGGCGAAGGTTGCGACCGCACCCGCCGGACTGGTCGCTTCGAGCGTTTGGTTCGCCGGGAGATTCAGGACCGGCGCGATGCTGTCGCTCACGATCACGTTGAACGACGCCGTCGCGAGATTGCCGGCGGCATCGATGGCGGTCAGTTGAACCGGTGTCGTGCCCATCGGGAACTGGCTGCCTGAAGTCGGGGCGCTGTTCACCGGCAGAACGCCGGAGACGACATCGGTCGCGAGGGCGTTGAAGTGGACGACCGCACCAGCACTCGACGAAGCCTCGACGGCGATATCGGCGGGGGTCTCGCTCGGAACGTCCGTCACTTCGAGCGCAATGGCGTCGAAATTGACCTGCTGCAGCGTGGTGTTCTCGAGCACGATGCGGAGTTGCGCGCCAAGCTGCGCATCGCTGGCCGTCGCGGTGTAGCGGGTTTCATAATACGCCCATGAAGCGAGCGTCTGGTCTGCCGCGGATTTGACGCTGGCGAGGACGATGCCGCCGACGGTTTCGAGCGAGAGGCGGCCGCGTGTAATCGGATCGTCGATACGTCGGCCGACATAGCCGGACAGGGTGTAGGTTTTGCCCGCCTCCAAAGTGGTTGAAAGCAACTGGGCGATCTTGCCGGAGTTGATGAAGGCACCCTGGCGCCCATCGGGAACGGCGTTGCCAATGTAGCGACCGGGGATGCCGGAAGCGATGTTCACGATCCCCGCGACGCCGGTGCGCGTCCAGCCGATGAGTGTCTCGGAGTGGTCGTGGGTAGCGGGATTCTCAAAGCTCGCGTTGATGAGCGCCACCGGGACCGCCGGCGCGGCGTTCATCGCGATGACGGGAGGGGTCGTGTCGACGACGTTCACCACGAATGTGGCCGTGGCGGGGTTGCCGGCGCCATCAGCGGCCTGGAGCGTGACCGTGGTCTGGCCGAGCGGGAACATGCTGCCGGAGGCCGGAGTTGCCACCACGGGAACGCCACCGCTGACGAGATCCGTGGCAACCGCGGTAAAATCGACGATCGAACCCGCGGAGGACGTCGCCTCGAGCGTAAGGTCGGCGGGCGCCGTGACACTGCCGCCGGACCTTGCGATCACGAGATCCTCGATCAAACCGCCGAAGCGGCCGCTGGCGGGGCGAAGCGAGCTGATGCGGACGCGAAGCGCGCCGGAGCCGTCGCCGGTGTAGTTCAAGACTACGGGTGTCAGGCTCGACACACCCGTGTAGGCGCCGGGCTGATGGACGAATTCGAACGCGACGCTATTATCCGCGCGCAAAAGACGAATGATGAGACCGTCGTCCGCCGTGGTCGCTTCGCCCGGCGTCGCATAAACCGCGGGCGCAGAGGCGAATTTCACCAAATAGTCGACGCCGTGCTCGTTCGCGGCAATCGCATCCATGGAGGTGATCACGTTGTCGTTGTAGATCATCGCGCCGTAGTTGCCGCTGCCGCTGAGGTCGATGGCGTGAAGGGCATGGAAACCGGCGACGTGCCAGCCAGGCAACTGACCGTTGAAGGACAACCAGAGCATCGTGAGATACTGCTGCGTGTCGCGGATACCGCCGAAGAAGCCGTTAAAGTTTTCGGCGAAAAGATCCTCTGCGGGCGGTGCGACGCTGATAACCGGCGCGGTGGTGTCGCGGACGGTGATGGTGAACGAGCCGTTGGCGACGTTGCCGGCGGCGTCTTGCGCGCTGGCGGTCACTACGGTGTTGCCGAGCGGGAAAACGCTGCCGGACGCGGCGCTGGTCGTGACCAGAACGGGGCCGTCGATGTTGTCCACCGCGCTCGTCGAGAAGCTGACGCTCGCGCCGTTGGGGCCGGTGGCTTCAACGACGATCGGAGAAGCCGGGAGCGTGAGCACCGGTTTCACAGAATCGGTAATCTGGAGCGTCCCGGAAGCGGTGCCGGTGTAGTTGGAATTTGTTACAGAGGCCGAAACGGCATAAGTGCCGATTGCGGACGGAGCAGCGGCGGAGCCATTATAGGTGACGCTGGTGGCAAGACCTGCCGGGGACGTCGTCACCGCGATGGGTCGCGGCGAGCCATTGTAGGGCTGAAGCAGATTACTGAGCGTGACGGACGCCGGCGCCTTGTTGATGAGCAACGTGCCATTGGTGAAGCCGGAGTAGTTCGCGTGATTGATCGAAGCAAAGACGCCGTAGCTGCCGGCGTTGAGCGGAGGAAGGCTGGCGCCGGTATAGCTGAAGTTGACGGGAAGCCCGCCGGGGTTGGTCGTGGCACTCGCGGATTTCGCCACGCCATCATAGGTGTGCACGAGATTGTTGAGCGAGACGGTGGCTGCGCCTTGGCCGATGGTAAGGACGAGCGTTCTGCTGCTGCTGCCGAAGTTGTTGCTGGCGGAAAGCGTGACGTTGTAAGTGCCCGCGACGGTCGGCGTGCCCGAGATGACGCCAGTGGTGGAGTTCACGCTCAGACCCGGCGGCAGATTGCTCGCCGTGCGGCTCGTGGGCGAACTGGTCGCTTGAATGTTATAGCTGAACGGCGTCCCGACCGTGCCGGCCGCCGTGAGCGGGCTCGTGATCGAAGGCGGAGGCGCGATGCGCTCGAGGGGCTGGGCGGCATCGATCGAGATCTCGATGCGGTAGTTCAGGCCAACCCACCCGCCGTAATCGATGAGGCGGACGTAAATGGTGTTGATGCCGGGCACGAGATAATGCGCCGGCAGCGTGCCGGAGCTGATCGAGCCGCCAATCGTGTGAGCGACTTGCTCGCCGTTGAGAAAGATATCCGCCTCGTTGTCCGCGTTGACTCGATACGTCATGTGCGCCGCCGCCCACGCGGGGGGCACGTAGAAACGGATGCGAAAATCAACCTCTTCGTTCAGGCCGACAAAGGGACTCGGATCTTGGTTCAGCCAAGCATTCGTGCCGGGGATGTAGCCCCACGGATGGCCGGTGAAGAGATAGGCCGGATGCCACGTGACGCCGCCGTCCTTCGAATAATCGGTGTTGGCTTCGATGGAGCCGGGCGTGCCGTTGGCACCGAGGATTACGAGCGAATGCGACGAAAGCGTTTCGACGCTGAAGTTATCGACGGCGAGATCGGTGTTGCCGGCGCTGCCGAGCGGCGTCGCGTCCGAGAATGTCAGCGTGAGGGAGTTTGAAGGCGCCACGAAGGTGAACGTGCGCTGACTCCAGTGGCCGGACGCCGCAGCGCTCATGTTGATCGGCTGCGTGGTGACGGTGGAGCCGTTGACGTCGTTGCGAATCGTAACGACGCCGCCAATCGGTTCGCCGCTGCCCACGCGTTGCACCCAGAAGCTCACGCGGTAGGTCGAACCAGGAGTGGCCGCGAAGCTTTGACTGATTGAGCCGCCGGGGTGAGCGCTGCCGCCACCGAAATTGGCCGCCTTGGTCCCTTCCGGCAGCCCGCCTGATTGATAGATATGGACCGCTGTCGAATAGGGGTCGACCTGCCCGACAGGCACGCTCGGATTGGGAGACCACGTCCAGTTCGGCACGGAAGCACGACGCGGATCGGACGGCGCGGCGCCATCGATGGCGCCGAACCCGGATCCAGCGGCGCTCGCGTTGAACGTCGACAGCTCGAATCCGCCGTTCTTCAAGAGGTTGAGATTCTGCGCACGTGCCGCCCCCGAGAGCAGCAAGCTGGTGGCGAGAAGAAACAAGGCGCCGCGAAAGCACGCGCCAAGGAGAGGACACAGGATGGTCATGGTGAAGCGGGACTGGATTGCCGGGGGGCGCGCCGAAGGCGGGAAGCCTCAAGCAGGGTGATACCCCTAGGGTCGACTAGGGGTTTTAAGAGCTGTTTGTGACGAGCAGCCCTCTTTTGTGACGAGCAACCCGCGCCACGATGGAACTTGGCTAGCGCCTGCGCCGGAGCCGCTCGTTCAACGTCAGCCAGAACCCACGCCCAACAGGCATCGGCTCTGCGATCCCCATGACTTGAACGGAAAAACTTTTTGAGCCGTGGCGACGAGGGGCGGCGACGCGAGCGAGATTCACCACAGCCGATCGATGCACTTGGACGAAATGCGACGCGGGCAGAATCTCTATCCAAGCCTTCAATGTTTTGCGCACCATGGACCGGCCGCCATCGATCAGATGGACAATCGAATAGTTCTCGTGCGAACGGATCGCCGCGATGTCGGAAAGGATGATCCCACTCGGCCGCGATTTCGACCACGGCGACGTGGAATCGCCGGCTTCAAACGCGAGCACGCCCACTCGGCGCAACGCGATCGTAAGGCGCGCCGGGTCGATCGGCTTCAGAAGGTAATCGAGCGCGTTCATGTCGAACGCTCGCCGCGCATGAACGTCCGTCGAGGCCACAACGATGGCTCGGGCGCCTCGGCGAATGCTCGCGATCAAATCGAAGCCCTCTCCGCCGACGAAGCCGGCGTCGACGAACACGAGTTCGTAATCGTTGCGCTGGAGCAAAGCCCTCGCGGGCAGCAACGCATCCGCTTCCGCCACCACCTGGATCTCCGACCACGCGCCAAGCATGCGCCGCAGCTCCATCCTCGATCCTGAATGTTCGTCGATGAGCAGGACGCGAAGCATCAGCGAGCCGCGCCCTGAGTCGATTTACCCTGGCCGGAGTAACGCTCGATGATCGCATGCTTCGGCAATCGCATCCTCAGCCTGGGGGTGACCATGAAGGAGCGTCACGGTGCTGGACACGTGGATACAAGCAATGGAATTGTATTCGTCTCCGCGCCATTGACGGGACGTGGGTCTCCTGCAACGAGCCTGCAGGAGACCGGGAGACCGAAAGCCGGAAGCTCAAGTCCGGCGGTCGAACTCGTCCTCGTTAGTCGGCGACCTCGTAGATTTCGACGAGGGCGACGCCGGTGGTGTTGTTGGCGCCGGAGACGTGGACGGTGTAGAGGCCAGGGGCGAGGGTCATGAGGAGCGCGGCGTCTTTGCTGCCGGATTGAAGGTGGAACGCGCCGGTGGCGGTTTCGGCCGCGGTGACGGCGGCAGCCATGGTGGCGTCCGTGCTCCAGTTATCGTTTTGCGCGATCTCTTCCGAGCGGCGGAAGACTTTGAGGACGGGATCGGCCAGCGGATTGGCGACGCCTTGCGCGGCGAGGCCGGGACCGACGCCGCGGATCAGGACTTTCTTCGGGGAGTTGCCGGTGATGACGAGGCCGCCGATCAGGACGTTTTCGCCCGTGCCGACTTCGCCGCGGGTTGAGATGTCGATGAGGCGTTGGTATTCGGCTTGGGGGTTTTCAGAGGCGTCGTAGATCTCGGCGAGGGCAACGCCTTCGCCGCCCGAAACGTGCACGGTGTAGGCGCCGGGTTGAAGGGTGGTGACGAGGATAGCGTCTTTGCCGCCAGCGGTGACGGCGAAGGCGCCGACGCGTTGGGCGATGGCGGCGATGTCGGCAGGATTGGCGTTGGAACCCCAATCGTTGTTTTCGGCGATGAGGGTCGAGCCTTTGAAGAGGCGGATCACGGGATCGGCGAGGACGCCGGTGACACCGAGCGGAGCGAGCGAAGGACCGATCGCTCGGATGAGCACTTGTTTGGGTTGCGAGCCGCCGACGACCAGACCGGAGATCAGGATTTTTTCGCCGGAGCCGACGCGGCCGCGCGAAGAGAGGCCCACGAGGCGATCGGTGCGGGCGGTGCCCGTTTCCAGGCCGGCGAAGCCGATCGGGTTTTGGTTGGGCACAAGGATCATGCCGGCGACGGTGGCCGAGGGTGCGTCGACGGAACCTTGGAGGGTGACGTTGGAGACTTGGAGTTGGAAGGAGCCGTTGGACGCGAGGGTCGTGGGACCGCCGACGGTGAGGGTCGGTGTGATCGCGAGGACGAGGACGTTGTTGTTCGTGCCGACGATCGAGTAAACGGTGCCTTGATTCGTCTCCAGCGCACTGGAGCGATAGAGACCGGATGCATCGGCGGAGGGGCCGATGGGTAACTCAAGCTCGGTCGTGAAGCTATAATCCGTGCCGTCGATCGCTCCGGAGAGCGTGGTGCCGTTGAGTTGGCCGCGAAGGGTGAGTGTGCGGGTGGTCGGCGCGGTTTGCGTGACGGTCGCCGTGAAGCGATCGTCGGCGTCGAGGGTGAATGTCACCAATTCGCTGATACCGATCGAGGGCGCGACGATGAGGAGCGAACCGGTGTCGGAGTGGGCGGGCAACACGGCGGCGATGTCGCCGACCTTGCTGTTTCCACTGGAGAGCGCGAGGACGCGGGCTCCGTCGGCCCGCACGATCGGCTGGCTCGAGCTTGAGAAGAAGCTGCCGAAGAACACGAGGTCGTCGACGGCGATGACTTCGAAGGCACGGGTGACGTTGGGCGCAGCTTGGTAGGTGTCGTTGCCGGCTTGCGCTGCGCGGATCGTGACGGTGCCGGGCGTGCCGAGAAGCGTCACGGTCTGGCCGGAGAGCTGTGCGGGACTTCCGGATACAATCGTGAACGTGACGGGCAGGCCGGACGTCGCGGTGGCGCTGAGGTCGAAGGAGCCGTCGGTCGTAAGACGATCGGGCAGCGGTGCGAACGTGATCGATTGCGTGAGCTTCGAGGAGTTGATCGTGCGGTCGGCGGACGCGGCTTCGTAGTTTAGGGTTTGGGCAATCGAGGCGCGCACGACGACAGAGCCGGTGCCGTTGATCGTGAGTGTGGAGCCGGTGAGCGTCGCGCTGCCGGAAAGGAGCGTGAAGGTGACGGGCGTGCCGGAGGACGACGTCGCCGCCAGCGTCACCGATTGATCGGGCGGCACGGTGCCGGGATCAGCAAAGGTGATGGCGGGCGTCGCGCGCGCGATCGTGAGCGTGCCGGAAGCGGCCGCGGTGTGGGTGCCGTTGGCGATCGTGGCGGCGACAGCGTAGGTGCCGGCGTTGGCCGGAGCGGTCGCGCTGCCGTCGTAGGTGATCGCAATGGGCAGGCCGGCGGGGGCGGACGTGGCGATCGCGGATTTCGGCGAACCGTCGTAAGTGTGCGAGAGATTGGAAAGCGCGATCGAAGCGTTGGCCGTGTTGACCGTGAGCGTGATGTCTTTCGTGCCGGTGCCCGCGGCGTTGGTCGCTTTGAGCGTCACGGTGAACGTGCCGGTTTGTGTCGGTGCGCCGGAGATCGTGGCGCCGTTGCGGGTGAGACCGGGAGGCAGGCCGGCCGCATCGTAGCTTGCGATGTCGATGGGGCTCGTCGCATCGATGTTGAAGGAGAGCGTCGAACCGAACGTCGCGGGCGCGGGGTTCGTGTTATTGATCACCGGCGCCGTCGCGGGCGAGAGCGTGACCGCGGTAGGCGTGACGTTTTGAAACGAGCCGCTGTAGCGGACGACCACGGCAGATGCGATCGAAGCGGCAGATGTAATATTTGACG
>JAEZGX010000016.1 GCA_023416735.1 Verrucomicrobiota bacterium | reverse complement strand
CCCGTTTCCTTAAGGAAACGGGCCTTTTCGCCATCAGATGGAGCCGGTTACAGTGAGAGTGAACCAGTCGGTGGATCAAAAAATGCGAGCGAGGGTGTTGGAGGAACCGCGGCGACTGAAGCGCGAGGTGATCGGCCGGCGTTGCCCCTCGCTTAGATCGTCGCTCGACCGGGATGCTTCACTTTCTTTGCTGCTCCCTCAGTTGACGAAGACGCTGCCTGACGACGAAGAGCGCAAAGATAGCGGCGCTTACCGAACCAAACAGCAAAGGCCGGCTAATGAAAACCGCTTTCCCGCCCGCGAGTTGAGACAACGCATATCCGCCGTTCGTCAGCAGGACGATCAAGGTGAAATAGAGAATGTATCTACGCACGATTGTTTTTGATGAGCGCTAAAGACCGGCTGCGTCTGTGCTCGGCGCGGGGCGTGCGCAAGCACGGAACGTGACAAGCATACGTGGTTGCTGTAGCGACTGATCCGGTCGATTCACGGTTCGTCGTATTCTGCTATTAAGCGCCCGCCCGGCTTCAACCAGCGTTGGGCGATCTCACGCGCCATCTTTGGTTCTCGATGGAAGACCCCGACGCGGAGCGCGACGATCAAATCGAACCTGCGCCCTTGCGGATCAAACTCCTGCATATGTGCTACGTGTAGCTCCGCGCGTCCGCTCGCAATATGCTCCGAGTTGCGGCGTGTCGCAGCCGCTATCATCTTAGGTGAACGATCAATCGCTACGACCTTTCCGCTGCGCAATCGCCGGCAGATTAAATCAACAGCTATTCCGTGCCCGCATCCGATCTCAAGAACAGTATCACCGGGCCGGATTCGCATCCGATCCACAGCAGCTTCTATGCGATCGTTCATACTTTGCCGAACGTTAAAGATCAGCCACACGTGTGCTTGGCGCGACACGTGCGTCAGCACGGGGCGTGACAAGCATAGGCGTTGGCTCTAGCGCCTGGCTCGGCTCTCTGAATCGCGCGCGGAGTTGCTGCAACCGCCAACGATGGACCCGTTGAAGCATGACAGGATAGCCATTGAGCAATAGATTGAATGCCAGAATCCATAGGGCGCCGGCAATTCGTCCGATCGCCAGGCACATCAGCGCGACGAAAACGGCAAAAACGAACGTCACGGCGTGACATATTTCAGCACCCCTTGCTGTGTGTTCGGTGCGTTCCAGAAGCTCTTGGCGATTCTTAAGCTTTGGGGGAGGCTCAAAGCCATGCATCATCGGCCATACGCGGGTCGCAACGATCCTTTTGACCAAGCCGACGCCAATCCAGCGATAGAGCACAGGTTCGATTGGTTTAACGGGCTCGAGAAACCGCGGCAGATGCAGACCTCCACGCATATACAAATAGAGAAATAGGCCGTTTGGGCTCCAGGCCAGTGCTAACGCAAGGGCTGGAATACTCGAGCCAGCCAAAAAGCATAAGCTTACGATGCCGACGACGGCAGACGTCCGTGCCGCCCAAACCATGACCGATAGCGAGATCATCTTACCGTCTTTGCCGAACAGTGTTATTCGCCGTTAGTCGAAAGCCTTACTGGGGCGGGGTTCATGCGGAGCAGTAGGGTGCATAAGTCGCGTTGCATAAAGCGATATTTTGCAAGACTTGGGCTTTTGTCTGGTTCGCATCCTGTCGCCAAAAAACCTTACTCGGGTAGGCGCGACGCTCGTCCTTCTGTCACGCACCAAAGGCCGGCTTACATGCCCAGCGGGATCGCTTCACTACCGTCGGACGTTCTCGAGATGAACGATGAAACCATATCATGAGTGCGGCAGCTTAGATGGATTCACTTGCGATGGATCAAGGGCCTGCCTTTGAAGGGCCCTGTCGCCTGTTTCGGCCGAAAAAGATCTCTCGCACGCGAAGCCGTCGCGTCTGGCGATGGCCCACTCCCGATAACCGGCGATGCCCGCCAGAACGACGAGGTGGTGAGACGGCTCTGCCAGGCTGCCGACGGGGTGCATGGCTGGTGCAGTTTCCTGAAGGCATGTTGTCTGCGGTGTGCCAGCGTCGCGCACGATCCCGCGTAACGGATGCAGCACCTCGACGACCCGAGAAGTGTCAACCGGACCTGCTACTGGTCCGCCGATCACACGCGTAAGAGAAAGCGGCGACCGCGACCGGCAGACGAAAGGGAGGCGTCCCTAATTGGACCGTTGCGGCCGGATTCTGCGGTGAACAACGCGGGCCGGGTGGGGTTAGGCTGATCGCCGTTCCCGCCGGATGCAGGCTGACTTCCGGACGAGTCGAAGCGTGCGGAGCTTCCACCGTGCCGCTGGCGGGTTGTTTTGAGTCGGGAAAACCGCACGTCGGAGGGCGTGTTGTCTTTCAAGTTGTTTTGGCTGCGCAAGGTTGGAACAACAGACGCCATGATGCGGAGGTGTGCCACGGAACGGATTGCGCAGGTAATGAAATGGAGCCTTGGCTGGCGGTTGGGCGCCTCGCTGCTCGCCGGCTTCCTCGCGCTTGTGCTCGCACCGGGTGCGGCCGCGGCTCCGGTTTCGGTCGAGGGTGCGACGCGGCAGATGCCGTTGGGAGCGCAAGCGGAATACTGGCGCGATGCTTCGGCGGAAGCTTCGTTTGCCGAAGCGCGGCAGATCGCGATGCAGGGCGGATTTCAAACGCGGAAAGGGAACCGGCCCTCCTTCGGCTATACGGCCGACGCGGTCTGGCTGCGCGTGTCGTTGCAGTCGCGGCTCGCCGCGCCATCGCACTGGCTGCTCGAGTTGATGACCGCCCGGATGGACGAGGTCGATTGGTTCTGCGAGCGCGAGGATGGTCGCATCGAGCATCGCGCCGCGGGCAATTTGCGCGCACGGAACCACGACACGCCGGATTCCCGCTATCCTGCGCTGGAACTCGGCCTCGCGCCTGACGAGACGGTCACGATCTACGTGCGCGTGCATTCGGAGACGGCGGTCAACCTGCCACTGCGTCTGTGGGCGCCCGAGGCCTACGAGGCGCACGCGAAGCGGCTCGAGTGGGCCAAGGGGATTTTCTTCGGCTATCTCGGAGCGCTCTTGTTGTTTGGCCTGGCCTTCGCCGTGGTGACGCGCGAGCGGAGCTTTGTGTTTTTCCTGGTGGTGGTGGCCACGCTCCAGACGACGTTCCTCGCCCAGGGCGGTT
Organism: Verrucomicrobiota bacterium; assembly: GCA_023416735.1. Lineage (GTDB taxonomy): Bacteria > Verrucomicrobiota > Verrucomicrobiia > Opitutales > Opitutaceae > Opitutus. Next base: position 146,216 of record JAEZGX010000016.1, on the reverse strand, counting down.
ATCCGATCTGGCTCGGTTGGCCGCAGGCGATCCTGTGGACGCGCGAAGGCATCCTGTGGAGCATGCTGCTGGCGTTGTCGGGCGCGGGTTTGTGCCTGCGCCGTTTCTTCAGCATCGATGCGCAGCGGCATCCCCGCCTCAACCGTCTGTTGCTGGCCTCGATCTGCGCGCCGGCCGGCGTGGTGGCGTGGTCGTGGATCGACTCGCTGCGGGGTGCTCTGGTGCTGACGAGTTATCTGCAACTGGGCGCAGCCGTGCTGCTGGTTTGGATCACGCTGCTGTTCAGGAACCGGAAGGTCAAAGGCTACCCGTTCTTCGTCGTGACCTGGACGCTTACGATGCTCTTCAACGGTCTGTTCGTGCTGCAGCTCCAGGGGTGGATCCCGATGTGGATGGAATGGGAGTTGGCGTTTCAGGGGATCATCTGCTTCGGCGCGACGTCGTTTCTCGGCGTGTTGAGCGAGCAGGTGCGGGAGATCCGCCAGGAGCAAAAGCAGGCGCTGGAAAGGGCGTTTCAAGCGGAACGCGCGGTGACGCAGCGGCTCGAGCAGGAGGTGCGCGAACGCACGCGCGATCTGCAGCTCGCGAAGGAACGCGCCGAGGAGGCGAACCGTTTCAAGAGCCTTTTCCTCGCCAACATCAGCCACGAAATCCGTGCGCCGCTCAGCACCGTGATCGGCCTCGCTCAGGCGATGTGCCTGCAGGGCGAGAAGCACCGGCTGCCGCCGGATTTCCTTCGCGTGCTCGATCAGATCCGCTCGGGCGGCGAATACCTCAACCAGATCCTGCTCAATCTCCTCGATGTCTCCGCGGCGGAAGCCGGGCGGATGCCGCTCCACTGGTCGCTCGTCGATCTCGTGCAATGGCAGGACATGATGCGCAACCTCCTCGCGCCGATCGCGGAAAGCCGCGATGTCGGGTTGCGCTGGCAGGCGGAGTTCAGCGGGCACGGCCTGTTCGAAAGCGATTCCGTGCGGCTCAGCCAGATTCTGCTCAACCTCGTCCATAACGCCCTCAAGTTCACCCCGAAGGGCCGCGCGGTCGAAGTCCGGCTCGCGGCACAAGCCGACGGGCTGACGCTCGTCGTGAGCGACGAAGGTCCGGGCATCCCTGTGGAGGATCGTGCGAGGATCTTCGAACCGTTTCACCAGCTTCCCGGACGGACGCGTGCCGCCGACCGCGGCGTCGGTCTCGGCCTCGCGGTGGTGAGGCTCAACGTCGAGCTTCTCGGAGGCCGCGCGACGATCGAAAACGCGGCGGAGGGCGGCGCGTGTTTCAGGATACACTTGCCTCCACGCCCGGAGCCTTCGGAGGGTTGAGCCATGCGTGTCGCGATCGTGGAAGATTCGCTCGGCGAGCGGCTCAATCTCCGCGCCTTGCTGGAGAGGCGCCCGGCGGTCGAGATCGTCGGCGAGGCGGAGACGCTCGCGGATGCGCGCGCTCTGCTCGCGACCGCGCGGGCGGATGTCCTGTTTCTGGACGTGGAGCTCGGGCGGGAAAACGGGTTTCAACTGCTGGAATCGCCGGCGGCGTTGCCGCGCGTCGTTTTCACCACGCTTCATCTGCACTACGCCGCGCAAGCGTTCGAGATGGAGGCGTTCGACTACTTGGTGAAACCAATCGCTGAGAAACGCCTGTTGCGCACGCTGCAACGCCTCGAGCAGGCGACCGGTTCGCTGCGGGCGGCGGCGCCACCGAAACTCGATGGGGACGATCTGCTGATCTTCCGTCGCGGCGACGTGCGTCATATCCTCTCAGTGGGACGGATTGCGGTGATCACGGGCGACGGCGATTACACGCGGATCATCGCGAGCGACGGCCGCGAATACCTCGACGGCCGTCGCATCCGTGACTGGCAGGCAACGCTGCCGACGGAATTTCAACTGCTCGATCGTTCGACGATCGTGAATCTCGGCGAGGTGGCCGCCTACCGGCCTTCGCCGACCGGCGGCATCGTGATCCTGCGCAACGCCTCTGCGCGATGGCCGATCGGTCACGCGGCGTTCAAGCGCTTGGAAGAAACCTTGCTGCGATCCGGCCGCTGAAGCGGACGGATCGCCCTTAGGAATTCACCGGACGGGGCGGGCGGTTTCGCCGGACGATTTTCGGCTTTCGCCGATCCCTTCCCACGTTTCGCAGAAATCTCCTTTTGGGCGTCCGCGCGGTTTGTCGGATAAACAGTCCCAAAGCAGCCGGTTTGCATCCGTTGACGGCAACCGACCTTCCCATGAGCCGCCACGGCACAGTTGCGATGAGCCCTTTTCATTTCCTATGACACTTCCGCGTCACTCTTTCCTCAGCCGGCTCCGCCACACCTGCCGGCTCGTCGCGCTGGTCGCTTTGGGCGTTGCGCCGTTGTCCGCCAATCCAGCGGGCGGTCACGTCGTCGCCGGTGCGGCTGCGATCGCGGGAGGCGCCGGTCAGCTCACGGTCCATCAGACCACTGCGCGCGCCATTCTTCACTGGCAGGATTTCTCGATCGGCGCGGGCGAACTCGTGCGCTTCGTGCAACCCGACGCCACCAGCGCTGCGCTCAACCGCGTCCTCGGCGGCAACCCGTCGTCGCTTCTCGGCGACCTCCAGGCCAACGGACGCATTTTCCTCATCAATCCGAACGGCGTTCTCGTCGGGGCCGGCGCTCGCATCGACACCGCCGGATTCCTCGCATCCACGCTCGACGTCAACAACCGCGCTTTCCTCTCCGGCGGCGACCTGCTGTTCAAAGGCGACTCCACCGCCGCGATCACGAACCTCGGCGGCATCGAAGCGAGCGGCGGAGATATTTTCCTTATCGCCCGCCAGGTGGAAAATCGCGGCACGCTCTCCGCGCACAACGGCACCGCGGGCCTCGCGGCCGGTTCGGAAGTGCTGCTGACGACGAACGGTTCCCAGCGTGTCTTCGTGCAGGCCGCCACCGCTCCCGGCCTCGTGGTCAACGCCGGCGAGATCGCCGCCACCACCGCCGAGTTGAAAGCCGGCGGAGGCAATCCCTATGCGCTTGCGATCAATCAGACCGGCGTCATCCGCGCAACCGGCACGACGGAACGCGACGGCGCGGTCTGGCTCGTCGCCACGACGACCGACGGTCTCTCGGGGCTCGCCCGCCACACCGGCGAGATCACCGCGGTTGATGCCGGTGGCCGCGGCGGTTTCGTCGAAACCAGCGGAGAGACGGTGGCGTTCTCCGGTGCCGTCCGCACCGGCGCCGGCGGCCGATGGCTCATCGATCCGATCGACGTGACGATCGATGCCGTGCAGGCCGGCAGCATTGCCGCCAGCATCGATGCCGGCACCGACGTCACCGTCGAGGCCGACAACGACATCACCGTCGCGGCGTCGATCGCCGCAGCCGGTTCGGGCAGCCTCAACCTGAAGGCGGACATCGACCGGTCGGGTGCCGGCACGGTTGTGTTCGACCAGGGTATCACGATTTCGAATACGGGATCCGGCGATGTGAATCTTTTCTACAACCCCGCGAGCTACGGCTCGCCGACGGATTATTCGTCGCACGTGAATCTTGGTGGCGGCGGCAAGCTCACCGCCTACATGTGGGTGCACGACGTGAACGGCCTCCAGGGGATGAGCGCCAATCTGGCGGGTCACTACGCGCTCAGCGGCGACATCGACGCGCGCGACACGATCCTCTGGAACAGCGGCGCGGGCTTCGTCCCCGTGGGCTCGGGCGGCGCGCCGTTCACCGGGCTTTTCGACGGTTTGGGCAACACCATTCATGGTCTTCGCATCGACCGCGGCACCAGCAACCACGTGGGTTTGTTCGGCGCGTTGGACGACGCGGCTCATGTGCGCAACGTCAGCCTCGCCGGCGGCTTCGTGGCGGGATACGATCATGTCGGCGCGATCGCCGGACGGAACGCCGGCACGCTCACGAATGTGGAGGTCGCCGGGACGTTTTCCGGGCGCGACTTCGTGGGAGGTCTGGTCGGTTCCAATTCCGGCACCATCGCGGATTCCTACGCGACGGGTGCGGTTTCCGGCAGCAATCAGGCGATCGGCGGCGCAGTCGGAACGAACTCCGGCACGATCTCCCGCAGTTACGCGACGGGCAGCGTCGCCGGCTTGTGGGATACGGGCGGACTCGCGGGTTATAATGAAGGGGACATTGTCGAGTCCTATTCGACCGGAGCTGTATCGGCGGATTTCGGCGGCGGGCTGGTTGGCTGGAACGACGGTGCCATCGTCCGGAGCTACGCGACGGGGGCGGTCTCCGCTGTCGACGAAGCGGGCGGCCTGGTGGGAGGCAACACCGGCGAGATCACGGAAAGTTACGCCACGGGATTCATCTCCGGATGGTCTTCGATCGGAGGCTTGGTGGCTTACAACGAGGGCACGATCTCCCAGAGCTACTGGGATGTCGACAGCACCGGCGTCGATTTCAGCGATGGCGGCGCCCTCCTGGGCACGCCGGAGGCAAAAGCCGCTGCGAGCTACTCCGGCTGGGACATCGGCACCGATCCATCGGCCAACACCTGGGTGATGATCGAAGGTCAGACCCGTCCGATGCTGGCGTGGGAATACAGCACGCGCATCGCCAACGGTCATCAGTTGCAACTCGTCGGTCTCAACCCGCAAACGCTCGCGGCACACTACACGGTCGTGCGCGATCTCGATCTGAGCGGCACAAGCGCCCCGTCCTCGGTCTGGGGCGGGGGCAGCGGATTCGTGCCGATCGGCTCACGGGCCACGCCTTTCACCGGCGTGCTGGACGGACATGGCCACGCGATTTCCGGTCTCACGATCGATCGCGAAACAGAATCTGACGTCGGCCTCTTCGGAGTCGCCGCATCGACCGCGCAGATCCGCCACATTGGCTTGAGCGACGGCAGCGTGAAGGGCAACGAGGTCGTCGGCGCGCTCGTTGGTCTCAACGACGGCGGTGTCATCGCGGAGGCTTACTCGACCGCTGCGGTATCCGGCGTGGGCGCGTCCGTCGGAGGTCTCGTCGGCCACAATCGCGCGGGCACGATCTCCGAGTCCTACGCCACCGGCACCGTTTCCGGCGTGTCCGCGGTCGGCGGGCTCGTGGGGCATCATGAAGGCGGCTCTATCGCCGATTCGTATGCGACCGGTGTCGTTTCCGGGAACGAAAGCGCGGGCGCGCTGGTCGGCCAGAACGACGGCGCGATCGCCACGAGTTACTGGAACATCGACACCGCGGGCGTGCTGCCCGGCGTCGGCGCCGGTGTCGTCGAGGGCGTTTCGGGAATGACGACCGAGGAGTTCTTCTATCTCCGTCTCCCTTCCGGTTTTAGTGCCGGCACGTGGTATGCGAAGTCCGGTGTGTATCCGCAGCTCCGCTGGCAGCTTGCCTCGCTGCCGGAGAACACCCTCGTCGGCCAGCTGGTCGGTGCAGGCGAGGGCGTCGCGCTCGCACTGGTGATCGACGGTGAACAGGTCGCCACCACGGTCACGGCCGAGGAAGGCGCGTTCGTGTTCTACTACGCGGGCGAGTTCGCGGCGGGCACGGGTGCGCTCGTTTATGCGGACGGTGGCGATGGTTTCCGCGCGAACCGGCTTGTCTCCCTTGGCGGCACGCTGACGGAAGACGTGGCCGTGGCCGATCAGCAGATCTGGGTGAGCAGCAGTGCCGACACCTTCAGCGCGCTCGTCGCGGACCTGGGTGCGACGCTCGGCGGATTCTCCGACGACGGCATCTTGTATTCATTTTCCGGTGACGCATTCGGCGTGACCGCCGGCATTCAGCTGCGGCTCGATCTTTCGTCGAACGTGTTCACCTTCGACGGCGCGTTGAACCTCCCCGGCGCCACGCTGCGGATCGACGCCCCGGGCTCGCTCGTCGCACCGCATCCGCTCGTCGCCGGCGGCTTCATTCTCGACCGGGGCGAATGGCTCCAGCACGACGCAGCGCTTCCGGTCTTCGACGTGGACGACTTCCGCATCGAGGGCGGACGTTTTCTTCGCGCCGTCGGCGGCGACGGTTCCCGGGAAACACCGTGGCTGCTCGCCGACGTTTACGGACTCCAGGGCGTTTCCACGGGCGACATGCGCGCGCACTACGCGTTGACGGCGGACATCGATGCGACGGGCACGGTCAACTGGAACGGCGGCGCGGGCTTCGCTCCGATCGGAGGGCCGCTGTCGGATGTCACTCATCGGCCGTCCGAGTTCAATGGCACGCTGGATGGACGGGGCCACGTCATCGCCGGGCTGACGATCCATCGACCTTCCGATCGCGACGTTGGATTATTCGGCACCCTCGGCAGCCTTGCCGAGATTCGCGATCTGGGCATGACCGGCGGCAGCATCGCCGGCGGTGAGTCAGTCGGCAGTTTCGCCGGAACGCTCTACGGCACGCTTCGCCGGAGCTATACCACGGGCTCGGTTTCGGGCACGAGCGTCGTCGGCGGTCTGGTGGGTTATGCCGGCTATGAATCTTTCGCCGGACCCGCCGTCACGCTCATCGAGAACAGCTACGCAACGGGCGCGGTGACCTCGGCCGAGGACAGTGCGGGCGGCCTGGTTGGGCACACGTGGGAGGGCGAAATTCGCTCCAGTTACGCGACCGGCGATGTGACCGGCGGATTCCAGACCGGCGGGCTCGTCGGCACCAGCATCCACACGTCGATCGTCAACAGCTACGCGACCGGCGACGTCGCCGGCGAGTATCTCGTTGGCGGCTTGGTGGGCATCAACAGTTTGGGCACCGTCGAGCGGAGCTACGCGTCGGGCAGCGTCACCGGCGAAAGTTCAGACGTCGGCGGCCTCGTCGGTTGGAACGAGCGAGGCACCGTAAAACAAAGTTACGCCACCGGCGCGGTCGCCGGAGAGGACCGGATCGGCGGCCTCGTGGGCGACAACGAGCGAGGCACGATCCTCCAATCCTATGCCATCGGAGCTGTCTCCGGCGACGACGACCTGGGCGGTTTCATCGGCTATAATCATTCCAACAGCACGGTGTCCGAGTCTGTTTGGGACGTCGAAACGAGCGGGCAGAACGCCGCCGTCGGGGGCGGTTCGCGCACGGTTAGCGCCACCGGCCTGACCACCATGCAAATGACCGATCCCGCTTCGTATGCCGGGTGGGACATCGATGCGGTCGGCGGAGCGGAAGCGCTCTGGCGGATCTACCCGGGGCACACCGCGCCATTGTTCAAAACCTATCTCACGCGACTCGAAGTCAGCGGCGCCGACAAGACGGTCACGTATGACGGCACCGGCCACACATCCACCTACACGGTCGACGGACCTTACGACGCGTCGCTCCTCCTCGGCGGATCGGTCGTCGGCGTCAACGCCGGCAATCACGTCGTGACGAGCGGTCTGTATTCGACGCAGCACGGCTACGACCTCGTCTCGACCGGTGGCATCCTCACGATCCTGCCGGTCTCGATCAGCGTCACCGCCAACGGCGGCACGTCAGTCTATGGCGACGCGCCCGCCGATCCCGGCCTTTCCGCCACGGGTCTCGTCAACGACGAAACCGTCGCCGTGCTCACGGGTCTCGCGAACAGTTTCGGCATCATCGGCACGACCAATGCCGGCGCTCACACGCTGACCGTGACCGGCACGCTCACGAACGGCAACTACACCATTGCCGAACGCCACGACGGCACGTGGACCGTGACGCCGAAGGAAATCACGGTTACCGCCAACGGCGGCACGTCGGTCTATGGCGACACGCCTGCGAATCCCGGCCTCTCCGCGACCGGGCTCGTGAACGACGAAACCGCTGCGATGCTCACCGGTCTGGCGAACAGCTTCGGCATCGCGGGCACGACGAATGCCGGCACGCACACGCTCGTCGTCGAAGGCACGCTTACGAACGGGAACTATACTGTCGCCGCGCGCGAGAACGGCACGTGGGTCGTTTCGCCGAAAGCGATCACGGTTACCGCCAACGGCGGCACGTCGGTCTATGGCGACACGCCTGCGAATCCCGGCTTCTCCGCGATCGGGCTCGTGAACGGCGAAACCGCTGCGGTGCTCACCGGCCTGGCGAACAGCTTCGGCATCGCGGGCACGACGAATGCCGGTAGTCACACGCTCACGGTCGAAGGCATGTTGACCAACGGCAACTACACCGTCGCCGCGCGCGAGAACGGCACGTGGGTCGTTTCACCACGAACGCTGACGGCTGCGTTGAGCGGCACGATCAGCAAAACTTACGACGGCACGACCGACGCCGTGCTTTCTGGCAACGACTACGAACTTGTCGGCCTCGTGAACGGTGATCGTTTCACGATTTCGGCGGGCGCCAACACCTACGGCACCTACAACAGCGCCAACGTCGCCGAGGCCACGACCGTCTCCGCGACGTTGTCCTCCGGTGACATCACCGCCGACGCCGGCACGCTCGCGTCGAACTACGTGCTTCCCACCAGCGCCGTCGGTGCGGGCGTCATCACGCCGAAATCCGTGACCGTCACCGCCCACGGCGGCTCCTCGATCTATGGCGACAGCCCTGCCGATCCGGGCTTCTCCGCGTCCGGACTCGTCAACGGTGAAACCGCCGCGGTGCTCACCGGTCTCGCGAACAGTTTCGGCATCGCCGGCACGACGAACGCCGGCACGCATACCCTCGTTGTCGAAGGCACGCTTACGAACGGGAACTACACCGTCGCCGCGCGCGAGAACGGCACGTGGGTCGTTTCGCCGAAAGCGATCACCGTCACCGCCAACAGCGGCACTTCGACCTATGGCGACGCGCCTGCCAATCCCGGCCTTTCCGCCACGGGTCTCGTCAACGGCGAAACAGCCGCCGTGCTCGCGGGTCTCGCGAACAGCTTTGGCATCGCCGGCACGACGAATGCCGGCACGCATACGCTCGTCGTCGAAGGCACGTTGACCAATGGCAACTACACCGTCACCGCACGCCACGATGGCACGTGGGTTGTTTCGCCGAAAGCGATCACCGTCACCGCCATCGGCGGTTCGTCGGTCTATGGCGACACGCCTGCGAATCCCGGTCTCTCCGCGACCGGTCTCGTGAACGGCGAAACGGCCGCCGTGCTCGCGGGGCTTGCGAACAGCTTCGGCATCGCGGGCACGACGAATGCCGGCACGCACACGCTCGTCGTCGAAGGCGCGCTCACGAACGGCAACTACACCGTCGCTGCGCGCGAGGATGGCGCGTGGATCGTTTCGCCGAAGGAGCTGACCGTTGCCGCGAACGATGTGATGCGTCCGGTCAATGCGGAGAACCCGGCGTTCACCGCGCGCTTCGACGGCTTCGTAAACGGCGAAACCGCCGACGTCGTGAGCGGGCTCACGTTCGCCACTCCCGCCACACGGGAATCTCCGATCGGCACCTATGCGATCACGCCAGGCAACGGCACGGCGGCCAACTACACGCTCGTTTACGTGGACGGCGTGCTCACCGTTTTCCGGCCCGGCATCGATGTCGGCGGCGAGGATGTGCCGGTCGTCCATGTTGGCGAAAAGCCCGCGGCCACCGATGACTTTGCCGTGGTCGAGCGTGGCGGGCGTCGTTCTCTCGTGCCGCTGGTGGACGAAGACACCGGCGAAGCGCAACCGCTGGAGGAGGCGTTGTCCACGTCGCTGGCCCGGCCGCCATTGTTCGCGTTTACGAAACCGCCTCCGACGACCAGCGCGAGCTATCGAGCCAGCGTGGAAGGTTCGTCCGCTGCCAGCGACGGCGTGCTCACGGGCACGGGCTTCGAAGAATTCCTCACGCAGGAGGGCGACGAATGACGACCCCGCGCCGGCCAGCCCCGTCCTCTCTCCCTCGCTCTCTCATGAATGTTTTACCGTTCCTTGCCGCGTCGGCCGTTCTGTTCGGTCCCGCGACTTTTCTCTCCGCGCAAACTTACGAACAGGTTGCGCCGCAAACGCCGCATGCGCCCGGATCGGTCGCAGCCGCGATGCCTGCAGCCGACGCGCCGTCAAACGCGCCCGACGACGATCGCATCATCATTCCCGCGCTGCGGGGAGTGATCTTCGTTGCCGATCCTGCTGCCGTGAAACCTGCCGGGATTGAAGGGGCGGGCGTCGATGTCAGCGCCGTGCCGCGGCTGGACACACCGGCATTTCGCGAAAAAGCCGCGGCGCGGCTTGGCCGGCCGCTAACGCTGGCCGGACTGAAGGAGATCACCCGCGATGCCGTGCTCGCGCTGCGCGCCGCCGATCGGCCCGTCGTCGATGTGGTTGCGCCCGAGCAATCGCTCGCCAGCGGCACGGTGCAGCTCCTCGTGACCGAAGGGCGGCTCGGACAGCTGCGCGCCGAGGGGAATCGCTGGTTTTCGTCCGAGCAAATCGAAGGCGGGGTCCGCCTCGCGCCCGGCGGCCCGATCTCCGGCTCGGTGTTGCTCGCCGACCTGGCGTGGCTCAACCAGAACCCGTTTCGCCAGGTCGATCTCGTTTTCGCACGCGGCGCCGAATCCGGGCTGACCGATGTGATCCTGCGCACACAGGACCGGCGTCCGCTCCGGGTCTATGCGGGTTACGACAACTCCGGCACGCCGCTCACGGACGACGAGCGTCTTTTCGCTGGCGTCAACTGGGGCGACGCGTTTCGACGCGGGCACCAGTTGAGCTACCAGTTCACCGCCAGCCCCGATTTCGAAAAGCTCGCCGCGCACTCGGCCAGTTACGTGGCACCGCTGTCCTGGCGGCATACCCTCACGGTTTTCGCCAGCCATGCGACGAGCCAGCCCGACATCCCGTTCTTCGATCTCGAAGGCAGGTCGTGGCAGGTCGGCGCGCGTTACCGGATGCCGCTGCGTCCGTGGCGCGAGGTGGAGCAGGCGTTCGTCGCGGGTTTCGATTTCAAGCGCAGCGACAATGACCTCGCGTTCGGCGGCGCGTCGGTGTTCGCGCAGGCGACCGACATCGTGCAGGCGATCCTCGGCTACGAAGCCAGCCGCGCCGACGCGCGCGGCATCACCTCGGCGTCGCTCACGGTCGCGTTGAGCCCCGGCGGAGGGACCGGACGCAACGACGATGCCGACCATGCAGCCGCGCGTTCGTTTGCCGATGCGCGCTACGCTTACGCGCGGCTCGCGATCGAACGCAGCACGCGCTTGCCGGCGGGTTGTGTCTGGGTCGCGCGAGTCGAAGGGCAACTCGCTTCCGGCAATCTGCTCGGCAGCGAGCAGCTCGGTTTCGGCGGAGCTGCGTCGCTGCGCGGCTACGACGAGCGCGAGGCGAATGGCGATAGCGGCTTCGTCGTGGTCAACGAGCTCCGCGGTCCGGCGTTGTCGCTGGCGCGGCACCTCGGCGCGAAGAACGCCGCCGCGGACCGTCTCGTGCCACTGGTGTTCCTCGACGCGGGCGTGGCGGTGATTTCCGACACGCTTCCGGGCGAGGAAAAGACGCGGGAGCTGCTGAGTGCGGGTGTCGGTTTCCGCTATACGCTCGCAGCGAATCTCGTCGCGCGTGCGGATTATGGCTGGCAGTTGCGCGACAGCGGCGTTTCGCCGACGGGAGACAACGCCCGCGCGCATGTGAGCGCGACGCTTGCTTGGTGAGCCGCGTCGCGCGGCCGCACGGGCGACTGCGGACGGATCACGATTGCCGGACAGACTGCGCCCTACCCGGCATCACCCTCAAAAACGCAGACGTCATCGTTTCGAACAGCGACGTGCTCATTCAGCACATCGCGATCCGTCCACGGTCGTATCTCTCCGATATTCCGTGTTCCCCCGTCAACATGCAGCCGTCGGGCTGGAGTCTGCCGCCGGCTAGTAATCGCGATTGCATCACGGTGGCCGCACCGTCGGCAGGAACGGCCGTGGTCAGCAACTGGCAGGTCGTCGCCGACAGCGGCAACAATGTCTTCCGGCGGAGGCCGCAGGTGTCGCGGAGCATTTATATTAAGCTGGCGGATCGGAACGGGCGCGATCGTGGGCGATGAGGGTGCGAAGGCGCTGGCCGATACTTTCGGCGAGCGCGATCATCTGGTCGGCGGCGTCGGGAGTAAGGTGGATGCGACAGTGGCGGCGCCAGAGATCGAGCCAGGCTTGGAAATGTTTTTCTTCCAGGCCGAGGGGAAAGTGGCGTTGCGGCATGGGGCCGGAGTAGCGCGGCGGTCCGCCGGTGGCGGTGGACCAGAAGTCGGCGATTTTTTCGAGGTGCTCGGGCCAGTTTTGGATTTGGGCGTTGAAGATCGGGCCAATCTCGTGGTGCTGGCGGACGTCGGCGTAGAAGCGGCGCAGGAGCGTGGCCAGACCCTCGCGACCGCCGACGCGTTGAAAAAGGGAGACATCGGGTGGCGGGAGATCGGACATGCGATCTATAAGGAGAGCGTTGAAGGAGAGAAGGCAACGGTCAGGGCCGTGGCCACGGCGAGGTTGGGCGACCCCGCCCTTCACTGCGTCAGCGGGGAACTTCGAGGAGGTAGTGATAGGTGCTCTCGACGAATTGGCCGTTTTGGACGGCGGGGACGAAAATGGCGGAGCGTTGAAGTGCGGTGGCGACGGGCGCGCGCATCGGTTCGGGAAGGTTGGCGGGATCGGGTTTTACGTCGGCAGCGGTGACTTTTCCGTCGGCGTCCATGGTGAGCGTGGCTTCGACACGATAGAGGTCACGTTGGCGAAGGCCGGTGGGTTGGAGCGGATTGCCGACGAGGATGGCGTCGCTGCGGCGGTTGGCGTGGAGGGTGGGTTGGATGGCTCGCAGGTAGTGAGCGCGGCCGTGCCAGCTTTCGGATTTTCGGGGCGAGCGATGTCGAGGAGGGCGGCGAGTTCGATGAGCGGCGTGGTGATGCGTTCGACGTTGGAGATGTCGGCGGCGAAGAAGGGCAGCCCGGTGTGGGAGAAGACGAGAACGCCGGCGCGGGAGCTGGGGGCGAAGCGGCGAATGATGTCCATTTGGGATTGCTGGCCGAAATCGGCGATGAGCCACGGCATGTTTTTGCGTTCGGCCATGAGGAGTTGATCGCCGGACTTATGATTGAGGCCGTAGAACACGGCTTCGATGCGGTCGCCGTGGGCGTCCTTGAGTTGTTGATACAGCGGAAGCAGGAGATCGATGGAGTCCCAGGATTTGGATTCGTTGGCGGAGCCGTAGATGACGATGGTGAATTCGGGTTCGGGGCGGCCTTTGAGCCAGGAAGGATCGAGGCGGTCGATGCGCAGCTGCATCGTATAGCGATAGAGATCGCGGCCGAAATCGTCTTTGGCGTTTTCCCAGTGTTGGGCGGGCTGCGGGTGGTTTTGGGTTTGTTCGTAAAAGCGGACGCATTCCTCGGGCGGCAGCGCGAGAAAAGGGATGACGCGGGCCCAGCGTTGCTCGGTGCGGAAGATGGCGGTCGGGCCCAGGGCTTGGACGGCTTCGGCTTTGAACGTGTTGCCTTGGGCGTCGCGCCATTCCTCGATTTTGGCGGACGCGGTGGGAATGAGGCAGAGGCAGAGTGCGAAGCAAAGCAGGGGCAAGGGGTGGGGTTTCATGCGAACGCTTTTATACTGGTTGGCCGGCGTGGGCCAAACGCGGCTTGGGGGCTCGAGCGTGCAAATCACGGGCGAAATCCCGGGATTCGCGGTCACGCCCGCTAGTTTTAGCGAAGCAGAGGAAGGTGATCGCGGAATTGCCTAGGGCCTTGGGGGGCGATCTGCCGATAGCGGGGGCGCGAGGAGCGGGCTACTGTGCGCGATCATGGGATACATCCTTGTTCTTGTTATTGGCGCGGTAGTCGTCGTGGGGCTTTTGGTGGCGTTCATGAGTGGACGCAAACGCGCGGTGGGACGCACGAGCCCGGGTGACGACGTCACGGTGAAGAGTCCGGCTTCGGAATATCCCACGCCCAGTGCGTCGAGCACTTCGAGTAACCAAAAATCGGATACGGCGCAGCGGCATACGCCGCCGGCGTGAGGAGGGACTGGCTGGGATTGAGCGGCGGGGCCGGGAGATCCCCGCCCGGCGGTGAGCGAGTGCTGCTAGCGCGAACGTTTTTTCGCGCGAGTGCGGGCGGCTTTCTTCGCGGCGCGGGAGCGGGTGTGGGAAGGCTTGGCTTTACCGCGGCCGATGGCGGAATCGCGTTTCGCTTTCTTACGGGTGGCGGCGGACGTCTGGCCTTTCTTGGGAGTGCCGAGTTTGACGCCGGCGCGGCGCGCTTCGGAGAGGCCGATGGCGACGGCTTGTTTGCGGGAGCGGACGTTGCCGCTGCCGCGTTTGTATTCGCGCATCTCTTCGCGGACGAATTCGCCTGCTTGGGCGGAAGGTTTTTTTCCGGCGCGAGCGTCTTGGCGGGCGCGTTTTTTCGCTGCTGCTTTGGGCATGGGAGCAAGGGGTTGGGCCGCAAGATAATCAGCGAGCGACGCGCGGCCATCGGGTCGCGCCCCGATTCTTGGCGTGACGAGATCGGGTTGGGGAGAGGCGTTACGCCGCATGTGGCAGGATGGCGGCGGTGGGAGTGAACCCCATGTCGATTTTGCTGGGGCAGTGCTACGTTGCAGGAAACCTTTCTCTCTTATGTCGAAGAATACGAAGACCTCTTCCACACCGCCCGCCGGTCGTCATGAAGACGACGCCCACTTCCGCGGCGCGGGTTCCGGTCGCGACGAGCGGCGGGCGACGTCGGCTCGCGGGCACGACGATCAAGGCGGCTCGCGTCAGAGCGAAGCGCGAGACTACGATCAACGCCAGGAGCGGAGAGGGCCGGCGGGATCGTCGGCCGGTAGCGAGAAACCGGATACAGAAGGGACGCACAGTGATGCGCGGTATGCGCGCGAGCGATACGGCGAGCAGTCGGCGGAGCAGCGCCGCGAAAGCATGCGGCAGGAGCAGCCGGAGAATCTCGGCGGGCAGGATAGTCGCGACCAGTCGACGGAAGACCGGCATGCGCTGGTGGGCGGTCGAAAAGATCGCGGCGAAAGGCGCGATGAGGAAACGGAGCGCCGGCAGCGGGAGAGCTCCGGCGCGGAATCGCATGCGAGCGAGACGCGCGAGAACCTGAGTCGGACGTATGCGGAGTCGCAGGGGAAGGATTACGACGGTAATTGGACGAAGGATACGGATAAACCGTCGCAGCCCGGGCCGGCGAGCGGGGGCCCGTGAGATAGTTGAATGTGGGAGCGGCTGGAGCGGCAGACCCCCGCCCTACAACTGAGGTGAGGCTTGCAAAAGCCGGGTGGGTCACTCCATGTGTTCGAACGAACACGCGGACATGCTCACCGAAAAACAAGAAGCGATTCTCGATTACATTCGCGGGGTGCAGGCGGAGCGGGGCTTTCCGCCGAGCACGCGCGAGCTGCAACGGCATTTTGGATACAGCAGCCAGAATGCGGCGATGAACCATCTGCGGGCGTTGGCGAAGAAGGGCCGAGTGCATCAGACGGAGATGGGCACGTGGGGTTTAAAGCCGGGGGAGGTGCAGGGGCATCTCGAGCTGCCGATTTATGGGACGATTCCGGCGGGCGCGCCGTCACTCAGCGAGGAGCAGCCGAAGGAGATGATACGATTCGATCCGGCGATTTTCCGGGTGAGGAAAGCGGATCGGTTGTGGGGATTGGAGGTGCACGGCGATTCGATGATCGATGCGCATATTTTGGACGGGGATATCGCGGTGCTGGAGCGGCGCGAGGCGAAGGCGGGCGACATCGTGGCGGCGCTGGTGGATAATACGACGACGACGTTGAAGCGGCTGGCGTATGTGAAAGGGAAGCCGGTGTTGAAGGCGGAGAATGCGCGTTATGCGGCGATCGTGCCGAAGGAGAATTTGGTGGTGCAGGGGGTTTTGGTGGGGGTGATTGGAAGGGCGCGGCGGTGAGGGTAGGGGCCAAGGATGGACGCGGAGGGACACGGATGATTGAGGCGGCGGTTTTTTGAACCGCGAAGGACACGAAGGGACGCGAAGGGTGTGTCGGCGGTGGCGGGTTGGGGCGGAGAGGTTGTGTTTTGATACGGGAGAATAGCGGGTGAGACGTGCCCGGCGGTCGTCAGGGGTAGATGAAGAAATTGGCTGCGCGGATACCGTGGGTTGTCGTTGTTGCACTGCTGACAGGCGCTGGGTGGAGCCGAGGTGCGGAGCCGGCTACGGTTACATATCGCTTTAGCCATTTGGCAGGATCAGCGGGAGGTGGCGGCTACGCTGACGGAGTAGGAAAGGCGGCGCGCTTTCGTGCACCGAGCTCCATTGCGGTCGATGTTGCAGGCAACGCGTATGTCGCAGACAGACACAACTACGTCGTGCGCAAGATCACGCCCAACGGTGTGGTAACGACGCTGGCCGGTTTCCCGAGAAAATCGGGGGCCGTCGATGGTCGTGGCGCCGCAGCAAGATTTTCATGGTTGGGCGGGATCGCGGCTGATCCGTTGGGCAATGTCTATGTGGCTGATAACACAGCTATCAGGAAGATTAGCCCTTCGGGTGAGGTGACCACATTTTCCGGATTCCTGAGTGATTACGACTGGCCGGATGCGCCCGGCTGGCATGCGGGTGGTGGATCCCGCTTGGTGGCTGATGGTGTGGGAAACGTTTATGCGGCGAAGGGAAGCAGTATCGAGGTGATTGCTGCTTCCGGAGTCGTATCGACGCTGGCGGGAAAAGCGGATGAAAGCGGCTGGGTGGATGGTGTGGGAGCTGCGGCTCGCTTCGGGACTCAGTTGGACATCGCGCTGGCGCCGGACGGGCAGTTGTATGTGGCGG
The DNA here is from genome assembly GCA_023416735.1 of Verrucomicrobiota bacterium. Taxonomy (GTDB): domain Bacteria; phylum Verrucomicrobiota; class Verrucomicrobiia; order Opitutales; family Opitutaceae; genus Opitutus. The sequence goes on along the minus strand of JAEZGX010000016.1, from coordinate 129,634 downwards.
ACACTTCGAATCGAGTGGTGCGAAGAGTCTCCCTTTCGGGCCGGGTTGAGACGATCGCTGGTTCTGTTGGAGGAGGTTTGGAGCAGCGTGACGGTGTCGGTCCCGAAGCGAAGTTCGTATGGCCTGAAGCGATTGCCGTCGCCGGCAACGGCTTCGCCTATGTCGTCGACGCACGCGGCACGACTCTCCGCCGGATCAGTCCGGCGGGCGAAGTCACAACGTGGCTGGGCGGGAAATTGCTGTCCGGAGCCGGAACTGAACAACGAACGCGACTGATCTCGTATGACACTGATGTGGCGATTGATTCTTTGGGAAATGTCTTTGTCGCGGACGGATATGAAAGCTGTGTCCGGAAAATCACGCCAGACGGGACAGTGACAATCCATGCGGGCGGTCCGGGCGAGAGCGGGTATGCCGACGCAGTGAGCGCAGAGGCCAGGTTTAGTTCACCGACCGGGATCGCGGTCGATCGGTCGGGCATCGTTTACGTCGCAGACGTGGGCAACTGTGTCATCCGAAAGGTTTCGCCCGGAGGCGTGGTGAGCACGCTCGCGGGAGCCGTGGGGCAGAAAGGCGAACAAGATGGCTTCGGGCCGCAGGCGCGCTTCGCCGAGCCACGGAGTGTCGCGGTGAACGCGGCGGGGGAAATCTATGTGGCCGATCGCGAGAATCACACGATCCGGCGTATCAGCGTTGCAGGAGAAGTGACGACATTTGCGGGAATGGCAGGTCAGGCCGGTTACGGGGACGGCCCCGGTGCGGCGGCACGCTTCAACCAGCCCGCCGAGGTCGCCGTGGATCGCGCAGGGAGTATCTACGTTTTGGATACCGGAAATTTAGCGATACGGAAGATCTCGCCAGAAGGTGGAGTGACTACCTTGGCGGGCGGTCCTGGACCGCGGCCAGGGCCGCCCGTCGCCATGCCAGGAAAAGGAGCTGAAGCCCGGTTGTATGCGCCGCATGGGCTGGCGGTTGATCTCGCTGGAAACGTTTACGTGGCCGATGGCGTGGAGACCAGATGGACGAATCTGTGGCCGGGTGTGTATCGCGTCTCTCCAGACGGAGTGATGAGCTACTTCGCGGCTCCGCCGGCTGGACCGCCGGGTTGGCCGAGGCGCTTCACGATGCCGATCGGCTTAGCGGCAGACCACCGCGGCAACATCTTCCTGGTGGAGAGCGGACAGGAGGCGATTCGGGTGATTTCTCGGGACGGGGAGATCTCAACGATCGGAGGTAGTGACGCGACGGCGTTCGATAGTGACGATGGCAAAGGCGCAGCAGCCGGGTTCAACAATCCGCAAAGTGTGGCGGTAGATACAGCAGGAAATCTCTACGTTGCGGATACCGACAATCATGCGATCCGGGTCGGTGTGCCGGTGTGGGAGAATTCGGATACGCGGTTGGCGGCGCTGGCGGTGCGGAGTCGCGCGGGGGCGGGAGATCGGACGTTGATCATGGGGTTTGCGGTCGAGGGCGCAGAGGCTCACGACGTGCTGGTGCGGGGATTGGGGCCGACGCTGACCGATACCGGGTTGGACGACGTGGTGCGCGACCCGAAGCTGCAGGTTTTCGATCGGGGTGAGCTTGTTGCGCAGAATGACGACTGGTCCTCCGAGCTGATCCCGTTGTTTGCGCGACTCGGGGCGGGGACACCGCGGCAGGGGTCGAAAGACGCGGCGTTGATGTCGTCGCTTCCGGCGGGCGCTTATACCGTGCATGTGGTGGCAATGGGGAGCGATGAGGGCGTGGCCCTGGCGGAGGTCTATGATGCGGATTTAGGAGGAGGTGGTAAGCTGAAGGCCCTCGCGGTGCGGTCGCGGGCGGGCACGGGAAATGATGTCTTGATTGCGGGATTTGTGCTCGTCGGAGAGACGCCGAAGACGGTGCTGATTCGCGGGGTGGGGCCGTCGTTGGCGCAGCAGGGTGTGAGCGGGGCGCTCGTCGATCCGACGCTGCGGCTGTTTCGCGGTGGGGTGGAGATTGACGCGAATGACGATTGGGGAGGGGCGGCGGTGTTGAAGGAGGCGTTTTCGCGGACGGGTGCGGGTAGTTTGGAAGCGGATACGAGCAGGGATGCGGCGTTGTTGGTGAGTTTGGAGCCGGGGGTTTATACGGCGCACGTCAGCGGAGCGGACGGTGGGACGGGCGTGGCGCTGGTGGAGGTTTACGAGGTGGAGTGAGGGACGTTGCTTATATGAACGACGACGCACAAAAGGCGGGAGCCAGTGCAGAATTGCGGGCGAAGATCGCGGCCTACGAGGCGTGGTATCACGAGTTCGACTTTGGCGGCGGGTGCGTGTCGCGGCCGAAGCATCCGCATCGCGCGATCTGGGCGGAGAACGAGCGGTTTCTCGACTCGGTGGATTTTCGCGGGAAGAGCGTGCTCGATATCGGTTGCTGGGATGGCTACTGGAGTTTTTACGCGGAGCGAAGAGGCGCGGCGGAGGTGCTGGCGACGGACGATAATTCGCAGCATTGGACGCAAATTTCGGGGGAGGGACTCATTGACACAAATCCGTCGCCCGAACCGGGCGAGGGATTTCAGCTGGCGCACGAGGCGCTGCGATCGCGGGTGAAGTATCGCGGAGACGTGAGTGTTTATGAGTTGGAGAAACTCGGGCGGCGCTTCGACATCGTGCTGTGTTTAGGCGTGGTGTATCACCTCACGCATGTGATGTCGGCTTTGACGCAGCTGCGGCATGCGGTGAAACCGGGCGGGTGCGTGATCGTGGAGAGTGCGGCGAGCAACGAGCATCGGAAGTCGTCGATCGATTTCTTGTATGGGCCGGAGGATGGATTTGGCGGGACGGCGGAACCGGAGCGAAGCGATCCGAGCAACTGGACGGTGCCGACGATCCGATGCCTGCACGACATGCTCAACGCCTGTTATTTCGACGTGCCGCGGTTGAAGTTTCACCCGCCGGAATTCATGCGCGGGCGAGTGTTGATGGAGGCGCGCCCGATGGAGTGGGCGAATCCGCAGTGGATTTATCGGCCGCCGTTCGGGCTGGATCGGTATGATGCGCGGTTTGGGGGCGCGCGGTAGGAGCAGGGATCGCTGGTGACGCGGGGCGATCAGCCCGACGGGATGTCGGGCTCCACCTATCGGAGCAGGGCGTCGCGGCGGGCTTTGAATTCGTTGCCGGGGCGCCATTCGGGCCAGGTATCTGAATTGGCGATACGGCGGCCGACTTCGAAAAGGAATTCGGCGTCCTGCGCGGCACCTTCGAAGGTCCAGTCGGGTTTCACCTCGTCGGAAGGTTTGTGGTAGTCGTTGGCGATGTAGTCCTGGACCAGTTTCTCGCCGAACTCGGGTGGGTGACCTTCGAAGAGCGTGCCGGATTCGGCGTAGTAGGCGGGGACGCCGACCTTCGCGAATTCGAAGTGGTCGCTGCGGTAGTAGAAGCCGTATTCGGGGAATTTCTCGGGGAGCATGGTGCGGCCCTGTTCTTTGGCGACGGCGATGCCGATGTCGTCGATCGTGGAGGCGCCGAAGCCGATCGTGACCATGTCGGTGGTGCGGCCGAATTGGTTGGCGCCGTCGATGTTGATGGCGGCGAGCGTGCGCTCGAGGGGGTAGAGGGGATTTTGCGCGTAGTAGCGGGAGCCGAGGAGGCCTTTTTCCTCGGCGGTGACGGCGAGGAAGAGGAGGCTGCGTTTAGGACGCTGATCGGGCGGGAGTGAAGCGAAGGTGCGGGCGATTTCGAGAAGGGTGGCAACGCCGGAGGCGTTGTCGCCGGCACCGTTGTAGATCTGGTCGCCGGTGAGGCGCGGATCGCGTCCAAGGTGGTCCCAGTGTGCGGTGTAGATGACGTATTCGTTTTTCAACGACGGATCGGAGCCTTCGATTTTGGCGACGATGTTTTTCGAATCGACGTGGCGCAGGTTGTTTTTGATCTCGAAGGAAACCTGGGCGTTGAAGGAGACGGGTTGGAAGTCGCGGCGGGCGGCGGCTTTTTTGAGGGCTTCGTAATCGTGGCCGGCGGCGGCGAAAAGGCGGGTGGCGGCGTCGTGGGTGAGCCAGCCGTCCATGGCGACGTGGCCGGCGTTTTTGTCGGGCGTGGCGAGTTCGAAGTTTTCGCCCATGTTGGAGCCGACGAGGACGGCGAAGGGATAGGAGGCGGCGACGGTCTCGTGGACGATGAGGCAGCCGGCGGCGCCTTTGGCGGCGGCGATCTCGTATTTGTAGGTCCAGCGACCGTAGTAGGTCATGGCCTTGCCGCCGAACATCGTGGGATCGAGCTGGCCGGAGGCGTCGGTGACGGGCGGGTCGTTGACGAGCATGACGACGGTTTTGCCGCGGACATCGAGGCCCTTGTAGTCGTCCCAATCAAATTCAGGTGCGACGATACCGTAGCCGACGAAGACGAGATCGGTGTCAGAGATTTGGATACGGTCGACGACGCGGGTGGTGTTGCCGAGGTAGTCGTTGACGGGCGCGAGGTCGAACGGCTGGCCGTTGACGGTGAAGGTGAGATTCGCGCGGGTGGTGATGCCGACGAGCGGGACGGACTGGGTGTAGGTGCCGTCGGGATTGCCGGGAGCGAGGCCGAGTTTTTTGAATTGGTCGGTGAGGTAGGCGACGGTTTTTTCCTCGCCGGCGGTGCCGGGGGCGCGGCCTTCGAAGTCGTCGGAGGCGAGGATGGTGGTGTGGGCGAGGATGTTCTTCGCCGAGGGCGAAGGGAGTTGGTTTTGGGTTTTGAGTTTTGGGTTTTGGGTTGTTGCGGCGAAGGCGGGGAGAACGAGCAGGGGGATGGCCGCAAAGATGCGCAGAAGGGGGACGTAATTACGGAGCGAGGTCGACATGGTGGTAGAAGCGAGTCCAGAGGAGGTCGGTTTGCCAGTTCAGAACGCGAGGGGACATGAGCCAGTTGCGGGCGTTGAAGTAGAGCGGGATGAGCGGGGATTCGGCGAGTAGGTGGGACTCGGCTTCGCGGAGGAGGGCGGTTTGTGCGGCGAGGTCGGGGGTGCGGGCGGCGCGGGCGAGGAGGTCGTCGAAATGCGGGGAGGACCAGTGGGGGTAGTTAGCGGGAGAGGAAGAGGTGAAGTCGGCGAGGAGGTTGGCGGCGTCGGGGACGTCGGGGATGGCCGTCATGAAAGCGATGTCGTAATCGGCGGATTGGAGGGCGGTGAGGTGGACCTTGGCTTCGCGGAGGACGATGGACGTTTCGATGCCGAGTTCGGATTTCCACATCGCCTGGATGGCTTCGACGATGGGCGAGTTGGTCCAGGTGGAGAGTTCGAGGCGGGGGAAGGTGGTGGGGTCGGAGAAGCCGGCGGCGGCGAGGAGGGATTTGGCTTCGGCGGAGTCTGCGGGTGAGTTTGGGGGCGCCGTGTTCGCGGCGGGTTCCGCGTAGAGGCGGGGATGAACGAGGGTGCTGGTGGCGTGTTCGCCGCCGCGGAGGACGCGGGCGACGAGAGTTGGGCGATCGAGGGCGAGGGAGAGCGCGCGGCGGACGCGAGGGTCGTTGAGCGGAGGGCGCGTGGTGTTGAGGGAGAGATAGCGGGTTTCGGCGAGAGGGGCGCGGTGGAGTTCGGGGGAGCGGTTGTGTTCGTAGACGTGGACCTTGCTAACGGGGAGCGACATGGTGACGTCGATCTGGCCCGCGCGAAAGGCGCGCTCTTCGGAATCGCCGCTGTCGAAGGCGAGGAATTCGATGCGATCAAGGTGGATGTCGGCGGCGGCGTGGTGACGTGGGTTTTTGGATACGACGAGGCGTTGGTGTGGACGCCATTCAGTGAGGGTGAAAGGGCCGTTGCCAACGTGGTGGGCGGGTTGGGTCCAGGCGCGGCCGTGGCGTTCGATCGTGGGAAGGTGAACGGGAATCCACGGACCGCTGGCGACGTAGAGAAGAAAGCGCGGAGAGGGATGCTCGAGCTTGATGACGAACGTGTGGGGATCGGGGGCGGAGAACCCGACGGCGGAGAAATCGGTGAGGGTGCCGTGAGCGAAAGCGCGGGCGTTTTTGACGGCGAAGAAGAGGGACACTTTGGGCGCGGCGGTGGCGGGGGTGAGGGCGCGGCGGTAGGAGGCGAGGAAATCTTGGGCGGTGACAGGGTCGCCGTTGGACCACGTCGCGTCGCGGCGGACGTGGAAGGTGTAGGTGAGTTGGTCGGCGGAGATTTCCCAGTGGGTGGCGGCGCCGGGGAGGACAGGGGGATTTTCGATTTTGGAATTTCGATTTTCGATTGGGGCGGGGGTGACGAGGCCTTCGGAGAGGGCGCGGATGATGAAAAATTCGTCGGGGAGCGTGGCGGTGGCGGGGTCGAGGTCAGCGGGTTCGTTGCGTTGAGCGATGCGGAGGGTTTTTTCGGACGCGGCGGGTGCGGGAGATTTGGAGCAGGAGGTCAGAGCAATGGCCGCAAAGAGGCACAGAAGGCGCAAAAAGGGGTGGAGAGTCTGGATGTTTTTTTTGCGCATTTTGCGCTTTCTTGCGGCCGTAAATTAGGGCGCGAGCCAGACGTGTTTGTAGGGATGGTGGTCGAGGAGCGTGGGATGCCAGCCTTTGACGGACGGGCGAATGAGGAAGGTGTGGGTGTTGTAGTAGAGCGGGATGATCGGGGCGGCGGCGAGGAGGGCGGTTTCGGCGTCGCGGAGTTGTTGGGCGCGGGCGGTGAGGTCGGGGTTGCGGGCGGCGGCGAAGAGGAGGGCGTCGTAGGATTTGTCGGACCAGCCCGTGTAATTGTTGCCGCTATCGCTGCGCATGATGTCGAGGAAGGTGAGCGGATCGAGGTAGTCGCCGACCCAGTCGGAGAAAACGATTTGGTAGCGGCCGGCGCGGCGTTCGGCCTGGACGACTTTCAGCTCCTGATTGGCGAGGCGGACGTCGAGGCCGAGTTCACGGCGCCACATTTCCTGAATGGCTTCAGCGAGGAGGCGGTGGTTCTCGGACGTGTTGTAGAGGAATTCGAGCGGAGGAAAACCTTTGCCCTCGGGGTAGCCGGCTTCGGCGAGCAGGCGGCGGGCTTCGTCGGGGTTGGAGAGCGGAGTGTCGGGTGGCGTGTAATTGGGGATGTTAGGTGGGGTGAGGGAGGTGGCGGGGAGCTGTCCGCCGCGGAGGATGTTTGAGGTGAGAGCGGTGCGATCGAGGGCGAGGGAGAGCGCGCGGCGGATCCGAGGGTCGGTGAGGGACCGGTGGGTGGTGTTGAGGCGGAGGAAGTAGGTGTTGAGGTAGGGATCGGAGCGGAGGAACTGCGGGTTGGCTTCGCGGTAGGTGTCGATTTTGGAGTTGGGGAGAACGTAGGTGAGGTGGAGCTGGTTGGAGCGGAACATGCGTTCTTCGGCGTCGCGGCTGTCGATTGGGTAGAAACGAATGCCGCGGAGGCGGACGGTGTTGGAGTCCCAGTAGGACGGAGAGCGGGAGACGGCGACGAACTGGTTGGGCTGCCATTCTTCGAGGAGGAACGGGCCGTTGCCGATGAGGCGGCCGGGGCGGGTCCACGGGGTGCCGCGCGTGTGAGGCGAACCGTGGGCGGAGATCGCGGAGAGTTTTACCGGATACCAGGCGGTGTGGGTGAGAAGGGAGAGGAAGTGCGGCGTGGGACGCTCGAGCGTGACGCGGAGGGTGCGGGCATCGGTGGCGGAAGCGCCGACGGAGGAGAAATCGTTGGAGGCGGCTTTGTGGAAGGCTTCGGCGCCTTGGAGGACGTAGAGCAGCGACGCGTTATCGGCGCCGAGCGAAGGCGTGAGGATGCGTTGCCAGGAGGCGACGAAGTCGTGGGCGGTGACGGGAGAGTTGTCGGACCAGCGGGCGTTTTCGCGGAGGTGAAACGTGTAGGTGAGGGCGTCGGGGGAAATGTCCCAGCGTTCGGCGACGCCGGGCACGGGGCGGAGGTCGACGGGATCTTCGGAGACGAGACCTTCGAAAAGGGCGGAGATGATGTCCATCTCGGCGATGTTGACGGCGAGATGCGGATCGAGGTCGGCAATGTCGGAGCCGATGCCGCGATGGAGGATGTGTTCGCGGTTGCCGCGCTCAACGGCGGTTTCGCGCGGGGCGCAGCCGGAGAGAAGAAGAAGCGAGAGGAGGCCGAGGACGAACGAAAGAGAAGAAACCGCGAAGGGCGCGAAGAGGCGCGAAGAGGAGGTGGAAAAACGCACGCGCGGATTGTTGGCGCGAGGTGAGGCCAGTCAATCGGGCGGAGTGGGAATGTGCGGGGGGGAAGCCGCGCGCTGGAGAGCGCGTCGTGCTAGCTGCGCTTTAATAGGGCGACGGCGTGGGCGGCGATGGCGAGGGCACGACCGAGGTCGCCGACGCCTTCGTTGGTCGTGGCTTTGAGGCCGATATCGTTGGAGGTGAGCCCGGTGGATTTCGCCAGAGCGGATTTCATGTCGGCGAGGCGCGGGTAGATCTTCGGTTTCTCGGCGATCACGGAGGCGTCGATGTTGACGAGATCGTAGCCGAGTTTGCGGACCTCGGCGCAGACGCGCTGCAGGAGGATTTGCGAGTCGATGTTTTTGTAAGCTGGATCGGTGTTCGGAAAGAAGTGACCGATGTCGGGCAGCGCGGCGGCGCCCAGGATGGCGTCGCAGATTGCGTGCGTGAGGCAGTCGGCGTCGGAGTGACCGTCGAGGCCGTAGTCGGTGTCGAAGCGGACGCCGCCGAGGATGAGCGGGCGATGGGGGACGAGGCGGTGGATGTCGTAGCCGTGGCCGATGCGGAAGGTCATTGAGGAACTCTCAAAGGCCAAAGGGGCAAAGGCCAAAGGAAAGTGTGGGAAGGCGGATCGTGCTCGTGATCGCTGTCTCGATCACGATTACGAGCACGAGCATGAGCACGACGAGCATCAGCAGGAGCGCGGGATCGCCTGCGAGCAGCCTCCTACTTGTTGAGGAGGAATTCGAGGTAGCTCAGGTCGGCGGGGGTGGTGAGCTTGGGGTTGGGGTAGGGATTTTCGAGGAGGGCGATGGGGTGGCGGAGGAGTTCCACGGCGGCAGCGTCGTCGGTGATACGTAGTTGTTTTTCGGCGACGCGGGCGTAGGCGCGGACGATCAAGTCGCGGGCGAAGACCTGCGGGGTTTCCATGGCCCAGAGGCGGGAGCGGTCGAGCGTGCGGAGATTACCTTCGTCGCGGTGTTCCTTGATGGTGTCGGTGACACGATGGGCGAGGACGACGGCGTTTTCGCGGCGGACGATTTTGTGGAGGGCGACGAGTTGCTCGGGGCGAATGAGCGGGCGGGCGCAGTCGTGGATGAAAACGTATTCGATGTCGGGTGGCAGCGAGGAGAGGGCGGCCATGACGGAGTCCTGGCGTTCGCGTCCGCCGCGGACGAGAGCGGAGGGCGTGGGCGCGTAGGCGGCGAGCTCGGTCATCTGGCGCTGGTCGCGATAAACAACGACGTAGAAGTCGGCGATACCGCTGGTCATGAAAGCGACGACCGAGTGAGCGAAGACGGGGCGGCCGGCGAGCGGGGCGAGGACTTTGTCTTCGACGGCGCCCTGCATGCGGGCACCGGTTCCGGCGGCGAGGAGGATGGCGGCGGTGCGGGACATGCGCTGGAGCGAGTTGAGAGCTGAGAGTTGAGGGTTGAGAGCTGGAACGGAGCGCTTGGACGGGCGCGCGGGGGAAGGCTGGAACGCGGGAGAACGAGAAAGAGAACGATTACGAGAACGATTCTGTTTTCACGTGCGCGCGGGGAGGGACAGGCGTTTAGGTTTTGAGTTCGGCGAGGATGGATTCGGCGGCGGCGACGGGGTTGGGAGCTTTGAAGATGGGGCGGCCCACGACGATGAAGGAGGAGCCGGCGCGAGCGGCCTCGGCGGGAGTCATGACGCGGGTTTGATCGTCGGCTTTGGCGTCGCGCGGGCGAATGCCGGGCGTGACGAGGGCGACATCGGCGGGCAGCGCGGCGCGAAGCGGGGCGATTTCGAGTGGGGAGCAAACGAGACCGCGGAGGCCGGAGTCGATGGCGAGTTGGCCGAGGCGGACGACTTGGTCGGCGGGGGAGGCGGTGACGCCCACGGCGTTGAGTTCGGCGGCGCTCATGGACGTGAGGACGGTGACGCCGAGAAGAAGGAGGTCGGGAGCGTGGTCGCGTTGGGCTTTGGCGGCCCATTTCATCATTTCGGGTCCGCCGCCCGTGTGGAGGGTGAGCATGCGGATCGGGAGCTTGGACGCGGACTCGACGGCCTTGGCGACGGTGTTGGGGATGTCGTGGAGTTTGAGGTCGAGGAAGACGTTGAAGCCGAGATCGGCAATTTCGCGGACGGCGTCGGGGCCGCAAGCGGTGAACATCTCAAGGCCGACTTTGGCCCAGCGGGCGGTGCCGGAGAGACGTTTCAGGATGGGGGCGACCTCGCGCGGGGATTGAGCGTCGAGGACGAGGATCAGGTCGCAAGCCATGTGGGCAAGACGTTGGGGAAGTTGGGAAGAGTTATGAAGGATAAAGTCGGGGGCGGGCGGTGGAGTTGAACCACGGATGGACACGGATGAACACGGTAGGAGGCGAGGCGGAGGGGCGGGTTACGCAGGTGACGATTGTAACGACCAATGGACACGGATGGCCGTCCCGACTTGTGGGCGTGATTGATGGATTGCTTCGGCGTGCGGCTATTCGCAATGACGAGGCTGTGAGCGAAATCATCACCTTGAGTGCGCCGGCGAAGTTGAACCTGTTTCTCGCGATTACGGGCCGGCGGGCGGATGGATTTCACGAGCTCGTGTCGGTGGTGGCGCCGTTGACGTGGGGGGATGAGTTAACGGTGGAGCAGGGGGGAGGGGGCAAGGAGCAGGACTTCGTGTTGGAATGCGATGACGCGGCGGTGCCGGTGGATGGGAGCAATTTGGTGTTGAAGGCGGCGGAGGCGTTTCGGGCGCGGACGGGGTGGAAAGGCGGAGCGAAGTTCGTGTTGAAGAAACGGATACCGGTCGGGGCGGGATTGGGCGGCGGGAGCAGCGATGCGGCGGCGGCGTTGCGGGGATTGAATGAGCTGGCGGGTGGAACCTTGAGCGGCGCGGAGCTGGAGGGAGTGGCGGCGCAGGTGGGGTCGGATTGTGCGTTGTTTTTGCGGGGTGGGCCGGTGGTGATGCGGGGGCGCGGGGAGAACGTGGACGGGTTGAAGGCGGGGGCGGTGGAGCGGATCCGCGGGCGGAAAGTGTTGGTGTTCAAACCGCCCTTTGGAATTTCGACGGCGTGGGCGTATGGGCGAATGGCGGCGGCGGCGCCGGGGAGTTATTTGCCGGTGGAGTTGGCCGAGGCGCGGTTGGCGGCGTGGTCGGGGGATGCGGAAGCGCCGGCGGAGGATTTGCTTTTCAACAACATGGAGGGGGTGGCGTTTGCGAAGTATCCGGCGCTGCCGGTGTTGTTGGAGCGGTTGCGGGACGAGTTTGGGGTGTTGCCACGGATGAGCGGGAGCGGGAGCGCGTGTTTTGCGCTGTTACGCGACGGGGTCGAGGTGGCGAAAATGACGGCGCGAATTCGGGAAGCGTGGGGCGCAAGTGCATTTGTGGAGCAGATGCAATTTGGCTGATAAATCCGCATTGACCCGCTGGCCGCGGGACGCGTTAACGTCCGGCGCCGCCGGCCCTCCCCAGCCGTGGCTTTTTGGCATTAATTAATGGATCAAAGCGCAAAGAACGAAATCGTCGTCCAAGGCATCGCCGCCTCGCAGGGCATCGCCTATGGGCAGGTCTTTGTCTATATCCAGAGCAACGTCGAGGTGCCGAGTTATCAGGTGGAGCCGGAGCGGCGGGCGGCGGAAGTGGCGCGGCTGGACCAGGCGTTGCTGGTGACGCGGCAGCAGATCGCGAAGATCCAGGCGGAAGTGGAGAAGAATTTGGGGAAGGAGGAGGCGTTGATCTTCGATGCGCATCTGCTGGTCCTCGAGGACCAGGCGCTGATCGGAGAGACGGTGCGCGAGTTTGAGTCGACGGGGAGAAACATCGAGACCTGCTTCAACAAGGTCTCGCAGCGATACATCCAGGCATTCTCGGAGATCGACGATGAATACCTGCGGGAGCGGGCGGCGGATTTGCGGGACGTGGCGCAGCGGGTGTTGCAGAATTTGTTGGGGCAGGCGGAGAACTCGCTCACGCGGCTGGCGGACAAGCGGATCGTGGTCGCGAACGACATGTCGCCGTCGGATTCGGCGAGCATCGATCGAAGTGCGGCGTTGGGGATCGTGACGGACACGGGCAGCAAGACGAGTCACGCGGTGATTGTGGCGCGCTCGATGAAGATTCCCGCGGTGGTGGGATTGCGGGATCTTACGACGCGCGTGAAGCACGCGGATTGGGTGATCGTCGACGGTTACGACGGCGTGGTGATCATCAATCCCTCGGAGAGCACGCTATTCCGTTACGGGAAGATTCAGGAACAGAAGAAGACGTTGGAATCGCGGCTGTTGAAGGCGAATGCGCAGCCGGCGGTGACGTTGGACGGGGTTGAGGTGATGTTGATGGCGAACATCGAGAAGTCGGACGAGGTGAAGCTCGTGCGCGACTACAATGCGACGGGCGTGGGGCTGTTTCGCACGGAGTATATTTTCCTGAGCTCGTCGCGGATTCCCACGGAGCAGGAGCAGTTTCTGGCTTACAAGGCGGTGGCGGAAGGCGTGGCGCCGAATCCGGTGGTGATTCGCACGCTCGACATCGGCGGGGACAAGCCGATGGCGGGGATATCGGATCTGTTTCCGAAGGAGAACAATCCCTTCATGGGCTTCCGGGCGATCCGGTTTTGCCTGGAGAATTTGTCGATCTTCAAGGACCAGCTGCGCGCGATCCTGATGGCGAGTGCGTATGGAAAAGTGAAGCTGATGTATCCGATGATCAGCGGTCACGAAGAGCTGGCGCGGGCGAATGCGGTGCTGGGCGAGTGCATGACGGAGTTGAAGGAGCGGGGAGTGCCCTTCGACGAGAACATTTCGGTAGGCGCGATGATCGAAGTGCCGAGCGCGGCAATGTCGGCGGATTTGTTGGCGCCGGATTGCGCGTTTTTCAGCATCGGGACGAATGATCTGATCCAGTATCTGCTCGCGATCGATCGCGTGAACGATCGGATCGCGCACCTTTACGAGCCGACGCATTGCGCGGTGTTGCGGACGCTGCAGCGGATCGTTGAAGAAGGACATCGGCAGAAGCTGCCGGTGAGCGTGTGCGGGGAGATGGCGGGCGATCCGGTATTTGCACCGCTGTTGCTCGGACTTGGCGTGGATTGCCTGAGCATGGCGCCGCCGTGGTTGCCGGCGGTGAAATACATCGTGCGCTCGATGACGATGGCGGATGCGCGTGCGCTGGCGGAGAAGGCTCTGCGGATGACGTCGCCGCGAGAAGTTTACGCGATGTGCGAGGCGTTCTATCGCGCGCGGGTGAAGCTGGAGTGAGGGGGCTTTCGATTTTCGAATCTCGATTTGGCGTTTTCGATTCGGAGAGCGGATCGAGATTTGAAGTTCGAGAAGCGGGAACGCGGTGACGTTAGAACGTGGCTTGGAGGGTGAACGCGTAGGTCTGGCGGCGCCAGTCGGAGTAAGGTTGCACGCCGGAGCGGATCGAATCGGCGGCGTAGAACGGCGGGGCGGCGTCGAAGAGATTGTTGACGCGAAGCTGACCGCGGAGGCCGTGGCGCGGGTTTTTCCACGGTATCCATTTTGTGAGGTCGGCCTGCACGTAGGCGTCGAATTGAAGATAAGGATCGATCGTGCGGCTGTGTTGCGCGGACCAGAATTCGACGGGAAGCCGGCGGGAGTGATAGTAGTGTCCGTCGATGCCGAAACCGAAAACGCGGTTTGACCAGCTGCCGCCGAAATTCAGGCGGTGTTCGAGCAGCGGGAGCGTGCCGTCGGGTGTGCGAATGTGGTCGATCGTAGGGCTGTCGGGGAAGGTTTTCGTTTCGTAGCGCGGGAAGTAGCTCCAGCGCGTATAGAGATCGAGGCGACCGCCGAAGCTTTCGGTCCAGGCGTAGTCGGCGGCGGTGCTCCAGCTTTGGGAGTGGCGCTCGGCGAGGTTGATCGGGCCGGTGAGAACATGCTCGATGCGACCGGTGGTGGGGGAGCGGCGAATGCGGTCGGGGAAGTCGGCCTCTAGATTGATGGCGGCTTGAGCGTCCAAGGTGAAGAGCTCGTCGGCTTTGCGCGTGTCGGAGAAGTCGGCGGAGAGGCGAAAGCGGTGAACCTCGCCGCGCTGCACGAGGAAACCGATTGTGCGCGTGATGTTGGCCTCGGAGCGGAGATTGGGATTTTGAGCGATGCTGGCGTTGACGCCGTATTGTTCTCCGGGGAAGCGCGGATCGCGGATGTTGACGAGTTCGACCTCGCCGCCGCCGGGTCCAGCGCCGCCGGAAACGCGACGACTCATGAATGGAGTGGGAAAACGGTTCGACGTGCTGACGGAGCCGCGGAGGGAAAAGCCGCCGCCGAAATCGAATTTCAGGCCGGCAGTGGGGGCCAGATTGGATTCCTGGGCGGAGTCTGAGACGACGTAGCGCGCGGCGAGATCGGTTTGGATTTCATGTATCCAGGAAGGTAGGACGTGCGGAGCGACGACGGGGGCGAGGAGTTCGCCGAAAACGCTGACGCGCTCGACGGTGCGGCCGGAGAAGCGGGCGGGAGATTCGACGAGCTCGCCGCGGCCATTGCGCAGTTCGGAGGTGTGGCCGGCGAGCTGGTTGACGCGGTAGTCGGCGCCGAAGTTAACGGCGCCGCGGCCGGTGGGAAGTGGGATAGATTGATTGGTGACGCGGACGGCGGTGTCGAACGTCTGGTAATCGCCGAGGGTAACGAAGCGATCGCGGCCGCCGTAGAAGACGATGACCTCGTCGTAGAAGGCGTCGGGCGGGGCGTGCAGTTGTGTGTCGCGCAGAGGATTGTAGCGGCCGGTGTCGACGAGCTGCTGCCAGGCGTCGGCGTCAGTGCCTTGGATGCCGCGGTAGCGGGTGAGGCTGTGGCCGTATTGGGCATCCAAGGACACGCGCCAGTCGCGGGGGAATTTGGCGAGGACGCCGGCGACGATGGAATAGAAGTCGACGCGCGCTTCGCCGTAGTGCGGACCGAGATTGGGAGCGGTTTCGTTTAGAGTGACGAGGACGTCGTTCGCGAACGGGTTAAGCGGGGAGTCGGAGGAGAGCGCAAGCGTGCCGCGGAAAACGTCGGCGCCGCGGTGAACGACGGAATGGCTGTAGATGGCGTCGAGTCCGAATTGGAGCCATTCGCTGACGTCGTAAACGGCGGAAGCGAAGTAGCTGCGGCCGCGTTGGCGGCGCCCGTAAACGAAGTCGGAGCTGTCGAAAGAGTTGGTGAGGCCTTGGCGGAGATCGAAGAGGTCGGTGTTACGAACGCCCTCGCGGCCGGTGAAGGCCGCGAGCTGGTTGGCGGCTTCGGCTCCGGGTGCGACGGAGGTGACGGACGAGGTGCCCGGACCGAACAAAGGAGCGCCGTCGGCGCTGAGGATATTGGGCGTGGCGCGGTAGAGGAGCTCGGTGGGCGAGGTGCGGGCGGGCGAGTGGCGGCGGATGTAGCCGAGCTCGGATTCGACGGGCGGGGTGGATTCGGTGACGGTGGCGCTGAAGCGGACGCGGAGTTTGTCGGCGAGAAAGGATTCGCCGTGCTGAAGCGAGGTGGTGAATTGCGGCGCGTCGTAGCTGGCGAGCGCGTTGGTGTAAGTGGTGGTGAGCTCGGTGCGCGTGACGGTGGGACGGAGAACGATGTTGATGACTCCGCCGACGGGATTGCCGCTGTAGAGGGCGGACGCGGAAACGGGGAGGACCTCGACCCGATCGACGAGGGAAACGGGGATGAAGTTGACGTCGGGCGGCGGAGTGCGCCGATCGACCACGAGGATTTCGGGCATGCGGCGGCCGTTGACGAGGATGATGGTTTCGTCGCTGGCGAAGCCGCGAAGCGGGAGGTTGAAGCTCCCGCTTTCGAAGAGGTTTTGGGTGCCGCCTTGCTCGGGCGGTGGAGTGGTGGAGTTGGCGTCGAGGATGTAACGCTGGAGAAAGCCGTTGAGGTTAACGGCGCCGCTGCGAGCGATCTGCTGGCGATCGTAGATGGTGTAAGGAAGGACGTCGTCGACGGAGCGGGGCAGGTCGAGGTTGCCGGCGGCGCGTTGCGGTTGGAAATCCTCTTCGGAGCGATCCCGCCAGCGGCGGAAGAATTTCCCTTCGACGATTTGCGGGGCGAGTTGGACGATGCCGTCGGCGGGGGAGAGCGTGTGTGTTTCGATGTTGGATACGCGGCGCGGCTCGACGACGATGTTGGCGATTTCGAGCGGGCGGTAATTTTCTCCGCGGATCACGAGGCGATGGATGCCGGGCGGTAGATTGGGAAGATCGAATTCGCCGTTGAGATCGGAAAAAGTGGTGGCGCGAAGTTCGGGGATGGAGATTTCGACTTTGGTCGCTGGCGTGGATTCCGGCGTGAGCAAACGGCCTTTGATCGAGCCGCCGGGCGCGGCGGAGCGGGCGACGATGAAGGTGCCGTGCGCGGTGCGGCGGGCGTGGAAGCCGGTCTGTTGGAGGAGCCGCGTGAGGGCGGCGTCGGGCTCGAGTTGACCGCGGACAGCGGTGGAATGGACCTGGCGGAGCTCGTCGGACGGGAAAAGGACGTCGACGCGTGCCTGTTGTGAAAACGCGAGGAGGGCGTCAGCGGCGGGTTGAGCGGGGATATCGAATACGAGGGGGGCGGCGGGAGCGAGGAGCGGAAGGAGAAATATAAAGGCGAGGGAACGGAAGGCGGCGCGGAGGCGTGGGCGTGACGGCGTCAAGAGATCGGGGCGTTAAGAGGTCGGTGAGACACCGCACCTCCATGAAGGCAAGATCAGGCGGTGGGGCGGGCGGTGACTTGGATGGAGCCGTCGCGATCGCGGAGAATTTGAACGGGGTGGATCGATTCGAGGGCGGTGAAGAAACCTTCGAGGTCGTCGAGGTTGAAGCGCCCGCCGATGCGGAGATCGGCGATGGCGGGCGCGACGGTGATTTTGCGTCCGTGATGGCGGGCAAAATGGGTGAGGACGTCGCGCAGCGGCGTGTCGGCGAAGACGACGCGGCCATCGCGCCAGGCCAGTCGATCGGCGAGTGCAGCCGGAGAGAGCGAAGTGACGGAAAGTTGTTCGCCTCGCGCGGAGAAGTGGTCGCGGGCCGTGAGGGAGACGGGGGCGTTCGAGGCGCCGGCGCGAACCTGGACGGACCCATCGAGGACGGTGACCTCGATCGCCGACGGAGCGTCGGTGTGAACATCGAAGCGGGTGCCGGTGACGCGGACGGAACCGGCGGGCGTTTCAACGATGAACGGACGAGCGGCGTCCTTGGCCACGGTGAAGAAGGCCTGGCCCTGGGCAAGGCGGACGCGGCGTTCGTGGCGATCGAAGTCGACGCGCAATGTGGTGTGAGCGTTGAGCTCGAGTTGAGAGCCGTCGGAGAGAGTGAGCGCGTGACGCTGGGCGACGGCGGTGGCGAGGTTGTGCGAGTCGGTGCGCGGTTGCGCCAGATGGAATGAAAGAGCGACGGCGGCCGCGGCGCCGAGAACTCCGCCGACCCAGAGCATGCGCCAGCGCGACGTCCGCGAGCGGGCGGGCGATGCGATCGCGGGCATCGACACGGCGCCGGATTGGACGAGGGCGGGCAGTTGTTGCTCGAGGTCGGCGGAGAATTGGCAGTATTGCGAGAGGATGGCGCGGTGGGCGGGGTTTTCGGCCAGCCAAGCGTCGAGCTCGGCGCGGTCGGCGGCTGAGAGGGAGGAACCATCGAGGCGAGCAGCCCAAAGGGCGGCGCGTTCTTCGGCGGCGGGATCGAAAGACGGAGAAGAGGGATTCATGAGCGGGCCTCCGGGTTGTGGGTGCGGCTCGGGGCGGAAGAGGGAGAGGCGGGCGTGTCGTGGGCGACGGAAATGGAACGGGTAGCGAGGGCGGTTTTGAGGAGACGGAGGGCGCGGGCGTGTTGTTTTTCGACGGTGCTGATGGCGATGCCGAGGCGGTTGGCGATTTCCTGGTGCGAGAGCATCTCGACCTTGCGGAGAAGCAGAACGGCGCGGCAGCCGGGAGGAAGTTCGGCGATGGCTTGTTCGAGGGCTTGGAGTTCCTGGCGGGCGATGACTTGGTTGACGACGCCGGGGGCTTGGGAGGCGGCGAGTTCGGACGGACAGGAATCGAACGAAACGGGAGAGCGGTTGCGGCGGTGAAGGCGGTTGATCGCGAGATTGCGCGCGGTGGTGAAAAGGAGGGCTTGGGGCTTTTCGATCGGTTGACGAGTTTCCGCGTTGTAAACGCGGAGATAGGCGTCGTGAGCGATGTCCTGGGCTTCGTCGGGATCGCCGAGAAAGCGCGTGAGGTAGCGGCGCAGCGGAGCGAGCGTGGCGCGGTAGAGACGGGCGAACTCCGACTGGCGTGGCTGTGGGTCTGCCATGGCGACAGTCGATGGGATAGCCGGAGAGGTGAGTCCGTGCAAAGACGGTTCTGCGCGGGGGACGGGAAGGAGAGCTGGAGCCGGTGAGGGCATTGCGAGGGTAATGACAGGCGGACGGAGGGAAGCCGCTAGTGTGAGGCGGAATTTTTTTAGCAACGTCGGGCAAAGCGGGCGGAGGCGATGGCTTGGGCGATGTGGTGAGCGGCGTTGGTGCAGGCGGCGGGCGTGTGGTCGCTCATGACTTGGAGGCGGAAGCGAGCGGTGGCGCGGGAGACGGCGGGGTATTCGATGAGGTTGGCGAGGATCCCGGCGGACGAGAGCGTGCGAGCGGCAATGCGAGCGACATCATCGCTGCCGACGAGAACGGGAACGATCGGGGAGACGTGGCCGAGAAGCGGAAGTCCCTGGACAGACAAGGCGGAGCGGAGGGATTGAGCGGCGGCGAGGAGCGCAGCGCGTCGGCGGTCGCCTTCGTTGGAGCGGACGAGTTGGAGGGCCGCGAGTGCGGTAGCGACCTGGGGTGGCGTGAGGGCGCTGCTGAAAGTCGTGGCCGGAGCGAGGTAGCGGAGGAAATCGGCCAGGGCGGGATCGCGCGTCGCGATGAAGCCGCCATTGGTGGCGAAGGTTTTGGAAAAGCTCCCGACGACGAGATCGATTTGGCCGAGGAGATTTTGGGCGCCGATGCTGCCGGTGCCACGAGGGCCGGTGCTACCGAGATCGTGCGCGACATCGACGAGCAGGGAGGCGTTGAATTGCCGGCAGAGAGCGATGAAGCCGGCGAGGTCGGGCGTATCGGCGTCCATCGAGAACAATCCCTCAGTGACGACGAGGATGGCGTTGACGCGATCGCGGGCGCGGATGGAGGCGAGTTTCAGGCGGACGTGATCGAGGTCGAGATGGCGGTGAAGGTGGAGATTGCGGGTCGAGGCCGCTGCGCCCTCGTGGAGGCAGTTGTGGGCGAGTTGATCGATGACGATGTGGTCGGTGTCGCGGATGAGGGCGCGGATCGCGCCGTAGCCGGCAGCCCAGCCGGTGGGGCAAAGGATGGCGGAGGAGAGGCCGAGGTGTTGAGCGAGTGCGGACTCAAGCTCGGTGGAAAGCTCGATGGCTCCAGCGAGAACCGGGGCGCCGCCGCTGTGCGGCCCGAAACGTTGGGGGGCGTCGAGGACAGCTTGGTGGATATAAGGATGCGAGGAGAGGTTGAGATAGTCCTGGGAGGCAAAGTTCAGACCGACGGTGACGGAGCCATCGGCGAGACGAAGGGAGGTGGTGGCGGCGGGTGGACGGAGAAGTTTCTTGGAGAAGGGAAAACCGCCGAAGGCGATGCGCTCGTGGAGCCAGGAGGAAAAAGCGGAGGCGCGAGCGGAGAGCGTGGGGCCGCGGACGGATAAAAAATCTCGGGTGCTGCCGGTGAGAGCGGGCGGCGGCGCGGAGGTGTTTGAAGGAGTGGGGAGAGAAAGCATTCCGTGCGGGCGGACGCACGAGAGGAATGACAACGGAGCGGGGAAGAACCGCTATCGAGTTGGGGGCGTTGACGGAGGCCGCCCGCGAAACACGCGAAAGGGCGCGAAGCGGGACGTCCGCAAAGCTTACGCTTCGCTGAAGTTTGGCGGGCCGCCGAGTTCGGTGTTAGCCGATGAGTTCGGGTGGGGTGACGGCCGACTCGGATTTGGAGAAGAGCCGTCGGATGGCGGCTTCGATTTCGTGGAGTTTCACCGGTTTCGAGATGTAGTCGTCCATGCCGGCTTCGAGGCAGCGTTCGCGGTCGCCCTGCATGGCGTTGGCGGTGAGCGCGATGATTTTTGGCTGACGGTCGACAGGGAGCCGGGAGCGGATCTGGCGGCTGGCTTCGAGGCCGTCCATTTCCGGCATCTGAAGATCCATCAGGACAAGATGGTAGTGGCGGGTTTCGAGGGTCGTGATGGCCTCGAGACCGTTGCCGACGGCGTCGGCGCGATAGCCGAGACGGTCGAGAAAACGGAGGGCGACCTTTTGGTTAACGGTGTTGTCCTCGGCGAGGAGCACGTCGAGCGGGAACTCTTCGGAGAGCCGGCGCGTGAGGCCGCTGGCGGTGTGGGAACTGACCGTGGCGACGGCGGCCGGGTTGAAGAGGAAGGCCAGCGAGTGGAGCACCGAGGCGTTTTTGAACGGCTTGAAAATGGTGGTGAACGGCTGGCCGTCGCCGGGCGCAGCGGGCGGCGTCTGGCCGAACGGAAGCATGAGGAGCCGCGGAGCCTTGATATGAAGAAGTGCGTCGATGGGCGAGGAGCCTTCGGTTTCGTCGCCGTCCACGACGACGAGCCGTGGAGGTGAGGGAAGTCGGAGCGCGAGTTCGGCGGCTTCGCGGGCGTTGGGAGCGAAGTAGCACTGGGCGCCGAGGTGATCGAAGGTGGTGCGGAGACGGCGCTGGGTGATGGGATGATCTTCGACGCAGAGGATGATGGCGTCGCGCAAGATTTCGAGGCCGGGCGGGTGGACGGGGTCGGCTTTGAGCGCGGCGGCTTCGGCGGCGATGGTGAAGATAAAAGAAGAACCCTGACCGGCGACGCTTTCGACGCGAATGCCGCCACCCATGAGGATGGAGAGACGCTGGGAGATGGCGAGGCCGAGGCCGGTGCCGCCGTATTTCCGTGTCGTGGAAGAGTCGACCTGGCTGAAAGCCTTGAAAAGACGATCGAGGCGGTCTTTCGGGATACCGATGCCGGTGTCGTGAACGGTGAACTCGAGCATGAAACGCGAGCTCGACGAAGAGGCGGGGGAGAGGCGTTTGACCTCGATGGAGATGCTGCCGCTGGGCGTGAATTTAACGGCGTTGTTGACGAGATTGACGATGACCTGGCGCAGGCGGGTGATGTCGCCCATGATCCATGCCGGGATGCCGGGATCGATGTGGTAAACGATCTCGAGCTTCTTGGCGGAAGCCTGGAGCGCGAAGAGGTCGAGGGCCTCCTCGATGCAGACGGCGAGTTCGAACGGCATGTGTTCGAGCTCCATCTTGCCGGACTCGATCTTGGAGAAATCGAGGATGTCGTTGATGATGGTGAGAAGGGCTTCGCCGGAGGTGCGGATGGTGTTGACGAAATCGCGCTGCTCGGGGTTGAGCGGCGTCTCCATGAGGAGGGACGTCATGCCGATGACGCCGTTCATCGGCGTGCGGATTTCGTGGGACATCGACGCCAGGAATTCGGATTTCGCGCGGGAGGCGTCGTCGGCCTCGATCTTGGCGCGACGGAGCATCTGCTCGGTTTCGACGCGAGCGGTGATGTCGGTTTCGATCGCGATGAAATTCTGGAGCTGGCCGGTTTCGTTGCGGATCGGCTGGATTTCGAGGCGCAGGTGGTATTTGCGGCCGGACTTGGAGTAGTTGACGACGTCGGTAGAGAGACCCTGGCCCTCCGTCATGGCGAGACGGATACGTTTGACGATGGCGGGGTCGGTGTCGGGCCCGTGCATGAAGTCGGCGGGCGATTTGCCGACGACCTCGTCGAGCGAGTATTCCATCACGCGGGTGAAGCTCTCGTTGACCCATTCGATGGTGCCGTTGGGCGAGGCGATGAGGACGGGGTTGTCGGTCTTCGAAGCGACGAGGGAGAGCTTACGGGTTTCGGCTTGGGATTCGCGGAGGGCTTGTTCGGCTTCGCGGCGGGCGGTGATGTCCTGGACGGTGCCAATGATGCGCGTGGGCTTGCCGGCGGTGGACGCGGCGACGGTTTTGGAGCGGGTGTAAACCCAGCGGTATTCGCCGGTTTTCGCACGGACGCGGTATTCGGGTTCGATGAACGAAGCGATGCCGCCGAGCTGGGACTCGACGCGACGGCGGTAGAGCGGGAGATCGTCGGGATGGATGAGCGATTGCCAGGCTTCGACGGTCGCGGGCATGCGACCGTGATCGTAGCCTAGCATGGCCCAGAGCCCGGGGCTGTAGTAGAAGTGGCCGGCGGCGACGTTCCATTCGAAGATGCCGATCTGAGTGGAATCGAGCGCGAGGCGCAGACGCTCGTCGGAGATCTTGAGGCGGGCCTCGACGCGGCGGCGTTCTTCATTTTCGGCCTGCAGTTTGAGGTTGGAAAGTTCGGCGGCGCGCTGACCGGCGCGGGCGCTGCGGGCGAGGTGGACGCTCAAGCCCAAGAGAAGCGTGATGCCGAAGCCGGCGCCGAGGGCGAGCTCGGGAAGGAAGCGGCGCTCCTGCTTCAATGCTTCGGCGGAAGGCGTAAGTGAAAGTCGGATACGGCGGTCGAAGATGGTGTAGGCTCGTTCGACGGTGAGGCCGGCGTCGGGCCGCTGGCCGGAAGGATCGGTCGACTCGAGGACGGATTCGTTGCCGACGCGGATATCGACGATGTAATCGGAGCGAAGTTTGTAGTCGTTGACGAGGCGGGCGAAGAACGGGCGGTAAACGTATTCGCCGGCGACGAAACCGGCGGGCTGGCCCGCGCGCGTGATGGGCGAATAGATCGCGACGCCCTTGCCATGGACGCCGACATCGATGGTGCCGGAAATATTGGGAGCGCGATTATTGCGGGCGCGATCGAGGGCCTGGGTGCGGATGGGATCCTGGGAATGATCGAATGAGGCGGAAGTGGCTTCCTCCTCGGGAGGGAAGGCCCAAATGGTGCGGAAATCGGCGCTGACGACGGCGATGGAGACGCAGCCGATGTCGCGGGCGGAGTCGTTCCACCGTTCCCGGACGTCGGCTTCCCAGATGGCTTCGGCGTTTGGGGCGACGCCCGACCAGATACGCGCGAGACGTTCGATGGAGGCGGCTTGGGTGGCGAACTCGTATTGGATGGTGTTGGCGAGCGACTCCATCGCCGTCTGCGTTTTGGTGGCGAGGACGGCGATTTCGCGTTCGCGGAGACCGATCCAAAGAATGATCGTGAGCGTGAGACAGCCGACCACGGCGGGCATCGGCGACCAGGAGGGCGGGCCGCCTTCGGCCTTCATGGTGTCGCGCCACGCGAGCAGAAGAAGAGCGAGGCCTACGACGAGGAGAGCGGCGGCGCTGACGGGTGAAGTGGCGGTGTTGGTGCCCCAGCGGTAAACGGCGGGGAGGCTGGCGGCGTAGCCAAGAAGCGTGGAGAAGCCCGCCGATGCGGTGATGGAGCTGACGACGGCTTCGGCGAAAAGCCGGGCACGTGCACCGTGAGGAAAACCGCGCCACGCGAGCACGAATGAAACCAGAAGGATACACGTGGACGACAGGGCCGACATGCGGCCCGGGTCGGCGGTTTCGGCGAGCAGGTGATCGGTGACGAGCAACTCGTCGATGAGCAAGTTGACGCCGAAGATGTTCTCTCCGAGCGAAAGCGCGGCGATCGCGGCGGGGAACAAGGCGAGCCAGGCGACGCCCGCGATGCCGAGTTCGATCCCGAGAAAAACGACGCCGAGCAACAGGACGCAGAGAGCATCGTTGGCCTTGATGGCGGCGCCGGCGCCGAACGGCTGGATGAGGGCATCGGCCCGCAGCCACCATCCCATCAGCACCGTGACGCCCACCCCGATGAGCAGGATCGCGATTGCCAGCGACGAACGCTCCAGCCAAGTGCGGCGTGGCATTGTGGGCAAGTGGACCATTGGGGTGTTTACCCTATCTAGAGTGGTTCAGAGGCGAGGATCAACGTGTTTTATCGGGCGGCGGAGGTGAATCTGTCGCCGAAGATGGTGAGCTCGTGGGCGCGGGTTGAGTGGCGGTGGCTTCGGTGGAAGGCGTGCTCGTTTGGCTGAGCGAGCGAAGCAAATTGCTGGGCCCCATGACGAAAGCCCATTTGGGCTGATCGAGGGGGCCGGTTAATTTTACCTCGAGAATGGTAGCGATGGGCGTGAGAACGGCGCCGACGACGTTTTGGAGGAGCGAGCCGCCCTCGTGGAAAGGGAAGACGCGGGCGTTGAAATCGAGTTGGCGACGTTGGAGCGAGTAGTCGCCGTGGGCTTGGATGGCGGAGTTTTCGCCGGTGATATCGATGGCGGGGAAGACGAGGATAGGACCCTCGACTTTGAAATCGCTGCGGGCGGAGTTGAAACGCAAGGCAGTGAAATCCAGGAGCGCGGAGAGGCCGCCCAGCAGGCGGATCTCGCCGAGTTCGGCGCCTTGGAGCGCGGCGTTGCCGGAGCCGCGGTAGTTATAGAGGTCGTTGACGGGACCCTCGGCGGAGAGCGAGAGGTCGAGCCGGACATTGTTCTTGCTGGAGACGAAACGATCGGGAGCGGGCGAAGGATCGCCGCGATGCAACGCGATATACTCGGTGACAGCGGAAACGGCGCGACCGAGGCTGGCGGCGCGAAGCGTAGCGTCGAAACCGAGACGTCGCACGCTGGCGTCGTCCCACACGCGAGCGGTGCCCGAGAGGGTGCCGTCCGCGATTTCGGCGGTGAAGCGGTCGAGCGTGACTTCGCGGTCGCGGACGGTGGCGGCGAAGGAGAGATTGCGAGCGGGGAAGCGGTGGAAGGAAAAACCGCCAGTGGAGTCGCCGCGGATCGAGAGCGTGTAGTGGGGGCCCTGCGGAGAGGCGGGCCCCTCGAAGTGGCCGATGATTTTGAGGTCGGGGTTGGTTTCGAAGAAGTAGGGATCGAGCAGAGGGGCGAGTTGAGGGCCGATCAGATGGGCGCCGTGGGTGAAGGGCAGCGTCGATTCGAAGGAGAGGGTGAATTCGCGCCAGGCGCTTTGGGAGAGATCGAAGTGGCGGGTGAAGGTGCCCCGAAGTTCGCCGGGACCGTGAGTGCCGAAAAGTTCGAGGGCATCGATGATGTTCGGGCGAATGAACATTCGCGTGCGCACGTAATCGAAAGGGGCGTCGCGGATGACGGCCTCGCGAGTCTCGGCGAAAAGGAAGACGGAGGTTTCGTGTCCGGCGCGCCAGCGGCCGCGGACGTCCACACTCGCGAGGGGTGGGGAGTGGGGAAATTCGAGCGTTTCGAAAAAGTTGGTCCACCACTCGCGAAACCACGGGGCGATGACGAGCGGGCGGAGTTGTCCATCGAGGAGGAAACGAAATTCGTGCGTCGTGAGGTTTTGCTCGAAGCGGCCGCGAGCGACGTTGTCGCCGAGCCGGGCGAACGCGTGGGTGGCGGTGATGTGTTGTCCGTCGAAGGAAAGTTCGCCGGTGAGCGAATCGAAGACGACGCCGCGGCCGCCGATGTCGCGGGTGGCGACGCGGGCTTTGGCGTGTTCGAAGCGCCACTCGGGGCCGAAGGTGGCGTCGGCCGAAAGCGCAATCGGAGCGCCGACATGGAGGAACGGGCGGATATCGCGGCGGAGCAGCGTGCTAATGGGGTTGAGCAGCGCGGGAGAAAGCGAGCCATCGAAATGGATCGTGCCGGTGCGCTCGGTGAAGTCGGCGCGGGCTTGGATCGCGGCAGGGGTGCCGGCGTAGCTGGTGAGCACCTCGGCTTCGATGCGCGGCCAGGAGGTGGGCTCGATGTGAGCAGCGACGGCATCGAAAAGGAAACCATGGGTGGAAACGCTGCGGGCGGTGAGTTGGATCTCCCGTGGAGCGAAGGAAAGCGGTTCGCGGCGGAGGAAGCCGCGCGTGTGAGCGGAAACGTGATGGACGGCCACATCGTCGTCGGTGCGAAGCTCGTCGGCATCGATGGTGGCGGTGACAAGTGCGGATGTTTCGGCGAGGAGGGGGACCCGCGCGGTAGCGTGAACGTTGGTGGCGTGGAGACCGCGAAGTTGGGGGAGACGAATTTGACGCGCGGTGAGGCGGACGGTCGCGACGGCGCCGCGGGTGGTGGAAGGCGAGAGGGAGACGTGGAGGGCGGCGCCATCGAACGGCGTGACGTGTTCGGCCGCGCGGATGAGCTGACGGCTGAAGGCGGGATAATGTTCGGCGAGAGCGGCGACGAAAGGGAGCGGGGCCACACGGTCGATCTCGCGTGCGCGGGAGAGATGGATGGCGCCGGAGGCAGTAACAGGAATGCCGGCGAGATGTGTCGCCAAACTTTCGATACGCAGCTCGCGATCGGTGGGCGAAACCACGAGGTCCAGATTGCCCAGCAGTTGTTCGCTCCGGCCTGACGGTGCGAGCATGGCGGGAACGGAGAAGGAAACGCCGGTCGCGTGGATGCGACGGGCTTCGAACTGGCCGGCGGCGAGGAGCCAGGGATTGAGCTCGATATAGACGGCGCGGATATCGGCGACGGGCTCGGCGTAGGCCGGGAGCGAGAGGCGGAGGTTTTCGAGCACGATGCCGCCGGTGGGATCGAATGTCGCGCGATCGAGTCGGGCGTTAACGCCGGATTGTTGGAAACGTTCTTCGAGGGAGCGGAGGACGAACGTCGGAACGGTGAGCTCGCGCGAAAGGGCGGAAACGATTTGCGCGAGGAAGAGCAGGAAAAGACCGATCCAGAGGAGCCAGCAGAGGAACGTGACGAACGCATCGGTGCCGACGCGGGCCGCTTGCCAGAACTCGTTTGGGCGGAGAGGCATGTCAGATGGGCTCAGCCAGACTCAGGCAGAAGAAGAACCACGAATGGACATGAATGAACACGAATTCGGACGAGTGGGAGGTCCCGGCGAGGCGAGCTGCTGTGCTCACTTTTCCTTGTTCTAGGACGATGGAGCGGGCGGAGGACCGGGATCGCGCGGGGATTGGATAAGCGTCCAGAGCGCGTCGAGGAACGGCTGTTCGAGCGCGAAGACGACATTGAACTCGTTGGAAGGAGAGCCGGCGAGCTGGCGATTGCCGCCGACCCGCGGAGAGAGGAAAAGCGTGGTGGTGCTGGTTTGATCGGCGGCTCCGCCGACGAGGCTGATGGTGGCGTCGAGCCGGTAGCGCCACGGTCGGTCGTCGCCGGCGACATGCACGCGGTCGGTGAATTGATCGAGGATGAATTCGGCGGCGCGAAGCGAACGAAGATGGGAGAGGATGGTTTGCACGGCCTCGGGTTGGGAAACGGATTCGGTGGCGCGGCCCGCGGAATCGATGGGGGTTTCGAGAACGACGGAGTTGTCGGAGAGATCGGTGAGCTTGAGCGCGGCGATGCGGGCGCCGGCGGGAAGTTCGCGGAGGAGCCGTTCGCGCCAGGCGCGGGGCTGGGCAGGAAGTTCGCGGAGAAATTCCTGATCGATGGCGTAGATCGAAGGAGAGGCGGAGGTGCGGACGTAAGCGGTGCCGTTGGGCTGGGCGGGGAGGCCGATTTGGAAGGTGATCGGAGGCTGGCCGGGAACGGAGAGCGAGATTTCGCGTTCGGGGCGGTTGAAGCCCCAGGCTTCGAGATCGGCGTCGCGCGGGGCGTCGCTCTCGAAACGTTGCGCGGCCAGGAGGGAGAGTTGTTCGAGCAGCCGGGTGACGGCGGAGCGCTCGGCGGTGAGCGTTTGCGGGCCCTGAGTGCCGTCGCCGCGAAGAACGATCTGCCACGCGGCGGAGT
Organism: Verrucomicrobiota bacterium; assembly: GCA_023416735.1. Lineage (GTDB taxonomy): Bacteria > Verrucomicrobiota > Verrucomicrobiia > Opitutales > Opitutaceae > Opitutus. Next base: position 101,931 of record JAEZGX010000016.1, on the reverse strand, counting down.
CGGCGGGTTGGGGGCCGGTTTCGAGACGTTGCAGCGTGACCGGAGACTGGCCCGGGGCGGCGAGGGTGACGGACGTGACGGCGCGCGGATCGAAGTCGAGGATGCGGGTTTCGCGGAGGGTCACTTGTGCGCGGTCGAGGACGGACTTCAAAGCGGCTGGTATCGAAACGGTGAATACCGCGTCGCGGCCCTCGAGCTGAGCATAGTATTCGACATCTGGAGACGCGGCGGCGCCGGTGAGCGTCGCGGTGGGGCCGAGGGCGGCGCCGAGCAGAAGGGTTTCGCGACGACTGTTGCCCTCGAGGCTGACGCGGAGCTCGGGGCGGTCGGACGGCAGGGGAGAAGGCGGATTTTCGGTGATGAAGGAGCGGACGCGCAGGGCGTTGAGGCCGTTGATGGCGAGCTCGGTGGCGTTTTTGGAAGCGCGCGCGCTGATGGGCGCTTCGAAGGTCCAGCGGGAGCCATCGCGCCGCAGGCGGACGCGGAGCGTGGCGGGAGGCGGAGTCTGGAGGTTGAGCGAGCGGGCTTCGAAGACGGGGATGGTGAAGAGAGAATCGGCGTGGAGTTCCTCGAACGTGAGCGCGAGGCCGCGGGCGAGGCTTTGGTTGACGACGTGGATGCGAGAGTGATCGGGGGAGAGAACGTAGAGGCGGATGCCGTCCTTGGTGGTGTCGCCGAGTTGAAGCTGGGTGGAATCGAGAGTGGAGGATTGGGAGTTGAGCGAGTCCGTGCCGGAGCGGAAGGAGACGGTGAGTTTGGGTTGGTCGAGGCCGTAGTCGGCTAGCGTCTGGCCGTTTTTCTCGAGATCGCGGACCTGGAAGCTGGTTTCGTGTTCGAGGAACTGGAGATCGTTGACGATGCGGTTGACGGCGTTGGGGTTGGCGGGCCACTCGATGGGATGGGTGACGAACCAGGTGTCGCCGCGTTTCTCGAGCGCGAGGCGATGCGTGGCGGTGGCGATTTCGAGAGAGCGGATGTTGGCGGCTTCGGGGCCGAGCACGCGGCGGCGGGCTTCCTTCCAGTTTTCCTCGGTGCGCCAGCGTCGCTCGAACTGGAAAATGAAGAAGAACAGCGCGACGTTCAGGAGGAGGAGAACGAGAGTGACTTTGGTGCGCATGGATGCGGAAGAGCTGAGAGTCTAGAGCCCGGAGCCTAGAGCTTGGAAGTGAAGTTCGGGGAGTTTGGACGCATGGGCTGTGGGCTCAGGGGGCGTCAGCTTCGTCTCGTCCAGTAAACGAGGAGGCCGAGGAGGGCGGCGGCGCCGGGCAGGGCGAAGATGAGGGTGTAGCGGAGGCGGGTGAGTTCGCCGGCGCTGAGGGAGAGTTGGAAGCGCTCGATGGGACGCGCGGGGATGTTGAACTGGGAATCGCGGTCGACGGTCCAGTTCACGGCGCTGAGGAAGATGTTTTGGTTGGCGACATCGGCGATGCGGTTGTTGGCGATGAGGTCGCCGGTGCCGAAGACGACGACGCGGCCGCCGCGGACGGAAAACGGAAGATTGTCGCGGACGGACACGCGCTCGGAAGCGACGATGACGCCGAGGCGATCGCGCGGCTCCATGCCGGGAAGCGGGCGGATGTCGACGCCCGGGTTGAAAGTAGGGATGACGTTTTGGCGGTAGCTGACCTCGCCCCAGGCGGTGGTGGAGGTGGCGGCGAGGGTGGTGACGGTGACCGTGTTGCCGAGGGAGCGACCTGGATCGGGGCGAACACTGCGAGCGGGGCCGAGGCGCGGTTGCAGATTGTAGTCGATCAACGTGCGCGTGATCGGATGCGGGGTGAGGTGACGAAGGAGAAGTTCGCCCTCCTCGGTCATATTGTCGGGACCGACATCGTAGATGACGTCGTCGTCGACGAGGATGCCCCAATCGAGAAGCAGGTCTTCGAGCCCGTGAGGCTGGCCGGGGGCGAGCAGAAGGATGAGGCGACCGGCGTCGGCAGCGAGATATTGACGGAGCAGTTCCTGTTCGATCGGTTGAAAGCGGCCTTGCGGAGCGACGGCGATGAGGACGGAAGCGCCCTCGGGGATTTGGCGGGTGTAGGCGAGATTGACGGAATCAACCTCGAAGTTGCGCTGGCGGAGGACGTCGCGGAGGGCGGACAAGCCGCGCGTGGAATCGACCTCGTCGGGGCTGAGTTCGCCGTGGCCCGCGAGGAAATAGATTTTTTTGCGTTCGGGACTGGAGACGTCGAGGAGGGCGGACGTGATGGCTTGTTCGCCCTGGAAGGCTTTTTTCTCCCGCTGTTCGACCCGGTAGAGCTCGCCGAGCGTAACGGTGCGGCGTTTGTCGCCGGCAATGAGGATGATGCTGTTGGGCTGATCGATGCCGAGTTGGTCGGCTTCACGGCGGCGGATGTAGATGTCGAGATAGTCGACGTTGATCCGGCGGTGCGGATCGCCCTCGGTGACGTAGGCGTATTCGCGGAGGAGGCCGCGGACGTCGCGGTAAGCTTGCGCGAGATTTTCGTCGTCCGAGTCTTCTGTAATGGTAACGACGATACGGACGGGTTGCGGGAGATTTTGAAGATAGCCGATGGTTTCGGGGGAAAGCGAATAGCGGCGGTGAGAGGTGAGGTCGAAGCGGCCCCAGGCGTGGTTGCGAGCGAGGTAGTTGAGTCCGCCGAAGAGCGTGAGGAACAGCACGGCCTGAAGCACGAGGTTGATCGTGCGAACCCAGCGGGCGGCGCGGAAGCTGTCGGTGAGCGGCATGGATGGTGTTAGCCTAGAGCTGAGAGCCTAGAACGAACGGAGCAAAGTGGAGGGTTTGTGAGGCGAAGTTCATGCTCTGGGCTGCTTCAGGCGTGGAGGAGTTTGGCTTCGACGCCGAGGATGCTGAAGATGAGGGCTAGCACAGTGCCGCTGAGATAGAAGAGAAGTTGGCGGGTATCGACGACGCCGCGGGCGAAGTCGTCAAAGTGGGTGAAGACCTGCGCGTAATCGACAGCGGCTTTGAGCGGTTGAAGGACGTCGCGGTCGAGCCAGAGGGCTTCGCTGAGATAGCGACCACCCACGATGAGGCCGCAGAGCATCGTGAAGCAGAGAATGCCGGCGACCGCTTGATTGCGGGAAAGCGAACTCGCGAAGACGCCGATCGCGATGAAGAAGAGTCCGGTGATGGCAATGAAGAGATAGCCGCCGAGGAGCGGACCCGGGTCGATGAAACGAGCGTCGCCGGAGAATTTTTTGAGGATGTAGAAGAAGCCGGAAGTGGAGCCCCAGAGTGCGATGTAGAGAAGGTAGGCGGCGCCGTATTTTCCGAGGACAACTTCGGCGGTGGTGACGGGCGTGGTGAGAAGGGTTTCGATGGTGCCGAGCCGGCGTTCCTCGGCGAGGCACTTCATGGTGAGCAGCGGGACCATGAAGAGAACGGGCAGCCAGAAGAGTTGGAAGAAGACGTGAGCGGGGGAGAGTTCCTGCGGGGTTTTGGAGTAGCTCTCCAGGATGCCGGTGAAGATGAACCCCATGATGGCGAGGAAGAGGACGGCGGCGATGTAGGTGCTCGGGTTGACGAGCAACATGCGAACTTCGTGGCCGAGGAGAGTGAGGAAATGTTTCATTCAGCTTTGGGCCGCGATCAGTGGCGGGCGCATACGTGGATTCTTCGCTTCGCTCAGAATGACAGGGGGAGGAGGACGGTTTAGCGACGACGGAGGTCCTCGGCGCGGACGTCCCAGCTGCGGCGGGTGGCAGCGAGGAAAACGTCTTCGAGCGTGGAGTGGGCGCGGCTGAGACTGCGGACGCGGAAGTGGCAGGCGGACAAGGTTTGGAAAAGGGATTCGCCGAGATCGTCGTCGCGCTCGGTGGAAAGCGTAAGGCGGCGAAAACCGGAGGCGTCGGGTTCGGATTCGGAGGCGATTTTCAGCGTCGAGTCGACGGTCGCGAGGGCGGTGGGGAGCGAGGCGGAGTCTCCGGCGATTTCGAGCTCGTAGGTGGAGTGGCCGAGGATTTCGCGGCGGAGGTCGGCGGGCGAACCCTGGGCGACGACGCGGCCCTGGTTGATGATGAGGACGCGATCGCAGGTCATTTCGATCTCGGGCAGGATGTGCGAGGAGATGATGACGGTCATGCGGCCGCGAAGGGAGGCGATGAGATCGCGGACGATGAGGATCTGGTGCGGATCGAGGCCGATGGTGGGCTCGTCCATGATGATGACGGGCGGTTCGGCGAGGATGGCTTCGGCGATGCCGACGCGCTGACGGTAGCCCTTCGAAAGTTTGCCGATGATCTTGTGGCGAACGCGCTTCAGGTCGCAGAGCTCGAGGACCTCGTCGATGCGCGGGCCGAGCTTGCGGCGGGAAACCTCCTTCAGGCGGCCGCGGAGGTATAAGTATTCGGATACGCGCATGTCCTCCGGGAGCGGGTTGTTTTCGGGCATGTAGCCGATGCGCTTTTTGACCTCGCCGGGCTGGGAAGCGACGGGGATGCCGCACACGCGCACGGTGCCGGAAGTGGCGGGCAGGTAACCGGTGAGGATGCGCATGGTAGTGGACTTGCCGGCGCCGTTGGGGCCGAGGAAGCCGAGGATCTCGCCGCGGGCGACGGTGAAGCTGACGTCATTGACGGCGGCGTTGCCGGCGTAGGTTTTCACCAGATGCGAGACTTCGATGGCGGGAATTTCGGACATCGGGATCAGGCGGCGAGCGGGCGCGCAGCAGCGGCGGCGGAAAGGTTGCCGGAGCGGACCGGGGAAGGCGCGTAGGCGAAAAGCGGATACTCAGGCATTTTGCTTTTCGATGGTGACCTCGCCGGCGCGGAAACGTTGGAGGTGTCCGGAGTCGGTGCGCAAGAGAAGGGAGCCGTCGTCATCAATGCCTTGGGCCAGGCCGGCGACGCGCGTGGAGCCGTGAACGAGGGCGATGGGTTTGCCGCGGAGGACGTCGTATTTTTGCCAGAGATCGGAGAATGTCTCGAGGTGTTCGTCGGCGACGAACTGTTCGTAGGCGAGGAGGACGCGACCGATGATGGCGGCGGTGAGGCGGTTCAGATCGAGGTGGGAGGAAGATTGCTGGGCAAGGGAGATGGCGCGGCGGGAGAGATCGGCGGGCCAGTCACGGGCGGTGGCGTTGACATTGAGGCCGAGGCCGAAAACGAGATCGCGGATCTGGTCGGCGTCGACGCGGGCCTCGGTGAGCATGCCGCCGGCTTTGCGGCCGTCGAAGAGGAGATCGTTGGGCCATTTGAGGCCGGGGGTGAGCGAGGTGAAGTTGGAGATGAGTTCGCAGAGGTTGGCGCCCATCCAGAGGGTGAAGATGGCCATGCGGGTGGGCGGAACGTGCGGGCGGAACGCGAAGCTGGCGTAAAGGTTTCCGTTGGGCTCGGAGTGCCACGGTCGGCCGAGACGGCCGCGGCCGCGAGTCTGGCGGCGGGAAAGAATGACGAACGGCGTGGCGCGGCCGGCGGCGAGCTGGCGAGCGGCTTCGTCGTTGGTGGAATCGACCTCGTCGAGGAGCGTGATGGAGAGATCGCGGCGGCGACCTTTGAGAAGGGCGCGGATCAGGGTGAGATGGAGACCGGCGGGACGTTGAGCGATGCGGTAGCCGCGGGCGCGGGCGGCTTCGAAGGTAAAGCCTTGGGCGCGGAGTTTTTCCATGTGCAACCAGACCGCAACGCGCGACGTGCCTAATTTGGCCGCGAGCGAAGTGCCGGAGAGAAACCCGGGTTCGCGCGCCAGGAGTTCGCGCAGAATTACGAGATCGGTGTCGGACATCGGTCGCTTGAAACTACAAAGGGCCGCTGCATGGTGGGGCAAATGTCATTTGCGGAATTCGCCGAGTCAGTGAAACGCGATCCGGGGCCGCCGAGTGGAGCGAGCGCGGCGCTGAGGGGATTATGGCACGACGGTCGGGGCGACTGGGGTCGCGCACATACGATCGTGCAGGAGGATACGACCGCGGATGGCGCGTGGGTGCATGCCTATCTGCATCGCAAGGAAGGCGACGCGGCGAACGCGGGTTACTGGTATGCGCGGGCGCAGCGGACGCGGCCGACGAGCGATGTCACGCTGGCGGCGGAATGGGAGCAGATTGCGCGGGAGTTGTTGGGAGATGTGAAGCCGGCGGTGTGACAGCGGGCGCGCCGGGGCGATCTACTCGGCGGCGACGCGGACGGGAGCGGCGGGACGGTTGCGGGAGGTGGCGACGAAACGTTGGAAACGGATGAGTTCGCTCATCTCGCGGTTTCGCTCGATCTGTTGCTCCTCCTCGAGCATATCGAGGCCGCGGCGGAAGTTCAGGCGGGAAAGCGGACCGAGTTTGAGGGCGGGATGGCGTTTGACGGCGAGATCGATGCGGCCGGCGCGGGTGAGCAGATGGCGTTCGCGGAAAGGAGGGAGCGGGCGTTCGCGGACCTCGTAACGGGGGAGCCGCACGACGTCGTGGTCCAAGGTGGTGTCTCCGGAATTTGGAGACGCGGCGGAAGTGGAGGAAGCAAGCGGGGCGGGAACGCTGGCTTCGGGTGGGGCAGGAGAAACGAAGCGGGGCAGCGTGGCGTTGACGCGGGCGGCCGTCTGCGGGGAGACCGTGCGCGAGCGAGGCGGAGTCGAGTTGGCGGTCTCTGCGGCGGAAGCGAGCAAGGCGCTCGCGACGAGGAGAAGGGGAGATGCGCGGCCTTTCATGGTGGGTTAGGGGTGAAAGGCGGCGGATCGAGGCGGCGCGCTAGCGATCGTTGTGCATCCGGTAGTCGGTGGTGTCTCCCGAACGCATGTAGGTTTCACCGGCGAGGCGGCGGATGTAAGCGCCCTCGCGGGGATCGGTGCGGCTGATCGTGTCAGCGGTGTCGTTCAGGTCGGACATATTGGCGAGGCGCTCGTCTTCGGCGTAGCGCGCCATCGCGTATTGCTCGGGACTGCCGGTGAGGAAAGGAATGTAGAAATTGTTGAGCAGGCGGTGAGTCGGCGTGAGGTAGCGACGCATGGCGAGCTCGGCGAGGCCCTGGCGCGTATGGATGTCGCGCTCGCGGAAAACGGGCGGTCGCTCTTCCTGGACGACGATTTTGGGGAGACGAATGATGTTGTTGCGGGGCTTGTCGACTTCGCGGAGATCGACGTCTTCGTCTTCGGGCTTCGGCTTTGGCGGAGGATTGTATTTGGGCATCCGCGCGGCGAGCTGAGCGGCGACGTTGCTGGAGATGGCTCGCTCGCGTTTGGGTTGCGGGGCGGCGGGTTCGGACTCGGCGGTTTGAGCCTCAGGGTTGGAGCGCGACAGTGCCGGCGGTGCGTCCTCGGCGTGGGCGACGAAGAGCGGAGCGAGCAAAGCGAGGGCGAGAGGGATGCGAACGAAGCGAGCCATGGCCGATGTGTCAGTGAACGGGTGTTGAGGTTCCGCGCAACCGGGATGGAGGAAGAGACGGGTGATGGTTGACGCTCAGGCAGTTGCAGGGGCGGGACGGGAGCGAAGAAAGGGTCCGAGGACGAGTCCGGCGAGCGCGGACCCAAGAAGAATATAAACGGCCATGACGAGATGCCAGCTCCAGGGATAGCCCCACCAGATGGGATCGCTGAGGCAGGCGAAGATGCCGGCAGTGAGCCCGGCCAACGTGGTGAGCCGGATAATGCCGCGTCGGGAAAGCGGGCCGGCGGCGCGGATGAGGAGGACGAAGGCGACGCAGACGGCGAAGTAATGCAGGTAGCCTTTGAAGAAGATCGCGGGGTCCATTGGTTCGCGGCCTTCCTTGATGAATTGAACGCGGGCGAGTGGACCGCGGCGGTGAAGTTCGGTGAGGAGTTCGCGGTCGGCGACGTCGGGGCCTGGGATGAGATAGGTGCCGGTGGTGGGGAAGATCTGGGCGAGAGCGGTGGCTGCGGCGGTGTTGTCGCCGACGGGGGTGAGCGTGACGTAGGGGAACGGGCTCATCCAGTAGATGGCTCCGAAGACGAACAACGCGAGGGCGGCGAGCGCGGGGGCGATCACGAAGGTTTTCATGGGAACGCGGTGGAGCGAAAGCGTGGCGAGTATGCCTTGGGCGAGGCGGAGCTCAATCGCGGAGTGAGCGATCGAGCGGAGGTGAAAACGGAGCCAGCCGCGAGACGTGGAGGGAACGAAACGCTCACGCGTTCCGCTAGATTCGCTACGGCGGGGTCAGCCGCGGGTTTGGCCGGTGCCGGTGACGAGCCATTTGTAACTGCAAAGCTCGCGGAGACCCATGGGGCCGCGGGCGTGCAGGCGATCGGTGCTGATGCCGATTTCGGCACCGAGGCCGAATTCGAAGCCGTCGTTGAAACGCGTGGAGGCGTTCCACATGACCGCGGCGCTGTCGACGGCGGCGAGGAATTTTTGGGCGGCAGACTCGTCGCTGGTGACGATGGCGTCGCTGTGGCCGGAGCTGTCGCGGTTGATCGTAGCGATGGCGGTGTCGACGGAATCGACAACGCGGACGGCGAGGACGTAGTCGAGAAACTCGGCGGTGTAATCGGCGTCGGTCGCCGCCGTAGTGGGAATTTGGTGACGCGCGAGAATGGCGGCGCTGGCGGAATCGCAGCGAAGCTGAACGTTTTTGGCGGCGATCAAGGCGCGGGCGGCGGCGGGGAGGAACGTTTCGGCGACGTCGCGATGAACGAGGAGTTGTTCAGCGGCGTTGCAGACGCCGGGACGCTGGGTCTTGGCGTTGACGATGATCTTCTCGGCCATCGCGAGATCGGCGGTGCGGTCGACATAAACGAAACAGACGCCCTTGAAATGCTTGATGACGGGGATCGTGCTGTTGTCGGCGACGAAGCGGATGAGGCTTTCTCCGCCGCGGGGGATGATGCAGTGGATGAGCGTATCGAGCTTGAGCAGCGTGGTGAGTGCGGCGCGGTCGGTGGTCGGGATGAGTTGGACGGCGTCGACGGGCAGTGCAGCGGCGGCGAGCGATTCGGCGATGAGGGCGGCGAGGGCGGTGTTGGTGTGGAAGCACTCTTTGCCGCCGCGGAGAATGGCGGCGTTGCCGCTTTTCAGGCAGAGGACGGCGCAGTCGATGGTGACGTTGGGCCGGGCTTCGTAAACGATGCCGATGACCCCGATGGGCACGCGGACTTTTTTGAGGACGAGCCCGTTGGGCCGGGTGGTTTCCTCGAGGAGTTCGCCCACGGGATCTTGCAGCGCGGCGACTTCGCGGACGCTATCGGCGAGTTGTGTCAGGCGCGTGGGCGTAAGCGTGAGGCGATCGACTTGGGCGGAGGAAAGATTGTTCTCTTTTGCGGCGGCGAGGTCGCGCTGGTTGGCCGCGAGAAGCGCGTCGGTCGAGCGGGTGAGGCGGTCGGCGAGATCGAGCAGCGCGGCGTTCTTCGCGGACGTCGGCGCGATCGCGAGCGAGAACGAAGCGACGCGGGCGCGTTGAGCGAGGGAGGTGACGAGCTGGGCGAGATCGGCGGACATGACAGAAGGAAGGTGGAGGAAACCACGAAACACGCGAAAGACACGAAAAGATTTTCGCGTGGGGCAGTGGTTCGCCGTGGGGGCACCACGCCTTCCCTGAACGATCAGGAGATCAGTTTACGGCGGATGCGGCGGGAGGCCCAGAGGCCGAGGACGACGCTGAAGGCGAGCAGAGCGGCGATATGCAAAGCGAGTTGGGAGAAGTCCCAGCGGCCCCAGGCGGTCATCTGGGCGAGGCGGACGCCGTGATAGAACGGCGAGATGTTGACGATGGTGCCGAGGATCGGGCGGTCATCGAGCGGGAAGAAGACGGCGGAGAGATAGAAGATGGGGGCGATGAGGAACGAGTAAACGGTTTGAAACTGGTTCATGTTGCGCACGAATCCGGCGGCGAGGAGGCCGATGGCGGCGCAGGGAATGGCGAGCGTTCCCGCGATGAGAGGGAAAACGAGCAGGGCCCACGGATTGGGCAGCAGCCCCATGACGGCGAGCACGAGGCCGACGGAGCCGCCCATCAGGCCGGCGCGGAGGGCGCTCCAGAGGAACTCGCCGATGACGACCTCGCGCACGCCGATCGGCGTGGTGAGCATGGCCTTGAAAATTGATTCGAACGTCATCCGGACGTAGAAGCCGTAGCTGCTATCGAAAAACGCCGAGAACAGCGCGGTGGTGGCGACCATGCCCGGCGCGAGGTATTGGGCGTAAGTCAGGCCGTTGATGCCGCCGATGAAAGGCGACAGTCCCATGCCGAGCGACGTGAGCAACAGAGCGGGATCGGCGAGGGTGGGAGAGATATTGGCGACGAAGTCTTTTTTGTAGACGGTCCAATTGCGGACCACGACGTGCCAGCCGAGGCGAAGGGAGGTGGAAAGTTCACTCATCGTCGTCGAGCTCCTGGCCGGTGAGTTTCAGATAAACGTCCTCGAGATTGGCGGGACGGAGTTGAAGGGCGGTAAGAGCAGCGCGATGCTGCAGGGCGACGAGATCGTCGATGGACGGGGCGCGGACGCAGCATTGGCGGCCCTGGCGGAAGAGTATCCAGTTTTCGGCGACATGAGGCCGGAGGGAGGATTCGTGTTCCTGTTCGAAGATGGCGACGAAACCGGGCGTCTCGCGGGCGATGAGTTCGCGCGGGGCGCCGGCGGCGACGACCTGGCCGCGGTTGAGGATGACAATGCGGTCGCAGAGAATTTCGGCCTCGTGCATGTAGTGCGTGGTGACGAGGACGGTTTTGCCGGCGTGGCGGAAAGAGAGGACTTTTTCCCACAGCAGGTGGCGGACAGCAGGATCGAGTCCGGTCGTGGGCTCGTCGAGGATCAGCAGTTCGGGATCAGCGAGAAGGGCGCGGACGAAGGCGAGGCGGCGTTTCATGCCGCCGGAGAGCGTCTTGATCATCGCGTCGCGTTTGTGATCGAGCGACATGTGCGCGAGCAATTCATCGATGCGCGGTTTCGCGCGGGGGCGATCGAGACCGACAAAGCGGGCGTAGAGCTGGAGATTTTCGACGACGGTGAGCTCTTCGTCCAAGGCGTTTTCCTGCGGGACGACGCCGAGGCGTTGCTTGATGGAGCGGGCGTCGCGAGCGGGATCGAAGCCGAAGATCTCAAGTTCGCCGCCGGTGCGAAGGACGACACCGTAGAGGCAGCCGATGAACGTGGACTTGCCGGCGCCGTTGGGGCCGATGAGGCCGACGCATTCGCCGCGGCGGATCTCGAGGTCGAGCGATTGGAGCGCGGCGAAATCGCCGAAACGTTTTTGCACGCCGCGCGCACGGAGGATGTTTCCGCGCGAGGCTTGGGCGGGAGCGGCAGGCGGGATCTCGGCAGGCGGCGCGGACATGGGGCGTTGGAGTGAAAGAGGAATGCGCCGGTGGGCAAGACGGGGAGCGGAGAGGACGAAAAAAGCGACTCCGGGGAGGAGTCGCTGAGACGAGAGGCGCGGCGGGGGTCGGGAGACCCCGCCCTACATGGCAGAGGTTAGCGGCGTTTTTTGGAGCCGGCTTGCTGAAGTTCGGCGATCTGGGCTTGGGCCTGTTCGAGGCGGGATTGGAGATCAGAGGCTTGTGATTTGGCGGCGTCGACCTGACGTTGCGCTTCGGCGACGGCGGCTTTCGCGTCTTCGGCTTCCTTGCGGAGTTGAGCGGTGGCGGTCTGGGCTTCGTCGGCTTGGGTGCGGACATCGCGACCGTAAGCTTCGGCTTTCTCGAGCTGGGAACGAATGCGGCCGGCATTGGATTTTTCCTCCTCGATTTGCTTCTGAAGTTGAGCGGCGTTGGTGCGGGCTTCGGAAAGCTGCGTCTCGAGTTTGGAGGATGCGAGACGCGCTTCTTCGAGCTGCTTCTGGGCGGTGTCGGCCTCGCTGCGAGCTTCGGCGAGTTGAGACCGCAGTTCGGCGGTCTCGGCTTGGGCTTCAGCGACGCGAGTCTCGCTGTCGCCGACGCGTGTATTCGCTTCGCCAACGCGCCCCCACAACACGAAGGCCGCGATAACGGCGGCGAGCGCGAGGAGCAGGCTGATGACAATGGGAACGATGGAGGATTTGGGGCGGGGAGCAGGGGTAGAGCGATCGTTCATGGCGGCGGAATCTACACCTGTTCGAATCCGCTCGGTATAGGGACAAACCCGGCGTTTGCGTCGGTGGAATGCGGAGCGCGAATGAAGGCGAAGGTGCTGCAAAAGAAAGCGCGCGGCGAAGGAGCCGCGCGCGAGGAGAACGACCGTTCCGACCGAGGGAGGTGTCAGCGTCGTTTCGGGGAGGCGGCGAGCTGAGCTTGAGCGGCGTCGAGACGCGACTGGACCTCGGCGAGTTTCGACTTGGCTTGGTCGGCTTCGCGGCGCGCTTGGAGCACCTCGACCTTGGTGTCGGCGAGCTGCCGGTTGAGTTTGGCGAGTTCGGTTTCGACCTCGTCGGCTTTCGCGCGGACCTCGCGGGCGTGCACGGTGGCCTCTTGCAGTTCGGACTTCAGCTGAGCGGCGGCGGAGCGGGAATCGTCCCACTGGCGCTGGGTGCGGGCGAGTTCGGCGCGGGATTCGGAGAGTTGAACTTGGATTTGGGTGAGGAGGGTTTTGGTTTCGTTGGCCTGAGTTTGCGCGACGGAGGCGGCGGAGCGCGCCTCGGCGAGTTGGATTTGGAGTTGTTCGATTTCGGTTCGGGCCAGGGTGAGTTCGCCTTCGACCTCGGCGCGACGGACGTCGGCGGCGTTGACCCGATCCATGAAAGCGAACACGACGACAATGAGGGCGGCCGCGAGGGCTCCGATGACGACTGCCGGGATGATCGGCAGTTTTTTATCCTTGGGGTAAATGTCGTTCATGGCACCCGAAGGCTAGGCGAGCCCGGAGGGGTCGCAACGCACGCGGGCCAGAATGACAAACGGTGCGCAGTGATCGCCAAAAAAGCGGGAAGGAGCGGGTCACTCGAACATGCGATTGCGGCGGAAACGCCAAATCGAAAAGGCCATCACGACGACGGCGATGCCGGTGAGGATGCCGATGTGCGGGAGGACGGCGGAGAGTGGTCGGGCGGCCCAGAGCACATCGGTGAAGCCTTCGACGGACCAGTAAACGAGAGTGAGCTTGCTGAACGACTGGATGTAGTCGGGCATGAAGCTGACGGGAAACCAGGCGCCGCCGATGGCGCTCACCGAGAGAACGATGAACGTGGCGATCGGGCTGGCGGCGTCGGCGTTGGGAGCGATCGCGACGACGAACAGTCCGAAGGCGGAGCAGGCGGCGGCGGAGGCCAAGGCGACGGCGAAAAGCGGAACGAGATGCTGCGTGATCTCGAGATCGTAGAGAAAATTGCCCGCGAGAAAGAGCACGCCGACCTGCGTGAGACCGAGGACCAGGCCAAACCAAAAGCGGGCCCAGACGATGTGCGATGGGCGGACGGGAGAGGAGAGCAGGCGTTGGAAGACACCGGTGTTTTTTTCCTCGAAGAACATGGTGGCGGAGCCGCTGACGGCGAAGAGGAGAAACATGATGGCGTAGCCTCCGACGAGGCGCGCGGCCATGGGGTTTTTGACCTCTTTGCCGTCGATCTGCTCTGTCTCGAAATTTAGGATACGCTTGAGGAAATCGGCCGAGGAGGGAGGCGCGGTGACGGAGTCGGCGGGAGGCGCAGCGGACGCGGGCGTGGGATCGGCGGGCAGGAGATTGCCCTGCGCGATTTGCTGTTGGATCGCGGCGGCGTCGCCGCCGAAGGCCTCAGCGATGGCGGTGGCAACGGTGCGATTGAAATTTTCGAGGGAAGCGGGGCCGATGCGCTGGCGGGCGCTGACCTGGAGCGATTCGCCGAGCAGTTGGGGGACCTCGGTGAAGATGGTTTTTTGGAGGATGCCGTTGACCATCTGCGCTTCGATTTCGTTGCGCGGATTGGTGAGGAAAACGAGATGAAGGCCGAAGCCGGAGTCGGAAATGAGATCGGACGGAATGATGAGGGCGTAGCGATAGTCGTTGTGGGCGAGCGCGGCGCGGACGTCGGCTTCGGTGAGCGGGCGCTCGGTGTCATTGGCGTCGCGCGTAGTGGAGATGAGGCGGAAGGTTTTTTCGGCGCGCAGGGCGGCGAGAAGTTTTTCCGCGCCGGGGTGAGTGCTGGCGTTGACGACGGCGAGAGGAATGCCGCTGGGGCCAGACTCCTGGCGATAGAGTCCGAAGACGTGGCCGAAGAGTGCGACGAGGATGATGGGGACGATGAACGTGATGATGACGGCGGGTTTGGAGCGCCAGAACATCAGGAGGTTTTTGCGGAGGAGAACGAGCGTCGGAGACATCGGAGCGTGGTGTCGATTGGCGGAGCTCAGGCGTCGCGCAGCGTGCGACCGGTGAGATGAAGGAAGAGCGCTTCGAGTGTGGGGCGGCGGTGATGGAAAAGGCGCGGTGAGACGTCGTGCGATTCGGCGAGCGTGAAGAAGGCGGAGAGCGGAAAAGCGGAGTTCGGAAGGAAGCGGTGGGTGCCGTTGGTGGAGGCGAGTTCGCCGTGCGGAGCAAGAGCGGCGGCGAAGGCGGCGGTGTGGGGTTCGGCGGGGAAAACGATTTCGTTTTCGAAGGGGAAGCGGGTGAGAAGTTCGTCGAGCGTGCCGAGCGCGATGAGTTTGCCGTGATCGATGATGCCGATGCGCGAGCAGAGGCGTTCGGCTTCCTCCATGTAGTGCGTCGAATAGATGATGGTGACGCCGGAGCGGTTGAGGAGCTGGAGGTAGTCGAAGATGGCGTTGCGCGATTGCGGATCGATGCCGACGGTGGGTTCGTCGCAGAGGAGGAGTTGGGGGCGGTGGAGGAGACTCGCGACGAGGTTGAGACGGCGCTGCATGCCGCCGGAAAACGTATTCACAACGGCACGACGGCGATCGGCGAGTTGGACGGCGGAGAGAGCTTCGTCGATGCGCGTTTGGAGATCGCGTCCGCGGAGGCCGTGGAGCTGGCCGAAGATGCGGAGGTTTTGTTCGGCAGTGAGGTCGGTGTAGAGCGCGATGGATTGCGGGACGAGTCCGAGTGTGCGGTGAGCGAGCGTGCGGTCGGAGGCGATGGAGCGGCCCTCGAGCAAGACGGTGCCGGCGTCGGGCGGGCGCAAGCCGGACGCGAGCGACATCAGCGTGGATTTGCCGGCGCCGTTGGGACCGAGCAGGCCGAAGAATTCGCCGGGCGCGATGTCGAGGGAGACGTCATCGAGCGCGAGGACCGAGCCGTAGCGTTTCGTTACGCGTTGGAACGAGAGCATGGTGGAGCGATGAGGTTGGTCGGGGTGGTTCGAGGATCGAATCAAGCCCGGCCAGCGTCGAGCTTCACCTAACTGGCCAAAGCTTGCGCGCGGGCGTGGAAGGCGGGCCAGGCGGAGGCGGGAATGATGGGGCCGAGGTGGCGGACCGTTTCGGCGCCGATCAGCGAGGCGAGCTCGCCGCATTTCGGCAGCGGAAGGTCGCGGAGGAAACCGGTGAGAAAACCTGCGGCCCAGGCGTCGCCGGCGCCGTTGGTGTCGATGACGTCGGAAACGACGACGGGCGCGACGTGGTGAAGTTCGTTGCCGTGGGCGAGCCAGGCGCCGTCTTTGCCCATTTTGACGGCGGCGAGAACGCCGGTGGAGGCGAGACGTTGGGCGAGTTTGGCGTAGTCGGAATTGCGATCCTGATAGAGCGCGCGGATTTCGTCTTCGTTGGCGAAGACGACGTCGATGCCCTTGTGGAGTTGGGAGAAAATCCAATCGCGCGTGGCGTTGATGACCTCGAAGGAGGCGAGGTCCATGCTGACGGTGCAGCCGGCGGTGCGGGCGCAACTGAGCACCCGGTCGATGAGGGCTTGGTTGAAGACGAGGTAACCCTCGATGTGTGCGTGGCGGAAGCCGGCGAAATCGTCGGGCGAGATTTCGTCGGGCGAAAGCGTCATTGCGGCGCCGAGGCTCGTCCGCATGGTGCGTTGGGCGTCCGGCGTGACGAGGATGAGCGAGCGAGCGTTGGGGAGATCGGCGCGTTTGAACCGCGACGTGTCAACGCCGGCGGCGGCGAAGGAACGGCGGTAGGCGTCAGCGAGGGAATCGTTGCCCAGTTTGCCGAGAAAGGCGGTGCGAAGGCCGAGGCGGGCGGCGTTGAACGTGGCGTTGGCCGCGGAGCCGCCGGTGGACGTGGCGGGAGAAATCTCGAGGTGCGAAAGGATGCGATGCATCTCGGCGTCATCGACGAGGACCATGCCGCCCTTTTCGCCGCCGGCGTGGGCGAGGAAGGAATCGGGAACGGGAGCGAGGAGATCCATGATCGGCGAGCCGATGCCGAGGAGGTCGAATTGAGACATGGATTGAAGCGGGTGGAGAAGGTTGAGGCGAAATCGCGCAGGGCAGAGGTGTCGCTGGCCGAGGTGATATTTTACGAGGTGACGGTGAGATTGGTGACGAGGAGCGGTTCGTCGTCGATTTCGATGACGATGCTGTAGTCGCCCGCCTGCGGAAAGGTGAGGTTGCGGATCTCGTTGATGAGGTTGATGCGCTGCAGCGGGTTTTTGGCTTCGAACGGACGCTCGAGAAGTTGTTGCGGGCGGGTGGGGTCGAGGCCGATGGAGATGCGGATTTTGTGTTCGCCGGGGCTGCAGTCGGTGATGGTGAGAAACCAGACCATGAACGGGTGCGTGACGGGGAACTGGCGGGCGCCGATGTTGCAGAAGACGCCGAGCAAAGTGTGTTTGCCGGAGCCGGGATCGATGTGCACGCCGTCGCAGGTGACCCACGCGAGAAGTTGAGGCTTGGATTTCATTTGGGGTGAGTGGGGCGGCGAGCGGAGGGTGGGGCAAATCATTTTCGGGGAACGTGAGACGAAGGATTTGGGCTTGGAGAGGGGACGGCGGTGGGACTTAACGAGCGGATGCCGGTGGAGAATTCGCCGAATCCGTTATTCGAGTCGCTTGCGGGATATCCGGAGTGGTTGGTGGCGGCGTGTTTGACGATCGTGGCGGCGGCCGCGATCTGGGTGATCGCGAAGGTGCTGAAGTGGAGTCTGTATTTGTTAATGGTGCTGGTGGTGATCGGCGGGGCGGTGGCGACGGTGTGGTTGGTTTTCAATTGAAGGGGTGAAACGGCGCGGAGAGCGCGAGCGCGTTCGCCGCTATGGTTGGGATTCCCAGTCTGTTCTTGTCAGGGAATCGGGGCGGCGTTTATCCCTCACCGATGAAATACATCTTCGTGACGGGCGGAGTGGTTTCGTCGCTGGGCAAAGGGCTGACAGCGGCGTCCTTGGGTGCGCTGCTGGAGCTGCGCGGCCTGACCGTGCGTATCCAGAAATTCGATCCCTATTTGAATGTGGATCCGGGCACGATGAGCCCGTTTCAGCACGGCGAGGTGTATGTGTTGGAGGATGGCGCGGAAACGGACCTGGATCTCGGGCACTACGAGCGGTTCACGAGCGGGAAGTTGTCGCGGATGAACTCGTTGAGCTCCGGGCAGATTTACGAAAGCGTGATCCAGAAAGAGCGTCGCGGGGATTATCTCGGGAAGACGGTGCAAGTGATCCCGCACGTGACCAACGAGATCAAGGAGCGGATTTATCAGGCGGCGAAGGACGTGGACGTGCTGATCACGGAGATCGGCGGCACGACGGGCGACATCGAAGGGCTGCCGTTTTTGGAGGCGATGCGTCAGTTTGCGCTCGAGACGGGGCCGCATGACGTGGTGTTCATTCACGTGACGCTCGTGCCGTTTTTGCAGGCGGCCGGGGAGTTGAAGACGAAGCCGACGCAGCAGTCGGTGGCGAAATTGCGCGAGATCGGCATTCAGCCGCATATCGTCGTGTGCCGCACGGATCATCCGCTGGACGCGGGATTGCGGGACAAGATTTCGATGTTCTGCAACGTGCCGGTGAAGGCGGTGATCGAGTGCGCGGACGTGGCGAACTCGATCTATGAGCTGCCGCTGGCGTTGAAGAAGGAAGGGATGGACCAGCTCGTGATGGATCTTTTCGGGCTGAAGCAACCCCCGCCGGAGAAGAATATCTGGGATCAAATCGTGAAGCGGATTCTTAATCCGGCGCACGAAGTGAAGATCGGCGTGGTGGGAAAATACATCGAGCTGCAGGACGCTTACAAATCCGTGTATGAGTCGATCACGCATGCGGGCATCGCGAATAATTGTCGCGTGAACGTGGTGCGGATCGATGCGGAGGATTTGGAGAAGAAAGGAGGCCTGTCGTTGTTGAAGGGCCTCGATGGGATTTTGGTGCCCGGCGGTTTCGGCGATCGCGGGACGGAAGGAAAAATCGCGGCGGCGAAGTATGCGCGCGAGAACAAGGTGCCGTATTACGGGCTGTGTCTCGGGTTGCAGATCGCGGTGATCGAGTTTGCGCGGAATGTGTTGAAGCTCGAAGGAGCGAACAGCACGGAGTTCGAGGCGAGTCCGCCGCATGCGGTGATCAACATGATGGAGGAGCAGAAGAAGATCATCGATAAAGGGGCGACGATGCGTCTCGGCAGTTACGAATGCGCGCTGACGCCGGGCACGAAAGCGGCGAAGGCGTATGGTGCGGAGAGCATTCGCGAACGGCATCGGCATCGCTACGAAGTGAACAATGCTTACGTCGAGCCGTTGAAGCGCGGCGGCATGGTGGTCAGCGGAATCAATCCCCGGCGGAACCTGGTGGAGATCGTCGAATTGAAGGATCACCCGTGGTTCCTGGCGGTGCAGTTTCACCCGGAGTTTCAGTCGAAACCCAACAAGGCGCATCCGCTGTTCGCGGCGTTCATCGGCGCGGCGATCAAGAACAAGAAAGGCGGAGCGAAGCCGGTGGTGGCGAGTGCGCGTGGGGAGAAGAAGGGAAAGCGGTAGACTCCTCTGGAGGTGGATGTCGCCCTGGATTCTTCGCTTCGCTCAGAATGACAGTCAATTTTAGCCCGAGCTTCGATTCCGAATGATTTTTGATTCCAATAAACTCCTGCTGATTGCGGGGCCGTGCTCGTTGGAGAACGAGACCGTGTGTCGTGCGGTGGCGGATACGCTCGGGGAATTGCAGCGCGCGCACCCGGAGTTGAACGTGGTGTTCAAAGGCTCGTTCGACAAAGCGAACCGGACCTCGCTGGCGGGCGATCGCGGGACGGGGATCGAGGAAGGGCTGGCGTTGTTGGCGCTTGTGAAACGGGAGTTTGGGTTTCGCGTGCTGACGGATATTCACGAACGGCAACAGGTGGCGGAGGTGGCGAAGGTGTGCGACGTGTTGCAGATCCCGGCGTTTTTGTGTCGCCAGACGGATTTGTTGCTCGCGGCGGCGGAGAGTGGGCGGACCGTGAACGTGAAGAAAGGCCAGTTTCTTTCGCCGCAGGAGATGCAGTTTGTGACGGGCAAGCTGCGCGAAGGCGGCGCGAAGGAGATTTGGCAGACGGAGCGCGGGACGACGTTCGGTTATCAGAACCTCGTCGTGGACATGCGCTCGTTTGCGATCATGCAGCGCAATGGATTTCCGACTGTGTTCGATGCGACGCACAGCGTGCAGTTGCCCGGCGCGGGCGGAGGAAAGAGCAGCGGGCAGCGCGAATTTGTGCCGCCGCTGGCGAAAGCGGCGTTGGCGGCGGGAGCGGACGGGTTGTTTCTCGAAACCCATCCGGATCCGGCGAATGCAATCAGCGATGGGCCGAACATGGTGCCGTTAGCGGAACTGCCGCGGTTGATTGCGCAGTGCCTCGGCGTGTGGCGGGCGGCGCGCGAGTAGCGGACAAAAAACGCGCAAGGACGCTTGATCCGCTCCCTTGACCACCGCGGCGGCGGTCGCACACTTCCGCGGCAAGTCTCATGGAAACTTTCCTTATCGACGTCCCGGTGCCCTCAATGGGCGCGACCGTCTATGAACTCAACGTGATCGTCGTAAAAGTGCAGGCGGGCGATCGGGTGACCAAGGGTCAGCGGCTCGGCGATCTGGAGAGCGACAAATCGACCTTCGAGTTCGAGAGCCCGTGCGACGGCGTGGTGAAAGCGGTTTACGCGGAGGCGGGGCAGACGTTGCAGACGGGGCAGGTATTTTGTCGCCTGGAGACCTCGGATGAAAGCCAGCGGCATCTGGCGGCGAAAGGCGATGTTCCGGCAGTGGCGGCGCCGAGTGCGCCAAAGCCGGCGGTGGCGCTGGTGTGGACGCCCCGGGCGACGAAGCTGGCTCAGGAAGCGGGGCTGGATCCGACGACCATCACGGACATCGAAGCGACGGGACCGGGCAACCGGGTGTCGGGTGACGATGTGGTGAAATATTTGGCGAAGCGAAAAGGCTGAGCCCTCTTCATCGCCCGCAAGCGGGCTCCTATTTCAATCCGTTTCATGAGCAGTGCAGCTCCCCAGACAGTGTGTATCGCGGGCGTCGGTTATGCCGTGCCCGCGGGAATTCGCGCGACGAGCGAGATATTGAAAGCGTTTCCGAATCGCACCGAGGACGAGATGGTGCGGTTGACGGGAATCAAGGAGCGGCGATTTGCGTCGGAGAGCGAAAGCGCGACGGATCTGGCGGCGATCGCGGTGGGTCATGCGCTCGAGCAGGCGGGAATGAAGGCGAGCGAAATCGACGGCGTGATCATGGCGACATTGATTCCGGATCAACCGGTGCCGGCGATGGCGAGTGCGCTGGCGCGGCGGCTCGGGATTCCGCGGGCGCTGGCGTTCGATTTGAATGCGGCGTGCTCGGGGTGGTTGTATGCGCTCGAAGTCGGGCGGTCGTTCATCCTTTCGGGCACGGCGAAGAATTTAATCGTGGTGACGGCGGAGTTGTTGTCGCGCATCACGAATCCCAACGATCATCACACGGCGTTCCTTTTCGGCGATGGGGCGGGCGCGGCGATTCTGACCTCGGGGGCTAACGGGCATCGTTTGCATCGTCTCGGTTTGTCGGGCGACGCGGAGCAATTCGAAGCGATTCAACGACCGGGCGGCGGCGCGAAGATGCCGTGGCCGCGGGCGGAGGATCTCGAACATTTTTATCTGCAGATGGACGGAGCGGCGGTGTTCAAGCATGCCGTAGTCGGGTTCGCGGAGCAGATCGAGCAGACGCTGGCGCGCGAGCAATTGAAGCCGGATGAGATCGCGTGGGTGGTGCCGCATCAGGCGAATGAGCGGATTCTCAAGGCGGTGAGCCGGCGCGTGGGGATTCCTTACGACAAGTTTGTCGTTACCATCGGAAAATACGGCAACACGAGCGCGGCGAGCGTTTCGATGGCGCTCGGTTGGGCAGCGGAAGAAGGGATTTTCCTGGATGGAGACCGCATTATTTTCTGCAGCGTTGGCGCGGGGCTGACGTTTGCAGGAGGTCTGCTGGTCTGGTGACGAAGGCGCGGCGTTGGCGCTGCGCCGGGCAGGACTCACGAGGACGGGCCGGGGTTTTGTAGTTCGTAGCTGAGAACGCTCAGGGCGTAAGTCGCGGCGGTTTCGCAACGCAGGACCAGCGGACCCAAGGTGATGGGTTCGAAACCGGCGCTGCGTGAGAGATTCATCTCGGCGGGCGTGAAATCGCCCTCCGGGCCGACCAGCCAGAGGACTTGGCGAGGCGGACGATTTTGTGAGTGTTGGAAAGCGGCGAGGACCTGTTTCAGGGATTTTGCGCCGGGCTGAAGGCTGGCGATTAATTTCAGATCGTAGCCGTGGGCGGACTCCATGAAGGCGGAGGCGTTTTGAACCGGAAGGATTTCGGGGAGGAACGGATTCCCGCATTGTTTGGCGGCTTCGAGGGCGGCGGTTTGCCACTTGTCGATCTTCTTGTCGGAGCGGCCGGCATCGAGATGGACCTGCGTGCGCTCGCTTTCGAGCGGCACGATGCGCGTGGCGCCGATCTCGGTGGCTTTGCGCACGATGGCGTCCATGGACGGACCTTTGGGCAGGGCTTGTCCGAGCGTGATTTCGCAGGGGAGCGGTTTTGCGTGCTGCTGGGAACGGACCTTGAGGGTGGCGGCGTTTTTGCGATCAGACGTGAGCTCGCAGATCCATTCGGTGCCGCGGCCGTTGAACGCGACGACGGTGTCGCCCGTGCGCGCGCGATTCACGGTGACGAGGTGGTGCGATTCCTCCGGCGAGAGAACGATTTCGGCCGGCTCGGCGATGGTAGGGCTGCAATACGCGCGGAAGTCGGACATGGACCGCATGAAACGGGCTCGATGAAGCGAGACAAGTGCCGTGCGAGGGCCTGAAAACAGTAAGGGCGCTGGTTTCGCGACCAGCGCCCTTGCCGACTTGAACTACAAACTATGAACTACGCTAAAAAGAACGTAACACCTAACACACGTGGAGAAAGACGCAGGGGTGTGAGGAACGTTCAAAAAAGATTCGGCGTTTTTCTAAATTATGACGTGCGAGTGTCGGTCGCGGTGGAAGCACGGTGGGAAGATTATGCTTCTTCTTCATCCAAGCGACGTTCACGACGACGAGCGGCGAGCATTTGCTCGTGTTGCGCTTCTTCGACGCCTTCGAGGGCGAGACGCTCGACGGCTTTTTCTTCGTCGGGACCTTCGCGCAGCGGCGCCTCGCGGCCGGTTATGCTCGGCGGCTCGCTGGGATCGCGAGAGATACCGGTCGAGAGCGGCTCATCTTCCACGAGGGTGTCGGGGAGGTTGAGTCCGAGAAGTTCGGCGCGAGCGCGGGCGAGATCGTCATTGGTGATGTCGGCGCCGGAGCGACCGTCGATCGCGGCGAGCTCGCGGGCGCGGCGTTCAATGTCAGCGCGGCCGATGCTGCCGGAACCTTTGCCGTGCACAAAAAGACGTCCGTCGGTGGGGTCGTTGATATTCATGGCTGCAATCTATTCAGCGGGGCCTTCGGCACCATCCAGCGACGCGCCCCTGTGGGCTACGGCGAAAATCACCCCGGGGAAAACTCCATGGGGCGGTCAGGGTCGGGTGAGGTAGCCGCGGGCGACGAACCCAGTTAGTTTTCCGGATGCGCTCACTCTGGAAAGGCTCGATCAGCTTCGGACTCGTGAACATCCCGGTTTCGCTGTATCCGGCGACGCGACGCGAGGAGCTGAGTTTTCGACTGCTGCGCTCGAGCGATCTCAGCCCGGTGAATTACAAGCGCGTAGCGCAGGTGGACGGGAAGGAAGTGCCGTGGGAGCAGATCGTGAAAGGCTACGAATATGAAAAGGGAAAGTTCGTGGTGTTGAAGGACGACGATTTCAAACGCGTGGACATCGAAGCGACGCAGACGGTGGACATTCTCGATTTCGTGCAGCTAGCGGAGGTGAATCCGATGTATTTCCAAAAGCCCTACTATCTCGTGCCCGACAAAGGCGGAGCGCCGGCGTATGCGTTATTGCACGAGGTATTGAAGGACACGCGGAAAGCGGGGATCGCGAAGGTCGTGATCCGCACGCGTCAGCATCTCGCCGCGGTAAAAGCGCAGGATAACGTGCTTATCCTGGAGATCATGCATTTCGCCGACGAGCTGGTTGACGTCGAGGAGTTGAACATCCCCGCGACGAAAACTGCGCCCCGGAAGCGTGAGGTCGAGATGGCGAAAGCGTTGGTCGAGCAAATGACGGAGAAATGGGACGCGACCCGCTACACGGATGATTATTCGTCGGCGTTGATGGAGATGATCAAACAGAAGATCGCTCATGGCGACAAAGCGGCACCGGCGGCGGCGAAGACGAAACGTCAGACCAACGTGATCGATCTCGCGGCGGTGTTGCAGCAAAGCCTGAACGAGGCGGGCGGCGGGCGGAAAAAAAGCAGCGGCGGGAAGACGAAGACGGCTGCGGCGCGGAAGAAGACTCGCAAGGCCGCCTGAGGATCGTCCCGGGGCCATTCGGGCCGGTATGATGGTGAACTTTCGGACTTGGTTGGGGTCTGTCATCCGCCGGGCCGGGATCACCTATCTAGCGGTCGGGGATTTCCTTATCTTTCCTCGAAATTATTGCCACACGCTAAAAAGAGCGCATCGGGTTTTGTGACGACACGCGGGTCGGGCGGATTTCTTCCGTGGCCTGCGCCAGTCGCTGTAAGGGCAAAGTTCACACGTCTCTCCTCCAAAAGCATGCCGACCACGGCTCCTGTAAAACCAATCAATGTGCTGGTGGTGGAAGACCACGAAGATGACTTCCGCTATCTCTCGTTCTTGTTGGGGCGTAGCGGAACGGGCGCTTACAATGTGCACTGGGCGTCGAGTTACGCGGCGGGACAGAAATCGATTCGCGAATGCCAATATGATGTCGCGCTTTTCGATTATCGCTTGGGCGGAGGAACGGGCATCGATCTTTTGCGAGAAGCGCAATCATGCGGCTGCGAGATGCCCATCATTTTGCTGACGGGGCACGATAGTCACGAAGTCGACCAAGAGGCGTCGGACGCGGGCGCGGCGGATTATTTGTGCAAGACGGGGCTGAACAGCACCGAGTTGGAGCGGACGATTCGCTACGCGATGCAGCAGGCGGCGATGACGCGGGCGCTGCGGCAGAGCCAGCAGCAACTCGAGTTGTTCATGCGCAGCGTGCCGTGCGCGGTGTGCATTCGGGATCAGGCGGGGCAGTTGCTTTTTCAGAACGAAATGTTCGCGCGCTGCTTCAAGCACGACGACCTGCAGCCGCCGGCGGGGCCGTCGTCTGCGGTCGATACCTGGCCTTATTCGTGCGACGGGCGGCATTGGATCGTGAATTCGTTTGGGATGGTGAACGCGCAAGGCGAGCGGCTGCAGGGCTTCGCCGCCATCGACATCACTGAGCGGATCGAGGCGGAAGCGGAGCGCAACCGGCAGGCGCAGCTGTTGACGAGTATCATGCAAACACTGCCGGCGATGGCGGGCCGGTTGGATGCGAATGGATGTGTGGTGGAGGCGCAGGGATCGGAGCTCGGCCGCACGGGGCTCGCGGCCAACGATCTCATCGGAGTGAAGCTGGCGGAACGTTTCCCGCAGAGTGCGACAGCGGTCGCTGAAGCGCTGAAAGGCGGCGCGGCGAATTTCACGCTGATCGGGAGTTCGGGCCAGCAGGAGTGGCAGGTGGAATTCGTGGTGATGGCGGATCGCGATTTCAAAGGCGGAGCGACGTTCTTCGGACGCGATGTGACGGAGCGGCGCTGGCTCGAGCAGCGCTTGTTGACGATCAGCGATGCGGAGCAGCAGCGCATCGGCGCGGATCTTCACGACGGACTTGGGCAGCAGTTGACGGGCATGGCGTGTCTCACGGCGGCGTTGCGCGATCGCTTGAAGAAAGTGGCGCCGGTGGAGGTGGAGAACGCCGATTTGATTGCGAAGCTGGCGAGCGAGTCGGTGTCGCAAACGCGGGCGTTGGCGCGCGGCTTGTGTCCGGTGCAGCTGGAGAAGAACGGACTCGTGTCCGCACTCGAGGATTTGACGTATCAGGCGCAGCTGTTGCACGGACTCGAGTGCCGGTTCCGCCTGGAGGGGCCGCCGCCGAATTGCGAGCACCTGACGGCCATGCATCTTTACAGGATCACGCAGGAAGCGATTCACAACGCGACGCGACATGGGCGAGCGCGACAGATCCTCGTGAGCTTATCCACCCGCGGGCGGGAGCACCGGTTGTCGATCAAGGACGACGGGCGCGGCTTCGTGGCGGACGGGGTGGGAACCGGGTCCGGCGCAGGGTTACGATTAATGAGCTATCGGGCTAATATGATAGGCGGGACATTTTCCGTCGAATCTGCCCCCGATCGCGGAACTCAGGTCAACGTTCTGTTTACGACAGTCACTTCGAAATGAAAACGATTTCCGACCCCGATACTTCGGCGCCGGCGGCGACGGCGACCCCGACGAAGAGCCGTATTTTTTTGGTGGACGATCATCCCATCACCCGGCAGGGCGTGGCAGTCCTGATCAATCAGGAACGCGACCTCACGGTGTGCGGCGAGGCGGACAGCGCGCCTGTCGCCATCGACCTGATACAAAAACTGAATCCGGATGTGGCCTTGGTCGACATCACGCTGAAGACCACCAGTGGCATCGAGCTGATGAAACATTTGAAAGCGCTGCGGCCTGAAATGCCGGTGCTGATCATGTCGATGCACGATGAGAGCCTCTTTGCCGAACGCGCGCTTCGCGCCGGCGCCAAGGGCTATATCATGAAGCATGAAGCGAGCGCGAAGATCCTGACGGCGATCCGCCGCGTGCTTTCCGGCGAGCTCTATCTCAGCGACAAGATGAAGGAGAAGATGCTGCACCGTCTGGTGAACAACCGGAAGGAAGAGGTGGTGTTCTCGATCGACACGCTGAGCGACCGCGAGATGGAAGTCTTCCAACTGATCGGCAACGGCTATGGCACGCGTCAGATCGCGTCGAAGCTGAACCTCAGTGTGAAGACGATCGATTCCTATCGCGAGCACCTGAAACTGAAGCTGCGTTTGGAAAGCGGCACGGAATTGGTGCGGCACGCGATTCAGTGGGTGAAGAGCGAAGGCATCGTCTAAACCAGCGTAGCCCGGGGAAACGACCGATGCCGGGTTGGAGCGTTCGCCCGATTCGCGGCGTGAATCGCATCTGATAAGCTTTTCCTGCCATTCGGATGGCCGGGCCGCTGTGTAAACCCCGGGTGCATTTGCATCAGCAGAGCGGCCCGGCCGTTTCTGTTTTTGGGGAATGACGGAGCGGTCGTGAGTTAACGAAGGGCGCGCGTAGACGTGCCTCAGCAAAGCCCCCGGCGTGGAAGTCCGAACGAGACCCCATTTCGAACGCGCGCCGGTCGAACGATAGTGGGACTACGGCCACATGAAAAAATCCGCTCCGAAAAAGAAACTTCGTCCCGAACAAGAGCAATCCCAACAGCCGGGTATTGAAACCGAGATGACGCCGCGGCCGTCGAGCGAGAATCACGCGGTGCGCGGAAGCGGCCGGCTCGCGGGCAGGACGGCGTTGATCACGGGAGGTGACAGTGGGATCGGCCGGGCGGTGGCGATCGCATTCGCGAAAGAAGGCGCGAATGTCGCGATCGGATTTCTCGAGGAGAGGACGGACGCGGTCGATACGCGCAAACGCGTGGAGAGCCTGGGGCGTTCATGCCTGTTGCTGCCTGGCGACGTGGGCAGTTCGGAAGAATGCGAGCGCATGGTGACGGCAACCTTGGCGAAGTTCGGCGGGATCGACATTCTCGTGAACAATGCCGCGGAGCAGCATCCGCAGGAAACGCTGGAGAAGATTTCCGACGCGCAGCTGGAGCGGACCTTTCGCACGAACATCTTCGCATATTTCTACCTCACGCGCGCGGTGCTGCCGTATTTGCCGAAAGGCGGGGTGGTGATCAACACGACCTCGGTGACGGCGTATCG
Source organism: Verrucomicrobiota bacterium (assembly GCA_023416735.1). Classification (GTDB taxonomy): domain Bacteria; phylum Verrucomicrobiota; class Verrucomicrobiia; order Opitutales; family Opitutaceae; genus Opitutus. Next base: position 74,873 of record JAEZGX010000016.1, on the reverse strand, counting down.
TGGGAGCCCGCAACTGATCGACTACAGCGCGACGAAAGGAGCGATCGTGGCGTTCACGCGATCGCTGGCACTCAATGTAGCGGAAAAAGGGATACGCGTAAACGCGGTGGCACCCGGACCGATTTGGACCCCTCTGATCCCGGCGACCTTCCCGAAGGAGAAAGTGGCGACGTTTGGCTCGGATGTGCCGATGAAGCGCGCGGGTGAACCGGAGGAGGTGGCGCCGTGCTATGTATTTCTCGCCTCGGATGACTCCTCCTACATGTCAGGACAAGTGCTGCACCCCAACGGCGGCGAGATCATCAATGGCTGAACTCCGAGCGGCGCGGGCAGGTTCCTGGCGAAGCTACGCTCTTTCGGCGGGAAGCGGGATGGGCGCGAATTCGTTGAAACGAAGCCAGTAGTTGCGGAGAGCGGTGGCGACTTCGATGAGGCCGGTGAGCGAGGACGGTTTTACCACGTAGGAATTGGCGCCCGCGGCATAAGCTCGGCCGACATCGCTGCGCTCCTTGGACGACGTGAATACAATCACCGGCAAGCTGCGGAGCGCGGGTTGGGCGCGGATCCAGGCGAGCACCTCGTGGCCGGAGCAGCGAGGAAGTTTTAGGTCCAGGAGAACGAGCCGGGGGATCGGGAATGAGGTGCGATCGGCAAAGCGGCCATCGCCCGAGAGGTAAGCGATCGCTTCGTCGCCGGAATGGACGGTCTGCAGGGGATTGACGATTCCGCTCTTCGCGAAGGCGTGGCGAAGCAGCGTGATGGCGTCGGGTTCGTCCTCGACGAGGAGAATGGATTCATGCGGTGGCATGGACGGCGGGAAGGAGTGCCGTCGCGCGCGGGAAGTCGATCCAGAAACGACTGCCCTCGCCCGGAACGGATTCGACGCCGCAATTGCCGCCCATGCGGGTGATGGCCTTGCGCACGAGGGAGAGACCGATGCCGGTGCCGGGATAATCGGCGGGGCTGTGTAGTCGTTCGAAAAGTTGGAAGATCCGATCGTGATGACGGTGATCGATGCCGATGCCATTGTCTTCGATCCAGAGGCGGGCGCCCTCGCCGACGATTTCCGCGCGAATGCGGACCAGCGGAGGATGATTGGCCCGCGTGAACTTCAATGCGTTGGAGACCAGGTTGGAGATCGCTTGGAAAAGGCCGGTTTTGTCGGCGAACACGGTGGGCAGCGGTCGATCGACTTCCACGCGCGCGCCTGCCTGCCGAATCGCGGCGTGATGGTGGGCGAGGACGTCGGCGATGGTGTCGTCGAGTGGAAGTTCGACGAGCTGCATTTCGGACCGCGAGAGCCGGCTGTAGGCGAGCAGGTCCTGGATGATGGAATCCATGCGACTCGCCGCGCGGATGATCCGGTGAAGGTAGTCGCGATGCTCGGCGGAAAGGGTGGGGGCTTCGTCGCGCAGCGCTTCGGCGAAGCCGCGAACGAACTGGAGGGGCGTGCGGAGGTCGTGAGAAACTGAATACGTGAAGGCCTCGAGTTCGGAGTTGGCTTCGCGGAGCGTGGCGGTGCGGGCGCGCACGCGTTCCTCGAGCTGTTCGGCGTAGTCTTTGAGACGGGTGCGGGCCTCCGCGAGTTCGGCGAAGGCGCGGCGTTGTTCGTCCATGTCGGTGGCGCTGCCCACCCATTGCACGAGGTTGCCCTGGTCGTCGCGCCGCGGGAGCGCGCGCACGAGGTGCCAGCGCCATTCATCGGGACCGCAGCGCAGGCGGCATTCGTGTTCGAACGGCGTGCAATCGACGACGGCCTGCCGCCACTGCTCACGGGTGACGTCACGATCTTCTGGATACACGGCATCGAGCCAGCCGTGCGGCCCGAGGGAGGCGACCTCGGTCATGCCGGTGGTTTCGAGCCAGCGACGATTAACGTAATCGAGGCGGCCATCGGGGAGGGCGGTCCACACCATTTGCGGCATGGCGTTGGCGAGGAAGCGATAGCGCGTGAGCGCGTCGGCGAGCGCCTGTTCCGTCTCCTTCCGCTCGGTGATGTCGTAAGCATGGATGGCGATGCCGCAAACGCGGCCCTCGGAATCGCGATCCGGGCGGTAGGTGGCGATGAGGTGGCGGTCGCGATCGTCGCTGCGCAGCGTTAATTCGTGGCGCATGTTGCGCCCCCGGAGCGCGGCGCGGAGATAAGGCGCCATGCGATCGTGAGCCTCGTCGCCCACGAGTTCGCGCATGGTGCGGCCGTCGATCGCTTCAGCCGGAACGCCGAGCCACTTGCGGTATTTTTCGTTGTGCAGCCAGAAACGTTCGTCGGGTCCGATGTAGCCGACCATGGCGGGCATGGCGTCGATGATCGTGCGCAGCAGCATGCGTTGGCGATCGAGGGCGCGTTCGGCGTCCTTGCGCGCGGTGAGATCGAGGACGAACGCCATGCATTCGTCGCTATCGGGCAGGAGACTGCCGCAGACGAGCACCTGCACGAGAGAGCCGTCGGCGCGGAGATATTCTTTTTCGTAAGGAGTGCAGCGGCCGGTGAGCTGGAGCTCGAGATTGGCGCGATCGTCGGCGGTGCGCCAGGCGCCGGCGGTGCGTTCGTTGAGGCTGGCCCGGCCGGAGGCGATCTCCTCGGGCGTGTAACCGAGAAGATCGATGAGCGCTTGGTTGGCGCTGACGATGTGACCGGAGCGCGAAACGGTGCACATGCCAAAAAGATTGGCTTCCCAGGCGAAGCGGAAGCGGCGCTCGCTGCGTTTCATTTCGCGGAGCGCGTGTTCTTCGGCGGCGAGGGCATCGCGCGTGCTGCGGTAGAGGCGGGCGTTGTCGAGGGCGAAGCCGGCGAGGCTGGCGACCTTTTGGATGAGACGATGTTCGGCCTCGTCGAAACTGCGCGCGGACTCGGCCGTGGCGAGGGCGAGCACGCCGACGATTCGGCCGCGGGCACGTAAGGGGACGCCGATATAGAAGATCCGGCCGATCGAACGAAGACGCTGATAGTGGGCTTCGTCGCAGGCGATGGAGCGAAAGAGCGAGTCGTCGGCCTCGCGGACTAGTTGAGGTTCGCCGGTGACGAGAACGCGAGCGGCGCAGGCATCGGGCTGGGGCGGGCGGAAGCGGCCGGACGAAGCGGTGGAAAGAGGCGCGGCGAGGGGGCGATCCATATGATGGATACGCACGCGCTCGAGTTCGCCGTTGTCGTTGACCAGGTCGATGGCGCACCAGTCGGCGATGCGGGGGACGAACGATTGGACGAGAATTTCGGTGCAGCGATCGAGGTCGAGGGATTCGGCGAGCGCAGAGTGGATGCGGCCGAGCAGGGCGAGTTCTTCGCGCTCGTTGCGCGAATCGGTGACATCGCTGCACGAGCCAATGTAGCCTTCGAAATTTCCGTCAGCGTCGTGACGAGGGACGGCGTTTTCGAGGAGCCAGCGATAGCAACTGTCAGCGCGTCGGAGGCGGTATTCGATGGTAAAGGGTTTGAGCGCGGCGACGGCTTCGCTGGAGACCGTGTGATAACGGCCGGAGTCGGCCGGATGGATTTGTCCGGGGCGAGGCGCGTCGACGTCGCTCTCGAGCGATTCGCCCGTGAAGGCGAGCCAGTTGCGGTTGACGAAATTGCAGCGGCCGGTGGCGTCGGTGGACCAAATGAGGACGGGAGCGTTGTTCGCCATGATGGCGAAATTTCGCGCGGCTTCGTCGGCGCGAGCGCGGACTCCATGGGCGGCGCCATGGAGCGCGGTGCAGAGCACTGTGATCAGAACGCCGTTCGTGAGAAACAGCGCGAGCTGGAGTGCTTCGCGCGGTGAGGCGATCTTCAGCGGTTCGGTGAACTCGAGCAGACCGAGAACCGCGCCGGCAGTGGTGACGGCGAGTCCCGCGACGGCTCCGCCGAACCAAGCAGCGAAGAAAACAGCGGGCAGCAGAAAGGCGAAAGGGGAGTGCGGGTCGGACCAGAGTGATGACGCGTCCCGAAGGTAGATCGCGAGGACAAGGCTGAGCGCGGGCACGCCGTAGCGTGTCGTCGCGTTTCGCTCAGCGGGCGGAACGAGGAAGCGAGGCTGGAACCACACGCCGGCAGAATGAGTTATGCGAAGGCATTTGTCACTGGCGGCGATTATCGGGAAATCCCCGATGGATGCATCGGGCGGCGCAGGAGGTCACGACGACCGGATTTCCGCTCGAAGCGCGAGCGAGTTACCGGGGTAGCCGGTGAGGAACTCAGGCGGAGCGCTTGCGAGCACCGGGCATGCGCGGTGTCGCGGTCGCACCGCCGGCTGAGCGGGTGCTGACGCTAGTCCGGGCAGGCTGAGGAGGGGTGGTGTCCTTGGTCGATTCGGCTGAAGCCGGGGCGGTAGCCGCCGTCTGCAAAGCGCGTTCGGCCTCAAACCAGATCTCCTCATCGCGTCCGGCGGGGCGACCGTAATTTTCCCACAGCTCGCGAGCTTTGTGAGAGATTTCCTCGTGGGTGGGCTGGCCAACGCCGGTTGAGTTGGAAGTTGTTTCGTTCATGGCAAAGGAGAGAGGACTTTAACGGAATTTGGGGCGCAGCGAAATGGGGGAAACAAAGCGGCTCCGACCCGGGGATGAGCAGGGTGGGAGCCGTGAAAGCGGGAGAGGGCGATGTCAGCGGGTGTCGGTCTCGTCGATCTCTTCTACATCGGTTTCGTCTTCCGCGTCTTCATCGTCCTCGTCGGCTTCGTCCTGGCCTTCGGTGTCGGCCTTGAGATTGAGCGAGGAGGCGAGCTGCGTGAGTTTGCGATCGGTCTCGGCTTCTTCGTCGAGCGTTTGTTGGAGGAGGGAGACCACCTCTTCTTCGCCCAGGAGCTCGGCGTAAGTGCGCACGGTGCCGTAGCCGGCGATTTCGTAGTGTTCGACTTTTTGCGCGGCGCCGATGAGGGCGGCGTCGCGAACCGAAGGCGAGGCGTCTTCTTTGATCTTTTCTTCGCCTTCGGCGATGAGGCCCTTCATCGCCTTACACGTTTTGCCCTTGGTCGGCGCATCGAGGAGTTCCATGGCGCGTTCGAGGCGGGCAATGTGTTCGTGGGTTTGATCGAGATGCTCCTCGAAGCCGGCTTTCAAGGATTCGTCGGTGGCGGCCTTCGCCATTTTGGGGAGGGCCTTGGTGAGCTGCGTTTCGGCGTTGTAGAGATCGCGAAGTTCTTCGACGAGGAGTTCGTGGAGAGTGGCAGTCTTGGACATGGGAATGGTGGTTAAGGTTGGTTTGAGGTGGCCGGGGCTGGTCTTGAAGTGACGCGGATACGTCCCGGCGAACGTCGGCATGGTGCGACAAAGGCAGCGCGGAGTTCCGCGGGCCGGGCCCGAACGGCATCGGGAAAAACTCCGAAGGCGTCCGCGGGCGAAGGGAGACGCGGCGCGTTCGCGGCCGAGGAAAACCTGTGTTACCGATCGAGCGATCGCGACTGAATCAGGGCAAGGGAACGACTTCCGTGGTGGCGGAAGACGGCTCTTCCCAGAGAGCCCAGACGACGACCGCGGTGACGATGAAGAAAGCGACGATCGCGACGGCCATCCAGATGTTAACCTTGGTGGTGCGACGCTTCACGTCGACGACCGGTCGGGTGTCATCTTTGTCGAATCCCATGATGTTTTAGCGTTGAGGTTTGGGTGCAGAGAGGAAGCAAGTGACAGGCGAAACCGGCGCGCGTTCACCGCGGGCGCGGACAGCGCGAGGGACCGGAAGGGCTCGGATGGGGCGGCCCAAGATTTTGCCCATGGCGAGGCGGAGCGGTGCGGGTAACGTGGCGCATGGCGGATGTTCGCATTGGAATCTCGGGCTGGACGTATGCTCCCTGGCGCGGAAGTTTTTTTCCGAAAGGACTAAGCCAGAAGAAGGAGCTGGCGTATGCGTCGCGCCGGGTGCGCAGCATCGAAATCAACGGCACGTTTTATTCGATGCAGCGGCCGGCGTGTTTCGGGACGTGGTATGAGGAAACGCCGGACGATTTCATCTTCGCGCTAAAGAGCCCCCGCTTCATCACGCATTTGAAACGGCTGAAGGACGTGGTGGCGCCGACGGCGAATTTTTTTGCGTCGGGTGTGTTGCGGTTGAACGAGAAACTCGGGCCGATCCTCTGGCAGCTGCCGCCGATGACGCGGTTCGATCCGGAACGGCTGCGGACCTTCTTCAATTTGTTGCCGCGCTCGACGAAGGAGGCGGCGGTTTTCGCCCGGTTGCACGACCATCGATTGAAGGCGCGCGCGTGGCTGAAGATCGATCGCGACCGTCCGCTGCGGCACGCGCTCGAAGTGCGGCATCCGAGTTTTGAATGCGAAGAATTCATTTCACTGCTCCGGCAGCACGATATCGCGCTGGTGGTGGCGGACACGGCGGGGAAGTGGCCGTTGATGCACGATGTGACGTCGGACTTCGTTTACGTGCGGTTGCACGGCGACACGGAATTGTATGCGAGCGGTTATACGCCCGAAGCGCTCGATGGGTGGGCGGAACGGATACGCGCCTGGAGCGCCGGGCGGGATGCGCCGCAGGCGAAGTTGAGCGGGCCGGCGGCGGAGGTGCGCGCGGGCGGGCGCGATGTGTATGTGTATTTCGACAACGACGTGAAGGCGTATGCTCCGTTCGATGCGATGGGGCTCGCCTATCGGCTCGGACTCGGGCCGAAGGCGCCGGCTGGTCCCGTGGAAGGGACGTTCACGCCGGCGGTCGTTCGCAACAGCTGGGCGGGCTGGGTGCGACAATCCCCTTCGGCTGCGCCGAAAAAAGCGCGGCCGCGATCCAAACGAACTCTGAATGAAGGAGAGAAATGAAACAGAATTTAAATGGTAAGAAAGTAGCGATCCTGGCGGCTGAAGGTTTCGAGCAGAGCGAGCTCGAAAAGCCGCGGGCGGCGCTGGAAGAAGCAGGCGCGAAGACCGAGCTGGTTTCGCCGGAGGAAGGTTCGATTCGCGGATGGGACGACGACGACTTCGGCGAAGCCGTAAACGTGGACGTGCCGTTGAAGCGCGCGAATCCCGGGGATTACGACGCGCTATTATTGCCGGGAGGTGTCATGAATCCGGATACGCTGCGGGCGATTCCGGAAGCGGTGAGCTTCGTGAACCATTTCTTCGAAGCGGGAAAACCCGTGGCGGCGATCTGTCACGGTCCGCAGATTTTAATCGACGCGGACGTGGTGCGCGGCCGCCGGATGACGTCGTATCACTCGATCAAAACGGACCTGCGCAACGCGGGCGCGGAGTGGGTGGATGAAGAAGTCGTCACAGACCAAGGGCTGGTGACGAGCCGGAAGCCGGCGGACATCCCGCGTTTCAACGAGAAGATGATCGAAGAATTCGCAGAAGGATTTCACGCGGGGCAGCGCGCGAGTTCCGGCGTGTCGGTGTCCGGTCGTTAGCGCTCGCAGAGATATCTATTACGGCGGCGACAGGTCTGCCGTGTGACAACTGGAGGTTGAAGGGTTGATCCGTGAGCCGCAGGGCGGGCGAAAGCCTGCCCTGCGTTTTTTTTAGATAGGCGGCGGACTTGCCCTTATCTCAATGCACCTTTTGGCCGGCGGGATGCGTCAGGAACGGGCATGAGATCTTACCCCGCTCTCGTATTGATGCTTGGATGTTTGCTGATGCCCGGCTGGGTGTCGGCGGCGAGCAAACTGCCGCGCAGCACGCCGGAAGCGCAGGGGGTGGCTTCGGAAGCGATTGCGCGATTTATCGACGAGGCGGATCGCAAGGTGGATAGCATGCACAGCTTCATGCTCGTGCGGCACGGTCATGTTGTGGCGGAAGGGTGGTGGGAGCCGTTTTCGGCGGACGAGCGCCACATGATGTTTTCGCTGAGCAAAAGCTTCACTTCGACAGCGGTCGGAATGGCGATCGAGGAAGGCAAGTTGAGCCTCGACGATCGTGTGCTGCCGTTTTTCCCGGCGGAAGCTCCGGCGGAGCCCTCGCGCAATCTTCAGGCCATGCGTGTGCGCGACCTGCTGACGATGTCGACGGGGCATCACGAGGAGACGATTCGCGGTTTTCCGTTTCTGTCGCAGGAGAACCTGGTGGAGAAGTTCCTGGCGCTTCCGGTGGATCACAAGCCGGGGACGTTTTTCGTCTATAACACGCCGGCGACTTACATGCTGTCGGCGATCGTGCAGAAAGTGACGGGAGAGACGGTGCTGGAGTATCTCGGGCCGAGATTGTTCGAACCGCTGGCGATCGAGGATCCGGCCTGGCCGGCGAGCGCGCAGGGCGTGACGCTGGGCGGATTCGGTTTGAGCGTGCGGACGGAAGACATCGCGAAGTTCGGGCAGCTGTATTTAAAAAAAGGAGACTGGAACGGCCGCCAACTCGTGTCGGCGAAATGGGTGGAGCAAGCGACGGCGCGGCAGGTGTCGAACGGGAGCGATCCGAACAGCGATTGGGAGCAAGGGTATGGATTTCAGTTCTGGCGCTCGCGTCACAACCTCTACCGCGGCGACGGTGCGCACGGTCAGTTTTGCCTGATTTTCCCGGAGCACGATGCGGTGGTGGCGATCACGAGCGGGACCGGAAGCATGGGGCAGGTGATGAACCTGGTGTGGCAACATATCCTTCCGGCGCTGCAAAAGAACGCGTTGCCCGAAAATCGAGCGGCGTCTGAGGCGTTGAAAGCGCGGCTCGCGAAGCTGTCGCTCCCGACGCAAGCAGGCGAGGCGACGTCGCCCCGCGCGGCGGCGTTGGCGGGAAAGACGTTTGTCTTCCCGAAGAATCGTCACGGCATTGAAGCGATTACGTGGGAAGCTGCGGACGGCGAAAGCGCGCAAGCGTTGAAGATTCTAGTCGGCGGCGTGGAGCAGCACGTGGTGGCGCCGCATGGACGGTGGCAGAAAGGCGAGTTGAAGACAGCGATGTTTTCCGAGCCGGTGGTGACGAGTGGCGCGTGGACGGCTGACGACACGTATGCGTTGAAAGTGGTGCGCGTGCAGGGGCCGTTTGCGCACGTGTATCGCCTGAAGTTCGCGGGCGACGAAGTGACGCTGGAAGGGGAGCAGAACGTCGGCTTTGGCGCGAGTCAGCCGGCGGCGGTGCTGGGGCGCATGAAGCGCTAGGTGCCGGTTTGCGGAGTTTGCGAGTGGGAGGATTCGATCAGGCGTTTCAACGCGTCGAGATCGCGGTGCTCCCATTCGAAGGCGATCGCGTTTTCCGAGCCGGCGAAGAAGCGGTAGGGAAGTTGGGGCGAGCGTTTCACGATGGTCCCGAGCAAGGACGGGCCGCGCATGACGTGAATCACCTCCCAGCCTGGGACGGCGGACGCTTTCACGTATTCGATGGGGCTGGGGCGCATGGCGACGGTTAGAATTTAGCGAAAAATCGCGGCGAAGCGAATCGAAGCGCGCGAGAGCGGGGAAGTTGCGGGTTGCGGCTTGAGGTGACGCCGTCCGATGTCGATAAGAGCACGGAATGCGACTGCCATGCTCGCGAAAGGGAGCTTCGTCTTTTTGGGGTTCGGCGCTGATGACCATGTTGGTCGCGGCGCTGGTGGCCGGCGCATGCGTCGCGCCGGTTGAGCTGAAAGCCGAGGCGCCGTCGGCGACGATCACGACGATCCGCGAGTTCTGGCGGTTGACGCCGGCGGAGAAGGAGTTGCCGCAGCGTTTCTCGATCGAGTGCGATGTGACGTATTACGATCCGGCGTGGAAAAATCTATGGGTGCAGGATCGCAACGGCGAAGGCGCGTATGCTGTTCTCGGCGAGGCGGAGCCCAAGATTCGGACAGGGCAGCGCGTGCGGGTGACGGGAGTGTTTCATCCGCCGAACCGGCAGTTTTCGTTGGCGGACGCGGCGTTCGAAGTGATTGGACCCGCGGTGCCGCGGGAGATATCGGTGAGCGGACGGCTTTCGCGGGCGGCGACGTTGAATCGGGTCGTGAACGTCGAGGCATTTGTGGTGCAGCAGCGGCGCGTGGATTCGACGCATCTGCATCTGACGCTATCGGTGGCGGGGCAGCCGGTGTTCGCCTGGCTGCTGGTGGAGCCCGGGGAGCCGGTGCCGGTGTGGACCGATGCGACGGTGAAAATCCGCGCGGTGGCGGCGACGCCGCCCGGCGGTGGGACGGACATCGATTCGGTGGAGTTGAAGATCCCCAGCCTTCGGGACGTGGAGCAGGTGAGCAGGCTAGCGGACGATCCGCGTTTCGAGATCGAGGCGACGCCGATCGAGCAGTTGCCGAATCTGCCGAAGGAAGGGCTGGTTCGCGTCGTTGGGGAAATGATTGCGCAAGAGCCGGGACGTTTGGTGTCGATTCGTGACGCGACGGGGCAAGTCGATGTGGTGACGGCGCAGATCGGTCCGGCTTTGCTGGGGCAACAGGTGCAGGCGATCGGATTTCCGGAGGTGGAGGGGCTGCGTTGGAGATTGGACAGCGGGTTGTTTCGTCCGGCGCGTGGCGGGCAGGTGAAATCGGCAGAGCCGACGGTGCGCGTGGCGGCGGCGGTGATGCAGTTGCTGCCGGACGAGGCGGCAGCGGCGCGACCGGTGCGGATATCGGGCGTTGTGACGTGGAGCGATCCGTCAGGGCAGTTCTTCTATTTACAAGACACGAGCGGCGGAGTGCGGGTCGACGCGAGCGAGCTGAATTTGGCTCCGCTGCCGCTGGGCAGAAACGCGCTCGTGATCGGCGAAACGGCGCTCGGCGATTTCGCGCCCGTGGTGAGGGCGAAACGAATTTTGAATCTCGGCAGCCTGCCTTTGCCGGAAGCGCGAGCGACCTCGCTCGAACTCGCCTGGGTGGGAGTGGAGGAAGCGCAATGGGTGGAGCTGCGCGGCTATGTGCGACGCGTGGTGGCGACTGCGGACAACACGCGTCTGCAGGTGGTGACGTCGACCGGAGTTTTCTCGGCGCACGTGTCGGGCGAAGTGCCGCCGGGGATCGAAGTCGGCGCGGTGGTGCGGTTGCGCGGCGTTTGCACCGCAGTGGCGGATCGCGAGCGGAAGTTGGCGAGCATTCGCCTGCTCGTGCCGGCGGAGGAATACGTGCAGATCGAGGAGCCGGCGCCGCGGGATGTTTTCGACCAACCCGCGCGGAGGCTGGCGAGTCTCGGGCAATTTGGAACGCTGCAACTGTTCAACCGGCGCGTGAAAGTCGCGGGCACGGTGCTGGATTTTCGCGCCGGCCGTTACGTGCAAATCGCGGACGGTGGAGAAAGCCTTTATGTGATGACGCCCGGCCGCGATCCGCTGGTGCCGGGCGACCGGGTGGAAGCGGTGGGAATTCTCGGCCGGCAGGCGGGCAGTCCCGTCTTGCGCGAAGCAGTGTATCGAAAAACTGGCGACGGACCGCCGCCGGAACCGGAAGCGATCGGTGACGAGAATTTGTTGCGCCGGGAACTCGATGGAAAACTGGTGCGCGTGCCGGGGCGGTTGCTCGACCGATCGTTCGACGGGCGGCAGCTGAGGCTGTCGTTGCAGGCGCGCGGCACGACTTTCGATGCGTATCTCGAGGACAGTGCCGGGGATGTCGTGGACTGGGTGCCCGGCAGCCGCGTCGAGGTGTCGGGCATCTACGAAATCAAATATACGGAGGAAGGGCAGACCGGGGTGTTTCAGATCCGGCTGCGCAGCGAAGCGGATGTTAATATCATCGAAAAGCCCTCGCCCCTGACGCCGAGGCGCGTGTTGACCGTCGCGGGCGTGCTTGCGGTGGCGATCGTGGCGTTCATCGCGTGGGTGGTGGCGCTGCGGCGAAGGGTGCAGCGCCAGACGGAGCAAATCCGCGCGCAACTGCAGCGCGAGACGCGGCTCGAGGCGGAACTTCAACGCGCGGCGAAACTCGAGTCGCTCGGATTGCTGGCGGGCGGGATCGCGCATGACTTCAACAACCTGCTTACGGTGTTGATGGGGAATCTCTCGCTGGCCTCGCTCGACCTGAAGCCGACCGGGGAGGCGGCGGCGTGCTTGAAGGAAGCGGAGCGGGCGGTGACGCGGGCGCGGGATTTGACGCAGCAATTGCTGACGTTTGCCAAAGGCGGCGCGCCCTTGCGGGCGGCGGTGATGTTGGCGGACATCGTGCGTGAAGTGGCCGAATTTGCGCTGCACGGATCGAAGGTCCGCTGCATGTTTTCTTTTCCGCCGGACCTCTGGCCCGCGAATGTCGATAAAGGTCAGATCAGCCAGGTGGTGCAGAACATCGTGATGAACGGCATGCAAGCGATGCCGGAAGGCGGAGAAATCGCCATCGCGATGGACAACGCGAAAGTCGGCGACGACCTGAAGAAGGTGCTCGCGCCGGGACGTTATGTGAAGCTCTCGATCACGGATCACGGCGCCGGCATCGGACCGAAGGATTTGCCGCATGTGTTCGATCCGTATTTCACCACGAAATCAGGCGGCAATGGGCTCGGACTCGCGACGGTGCATTCGATCGTGAAGAAGCACCATGGGCACATCACGGTGGAGTCGGTGCCGGGACGGACGACGTTTCATGTCTGGCTGCCCGCGGCCAATGAACTGCCGGCGCAGAGCGAAGCACCGGAGCTGGTTCCGGCGCAAGGGAAGGGCCGGATTCTGTTCATGGACGATGAGGAAACGATTCGTGACCTCGGGGTCACGATGTTGAAGAAGTTCGGCTTCGAGGTCACGGCGGTGGCGGATGGAGCGGCGGCAGTGCGCGCATTCCGAGAAGCGAAGGAAGCGGGAAATGGATTCGATGTGGTGATCCTGGATCTCACCGTGCCGGGCGGGATGGGCGGGCGGGCGGCGATGGAGGAACTCGCGCGAATCGACCCGGCGGTGCGAGCGATTGTGTCGAGCGGGTATTCGAACGATGCCGTTCTCGCGAATTTTCGGGAGCACGGTTTTTGTGGGATGGTGCCGAAACCGTATCAGGCGTCGAAGCTGGTCGCAGCGGTGAACGACGCGATGGCAGAACCCACCGAATCCTGCAGATGAGGAAGCACGAAGGGCGCGAATTAACCCGAAGCCGGGGAAATTCGGCGGAGTCATCGATGTTGGGATCGAGGTAGCGGGTCGCTAACGGCGCGGGAGCTCGGGCTCGTTCGAGGTGGGGATCTTGTTGGTCTCGAGCGGCGGCGCGGGAGGCAGCCCGGTGACTTCGAGGATTTCCTTTTCGTCGAGCGTTTCCCGCGTGAGCAGCGCGCTGGCGAGTGCGTCGAGCGCCTGCCGGTGTTCGATGAGGAGACGGCGCGCGGTCTCGTGGCTTTCGCCGATGATCCGCAACACCTCGCTATCGATCAGTTGCGCGGTGGCTTCGCTGAAAGGTTTGGTGCCTTCGAAACCGACGCTGCCGCCCAGGTAGCGATTTTCGCGCGGGGCGAGTTGGACCATGCCGAGCTTTTCGCTCATGCCCCAGCGGGTGACCATGCGACGCGCGAGATTCGTGACCTGCTCGATGTCGCTCTCGGCGCCGGTGGTCTTGGTGCCGTAAACGATTTCTTCGGCCACCCGGCCGCCGAGCAGGCCGATGATTTTGCCGCGGAGATACGCTTCGGGATAATTGTAGCGATCGCTGTCGGGACGTTGATATGTGACGCCGAGCGCCTGGCCGCGCGGAACGATCGTGACGCGATTCACGGGATCGGCGCCGGGAACGACCAGGCCGAGGATCGCGTGTCCACCTTCATGATACGCGATGCGTTCGCGATCATGCGGCCCGAGAAGCAGCGCGCGCTCGGGGCCGAGCACGATTTTTTCGAGCGAGTCGAAGAAGTCCTTTTCGCGAACGGATTTTTGCTCTCGGCGCGCGGCGAGCAGAGCGGCCTCGTTGACGAGGTTGCGCAAGTCGGCGCCGGAAAGACCGGGGGTGGTCGCGGCGATTTGCTCGAGACGAACATCGTCGGCCAGTGGGACCTTGCGTGTGTGGACCTTGAGAATCGCTTCCCGGCCCTTGCGGTCGGGCAGGTTCACGATCACGCGACGATCGAAGCGCCCCGGTCGAAGCAACGCCTTGTCGAGGACCTCGGGCTGGTTGGTCGCGGCGAGGACGATGATGCCCTCGCGTCCCGAGAAGCCATCCATCTCGGTGAGAATCTGATTCAGCGTTTGCTCCTGTTCGCTCGAGCCTCCGACGGCGGTCATGCCGCGGGCGCGGCCGATCGAATCCAGTTCGTCGATAAAGATGATCGCGGGCGCGTGTTCGCGGGCCTGTTTGAAAAGGTCACGCACGCGGGCGGCGCCGACGCCGACGATCATCTCGACGAACTCGGATGCGCTCATCGAAAAGAAGGGCACGCCGGCTTCGCCGGCGACGGCGCGGGCCAGGAGCGTTTTCCCGGTGCCCGGCGCGCCGATCAACAGCACGCCTTTGGGAGCGGCGCCGCCGAGAGCGGAGTATTTTTTGGGATCGCGCAGGAAATCGACGATCTCGACGAGCTCGTTCTCGGCCTCGTCGATGCCGGCGACGTCGGCGAACGTCACTTTGACGTCCTGCTGGTCGTAACGTTTGGCGCGGCTTTTGCCGATGCCCATGAGTCCGCCCATGCCACCCATGCCGCCTTGTTGGGCGGCGCGGCGGTAGAGCCAGACATAAAACAAAATCAACAAGAGCGCCGGTCCGAAACCGTAGAGCAGCGTGCCGAGAATACCGCGGCTTTGCACGACCGGCTCGGCGCTGATCTCGACGCCGTGTTCGATGAGCAGCTCTTCGAGGCCGGCGTCGACGAAGGCGGGGAGGGTCGTCGTAAAGTTCTGCACCTCGCGAGGCGGCGGCGAAGACGATTGCTGCTTCGAAGCGGAGGTCGGCTCGGTGCTGGGTTTCGGCGCGGGATACGTGACGGGGTTTTCCAGCTTTCCGAGGATGCTTTCGCCGCGGCTGTAGATCGATTCGACATTGCCGGCGATGACCTGCTCGCGAAAGAGCGTGTAAGGGACCTTCACCGGATCGCCCGTATCCGGAAAAAGGCTACGCATGACCAGGTAGTTGATCAGCAGAATGGCGGCGAACCAGAGCCATGAGCGCCGGGGCGGCATGCCCTGCGGCGCGGGACCAGGGAGGCGTGGGCCGGGTGGAGGAGAGTCTTTACGCGGTGGCTTCATGGTTGGATGCGGCGGACGATCGCCCCGAATAATGGGGCGATGGGAGCGGTATCCGTCGCCCGCGAAGGGCGGAGGGAGGATGGTATCCGGTTATGACGGGACACCATCGCGCGGCGGAGATCGGAATGTATTGATCGGTCCGATCCGACGACGGGTGCGCTTACTGCTTGATGAACTCGCCGTCCGCTTTGATCGAGAGTTCGTCGGAAATCATGGGCGCGGGAAACTTGGGCCCGACGCCGAAATCGGATCGCTTCAACGTTCCGGTGAGCTGGAAACCTGACGTGGTGTTCTTTTGGTTCGTGGTGGTGCCGCGGAACCAAAGGTCCATCGTCACCGGTTTGGTTTGATCGCGGATCGTGAGATCGCCGGAAAGTTTGAAGCGATCCTTGCCGGCGGGCTCGATGGATTTGCTGCGAAACGTGATCTTAGGGTATTTCTCGACCTCGAAGAAATCTCCGCTGCGCAGGTGGTCGTCGCGCTTTTGCACGGCGGTGTCGATCGAGGCGGTTTCGATGCTCAATTCGAAAACAGCATCGCTGAAATCGGGCTTGGCCGCGCGGATCGTGACATCGAATTCGTTGAATGCACCGACGATCTCAGAAATCCCGAGGTGGGTAATCGAGAAGGCGATTCTCGAGTGGGCCGGATCGCCTTTCCAGAGGGTCTGGGCCACAGCGCTCACTTGGAGCGCGGCGATAACAACAAGCGCAGTGATTGCTTTTTTCATAGGGGAGGTCTCCTGACGTGATGCAATTGGCGGATAAAAGCCAATCGGCGCGACGCTCCGCAGGGCGAAGGACGCGGCCACGAACGGGTGGCACGAGCTGGCGGCCGGGTTGCGGACGGGAACTCGCGACCGACGGGCGATGGGGACGCTTCGGCGGCGTTGCGCGGGGGGGCGGCGCGCTGATGTGGCAAACTTTACGCGAGCTGGGGTGCGGGCTCTTTAACGGCGAAGTCGACGCTGCCGTAGTAGATGTAGTCGGCCCAGTCGACATGCGGGATTTTGTCGATGTCGGAGCGGGCGGCGGAGAGCGCCTGAACCAAGGTCGCTCCCTCGAGGAGCTTTTGGTAGAAAACCGTGGCGAAGGTTTTGGCGGGAGTGTCGCCAACCGGCCAATACGTTCCGATGTAGCTGGCGACTCCGCCGCGCATGAACGCTTCGGCGAGCCCGACACTGCGTTCGATCCGCTCGCGAATGTTGCGCGTTACCCGTGGACCTTCGTCTGTAACCATTTTTCGGACACGCGCGGATTCGCAGGCGTTGAAGAACACGACGCTCGGCAGGTTTCCCAACTCGACCAACTCGGCGCCGGTGAGAGGACCGTCGCTGCAAACGATGCCGCTGCGCGAAGGCTGCGAAGGGACAAACGAGGCGTGGCCGGCGTAGTGCAGAATGTCGTATTTGCCCGAACTGAATTCCTTGCGCAGCCGGTCGCGCGTTGCGTGGTCGCCGCGAATGATCGTGAGACGAACTTCCGGGTGCGGACCGAACAAGGCCTCGATCCGCTTGCCCTCTTCCTCGGCGCCGGGGAGATCGCGCGTGGGATTCACGACGAGGAGGACCTCGAGGGTAGAGGTTTGGCGTCGTTGCTCGAGCCATTTGGCGACCGACAAATTCGGGGCGAGATAACGCCGACTCACGCCGCCGTTAAGGGCGGGAAATTTGCCGTTGAAGCAGAGGGTTTCCCACGGGATGCGCGAAGCCTCCGCGTCGTGAACGATCACGAGGTGATTGTGCTGCGATCCCTCCAAACCGGCGGCGATCACATCGGGGAGAATCAAGCGGGCGAGTTCCGTTCCGAACTCGGGAAGGCTCCTGTGATTGAACTCTTCTTTTTCGATCCTGGCCAGATGGGTCGCGAGTGCCTGTGGGTCGACGTCGACCGAACCGGCGAGAACGGTGGCCTTGGCGCCGGTGGTGAGCAGCGACGCTTCGAACAGCATCGTTCGGCCGCTGGCAGCCGGTCGGGTGCGAACGTCGAGATACATGCACGGCGGCAGATCGCGGCGACCGCCGCGGCGCATGGTGGGCGCGGGAGGAAGTCGCTCTTCACTCAGGATGACTTCGACGCGTTCGCAGAGCGACGTGCTCCACAGCTTGTAGAGCGTCCACTTCAGTTCGCTGAATCTGGCTTCGTCCACCTCGCAGAACGTGATGGCGCGAAACAGTTGTCGCGGATCGGAATCTTCCAGCCCGCGAAAGAATCCGCACAGCAGCGCGCGCATCGATTGTTCGAGGTTCAATCCCGTGCCCGCGCCGATGGTGACGGTGGCGAACTCTTCGATGTCCATGCGCGCGAGCGTGCGCGCGACGTTCTCGGCGATCGTTTCGAGCACCTGTGTGTTGAAAGATTCGAAGTGGCCCAAGCCCGCGACGACGACGAACTCGGCGGTCACTTCGGAGCGTCCGGTCGGAATGATCAGCACCTCGCCGGCGCCGGCGGAAAACATCCGACGCTGGCGGAATTCGCGGAGGGTGCCGTTCATGAGATTGTCGATCGCGAGGGCGGCGCCGCCGGGTTCGACGTTTTGGAAAACGCCGATGAGGTAGGCGCGGCTTTTCACCTGCGTGAGGCTGCCGCGCGCAAGCTGGACCTCGATGCGGCGTTGATTCCGCCGCCCAACGAAGAGGGATTTCCAGTCGGCTTCCGGTGCAGACGAGGAACCGACCAGTGGAACGACGGGCGGAGGAGCCGCGGAGATCTTCGCGGCTCCGGCAAATTCCGCGATGAATCCTCGTAGGTCGGAAGCGCTGAAATCGGTGACGCTGCGTTTCACCTGCGCGGCGGCGCGCTGCTGCATCTCGGACTCGCTCAATTGGATCACGGCATCGGCACGGGTTCGGATCCAACGATCAGCGAGGAGCGAGGTTGTGCCGTTGCGGATGATTTCTCCGACCGCTTTCTGCACGGTGGCGTTTTTCGGCAGCGCACCGTGGTCTTCGGCGCAAAAATAGGTGAGCACGTCCGGCAGGACGGCGAGGTCCACGGGGACGGTGCCGTCGCCAGCGCGTGACCGGTGAAAAACGAATTCGTCCTTCTTTTCCGACAGGCTCAATCCCACGGTCGTCTCGCGATCGATGCCGGCAATCATGACGAACTTCGGCGGGAGAATCTCGAGTTCGCGTTGGATTGCTGGTGCGGCAGAGAGGATGGGTTGAAGCGGACGCACGCCGTTGCGCGGCCAGTTTTGCACGTCGTAGAGATCGATGCTGTCGAACTTGCTGCGCTGCGGCAGCATTTGCGCGAGCCCGGGGTGGGTGTTGAAGACGCGGCCGGCGAGGTCGGCGGGGGAGTGCTTCAGATCGAGGACGGCGATCTTGTTGAGAAAGGGATACGCGCAGCGATATACCATCGCGGGTGCGAACGAACCATAGTTCGGCGTGCCGAGCATGATGAGCCGCTTGAGCTTGTCGCCGATGCCGTGATGGACGGCGGCTCGGGCGACGAGTCCGCCCATGCTGTGCGCGACGATGAAAATTTCTTCCGCCGGCTCGCTCGCGATGCGGCGGGCGAGTTCCCGGCCCAAGTCGGAGATGCTCCGGCGCCAATCGAATGGGTGAAAATCGGTGTCGAAGCCTTCGGCGCGCAACGCGAGTTTCAGTTTCAAGTAGGTGGCCTGGTGCACGTCGACCGCGGCGAAACGGCGCTTGTTTTCCTCGGTCAGGGCGAGCCGATGCAATCGGCCCAGCGCGATGTCGATGAAGTCGACCCAGACCACGTCGCGATCGGAGCCATTCGTTTCGGCGAGCATCGATCCGAGGATGCCGGGCAGGATCAACACACGCGGGCCGGGATCGCGCGTGCGACGTGTGGCCTGGGCGGCGAGCGCGCGCAGCTCGGCGTATTCCGCTTCGCCGAAATAGGTTTCGAGGACGGGAGCGTGTTCGCCGGAGATGAGCGCTCGTTCGACCTCGGCGCCGTTCAAGCGGCGTTCCGGCGCGGCGGGAGGCGAGACGCGCAGCGACATCGCGGAAAGGAGCGCGGAATCGACGGATTTCGGCAGGGTTCCGTTGCGCGAGGAGGGGACCGGAGCGACGGAGTGGTTTCGGCGGGTGGATTTCGAAACCGACGAACGGACACGGAGCGTGGCGACTTTCGAGGACATGGGGTCGATGGCTGATGAGCGGCTGACCGAAGCGGGTGGGGGAACGTCCGGCGGCGACGCCGACGCGCGAAAGCAACGGCCAGCGGTGTGCAATACTCCGGCGCGGAGCGCGAACTGAATATCAATGGCGTTTTCCGAATGCCCCATAAACAAATCCCCTACGTGTCATATAAAACTGGATACGTGGAAGGGCCCGGCACGGAGACGAAGGGGGGCGGGCTTCGAAGGACGTTCCGGGTTCGCGACGGGTTTTTCCGGGCCGGCTAAATACGCGCGCGGTCATGTGCGGTAAGGTGGCGTTTTCCTGCACGAGCCTGCTTTCTATCGCGTTTTCCTGCGGCCGAGCCGAAGACATTGGCGCGGTGTTTTTCGGGTGAAATGCGCTGCGACGGCAGGACCACCCATGCTTTCTCCTCTCCCTTCATGAATCGTCCGCTGACTCGCCGCTCCTTTCTAAAATCGTCCGCCGTGCTGGCGGGGTCGATGCTCGCGTTTCCTTATGTGTCGGGGCGCAATGTGCTCGGCGCGAACAACCGGTTGAACATCGCAGGCATCGGCATTGGCGGGAAAGGCCGGTCCGACCTCCTCAATTGCGACGCGGAGAACATCGTGGCGATTTGCGATGTGGACTCGCTGGCGCTCGACAAGATGGGGGCGAACTTTCCGGCGGCGAAACGCTACTTCGATTGGCGGGTGATGTTCGACGAGATGGGAAAAAGCATCGATGCGGTGACGGTCTCCACGCCGGATCACATGCACTTCCTGCCGGCGATGCGGGCGATCAAGGAAGGCAAGCACGTGTATTGTCAGAAACCGCTCACGCACACGATCTGGGAGGCGCGGGAGCTCGCGAAGGCGGCGCGCAAGGCCGGCGTGGCGACGCAGATGGGGAATCAGGGCATCTCACACCCGCGCGTGCGGCGGGATGCGGAGTTGCTGAAAGCGGGCGTGCTCGGCGACATCGTGGAGTTTCATTGCTGGACCGACCGTCCCGGAGAGTGGTGGCTGCAGGGCTTGCAGAAGCCGACGGAGTTTCCGCCGGTGCCCGACACGTTGAAATGGGACCTCTGGCTGGGCGGCGCGGCGGCGAGGCCTTACTCCCCGCTCTACGCGCCGAAAGGCTGGCGCGGGTTTTGGGACTTCGGCACCGGCGCGATCGGCGACATGGGGTGTCACTTACTTAACACCCTCACGCTCGTGAAAGACATTCGCGATCCGGTGCGCATCGCGGGCAGCGGCGAGGGGCAGACGGAGGTTTCCGGGCCTACGAATTCGCATATCGAATGGAAATTTCCCGCGCGCGACGGCCAGCCGGCGTGGACGATGCACTGGTATGACGGCGGGCGGAAGCCGCCGGCGGATTTGTTTCCCGGCCAGGCTTACACGAACAACGGTCAGATCGTGATCGGGACGAAGGACACGTTTTATTCGCGCGGTTACAACGGCGGCGGATTCTTCAAAAGCGGCGCGACGTATCAGGATTTTGCGCACATTCCGGAAACGCTGCCGAAGACGCAGAACTGGGATCGCAATCACAACGAGGAATGGATCGCGGCGTGCAAGGGCGGGCCGAAGACGTATTCGAACTTCGATGTCGCCGGCCCGGTGACGGAAGTCGTGTTGCTCGGCCAGGTGGCGTTGCGGGCGCAAGCGCCGATCGAATGGAATGCGAAGCGGATGAAGGTCACCAATGTGAAATCCGCCAACAAGTTCATCCGCGCGAAGTATCGGAAAGGTTGGTCCGTTTAATGAAAGCCAAGGCCAAGAAGATGTGGATCGCGGCGGCTTTGGCGTTTTCGGTGGCGGGCGCGGCGGAGCCGAGCGGACGGTGGAACCTCGACGTGCACGGCGGGGAGTATTCGTTCCCGGGCTGGCTGGGGATTGAACCGGAAGCGGACGGGAACTCCGTGAAATATGTGGGCCGGGTGGGAAGCGCGCGAACGATTCGCGAGTTCGACCTGAAGGATGGCACGCTGGAATTCACGCGCGACGAATGGTTCGGCGCGTATGAGAAAGTGCGGCATGTGTTTCACCTCTCCGCAACGGGCGTGACGGGTGAGATCACGAGGGCGAACGGGCAGAAACTAACGGTGACGGGCCGGCCGTCGCCGAAGCTGAACCGGGCTCCGGTGAAAACGTGGAGCGAACCGCGGGCGCTGTTCAACGGACGCGATCTGAGCGGCTGGCGGGAAGTGACCGGAGGGAAGCCGCCGAGGGCCGAATGGCAGATCGAAGGAGGCGAGTTGATTACGGTGAAAGGAACGGCGGATCTCGCGACGGAGGAATTATTCGAGGATTTCAGGCTGCGGCTGGAGTTCAATTGTCCGCCGAATGGAAACTCGGGCGTGTATTTGCGCGGACGATACGAAGTGCAGATTGAGGACGATTCGCCGAAAGCGCCGTTGGCGAATCAGACCGGAGGCGTTTATGGCTGGGTCGGACCGGAGGCGGCGGTGCCGCGGATTCCCGGTGAGTGGCAAACGCTCGAGATCACGCTGGTGGGGCGTCGCGCAACGGTGGTGCTGAACGGGAAAACACTTTACGAGCAGCGGGAAATTCCGGCGATCACCGGAGCGGCGCTCGATGGCGACGAGGAAAACCCGGGACCGATTCTGCTGCAGTCGAGCCACAGCAAAACCGGCGGCGCGATCCGGTTTCGGAACATCACGGTGGCGACACCGGTGAAGCGGCAGCGGTGAGCCGGACGGCGGCCGCGTCGGGCCCCCGGTCAGCGGCGGGTCTCGGTGTGGAGGAAAGGCTGGGCGCGCCACGCCGTGGGTGAGGCGCCGGCGTGCTGGCGAAATGCGCGCGCGAACTCGTGCTGGCGTTGGTAACCGCAGCGGTCGGCAATTTCCTTGATGCTGAGGCTGGACTCGAGGAGCAGGTTCTTCGCGTGCTGCATGCGCAGCCGCAGCATCATGTCGCGCGGCGAACAGCCGAAGGCGCGTTTGAAGCCGTGGCGCAGCGAATCGTAGTTGGGCAGCGTGTGGATGCGCTCGATGTATTCGGCGGGCTGTCCGACGCTGGCGTTTACAAGATGCCAGAGCTTGACGAGGTCGGGATTGACCACGTCGGGGGTGAGCGACTCGGACACCTCTTCGCTGATCCAGCGATGAATCGAAATGAGCAGGAGCCGGAGCCACGCGGATTCGGCCTCGGGCTGGAACGGGCGCGGGCGGATGCGTTCGTTGAGCATTTGCAGGAACATCCAGCGAAACGCTTCGGCCTGCTCGTGTTTCAACGACCAGACGCGACGCTCGGGCAGGGGTTCGGAGAAGCGCGGAAACGCCGCGAGGACCTCGGGTGGGACGGTGAAATGGACGACCCAGAAGCGCGGATTCTGTTTCGGTCCGCTCCAGCCGGCGTGATTTTCTCCGGCCTGGTAGAGCATGAGCGTGTCGCGCTCGACCGCGCGCATGCCGGGCGGGTAACCGATGGTGGCCTGGTCGTCGCTGACGAACGAGAACTCGTGAAACGCGTGGCTGTGCCAGTCGTAAGTCGAGCACGGTTCGGCCGCGATGCAGCGCATGGACAGAACCGAGAGTTCGGCGGGCGGGACAGAGGACATCGGAGCCCGCGACGATGCGACGCGTCGGGGAGACTGCAAGCGACGCGCGGATCGTGCGCGGGCTTCTCCGTTGGTTTCAGCGGCGGGGTTCATCGTCCGGTCATCGGAAGCGCGGGCCGGAAGCTGTGCGGACAAACTGGATACACATGCAATTCGTCGCGCTCCGGAATGCAGCCTACCATGTTTTCACGGCGCCCGGGGTGGCGGCCATGGTTTCGAGACGTTGCGTGAGCTCGTCGACGAGGTCGGGGAAATCGGTGGCGCGGTTGTAACGTTCGGATGGATCCAGATCCAGATTGTAGAGCTCGACGGCGCCGTCCTTCAGCAGGAGCTTCCACGGGCCGACGCGCACGCCGTCGAGGCGCAGCGAGTTGAAGAAATAGAATTCGTCGCGCGGGGATTTTTGATCCGGGGTCGACAGAAATTCGGTGAGATCGTAGCCGTCGGTTGGCTGGCGCGGGGGAGTGCCGGTGCCAACGGACACCAAGGTGGCGTAGAGATCGAGGTTCGACGTCATCTCGGCGGAGGACCAGCCGCCCTCGAAATGGCCGGACCAATGAATGATCGCGGGGACGCGCACGCCGCCCTCGTAGGTGGATCCCTTCGCGGATCGCAACAAACCGGCGGTGCCGGCGTGCCACGGCTCGTTGCCCTGCTGGCGCATGCGAGGTGGCATGCTGCTCCACGGACCGTTGTCACTGGTGAAGATGACGATCGTGTTGTCGGCTTGTCCGGTTTCCTCGAGCGCTTTCATGACTTCGCCAACGGACCAATCGAGTTCCTCGACGGTGTCGCCATAGAGTCCGGCGCGGGAGCGACCGCGGAATTTCTCTCCCGGATAGAGCGGCAGGTGCACCATGGAGTGCGAGAGGAAGACGAAGAACGGCTCGTCGCGCGGCTCGCGGATAAATTTCACGGCGTGCTCCGTGTAGCGGGCAGTGAGCTCGTGCTGCGGCACAGTCTCGTCGAGATTGGCGGGGCGATCGCCGGGTTCGAGCATTTCGAAGCCGGGAGAGACCGGACGAAGAACCGGTCGCGAGCCGGCGGTCGAATCGTAGAGCCAGAGCGGGACCTTGGTGCGGACCCACGGGAGAACCATGTCGTTCGAATAAGGCAGGCCGAGCCAGACGTCGAAACCCTGGCCGGTGGGGAGCGATTGGTCGGTGCCGTTGCCGAGGTGCCATTTGCCCTGCATGGCGGTGGCGTAGCCGGCGGATTTGAGCGCTTCGGCGACGGTGATCTCCGTATCCGGAATGCTAGCACCGCCGCTCGGGCCGGTGCTGCCGCCGTATTTGATGCGATGATGGTATTTGCCGGTGATGAGCTGCGTGCGCGACGGGCCGCAGGTCGGGGCGGCGTAGAACGAAGTGAGTTTCACGCCGCGACTGGCGAGCCGGTCGATGTTGGGCGTGCGGATCGACGGGTGGCCGTAGCAACCGAGGTCGCCGTAGCCGAGATCGTCGGCGAGGATGAGGACGATGTTGGGCTTTTTCTTGCCGGCGGCAGCGAGGGCGACGGCGGTGAGAAGGAGACCGAGGAAGAAGGCCGGCAAGCGTTTCATGCGATCGAAGAGAAAGGGTGAATGGAGAAAACAGAGTGCGGGGGCGAGGGAAGCGGGCGCGATCCGGGGCGAATGAAACTAGCGGAAGACAGCGCGCAGGTATTTAGCGAGAGCGGAAGAAGCTTTCGCGGGCATGGAAGCGATCCGCGGTGCAACGGCGCCGGTTTAGCGGGAGCGGAAAGCAATGTCGCGGCGACGGAATGCGTGCGCGGGCCGCTACTGCATCCAAGTTTCGGTGACGCGCTCAGGCGGTGAGAAGAGGAGGCATTCGCCTTGGTGGAAATGGGTTCCATCGGAGCGAAAGCTTCTTCCACGCTCGCTAAATACGGCGTGGGCGCGGCCCGCTATGCTGACGTGATAGTCGAGCGACGAATTTCCCGCGGAATAGGGCCGAATTTTCGGAGACCCGTTGCCCCGTCGGCGCTCTCGCACATCTAGTCCCCCCCACAAAATGAATCGACCGACCGAGCTACGCCTCGCGACCTTCGGGTCGCTTTTGTGCTTCCTGGCCTTCGCACCGGGAGCATCCGCCCAAACCAGCAACCCTTCATCCACCAGCAGCGATGACGAGATCATCGAACTGTCGCCCTTCCGCGTAGACTCGTCGCGCGACCGCGGCTACTCGGTCGCACGCGATGTGTCCGGCAGTCGCCTGGCGACGGATCTCAAGGACATCGCCGCGCCGATCACGGTGTTCAACGCCGAGATGTTGCAGGACATCGGCGCGATCAACGTGAACGAGGCGTTGGATTTCGCGCCCAACACGACCTACCAGGAGTTCGGCATCAATAATCAGGATTTCAATCAGGTGCCGATCACGAGCCGGGGTTTGAACGGCGCGACGGTGACGCAGGATTTTTTCCCCGTCTTCGACGACCTGGACACCTATAAAGTCGATCGCATCGGCTTCGGTCGCGGACCGAATTCGATCCTGTTCGGCGTCGGTGTTCCCGGCGGAACGGTGACGGCGACGACGAAGCAGGCGAATTTGAAGCGCAACGCGTTCGAAACGCAGGTTCGTTTCGACAGCGCCGGCAGCGCGCGCGGCTTGTTCGATGCGAGCTATCTCATCAAGGAAGACCGCGCGGCGATCCGGGCGGTGGTGATGCAGCAATATCAGACGAGGCTCCCGCGCCCGCAGTATCGCAAAGACTTGCGGGTGTTTCTCACCGGCACGGTGAAGCTCGTCGATCGTCCGGGGCTGCGGACGACGCTCCGCGGCAATTACGAGCGGATCGACGGAAACGATTTGTATCCAAACGGCGGATTGCCGCGCAATGGCGTGGACAACTGGATCGCGGCCGGTCGTCCGACCTCGTCGCAGATTCGCGCCGGCAATTCGCCGACGCGTCCTCCCGGCACCGCGAATGTTTCCTCGGGCCAGCAGCTCGTCTATATCAACGATCCGGCGAATCCGGACATCCCGATTTTGAACTGGCAAAACATGCTGCGGGCGAGCGGCACGAACGAGGCGGTGCTGGACGAGAGCATCTATCCCTACGACAAGAGCGTGAAGGGTTCGGACGGCGTGGCGCCGAAATACATGGAGCATTACTCGGCGTTTCTCGAGCAACAGCTCGGCAAGAACTTCTTCGTCGAGCTCGCGGCGTTTCACGGCGAGGAAGATCGCGACTGGCCGTTCCAGGTCGGCGGTGTGACGCTCGATGCCGATCCGAACGAGTTTCTGCCGAACGGGCAGCCGAACCCGAACGTCGGCAAGTATTACGTGCAATACGACGGGCGCAGCGCGTTTCGTTACAACAAGAACGACGTCTATCGCGCGACCGCGAGCTACCGGCTCGCGTTCGATGAAATCAATCCGAAGCTCGGCTGGCTGGGCTGGCACCAGATCTTCGGACTCTACGAGCGCTACGATCGCGAGCGTCGGGAAGAGCTGATGCAATTGGTGAATACGACCCCGCTGCCGGGTTTCCCGACTGACCTCTCGAGCACGGCCAACCGCGTGTTCATGCGCTCATATCTCGATTACGACAAAGGCATCTGGGGCTTCGCGCCCGGCAGCCCGAGCGGCGAATACACGAGTGGCGGGGTGACGGCGCGTTCGATGCCGGTGGGAGCGCAGACGGCGTCGTTGCAGAAGTTCGAATCGACGGTGATCGCGATGCAGAATCATTTCTGGAACAACCGCATCGTGACGACGTTTGGCTGGCGCGAAGATTTCATCCGCAGTCACTCGGCGAACGCGCAACCGGACGCGCAAGGCCTGCGCCCGCTGGCGCGGACGTTGACGCCGCAGTATGTCGGCGAAGGTTCGTTGCGCCCCTCGAGCAAAGGCGTGGTGTTTCACGCGTTCCCGTGGCTGTCGTTTCACTATAACGAATCGAACAACTTCAGCGGTCTCGCGAGCGTGCAGCGCAACGCCGACGGTCAATACCTGCCGGCGACCTCGGGCACGGGTGAGGACTATGGGTTCACGGTTCATCTGCTGAAGGACAAGCTCTCGGTGAACGTCGATTTCTACGAAACCGCGCAGCGCAATTCCGTCGGCAACGCGAATGCCGACCGCGAAATCAACCAGTTCTGGGACGCGATGGGCATGCCGGAAAAGAAGCTCGATCCCTGGCCGGCGACGAAGGACAACTTCGATGTGTCGGCGGAAGGTTGGGAGGCGACGATTATCTACAACCCGACTCCGAACTGGCGCATCTACGGCACGATCTCGAAGAGCGAGGCGAGCCAGGCGAATGTCTATCCGACGATCACGCGTTACATCCGGGACAATCTTGCCACGTGGCAGGCGGTGCCGGGCGACACGACCATCGCGGACGGGCGCACCTTTGCGGAAGCGATCGAGGACATGCTCGAGTTGAACGTCCAGCGTCGCGCGCAAGAAGGCGTGCAGGAGTTCAACATGCGCAAATGGAACGGCAGCCTCGTGACGAACTACACCTTCCGCGAAGGCTTACTGAAAGGTTTCTCGATGGGCGCGAGCGCGCTCTATCGCGGCGACGCGACGGTGGCGTATCCGCTCGATGCGGCGGGCAATCCGGTGAAGGATAAACCCTACGTCGAGGATGGCTACATCGTCCTCAACCTGAACTTCGCCTACGAGATGGAGCTGCGCGACCGCTACACGTGGCGCACGCAGCTTCAGCTGAACAACGCCAACGATTGGGATGGTCGCGTGCTGGTCACGCAGCGTTCGGCGACGGGCACGGTGAACAGCGCGGGCTCGCGCTATCTCCAAGGCACCACGGTGGTGCTCACGACCGGGCTTAAATTCTGAGCTGAAATCACGGTGATGATGTAAGGAACACCGCCCGCTTTGCGGGCGGTGTTTTTGTTTATGAACAAACGTGGAAAAACGAGCGAAGTGGTGCTGGGGATCGATGTGGGCGGCTCGGCGTTCAAAGGCGCGCCGGTCGATCTGCGGACAGGAAAAATGCTGAGCGCGCCGGAGGTGGTCGCGAGTTCGGCGCCATGCACGCTGGCGCAGGGCATGGAAGCGGTGCGCGAGGTGGTGCGGCGATTTTCGTGGACCGGTCAAATCGGGATCGGATTTCCCGGGGTCGTTCGCGAAGGTCGCACCGGTGTTGTCGGGCTGCTCGGGCGTGAATGGGAAAAGCGCGATCTGGCGAAACTCGTCACGCGCGCCACGAAGTGTGCGACGCGGGTGATCAATGATGCGGATGCGGCCGGACTTGCGGAGATGCAGTTCGGCGCGGGCCGGCGGCAACGCGGAGCGGTGTTAATGCTAACGCTCGGAACGGGGATCGGTTCGGCGCTGTTTTACCACGGCCGGCTGACGCCGAATCTCGAACTGGGCGAAATCCCCTGGCGCGGGAAAGCGATCGAGTTGTTCGCGTCGGCGCGCGTGAAGACCCAGCGCGGACTCGGCTGGCGCGAGTGGTCGGAGCGGGTGAACGTGGTGATCGAGATCGCCGAGAAGCTGACCTCGCCCGAGTTGATCATCCTCGGCGGTGGCGTCAGCGCGGATGCGGCGAAGTGGTTTCCTTATCTGAAGTCGAGTGCGCCAATCGTTCCGGCGAAATTGCGCAATGACGCCGGCATCGTGGGCGCCGCGCTGGCGTGGACGTGAGCCGGGGCGCGCGAGCGTTTAGCGCTGAAGCGCGGCGACGCGCTCGGCGATTTTAGCGGGATCGGTTTCGGCGACGAGCGCGACGGTGAACGTGAGTGGCCGCGTGAGCAGGTTGGCGAGACTGCGGTGTTCGCGACCGAAGCCGAAAACGGTCATGGCGTCTTCCATGGGACGATACGAAACGCGCGACGCGGGGGCGTCGTGCGCGATCAAGATCAGCGCGCCGCGCTCCGGGCTGATGAATGCGACCCACGGGATGTCGCTCATCGAAGCTTCCCACGTTTCGCTCAGCGGCGTGATTGTGCCGTCGGCGCGCAGGCAGAGATCGGTCGGTTCGAAACGTCCGCCTGGCGTGCCCTCGTAGAGAAACCAGTAGCCGTTGTCGTCCGGAGGAAGTTGCGTGAAGCGGAGCACGGCGCGGTCGGGGTGGATTTCCCATTCGCACGCCCAGCGGTCGTCGTTCGAGCGCGAGGCGAACACCACGCGATCGGGCGAGGACGAGATCAGCGTGGTGCGAGACGCTTTCGGACCGGTGTGACCGGGATGAAAGAAATTATTGCCCGCTTGATCGCGGCGAAAGACGGCGTTGGGGATACCGCGGTAGTGGCCGGCCGCGCCGCCGGTGGGGCGATAGGCGAGCCAGTCGCGACCGGCGGGATCGAAGAGGCTGGAGAAACCGGCGCCTTCGAGGTGATAGACCCAAGTGGCGGCGGGTGTGGCGATGCGCCAGGCGGCCTGGCCGTGGTCGGTTGTCTCTTCGAGCGTGATCGCGGCGTGCGCGAGAGAAGGGTGGAGGGCGAGAAACGAAAGGACCGCGGCAGTAAGGAGAGAGCGCATCAGGATAGAAGTCGGACTTTTAACCACGGATGGACACGGATGGACACGGATCCGATCCAGTAGGCAGATGGGAGCGGTATCCGTGTTCATCTGTGTTCATCCGTGGTTAAAGGATCGGAATTTTTGAACCACGAATGGACACGAATTCACACGAATGACGGAGTGGGATTCGTGTCCATTGGTGTCCATTCGGGGTTAATAGAATTTAGGGCAGGTCGGTCCAGCGGGCGTTGGCGTGGGCGGAATCGACGGCGGCGCGGATGAATTCCATGCCGCGAAGACCGTCGTGGACGGTGGGGAAGTTGTAGCTCTCGATTGGCAGAGGTTGCCCGTCGAGGTGAGCGCGGACGGCGCGAGTGAAGTCGGCGTAGATCGTGGCGAAAGCTTCGAGATAGCCCTCGGGGTGGCCCGTCGGAACGCGGGTGGCGCGAGCGGCGGCGGCAGAGAGATAACCGCTCGCGCGAGTCAGTGTGCGGCGTTCTTCGCCGTAGCGGAAAAGTTCCAGGTAGTTCGGATCTTCCTGCGACCACTTGATCGCGCCCTTCTCGGCGTAGATGCGAAGGGTGAGCGCGTTTTCCTCGCCGGTGGCGATCTGGCTGACGGTCATCAGGCCCTTGCCGCCGCCGCGGAGGCGAAGGAGGAGGTTCACATCCTCGTCGAGCACGCGGCCGGGGAGGAACGTGCTTTTATCGGCGGAGACCGAGACGACCTCGGGACCGATGACATATTCGAGAAGATTGAGCGCGTGGCTGCCGCAATCCGCGAGCGTGCCGCCGAGGCCGGCCTGGGCCGGATCGACGCGCCACACGGCCTGCTTTTGACCGTGCTGCTCGTGTGGATACGCGAGGAAGTCCTGGAGGTATTCGACGATGACCTTGCGGATCTGTCCCATGCTGCCCTCGCGAAACAGTTCGCGCGCGTGGCGCACGAGCGGGTGACCGGTGTAATTGTGCGTGAGGCCGAAGACCAAACCGGTGCGTTCGACCAGCGCGACGAGTTCGCGCGCTTCGGCGACGTCGAAGGTCATGGGCTTGTCGCACAGCACATGGATGCCGCGCTCGAGAAAAGCGCGCGCGACGGGATAGTGCGCGCGGTTGGGAGTGACGATGGCGACGAAGTCGATGCGATCGCCGGGAGCGCGCGCGGCTTCGCGTTCGGCCATTTCGTCGAAGGTCGCGTAACAGCGCGCGGGATCGAGGTAGAGTTGGCGCCCGGTTTCGGCGGTGTTGGCGGGATCGCGGGAGAAGCAGCCGGCGACGAGTTCGATTTGTTGGTCGAGCGCGGCGGCCATGCGGTGCACGCCGCCGATGAAGGCGCCTTGGCCGCCGCCGACCAAGCCCATGCGGAGTTTACGTTTCCAGCTTTCCATGAAGCTCAATGATGATCGTCGGACGCGTAACGCACGAACAGAACGGGCCCGGGCCAGAGAACCTCGATGCCGTGGTGTTTCGTGGTGGCGAAAGTCGTGAACTGATTGTCGCCGGCGCGGAGCGTGGCGACGGGGACGGTGAGTTCGTCGTAGCTGAGATCGTGATCGTGGCCGACGCCGCGCGCGAGGATGGTGTCGTTGAAGGTGATTTCGTCGCACTGAACGCCGTTCCAGGTTGCGAGGAGAATTTTGGCTTCGGCGACCTTGGCGACGTCGTCGGGAAGGGTGATCGTGCAGATGTCGCGGTGATTGTCGCGCGTTTGCCAGTGCGGAGGAATGTTGTGCGCGGTGAACATCTTTACATGCCGGTTGCCGCGGAATTTCTGGAGCGTGACCGGGTAGGTCATGCGGATCAGGCCGGTGTTGTCGTGGATGAACGCGGCGACCTGGATGGGATTTTCCTGCGCGGGGATCCAGCGGACGTCCCAATCGATTTTCCAGGGGGCGTCGTGGGTGGTTCCGGCGTGACGGTCGATTTGGCCGAAAGCGTGATGATAATGCCAGCGGTCGTAGAGCCCGTCGCCGCGCCAGTCGTAGCCGCGATACTTGGCGACAAAGTCGATGCGATGAATCGAGCGATCGGCGGTGGTATAAGGTTTCGCGGCGAGCGTGAGCGTGGATTGACGGGAGAGTTTTTCGTCGCCGACGATGATGTCGCCGGCGGGCGCGCCCGGCATGTATTCGTCGTAGAAGATGCGGAAAGTGACGCCGTAAACGATCGACTGCGGCCACCATTTGCCGAGGCCCGAGCCGGATTCGCAGGTGAACTCGAAGGTGTTCTTGCCTTGAACGAGAGATTTCAACGGCACGGAAACCGTCGGATAACGCATGGTGAGCCAGAGGTCGGAGGTGCCGGGCTGGCTGCCGAGTTTGCCGGGGATGTGTTTCGGCGGAGGAATGTCGATCCAATCGCCGCCGTTGACGCGGACCTTTTGGCCGATGGTGCCGTAGTGCGATTGGAGAAGCTCGAGTTGGATCTCGGCGCTGCGCGCGCTCTTCAGGTCGCGCAGCGTGATCGTGTTGGTGGCGTTGGGCAGAAATTGTTTCGGTCGTTCGTCGGTCACGCCGGGCCACGTGATGCGCTGCCAGGGAACGGTGGTGTCGCGCCACGTGTATTCGCGGAAAATATCGCCGGGCTGGGGTTCCGCCTGCGCCAGTGGGGCGGCGAAAGCGAGCAGGAGAGGCGAGAGGAAACGGAAGAGGGAGGTGCGGTTCATGGGGAAAACGATTCGAGTCCGAGTATCCGGCGATTGGTGACAGAGTCGCTCGCACCGCCGGCGAAGTCGTCGAAAGCCGTGGCGGTGGCTTCGATGAGGTGAGAGCGAATGAACGGCGCGCCCTCGCGAGCGCCCTGTTCGGGAGATTTGACGGCGCATTCCCATTCGAGCACGGCCCAGCCGCGATAGCCGTGTTCGGTGAGCAAGGTGAAGACGCGTTTGAAATCGACCTGACCGTCGCCGAGCGAACGGAAGCGGCCGGGGCGTCCGGCCCAGGATTGATAGCCGCCGTAAACACCACCGCGTCCGTCGGGGCGAAACTCGGCGTCCTTCACGTGAAAGCCTTTGATGCGCGAGTGGTAGAGCCGGATGAACTCGAGGTAATCGAGCTGTTGAAGGAGGAAGTGGCTCGGGTCGTAGTTGAGCGCGATCGCGGGATGATCGTTCAACTCCGCGAGAAAACGTTCGAACGTATGGCCGTCGAAAAGATCGGAGCCGGGGTGAAGCTCGTAGGCGATGGAGACGCCGAGCTCGGCGGCGAGATCGAGCACGGGACGCCAGCGGCGGGCGAGTTCGCGAAAAGCTTCGTCGACGAGCCCGGCGGGACGTTGCGGCCACGGATAGGCGAGGTGCCAGGCGAGGCCGCCGGAGAGGACGGGCACGCAGCTCGTGCCGAGACGCGCGGCGGCGCGGACCGTTTTCTGCAGTTCCGCGGTGGCCCAGGCGACGCGACCGCGATCGTCTAGACCGTGAGGATAAAACGGTTGGAAGGCCGTCGCGTAGGCCGGATGAATCGCCATCACCTGGCCGGCGAGCGAGGCGTTGAGTTCGGTGAGGGCGAGCTTGTGCCCGGCGAGCCGGGCGCGGAAATCGTCGCAGTAGGCCGCGGAATCCGCCGCCTGCGCGAGGTCGATGAGGCGGGGAGATTCCCACGCGGGAATCTGCACGCCGTGATAGCCGAGCCCCGCCGCCCAGTCGCAAAGGCCGTCGAACGTGTCGAACGGCGGCACGTTGCGCACGAACTGGGCGAGGAAGATGGCGGGGCCGTGGATCGAGGTCATTGCTTCGCGCGATCGATCGCCTTGTTTTCGAGGACCCAGACCTTCGTTTTGTAGAAGCCGATGGAGACGATATCGAGGTCGCCGTCGCCATCGATATCCACGGCGATGGTGCCGTCGTGGTGATCGATTTCGTCGGCGGAGCCCGAGTCGATGACGTGCTCCTTCCATTTCGTGCCGCGGCCGTCCTGATTTTCGAAGAGGATCACGCGATTCTTTTTGTCCGGATTGCGATGTTCGCCGACGACGACGTCGAGGTCGCCATCGAGATCGAAATCCGCGACGTCCATGCTGAAGCCCATGCCGGGAACTTTGCCGATGATGTGGCGTTTCCACGGCGCGAGCGGGAGGGCGCCCTGTTCGAACCAGACGATGTGCGAGTCGAGCTCGAGCGAGACGACGGAGTCGAGAAGGCCGTCGCTGTTGATGTCGGCGAGACGGTTGCGATCGACCTCGGCCTTGGGATTCAGGTCCTGGACGTTGCCGATGCGGTGGAGCGTCCAACCCTTGTCCGTGTTACGGAGCCAGTGATCGCCGAGAAGGATGTCGGACGCCCAGTCGCGATCGATGTCGCCGATGGAAACCTGTTCGTTGCGGCTGAAGGACGAGAGCGTGGTGAGTTCCCATTTGCCGTCGGCGGCGTTGGTGGGAAACACGAGGGCTTCGAGGCCGTTGGTGTTTTTATGCCAGGAGAGCACGACGACGTTCGTGTTCGACTGGAGCTGGGCGGCGGCTGCGCCTTGGAGGAAGTCACCGCTGCCCTTCGGCAGATCGGTGCGGAGCTTGAAGTTTCCGCGGCCGTCGTTGGTCGCGAGAATGAACTGGCTGCCCATGAACGCGCCCGTGGTGCCGAGGAGATCGATGTCGCCGTCGCGATCGAAATCGTAGCTCGTGGCGAGATTGGCGAAACCGGCGCCGATGTCGCGTCGCTCCCATTTGCCGCCGGCGGTGCCGGGGTTCTTGTGCCAGGCGGGACCGGTGATGATGTCGCGCAGGCCGTCGCCGTCGAGATCGGCGGTTTCGACGAAGATGCGCTTGGCGTCGGCCGGCAGCGCGTCGTCGACGAGATGGCGCTGCCACTTGTTCAGCGGGAGCGGGGATTTCACGTTGCCGCGATTGAGCCAGACGACGAGGCGAGGCGCGTTGTGGCGGAAAGGTTTGGCGAGGATGTCGAGACGGCCGTCGCCATCGAGATCGGCGATGCGGGCTTCGTGCACGCCCTGATCGAGGCTGACGATTTGCTTCGTGAAGTTGCCCTTACCGTCGCTGAAGAAGACGAGGACGCGAGCGGTGGGATTGTTCACGCGGCCGGTCCAGTTGCCCATCTCGGCGCTGAAGATGTCGTCGTTGCCGTCGCCATCGATATCGGCGACCTGCAGGTTGTGGCCGTGGATCACGTGATCGATGAGCGTGTGCGTGATCCATTTTCCGTCCTTCCATTCATACCAGTTGAGCGGGCCGTCGAGATCGCCGTGAACGAACACGAGCTCGGGGCGGCCGCCCTTGACGAATTGGCCGGCGGCGGCGCGGGTGAAAGACATCGTCGGATCGATTTGCTCGGCAGCGAATTGACCGCCGCCGGTGTGGCGGAACCAGAAACCGCCGCCGATGATGTCGTCGACGCCGTCGCTATCGATGTCGGCCTTCGCGAGACCTTCGTGGGACGCGGCGCCTTCGGCCCACGTGAAGATCTTTTCGACGGGCCAGAGGCCGGCGTTGCGCGGATCGGCGGGAATTTGGAGGCGGAGCAGGGCGCGATCGGACTGGTTCCAGGAGACGAGCTCGGCTTTGCCGTCGCCGTCGAAATCGCCGAAGATCTGGTCGTGGTGATTTGGATACGCGTTGCGCTTGACGGTGCGGCGCGTCCAGCGGGTGTTGGGCTTTCCGGGATTTTCCCACCACCAGATTTCGTTGCCGCGAAAGTCGCCGCCGAAAGCGATGTCGAGGTCGCCGTCGCCGTCGATGTCATGCACCGCGCCGCCGGCCTCGATGCGAACATCGTCGGGCTCGATGATTTCCTTCGTCCACCTTCCGGCATCGAAGCGCCAGAGCATGAGGGCGGGGCCGCTGTTGCGGCCACCGACGATGAAGTCGGTGTCACCGTCGCCGTCGACATCCAGCGCGAGCGAGGCGGTCGGCTCCACGTCGAGGTGCGGCGTGGGCAGGATGCCGGCAGGAGAACTTTCGATGCGCTGCCATTGCACGGCGGCCAGCGTCGTCAGGGTGGAACAGAGGAGAGCGGAAGCGGCGAGGCGGGGTATGTAGTGCATTTTTGGATAAAGGTTGCAGTTGGAGGGAGCGGCGCCGACGTGCTGGCGATCTAAGACGCGCGGCGGTGAACAAATGGTGCTGAAAAAACGTGCTAAGAATTTGGGCTGACCGGTGGCGTGTAGTTGCGGAGTGGAGACACGATTTCGCGCATGGCTTGCGTCAGCCGGTGGCTTTCGACGCCATGCACGATCGCTCGCACGCCTCGTGCCAACAGGTGGTCGGCGGAGGCGGTGGAGAGGGCCATGAGACTGGCGGGTTTGTTCGCTGCGGCGCAGGCGGCGAGGATGCGATCGACAAGCGCGATCAGTGGAGGCGAGTCCATCTTGCCCGGCGTGCCGAGTTGCGCGGATAGATCGTAAACGCCGACGTAAACGAGATCGATGCGCTCAAGCTGCAGAATGGTTTCAATCTGCTCGGCGGCCTCGAGCGTCTCGACGATGGGAATGAACCACGGACGCGAGGAAGAAAAAGCGGGCGAGCCGTAGCGGGCGGCGCGGACGAAGGGATTGAAGCCGCGCGTGCCGGCAGGCGCGTAGTCCATCATCGCGGCGGCGCGGGCAAAGTCGTCGCGGCTGGCGAGCTGGGGAAAGACAAGACCGACCGCGCCGAGATCGAGGCAGCGCTGCACCTCGACCTTGTCGTGGCCACTGACACGGACGAAAGGCGCGCAAGCGTGGCGTTCGCAGGCGAGAATGTCGGGCAGCAACGTGGCGAAGTCATAGGCGCCGTGCTCGCAATCGAGGATTTGGAAATCGAGGCCGCCCTGCGCGAGCACCTCGGTGAGCATCGGCGACGGGATGATGCGCCAGATCCCGTGCAAGGGCGCGGAAGAAGAGGAGAAGTCGGTGAGAGCCGTCACGGTGTCTTTGCGGTCTTTGCGCGGGCGAGATCCTGCGCGACGTCGAGGATCCAGTCTTCCTGTCCGGCCATGGCTTTCCGGCGGCCCAGCTCGACGAGGATGTCGCGCGGATCGAGGCCGAATTGTTCGCCGGCGCGTCGCGCGTGGAGGAAGAACGTGGAGTAAACACCCGCGTAGCCGATGGTGATGGCGTCGCGATTAGGGATTGGCTGAAACGGCATCATCGGCGCGAGAACATGCTCGGCGGCATCGCAGAGCTTGAACGTGTCGAGCCCGGACTCGAGGCCCAGCTTGTCGAGCATGGCGGCGAGAAGTTCGGTCGGTGCATTGCCGGAGCCGGCACCGAGACCGCGGAGGCAGCCGTCGATTTGCGTGGCGCCCGCTTCGAGCGCGGCGAGAGAGTTTCCGAGGGCGAAGCCGAGGTTGTTGTGCGCGTGAAAACCGACGTCGCCCTTGATGGCTGTTTTCAACGCCCGCACGCGCGCGGCGGCGTCACCCGGCAACATCGCGCCGGCGGAATCGACGACATAGACGCCATCGGCGCCGTAGCGCTCCATGAGTTGGGCCTGCTCGGCGAGAAGCTCCGGCGGGCGCATGTGCGCCATCATGAGAAATCCGAGCGCTTCCATGCCGAGCTCCTTCGCGAGACCGAAGTGTTGTTGGGACACGTCGGCTTCGGTGCATTGCGTGGCGATGCGAACGACGGTGGCGCCGCGGCGCGCGGCTTCGCGCAACTCGTTTTGCGTGCCGACGCCCGGAAGGAGAAGGACGGCGATTTGGGCGCGGGAGCAGACCTCGCGAGCGGCGGAGATGAGTTCCATTTCCGGCGTGGCGGAAAAGCCGTATTGGATCGAAGAACCGCCCAGGCCGTCGCCGTGCGAAACCTCGATGACGGGGACGCCGGCTTCGTCGAGCGCGCGCGCGAGCGTGCGAACCTGTTCGACGGTGAACTGATGCCGCATCGGGTGTGAGCCGTCGCGAAGGCAACTATCAGTGATGCGCGGGGCTTTCATCGGGCGGGAGCGGAGGCGAGCAGGCGTTCGGCAAACACCTGCGCGACGCGGCAGGCGGAGGCGGTCATGATGTCGAGATTCCCGGCGTAGGCCGGCAGGTAGTCGCCGGCACCGGTGACCTCGAGCAGGAGCGTGAGCGTGCGTTGCAGGCCCGCGGGTGTGCGCACGCTATCTAAGACCGGTGCGCCCTTCAGGCGGTAACCCGGAACGTAGCGCTGCACCGCGGCGACGCTTTCTTCGATGGAAGCGACGACCGCGGCGGGGTCGAAATCGCCGGCGGGCAACACATAGATGGTGTTGCGCATGAGGATGGGCGGCTCGGCGGGATTGAGGATGATGAGCGCTTTGGCGGAGCGGGCGCCACCGATCGATTCGAGCCCGCGCGCAGTGGTCTGGGTGAACTCGTCGATATTTTGGCGCGTGCCGGGGCCGGCGGAGCGGCTGGCGACGGTGCTGACGATTTCGGCGTAAGCGACGGGTGTGATCTGGCTGACCGCGTGAACGAGCGGGATGGTCGCCTGGCCGCCGCACGTGATCAGGTTGACGTTCTTCGCGTCGAGATGACTGCGGAGATTGGCGGGTGGGACGACGTAGGGCCCGCGCGCAGCGGGCGTGAGATCGATCGCGATTTTGCCCGCGGCGGCGAGCAGGGCGGCGTGACGCACGTGGGCTTTGGCGCTGGTGGCGTCGAAGACGAGCTTGATGTCGCGGGCTTCGAGGATCGCATCGATGCCGCGATCGCTGATCGGCACGCCCAGCGCGCGGGCGCGGGCGAGACCGTCGGAGGCAGGATCGATGCCGGCGAAGAGCGCGAGATCGAGGTAGCCCGGATCGCGCAGCAATTTGAACATCAGGTCGGAGCCGATGTTGCCGGTGCCGAGGATGGCGGCCTTGATGCGCGGAGACGACATGGGTTATGTCAGCGTTTTCTGGATACGCGGTTGGTGTTGCGTTTCGCCGCTTGTTCGAGGTTGGCGAGCGGGATGCGGCCTTGGACGGACCAGCCGCCATCGACGTAGAAAACCTGGCCGGTCATGTAGCTGGATTCGTCGGAGGCGAGGAACAGCGCGGGACCAATCATCTCGTCGGGTTCGCCCGTGCGTCCGAGTGGGACGACGCCGCCCCAGACTTCGCGGTAGGCGGGATCGTCGCGGAGGTTGCGATCGACGTTGATCGGGCCGGGCGCGAAGGTGTTGACGCGGATTTTCTCGGGCGCGAGCTCGACGGCGAGCTGCTTGGTGAGGCCGTGGAGGCCGGCCTTGCTCGTGGCGTAGGCGACGAGGTTTTTCACGCCGAGCGCGGCGCAGTTTGTCGAGACGTTGACGATCGCGCCACCGCCGGATTCGCGCATCCAGCGCGCGGCGGCGAGGGAGCAGAAGAAGGTGCCCTTGAGGTTCGTGTCGAGAACGGTGTCCCACTGCGCCTCGGTCGTGTCGAACAGCGGCGACCAACCGGTGAGGCCGGCGTTGTTGATGAGGACGTCGAGCCGGGAGAATTCCTTTCGCGCACGAACGAACATGCGATCGATCTCGCGGACGCGGGCGAGGTCGGCCTTGACGGCGAGCGCGCGGCGACCGAGCGCGCGGATCGCGGCGACGGTGCGATCCGCGCCGTCGCGATCGGTGTGATAGTTGACGATGACATCGGCACCTTCGCGGGCGCAGCCGAGCGCGAGAGCATGGCCGATGCCCTTGCTGGCGCCGGTGACGAGGACGGTTTTGTTGGAGAGTCGGGACGCGTTCATGGGAGGAGGATCACCTTGGCGGCGATCTTGCGTTCGAACAGGTCGAAACCCTCGCGCCATTGCGCAAGCGGGAGGCGATGCGTGACGATGCGGCTGGGACGCAAACCTTGGGCGAGAAGCCGCATCGTGCGCTCCCATGTCGCTTCGGTGTAGCCGACGGAACCGGTGACCTCGAGTTGTTTGAAGCCGATGCGGTCGAACGGCACGGTGATGTCGCCGCCGAAATGTCCGATCTGCACATAGCGACCGAGCGGGCGGAGAGCCTCGAGACATGAACGCGCGGACGGAGCGGCGCCGGCGGCTTCGAAGACAACATCGACACCGTGAGGTCCAGCGATCGAACGAACAGCGTCGAGGATGTTTTCCTTCTGGACATCGACCACGCGAATGGCGCCGAGCTCGCGAGCGAGCGCGAGGCGCGTGCTGTCGGCGGTGGTGCCGGCCACGATGGTTTTGACGCCGAGCTGCGTGAGCACCATCAGGCAGAGCAGGCCAATCGGGCCGGGACCTGAAACAAGCGCAACGTCGCCCGGGCAAACGTGAGTTTGTTCGCCGACAGCGTGGACGGCGACGGCGAGGGGTTCGACCAGTGCGCCTTCTTCGTCAGGCAGCGAGTCATCGAGACGGAAAAGCTGGTCGGGCCGGACGACGGCATGACGGGCGAAACCGCCATGCACGCCGTGACCCATGCCGCGGCGCCGGCTGCTAAGGATAAAATTGCCGGAGCGGACGAACGGATCGGTGCGATCGATGAGCGCGGTCGCGCCGAGCACCGCATAGCGGGCTTTCGGGTCGGTGGTGCCGCGGACATCGGCGCCCTCCTCGATGACGCGGGCGACGAATTCGTGGCCGAGAATCACCGGAGGAAAGTTGCGGAACGTGTCGTGGTAAACGTGCACGTCGGTGCCGCAGATGCCGCACGCGAGAATTTCGAGTTTTACCTGATCGGGGGCAGGCGCGGGTTCGGGCATGTCGACGAGTTCGACGTTGCCGAGGCCGGGCTTGGTTTTGACGAGAGCTTTCATCAAGAGAGAGGGCGGAGGGCGTCCAGGGCGGCGGCGGCGATGTCGCGCGCGCGCAGGCCGTATTTGTCGAGCAATTCGGCGGCGTGTCCTGATTCTCCGAATACATCGCGGACGCCGACGCGGCGAAGGATGGTGGGATGAGCTTCGCCGAGAGTGGCGGCGACGGCCTCGCCGAGGCCGCCGATGATCGAGTGTTCCTCGGCGGTGACGATTGCGCGTGTCGAGCGGGCGGCA
The DNA here is from genome assembly GCA_023416735.1 of Verrucomicrobiota bacterium. Classification (GTDB taxonomy): domain Bacteria; phylum Verrucomicrobiota; class Verrucomicrobiia; order Opitutales; family Opitutaceae; genus Opitutus. The sequence continues at coordinate 34,938 of JAEZGX010000016.1, read as the reverse complement.
TCGAGGATCGCGGTGCGATCGAGCGGCTTGACGGTGGGGAAGTGAATCACCCGCGCGGATACGCCGACGGCCGCGAGTTCGTCGGCGGCGGCGAGTCCTTCGGACACCATGATGCCCGTCGTGAGGAGGGAGACATCGCGGCCCTCTCGAAGAATTTTGGCGCGGCCGATTTCGAAGGAGCCGTGGATCTCGGGCACGACGGGATAGTTGTCGCGGCCGAAGCGCAGATAAACGGGGCCGGGCATGCGCGCGGCAGCGTGCGTGGCGAGCCGGGCTTCCTCGTAGTCGCCCGGCACGAGGATGGTGAGATTCGGCATCGCGCGGGCGATGGCGATGTCCTCGTTCGTTTGATGCGAAGCGCCGTCGCCGCCCGTGGTGATGCCGCAGTGGGTGGCGCCAATCTTCACGTTGACCCGCGGATAGCAGATCGACGCGCGAAGCTGGTCGCCGGCGCGACAGGTGACGAACACGCCGAAAGTGGAGGCGAAGGGGAGGAAACCCTCGAGGGCGAGGCCGGCGGAGACGGAGAGGAGGTTTTGCTCGGCCGCGCCGCAGTTGAAGAAGCGATCGGGAAATTGTTTTTCGAAGTCGCAGGTCTTCGTGGCCTTCGCGACATCGGCGTCGAGGACGACGAGTTCGGGCGTGGTGGCGGCGAGCTCGATGAGTGCGTCGACGTAGCCCTGGCGGGTTTGCTTGAGCGGGCGGGTCATGCGATTTCCTCGAGTGCGCGTTGAAGTTCGTCCGCGGTCGGCGGCGTGCCGTGCCAGGAGGCGACGTTTTCCATGAAGGAAACGCCGCGACCCTTGATGGTGTTGGCGACGATCATGGACGGTTGATCGGGGCGCGCCTTGGCGGCGGCGATCGCGTCGACGATGGCGTCGTAGTCGTGGCCATCGATCTCTTGCGTGTGCCAGCCGAACGATTCCCACTTTTCGGGCAGGGGATCGAGCGGCATGACATCCTCGGTGTTGCCGTCGGTCTGAAGGCGATTGCGATCGGTGAACGCGATCAGGTTTCCCAGCCGGTATTTGGCTGCGAACATCGCGGCTTCCCAGATTTGGCCCTCCTGCGATTCGCCGTCGCCGCAGATCACGTAGTAAGTTTCGGGCGAGTGGCGAAGCCGGGCGCCGAGCGCCATGCCGCAGGCGGTGGAAAGTCCGAGTCCGAGCGTGCCGGTGGACGCGTCGATGCCGGGCGTCTTGGGCTGATATGGATGGCCTTGGAGATGCGAGCCCGGGCGGCGGAAGGTTTCGAGATCGGCGGCGGGGAAATAACCTGCTTCGGCGAGCGCAGCGTAGATGACGGGCGTGCAATGGCCCTTCGAAAGAATGAAGCGGTCGCGCTCGTTCCAGTCGGGCTGCGCTGGATCGTGGCGCATGAGATGAAAGTAGAGCGCGGTGACGAGCTCGGTGGCGCCGAGACTGCCCCCGACGTGGCCGGAGTTGGCGCGATGCACCATCGCGACGATCTGTCGGCGGATGGATTTGGCGCGGGCGCGCAGAGATTCGAGAGTCGAACGATCGAGCATGGGCGGGGTTAGCAGATGGCGACGGCGCGGATGGGAGATCCGTCGCGGCCCTGAAGCGGAAGCGGGAAGGCGGAAAAAACGAAGGTGTCGGGCAGCGCGTCGAGATTCGCGAGGCTCTCGACCACGACGATTTCGGTGTCGGCGGCGAGCAGCACGTGATGAAGCTCGAGCCATTGTTTGCCGGGCGTGGGCATGTCCATCCCGAGCAGCCGAATGCGGCGGGCAGCGAGGTAGTGCGCGGCTTCGACGGTAAAGGAAGGGAAACGGTCGAAGAAATCGGGAGCGCCGAAACGACGATGCCAGCCGGTGTTGACGATCACGCGGGCGCCGGGCGTGAAGTGACGCTCGTGGACGCGAAGATCTTCGACCGTGATTTCGCCATCGGGAGGCTTCGGGATCGAGACGCGGACCGCGGGACCGTAGAACCAATCGAGCGGCATGCGATCGAGCGTGCGGCCGTCGTCGAAAAAATGATACATCGCGTCGAGATGCGTGCCCTGATGGGTGCCGATCAGGACGTGGGTGGTGTTGAACTGGTGCGTGGCAATCCGCGCGTGAGGGATGATGGCGAGCTTGGGATCGTTCGGAAACGTCGGTGCGCCATGCACGAGCGGATGCGTGAGGTCGATGAAACGCGGGGGCGCGGCGGGATCTGGCGTTGGGTGGGGCAAGTCCAGCACGTTAGCAGAGTGGCGGCGGCGCGGCTTTAGCCCGCTCGGAAGAAGGTTTCGCGTCGGTGGAATGACGACGAAGCGGAAATCAAAAACGGCCGGCGAGGGCGGGAGCGAAAGGAGAGGTGCGTTGGCTTCGACTCAATCGTCGAGGAAGGAACGCGACGCCCGCGCTTTCCGCTGCGAAGCGAGGTGCGGTTGGGCGCCGGCAGTGGCGCGGTTAACTCGGCAACAGAGCGCTTAGGCGTGCCAGCGCTGGAAGGCTTCGATGGCTTCGTAATTGGCGAGCCCGAGATCGTCGTAGAGTGCGCCGAGCGTGCGGTTGTGTTGTTCCGCTTGTTGCCAGGGTTCGCGCAGGCCGAAAGAGACGGGAGTCTGGCTGCGCTGGCTCTTGTGGTGATAGATGGCCTGAGATTTTTGCGCGAGTTCGCGCGGGCTCAGCGGGACAGCCATGTCGATTTCGGCGGCGTCCCAGACGGTTTCGACGCCGCGATAAAGCCAAACGCGGCAGTCTGCGAACCACGGCTCGGGCGCGACGGTTTCGAGCACGCGCCGGACGAGTTGGAAACAAACGGCGGTGATGGCGGAAGGATCGTCGCGATCGCCGGTGACGAAAATCTGGTGCGGCGCGATTTCGCGCGTGAGGGCGAGGAGCGCTTGGAAATCGGAGTCGTCCGGGGCGAAGGCGCGGTAGCGTCCGCGTTCGTAGAAGCCGAGATCGAGGAAACGTATTTTTCCGTTGGACAGGCCGCAGCCGTGGAGCGAGGCGCGTGCTTCGTTGCGGCGGACGCGGGATTTCAAGCGGCGGACGAGGGGCGTGTCGGGTTCGAAACCGGTTTTGGCCAGAAGTTGGGCACGGGCCTCGGCGGCGAAACTCGCGGCGGCGGAGGTCGGCGAATCGATGGAGCCGGCGAGATCGTTGATGAGATCGGCGGCGGCGATCGCTTCGTCGTCGGGGATCGCGAGGTTGCCGGATGTTTGGAAAGCGACGGTGACGTCGTGTCCTTGTTCGATCAGGCGGCGCAACGTGCCGCCCATGCCGAGGACGTCGTGAGAAGGCTCGGGGCTGAAGATGAGGACGCGTTTGGGGAAAGGCGTGGCGCGCTCCGGGCGATTCGTATCGTCGGCGTTGGGTTTGCCGCCGGGCCAGCCGGTGATGGTGTGCTGGAGTTCGTTGAAGATGCGGATGTTCAGGCCGTAGGCGGGACCCTGTTCGGTGAGCAGGTCAGCCATGCCGTTTTCGCTGTAGTCTTCGTCGAGCAGTTTGAGGACGGGCTTTTTGACGTGACGCGAAAGCCAGACGACGGCGCGACGCGTGAGCGACGGGGTCCAGGTGACCGGGCTGACCAACCACGGATGACGAAAGCGCGTGAGGGCGCTGGCGGCGGCGTGGTCGACGTGGAACGTGACGGCGAGATGCAGTTGGAGAAAACTCGCGGGCAGCGATTCGACGACGGGACCTTCGACGGCTTGGGCCAGAACGCCGGCCTTCGCTTCTCCCCAAGCGAGGAGAACGATACGGCGCGCGGCGAGGATGGTGCCGACGCCCATGGTGATGGCGTGGCGCGGGACGTTAGTTTCGCCAAGGAAATCGCGCGCGGCGTCACGGCGCGTCAGGCTGTCGAGGGTGATGAGCCGCGTGCGGGAATCGCGGGCGGAGCCGGGTTCGTTGAAACCGATGTGGCCGGAGCGACCGATGCCGAGGATCTGGAGATCGATTCCGCCGGCGGCGCGGATTTTTTCCTCGTAGCGCTGGCACCAGGCGAAGACCTCGGCGCGAGGCACGGTGCCGTCGGGCACGTGAGTGTTTTCGCGCGGGATGTCGATGTGATCGAACAACTGCGCCGCCATGAAGCTGCGGTAGCTTTCGGGATGCGTGGGCGAGAGGCCGTAGTATTCGTCGAGATTGAACGTGATGACGCGGCGAAAACTGAGGCCTTCTTCGCGATGGAGGCGGATCAATTCGCGATAGAGACGGACCGGCGTGGAGCCGGTCGCGAGACCAAGAACGGTGGGGCGGTTGGCGGCGTCGTTTTGGCGGATGAGTGCGGCGATCTCGGCGGCAACCTGGCGACAGGCGTCGTCGGCGGAGGCGTGGATGCGCGTCGGGATGCGTTCGCGTTGTTCGTTTTCGGATACAGGAGCGTGCATTGCGAACGAAAGGTGACGCTACGCGGCGGGCTGGGCGCCGCGAGCTTTGGCGTCGAGTTCGGGCGTGGGGCGGAACGCGACGAGAAGGAGGAGGGCGGCGGCGATGGCCATGCCGCTCGGGACGAGGAAAAGCCGTTGGTAGTCGACGCCGGCGTCGGTGGTCATGTGGGCCAGCAACGGAACGAAGATCCATTTTGCGGCGAGGTCGCCGATGCCGATGACGAGAAGGTTGAAGAGTCCCTGCGCGCTCGTGCGCATGTCGTTCGGGAACGCCGCATCGATGAAGATGTAGAGTGTCGCGAAGAAGAACGCGTAGCAGATGCCGTGGAGCAATTGCACCGCGATCATGGCGCCAAGGTAGTCGCTGAAGAACGCGAACACGAGAAAGCGGACCGCGTGGCCGAGGACGCCGATCGTGAGCGTCCATTTCCAGCCGAGACGGCGGAGGAAATAGCCGAGGATCAGCATCGTGAGCATTTCCGCGACCTGGCCGAGGCTCATCACCGGCATGATGTGCTCGGGTTTGATGCCGACGGCGCCGAGAAACCCGCCGGCCAGGAGGAAGTAGCCGTTGTGGATGATCGAGTCGATGAACGTGACGACGAACAGGACGAGCAGGAAAGGCGTGCGGATCAGGACGCGGAAACCCTCGCGCCAGGCGAGCGGTTCGACGGCTTTCGTGGCGGGTTTGGGCGGCGTATGCGGAAGCGTGAGACTGAAGGCGGCGAGCACGATGCCCGCGCCACCGGCGACGAGGAAGATGTAGCTGAGCGCGCGTTGGAGCGCTTCGCCCTCGACATCCTGGAGCGCGAAGTAGAGCGGCCACGACGCGAGGATCCAGCCGACGGTGCCGCCGAGGCGGACGCGTCCGAACTCGCGCGTGGCGTCTTTCAAGTGGGAAAACGCGAGCGAGTTGGCGACGGAGATGGTCGGGACGTAGCAAATCGAGTGGATGACCATCAACGTGAAGAACGGGAGAAAATCGCGCGTGAAGAACATGCCGATCATCGCGAGACCGCCGATGAGATGGCTGCCGGCCATGAAGCGCTCGGCGGCGAACGTGCGGTCGACAAATTGATTGCCGAAGAAGATGGCGACGATGGAGGCGATCGCGAACGTGCTGCCGACCAGCGCGATTTGCGTGCCGGTGAAGCCGAGGCCGCCCATGTAGGTCCAGATCAACGGGAGCCATGCGCCCCAGATGAAGAACTCGAGGAGCATCATGCCGAAGAGACTCGGGGCGACGGAGCGGGGAGGGGTCATGGGGGAGGCTGGGGAACGGATCGTGAGATGAGAGAGCGGCAGGTTAGCGGACGGAAGCAGGGTTCCACTTTCCTTGGGCGACGGCGGGGACGAAGGTGTCGAGGCCGGGTGGATTCCAAGGCAACGTGCGCTCCTGTTCCGCGCTCATGTAGGCGGTCATGAGGAGCTTCACGACCTCGAGTCCGTCGTGGAAGTTCAGCGCGGGTTGTTTTCCCTGGAGGAAGCAACGGGTGAAATAACGGTTCTCGTTTTCGTAGCCGTATTCGGCGGCTTCGTTGCCGACGATCGGCATGAGGCCTTGTTCGGCGTTTTGTTTTTCGACGAGATCCTCGCCCGCGGCGCCGACGACGCGGCGGCTGAGGAAGAGCTTCGAACTCGTGTCGAGCGAGTTGTAGGCGAAGGAGTATTCGGGTCCGAGCAGTTCGGAGCTGAGACGCAGGCCGGCGCCGACGTAACTCCACGACGTGGTGGTTTCGGCGATGAGCGGACGGCCGGATTCGTCGACGTATTCGACGGTGGCACGGGCGAAATCTTCGGACGGACGTGTGAGGTAGTCGACTTCGGCGCCCATCGTTTCCCGGAGGATGCGCGCGTAATCGGGGCGCGACCATTTTAGACTTTGAATGTGACCGGTGACCTTGACGGGGCGGATGCTGTTGCGCGGGGCGCCGGGCTTGGTGAGGAGGAAACGGGTGACCTCGACGCTGTGGCACATCATGTCGTTGAGCACGCCGCCGCCCTGATGCTGGCCCTGCCAGAACCAGGGTTTGTGGGGGCCGCTGTGTTCTTCGGCGGAGCGGGCGAGATAGGGGCGGCCGGTGGCGGCGGCGCCGCGGCCCCAAGCGAGTTCGCGTCCGCGGACGATCGCCGGAACGAAAAGCTGATCCTCAAGATAACCGTGTAGGACGCCGGATTTTTCGATGAGTTCGACGCAGCGTTTGGCTTCGGCGACGTTGCGGGCGAGGGGCTTTTCGCAGGCGATGGCCTTGAGCGAGCCCTTGCCGGAATCGAGGGCGGCGACGATTTCCTCGAGGTTTTCGACGCGGCGGTGATTGGGGCCGCAGATCCAAAGGGCGTCGATGGACGGATCGGCGACCATCTCGGTGATCGAAGCGTAGGCCTTGGTGTCGCCGATTCCGAGCGAGCGCGCGTAGGCGGCGGTCTCGATGGCGTTGGCGGCGTTGGGGCTCCAGAGGCCGCGGATGTCGGCGTCGCGCACGGCGACGAAGGATTGAAGATGAAACTTGGTAATGAATCCGCTGCCGATGAAACCGATGCCGAGAGATTTATTCATGTGGGTAAAGTGAGCGGTTCGGGTGCAGTTACACAGCGCCGAACTGTGAAAAGACGCGAGTCCGATCCATAATAAACAAGATCAGGCCAGCGTGCTTTAGCCGCGCTGGAAGAAGAGTTCGCGCCGATGGAAGCGCGAGCCGCTAGGGCGGGAAAATTTCTAGCGCGGGCGGACGACGAGCTGTTCGACGATCGCGTGCGGCGGCAGGGTCACCGCCAGCCAGACGCACGCGGCGACGTCGTCGGGTTGCAGCATGGCGGCGCGCGCTTCGGGCGGAGGCGGGTTCGGGCGGCGGTCGAGCAACGGAGTGTCGACATCGCCGGGAAAAATGGAGCAGGCGCGGATGCCGTGGGCGCGTTCCTCGGCGTTGAGCGATTGCGTGAGACCGGTCAGGCCGAACTTCGAAGCGACGTAAGCGACGCCGGATTTGGCGCTGGCTTGGAGGCCGGCTTCGGAGTTGATGTTGACGACGGTGCCGGCGCCTTGGGTGCGGAAATGAGGCAGGAATGCCTGCACGCAATAAACAGCGCCATCGAGATTGGCGGCGAGGACGGCGCGGTAATCCGTGTGCGAAAGCTCACTCCAGCTGCGACGCGGGATGTTGGTGCCGGCGGCGTTGACGAGCGCGTCGACACGGCCGAACCGGGCGAGAACGGCGCGCGCCATCGCGTCGACGGCGGACGGATCGGCGATGTTGCAGGAAAACGGAACGGCGCGTTCGGCGGCGGAACCGGCGAGTGCCGCGGTTTCAGCGAGGGCAACGATCCGGCGGCCGACGAGTGCGACGTGCCAACCGGCGGAAAGAAAACGCAGGGCGACGGCGCGGCCGATGCCGGAACCGGCGCCGGTGACAACGAGGGTGGCTGGGGAACTCATGGTGTGGGCGGCAACAGGGTTCACCGAGCATGACGGAAATGGGCGGTGCGCGTCTTTAGCGGGAACGGAAAATCACCAAGCACGAGCGGAAGGCTCGATGCTTCGGTGAAACCGGGTGGCGTCTGGTCGGCGCGAGCAGTGGGTCGAGCCGTCGCGGGCGAGCGCTATGCTCGCCGGGAGCAGTGCGACGGGTTAATCGGCCGATCCTTCCAATCGAACGGGATTGGTGAGTGTGCCGATTTTCTCGATCTCGATGCTCACTGTGTCCCCGGGCCGCAGCCATCGCGGAGGCTTCGCGGCCATTCCGACGCCGTGAGGTGTGCCGGTGAGGATGACGGTGCCGGGAGGCAGCGTGGTGCTGCCGCTGAGATAGGCGATGATGGTAGCGACGTCGAAAATCATGTCAGACGTCGTCCAGTCTTGAACCCGCTCGCCGTTGAGGATCGTGGCGATCTTGAGATCATTGGGGTTCGGGATTTCGTCGCGAGTCACGAGCCGCGGACCGAGCGGGGCAAACGTGTCGAAGAATTTTCCGCGGCACCACTGACCGCCGCCCAGCTTCAGCTGGTGGTCGCGTGCCGAAACGTCGTTGGCGCAAGTATAGCCCAGCACGTAGTCGAGCGCGTTTTCACGAGACACATTCTTGCAGGCGCGGCCGATGACGACGGCCAGTTCGCACTCGTAGTCCACTTCGTCGCTGCGAAGATGGGTCGGAATCTCGATGGGGTCGCCGGGATGTTGGAGCGTGTTGATGCCTTTGACGAAAAGGATCGGGCGTTCCGGCACGACGGCTTTCGACTCGGCCGCGTGGCGACAGTAGTTCAAGCCGATGCAGAGGATTTGGGTTGGCACGATGGGCGCCAACCGCTTCGCGACTTCGGCGGGTTCGTTGGTGACGGTATAGTCACCGAAGATGTCACCTTCGATGCGAAGAGCGTCCTGGTTGGACTGCTCGCTGCCATAGTGGATGCGACCGCGGGGATCGACGTAACGAATGATTTTCATGAGCGCGAAAGAGTCATTTGCCGGTGCTCCAGCCGCCGTCGATCGTCAGCGCGCTGCCCGTGATCATCGCGGATTCGTCCGCGGCGAGATAAAGCGCGGCGGCGGCGATCTCGTCGGGCCGGATCATGCGGCCGTTGAGCTGCGTTGACGCCATTTCGCGGTAAGCCTTCTCGGGGTCCGGATACTCCGCGATGCGAGCTTTCACGAAAGGAGTTTCGACCCTGCCCGGGCAGATCGCGTTGAAGCGAACTCCCGTGTGCGAGTGGTCGAGCGCGAGCGCTTTCGTGAGACCGACGACGGCGAACTTGGTGGCGGTATAGGCGAGCCGATCGCGAACGGCGATCAAGCCGCCGATGGACGCGAGATTGATGACGCTGCCGGAGCGGCGGGAAAGCATCGCGGGAACGAAGGCCTTGCAGAGATTGAACGGTCCGCGGACGTTCACGGCGTGAAGCGCATCGAGATCGGCGGCGGTTGTCTCGAGCAGGGTTCCGACATGACCGATCCCGGCGTTGTTGACGAGGATGTCGAGCGGCGGAAGGCGATCGCGGAGCGCCGTGGTCGCCACCGGATCGCTCACATCAACCTGGGCGTAATCGGCGTTTCCCCCGGCGGCGCGAATCTGATCAACGGTCGCGGCGGCGGCGGCCGCATCGCGATCGATCACCCACACGAACGCGCGTTGTTTCGCGAAGAGCGTAGCGATGGAGCGTCCGATGCCGGAACCGGCACCGGTGACGAGGGCGTGCATTTGATCGAGGCAGAACATGCGGGGAAGGGTTCGAGCCTTCCTGTGAAGGCGCGGGCGACATCGTAGCGAAATGCGCGGGCGTCCGCTAGGCCTAACGGCCCAAACGATGATACTTGTGGCTCACGTGTATCATGAAGCTAAATACGAGACGGCGGCGGGTCTGAGCGCCGTCGCGCGCTTTCGTTACCTGCTTGCGTGATTTGTCACGCAGTTGTCGCTGGACGCCGCGCGATTCCCAGGCTGTTAGTGTCAGGTTTTGGGCTGATAGACGTAGAGAGGCGCGACGCAGAAAAGGTATGCTGCGTTCATCGGAGATTTATGTGCGCCCGCCGCCCAACTGCCATTCGTCCGATTCGACGCAGCGTCCCGCTTGGCGACGTGGAGCGCGGCGTGGCGGCGGAGCAACCGATCGACGTGCCCCCGCCCCCGACGCCAGTTCTTTCCCTGAGCCTCCTCAACCACGAAAGTCCATGAAGCTATACAGCCAGAATCCTCCGCCCGAGGGCGTTTACGATACCGGTGTCAGTTTGGAACGTTCAACCCTGGCGGCGAGCCGCCACCGTGCCTGCGGTGCAGGTGCAGTCCTTTTTCTTTGCCTGGCTTCCTTCCTGGAAGCTCAAACCGCTACGCCGCCTCCGGACAGCAGTTCGGAGGTGATCGAGTTGGAGCAAGTGTCGGTGACCGGCTCCCATATTCAAATGTCGACGACCGAGGCGGACCGCGGAGTGCTGCCGCTGGAGTTGATCACTGAAAACAAATTTCAACTGACCGCGGGCGAGAAGATCACGGACTTCGTGCGTTCGTCGCCGGCGATCAGCGGACCGAATCTCACCTTTGCGAATGCCGAGCGAAACAATGCGCAGGCGCAAACAGGGGCCGCGAACAGCCACTCGTTTCAAGAGTCGTTTAACCTGCGCGGCTTTGGCGGAGCCTACACGCTGACGCTGGTCAATGGCCGTCGCATGGGCGGCGAAGGCATCATTCCCGATGTATCGATCATCCCGTCGGAGGCGGTGGCCAGCGTCGAGATCCTGAAGAGCGGCGCGTCGGCCGTGTATGGCACGGACGCGGTCGCGGGAGTCGTGAATGTGAAGCTGAAGGACCGATTCCAAGGCATGGAGATCCTCGGTTCCTACGGCAACACGACGAATGGCGATGCCGGCGTGCAGCGCTACGCGGTGTTGTTCGGCGCCGGAGACGACAAGTTCCGCATCATCGGAAGTGCGAACTGGCACGACCACGCCGGGATCATGAAGTGGGACCGCTCCTTGACGGCTTCGCGCGATTATCGCGCGTTGGGAGGGGCCGATTTGCGCAGCTCGAATCTCGCGCTGCCGGGGCGTATTTACCTGGGTTCCGGCATTAGCGGAAGTGGCTTGGTGCTCGACGGCGCGCGCTTCCAGCCCGGGCAAACGGGGACAAGTCCCAGCGACTACGTCGTGCCCACGCTGGATTCCCAAAAAGTATCCACCAACGAGCCCGCGACACTTCCGCCCTTCACGAGTTTCGGCACGCATTGGCTCGCCGAATACGATGTGTTCGACAAGCGGATGACGGTGTTTGCGCAAGGCTTCTACGAGAAGCGCGATATCCGCTTTCAATATCTGACGACGGGAGTGGCGCAGATCACGGCGCAGGCGGACCACCCGTTCAATCCATTTGGGCAGCTCGTCACGATCCGTTATACCTTCGGCCCGAATGAAGTTCGTGAGCTGGTGCCCCGGCTGGCCGTCGAGAAAAACGCCACGCACAACACGTTCGGCGTGAAAGGAAATCTCGGGCACTGGAACTACGAGATCGCTTACTCGCGCTACGATCAATCGCTCGTCGAACGAGACCAATATAACGCCGACTTCGCGAAGGTGCAGGCCGCGGTGGATGCCGGCACCTTCAATCCATTCGGATTCTGGACGAACTCCTACGAGCTCTCGAAAACGCTGCTGATGGACGAGCGGGTGCGCACGATGAACCAATCGCTCGATGCCTTGACCGCCACGTTCAATGGACGGCTCATCGAACTGCCCGCGGGCAACCTGAATTTCGCCCTGGGAGCGGAGCGGCGCGAAGCCTTGTGGAACGAGAATTACGATGAAGGTTGGCGGACGCGCCGATCGGTCTGGTATGGCGAGGGCCCGCATCTTGGATTCACCGAACGCGTGCGCGCGGTGAAGGGATATTTCGGCGAGTTGCAGGCGCCGCTCTGGCGGGCGAACCGCACGGGTGCGGCATTATCGCTGGTCGAAGTGTCGGGAGCAGTGCGGCACGAAACCCTCGGCAGTGGCAGCTCGATCACCGTGCCGCAGGGCACCGTGCGGGTGTCGATGTTCGATGACTCGCTCGTCCTGCGCGGATCCTATGGCGAGTCGTTTCGCGCGCCGAGCCTCGCGAATCTCACGGCGCCCGTCACGACCGGTTTGCAGACGGTGAACACTTACTTCGATCCGGTGCGCGGAGGGAATTTCCCGTTCACGCTCACCTCGGGCGGCAATCCGAACCTCAAGCCGGAGAAGGGAGAAAATCTCAACCTGGGCGTGATCTACACGCCCGCCCAACTGTCGCAGCTCACGCTCAAGGCCGATTACTGGAAGATCAGTGTGAGCGACATCATCGTGATCCCGAGCATCCAGGATCTCTTCAATGGCATCTCTCCCGTGGGATCGCTGACGCGTGACGCGACGCAGCATCCGTTCCTGGATATCCGGGTGACGAACGGCGGCGTCATCGATGCGGAAGGTTTCGATCTGGGCGCTTCGTATCACTGGGACATGGGGGCGCTGGGCCGGGTGACGTTGGACGGAAGTGCCACCTACACGACGACCTTCGAGCGGACCTTTGGTCCGACGGTGACGGAGTTTCTGGGGAATTGGACTTCTGGATACGGAGCTCTGCCCAAGCTGCGCACGATGGTTGGGGCGAGCTGGCGATCCGGTCCGTGGGAGGCGGGCACGTTTATCCATCACAAGACCGGTTTGAATGAAGTAGTAGGCGGCCAGGTGCGCCGAATCGAAGACTATACGACCGGCGACATTCAGGTCGCCTACAACTTCGGCGCGGATGCTCACGGATTGCTGCGTAATATGCGCATCTATGTCGGAGTGGAGAACTGGTGGGATGAACCGCTCGCCTTTGTCAACACGAGCGGCGACGGCTGGGACCGTGAGTCCGACTATCGCGGCCGATACATCTACGCCGGCTTCCGCAAGAAGCTCTGAACGGAGACCGATTCCGGGACGCCGCGTTTCTCAACAATCCGCTTCGCGTGAATAATTCCTCCCCCGCAACCCAGCCGGCTTCGCCGGTGGCCGCGCGCAGCCATTCGCCGACGACGCTGCTGGCGTTCATGTGGGGGGCGTATTTCCTGAACTACTGCGACCGGCAGGCGATCTTCGCGATGTTCCCGGTGCTGAAGTCCGATCTCGCGTTGACCGACACACAGTTGGGCCTGACGGGATCGATCTTCCTTTGGGTCTATGCGATCGGCTGTCCGCTTGCGGGGCAGCTGGCCGACCGTTTTTCGAAACGGCTGCTGGTTGTATTCAGTCTGGTGATCTGGAGCTTGGTGACGGCTGCGACCGGCTTGGCGTCGTCGGCGTTTATGCTGCTGGCGTTGCGGGCGGCCATGGGGATCTCTGAGTCGCTCTACATGCCGGCGGCAATTTCGCTGACGGCGAACGCGCACGCACCGGAGCGGCGTTCGCGCGCGATCGCGATCCTGAGCACCGCGCAAATCGTCGGCACGGTGGCGGGCGCTTGGTTTGGCGGATGGATGGCGCAGCAGGGCAGGTGGCGCGAAGCGTTTTTCGTGCTCGGCGGCGTCGGGCTCCTCTATGCCGCGCCGTATTTCCTGTTTCTCCGCGGCGTGAGCGAGAACTCGCAGATGGAAACGCGCAAAGCGGGTGGGACGCTCGCGGCGGCCGCGCTGATGAAAGTGCCGACGTATTTGTTGCTGTGCGTGGTGTTCCCGGCGTTCGTTTTCGGCCTGTGGCTGATCTACAGCTGGCTGCCGAATTTCCTGCACGAGAAGTTTTCGCTCAGCCTGTCCGACGCGGCCTTCACGGCCACCGCCTATCTGCAGGGCGCCACGTTGGTGGGCCTGATCACCGGCGGATTTCTGGCTGACCGGCTCTATCTGAAAACGCGGAGCGCGCGGCTGTGGTTGCTGGCGGGAAGCTTGTTGTTGTGTGCGCCCTGCCTGCATGCGCTCGGGGGCGCGGCGACCCTGACGTTGACGTGTGCGAGTGCGGTGGGGTTCGGGTTGTTCAGCGGATTCTTCATGGGAAACATCTTTCCGGCTGCGTTCGAAGTCGTGCCCGGCGACACGCGCGCATCGGCAGTCGGTGTGTTGAATCTTTGCGGAGGATTTTTGTCAGGGTTCGCTCCCCTCGTCGGCGGCATGTGGAAGCGCTCCCTCGGAATGGAACAACTCCTCACCTACACGGGGTTCGTCTATGTCGCGGCGGCGGCGCTGGTGCTCTTCGGCATCCGGTATCTCTTCCCGCGCGATTTTGAAAACGTCCATTAACCACGCCCGATCATGACCCGGATCCTAGTCGCTGAGTGCAAACAGGAGGTTTCCACCTTCAACCCCGACCTGAGTGGTTACGACGATTTCGTGGTTCGTCGTGGCGCGGAAGTCTTCGAGCATCACCGTCGCGTCCGCTACGAAGTGGGCGGAGCGCTGAGCATCTTTGATGCGACGCCGGGAATCGAAACCATCCCGGCTTACAGTGCGCTCGGAATCACGTCGAGCGGGACACTTTCCGGACAAGGATGGTTGCGGCTCGCGGAGGAGTTTCTCGAGGCGATCCGGACCGCGTCGCCGGTGGATGCGGTTTACTTCTCCATGCACGGCGCGCTGGCGAGCGAGGCCGAGTTGGATCCCGAAGGTTATCTGCTCGAGGAGACGCGGAAGATCCTGGGCGAGGACATCCCGATCGTCGTCTCGCTGGATCTGCATGGGATTCTCACTGAGAAGATGCTCGAACAAAGCGATGCGGTCGTGGCCTTTCACACGTATCCGCACGTCGATTTCTTCGAGACGGGTCAGCGCGCGGCACGGCTTTTGTTGCGGATCGTGCAAGAGCAGGCGCAGCCGGTCACGGCGAAGGTGAACATCCCGGCGCTGGTGCGCGGTGACGAGTTGATCACGGACACCGGACTTTACGGTGAAAGCATCCGCCTGGCGCAGGCGGTGGAGAAAAGCGCGGGCGGACTCTCGGCGGGGGTGTTCATCGGCAATCCCTTCACGGACGTGCCGGAACTGGGGACCTACAGTTTTGCGGTCATGGATCGAAATGCCGCGGCCGCAAGCGAAGCGGCGCTGGCGATGGCGCATAACTTCTGGTCGCACCACGAACGCATGCGAGTGCCGCTGGTGAGTGTGGAGGAAATGGTCCGTATCGTTCTTTCAACTACCCGCGGAACGGTTGCGCTGGTGGATGCCGCCGACGCGACAAGCTCCGGCGCCTCCGGCGACAGCAACGTGATCGTGCGGGCGCTGATCGGCGCGGGCTACCGCGGGCGACTGCTGGCCCCGATCGTGGATGCGCCCGCGGTGGCGCAAGCCTTTGCCGCCGGCGTGGGCGCAAAGATTGTCACGACGGTTGGTGGAACGCGCGATCCCGGCCGTTTCACGCCGCTGCCAATCGAAGCAACCGTGTGCATGCTGTCCGACGGGCGGGTTCCGAGCGAATCATTCGGCGGCATTTGGCACGCCGGCCGAACAGCGGTGTTGGAAGCGGGCAATCTCACCTTGGTTGTCACGAGCCGTGCGGTTCACCTCTATGACCGCTCGCTGTTCTATGCTCATGGGCGGGATCCGAAGGGCTACGACGCCGTCGTGGTCAAATCGCCGCACTGCCAGCACCACATGTATGAGGCCTGGTGCGAGCGCATGATTAATATCGACGCGCCGGGTTCGACCAGCGCGAACCTGGTCAGCCTCGGACACACGCGGTGCGCCCGGCCGATCTTTCCCCTGGACGCGAATGTGCCGTTCGCGCCCGTGACCAAACTTTTTCGGCGCCCCCGTTACCGGCGCTAGTTTTACCCTATGAAGATTCGCGAAATACGATGTGCCGGCTTGTGCGGCGCCACGCCGGAAGGCGGCTGGAGCAACGAACTGCGGCCCGATGATTGCGTGCATACGCTGATAGCGGTGCATACCGACGAAGGAGCCGTGGGGCTCGGCAGCGTGTTCACCAACGATGGACTCGTGCGAGCGGCGCTGGCCGTGCTGGAGCCCTTGTATCGCGGGGAAAGCGCGCTCGAGCCCGAGCGCGTGAGCGAGAAGCTGCACCAACACAGTTTCTGGCTGGGACGCGGCGGATCGCTGACGCACGCGATCAGCGGAATCGACATCGCGCTCTGGGATCTGCTGGGAAAAGCGACGGGCCAGCCGGTCAGCCGGCTGCTCGGGGGCCGGCATCGCGAGCGGGTGCAGCCGTATGCGTCGTTGTTGATGGACGAACCGGAGAAGCTGCGCGAACGACTGCTGGAGGTGAAGGCGCAGGGCTTTCGAGCGTTCAAGATCGGCTGGGGACCTTTCGGTCGCGAAAACTCCAAACTCGACCGGGCCATCGTGGAGGTGGCGCGGGAAGCGGTGGGCGCCGAATCGCGACTCATGGTGGATGCCGGCGGCAGCGATGCGCATTGGAAAAACGGATACAAGTGGGCGATCAATACGGCCCGCATGCTCGCCGATTACGATGTGCACTGGTTCGAAGAAGCGCTGGTGCCCGATGCCCTGGAGGATTACATCAAGTTGCGCGAACACTCGCCGGTGCCGATTTCCGGCGGCGAGGTGCTCACCCGCCGGCAGGCGTTTCAACCGTGGATCGAGCGAGGTGCGTTCGATATCGTGCAACCGGATGTAACGAAAGTCGGCGGCATCAGCGAGGAGCGACGGATCGCGTGGGCCGCGGAGGAGCATGGGATCCGTTTCATTCCGCACGGCTGGAATACGGCAGTCGGTCTTGCGGCGGATCTGCATCTGGCCGCGGCGGTGCCTGGCACGGACTTGGTGGAATATCTGGCCGGTTCTCCTTTCATCGACGAGATCACCGCCGACAAGTGGAAGCTCGACGACCAGGGTATGCTGGCGGTTCCCGCAGGGCCCGGGCTCGGATTGCAACTGGATCCCGAGATGGTTGCGAAGCACGCGCGCGGCCCGTCGCTGTTTGATTAAGCGTCTTCTTCCGAGCTGAAGCGTCTAACCTTTTGCCTCATGCTGAAACTTCCTTGGTTATCGAAAATCGTCTGTTGCGGGTTGGTCGCGTGCGTCGTCGGGACGGCCGGGTGGGCGGCAGAAGGGGCGGTTCTGCCGAAAATTGTGGGGCATCGCGGCCTCGAGCATCACGCGCCGGAGAACACGCGCACCAATTTCCGCGCGAGCCTCGAGCTGCACGTCGGGATCGAAGTCGACGTGCGCCGAACGAAGGACGGCGTCTGGGTGTGCATGCACGACGGCGACGTTGATCGCACGACAAACGGACGCGGGCCGGTGGCGAGCTACACCCTGGCGGAGTTGCGAAAGCTCGATGCGGGCAGCCATCTCGCGCCCTACTATCGAGGCGAGCAGGTCGCGACGTTCGAGGAACTGCTGGAGGAACTGAAAGCGAGGAACGACCCGAGCGTCATGATCGCCGTCGATCTGAAAGTGACCGATGCGACGGCCGAGAAAGAGTTGGTGGAAATGGGCCGCCGTTTTGGGGTCCTCGATCAACTCGTCTTTATCGGGCTCACCATCATCACGCCGGAGGTGCGCGCGAAGTTGCGCGCGGCGGATGCAACGACCCAGATCGCGGTGCTGGCGCAGACTCCGGCGGACGTGACGACGGCGCTGGCCGATCGCCATGCCAACTGGGCCTATCTCCGATTTGTGCCCGATGCCGCGGTCGTGGAAAGGATTCACGCGGCGGGACGAAAAGTGTTTGTCGTCGGCGCGATGGTCGTGGGCATGGAACTCGAAAATTGGCGCAATGCCAAAGCGGCCGGAGTGGATGCGATCATGACCGAGTATCCCTTGGAGGCCCGGCGGACGCTCCATTTTCGCCATCCGTGATCTCCCGATCGTTCTTCCCAATCAAGTCCATCAGGCCCCCGCCATGAATCTCGAACCTTCGAAGCGTTTTCTCCTCCTCGCATCCTCCATCGGTTGTGCACTCGCGCTGGCGGCGAGCGCGCAGGCAGCGGAAGACCGCGCGATTCGTTTTCCGGATATTCCGGGATACTGCACCCTCAAGGCCGACTTCCATCAGCATACAACGTTTTCCGACGGCAAGGTGTGGCCCAACATCCGCGTGGAAGAGAGTGTGCGCGATGGTCTCGATGCGATGGCCATAACGGATCACCTCGAATGGCAGCCTCACGGCGTGGATCTCGCGAATCCCGATCGCAACCGGGCATTCGAAATCGCACTTTACGCATCACGCTATCCGGCCGGTTTGTCCGAAGGCGACTACTGGCTGCTCGAACAATACCGCAACGGCCGCGAGGACCTGGTGAAGGCGCAGGACACGTTGAAGGCGCGACCGCCGGGCGCGGAGAAAGAGGCGAAGCCGCAGGACATCCTCGTGATCGCCGGCGTGGAGATCACGCGCAACGCGCCATTGGGTCATGTGAACGCGCTGTTTGTCAAAGATGCCAACCGGCTGCGGGACGAGGATCCGATCGCCGTGCTGCGCGAGGCTTCCGCGCAAGGCGCGTTCTTGGTGTGGAATCACCCCTGGTCGCTGAACCGCGGGGCAGGGTCCGACGGCATCGCGCGCATGACTGAGTTTCACCAGAGGCTGCTCGCCGAGGGGCTGATCAACGGTATTGAAATTGCAAATACCAACTCGTTTTCCCCGGAGGCATTGCAGATCGCGCTGGATCACAACCTGGCGATGTTTGGCGCGAGCGACATTCACGGGTTGATCGACTGGGTTTATCCGGCGCCGGAGAAACATCGCCCCGCGACGTTGATCTTTGCGCGGGAGAAGACGGAGGATTCCTTGCACGAAGCGATGAGGGAGCGGCGGACGGTCGTGTGGTTCAACAACACGCTCATCGGCCGATCCGAGTGGCTGGAGCCGTTGATCAAGGCGTCGCTCGCGTTGCGGTCGCGCGGCTACAAGCCGGATCGCAGCCGGTTTACGATTCAGGATCGGCCGGACACGTCTGAACTCGTGGTGGAGATCAAGAACACGAGCGACGCGAATTTCATCCTGCGCAACCTGAGCTCGTTCACGATCTCTGACGAGGCGGAGGTGCTCACCGTGCCGGCGCACGCGACGAAGCGCATCACGGTTCTGACTCTGCAGCGAATCCCCGAGGCGATGCTTCGCTTCGAGATCTTGAATGCGTTCGTTGCTCCCGGACGGCATCCGACGCTCGAGTGGCCGTTGGCGACGGATTGAATCGTAACATTGGTTTTACGCGCCACGGCGCCACTTCCTGTTCTTTTCCCCGTCATGATCTAGAGCATCAATTGGTGTGATGGCTGCTTTGCCGGTTCGAACCCGTTCTCCCCATGTCGCGACTTCGTGAAACGATCGATTTTGGTCCCGGCGGTTTTTATCGCGTCGAGCGATGGAGTGGAGACGAGCGATGCGTGCAGATCATCCATGGGAGAAGCGAGGTGGAGCGCGTTCCCGCGCTGGGGGCGCGCTGGCATTATCACAGTGCGATCGAGCTGACCTCGGTGCAGCGCGGGACGAGCACCTGTTTCGTCGCAGATCGATTGCAGCGGTTTTCGGCGGGCGAGTTGTTTGTGTTGGGCGAGAACATTCCGCACTACTGGCACCATCCGCGCGGGTCGGAAGGTGTGTCGATTCTATGGGAGTTTTCGTCGGGCCACGCCCTTTGGGAGATCAACGAAATGAAAGCGTTGCGATTGCTCGCGACGCAGGCGTTACGCGGGTTGGGCGTGGGGGGCTACTCGGGACGGCTGGCTTGCCGCAGGATCGAGGAGTTAACCGAGCTCGCCGGACTGCAGCGGCTGGGGCGGCTCTTCCAACTTTGGCACGATCTCTTGTATGCGAAAGCCGACGACGTGCGGATGATCGCGGCGGAGCCCTTCGATCTGACGGGAGTCAATGAGCAGCAGGAAGCGATTCGCCGGGCGCAAAGCTACATTCACGCGAACTATCGCGAACCGATCGCGTTGGGCGATCTCTTGCGGATCACGAGCATGAGTCGAACCACCTTCAGCCGGCAGTTCCTGGTGCATACGAAGATGTGTTACACCAGCTATCTGAACGGAGTCCGGCTGCGAGCGGTGTGTCAGGAGTTGTGCTCCACGTCACACGCGATCAGCACGATCGCGCTGAACAACGGGTTTACGCAGCTCTCTTTCTTCAATCGTCTTTTCCGGCGGGAGTTGGGGGTTTGTCCGAAAGCTTATCGAGAAGCGGCGCTGGCTTCGCGCGTGGCCTGATCGAGCCGCGCGCGAAGTCGCGGGGACCTGGTGCGGATCAGGATAACGCGGCGTGGAGAATCTCCACGGGATGCAGCGCTCGCCGCGCGGTGGCGTCCTTGATTTGATGACGGCAACTCGTGCCGGGGGCGGCGATGATCACATCGGCGGGAGCGCTGCGCACGGCGGGCAGGAGCACGAGTTCGCCGACCTGGTTCGAAATTTCAAAATGCTCGGTTTCGTAACCGAACGAACCGGCCATGCCGCAGCAGCCGGAAGGGATCACCTCGACTTTGTGGCCGCGCGGGAACTCGAGCATCTTCACGGTCGGAGCGACCGAGGAGAGCGCTTTCTGATGGCAGTGGCCGTGCAGTTTGATCGTTTGCGCGCGAGCGACGAATGCTTCCGGGCGGATCCGTCCGCGCTCGATTTCACGGGCGAGAAATTCGTCGATCAGCAATGCGTTTTTAGCGAGCGAACGCGCCGCGGATTTGAGGTGCGCCGGCATCAAGTCCGGATACTCGTCGCGAAACGAAAGGATCGCCGAAGGCTCGATGCCGAGAAGCGGCGTGTCGGCGGTGACGACGTGCTGCAGGAGTTGGACATTGCGAATCGCGAGCTTCTGCGCGGCGCGGACGAGGCCTTTCGAGAAATGAGCGCGGCCGCTCTCCGTGTGCGCAGGGATGACGACTTCGTAGCCGAGGCGGTTGAGCAGTTCGACGGCTTTGATGCCGATGGCAGTGTCGTTGTAGTTCGTGAACTCGTCGCAGAAAAGATGAACGCGTCCGTTCGGATAATCGAGGTTCGCGGGATTCGCGTGCTGGCGATGCCACGCGGCGAGCGTGGTCGAATGCAACGCGGGCAAACTGCGCCCGGCGGCGAAGCCGAATTGTTTTTTGAACCAGCGCGAAACGGTCGGGGAGGAGATGATCCGGTTGTAGAGCGAAGGAGCGAAGGCGGCCAGGCGCATGGAGCGCGTGAAATTGGCGATGAGTCGTGAACGCAGCGGAACGCCGTGGGTGTCGTGATAGTGCTGCTGCCATTCGGCCTTGAGGCGGGCGACGTCCACGCTGGAGGGGCATTCGGCTTTGCAGCCTTTGCAGGACAGACAGAGATCCATCACGCCCTTCACTTCTTCGCTGTCCCAAGGGTTGGTGACTTCGCGGGGATGCGTGAGCACGTGGCGCAGCATGTTGGCGCGGGCGCGCGTGGTGTCCTTTTCGTTGCGCGTGGCCATGTAGCTCGGGCACATGGTGCCGCCGGCGAGGTGGAGTTTGCGACAATCGCCGACGCCGGTGCAGGCCTCCGCGGCGCGCAGCACGCCTTGCGTGGCGCTGAAGTCGAAAATCGTTTTGTAGTCCGGCGAGGCGTGGCCCGGCGAGTGGCGGAGCGAGGTGTCCATCGGCGGCGTGTCGATGATTTTGCCGGGATTGAAGATCGCGAACGGATCGAAGGTCTCCTTCACGCGGCGCATCATCGCGTAGCAGTCGGGTCCAACCATGAACGGAATGAACTCGCCGCGCAAGCGGCCGTCGCCGTGTTCGCCGGACAGTGAGCCGCGGTAGTTTTTAACGAGCGCGGCGACGTCGCTGGCGATGTCGCGAAACATCTTCAGCCCCGCGGATGTTTTCAGATCGAAGAGCGGCCGCGTGTGCAATTCGCCGGCGCCGGCGTGCGCGTAGTAAACGGACGCGATGCCGTATTTGTCGCGCATGAGCGCGTCGAACTCGGCGATGTAATCGGGCAGGTCTTCGACGGCGACGGCGGTGTCCTCGACGACCTCGCGCGGTTTGGCGTCGCCGACGACATTGTTCATCAAGCCCTGACCCGCGCGACGCAGCTCCCACACCTTGTTGGAGTCCTCGCCCCACAATACGGGAAAGGCATAACCGAGGCCCGTGGCGCGGAGCTCGGTTTCGAGCGCGCGCATCTCGGCTTCGATGTGGGCGCGCTCGGCGTGGCGGATCTCGACGACGAGCACGGCGCCTGGATCGCCGACGACGAAGAAACGATTTTTCGCCTGCTCGAGATTGGATTTGGTGCACTCGAGGATGTGACGGTCGATCAGCTCGCAGCCGAACGGCCGGTGCTGCATCGCGATCAGTGTGGCCTTTAGGGAGTCGTGCACCGTGGCGAAATGCGCGCACATCAGCGCGCCTGGCGGAGGGAGCGGTTCGCAGTTGAGTTCGAACTCGACGCCGAGAAAGAGCGTGCCCTCGGAGCCGGCGATGAGTTGGCAAAGGTTGAACGGTTTTTCCGAGGACGGGTCGAAAACGGCGCACTCCATCAGGCGATCGAGCGCATAGCCGGTGTTGCGCCGCGTGACGGACGGCTTCGGGTAGTTGTCGCGGATGAGCGCGCGGTTTTCCGGATCGGAGAGAAGATCGCGCACGAAACGATAGATGCGCGCTTCGAGCGAGTCGGATGGACCCGCGCATTTGGCGGCGAACTCTTCGCGCGAAAGCGGACCGAAAGTCGCCTCGGAGCCGTCGCTCAGAAAGCCGCGAGCGGAGACGAGGTGTTCACGCGTGGTGCCGTAAACGATCGAGTTCGCGCCGCAGGAGTTGTTGCCGACCATGCCGCCGATCATGGCGCGATTGGCGGTGGAGGTTTCCGGCGTGAAGAAAAGTCCGTGCGACTGGAGGTGATGATTGAGTTCGTTGCGCACGACGCCTGGTTGCACGTGCACGCGACGACGCGCCGGATCGATGCGCAGAATCTGATTCAGGTGGCGGCCGACATCGACGACGATGCCGCCGCCCACGACCTGACCCGCGAGCGATGTGCCGGCGGTGCGAGGAATCAGGCCAATGCGATGATGATTTGCGAAAGTGATGAGTTCACGCAGATCGGCCTCGGTTTTTGGCAAAGCGACGGCGAGTGGCAGCTCCTGATATTCGGACGCATCCGTCGCATAGAGCGTGCGCATCGCGTGATCGAAATGGAGCGCGCCGGAGAGACGCGTGGCCAGTTGTGTGAGGTTTGCGAAATCGGATGCGGAGGCGTTCACCTGGTAGAAGGAAGCCACCGGAACTGATCGATTCTGTTAGCGCGGAGCGGCGCGATCGGTGGCATCGGGAGAATTTTTTCGCAGGGAGGCGCCGCCGACAATTTCCAATTCTCTTGAGCAAGATGTTTTTGGAAGAAGCGCCAACCCTGACGGTGCAGCGGCGCGATTCCGTGTGAGGGTGACAGCGAAAACCACGGATGGATGCGGATGCGGGCTGCGCCGGGTTTAGAGTTCTGAGTTTAGGGTTTAGAGTTGGGGGGGCGGGCTCCTTTTTTGAATTGGTTTCAGAGTTGGGCCTGCGAAGGGCGCGAAGGCGCAGGACTCATGCAAATGAGGAACCACGAAGGAACGCGAAGGGGCACGAAGGAACGAACGCCCACGCGGCAAATCTCCGCGTGGGGCGGTATGTCACGGGCGATGCGCGTCAATCCGGCGATGCCGGATGCTTTCACGAACCGATTCCCCAGAAGGCAGCGAAGAGAACGGTTCGGCTCTGGGCTATGGGCTCTCAGATCTCGGCTCCAGACGGAGCGGATTCCTAACCACGAATAGACACGAAGGGACACGAAGGAACGCGGATGGCGCCGGGCGACTTTGTGATCTCCGTGTTCTTTGTGGTTGATAAGCGTCGGGCCTGACCACGGCGTTGTTCAAACGGGAATGAACAAGGTTGAGGTGCAGGATGTTGGCGTTGCGGGGCTTGTGAGGGAGTGTTCAATTTGGATTGAACATGGGGCGAGAACCTCACACAGGCATAGGGCTAAACCTGATGAGCACTCCGGCTTCTTCCGATTCAACCCCTGCTGCGTTGCGGCCGGAGGTGTCGCCGGAGTTCACGCGGGAGTGTGTGGAGTTCTTCTCGGAAGTCGTTCACGTGCTGGGGCTGGGCCGCTCGGTGGGACAGATTTATGGCCTGCTGTTTGCGTCGCCGCGTGCGCTGAGCTTCACCGATATCGCGGAGTCGCTCGATATCAGCCGGGGTTCGACGAGCCAAGGGTTGAACTTTCTCCGGGAGCTGGGAGCGGTGCGAGCGGTGGCGGGGGAGAATGACCGGCAGTTTTTCGAACCCGAGTTGCAGTTGCGAACGCTGGTGGCGGGGGTGTTGAAGGAGCGAGTTGACCCGGTGGTGAAGGGTGGCGCGGTGCGGATCAAGCAGCTCCGCGAGCACGGGAAGGCGTCGCCCAACGCGGCGGGAAAAAAGTTTACGCAGGAACGGTTGCAGAAGCTCGAAAGCTGGCGGCGCCAGATCGGGATGCTGCTGCCGATTCTGAAAACAATTTTGGTTCCGGGCCGCGGCTAACACGTGCCCGGCTGTCGCCATGCAGCCCTCTGCTTTCCTCCAGCTTCAGTTACTTCGTCGGGAAGTGACGGGGCGAAGCTCGGTCGAGGCGCGAAAGCTGGGCCCCTCGGTGCGACGAAGCGCGAAACGGCAGACGTTCGACGCATGAAGACCGCACGAACGATTGCGATTTGCCTCGTGGGAGCGGTGCTAGCGTTTGGAATTCTCGTCCAACTGGGGGGACTGGCGTCCAAGCGGAAAGAGATGGTTGCTGCCGATCTTGAGACATTGATTCCCAAGTCGCTTCCCGGGTGGGAGGCGACCGATCATCCCCTTGCGGACTCTCCGGAACTTCAGAAGAGGGTGGAGGGAATTTTGAATTTCGACGCGGCTTTGTTCAGGACGTATCGGAAGGGGGATAAGGAACTGAGCGTTTACGCGGCCTACTGGCTGCCGGGAAAAGTCCATTATCAAAATGTGGACACCCATACTCCGGATGTATGCTGGGTGGAGAATGGGTGGCAAATGGAGAGACTCTCGTCTCTGGAAAGTCGCTCGGTCAACGGCGTGGAGGTTGAGCTGCCGAACACCCGCATATTCCGGATAGGTGCGTCCCGGATCACGGTGCTCTTCTGGCACATCGAGGGAAATGTGGTGCGTGAATCTAGAAGTAGAGACGAATCGCGGATCTCGTTTTGGGAAAGGGCCTCGATTCGAATGGCCAATCTCTTGTCTACGCTTCGGCGCGAGCCGGAACAGCAGTTGTTTATACGACTGTCGAGCAATGGTAACGTGTGGGAGGATCTCGAAGAGGCGCCCACGCTTGCTGTTCTGGAATGGATTGCGGAGGCGAAGAGCGGGAAGCGCTTTTACTCCCTTCCTGCGAAATAAGCATTAGGTATGCCGGCGTCGCTGACTGCTCAACACTGCGTCCGATGATAAACCGTCCAGTCTTCATGATATTGTGCCACGCGGACGCGCGGCTGTTTCATCGGCTGGTCGGGAGGCTGTCGGCCGTTGGGCACGTCGTGGCTCACGTGGATCGAAAGGCGGATCAGCAGGCGTTCCAGCACGCTGCCGTGAGCTTTGCTCCTGCACGGATAGATGTGAAGTGGGCCGGTTATAGCATGGTGAGGGCGACGCTGTCGCTTTTGAGATTTGCCCTCGAACGCCACCCGGGAGCGTCGCATTACGTCCTGCTGTCGGGCGCGGACTACCCGGTGAAAAGCAATGAGGAAATTGCGACCTTCTTTGCCGAGCATCAGGGGAGGAATCTGATCAAGTTCTATGATGCCCGCCAAGCAGCGCATTCGATGCGGAGTTTGCTGAACTATCATTTCCACGACTACCTGCCGAGTCGCCCCCCCATGGCGCTTAAAGCAATCCGGCGCGTGGCGGAGTTGCTGGCCCGGCCATTTAAGCGGAAGTGGCCTTCCGGCCTGATTCCGTGTTTCGGCAGCCAATGGTGGGCGGTCACGGCCGAATGCGCTGCTTATATATTAGAGGAATCGGGCCGGACCGCGTTTTGGAGAAGTTCTTGGAAGCACGTTTTTGCGCCGGACGAGTTTTATTTTCACACACTGGTGGGTAACTCTCCCTTTCTCGAGATCTCGACGGGGTTCGTCCCGTTTCAGGGGCGGGGAACGTGGAGGCTGGCCAATTTCCACATTATTCATCCGTCGCTCACCAAAGTTTATAGCATAGACGACTATGGTGACATCCGAGACGCCAAGATGATCTTCGTAAGAAAGATGGCTTCGGGCACGTCGGGCTCCCTCTTGGATCGGCTGGACTCGGACGCCAGAATCAAGATTTGAGCAACTCGAGCTCAGCCCGCTTACCTCGTGAGGAGACTATTAGCCCGCGAACGAATTTCCCAACAAGCCCCGTCGTTTTATCATCCAGTGAAAACCATGCTACCGTCTCGAAAACTCGCCTGCTTCGGCGGTGAGCCCCTGTTCAAGGAACCGTTGCATGTTGGTCGTCCGAACGTGCTGCAACGCGAGTTGTTCTTGAAGCGCGTGGAGGAGATCCTCGACCGAAACTGGCTGACGAACAACGGCCCCGTGGTGCGCGAGTTCGAGCACACCGTTGCCGAGTATCTGGGAGTGAAGCACTGCATCGCGGTGTGCAATGCGACGATCGGTCTGGAGCTGGCGATTCGTGCAGCGGGCCTGAAGGGCGAAGTGATCGTGCCCTCCTACACCTTTGTGGCCACGGCGCAT
The DNA here is from genome assembly GCA_023416735.1 of Verrucomicrobiota bacterium. Lineage (GTDB taxonomy): Bacteria > Verrucomicrobiota > Verrucomicrobiia > Opitutales > Opitutaceae > Opitutus. The sequence continues at coordinate 8,489 of JAEZGX010000016.1, read as the reverse complement.
GCGTTGCAGTGGCAGGAGATCACGCCCGTGTTCGCCGACATCGATCCCCGCACGCACACATTGGATCCGGCCGCGATCGAGCGCCATATCACGCCTCGCACGACGGGTATCATTGCGACCCACCTGTGGGGCCAGGCTTGTGATGTCGATCCGATCGCGGAGATCGCGCGCAAACATGGTTTGCAGCTGCTTTTCGATGCGGCCCACGCTTTCGGCTCCACCTATAAAGGCCAGCGGGTCGGCAATTTCGGGTGCGCGGAAATCTTCAGTTTTCACGCGACGAAGTTTCTGAACTCCTTCGAAGGCGGGGCCATTGCGACCAACGACGACGGGCTGGCTCAGCGCATCCGCCTGATGAAGAACTTTGGATTCAAGGGCTTCGACAATGTCGTTTATATCGGGACCAACGGAAAGATGACAGAGGTGTGCGCCGCGATGGGATTGCACAACTTCAAGCGCATCGACGAGCTCATCGCGATCAATCGCCGCAACTACGAAGCCTATCGGGCCGGGCTCAAGGACATCCAGGGGTTGAAGTTGCTCACGATCGGAGAAAACGAAGAGGCGAACTTTCAGTATATTGTGGTGGAGATCGATGAGGATCTCCTGGGCGTGAGCCGTGATCATCTGATAAAGGTGCTGCACGCGGAAAACGTGCTCGCCAGAAAATACTTCTGGCCCGGCTGCCATCGAATGGAGCCGTATCGTTCGTATTACCCCAATGCCGGCGTGTTATTGCCTGTGTCCGAGCGTGTGGCTGCGAAGGTTATTATATTGCCGACGGGCAGCGCCGTGAGCCGCGAGGATATCGATAAAATATGCTCTACGATTCATAGTGCAGTTTGCTGCAGGGAAGGTGGAGAATCTGGATCAAGCCTTAGCGGCGGGAGCGGGTCGTAAACCGTAAGGAAACGCCATGAAAGTCGCTATAATGCAGCCATACCTGTTTCCGTATATCGGTTACTTCCAGCTTATCGATTCAGTCGATAAGTTTGTGTTCTACGACGACGTTTCATACATCAAGCAGGGTTGGATAAACCGTAACTGCCTGTGTGTCGGAGACGAGCGTCGCTACTTTACTGTTCCGGTCACCGGGGCCAGAACCGAAACGCCCATCAACGAGGTTATGGTTGTCCCGGGAGGGGGGCGCAAGGTGTTGAGATCGATCGAGCAAAATTACCGAAAGGCGCCGTATTTCGATTCGTTCTTCCCGGTTGTCGAGAAGGTCCTCGGGATGGAGACGTGCAGCATAGCAGCTATGAGCCAGGAAAGTGTCGTGTCTTGCATGCAGTATGTTGGCTTGGACCGAGCCGTAGCAGTCAGCTCCGAAAGTTACCCTGAAAGCCGGGGGATTGGCAGGGTGGAGCGTCTTTTTTCCATACTTCGCGCTGAAAAGGCGGACACTTATGTGAACGCGCCAGGAGGGAGGGAGTTGTATAATTCCGTAGAGTTCAAGAATGCGGGGTTCGATCTCTATTTCATCGAGCCAACGCTGCCCGAATATCCGCGGCCTGCACCATTTCATAGCGGACTGTCGATCATCGATGTGTTGATGCACGTTTCTCCCAACGAGGGGCTTTCGATGATCTCTCAATATTTCCTAAAGAATGAATAAAACAGTATGCATTTTTGGCGCTACCGGTCTGGTGGGGGCGTATACCGCCATTAGTCTCAAGGAGGCCAGATGGCGAGTGGTAGCCGTGGGACGCCGGGCCAGCGATGGTGGATTCTTTGTCGGCCAGGGTATCGAGTATATTTCAGCGGATGTGAAGAATGCCTCGGAACTGGCGAGGCTGCCGCGAAAGATCGACGGAGTTGTTCATCTCGCCGGGCCCATGCCCGCTAAGATGAGGGGCTATGATCCTGCGCAATACGTGAGCGAGATCGTGAATGGAACCCTCAATGTGCTGGACTATGCTCGCGCCGCGAGTGCTGGCAGTATTGTCTTCTCACACAGCCGGGCTGACAGTAATCATCTCATGGGAGGGACGGATTTGATCCCCGATGATATCGTGAGGAAGTTTCCGGTTCGGGGCGATCACGCGGTGTATACGATATGCAAGAATGCGGCGGTCGATCTGATTGAGCACTACTTCCATCAATTTGGGCTGCGTCGATTTGTTCTGAGACTGCCGACCATTTATGGCTACACCCCGGATCCATATTATTGCGTGGATGGCGAGCCGCGGCCCATGGGATACCGGCTGATCATGGAAAGAGCGTTGCGCGGCCTGCCGATCGAGATCTGGGGCGATCCACGAAAGCGGAAGGAGGTCGTGTATGTGAAAGACCTGGCAGAACTTATACGATGCGCGCTGAATTCCGAGCGTGAGGGAGGGATCTATAATGTTGGAACAGGAAAGGGTGTTAGCTTAGAGGAGCAGATTAGGGGGATAGTTGATGTTTTTTGCGAAGAGGGACGGAGATCTGAAGTCGTATATCGACCGGATTTGCCGCACGGCCGCCAGTTTGTTCATGATATCAGCAAAGCGAAGACCGAGTTGGGATTCTCACCTAGGTATGACTACCAATCGCTCTTGCAGGATTTTAAGCGTGAGATGACCACTAACCCATTCCGGCGTCTGTGGGGGGATCACATCTCAATCGACATTAAGTAGGTTGGGATTAAAATGCTCCGTGAGGATAACGAAGCGTCTGCGTGCCGGATGCACGCGAATCGATCGTTTGCTATTTGTTGAGGATACTAAGTCAGAACGGGGTGATGTTGGCTCCGCAGTCGCTCATGCCGGCGATTAATTATTTAGATGCCCTGTAACATTCTTCTGACGAGCGCTGGGCGCCGCAGTTATTTGGTGGATTACTTTCGGGCGGCCTTGCGTGGCCGGGGGAAGGTCGTTTGCGCTAACTGTTTTCCGGACTCCCCGGCAATGCTGGTGGCGGATGAGGCGTTGGTGGTGGAGCAATCCTGGCGTCCGAGTTATGTCGAATCGATTCTGCGCATCTGCGAGGAGTATGATATCCGGGCGATCTTCTCCTTGCATGATTTGGACACGTTGGCGCTTGCCCCGCATTTGGAGGCGTTCTCAGCGCGAGGTATTGTGGCGTTTCTGCCGAGGGCGGAATGGGCTCGCATTAGCCTCGACAAGCACGAATGCGGACGGGTGCTTGCGGAACGCGGCATTGGCACACCGCGCACTTGGATCCGGCTGGATGACATCCGTGAGGATTTGGAGGAGGGAAGCGTGCACTATCCTATCTTCGTCAAAGCCCGGATGGGCTTCGGCTCACTCGGAGCCTCGATTTGCCGGGAGTGGGATGAACTTACCGTGGTTCACGCGCGCGCCACGCGCGAGGCGGAGGCGGCGGGAGTGTCGATGTTCGCCCGCTGCACGCCGGGCGAGTCCGTCGTTATGCAGGAGTATCTGAGCGGAGACGAGTATTGTCTCGGCATCATCAACGACCTGAGCGGAAGGCTTGCGACGGGTGGGGCCATCAAGGTGCGGACGATGCGCGCGGGCGAGACGGATACGGTGGAGGGCGTGGATGCTTCGCAGTTCAGTTCGCTTATTGGGCGGCTTTCCTCGCTTGTGGGGCACCGCGGCTGGCTGGGAGTGGATGTCAAGATGCAGGGCGGGAAGCCTCTGGTGATCGATGTTAATCCGCGGTTTACCGGTGACTATCCCTTTCACCACCTCGCGGGCTTTGACGTCCCCGGAGCGATCGTGGCGTGGCTGAACGATGAAGATGGGACTCCGTTCCTGAAAACCGGAGATTATCGTTTTAGCGCGTTCAAGGATCTGGTTCCGCGCTTTCTGCGGACACCCGTGCTCGTGTCATGACCTGTGCATTCGAGGGCCTGGAGACGAGATCGTGCGTGCCGCACGCTGCTGAAGAAATGCTGGTGGAGTTGTGACATCGTTGAGGAAAAAAGCGACGTCGGGTGTGTTGTGGAGCGCGCTGGAGCGACTCAGCCAAACAGGCGTGGTCTTTGCGGTCCAGATCGTCCTGGCGCGAATCCTCGGACCCGAGCACTTCGGCCTGTTGGCGATGGTGACGGTTTTCGTCGTGATCAGCAACGTTCTCGTAGAGTCGGGCTTGGGCTCCGCGATCGTGCAGCGGACGGATATCACGGATGCCGATTTATCCACCGTCTTTATATTCAATCTGGCTGCGGCGACTCTATTAGCTGCTGTCCTTTGGCTAGCCGGGCCGTGGGTGGCATCTTTCTACAATCAGCCGGCTTTGGCAGAAGTGCTGGCGGTGCTTGGCCTTGGTCTGGTCCTAAGCTCGTTAGGAACGGTGCACCGCTCAATATTGCGGAAGCAACTCGCGTTCAAAAAACTATTCTGGATTTCCACCCCGGCCACGCTGGTTTCGGGATTGTTCGGTATAACGCTCGCGTTGCAGGGATTCGGAGTGTGGGCCTTGGTTGGCCAAACATTAAGCCAGAAGGCCTTGGGCAGTATTTGCTCGTGGTATCAGACGAGGTGGCTTCCCAAGCCCGTATTCGATACCTCGCGTTTCGGAGTGCTGTTCTCCTACGGGTCAAAGCTCGCGGTGTCGGGCCTGCTTTACCAAGGGTTCAACAATATCTATCTGCTGGTGATCGGCAGGGCTTTTTCGCCGATCGACGTTGGATTCTTTCAGCGGGCGAAAGCCATGCGTGAGCTGCCGATCACTACTCTGCAAAGCATCGTGGGAAGCGTGACATTCCCCGTGTTGTCCTCGGTTCAACAGGATCATGCCTTGATGAGAAAGATCCTGAAGCGGAGCCTGCAGCTGTCGGCTCTCGTGGCCATACCGGGGATGGCGGTGATGGCCGGATTGGCCGAGCCACTAGTGCTGGTTTTGGTGGGCGAAAAATGGCTGCCCTGCGTTCCCATGCTGCAGTTGCTGTGCGTGAGCGGCGCGCTGTATCCCTTGCACGCCGGGAACCTCAGCCTTCTCCAAGCTACGGGCCGGAGTGATCTTTTCCTCAAGGTTGAAGTGATCAAGAAGCTCACCACGATCGCCAATATCGTAATCACGTATCGATACGGTCTCTATGCCATGATCGGCGGCATGATAGTAACGAGCCTCCTCGCGCTGCTGACCAACACGCATTATACCAAAAAGATCATCAGCTACGGATCTGGAGAGCAGATGAGGGACATCGGCCCATCTCTCGGGTTGGGTGCGTTGCTCTATGCGACGACTGCTTGCGTCGGCCTGCTCCTGGATTTGGCACCCGCAACGCGCTTGGCCGTTGGGTTGATGATCGCCGGCCTTGTCACGGTTTTGGCGATGCGATTGATGCCCGAAGATATCAAGGGCGAGCTGCGATTGTGGAGCGCCCGACTTCCGGGAGGGCTGCAACACGCGTTTGGAAAGCTCATCTTGGCATAATTATGCCCGCACAATTTTCCATAAAAATGGCGTTTAATCCCCTGGATCCAGACGAACAGCCCAACAGTGTCCCTCATGACGTCAAGGTGTCGGTGCGGATGTCCACCTATAACCATGCTTCATATATTCGCCAAGCGATTGAAGGAGTGTTGATGCAGCGGACGAACTTCAATTTTGAGTTGTGCATCGGCGAGGACGATTCGACCGATGGCACGAGGGAGATTTGCAAGGAATACGCGGCCCGATATCCCGGCAAGATCCGCCTGTTTCTTCGTCAGGCGAAGGACAAAATATATGTGGACGGCCGAATGACCGGAAAATACAATGGGCGAAAAACCAACGAGGCGTGCCGCGGAGAGTATCAGGCGCTATGCGAAGGAGACGACTTCTGGATCGATCCACTAAAATTACAGAAACAGGTCGATTTTCTTGAGGCAAATAAGGACTGCAATGTTTGCGCCACCAGGGCCTTGGTGATGCGTGAGGTTGGATCATCCATCAATCCTCCTGCATCGCTCACCCGGATCGATACCGGTTTTCTCCTGCACGGATGGGTGGCGGTAAATACCGTGACTCTTATGTATAGGCGCTCGGTGGTGGCGAATCCACCTGACTGGATCAACAATGTCCTGTCCGGTGACTGGACTTTGTTAATCCGGCTGCTCTCGGACGGCTCCCATTGTCATATTATGCCCGATGTTACCGCGGTATATCGCGTGCATTCGAACGGACTCTGGAATGCTATAAAACGCTCCAATTACAATCCCAGCCTGCATGTGATCAGCAAACTAAAAGCTTACCGCCCGGCGGCATCGCCGGCGGTTCAGGCGATCATAGACCGGGAGATTCGAATGCACACGGCGTTTGCGACGCTGAGTAGGGCCCGCGGGTTGGCCAAGGTGTTGGTGGCGGTCAAGCAGTCGCTATGCTGTCCGGGGTTTGCGAGTTGGCTGATTCAGACGGTTCGGAAGAGGGTTCAAGATCGAATCTGTCCCGAATGTTGAACGGAATTGTCGGAGCGAAATTCGCGATGAACCCTTTGGTTAGCATTATCATCCCCTGCTATAATGCGGAGCGCTGGGTCGATCATGCGATCCGCAGTGCATTGGATCAGACGTGGGCTCGGAAAGAAATCATTGTAGTGGACGATGGCTCCACCGACGGCAGCTTGCCCCGCATCCGGACCTATGAAGGAAAGATCAAGTGGCAGACCGGCCCAAATCGGGGCGGCAGTGCTGCACGCAATACTGGGCTGGCGATGGCGACAGGGGACTACATCCAATTTTTGGATGCAGATGATGTCCTTAGTGACCCGACGAAGATCCAGGCCCAGCTAACAGCTTTGTGCGGACACGGGCCCGAGGCAGTAGCGACCTGCGGCTGGTTCTATCTTGAACAAGACGGCTCCGTGCTGCCGCCTGTTCGACAACCCTACTGGCGGAACTATGAGGAGGGATCCAGCCTGCTGACTGATATCTGGATGTCGTCCTACACATTCCTACCGCATTGTTGGCTCTGCCCGGCCGAACTGCTTCGGAGAGTCGGCTTGTGGGATAATTCCCTGAAAGCAGATCAGGATGGCGATTATTTTGGCCGAGTTCTTCTAAGGTGCGGGGCGGTCCGCTTTGTGGACTCTGTGCTCGTGGCCTATCGTTGCCCGGGAGAGGGAAACGTCAGCCGGGGTTGTTCTACAGCAGTGCTGGACAGTCGTGTGCGAGCCTCGCTCAAGATTACCCGTGAATTAGGCGAACTGCGGCAAAATGAAAGGGTCTTGCGGGCGATTCGTAATCGATGGTTCTTTGTGGGGGGCTATCAAATTGCTCAGCATGATCTAAAGATGGGGATGAGGGCAGTTAGCTATGGCCTAGAGGCTGGAGCGGGTAGAGCTGATATGACGGTGGGAGGCCGACTCTTCCGTTTGATCTACAAGGTTTTAGGTATTCGAGCGGCGGTCGTTTCTCGGTGGCTGCAGTGCCGCTTGATAGGCCTCTGTTGGAAAGTTGCTCGCGCTTCGAAATGATGAAGATCGGTTACTTGCTGTCGCCAGGAACAATAGTTTCCGGCAGATCCAACGGAATTCGCCAGCAGGCGATCTCATGGAAAATCGAGTTAGAGCGGAGAGGGCATGTGGTTGATCTGTTGGAGCCGTGCGGCGATTATGATTGGAGCACGTATTCTCTGATTCACGTCTTCCAAGGGGGTGACTGGCTGCGTAATGTTGTGCCTCCGCTTCGCGGCAGAGTAAGGCGTCTCGTGTTCTCGCCGATCATCGACAGCAATCAGCCACCATTCCTTTACCGGATTGCCGCAGGGCTTCAGATCAAGCCGCTGCGCCTTCGAACAGAGAATGTTATTACACGGGATGCTGCGCTGCTTTCTGACCTTGTTATAAGCCGGTCGAATCACGAGTCGGCCATGATCGAAGTTGGATTGGGCGTGCCGCGAGGTCGTATCCGAAAGGTGATGATAGGATTTAGGACTCTAGGTAGTGTCGCCAAGACCAATAGAGATCGGCTATCAGTTTGTCTCCATGTAAGTTCATTTACGCAGAAGCGGAAGAATGTGGAGCGACTGATCGATGCTGCGAGGCTCGCGGGCGTAGAGCTATGGATTGCGGGAAATCCTGGAAATAAAGACGAATTCGAAAGGCTCCGCTTAAGGGCGTCAGGCCATGCGGTGAAATTCTTGGGATTTCAGAGTGATCAAGCCTTGGTGGGGCTGATGTCCAAGGCTAAGGCATTCGCGCTGCCGAGCCTGAACGAAGGAGTGGGGCTTGCAGCGCTGGAGGCCGGCGCGCTGGGATGTGAGATTGTCGTCACCAAACTGGGGGGGCCTCCCGACTACTTCGGCCGCCTCGCTCACTTTGTGGATCCGCTGTGTATCAGAGACATAGCGCAAAAGTTGGAACTAGCAATGCACGGCGATCCGTTCCAGCCGCTACTTTCTGAGCATCTTTCCAGAACCTGTTCGGCGGAGATCTCCGGACTGGAGCTCGACCGGATCTATAGTTCTCTGCTCTAGCAGGCCGTTGAAGAACGAACGATTTTCGAATCCGACCAAGTCGGCTGTATCAAAATGAGCACCGCGAACGAGTTTTCGGCTGTTAGTGCGGTGGAAGGAGCGCCCGCGCGGGCGGTGGCGGA
>JAEZGX010000026.1 GCA_023416735.1 Verrucomicrobiota bacterium | reverse complement strand
GACAAGGGCACTTCGTGGGGCCCCGTTTGGACCCACAATGTCACTCGCTGAATTGGCAGTTGAAATTCCTGTCCGGTTTGGGTGTTGATCGCGTATTTCGGATGGGGGCTGGTCAATTCACCCGTCCATTCGCGCAGCTCATTCCCCGACGGGGAGCCTTTGGAGCCCAGCGCTTTGATCCGCATGCGCACCTTGTCAAAGGGTGTCATCGTAATTTCGCCGTTCTCCTTTTCTAACGCAGCGAAATTAATCTTGACGATGCGATATCGTTTGGCCTCATAGGCCCTCATTCGATTATGAACGTTCAACGGACTGAATAGCCCATCGAGCGTGGCCTGATCGTCAACGGGTATCAATAACTCCGGTACCTCGGAGCTTTCTTGTGCATGTAGGGTGGCACCCGTGAGCAGCGACGCGGCTAACAGCACCGAGCTGCTGAGAATGTGACGTAATGTCCCCATCGAAGACCTCCTTTTGACACGAAATGAGATGTCAACACACAGCTAACACTCGCAGCAACTGCAGTAATGGTTCTGTTGACGAAAGGCGTGGTACAAGCGATGGGTACGGAGACTTCGATCGGCTGTTCAGCTCTGCCCCGGCGCGCCGAAGCGACAGATCCAGGAGCTTGCTTGCTTGAGCTTCATTGATCGCGCCGAGAAGGTCGTGACGCTCGGGCCCTCCGGCGTCGGCAAGCAGGCCACCTCTTCGCAAGCTCGAGTCGGCGGATGTGAAGCGACTGCGGCAGCTCGAACACGAGAACAGCCGGCTGAAAAAGCTCCTCGCCGAGCGCGATCTGGATATCGAGATCCTGAAGGAAGTGAACGCAAAAATGGTGAGCGCACGGGTGCGCCGCCTTCAGGTCGCCTACGTTGTTTAACGTGGACGATCTGAGCGCCGCGCGTGTGCGCTGTTGTCGATCGCTCGATCCATCGTGAAGTACGAATGCCGCATGGCGCTTCGCGACGCGCCGCTGATTGAACAGATGCGTGAGCTCGCCGGTCAGTATCCGAGATTCGGCTATCGGCGCATCCACGTATTCATTGCGAGATGCGGTCATCTCATGAGCACGGATCGAATGCACCGATTGTGGCGCTTGGCCAAGCTGCAAGTGCCGAGGAAAAGGTCACGCAAGCGCATTTCGATCTCGCGTCCGCGACCCGTTCCGGCGTTGGGCGTCAATCAGGTGTGGGCCTACGACTTTGTGTTCGATGCATGCGCGAACGGCCAACAGCTGAAGTGTCTCACCGTCATCGACGAGTTCACGCGCGAATGCTTGGCGATCGGTGTCGCTGGCAGCATCCGATCCGGACGCGTCATCGAGGTGCTCTCCAAGCTGGTGAGCGCTCATGGGCGCCGAAGTACTTGCGCTCGGACAACCGGCCGGAGTTCGTTTCGAGAGCTGTGCTGCGTTGGCTATCGCAATCCAACATCGATGTCGCATGCATCGATCCGGGAAAGCCATGGCAGAACGGATCGAACGAATGATTCAACGGCAAGTCTGGTACCGCACGACCGGCTCGGGACCTCTGCGCAAGTCGAAAAGCAATCACAGCAGTGCGCGCGTGACCGCGCCTGGTCATCGGAAAGACTTTATTGTCCGGGCGTGCAGAGTGGAAAGACTATTTGTCGTTTGATCGGGCTTTGAACCGCTCAATAGACCATTCAGCCATCGCGAGTAGGCAGCGGCCGCGATAAGCGTCGCACCTGGGCCCAGAAGGGCCGGCCAACGCCTTCATCGATCGGGCTTTTTGAGCGGCATTGCGCGCTCTGAGCACGGTTTGGAACGACTATTTGTCTTTTCGGGTCGTGGAAAGTCTATTTGTCCGAAACACGACTTTAATGTCGTTTTCTACCCCCGGTGCTACTCCACCGTCACCGACTTCGCCAGATTGCGCGGCTGATCGACATCCGTGCCGCGCAGGATGGCGCAGTGATACGCGAGGAGCTGCAACGGAATGCTGTAGACGGCTGATGCCTGGAAGTGGCTCACGTGCTTCGGCATCGTCACGACGGTGACGCCCTCGGACGACTCGATGCCCGAATCCGGATCCGCGAACACGAACAGCTCGCCGCCGCGCGCCCGCACTTCCTGCAGATTCGACTTCAATTTTTCGAGCAGATCGTTGTTCGGCGCGACGACGACGACCGGCATGTCGGCATCGACGAGCGCCAGCGGGCCGTGCTTCAACTCGCCCGCGGCATACGCCTCGGCGTGAATGTACGAGATCTCCTTGAGCTTGAGCGCGCCTTCCATCGCGATCGGATGCATCTGCCCGCGACCGAGGAACAGCGCGTGATGCTTGTCGGCAAAGCGTTTCGCGAGCTCCTTGATCGTGTCGTTCAGATGCAGCGTCTTCTCGATGATGCTCGGCACTTCGATCAGGCGCTGCACCAGGCTGCGCTCGCGCTCGCTGTCGATGCCATTGTGCTTCGCGAGCGCAATGACGAGCATGCCGAGCGCGGTGAGCTGCGTCGTGAACGCCTTCGTCGAAGCCACACCGATCTCCGGACCCGCGCGTGTCAGCAGCACGAGCTCGGACTCGCGCACGAGCGAGCTCTCGGGCACGTTGCAGATCGACAGCGTCGATAGATAGCCGCCCTGCTTTGCCATGCGCAGCGCCGCGAGTGTGTCCGCGGTTTCGCCGGACTGTGAGATCGTCACGAACAGCGTGTTCGGCGGCACGACGGGATTGCGGTAGCGGTACTCGCTCGCGATCTCCACCCAGCACGGCAGACGCGCGATCTGCTCGATGTAGTACTTGGCGACCGCGCCGGCGTGATAGCTCGTGCCGCAGGCGACGATCTGCACGGCCTGCGTGCGGCGGAACACTTCCGTCGCAAGCGGGCCGAAGGCCGCTTCCAACAGACTGCCGCCGGCGACGCGCTCCTCCAACGTCTGCGCGATCGCGCGGGGCTGCTCATAGATCTCCTTGAGCATGTAGTGCGCGTAGTCGCCCTTCTCCGCGGCATCCGCCGAGAGCGAGCTTTCCCGGACGGGACGCTGGGCGGTGTTGCCCTCATGGTCGAGGATGCGCACGCCTTGACGGCGAATCTCGGCGACGTCGCCTTCTTCCAGGAAGATGAAGTTGCGCGTGACCGGCAGCAGCGCGGCGACATCGGAGGCGACGAAGTTTTCGTTCTTGCCGACGCCGATCACGACCGGGCAGCCCGCTCGCGCGACGATGATTTGCTCGGGTGCGTCTTCCGAGATCACCGCGAGCGCGTAGGCGCCTTCGAGCTCGGCGACCGTCGCGCGGACCGCGCGGAAGATGTCGCCCAGCTTCTGCTTGTGATGATGAATGCGGTGCGCAATGACCTCGGTGTCGGTCTCCGAGGTGAAGGAGTAGCCGAGGCTCGTGAGCTCGTCGCGCAGCTCCTCGTGATTTTCGATGATGCCGTTGTGGACGATCGCGATGCCGTCGCGCGAAATGTGCGGGTGCGCATTGCGCTCCGAAGGTACGCCATGCGTGGCCCAGCGCGTATGCGCGATGCCCAGGGCACCGGATGCCGGCGCATCGGCGAGCGCGTCCTGCAGCTTCTTCACCTTGCCGACCGCCCGTAGACGGCTCAAGTGGCCCGTCGCGCCCAGAACGGCGATGCCGGCGGAGTCATAACCGCGATATTCGAGGCGGCGCAGCCCTTCGATCAGAACGGGGACGATGTCGCGATCGGCGATCGCACCGACGATTCCGCACATGGATGGATATTCCTCGATCCTTTTCGCTAGCGACTGATCGCTAGCCAGAATGCATGAGAGCGCGACTTTGGCTCAAAGGTGCCGCCCTCTGCTGAAAATTCACTTGCACGATGCATACAACGTCGCTTCGCGGCTACAGCTCGTCGTCGACGCTAATCGCTTTTCTTTTGCGGCCGCTTCCAGCCCTCGATCGTCACCTGGCGGGCGCGGGCAATCGAGAGCTTGCCTTCGGGGGCGTCCGTCGTGATCGTCGAGCCAGCGGCGGTGTTCGCGTTGGCGCCGATCTTCACCGGCGCGACGAGCATCGAGCCGGAACCGACGAACGCATTGTCACCGATGTCCGTGCGCCATTTGTTGACGCCGTCGTAGTTCACGGTGACCGTGCCCGCGCCGATATTGACCTTGCGGCCCAAGGTGGCATCGCCGAGATAGGTCAGGTGGTTCGCCTTGCTGCCGGCGCCGATCTCGGTCTTTTTCACTTCCACGAAATTGCCGATGTGCACGTCCTCGTGCAGCACGCTGTCCGGCCGGATGCGCGCGAACGGGCCGATCGAATTGCGCGGGCCAATCTTTGCCGTGTCGATCACGCAGTTCGGATGCACTTCGGTATCGGCTTCGATCTCGCAATTGCGTAGTACGTTGTTCGGGCCGATCCGGACCCGGTCGCCAAGCTTCACCGAGCCGGTGAGCACGACGTTGACGTCGATGAACACGTCGCGACCGACGGTCACCTCGCCGCGGATATCGATACGAGCGGGATCGGCGAGCGTCGCGCCTTCCAGCATGAGCGCCTGCGCGCGTTGCGCGCGCAACGCGCCTTCGAGCTGCGCGAGCTGCACCTTGTCGTTCACTCCGAGCACCTCGGCTTCCGTCGGCGCGATCACGGCGCCGATCCGCATGCGATCGCGCGCTGCCATGACGATGATGTCGGTGAGGTAGTACTCGCCCTGGGCGTTGTTGTTCTTCAGCGCCGCCAGCCACTGGCGCAGCGCGCGCGCCGGCGCGGCGAGCAGGCCGGTGTTGCTCTCCTTGATCGCGCGCTCCTTCGTGTTTGCGTCCTTCTGCTCGACGATGCGCACGACATTGCCCGCGTTGTCGCGAACGATGCGGCCGTAGCCGGTCGGATCGGCGAGTTCGATCGTGAGCAGGCCGATCGACGTGTCGGTGGACTCCGCCACGAGACGCCGCAACGTCGCCTCGCGAATCAACGGCACGTCCCCATAGAGGACGAGCACTTGATGATCGTCTGGAATCTGCGGCATCGCCTGCGCGACCGCGTGCCCTGTTCCCAGCTGCTCCGCCTGCAGTACCGAGCTCACGGGCTCGTCCGCGAGCGCCTGGCGCACGCGTTCGCCGCCGTGCCCGTAGACGACATGAATCGCATCCGGCGCGAGCGCCTTCGCCGTGTGCAGCACGTGCCGCAGGAGCGGCACCCCCGCGAGCGGCTGCAGCACCTTCGGCAGGTCCGATTTCATTCGCTTGCCTTGGCCGGCCGCGAGAATGACGATGGAAAGAGGCATAGGTCTTCGGCTCAGAGCTCGGGACTCAAGAATGCCCGACGCGCGCAAAGAGTGCATGTGCCCGCGCGAAGTCCGGAAAAACAAAAGCGCGCTCGAAGGCGCGCTTTTGCATTCATCGTTGGCGTCAGGGCCTTGCGCCCCGCGCCTACTGCTTAATTTTTCGCAGCTTCTCGATCATTCTCACCTGCACCGCGAGGCGCGCGAGCTCCGCTTGCAGCTCGGCGGCGTCGACGGCATCGGTGCGATTCTTCAATGCGTCTTCCGCGCGCTGCTTCGCCTGCAGCGCCGCGGCTTCGTCGAGGTCCTTCGCACGCAACGCCGTGTCCGCGAGGACGGTCACGATGTGCGGCTGAATCTCGATCGCGCCGCCCGACACATAGAAGAATTGCTCTTCGCCGCCGGGCGTCTGCACGCGCACTTCGCCGGGCTTGAGCGTCGTCAGCAGCGGCGCGTGACGCGGCGCGATGCCGATCTCGCCCATCACCGCGGGCGCGAAGATCATCGAGGCTTCGCCCGAGAAGATCTCGCCCTCGGCGCTGACGATGTCAACGTGGATGGTGGCCATGAACGTTCCTTACTGGAGGGTCTTCGCCTTCGCGACAGCCTCTTCGATCGTACCGACCATGTAGAAGGCCTGCTCCGGCAGCGCATCGTACTCGCCCGAGAGAATGCCCTTGAAGCTGCGGATCGTCTCCTTCAGCGGCACGAGCTTGCCGGGGTTGCCGGTGAACACTTCGGCGACATGGAACGGCTGCGACAGGAAGCGCTGGATCTTGCGAGCGCGCGACACGGCCAGCTTGTCGTCTTCCGACAGCTCGTCCATACCGAGAATCGCGATGATGTCCTGCAGCTCCTTGTAGCGCTGCAGCACCGCCTGCACGCCGCGGGCGACCGTGTAGTGCTCTTCGCCGATGACCAGCGGATCGAGCTGACGGCTCGTCGAGTCGAGCGGGTTCACGGCCGGGAAGATACCGAGCGCGGCGATCTGACGATCCAACACGACCGTCGCGTCCAAGTGCGCGAACGTCGTCGCGGGCGACGGGTCGGTCAAGTCGTCGGCAGGCACGTAGACGGCCTGGATCGAGGTGATCGAGCCGGTCTTCGTCGAGGTGATGCGCTCCTGCAGCACGCCCATTTCTTCGGCGAGCGTCGGCTGGTAGCCCACGGCCGACGGCATACGGCCGAGCAACGCCGACACTTCGGTACCGGCGAGCGTGTAACGGTAGATGTTGTCAATGAAGAGCAGCACGTCGCGGCCCTTGCCGGATTCCGTCTTCTCGTCGCGGAAGTATTCGGCCATCGTGAGGCCCGTGAGCGCGACGCGCAGGCGGTTGCCCGGCGGCTCGTTCATCTGGCCGTACACCATCGCCACTTTCGATTCCGGCAGGTTCTGAAGGTTGATGACGCCGGCTTCCGACATCTCGTGATAGAAGTCGTTGCCTTCGCGGGTGCGCTCGCCCACGCCCGCGAACACGGACAGACCCGAGTGCGCCTTCGCGATGTTGTTGATGAGCTCGAGCATCGTGACGGTCTTGCCGACGCCCGCGCCGCCGAACAGACCGATCTTGCCGCCCTTCGCGAACGGCACGAGCAGGTCGATGACCTTGATGCCCGTTTCGAGCAGGTCCTGACCGCCCGCTTGCTCGTCATACGACGGCGCTGCACGGTGAATCGGCCAATGCGCTTCGGCATTGACGGGGCCGCGCTCGTCTTGCGGATCGCCGAGCACGTCCATGATGCGGCCGAGCGTCGCCTTGCCGACCGGCACGGAGATCGGAGCGCCCGTCGCCTTCACGGTGAGGCCGCGCTTCAGGCCTTCGGACACGCCCATCGCGATCGTGCGCACGACGCCGTCGCCGAGCTGCTGCTGCACTTCGAGCGTCAATCCGCCCTCTTCGAGCTTCAACGCTTCATAGACTTTCGGAATCTGATCGCGCGGAAACTCCACGTCGATGACCGCGCCGATGATCTGGACGATTTTGCCGGTAGACATGTGCTCGTTCCTTGCAGGAGGAAGCGGTTGGCCGTGTGCGGTGGTGCCGCGCCCGCGCCGATACTGCCGTAACTCTCTGCGTGTTAGCTAAAACCCAAACGTTTCTGAAATCTTCTGGCTGCCGGCCGCGCTCAGCACTCACCGTCAGCCGCTATTCACTAGACAGCCGCCGCGCCGCCGACGATTTCGCTGATCTCTTTCGTGATCGCAGCCTGGCGCGCCTTGTTGTAGACGAGCTGCAGCTCGCTGATCAGCTTGCCCGCGTTGTCCGTCGCGCTCTTCATCGCGACCATGCGAGCCGCCATTTCGCAGGCGACGTTCTCGACGGCGCCCTGATAGACCTGGGATTCGACGTAGCGCATCAGCACGCCGTCGAGGAGCTCGGCGGCGGAAGGCTCGTAGATGTAGTCCCACATCTTCTGCAGCTTGTCCTCGTCCTCGGTCACGACCGGGAGCAGCTGACGCACCGTAGGCTGCTGGCTCATCGTCGAGACGAAGACGTTGTTCACGATGAAAAGGCGGTCGAGCTTGCCTTCCTGGTAGAGGTCCAGCATCACCTTCACGGTGCCGATCAGATCGGCGACGTGCGGGCGATCGCCCAGATGCGTGACCGTCGCGAGCGTCTTCGCGTTGCCGAGACGACGGAAGAACTGCACGGCCTTCGAGCCGATCAGGCAAAGCGACACTTCCGCGCCCTGGTTCTGCCAGCCTCGCATCGCGGCGAGCGTCGTCTTGAACAGGTTGACGTTCAGGCCGCCGGCGAGGCCGCGATCCGTCGAAATCACGATGAAGCCGACGCTCTTCGCCTCGCGCTCGACCATGAACGGATGCTTGTAGTCGGGATTCGCGAGCCGCAGGTGGCCGATCACCTTGCGGATCTTGTCGGCGTACGGGCGCGAAGCGCGCATCCGCTCCTGCGCCTTGCGCATCTTGCTCGCGGCGACCATTTCCATCGCCTTCGTGATCTTCTGCGTGCTCTTGAAGCTCGCGATCTTGATGCGGATCTCTTTTACGCCTGGCATTTCGCTCTCGCTCCAGCAGCCCGCCGCGAACGGCGGGTCACCAGTGGCTTGATTAGTACGTTCCCGTCGCGACGAACTCTTCGCAGAGCTTCTTCAAGCCCGCTTCGACGTCCTTCGACAACTCGGGCTTCGCGTTGATGCCGTCCATCAGCTGCTTGTAGTTCGTCTTCGCGAACGACTGCAGCGCGGCTTCGAAGTCGCCGATCTTCTTGCGGTCGACCTTGTCCATGAAGCCGTTGTTCACGGCGTACAGCGACAACGCCATCTCCGCGACGGACATCGGCGAGTACTGCTTCTGCTTCATGAGCTCGGTCGTGCGCTGACCGCGCTCGAGCTGACGGCGGGTCGCCTCGTCGAGGTCGGACGCGAACTGCGAGAACGCCGCGAGCTCGCGGTACTGCGCGAGGGCGAGACGAATACCGCCGCCGAGGCGCTTGATGATGTCCGTCTGCGCGGCGCCACCGACGCGGGACACCGAAATGCCGGCGTTCATGGCGGGGCGGATACCGGCGTTGAACAGGTCCGTCTCAAGGAAGATCTGGCCGGCGGTGATCGAGATGACGTTCGTCGGAATGTAGGCCGAGACGTCGCCGGCGAGCGTTTCGATGATCGGCAGCGCGGT
Organism: Verrucomicrobiota bacterium; assembly: GCA_023416735.1. GTDB lineage: Bacteria > Verrucomicrobiota > Verrucomicrobiia > Opitutales > Opitutaceae > Opitutus. The sequence goes on along the minus strand of JAEZGX010000026.1, from coordinate 211,253 downwards.
GAGCGAGCCCTTGCCTTCGAGGCGGGCCGAGCGCTCGAGCAGGCGGGAGTGGAGATAGAAGACGTCGCCCGGATACGCCTCGCGGCCGGAGGGACGCTTCAGGATCAGGGAAATTTGGCGGTAAGCGACGGCGTGCTTCGAAAGATCGTCGTAAACGATCAGCGCATCCATGCCGTTTTCCATGAACCACTCGCCCATCGCGGCGCCGGAGTAAGGCGCGAGATATTGGTTGGCGGGATTGTCGGCGGCGGGAGCGGCGACGATGATCGTGTATTCGAGCGCGCCGGCGGCTTCGAGCGCGGCGATCGTGCGGACGATGTTGGAATTCTTCTGACCGACCGCGACGTAGATCGAATAGACCGGGCGGAACTTCGGATCGCCCGAGGCGAGGCCGACCTTGTTGATCTTGGCCTGGTTGATGATCGTATCGATCGCGATGGTCGTCTTGCCGGTGCCGCGGTCGCCGATGATCAGCTCGCGCTGGCCGCGGCCGATCGGGATCATGGAATCGATCGCCATGATACCGGTGAAGAGCGGCTGGGAAACGGATTTGCGGACGATAATGCCGGGAGCGATTTTCTCGACGGGGAAGTATTCGGTCGCGGCCATCGGGCCTTTGCCGTCGACGGGATTGCCGAGCGCGTCGACCGCGCGGCCGAGTAGCGCCTTGCCGACGGGCACGGAGAGGAGTTTGCCCGTCGTCTGAACCTCGTCGCCTTCCTTCAGCTTCGAAATGTCGCCGAGCACGACGCAGCCGACTTCGTCTTCTTCAAGATTGAGCGCGATGCCGATAACCCCGCCGGGGAACTGCACCATCTCGTTATACATGACGTCCGAGAGGCCGTCGATGCGCGCGACACCGTCGGCTACGGTGCGAATGTGGCCGGTGTTCTTCTTGACCGCCTTGGTCGAGAGCTGGGCGATCTGTTGTTCGATTTGGGCGAGGACGGTGCTCATCGGAAACGTGTATTAGAAATTTGGATTCGGGGTGCGGTGGAACTCAGACGGCGGCGCCAAGGGCGGCGAGCTGGCCGGCAACGGAGGATTCGTAAACATCGTCGCCAACGCGAACGCGGAGGCCGGCGAGGAGCGTGTCGTTTCGCTGCGCGAGCGGGACAACCTTGCGCTGATATTTCTGCGACAGCGCCGCAGCGATCGAATCGAGGGACGCTTGGTTGGCCGGGCCGGCGTGTTCGATCACTGCCTGGCCGCGTGCGACTTCGGCGGCGACGAGGCGTTGATAGGCTTTCAACACCGCGAGCGAATGAGCGGGCCGGTGCTTCTGGATGTAAGCCAGCACGCCGGAAACGCGATCGGCCGAGAGTGCGCCGTTTTCCAAGCTCAGTTTATAGAGCTGCTTCGCGAGTTGGTTGATCTGCTTGTTGGCGGAGGCCATGGCGCGCGGCGAAAATCGGGTCAGACGCTCGTCAGTTCGCGGGCAGCCGCGTCGTTGTAGGAAGCGCGATCGGCGTCGGTCAGCTTCTTCGCCAGCACGCGCTCGGTCGTGGCGACCACGAGCCGGGCAATCTCGGTGCGGGCATCGGCGAGCATCTTCTTGTGCTCGAGCTCGATCGCCTGCTGGGCCTTGGCGAGCAGGTCGCTGGCCTTCGTCGTCGCTTCCTGGGTTTGCTTGTCGAGAAACTCTTTCGCGGTCTTGCGCGCGTCGTCGACGATGCGCGTGGCCTCGACTTGTGCCTTCTTCACGATGGCGGTGCTTTCCTGCTGCGCGGCGGCGAGCTTTGCCTGCATTTCCTCCGCGTGCTTGATGCCGGATTCGATCTTCCGGTTGCGCTCCTCCATCGTCGCGGTGACCGGCTTGATGCCGAACTTGTAGAGGACGAAGAGAACGACGACGAAGCTGATGAGCTGCCAGACGACGTATTTCCATTCGACGCCGAACTTCGTGAGCATGTTGGGCTCGGCGGCGTTCTCGACAGCGGCAGCGAGGATGAGGGGCAGCGTCATAACGAAACGGATCGGGTGAGAGGGAAATGGCAGCGCGACTGAATCGCGCTGCCGGAGAGAACTATATTAAGCGAGGAAGAGGGCGAGAATGCCGAGACCTTCCGCGAGCGCCATACCGATGATGGCTTGAACGAGGACCTTGCCGGAAGCGGCCGGATTGCGGCCGACGGCTTCAGCGGCCCGGAAGCCGATGAGACCGACGCCGATGGCGGCGCCGAGAAGGCCGAATGCGCTGGTGATGTTGCCCGTGATTTCAGCGAGGAGCATGGTGGTGTGGATGTATTTGTTTGTTGGATGCCGCCGTGCGCACGCTTTGGCACGCTCCCAGCGGTAAAGGGATCAATGATGAGCTTCGGCGGGAGCGTGAGCGTGTTCTTCGTCGTGAGCGTGGTCGCCGCCTTCATGATTCGCGAGGAGGCCGATATACACCGCGGTAAGCAGCGTGAAGACAAACGCCTGAATCGCGCCTACGAGCAGCTCCATGAAATAGAAAACGGGAATGAAGCTCGTGCCGTGAAGCAGACTCTCGCCGCCGAATACGTTTCCGAACAGACGGACCGAAAGGGTGAAGGGGCGGATGGCGATCGAGAAGACTTCGATGAAACCGACGACGAGAAACACGAGCGACAGAACCGGATAGAGCCAACCCGGCGTTTCCTTCTTCTCGGCCTTGTTACCGAAGAGATCCCAAAGAATCATTTTCGGCCCGACGAATTTGAAGACGATGATCGCCCAAGCCCCAAAGGAAATAAGCGCGAGCGCGATGGTGCCATTGAAGTCGGCATTGTGCGGACGGATCCACGGCTGCGTGAGATGGAAGTGGCCTTCGCCATCGACAACACCGTTGCCGATCGTCCCAACGCCCGGAAGCAGCCCCATCCAATTATGGAAGAGGATAAAAATGAAAAACGTGATCAGGAGCGGGAAGGCCGCAGGGAATGCCTTCTTTCCAATGATCGGCTCGAGAATGCTGCCCAAGCCTTCCATCAGCGACTCGATCACGGCCTGACCCTTGCTCGGAACGATCGAGGGTTTGCCGATGAGCCAAAGCACCAGGGTCACGAGCAGGAGTGAAATGATCCAGCCGGTCACCATTGAATTGGTGATCGTGAATCCACCGACTTCGATCAGCTTGGCCGCGCTCGGAGCAACGCCCGCCGCAAGGAGGAACGAAGATCCGAAGATATAGGCCGCGAACAGCGAGAGGTATTTAGTGACCCGTGACATTTGTGGTGGCGGCTTGTGAGCCGAGGGAAAAGGGAGAGAAAGGCGGTCTGCCAAGCGTCGGTCAACCCCTGAAAGGCCGCAATCCGAGCGACTCCCGATAAATAAGCGAAAGCGGAAAACGTCGCGGCCAATCTTATGAGAGCTCGTTGGGCAACACCGCTTCCGCAATCAGCGATCGGTATTCTGCCGCCCGGCTTTGAAAAACCGTCGGATGCTCAAACTCCCATTCGTCGGCGATCAGCCGCCAACCCGGATGCTCACGAAGAAGCCGCTCGGTCCACACCGCGTAATCGGGATCGTCCGTCCGAAAAAACAGTCGGCCGCCGCGCGACATGCGAGTCGCGACCGCAGTCAGAAAGTCCGCCTGCATCACCCGATGTTTATGATGACGAAGCTTGGGCCACGGATCGGGAAACAGCACAAACACCGATGAAAACTGCACTTCCGGAGGAAGCGTCTCGATAAAGAGACGCGCCTCGGCTCGCAAAAAATGCAGATTCGTGAGCTGCGCCCGATCCCGCTTCCTTCGGGCGCGAGCAACGCGATCGCTTTCAATATCAATGCCCACGCAGACGCGCTGTGGATGGGCCTTGGCATAGGCTTCTAGAAAGTGCCCATGCCCCGAGCCCACTTCCCAAACTATCTTGGAGGAGCCCGGCGGAAGCAGATGACGAAGCGCCGTCACGAGATCCGCCCGTCGCGCTTCCAGCACAGCCTGATGTTCAGGTCGGCTTTGCGGAAGAAGTGATGATCGCTCAGGCAAACTCACGCCCCTCCTCCTTCTTTTCGCCGCAAGCTCTCCGCCTCGATAGCCACCATTAACACGTTGATATCAGCCGGGTTAACTCCGCTGATGCGCGCGGCCTGTCCGAGAGTGGCTGGTTTGATTTCCGCGAGTTTGAGAGCGCTTTCGCGGCGAAGCCCCCGCAGTTGGAGGAAGTCCATGAATTCGGGGATGCGAATCGCTTCCGCATGCGCGAGCTTCTCAATCTGCCTCCGTTCGCGATCCAGATATCCTTGGTATCTCGTTTGATACAACACTTCCTGTTGAACTTCACGGCTTTCCGAGCGAAACGCCTCGGGCAGTAGAAGTTCGGCTTCGTCCCGCCTGATTCGCTCGCCCCACGTCAGTCCCCCTACCCGCTCCTGCTCAAAGCGTCCAATCCATCGCGCGATCGTCGCTGCCTTCGTCTCCACGCGCTCTAACCGTTCCGGCGGAAGAAGTCCGTAGCGACGGGCATGATGACGCAGACGCAACTCGGCGCTGCCATGATTGAACATCAACCGGTGTTCGGCCCGGCTCGTGAACATTCGATAAGGCTCGTTAGTCCCTTTCGTCACCAAATCGTCGATCAACACGCCGATATAGCCCTCATGGCGACGGATCACGAGCGGCTCCTCGTCGCGCAACAGGGCAACCGCATTTACTCCTGCCACCAAACCTTGCGCCGCAGCTTCCTCGTAGCCCGACGTGCCGTTGATCTGGCCGGCAAGAAAGAGCCCCCTCACCTTCTTAGACTCCAGTGACGGCTTTAGCTGCGTAGGCGGCGCGAAGTCATACTCCACCGCGTAAGCGGGGCGCAGCAGAATCGCCTGTTCCAGCCCAGGAACACTCCGCACCAACTGCACCTGGACCTCGAACGGCAGACTTGTTGACAAGCCATTCACATAAAATTCGTTCGTCGCCCTACCCTCCGGCTCAAGGAAAAGAAGGTGCCTCGGCTTGTCCGCGAAGCGCACAAATTTATCCTCGATACTTGGGCAATACCTTGGTCCCACGCCTTCTATGTTTCCGCTATACATCGCGGACCTCGTGAGGTTCTCTCGGACCAATCTTGCCGACTGCTCCGTGGTGTAGGTCATCCAGCACGAAACTTGTTCACAACCCGGCTTCCAACCCATCCGCTGCTCCCCGCTTTGTTCCACGTGGAACAAAGCCTCGTCCTGGCGAGTGTCGTGGAACGCAAAAAGCGTGGGCACCTCGTCTCCGCGCTGTTCAGTCATTTTACTGAAATCCAAGCTGCGGCCCAGCAACCGAGGGGGCGTTCCGGTCTTGAGCCGCCGCAACTCGATCCCAGCCTCCGCCAAACTCGCGGACAGCGTTTTGGCGCTGAAATCACCGAGACGCCCCCCTTCGTTGCGGTTCTGACCAATATGCATCAGCCCGCGGAGAAATGTGCCGGTGGTAATCACCACCGTCCGGGCGAGGAACTCCAGATCGAGGTTCGTCCGGCAACCGACGACCGCACCGTCCTCGAAGATCAGCCCCGTCACTGTGGCCTGGAATAGCTGGAGATTCGGTTGCAGCTCCAAGGTGTGCTTGATCCGGAACTGATAGGCTTTCTTGTCGCATTGCGCCCGCGGCGATTGCACCGCCAAGCCTTTGGATTCGTTTAACAGCCGAAACTGAATGCCCGTCACGTCGGTGTTGATCGCCATTTCGCCACCCAGCGCGTCGATCTCCCGCACAAGTTGTCCCTTGGCTTGGCCACCAATGGCCGGATTACAGCTCATTTGGCCCACCGTATCCAAGTTGCCCGTGAGGAGTAGGGTGGAGGCCCCGCGACGCGCCGCCGCCAAAGCCGCCTCAATACCAGCATGACCGGCCCCACAAACGACCACGTCGAAAGGAATTTCCGAATACCGCACAATAGATCCTGGTTATTTTCCGATACAGAAGGTCGCAAACAGCTGATCCAGCATTCGCTCGTTATCGATCTTCCCCGAAATCGACTCCCACCCATGCAGAGCTCCCCGAAGGTCGCTTGCCAATAGCTCCATCGCCTCGCCGCTCTTTAACTTTTCCAACGCCGCCGCCGCACAGCGCTCGACCTCAGTCAAAGCCGCCGCATGCCTCGCATTAATCGCAATCGTCTCCTCACCGGTGTCCGTCTGCAGTTGGTCCGCCACGGCGGCGATCGCCGCGATCAACACATCCAGTCCTTCGCCCGTTTTGGCTGAAACGTAAATTGTCTCCCTTACTTCTCCCGTCGCCGTATCTCTGCTCGATTTCGCCGCGCTCGTCGCCGGCACAAGATCGACTTTATTCAACACCCTAACAACAGGAACCCCGGCCGCAACCAATTCTTCATCAATAGGATCTGCGCTACCATCCACCGACGCATCCACCACGAGCAACACCAGATCAGCGTCCTCCATTCGCTCACGCGTCTTCTCCATCCCGAAACCTTCGAGCAGGGTAGGAGAGGGGTTTAAACCCGCCGTATCGATCAGCCGCACGGAATGCGGCCCGATCATGATCTGCTCCTCGATAAAGTCCCGCGTCGTGCCGGGCTCAGCACTCACGATCGCCCGGTCATACCCCACCAACCGATTTAACAAGCTGCTTTTCCCGGCATTCGGTCGGCCAACGATTACCGTCCGCAAACCACCGCGCAAAACATCACCGTAATGCTTCGTGGCACGCAACTTAGCTGCATCCTCTGCGATGCTCCGAATCCCGTCCGCGACGGCGGCCTGATCCTCCGGCGGCAAATCTTCCTCCGGAAAATCGATATAAGCCTCCACGCGAGCAATCACTCCCAACAATTGGTCGACCGCTGCCGCCGCCCTCCGCCCCAACGCCCCTCGCAGCTGTCGATTCGCCGCCTCCAGTGCCCGTTCGCTGCGCGCGTGAATCACGTCCATCACCGCTTCCGCCTGACTTAGATCCATCCGCCCGCTCAGAAAAGCCCGCTGCGTAAACTCGCCCGGCTCGGCCAACCTGCACCCTCGGGCCACCAGATCATCAAGTATCCGACGAACAATGAACGGGTTGCCGTGACACGATATTTCCAACGTGTCCTCTCCGGTATACGACTTCGGCGCCCGAAAAACCACGAACATCACGTCGTCCAACACCACGCCGTTCCGATCCCGATACTCGCCGCGATGCATTTCTCTCGCCGGCGGCAGCTTCCCGAAAATCTCTCCTGCCAGACGGCTCGCCTCCGTTCCGCTCACCCGCAACACCGCCAAAGCCGAAGTCCCTACCGGCGTCGATAAAGCTGCGATGGTATCATGAATAAGCGGCACAAACGCCCCACCATAGCAGGACACCCCCGAACGCAACGCGAATTCCGCCGCAGCACGCCAATCGACGCGCAGCTTTCGCCAACTCTCACCGAGCCCGCGCGCGCCACACTCGCGACTCTATCGCCATGCCGCCGCCGGATCCGATTTCGCTCTTTGCCACGTGGTTCTCCGATGCCGAAGCCAACGAGCCACACGATCACACCGCCTGTGCCCTCGCGACCGCGGACGCATCCGGTCGACCCAGCGTGCGGATGGTTCTGCTGAAATCTCACGATTCCCGCGGGTTCGTTTTCTACACCCATCTCGACAGCCCCAAAGCCGCCGATCTTCACACCAACCCGAAGGCTGCCCTCTGTTTCCATTGGCCTAAACTCGAGCGCCAACTCCGCATCCAAGGCACCGTGCACCGCGTCGAAGATCACGAAGCCGACGCCTACTTCGCGACTCGCCCGCGTCTCAGCCAGCTCGGTGCCTGGGCTTCGCGCCAGTCCCAACCGATGTCCCACCGCTTCGCGCTCGCCCCCGCTGTCGCCACCGTCGCCGCTCGCTTCCCGCTCGGTTCCGTTCCTCGCCCTCCGAACTGGATCGGCTTTCGACTCGTTCCCGACCTCATCGAGTTCTGGGTGCAACGTCCGTTTCGCCACCACGACCGCGAACGTTTCGTTCGCGACGGCGATACCTGGCGCCACGAATGGCTCTTCCCGTAAGCGCGTCCGCTATCGCGCGCTCACTTCGATCTCTCGCACGCGCACGCCGTCGCGCACGCTGTCGCCCGGATACACGATGACGCGCTCTCCTTCGACGAGTCCGTCCACGATCTCCGTTTCGAATCCATTCGAGCGTCCCACTTGCAGCGACCGCAACTCCGCGCGTCCGTTCTTCAACACAAACGCCTGCCACTCGCCGCCCCGCTGAAACAACGCTCCCGCCGGCGCGCGCAGCACGTCTTCGGCTTCCCACACCACGATCCGTCCTTCGACCCGATAATTGTCGCCAAGGGTAGGGCGGTCCTCGATCGGCGAAACGAAATCCGCCACCACATACACGCGCTGCTCCTCGACTCCCAACGCCGAAATCTTCGTGAAAGCCGAGGGCTCCACCCAACGCACGCGCGCCTCCAGCGGCCGCGCACCGCCCCAATGCTCAATCATCACGCGGGCCCCCGGCTGAATCGCCACGCCGTCGCGCGACAGCACTTCGATCCGCGCCTCGAGATCCGTCGGATCGCCCACCTCCAACAGCGCGAAACCCGCCGGCACCACGCGCGCACTCTCCTGATACACGCGCAAAATCCTTCCATCCACCGGCGATAAAACCGTCAACGGTTCCATCGTCTCCGCCCCGCGGTCGCCCGTCGGACTTCCTCGGGTCAAAACCGCGCGCGCCTGCTCCAGTTCGAATCTCGCCACCTGCAGCGCAAACGCCGCCGCTCGTTCCTCCTGCTGCGCCGTCGCCGCCCGCATCTCCGCCGCATCGAACTCCTGCGCCGAAATCGCCCCGGTGTCTCGCAGCTGTCGCAGCCGCTCGAATTCCGCCGCATAGGTCTGCGCCGCCGCGGCCGCCCGCTCGCGCTGCGCTTCCGCCGCGGCCATCGCGGCTTCGGATCCGCGCACGCGCGCCTCCGCCTGCGCCAGCGTCCGTGTATCCAGAAAATCAGCACCCGTGGCCTCGATCGTCGCCAGCGGCGTTTCCCCGGCTTTCACTTCTGCGCCTGCTTTCCAATCGATCCGTCGCAGCTGCCCCGCGACCGGAGCCGAAATCACATAACGGTTTCGCACGCGCGTCATCCCTTCCTCGCTCACCGTCACCACCAGCGCACCTCGCCGCGCTTCCGCCGCCTCGACCGGCACCGGCTGCGGCCACAGGCCCGCGACGATCGAAACCAGCAGCACCGCGCCCGCGATCCACGGCCAGCGCCGGGATCCAGATCGACCGCCGCCGCGCGCGGTCTTCGGTTTGCCAGAGGGTGGGGGAGCGGAAGGTTTCATGGAAAAATCGCGGATCAATCGCGCGCCTTCAGCACGCCGACGAGATCGAGTTGATTCAATCGCCGTGTCGCCGCCAGCGCCGAAATCGCCGCCGCCAGCACCACCACCAGCATCGCGATGCTGTAGTTCGCCATCGTCAGAATCACCGGCACGCGCACGAACTCCGTATTCACGGTATGGATAATTCCGGTCGCAAACACCGAGCCGATGATCAACCCCGCCGGCAGCGCCGCGATCGTGAGAATCGCGAGTTCGCTCACCAACACCGCGCCCACCTCCGCCTGCGTGAAACCCACCACCCGCAGCGTCGCCAGTTCGCGCTGCCGTTCCGACAGCGAAATCCGCGCGCTGTTATAAACGATCCCCAACGCGACCACCACCGCGAAGCCCATGTAGAGTTTTTGGATCAGTCCGATGCTCTCCGCCGTCGTTTTCCGAAAGCTCTCCCGTATCCGAGATTTTACTACAACGCTGCTCGCGCGTGGCGTCTCCTTCATCGCGCGAAGAAACTCCTCCCACTTTCCCTCCGCCACCGTGAGGAAGGCTCCCGTGATCCGATCGCCTTCGCCGAGCAGCCGGTTCAGTTCGTCGATTTCCATGAACGCCGCCGTCCCCGCGAAATCCTCCGCCAGGCGCGCGACCGGCACCAACAACGACGGCCGCTTTCCCTCGAGCGCGCGCACGTTGAGCAGATCGCCCGGCTTCACTCCGAGCACATCGGCGAGCTTCGCCGACAACACGATGCCTCGCGGCGGCAACTCGATTTGGCGACCGTTCGCATCGATCACGCGATTCAACAACGTGCGCGAGGGCAATGCCGTGAGCCCGATCCGCCGCACCACGCCTCCCGCCGCGAGTTCAACCGGCGCCGCTCGCACCGGCTCCGCCGTGATCACACCGGGCAGGCTTCGAAAATCCGCGATCGCGCGCGCCGGCCCGGGCTCGATCAGCGAGACATACACCGTCTGCCGCTGCACCACGTCCCACTGATAATCGAGCACGTAGTTGATCCCGTCGCGCAATGCGTTCGGCACAACCAGAATTCCCGTCGCCAGCGCGAGCGCCACTCCCGTCAACATCGCCCGCACCGGCCTCCGCTCGATGTTGCGCAACGCCATTCGCAACGACACGGAAAGCTTTCCCGCCAGCCCCATCCGTTCGGCCACGGACGGCCGAAAGTTCGACGGCGGCTCCGGTCGCATCGCCTCCGCGGGAGGCAGTCGCACCGCCGCGCGCACCGCGCCCCACACTCCCGCAAACGCCGCGAGCGCACTCACCACCACCGCTCCGCCCAACACGCCCCGCGCCACGAGAAACTCGAGCGCCGGAAACCGAAAAAACAAATGATACATCTCCACCAACCGCGTCCCCAGCGCGACTCCGCCCGCCGCGCCAATCACCGTCCCCACCGCCACGATCACGAGAGCAAATCGAAAATAGTGCCAGCCCACCTCGCGATTGCTGAATCCGCACGCCTTCAACATCGCGATCTGCTCCCGCTGCAGCGTGATCTGCCGATTCATCACTGCATTGGTCATGAACGCCGCCACGCTCAGAAACACCAGCGGGAAACCCACCGACAATCCATTCAACACGCGAATCTCGTCGCGCACGCGCGTGTGCGACGGATGCATCTCTCGTCCATATGCCCCGCGTCCACCATAGGGCCGCAGCACGCGATCCACCGCCGCAATCACTTCCTGCTCCCTCGCACCAGGCGCGAGCGTGAGCGCGACTTCGTTGAACGCGCCATCCATGTTCGTCGCCGCAGCCAGCTCTTTGTAAGGCACCCAGAATACACCATACGTGCGATGATCCGGCAACGCCGCGCCCGGAGGCGCCTCAAACACGAACTCCGGCGATAGCACGATGCCCGCGATTCGAAACGTCTGCCGCCGCCCATAAAGCACCGCCGCGATCTCATCGCCCGGTTGCAACCCATGCGCCTCCGCAAACGCCTCGCCGACGAGCAACTCTCCCTGCGGTTGCCGCCCCACAAGCAATCGCCCGCGGCGCAAATACAATTGGTTGATCTCCCGCTCGCCCTGTTCCGGCAGCGAATGAAACGAGCCCGTCGCCGGTTCCGGCATCGTCGGCAAGTCCAGCGTCGCTTGCAGCACAATCCCCGTCTGCACCGCGGCCACGCCAGGAATCGCACGCAGCTCGTTCGCGACCGCGTCCGGCGCCCGTTTCAACCGCGCAAACACGTCCGCAAAACGATACTCGCGGTAGTAATCGTCTCGCGTCGTCTCCAACGAAAGAATCAGCGACCGCGTCATGATCATCATCGCGAGGCCGCACGCCATCACCAGCGCCACCGCCAACGCCTGCGATTTCAACGCCCGCAAATCCCGCAGCATCTTCCGATCGAGCAGGCTCATCGCCGAACACGCGCAGCCGCTCCTTCGTTTGAATCTGGCGCCTTCACCATTTCAAATTCCTCACCGGCTCGCGTCGCGCATTCGCGTGCTCGCTCACGATTCTTCCGTCGCGCATCGAGAGCACGCGATCCGCCATGTCCGCCAGGATCGCATTGTGCGTGATGATCACCGCGAGCGTCCCCAGCTCCCGATTGATGTGCTCGATCGCTTCGAGCACCGTGACGCCTGTGTTCACGTCCAACGCGCCCGTTGGTTCGTCGCACAACAACACCTCCGGTCGCTTCGCAATCGCCCGCGCAATCGCCACCCGCTGCTGTTCTCCGCCCGAAAGTTGCGCCGGAAAATGATCCATTCGCGGACCCAATCCCACCAACTGCAGCGCCTCCTCCGGCTCCATCGGATCGCGCGCAATCTCCGTGATCAACGCCACGTTTTCCCGCGCCGTCAGGCTCGGAATCAGATTGTAGAACTGAAACACAAACCCCACCGCGTCCCGGCGATACTGCGTCAGCCCCGCTTCGTCCGCCTGCGCCAAATCATTGCCGCGATACAACAACGATCCCGACGTTGGCACATCCAACCCACCGAGATTATTGAGCAGGGTCGACTTCCCACTCCCCGATGGCCCGAGCAACACGACCAGTTCGCCGCGAAACAAATCCAGATCCACGCCGACCAACGCATGCACCGCCGCATCGCCTTCGCCATAGGTCTTCGTCAAACCGCGAACGGCAAACACCGCTTCACGCACAGCCGCAGGTGAATCTTCGAGGCGAGACATGACCCGCCCATTCAAGCTCTAACACGCCCCGGCAGCAACCGCGGAGGTCGAAGGAAGACGAGGACCTGACTCAATTGTTCTATTTCCCGTAATCGTTCTCGTTCTCCCGGATCGCCACCGCAAAAAAAAGAGCGGCTCTTTCAAGCCGCTCTCGAAATCCGCTTCACGTCAGTCGCCGGCCTTACTCGGCCTCCGCGCCCGTGATCGTCGCGCCACCGGTGACGTTCACCTTCTCGAGCACCGCCTTAGAAATCTTCTCCGCCAGCTCCGGCTTCTCGCGTAACGTCGTTTTCGCCGCGTCGCGGCCTTGGCCGATGAGCTGTCCTTCGTGCGCAATCCACGCGCCTTTCTTCTCGAGAATCTTGTGCTCGAGCCCGAGATCCAGCAGCGAACCGACTTTCGAGATGCCTTCGTCATACATGATGTCGAATTCCACCTCGGTGAACGGCGGCGCGACCTTGTTCTTCACGACTTTGATCTTCGTGCGATTGCCGACGACCTTGCCTTCGGGAGTCTTGATCTGGTCTTTGCGACGAATGTCGAGGCGCACCGAGGCGAAGAACTTCAACGCACGCCCGCCCGGGGTTGTCTCCGGATTGCCGAACATCACGCCGATCTTTTCGCGAATCTGATTCGTGAAAATGCAGATGCACTTGGTCTTGTTCACCACCGCCGTCAGCCGGCGCATCGCCTGCGACATCAATCGCGCCTGCGATCCCACCGTCGCATCGCCCATCTGCCCGTCCAATTCCTGCTTCGAAATCAGCGCCGCCACCGAATCGATCACGATCACATCGATGCTGTTCGAACGGATCAGCGTCTCCGCGATATTCAACGCGTCCTCCCCCGAGTCCGGTTGCGAAACCAAAAGATCGTCCAGATTCACGCCCAGGATCCGCGCGTATTTCGGATCCAACGCGTGCTCGACGTCGATGAACGCCGCCAGCCCGCCCGCCTTCTGCGCTTCCGCGATCACGCTCAAACAAAACGTCGTCTTACCCGACGATTCCGGTCCGTAAATCTCGACGATACGGCCCTTCGGCAACCCGCCTACGCCCAGCGCCAGATCGATCGCGAGCGAGCCGGTGGTGAGCGTCTCCACCTTCATCTTGCTCGATGAGCCGAGCCGCATGATCGAGCCCTCGCCGAACTGCTTGGTGATCGCGGACACAGCGAGATCGATGTTCTTATCGCGCGACGGCGCCGGAATGACGGCCGAGGAATTGGCTTTGGCGGGAGCGGCTTTGGACATGGCTTTAAAAAAGTGCTCGAACGTTCGGAGGAGGGGAGTGAAGCCGCAGCCTGCCGGGCGCTTTTGGCACTGCAAGCTGGGATCGAATATCCGGGACCGATGCGGTGTTCACCCGAACACGTCAAGTCGCGAATATCGTTTCCCTTCGCGTCACGCGTCAAAAACTCATCCACCACACCCCGCCCGCCAGCGTCACGAGAGCGATCGGCGTGCCCGCTTTGAGATACTCCACGAAGGTCAGGTGCACGCCACGTCCGCGCGCGATCTCCGCCACGATCAAATTCGCCACCGATCCGAGCAGCGTGAGATTTCCCGCAAGCGTCGTCGCCATCGCAATCGTCAGCCACACCGATTCAGGATCCGCCAGCCCCGGCACGATCGGACGAAACAACATCACGGCGGGCACGTTCGAGACGAGATTGCTCAACACCACCGCCGCGCCCGTCAGCGACGCCGCTCCGTTTTCCGCAAACGGCCGCAACACCGCAAACAACCGCTCGCCCCAACCCGATTCGCTAATCGCGCCCGTCACCACAAACAACGCACTGAAAAACACCAGCAACGCCCAATCGATCTCCTGGAACACCTTCTCCGTCCCATTTCGCCGCGTCACCAACAACACCGCCGCCGCGAGCGCCGCGCACAAGGGCACCGGCGCACCCGCGGCCAGCGCGATCACCATCAGCCCCGTCGCAAACAGCGATTTCCGCAACCTCGGCTTCATCACGTCCGGCGCGAACACATAACCTCCCACAAACCGCTCCCGCCCAAATTCCTTCCGATACACCAGCACGATCACGACCCAGATCACTGCCAGTCCGAGCAACGCGATCGGCGCAAGTTCGCGCATGAACGCCACAAATCCAATTCCCGATGAAATTCCCACGAGCATGTTCTGCGGGTTGCCCGTGATCGTCGCGACCGATCCGACATTCGCCGCCGTCACCAGCGCCACCAGATAGGGCAGGGGATTCCGCCGAAGCCGCTCCGCGATATCCAACACCAGCGGAGTGAACACCAGCACGACGGTGTCGTTGAGAAACACCGCCGAGAAAACACCCGACACCACGACCAGCATCGCCAGCAGCCGCCGCGGCGTCCGGGCATGCATCACCACCTTCGCCGTCACCAACTCGAAAAACCCCGCCGCGCGCAGGTTCACGTTGAGCACCATCATCCCGAACAAGAGCAGCAACGTGTTCCAATCGATGGACGCATACGCCTCCTCCAACGTCAGCGCCCCCAGCGCCACCAGCACCGTCGCCCCCACCAAGGCAATGGTCGCACGATTCATCTTTAGCCACGGCCAACGCCCAATCGCCACGCCCACGAGCGTCGCAACGATCACCACCGCCGCCGCGATCTCCCCCGCATTCATGATGTTTTCCCTCTATTTATAATACCCGCGAAACCACTCCACGAACCGGCGCAACCCCTCTTCCAACGGCACCTTCGGCTCGAAACCCACCGCCGCGCGCAGTTGATCGATGCTCGCACAGGTTTCGACCATGTCGCCGGACTGCGGCGGTGCGAGTTCCACCACCGCCTTCTTTCCCAGCAACTCCTCCAACATCCGCACAAACAACACCACCTCGACCGGCCGATTGTGCCCGATGTTGAAAATCCGAAACGGCGGCACCGGCGGCTGCGCCGGAGGGTAGAGGAGCACCTTCAACACCCCGTCCACGATGTCATCGACATACGTGAAATCGCGCCGGTTTCGTCCTTCGTTGAAGAGCTTGATCGGCGTCCCCTCACAAATCGCCCTCGAAAAAATCGTTGGCGCCATGTCCGGCCGCCCCCACGGCCCATACACCGTGAAGAACCTCAGGCCCGTGATCATCAACCCGTGCTGATGCGCATAGGTGTGCGCCATCAACTCGTTGCTCTTCTTCGTCGCTCCATAAAACGAGATCGGCCGGTCGGTGTTCGCATCCTCGTGAAATGGCACCTCCGCCCCCGCACCGTAAACACTGCTCGACGACGCAAACACCAGATGCTTCGGCGGCGATTTCCGACAGGTCTCCAGCACATTTAAGAAACCCTCGACATTGCTCCGCACGTAGGCCGCCGGGTTTTCCGCACTGTAACGCACGCCCGCCTGCGCTCCGAGATGCACCACATACTGCGGCTTGAAATGCGCATACACCCCGGCAAACGCCGCCGCATCCGCCAGATCCACTTTCACGAATCGGAAATCTTCCAGCTTCTCCAACTCCGCCAGCCGCGCCCGCTTCAAATCCACGGAGTAATACTCGTTCACGTTGTCCACGCCTAGGACTTCGCAACGTTTCGTCTCCGCGAGACGGCGCGCGACATGGTAACCGATGAACCCGGCCGCGCCGGTCACGAGAACTTTCATTTCCCGCCTAATATGAGCCGCCGCACACCGCGGGAAGCTCCAAATCGGCCCGCGTGACGCGAACGTCTGTCATTCCGAGCGAAGCGAAGAATCCACTTGGAAGTCCGCCGGCCATCCCGCTCTTCATGCCGAGCCGCAACCCGTCTGCTCTCACAAAACTTTTTCTTCTTTGGCCCAAAACAGTCCTTGATTGCGGGAAAACCGGACCTATACCTTGCGCCGCTTTTGCACCCGCACACGTTCATCGCATGAAGATCAAAGCCTATCTCAAGCCCTCCTGCGGCTGGTCAAATGGCGTGCGCGCGATCATGCGCAAATACAACCTCGCTTACGAGGACATCGACATCATCAACAACCGCGCCAACTACGCGGAGATGGTCGCCAAGTCCGGCCAGCCTCTCTCGCCCTGCGTTGAGATCGATGGCGTGATGCTCGCCGACGTTTCCGGCGAAGAAGTCGAAAACTACCTTCTCAGCAACGATCTGATAAAACCTGTCGACGCTCCCGCCGACGCTCCGACGAACGCCGGCTGTTCCGACGAAGAGCACGCGAAGATGGCTACTAAAACGGTGCGCTTCTTCTGATGCTGCTGAGAGCTCTCCGTAACTAACGACTCCCAACGGGCCGCTCTCGCAACGACGAGAACGGCCTTTTTTATGCTTCCGATTTTCCATCTCAGTCACTCCCGCAAGCGCCTCACTGGCGACCCGGCCGCGCTGCGCACCGCTTCGCCCTGATTCTCACTTTCCAGATCGCAGATCTTAAACTGACCTAAATGAATAAGACCCGGACATCGGACACAGGCCCAGCCACTTCACGCCGCAGCACTTCCCCCAAGCCGCGAGCTCCTAAAACACTCCGTCCGGGCAAACAGGGGCTCTACGATCCCTGGTTTGAGCACGACGCGTGCGGCGTCGGCTTCGTGGTCGACATGAAGGGACGCAAGTCCCACCGGATCGTCGAGCAGGGCCTTCAGGTTCTCAAAAATCTCGACCATCGCGGCGCCAGCGGCGCCGAGGTCAACACCGGCGACGGCGCCGGCATCCTCATCCAGATGCCGCACAAGTTCTTCGCCGAGGTCACCAAAAAGTCCTCGCGCCTGAACCTTCCTGAAGCCGGCCAATACGGCGCCGGCCTCGTCTTCCTTCCGCGCAACCCCACCGCCCGCCGCAAGCTCGAAGAGGTCTTCGCCGGCATCGTCCAATCCGAAGGCCAAATCCTCCTTGGCTGGCGCACCGTGCCGACCGACAACTCCATGCTGGGCGACACCGCGAAGTCCGCGGAGCCGTTCATGCGCCAGATTTTCATCGGCCGCGCCGAAGGCCTCGATGACGCCGCGTTCGAGCGCAAACTCTACGTCATCCGCAAGCGCGCCTACTCCGAGATTCGCACGTCCACGTTCTCCGGCGCCGAGATGTGGTATGTCCCGAGCCTGTCCTACAAGACTATCGTCTACAAGGGCATGCTCACGACCGAGCAGCTCGAACAGTATTTCCCCGATCTCAAACACCCGGCGATGGACAGCGCCCTCGCCCTCGTCCACTCGCGTTTTTCGACCAACACGTTCCCGAGCTGGGACCGTGCCCACCCGTATCGCTACATCGCGCACAACGGCGAAATCAACACGCTCCGCGGCAATATCAACTGGATGCACGCCCGCCAGGCGCTCTTCGCTTCCGAACTCTTCGGCGACGACATCCAAAAGATCCTCCCGATCATCAATCCCAACGGCTCCGACTCGTCGATGTTCGACAACACGCTCGAACTCCTCGTCCTCGCCGGCCGCCCGTTGTCGCACGCGATGATGATGATGATCCCCGAACCTTGGTCCAATCATGAGACCATGGACGACGATCGCCGCGCATTTTACCAATACCACTCTTGCTTGATGGAGCCGTGGGACGGCCCCGCCGCCGTGTGCTTCACCGACGGCAAGCAGATGGGCGCCTGCCTCGACCGCAACGGCCTCCGCCCGTGCCGCTACTACGTCACCAAGGACGGCCTCGTGGTCATGGCATCCGAAGCCGGTGTGATCGACGACATCCCCGCCGACCAGATCGCACAAAAGGGCCGCCTCCAACCCGGCCACATGTTCCTCGTCGACACCGAGCAGGGCCGCATCATCGAGGACGAAGAAATCAAGAAGCAGCTCGCGACCGAGCGCCCGTATCGTCAGTGGCTCAACGAGCACCTCATCCAACTCGAACAGTTGCCCGCGGCGCCGAAAATTCCGCAGCCCGACCACGACACGCTGCTCCATCGCCAAATCGCGTTCGGCTACACGTTCGAAGACCAACGCATCCTCATCGCGCCGATGGCCACTAACGGCGTCGAAGCGATCGGTTCGATGGGCAACGACACGCCGCTCGCCGTCCTTTCGAACAAGCCGCGCCTGCTCTACGATTATTTCAAGCAGCTCTTCGCGCAGGTCACCAACCCGCCGATCGACTGTATCCGCGAGGAAATCATCACCTCCGCCGAAACGCGCCTCGGCTCCGAAGGCAATCTCCTCAACCCCGACCCGCTCGCCTGCCGTCGCGTCGAATTGAAGTGGCCCGTCCTCACGAACGAAGAATTCGCGAAACTCCGCCGCCTCGATCAACCCGGCTTCAAGGTCGGCACCATCCCGATTCTTTTCCGCGCCACCCGCGGTGAAAAGGGCCTCGCGAAAGCGATGGAGGAAATCTGCCTCATCGCCCGCCGCCTCATCGAAGACGAAGAGGTCACCATCCTCATCCTCTCCGATCGCGGCGTCACGAAAGACTTCGCGCCCATCCCCGCGCTGCTCGCCGTCGCCGGCTTGCATCACTTCCTCATCCGCGAGGGTCTGCGCACGCGCATTTCGATCGTCCTCGAAACCGGCGAAGCCCGCGAAGTTCACCACTTCTCGCTGCTCATCGGCTACGGCTGCTCCGCGATCAATCCCTACGTCGCCTTCGAAACCATCGACGGCATGATCCAGGACGGGATGCTCGTGAACGTCGATCACAAGACCGCGTGCAAGAACTTCGTGAAGGCCGCGTCGAAGGGCGTCGTCAAGGTCATGTCCAAGATGGGCATCTCCGCGATCCAGTCCTACCGCGGCGCCCAAGTCTTCGAAGCCGTCGGACTCCGCCAGGATGTCGTCGATCACTACTTCACTTGGACGCCTTCGCGCGTCGGCGGCATCGGCCTCGATGTCATCGCCTCCGAAGTGCTCTCGCGTCACCGCGCCGCCTTCCCGGAACGCCCCGTCAACGGCCACGTCCTTCCCGCCGGCGGTCAGTATCAATGGCGCAACGAGGGCGAATACCACCTGTTCAACCCCGAGTCCATCCACCGCCTGCAGAAAGCGGTGCGCACCGGCAGCTACGCCGCGTTCAAGCAATACTCGTCGATCATTAACGAGAACTCGAAGAACATCGCCACGCTCCGCGGCCTGCTCGACTTCAAGTTCAACGACCCGATCCCGCTCGAGGAAGTCGAGCCGATCGAGTCGATCATGAAGCGCTTCAAGACCGGCGCCATGTCCTACGGCTCCATCTCGAAGGAAGCGCACGAGACGCTCGCCATCGCGATGAACCGCATCGGCGGCAAATCCAACACCGGCGAAGGCGGCGAAGATCCCGAGCGGTTCATCCCGTTGCCCAACGGCGACTCGAAAAACTCCGCCATCAAGCAGGTCGCCTCCGGCCGCTTCGGCGTCACGAGCCACTACCTCGTCAATGCCCGCGAAATCCAAATCAAGATGGCGCAGGGCGCGAAGCCCGGTGAAGGCGGCCAGCTGCCCGGCACCAAGGTCTATCCCTGGGTCGCGAAAACTCGCGGCACCACCGCCGGCGTCGGCCTCATCTCGCCCCCGCCGCACCACGACATCTATTCGATCGAGGACCTCGCGGAGCTCATCCACGATCTCAAGAACTCCAACCGCCACGCCCGCATCAGCGTGAAGCTCGTCGCCGAAGTCGGCGTCGGCACCATCGCCGCCGGCGTCGCCAAGGCCCACGCCGATGTCGTATTGATTTCTGGATACGACGGCGGCACCGGCGCTTCGCCGCAAACGTCGGTCATGCACGCGGGCCTGCCCTGGGAACTCGGCCTCGCCGAAACCCACCAGACGCTCGTCCTCAATAACCTTCGCTCGCGCATCGCCGTCGAAACCGACGGTCAGCTCAAGACCGGCCGCGACGTCGTCATCGCCGCGCTGCTCGGCGCCGAAGAGTTCGGTTTCGCCACCGCACCGCTCGTCGCCACCGGCTGCATCATGATGCGTGTTTGCCATCTGAATACATGCCCCGCCGGCGTCGCCACCCAGGATCCGCGGCTCCGTGAGAAATACGCCGGCAAGCCCGAGCACGTGGTGAACTTCATGACGTATATCGCCATGGAGGTCCGCGAGCTCATGGCGCAGCTCGGCTTCCGCACGATCGAGGAAATGATCGGCCACACCGAACGCCTCGAGCCGAAGAAGGCCGTCGACCACTGGAAGGCCCGCGGCATCGACTTCAGCAATATCCTCTATCAACCGGAAGTGCCCGACACGGTCGGCCGCTTCTGCACGATCAAGCAGGATCACGGCCTCGACAAATCCCTCGACCTCACGCAGCTCCTCCCGATCTGCCAGCCCGCCATCGAGCACGGCGAAAAGGTCATCGCCGAACTCCCGGTCCGTAACGTCAACCGCGTCGTCGGCACCATCACCGGTTCCGAGATCACGAAGAAATACGGTCCGCAAGGCCTGCCCGAAGACACGATTCGCATCCGTTTCAAGGGCTCCGCCGGACAAAGCTTCGGCGCGTTCATGCCGAAGGGCATGACGTTCTCCATCGAGGGCGACGCCAACGACTACGTCGGCAAGGGCCTCTCGGGCGGCAAGATCATCATCTACCCGCCCGTCAATTCGACCTTCGAGCCCGCCGACAACATCATCGTCGGCAACGTCGCCCTCTACGGCGCCACCGCCGGCGAACTCTACATCCGCGGCCGCGCCGGCGAACGCTTCGGCGTCCGTAATTCCGGCGTCAACGCCGTCGTCGAAGGCGTCGGCGATCACGCGTGCGAATACATGACCGGCGGCCGCGTCGTCGTCCTCGGCACCACCGGGCGCAACTTCGCAGCCGGCATGTCCGGCGGCATCGCCTACGTGCTCGACGAGTCCGGCGAGTTCACGAAGGACGTGAACCGCGCCATGGTCGGTATCGAAAAAATTGAGACGCCCGCCGAAGCCAACGAGCTCCGCACGCTCATCGAAAACCACGTCACCCACACGAAGAGCGCCCGCGGTCAGCGGATCCTCGATAATTGGGATGCCATGGTGCCGAAGTTCGTGAAAATCCTCCCGAAGGACTACAAGCGCATGCTCGCCTGCATCGAGCGCGCGCAGGCCCAGGGACTCACCGGCGACGAAGCCATCATGGCCGCCTTCGAAGAAAACGCCCGCGACCTCTCCCGCGTCGGCGGCAACTAAACCAGCTCTCAGCTAAATTTTCCCATGGGCAAACCCACTGGCTTCATCGAATACCTGCGCGAACTTCCCGTCGACCGCCCGCCGCTCGAGCGCGTCAAAGACTGGAAGGAGTTTCACCACCACATGGAGGAGAAGAAGCTCCGCACGCAGGGCGCCCGCTGCATGGATTGCGGCGTTCCGTTCTGCCACACCGGCAAACTGATCAGCGGCATGGCTTCCGGCTGCCCGATCAACAACCTGATCCCGGAGTGGAACGATCTCGTTTACCGCGGCCTCTGGAAGGAAGCCATCGATCGTCTGCACAAGACGAACAACTTCCCCGAGTTCACCGGCCGCGTTTGCCCCGCTCCCTGCGAAGGCTCCTGCGTCCTCGGCATCAACGCTCCGCCGGTCACGATCAAAAACATCGAGTGCGCGATCACCGACCGCGCGTGGGACGAAGGTTGGGTTAATCCCGAGAAGCCGCTCGTTCGCACCGGCAAAAAAGTCGCCGTCATCGGCTCCGGCCCCGCCGGACTCGCCGCCGCCGAACAACTCAACAAAGCCGGTCACACCGTCACGGTCTTCGAACGCGCCGACCGTCCCGGCGGTCTCCTCATGTATGGCATCCCCAACATGAAGTTGGACAAAAAGGAAGTCGTCCTCCGCCGCATCAAGCTGATGGAGGAGTCCGGCATCCGCTTCATCTGCAACGCCAACGTCGGCGAAAACGTCGAACCGCAGATCTTCCTCAAGGAATACGACGCCACCGTCATCTGCACCGGCGCCACCAAGCCGCGCGATCTTCCCATCGAGGGCCGCAACCTCAAGGGCGTGCACTTCGCCATGGAGCTTCTCACCGAGAACACCAAGGCGATCCTCAACGGCGGCGCCGAACACTGCCCGATCCACGCCAAGGGCAAAGACGTCGTCGTCATCGGCGGCGGCGACACCGGCACCGACTGCGTCGGCACCTCGATGCGCCACGGCGCCAAGAGCATCACGCAAATCGAAATCCTCCCGAAGCCGCCCATGGACCGCACGGCGGACAACCCCTGGCCCGAATGGCCCAAGGTCTACAAGATGGACTACGGCCAGGAGGAGGCCGCCGCGAAGTTCGGCGCCGATCCGCGCGTGTATCTCACGACCGTGAAAAAGTTCATCGGCGACGAAAACGGCGCCGTGAAGGAACTCGTCACCGTCCAGATCACCTGGAGCAAAAACGACAAGGGCCAGTTCGTTCCCACCGAAGTCCCCGGCACCGAACAAACCCGCCCTGCGCAACTCGTCCTTCTCGCCATGGGCTTCGTCGGGCCCGAGCAGACGATCCTCAAGGATCTGAATCTCGAAACCGACGCCCGCTCGAACATCAAAGCCGAGCACGAGAAATACACGACGAACATCAAGGGCGTCTTCGCCGCCGGCGACTGCCGTCGCGGTCAATCGCTCGTCGTCTGGGCCATCAACGAGGGTCGGGGCGCCGCCCGCGAATGCGACCGCTACCTGATGGGCACAACCGACCTTCCCTAAAGGATCACGTCTCTCACCAAGCCCGGCGTCCGCGCCGGGCTTTTTTTGTGCCCTCTCACTCCACCCGAAACACCACCGCTTCCTGCGCGGTCGCATCCGCGCGGAAAAACACCGGCTCGTCTCCTTCGCGGAAATCGATCACGCGCACGACATTCTCCAGCGCCGCCGCTGACGGCTCCAATTCCAACAACCGGCTCGGCGCATTCCTGAACCACGCTTCATCGACCGAGTTGCCCGTCTTCCGCGGGAAATACGCCACATACATCATGTCGTGCTCCACGAGATCGTTGAAGAAATGCGTGCCGAGCGACACGTCCGGGATCAATCGCTCGTGCATCGCCACGACTTCGCAGATCACCGAGGCCCGGCTGATCTCCCCAAAATGCACCGGAATCCCTAACGCCGGACTTTGCGTCCCCCAACGCCCGGGCCCAATCAGCATCAATCCGCGATCGCCCACGGGATGCGTCGGATTCAGCCGCCCGATCAATCGCGCGACCGCATAGCGCTCCTGCTCCGTCAGCTTCGCATACGTCTCCTGCACCACATACACGATGCGCGTCAGCCGCACCTCCCGGCTCACGCCAATCACCGCGCCATGCGCCGTCATCAAGCGTGTTTGTTTTCCGGATACAGCCGATAACTGGCCCGCTCCTTCGCGTCGCACTTGAAAGGTCCGGCACTGCAGCAAGTGAATCCGATACGTTCCGTCCGCGATGAAGTTCAACGCGAACTCGATGTCCACCGGCGCCTCATACGCCTCCTCCAACACGCGCAACATCCGCCGCAAATCGTCCGGCACGCTCGTCTCCCGCAATAATCGCTCGAACGTGATGCAGGGGTAACCCTCCACGTCCGTCGGCGTGAGATACAGATCCGCCGGATAGTCGACCTGCTCTTCCAGCACCTCGCCAAAGGGGACCGACAAAAATGTCCCTTCCATCAAATCCAAACAATCCATCCGCCGCTGCGAGTGATCGCGCACTTCCTCGAAACTCGCCTCCGGCCGTCGCGTCGGCGCATTCAACGCCACCAATCGCGTGTAGTCGTCATCCGACCGATCCACCGCGCGTGTGCCCAATCCGAATACCAGCCGCAACACCCCCGCGCGCGGATCGATGTCCGGATGCCACACGAAGGGATTATACGACAGCCCCACGCCCGCCGCCTGCGGATAATAATATCTTCCATGCGCCGCGCCCGACACCCGCATGATCAACAGCGCCATCCGCTCTTCGCTCTCCAACAATCCACGCCGCCGCCGATAACGCAGCGCCTCTTCCTCCAACACGCTCGCATACACCCGCCGCACCGCATCCAGCAACGCCCGCATCCGCTCCTCCCGCGATCCGCGATTCACCACGAATACACTTTCGTATTTTCCGGAAAACGCATTCCCGCGTGCATCCTCGAGAATCGAACTCGATCGCACGATATACGGCGACTCGCCGAAATAATCCAACATCCCGCGAAACTGCTCGTTGATGTGCTCCGGAAAAATTCCGTTCAGCGTGCGCCGTCGCCCTTCATCCAGCCCGACCAGAAACTTCTCCGGTTTCTTCTGATCCTCGCGCAACCACCACACTCCGTTCTGCACGAGAAACGTCACGAACACTTCCGCCCCTACGAAAAACGAATCATGCGCCTCAAGCCGGCTCGCCAGCTCCGGATCGCGATCGCGCAGGATCGCGCGCGACACCAACATCCCCAGCGTCTTCCCGCCGACTGACCCGATCCCAATCATCCGATCGCGCACGAGCAGAAAATCCTCGAGCGTCAAATGCCGCTCCACCAGCGAAGCGATGCCCGATCGATGCACCCGCAGCGCCGCGAAAACTTTCTTCGTCATCTCCGCCCGCCGCTCCGCCGACCCGCGCTCCTCCCGCCACTCCTTCGAAACCTGCGCCGCCTCCTGAAATAACCGCCGCCAATACCCGCTGCGCCGATCGCTCTGCAAACGCGGCCACTGCGTGCGCGACAAGATTTGCGCCAACACCGCACTGTCCTTCACCGGCAAAAACTCCCCGCCGTGCCGCACGTGAATCGTGTTCATCGCCTCGCGCGAGCGATGCTGCACCTTCACCGGTCGCACATACAGCCTCAGGTCCAAACGAAACACATCCAGCAGAAACTGCGTCGTCTGCCGAATCGGCTCCAACGCATACAGCGAGTGCTTGTCCCGATAGAGCGCGAAATATGTCACCGTCTCCAAATCCCGGAGACGCGGACACGTCAGCATGAAGAAATTCCCAAGGCTCTGGTCCGACATCCAGCGGTCCGCCAGATGCGACAAGCAGTCGAAAACATAAATCACCCGCGTGCCCGCCCGCTCAATCACGTCGTGCACCTGCCGCACCACCGCCTCGAAACCCGCGCCCGCATTCACTTCGCAAATCTCCGCGCCTTCCTGCTCCTCCACCAGCGTGTGGTGGTCCGCGAAACGGAAATAAATGACCTTTCTTCCCGCCACGCGCGCCGCTGCCACATACGGACTCACCAGCTCCTGATACTCCTCGATCGTGTCGACCTCCCACACGATATTGTCACCGGGCTCGATCCCGCGCAGCACGCGGTCAATGCCCTGAAGACCCGTCGTCTCCGTGGACCGCGCTCCCGGCTTCGACGCACCTGCCATTCCCGAACTTCTATTCATACTCACCACGAATGGACCCAAATTGGCACGAATCAAAACCGGTCAGGAATTCGTGTTCGTTCGTGTCCATTCGTGGTTCCTCATTTCCGCCCCTTACAACACGCCTTGCTCCAACATCGCGTCCGCCACTTTCGTGAATCCCGCGATGTTCGCACCTAACACATAATTGCCCGGCGCGCCATACTCCGCCGCCGTCGCCCGGCAACTCTCGTGGATGTTCGTCATGATCCGTTGCAGGCGCTGATCGACTTCTTCGCGCGACCAATTCAACCGCATCGAATTCTGCGACATCTCCAAGCCCGACGTCGCCACGCCACCCGCGTTCGCCGCCTTGCCCGGACCATACAGAATCCCCGCGGCAAGATAGGCGTGCACCGCGTCCGGCGTCGACGGCATGTTCGCGCCCTCCGACACGAGCTTGCACCCGTTCTTCAAAAGCGTCTTCGCGTCTTCGCCATCGATCTCGTTCTGCGTCGCACTCGGAAACGCACAATCGCACGGCGCCGACCACGGCCGCTGCCCCGCGAGAAATGTCCCGCCAAACTTCTCCGTGTATTCCTTGATCCGGCCGCGTCGCTGATTCTTCAGCTGCATCACCCACGCGAGCTTCTCCGGCGTGAAACCCGACGGATCGTAAATGCTGCCGTCCGAATCCGACAACGTCACCGGCTTTGCGCCGAGCTGCAGCAGCTTCTCCACCGTAAATTGCGCGACATTGCCCGAGCCCGACACCGCGCAAACTTTCCCCGCCAGCGTGTCGCCGCGCGTCTTCAACATCTCCTCGGCGAAATACACCGCGCCATAACCCGTCGCTTCGGGACGAATCAACGATCCGCCCCACTTCAGGCCCTTGCCGGTGAACACGCCCGTGAACTCGTTCGCGATCCGCTTGTATTGTCCAAACAAATACCCGACTTCGCGCGCACCCACGCCAATGTCACCCGCCGGCACGTCCGTGTTCGGACCAATGTGACGATAGAGCTCGTTCATGAAGCTCTGGCAGAAACGCATCACTTCCGTGTCCGACTTTCCTTTCGGATCGAAATCTGACCCGCCCTTGCCGCCGCCCATCGGCAGCGTCGTCAGCGCGTTTTTGAAGATCTGCTCGAAACCGAGAAACTTCAGAATCCCCAGGTTCACGCTCGGGTGAAACCGCAGCCCGCCTTTGTAAGGCCCGATCGCACTGTTGAACTGCACGCGAAATCCGCGGTTCACCTGCACCCGCCCTTGGTCGTCCTGCCACGCCACCCGAAACACAATCTGCCGCTCCGGCTCGACCACCCGCTCCAGGATGCGCCCGTCCCGATACTTTTTGTGGCGCTCAATCACCGGCGCGAGCGACTCGAGCACTTCATGCACCGCTTGCAGAAACTCCGGCTCACCTGCATTGCGGCGCGCTACCAGATCGAGGACTTCGGATACGTAGGGATTCATGCGTTGGAAAAATTGAGGGGGCGACGCGCCACGGTCGCGCTTCCGCGCCGGGCGCCAACCCGCGACATTCCGTTACTCTTCCTGATCGAACAACCCGTAATTTTTCGGACGAGCGTTTTTCCCACGATGCTACTTTCAGGCAACAGCATCGTTTATGTCACCTACGGCAGATTCTCCTGACCGCGGTTGCATCTTCGCCCTCGGCTCCCTCCTTATGCGCCAAGGCTTCGCTCGCGTCGGTGTCAGTCCCGCAAACCCCTGCCACCATGAAACTCCGCTCCGCCGCCGCCGTGTTCACCGCTCTTTCCGCCGCGCTGCTTGCATCCGCAAAACCTGACGAAGCCGCCCTCAAGCAACAGGTCGCCGCGCTCCTCGCGCAGATGACAACCGACGAAAAAATCGGCCAGCTCATCCAATACTCCGCGCCCGGCGAAGAGACCGGGCCCGCCACGCGCCGCAACCTAGAGGCCGAGGTCGCCGCCGGCCGCGTCGGCAGCATCCTCAACGCCATCGGCCCCGCCCGCACGCGCGCCTACCAAAAAATCGCCGTCGAACAAACGCGCCTGAAAATCCCGCTGCTCTTCGGCTTCGACGTCATCCACGGCTACCGCACCATCTTCCCCATCAACCTCGGCCAGGCCGCGTCCTGGGATCTCGAAGCGATCGAAAAATCCGAACGCATCGCCGCCATCGAAGCCTCCGCCGCCGGCCAGCATTGGACGTTCGCCCCGATGCTCGACATCTCCCGCGACCCGCGCTGGGGCCGCATCATGGAAAGCGCCGGCGAAGACACCTTTCTCACCAGCGCCATCGCGCGTGTTCGCGTTCGCGGTTTCCAAGGCGACGACCTGTCACGCACGGACACGATCCTCGCCTGCGCGAAACACTTCGCCGCCTACGGCGCCGCCCAGGCCGGACGCGACTACAACACCACCGACATCCCGGAAATCACCCTTCGCGACATCTACCTTCCGCCGTTCAAAGCCGCGCTCGATGCCGGCGTCGCCACCTTCATGGTCGGCTTCAACGACCTCAACGGCGTCCCGGTCTCCGCCAACAAATTTCTCGTGACCGATATCCTCCGACACGAATGGGGCTTCAACGGCTTCGTCGTCTCCGACTGGACCTCCGTCCGCGAACTCCTCGAACACGGCATCGCCGCCGACGAACCCGAAGCCGCCAAAATCGCCTTCAACGCCGGCGTCGACATGGACATGGAGAGCCGTATCTACGGCCCGCATTTGCCCGCGCTCGTCGAATCCGGCGCCGTTTCGATGGAGCGCCTCGACCAAGCCGTCACCGCCATCCTCACCGCCAAAGCTCGCCTCGGCCTCTTCGAAGATCCCTACCGCTACTCCGACGAAGAACGCGAAAAACAATTCACGCTGCACCCCGATCACCTCGAACACGCGCGCGACCTCGCCCGTAAATCCGCCGTTCTCCTCAAAAACTCCCGCGACGCCCTTCCGCTCCGTCGCGACGCCAGGATCGCTCTCGTCGGCCAACTCGCCGACACGCAACGCGACCTCATCGGCGAATGGCGCGGTCGCGGACGCGAAGAAGAAGCCATCACCGTTCGCACCGCGCTCGAAGAAGCTTTCCCCGGCCGCGTCACCTACGCCCTCGGCGCGAAATCCTCCGGCGATGATCGCTCGGGTTTCGACGAAGCCATCGCCGCCGCCAAAAACGCCGACGTCGTCGTCGCCGTTCTCGGTGAGGGTTGGTTCATGAGCGGCGAAGCCGCCAGCCGCTCCGAAATCGATCTGCCCGGCGTGCAAGACGAGCTCCTCGCCGAACTTCGCCAAACCGGAAAACCCATCGTCCTCGTCCTCTTCACCGGCCGCCCGCTCGCCCTCGGCAAGGTCATCGAAAACACCGACGCCATCCTCCTCGCCTGGCTCCCCGGCACCATGGGCGGTCCCGCTGTCGTTGACCTGCTCACGGGCGCCCACAATCCGTCCGGCAAACTTCCCGTCACGTTCCCGCGCAGCATCGGCCAGGTGCCGATCTTCTATAATCACAAAGCCACCGGCCGCCCGTTCGACCCCGCCAAAGGCCCGGACAAATGGAAGTCGCAATACCTCGACGTTCCCAACACCCCCGAATTCCCCTTCGGCTTCGGCCTGTCCTACACCAAATTCGACTACCTCGCGCCGAAGATCTCCACCGCGCGCCTCACCCCCGACGGCGAGCAGCGCATCAGTATCACGATCTCAAATACCGGGCGTCGCGAAGGCGCCGAGGTCGCCCAACTTTACATCCGTGACATCGCCGGCTCCGTCACTCGCCCCGTCCGCGAGTTGAAAGGTTTCCAGAAGATCACCCTCAAACCCGGCGAATCCCGCGAAGTCACCTTCACGCTCAAACCCTCTGATCTCGCCTTCCACCACGCCGACCTGCGCTTCGTCCCCGAACCCGGCCGCTTCGAGGTCTTCGTCGGCGCCGACTCCACCGCCCCCAAAATCGGCGAATTCGATTACGCCGAATAACTGCCCGCCGCCTCCACGGCGGGCAGGAGGGCAGGAGAGAAGCTCAGACTCCGCCGTCCCGGTCGACGATCTTTCCACCTAGATACGCCTCATACGCCGCGAGATCCAACAAGCCGTTTCCGCTGAGATTGAACACGATCACGCGCTTCTTCCCTTCTTCGCGACACTTCAGCGCCTCATCCACCACCGCCGCTATCGCGTGCGACGACTCCGGCGCCGGCACCAAGCCTTCGCTGCGCGCGAACAACACGCCCGCCTCGAACACTTTCGTCTGCGGCACCGCCACGGCCTCAATCAAACCCAGCTTCCGACAGTGGCTCACCATCGGTGCCATGCCGTGATACCGCAGTCCACCCGCATGAATGCTCGGCGGCATGAAATCATGGCCGAGCGTGTGCATCATCATCAGCGGGGTCGTCTGCGCCGTGTCGCCGAAATCATAACGCAGCTCGCCTTTGGTCAGCGACGGACACGATGCCGGCTCGACCGCCAGAATCCGCGTCTTCTTCCCGTCCTTCAGTCTCCCGCGCACAAACGGAAACGCGATCCCGGCGAAGTTGCTTCCGCCGCCCGCGCAGCCGACCACCACATCCGGCTCCTCTCCCGCGAGCGCCATCTGCTTGATCGTTTCTTCGCCGATCACCGTCTGGTGCAGGCACACGTGATTCAATACGCTCCCGAGCGCGTATTTGGTCCCCGGATGCGTCACCGTGTCCTCGATCGCCTCGCTGATCGCGATGCCGAGGCTGCCATTGCTCTCCGGCGTCTCGCGCAAAACCCTCCGCCCAAATTCCGTCCGCTCGCTCGGGCTCGCGAACACATCCGCCCCATACGTCTGCATCAAAAGCTTCCGATACGGCTTCTGCCCGAAGCTGACTTTCACCATGTAAACCGTGCATTCGAGCCCGAAGACCTTGCACGCCATCGCCACCGACGATCCCCATTGCCCCGCGCCCGTCTCCGTCGCCAGCCGCTTCGTTCCCGCCACCTTGTTATAATACGCCTGCGGAATCGCCGTATTCGGTTTGTGACTACCGGCCGGGCTCACGCCTTCGTATTTGTAATAAATGTGAGCCGGCGTTTGCAGCGCCTTCTCCAACCGCACCGCGCGCAGGAGCGGAGTAGGGCGGTAGAGCGCGTAAACCTGCCGCACTTCCTCCGGGATCTCCACCTCCCGCTGCGGCGTCATTTCCTGCGCGATCAAATTCTCCGGGAAAATCGCCGCAAAATCCTCCGGCTTCGCCGGCTGCTTCGTGCCCGGATGCAGCGGCGGCGGCAACGGCTCCGGAAAATCCGCCAGCAGGTTATACCAATGCGTCGGCATCTCGCCGGCGCGCAGCAGGAATTGAACGTCAGTCATGATCGCGCGGTGGAGTGGGGTAGTGCCTGCTCACCTACGCCCGTCGCTTCTCTTCGTCACGCGTAAATCCCGCTCTCGCCAAATCTCACGCGCTCCTCCGCAAGAATCGCGCAATTCCCGCCACGCCAAACGCCAGCCTTCGTCGGCCACTTCGTCCGCCGATTGAGCCGTTTCCGTGTCCTACGCACTTTTTCGCCGCTTCGCCTCCGACTCGCACAAACACTGCTTCCCCGCAGACTCCATGCTTTCGAGTCTCCTTTCCAAGAAGCGCCCGCGACCTTCCACCGCCTCGCCGGCACTCGACTCCATTGCACCGCCTGCGTCATCACCCGTCCGCGAGCCCGCTCCCGCGCAACTCACCAAAATCGCCCAGGCCTCCGTCGACCTCGCCGCCCTCGGCCCGCAACTCGCCACCCTCGCCGCCCAGATGGAAGCGATGGCCCAGGATCAGGCCAGCCGCGCCGCCAAAGCCGCCGTCGCCATGGACGCGCTCGCGCTCGAGCTCGAGTCCGCCGTCGCCGAACTTCGCGCCTCTTCCTCCCAAATGCACGGCGCACTCAAAACCGTCGAGCGCATCGCCGATCACACCCGCCTCCTTTCCGTCAACGCCAGCATCGAAGCCGCGCGCGCCGGTGACGCCGGGCGCGCGTTTTCCGTCGTGGTCGACGAGGTGAAACGCCTCGCCGACTCCTCCGGCCAAAGCACCCACCTCATCGAGGAGCGCATCAGCGACATCGCCTCCCACGTCGCTCGCGTCTCCGCCGTCGCGACCGATTCGGCTAACGCTCCCGACCCGTCCGCCACCTGCACCGTCTCCGCCGTCCACCACGAGGTTCGCAGCATCGCGGGCACCGCCGAACAACAACTCGGCAGCGCCCAATCCGTCCACCGCCTCGGCGATTCCATCAAATCGCTGACCGAATCGCTCCTCCTCACCGTCGGACGCTTCCGCTTCGACGCCCACACGCGCGCCCAGTCCGCCGTCGAAACGCTTCTTCCCGCGCTCATCGGCGCCATCGGCAGCCGCACCCGCCTCGAACGCGCCGTCGAATCCTGGCTGCCCGCGCATCCGTATTTCGAACTCGGATACCTCACCGACGCCGCGGGCCGGCAGATCGTCGACAACCTTCATTTCCGCAACGGAGACGTGGTTCACGACCGCTCCGGCTTCGGTCGCGACTGGTCCGATCGCCCGTGGTATCGCGAGGCGCTCCAACACCGCAGCATCGCTTCGACCGACATCTACCGTTCCAGCGCCACCGGCGACTTCTGCTTCACAATCGCCGCCGCGCTCCACGATTCCTCCGGCACCCTCGTCGGCATCTTCGCGGCGGACGTGAACTTCCAGCGTTTGGTATCAAGGTAATCCGCGCTCTCCGGCGCGCACTTGTCTCTGGCGTCCACGCCGCCGTTTCGCTGCGCTTGCGCCATGTCCGACTCGCTCTGGCTCCTCGGCATCCGCCTGGCCGGCGTATTCCACTTCATCACCTTGGTCGCCGCTTGGTTTACCCCGGTCCCGCCGAACTGGGACCAAAACCTCGCCCGGCTTCCTCTCGTGCATCGCCGCTTCGCCGTCGCCCAAAACTTCTTCATCGGGGCCGTCATCGCATTCTTCGGAGTCGTATGCCTCGCGTTCGCTCCCATTTTAATCGAAGGCAGCACCGCTTCACGTCTGCTCTGCGCCGCGATCGCATTGTGGTGGGGCGGACGGCTCGTCGTCCTTCCCTGGCTTCGCGTCTGGCCCGAGCTTCATCGCCCTTTCTGGCGTTTCGGCTTCGCGCTGCTGCACGTCGAATGCGCCATCTACGCCGTCGCCTTCAGCATCCTCGCCCTCCGCTAATCCGCCGGCACCATCCGCACAATCATCCCCAGCTTCCCGATCCGCTCGATCGCCAGGTAAATCATCCCGTCCGGCCCCGTCTTGATATCGCGGATACGCCCGAGGCGCTGGAACACTTCCTCGTAGTGCACGACTCGCGTGCCTTCCACCACCACGCGCAGGAACTTCTGCTGCGCCAGCGATCCCACGAACAACTGTCCTTTCCACCGCGGAAATTTGTCGCCGCGATAAAACTCGATCTGGCTCGCCGCAATCGACGGCGTCCAGTCGATCACTGGATTCTCCATGCCTTCCGCCTCCTTCTTCTCCGACACCGGCGTCCCATTGTAATTCATCCCGCGCGTCACGACCGGCCATCCATAATTCTTCCCGCGCTCGATCCGGTTTAACTCATCGCCGCCCCGCGGGCCGTGCTCCGTCTCCCACACCTCGCCCGCCTCGTTGATCGCGAGTCCCTGCGGATTCCGCACGCCATACGCCCAGATCGAACCAAACTTCCCCGGCTGCCTCGCAAACGGATTATCCGGCGGCACACTGCCGTCGTGATACACGCGATGAATCTTCCCATTCGGCACCGCCAAATCCTGCGCCGCTCCCGTGGTGAACTCCTCCATTCCGCGTTCGCCCACGCTGATGAACAAATACTCATCATGAAACGCCAGCCGCCCTCCAAACAACACGCTGCTCTGCTGGTAGTCGCTCGGCGGAATCGCGAACACGTTCTCCTGACCGACCAACGCTCCATCCCGCAACCGCCCGCGAATCACCTTCGTCATCGCCGTCTCATTCGGCCCGTGATCGCTGAACGACAGATAAATCCATCCGTTCTCCGCATACTCGGGGTGCGCTACCACCGACATCAACCCCGCCTCATCGCGCACCAGGATTGACTCCGGCAATCCTCGCACCGGCTCGTCTTTCAACCGTCCGTTCTCGATCACGCGCAACCGCCCCACGCGCTCCGTCACCAGCATCCTCCCCTCCGGCAAAAACGTCAGCGACCACGGCACATCGAATCCTTCCGCCACCACCTCGAGCCGAAACGCATGCTCCTCGCTCTTTAGCACCCCGCGCGGCAGCAACGCTTCCTCCGCCGGCTGCGGGTCCACCTCCCGCGTCGCCACTTCCCGGATATACGCCACCAGGGCCAGCACTTCCGCATCCTTGATCGCCCCCCGAAACCCCGGCATGCCTTCGGCCGGATATCCGTCCAAAATGCTGCGCGCCAGTTGGTCGTCATCCGCGCCGTGTTCCCACTTCGCATCGATCAGGCTCCCCGCCTTTCCGCCCGCGAGGTCATCCCCATGACACCCACTGCAAAACTCCGCATAAATCTGGCCAACCTCCCGCGTGCCCTCCACCGCTTTCGCCGCGCGCAGCTCCGCCACGCTCAACCCGCTCGCCACGCACAACATCACACTTCGATAAAACCAGCTCATAGTTGAATCCCTTCCGGGCGGCGCAACCGACCGGAGCCTCGCCCGCCCGTTCCTCGACTCCGCGCGCGATTGACGCACCGTCCGCACCCCCAAAACACTCCCCCATGCCTTCGCGTCCCATTCCCGGCTCATCCGGCGACGTCCTCACCTGCCTCCCTTCGCCCTACGAAGCTCACCGCGCCACCGGCTTGCTTTACCTTCCCCGTTTCCTCGCCAAATGCCGCTACGTGAAAGAGCACGGCGCGCTCCCGCCCAGCTACGCGAAAAACTACAAGCGCGGCATCGACCGCTTCCTCTGCCTTCACCTCGGCATCGATCCGAACGCCGTCGAACAGATCGTTCACGAATCCGCCACCGACGCCGAAATCGACGAGAAGCTAAAAACGCTCCTCCCGACCGATGTCCGCGCCCCCAAATGGAATCGCGAGCTCGCGCAAAAAGGCATGACCGACGCCGGTCGCGATTTTATCCGCAAAGCCCTTATTGCCATGGGTTGCGAAGATCGCGCCAGTGAGATCATCAGCGTTCCCGACCTCATCGACTTCGACGAGGGCCGCATCGAGTGACGGGACTCCCGCGCCCCATTTGAAAACCTCCCATCTTTCGCCACTCTCTCCGTGACCTTCGCGGTCGCTGTGATTCAATCCTCCGTTCCATGGTCAAAGGACAGAAAGTCGTCTGCATTAACGACACCTTCACGCCCGTCATCCTGGCACTCTACAAACAGCTGCCGGTCAAAGGCGACGTCTACACCATCCGCGAGGTCTTTCTCGGCCGTGAAAAAATCGTCCGCGGCGGCGATTCCGCCACCGTCGGCCTCCTCCTCGAAGAACTGAAAAACCCGCCCGACCCGTTCCACCAAGGCAAACAAGAGCTCGGTTTCTCCTCGGAACGTTTCGCACCGCTCGAAGAACTCCCCGCCGAAGAAGCCGAACAGGAAGAAGTCGCCCACGTCGGCGCCTGGGCTCCCGCCTGACCCCCTCCTGTCATTCTGCGGGAAGCGAAGAATCCAGTGTGCGCCGCGATGCGCTTGCCAGCGGCAACGCTCGAGTGATGCACGGACTCTCCGCATCCTCCATCCCCACGCCTCGTCAACCCTCACCACCATGCCCCACCGCCTTCTCCTCGCGGCCTTCCTCACGCTCGCCGCGATCCTTCCGACCAGCTTCATGACCGCCGCCCCTGCCGACACCCGCGTCTTCGAACTCCGCACCTACACCTCGCCTCCAGGCAAACTGCCCAACCTGCTCGCCCGCTTCCGCGAGCACACGTGCGCGCTCTTCGAAAAACACGGCATGACCAACATCGCCTACTGGACGCCCGCCGACGAAAAAGACGGCTCCGCCGACAAGATCGTTTATCTCCTCGCTTACCCCAACCGCGACGCCGCCAAAGCCTCGTGGGCCGCCTTCCTCGCCGATCCCGCCTGGCACGCCGCGCGCGACGCGTCCGAAATCAACGGCAAGATCGTCGCCAAGGTCGAATCGATCTTCCTCACCGCCACCGATTACTCGCCCGTCATCGCCTCGAGCACCAGCGCCCAGCCTCGCGTCTTCGAACTCCGCACCTACACGACGCCGGAAAACAAACTCGCCGCGCTCGACGCCCGCTTCGGCGGCGGCGAAACCGATCTTTTCAAAAAAGCCGGCATGCAGGAATTCGGCTACTTCCATCCGATCGACTCCGACAAAGGTGCCGCGAACACCCTGATCTACATCATGGCGCACGAGTCCCGCGCCGCCGCCGAAAAATCCTGGCAGTCCTTCCGCACCGACCCCGAATGGGTGAAGATGAAAGCCGACACCGAAGTCGACGGTCCGCTGGCCTCGAAGGTCGTGTCGGTCTTCCTCCTCCCCACCGACTTCTCCGCCACCAAATAACCTTGTAGGGCGGGGTCTCCCGACCCCGCCGTCCCCGCCGCTCGCTTCCAAACCGCCCTCGCTCTACCGCACCAACTCCACCCGCAATGGCGGCCTTCCAATCTGCCGCCGAATCGATTCCAGATTCTCCCGCACCAGCGCGCCCATCGACTCGCATTTCAGATAGCTCTCGCGCCCGAAATGCTCCGCCAAACTCGCGCGCAGCTCATACACTTTCTCCATCGGCGCGATCGGATCCCGCGCCATCTCCTCGAGTAGATAAATCAGCCGATCCGCAATGATCCCCGCGCGCTGCAACATCAACGCGTGCTCCTCCCGCTGATACTGCCACGCCGTCTCGGGATTGAGATGGCTGATGCAAAACTGCGCCAGCGCCGCATTGTCCAAAAAGAACTGCGGCAAATAAAAATTCTTCCGCCCGCTGTAAGACTGCTGGTCGAAATCCATCGCTCGAATCCGCAGCTGCGCCTCCTCGAAATCCGGCGTCATCACCGCCACGAAATTATACGAGCGCATATCCCCCAACAGACGCACGAAGCACCGCTCGTTGAACTTCACCAGCTCCTTCGCGATCCGGATCGGTTTGACCTGCCCCGCATTCAGATGATTCGCGATGAACATGTCGCCCGGCACGCCCACGATGTGCTCTTCGATCAACGTATTCGCCGACGTGAAATAGTTCAGCCGGTTGGGCGACAACAAATGCTCCAGTTCCAATCCATACACCCGTGAAGCATCCGCCTTCTTCACATAGAAATAGTCCTGATTGTCGTTAAACGCATTCACGATCCGGATACGAAACGGCTTCGAATTTCCGAAGCCGCAGAAGTCCACCCGATCGACATAGAGGTGCTGCATCACCGACAAATCGCCGTCCACCCGCAGCAGCGCATAAATCCGCTTCAGGCCCTCATAGAGCTCCGTCATCTCCTCCACGTGATAGATCACGCTGTCCCACAGCGTCGGCTTTCCGCGCGCGTCGTTGATCGGCACCGCCTCGATGAAACCCAGCAGCCGCTCGTAACTCACCGGCAACTCCCGCTCCCGCCGATACCGCCGCAAATACCCGCGCAACCCGCTTCGCACCGGATAACTCGGCTTCTTCGGCGAGGGCGGATGATGAATCTGCATCGTCTCCACGCCGGAAAACCTACCCACCGCCGCCCGCCGCGCGAGTCCGCTTTCGCTTCTCCCCTCTCAATCGTGCTCTTGATCGTAATTCGTGATCGTGATCGCAAGCGAGTGGGGGATCACGATCACGATTACGATCAGAGCACGAACCGGATAAGAAGATAGGATCAAACGCCCGCCTCCCGCCGATACCTCACCCCACCACCGGCACCTCGAACCAAAACACACTTCCGCCTTCCGCCGGAAAATCCGCCCCCACGATTCCGCACTGCGACTCGATCAAATGCTTCACGATCGAAAGCCCCACGCCGTGCGACTCCTCGCCGTCCGTCGGTTTCACCGACACGCCGCCGCGTTCCCGAAACAATTTCTCTCGCTCCTCCTCCGCCACGCCCGGCCCGCTGTCCGCCACCTCCGCGCGCAACATCGTCCCTGCCGCCGACACGCCCACCTTCACGCGCACCCAACCGCCCCTTCGCGTGAACTTCAGCGCATTGCTCACATAGTTCGCAAACGCCTGATACGCCAAACCCCCGTCGCACGCCGCCGCCGGCAATTCCCGTTCGTCCTCCTCGCACATCAACGCGATCCCTTTCTGCTCCGCTGCGAGCGACTGCTGCCGCACCGCCGCCGTCGCGATCAGCCGCAAATCCGCGCGCCCCGTCGCACTGCTCTCGCCGGAGCCACGCAGCTCGAGAAAGGTGTCGATGATCCGCCGCATCTGCATCGTCGAATCCGCAATGTTGTCCAAACACTGCAGCACTTTCGGCGGCACTCCTTTCTCCCGCCGCGCCAGTGCGCCCGACATCAGAATCAAGCACAGCGGATTTCGCAGATCGTGCCCCGCGATCTGCATGAACCGATCCCTCAACGTCAGCTGCTCCTCCAGCTCCCGCCTCAATCTCCGCAGCGTCAAATGCGTCCGCACGCGCGCCAGCGCCTCCTCATGCTCGATCGGCTTCGTGATGTAATCCACACCGCCCGCCGCAAACGCCTTCACCTTGTCCGCCGTCTCGCTCAACGCCGTCATGAAGAGCACCGGCACGTCCCGCGTCTGCTCGCGCTGCTTCAACCGCCGGCACGTCTCGAACCCATCGATGCCCGGCATCATCACATCCAACAAAATCAAATCCGGACGCGTCTGCTCCGTCTGCGCCAACGCCTCCTCGCCATCCTCCGCCACCATCAACTGATACCCCGCCGCCCCGAGCGTCTCCACCAACACCCCCAAGTTCGCCGGCGTATCGTCCACAATCAAAATCGTCTCACTCATAGGTGGAGCCCGCCGCCCCGGCGGGCTGTTCCGGCACTTTCGTGCCCGTTCGTGTGCATTCGTGGTTCACTCCCGTTCGATCGCATCCGTGTTCATCCGTGGTTTAGATACCGCCCCACAAACTGTCGAATCGCCTTCATCTTGAACCGCCCCGCCAGATCCAACACGCCTTGCGCGAAGGCCTGATACTTCACGTCCCCCGCCATCAATGCCTGCGCCCGCGCACGGATCGCCACCACATCTCCTTTCGCCGCCAGTTCATAAATCGCCGCCGCCTCTTCCACCGGCGGCGCTTCCACCACCAGCGGGAAGGGTGTGCGCGTCTCTTCCGGATCGATCGTCTTCCACGTCAAACCCAACACCCGCCCGATCGTCGTCCACAGTTCCTCCTCACGAAACGGCTTCGCCAGAAACGCATCGCACCCGGCCGCGAAACACTCGCTGCGATCCAAATCATACGCACTCGCCGACACCGCCACGATCGCGCGCCTCGTCTTCCCGCCCGCCGCTTCCTCCCGCGCCCGCAATCTCCGCGTTGCCTCCAACCCGTCGATCTCTCCCGGCAACCGCAGATCCATCAACACCAGATCCGGCTGAAACCGTTCCACCTCCTCCAACGCCTCCGCTCCATCCACCGCTTGCGCGATCTCGAATCCCACCGGCCCGAGCAAATCCACCAGCAGCGCGCGATTCGCCGCATGATCGTCCACGACCAGCACGCGCTTCACCGTCCCTTCATAACCCGACACCCGCCGCAGCCCCGAACTCGTCCCGCTTGCTCCTTCCGCCGCCTCCGGCAAACGCACCGCAAACCAAAACCGGCTGCCCCAGCCGGGCTTGCTCTCCACCTGCAGCTTTCCGCCCATCCGCTCCACCAGGCTCCGACTGATCGCCAGCCCCAATCCCGTCCCGCCCGCCGCCCGCTCGCCCAACTGCACGAAGGGCTCGAACAATCGGCCCATGTCTTCCGCCATGATTCCGCGCCCCGTGTCGCTCACCGAAAATGACAGCGCCTCGCCGTCCACTTTCACCGACACCACCACGCCGCCACGCTGCGTGAACGTCACCGCATTCGCCACGAGATTGAACACCACCTGACGCAGCCGCTGCTCATCTCCCCGCACCCAGCGCGGCACGTCCGCGTCCACCTGCGTTTCCAACAACAATCCCTTGTCCCTCGCTCGCGGCGCAAACACGCGCTCCACGCCCGCGATAAATTCCACCAGATCGAAATCCGACACCTGCAGCTCGATCCGCCCCGCCTCGATCTTCGATAAATCCAGCACGTCGTTGATCAACGCCAGCAGATGCTCGGCCGACTCGTGAATCACCCGCACGCCTTCGCGCTGTTTTTCGCCGAGTGCCGGATCGCGCCGCAGGATCTGCGTGTATCCAAGAATTCCATTCAACGGCGTCCGCAGCTCATGGCTCACGCTCGCGAGAAAATAACTCTTCGCCCGGCTCGCCGCATCCGCCGCCTCCTTCGCCGCCTGCAACACGCGCGCCGCCTCATGCTGCTGCGTCACGTCCACCGCCACGCCTTCGAAATGGCTCACCTTCCCCTGCGCATCCCGCACCACGCGCACCGACTCGCTCACCCACATCGTCGTTCCGTCACGCCGCCGCATCTCGGACTCGAAATCCGTCAACTGGTCCTGCTCGGCGATGCTCCGCAGAAATTCCGCCCGACGGCCGCGATCCACATACAGCTGGTGCGCGATGTCGTTCATTCCGCGAATCAGCTCCTCCGGCGTCTCGTAACCGCACATCCGCGCCATCGCCGGATTCGCCTTCAAGAACCGGCCGTCCGGCGTCGTCTGATACAATCCTTCGAGCGCGTTCTCGAAAATTCCGCGATACTGCAGCTCCGCCTGCCGCAACGCCTCCTCCGCAAAACGCCGGTGCACCGCCGCCGCCATCTGGTCCGCCACAAAGGTCAACAGCCGCTTGTCGTCCTCCGAATACGCACAGGGATTTTCGTAATCTTGGAGCGCGATCACGCCGATCGCCTTTCCCCCGATCCGCAACGGCGCTCCCAACCGCTGCGCCGCCGGCCGGTCGAGTTTTTGATAAAATCCTCGCGCCGCCAAAATCTCCACGAGCTCGTCCGCCGTCGCCAGCAACGGCTCCCCCGTGAACAACACATACTCGCTGAATCCATTCCCCGGCTTCCGCGGCGGCGCCCCCGGCACGTGCTCGTCCACGAAAAATGGAAACGACAGCTCGTTCCCATCCGGACTCAGCAGCGCCACATAAAAATTCCGCGCCGGCATCAAGCCACCGACGATCCGATGCATCTCCTGGAACAAGGTGCCGAGATCCCCGCTCGCCAGCACCGCCTGCGAAATCTCATACGTCGCCGCCTGCACCTCCTCCCGCCGCCGCCGCTCCGTGATGT
This sequence comes from Verrucomicrobiota bacterium, assembly GCA_023416735.1. Lineage (GTDB taxonomy): Bacteria > Verrucomicrobiota > Verrucomicrobiia > Opitutales > Opitutaceae > Opitutus. Next base: position 170,410 of record JAEZGX010000026.1, on the reverse strand, counting down.
CGGTCGCCACCGTCACCATGCACGGCGGCCCATCGACGTGAATCACGTCCGCATTCAACAACAGCGTCCGGACCTCACCCGACTTCATCCGGAAATCCGCCGCGAAGTCCCGCACGCGTCCCTCCGCCTGCATCTTCTCCACCAACTCGGCCCGCTGCTTCGGCTCCACCCACAGGTTCAACTCCAGCGTCGATTTCCCCACCGCTTCTTCCCGCGTGTAACCCGACCGCCGCAGGAACGCCGGATTAATCTCGATCAGCTTCCCATCCGCGATCCGCGCAATCGTCATCAGCGCCGGACTCGCCTCGAAACTTTTTTCAAAAAACGTCTGCGACTCCCGCCGGCTCGCCTCGCTCACGCGCAACGCCTCCTGCACGCGCGCCAGCTCCGCGCTCGCCGTTTGATCCGCCGGCGTCGAGGGAGTAGGGGAGTCCGACCGAGTCATGCGGTTTCGAAGCTCCCAGCGATAAAACAGAACCGCAGGCAGGCAACGGCGAACGTTCGCCGCCACCCCGCCTGCGGGTTGTGCGTGTGTTTAGCAGCTGCGAGCGTGTGCGAGTGGATGACCGCCACGCCGCGCAGAGAAAATAGTGCCGAAAGGCGCGATGTCCTCACCGCGCCTTCTCTTCCCTCACTTCCCTACCGTCCGCAGATACGCCAGCACCGCCGCCGCATCCGGCTCCGAGAAACGATACTCCGGCATCGGCGGCAGCGGCTTCGAACCATCCGGCCGCACACCCGTCATCAAAAACGTCTTCGCCTGCTCATCCGTCATCGCCTTCAATCCCGCGATCGGCGGCGCCGCCGGCGCCCACGGCATCGGCACGGTCGGCGCAAAGCCGAGCGGCGCGCCTTCGAGCGCCAGCTCCTGGATCAATTCACCACGCTCATTCCTCGGCGTGTGACAATCCGCGCATACTCCCACGCTGTTCACCAGATAGCGGCCGCGCTCCACGAGCAGGCCATGCTCCGACTCTTTGTTCGCCAAAGCCGCTTCGCCCGCTCGCACGTTGAATGCAAGCAGGACCACGCACGCCAGCATCGAGCCGGCAACAATCAGGGACGTAATTTTCGTTTTCATCAGGGTAGTGTGTGTTGAAAAAAAGGGTAGGGCTGCCGACGCGGACCGCCTCGGCATTTCACGCTGCTTTTCGCTGCAGCTGAGCTCCATCCATCATCGCCGTCGCGACTTCCACATAACACCGCGTCCAAGCCGACTTCACCGCCGGCGTGAACTCGAGCCCGAGCATCTTCTTGAGCATCCACAGGAACGCCGTGCCCGCAGTCACGTAGTGCTCCTCCCGCACTCCCAGCCGCGACTGCCGCGCTCCCAAGCGCCCGAGCGAGTCGCGCAATGCACCGAAATGGTCTAATCGGGCAACAATGCTCGCGATGCTCCGCATCAGGCGATTCGCCTTCACCGTCATCGCACCGCAACAAAAATTCCGCAGGCCCGGATCGAGTTCGAACCACCGCGCATAAAACAGCGCGATGGCCGAATCCGAAATCGGAGCCAGCTTGCGGAAAGACTCCTGCACGAGCGCAATTTCACCCGAGGTCATGGCTGGACAGCGTGACGTTCTCAGTGGCAAAGCCCTCAGGCCGCAAGGCGAAGTCCTTCGTCCGACTTCCGCTCCTTGATGTTCACCGGCAGCGACTTCCACCGCCGCCCGTAATCAGCTCGAAAGATCACCAGCAGCCCGGTGACCACCAGCGGAGAAATCGCCAGTTCAATGCTGTAACTCAGCGAAAACAGCGCCGCGAAACTCGCGAAAAAGGACAACAAAAGGATCGGAGGTTTCATGAGAAATAGAGGTGTGAAGGCGCATCATCTCAGATTTCTCCCCGCCGCACCATTGGCCGCCCGTCCCTGGGCCATCCGGCCCATCCGGAAGAGGGCGAGCCCGTCTGCTCAACGTGTCCAGATCCCTAGCGCGCCGCCCCCTCATCGCCTCTCCCAGCGGTCCCATCCGCCCAACCCCTATTCGCAACCCGCCGTCATTCCGCGCCTTTACTTCCCACCTGGCGCCCGGCAGCCTGCGCCCACCGTGAAGCGAATTCTCGTCATCGACGACGAAGCGAAACTGCGCCGCCAGTTCGCCGATCTCCTCGCTGCCGAAGGCTTCACCGTTATCGAAGCGAGAAACGGCCGCGAAGGCGTCGACCTCGCCCGCCGCGAACAACCCGATCTCGTGATGTGCGACATCACCATGCCCGAGATGAACGGGCATCGTGTATTGGAAACGCTGCGACAAGAACCCGCCACCGCCCACCTCCCGTTCATCTTCCTCACCGGCTGGAGCGAGAAAGGCGACATCCGCACCGGCATGAATCTCGGTGCCGACGACTACCTCACCAAACCCGTCGAACCCGACGATCTCATCGCCGCCGTCCACGCCCGCCTCCGCCGCGTCGCCGCCGCGCCCCGCCGCGCCAACGTCGCCGAAGCATCCAGCGAATCGCTTGAATCACTCGGGCTCACGCCGCGCGAAGCCGAAATCCTCCTCTGGGTCTCCCGCGGAAAAACGAACCCCGAAATCGCCACGATCCTCGGTATCGGACTCACCACGGTGAAAAAACACCTCGAGTCCACCTTCGCGAAACTGGGCGTCGAAAACCGCACCGCCGCCGCCGCTCTCGCCCTCGAAACGCTAGGGTAGGGCAGGTCGTCCCCAAATGGAGGCGCGGCCCACTCACCGCGCATCTCTCACCGCCCGCCGCTCACTTTCGCCGGCGCCTGCACCTTCAGCTCAAACTTTCCATATTGCACCGGCTCGCCCGGCACCGCCGCCACATACGTCCCGCGAAAATCCTTCGCATTCACCGCGCCGCGAAACGAAATCCGGAATCCTTCCTGCATTTCGCCACTCAGCTCGCACCACGCCCCGACCATCCGTCCTTCGAGCTTCCCCGTCCCCGCCAGCGGCGCCTCCGTTTTCATCTCTCCCACCACCTTTTCGCCGTCGACCGCCAACACCATCAACACGTTCGCCGTCGCCTCGTCCTCCGTCGTATTCGTCACCGTCCCGTGCAATACCAAGGTCCACGTCTCCGCCGCGGCCACCGCCCACAATCCCACCATCATCAAAATCGTAGCGCACGTTTTCATCGCGAAATCATCGCCGTCTTCTTCGCTCCCTTCGCCGCCGCCTCTTCCTTCGCCTTCATCTTGTTCACCTCATTCTGCACCTTTCGCATCAAGAATCCCCACGTCCCTTTCGACCCCACCACCGCCTTCGCCAGCAAATCATACAGCGGCCCCGTGTCCGGCTCCCCCGCCTTTCCACCCAGCACGAATTGCTCCTTCAACCCGCGATAGCCATCCGCCCGCGGCTTCTTCTCGATCAAGCTCATCCCGCCGAGAATCACCGCCATCTCGTCTCTCGCCGCCAGGTCGATCGATAACTCCAGCGGCCGGTTCATCAACGGCTCGCCGTCCACCGCCGGTATCCGTCCGGTCGCTACAAGCTTCGCCTGCGGCGACTCGATGCGCAGTTCCTTCAACGCCACTTCGCCCGCCTCCGTCCGCTCGCCGGAAATCCGAATCTGATCCACCGGCATCTCGGCAAATTTCTTCAACAGCCGCCCGAGCGCCCGCAGCTCCGGCGATAATAAAATCGTCCCGCCAAACACCGCCGCCGTCGCCGCCAGCTCCTGTTTCGGCACTTTCAACCGCACCAGACCTTCGCGTCCTTCGACCGTAAACTCGCCGGCCGTCCGCTCGATCAATTCCGGCAACGCATTGCCACGGCTCCGGACCGTTGATCGCACATCGATCTTCGCCTCGACCGACGACAACTCCTCCGGAAACACCGTCTGCACCACGCGCGACGAATCGAACTGCTCGATCCGAAATTCCCCCGTCAACGCATGGTCCGCCTCCTTGTCCTCCGGCCGATAATCGATCCTCACATTCCCGCCCCATCGCCCGGCAAACATCGATCCGCGCAGATCCTTCAACTCCACCTCGCGGTCGCGCAGCTCCAACCGCCCTCGTAGTTCGTCGATCCGATACGGCCCCGACTGCACCGCTCCCATCTCCAAATCGAAGTGCCCCCGCACAACCGACCAAAACGGCACGCCCCACTGCTCATACTTTTTTCCACCGCCGTCGCCCGCCTCCTTCGCAGCCGTTTCCGCCACCACGGCCGCTTCCACCTTCGCCGGCTGAAACACCTTCGCCCATTCGAGCGCTTCCCCCGCGTCGAAAAACCGGCTCCGAAACGCCGACGCCACATGCAGCATCGCGTCCTTTGGATTCAACCGCATCTCGAACCGCGCATCCGTCATCCGCGGCTGCGTCTCCATCGTCACTGCTACGTCGCCGAAAAATCCGTCCTCGAGCGAAACCTTCCCATGTGACTCCACTTCCACCGCCGGAAGATCCCGCCTCCCATCCGCCGCCCGCACGCCTTCGATTCTCGTCCAAAACTCGATCGGCGCCTTCCCCAACAAATCTCCATTCACCCGCGCCACCACCGATCCTTCCGCCGGCACTCCGCTCGCCTTCGCCGCCGCCACGCCCGCCAGGGCCGACAACTCCACCCGCGTCGTCAGCTCCACGCCACTCGGCAGCACCGTCTGATCATTCCCCAAAAACCGCAGCGCGCCATCCACGTCCATCGCTCGCTTTCCTGCCACGTCCAACGCGCCGTTCGTCAGATGCGCGTGCCCTTGCATGACCAGCATGAATTCCGGCACCGGCATGCAGATCACCGTCAGGTCCAATCCCGGGAAAAACGAAAACACCGCATCGCGCACCAACTCGCCCGCCTCGTTCCGCACCGCCAGCTCGCACACCTTCACCGGCGTCAACGGCCGCACCAACAACTTCGTCATCTTCCCCGTCAGCGCGAACTCGCACGGCTCCAGCACCCCGCCCAACTCCGTCGGCGTCACCCACGGCTTCGCCCACGCCAGCGGGATTTCGCCCACGTTCACGCGCAACGGCGTCAGCGTCGCCAACACCGCCGTCCCGCTGTTCGCCAGCCCAAACACAAAGGGCTCCGGCGCCATCACGCTCGCGAGTTCCCGCTCTGCATTTCTCACCCGCAACTCAAACTCATCCATCGCCACCAGCGTGTCCGACTCGTTGTGCGCCTTCGCCATCAAGGTCGCCGTCACCGCCCCAAAGGTCCCCTCGCTCCCCGGCAAGGCCGGCAGTTCCGCCTCCAACGTCACGTCCATCGTCGCTCGTTTCTCCGCGATTTGAGCCGACACCGCCACGTCCCCTCGCACGCGATTTCCCCGCGCATCCAAACCTTCGATACGCTCGACCTTCGCTTCGATCCGATTTTCAAAAAACTCCCCGCCCGGCGAAAATTCCACTCGACCTTCAATCATCTCGCGCCCGCCTACCGCGAGTTCCGCTCCCGTGACTTCCCACGGCGTTTCCGTCGTCAGCGACAGCTTTCCTCCCGCCGCAACACTCACCACCGACTCGCCGCGCGCCAGCGATCCTTCCACCACCGCATCGCTCAGCCACTGCGACACCCACCCGAGCGCCAATCCTCCGAATTTCAGCCGCAACAAATCCCGCGCCTCGTCCACCGCCGGCACGTTCAACTTCTCCAAATCCACCGTCACCGCGCGCAACAACTTCACTTCAATCGGCCGCTGCTCACGTCCTTCTTCCCGCCCTTCGACGTCCAGCGTTCGCAGCTCGAGCACGTCGCCGGTCATCGTTCCGGCCCACTGCGCCGTCACTGAAAACGGCACCGTCGGCACCATCCCGCTCATCTCGCCTTCCAGCCCGATCGCCTCCGTTTCGAAATCATACGTCACCCCCGCCCGCCCACTCATCCGCTCGCCCGCTTCGGACACCGCCGAAAAATCCGCCACATCCACGCGCACGCCCGCGCTCGTCAACTCCAGCCTGGGACTCAACGAAAACCTCCCCGGCGGCAGCGGCAGCCCTTTGAACACCACCGGCTCCACCACACTCGGCCGCACGGGCGTCATCACAATCCGCTCCGCTCCGTCCGCAAACGACACCGCCCACTCGCCGCCAAACTCGGCCGGCTCCAACTCCACCTCCGCCGACACCAACCACGGATTCGCCCACGTGACCGGAAACCTTTCCAGCGTCACCGTCGCCACCCGCGTATCCGAAATTTCCATCACATTCACCGGCGCATCCAACACCACCCGCACCTCCGGCTCATCGCCCTCCAATCCCTCGCCGCGCATCGCCAGGCCAAAACTCTCCACCATCGCCGCCGCCCCCCGCCGCGCCACCCCCGCATCGAACCGCCCCTTGAACGCCCCCATCACGTCCAGCTCCGGCATCAACCGCCCCATCTCCTTCACCTCGACTTCGCCGCCCAACGTCGCCGTCGCTTCGCCACTGTTCGCATCCAGCGAAAACACCGCCTCCGCATCCGTCACCACCTGCGGCACCGGTTCGCCCAACACTCCCGACGCCAGCATCCCATCTTTCACGCTCAACCCCGCCCGCCCCGCCAACATCCCCAACGCTCCATCCAGCGCCGCCTCGAATTCCGCCGACACCGCCGCGCCCAACTCCAGCCGCCCGCTGTAATCCTCGCCTTTCTCCGACGCCGACACCGCCAGCGAAAACATCCCCGCGGGCAACTCCAGCTCGCCATACTTCGGCAGCGCCAAGTCTCCGCTCACTTCGATCCGCGCCACGCCATGCGACGCCGTTTGCGTCAATCGCACCGTCCCCGCGCTCCGCACCTTGTTTTCCGGCCCCAGCGGCAACAACGCCGAGTTCACCGCCATCTCATAAGCAAACTCCCCCGGCGTGCTCGCCGACAACCCGCCGCCTTCGATGCGAAACTCGCCCACCACCACCGCCGCGTCGCCATCGCGCACCGCGATCTCTCCTTCGAGCTTCACCTCGTCGATCATCCACGGGAGCGGCGACTGCAACAAACTCAGCAAGCCCGTAAACGGCGCCGACTCGCTCGCCGCCAGCTCCGACGGCGTGATTGTCACGCGCACTTTCTGCGCTTCCACGCGCTCGATCTGAAGCTCGCGCTTCGTCAACAAACGCCCCGGCGCAATCCGCACGATCAAGGGCTCCACCTGCGCCACCACACCGGGCATCGCAAACTCCAGCCCGCGCGCCTCCACGCCACTCGGCGCCGCGCCAAATCGCTCGAAACTCACCCGCCATCCCGGCTGCATCCCCACCGCTTTCCGCAACATCCATCCCTGCACCGGCGGCGCCAACAACAATCCCGCCACACCCGCTGCACCCACGACACAGCCCGCGAGAAATATCCAAACCTTCCGCGCCCGCGTCTTTCTCCGCGCGCGCTTGTTCTGTGAAGCTGGAACGCTCACCCGCGCCAACCTGCCAATTCGCCACGGGCCGCCAAGCGCAAACCCGCCCCCCCGCTTCACGCTTCCAACAGCCGCCCGCACAGCGCCACCAATCGCTCCCGCAACGGCTCTCCACGAACCGAAAACTCCCGCTGCCGCCGCTCATAGTCCGCCCGCCCCGCGGCCGTCTCGATCGCAATCGGCTCGAACCCCAGCGCGCGCAAATCATACGGACTTGCCCGCATATCCATTTCCCGGATATCCCGCGCCAGCTCGAAGCAATCGGCGATCAGCTCACTCGGCGTCCACGGCGCCAGTTTGAACGCCCATTTATACAGATCCATGTTGGCATGCAGACACCCGCGCTGCTCGTTCCGCAGCATTCCATCGCGCGTCAGTTCCGCCCGGTTCAACGGCCGCGCCGCGTCCGTGAAAAATCGATACGCGTCGAAATGCGAGCAGCACACCGCGCTGCCTTCCACGATCCGCGCCAGCTCCTCCGGCGGAAACCGCAGCGGCCACGCATTGTGCCGCACCTGCTCCGGCGTCTGCCGATACACCATCGCCCATTCGTGCAGCCCAAAGCACCCGAAAAACGCCGGCCGCTCCCGCATGCCTTCCAATAACTCCATCAGCCACTGCACAAATGCCTTCCTCTTTTCAGGCAGTGCGCCCACCTCTACGCCACCGTCCACTTCTCGATACTCCTCCCACCGCAGAAACTCCCGCGCTCCTTCGCCCGCCAGCACCACGTCCGGCCCCGGATGCCACCGCCGCAACCACGCCGGCCGAAACGCATAATAACTAAACAAAAAATCATACACCGGATGCTTCTCCCCCCGCGCCGCCCGCTCCTGATGCGGATCCGTCCACACCCGCACCCGCGCCTCATACGCCGCCCGCCGGCCCCGCCATTCCGCCTCTCCCAAAATCGTCTGCTCGACCACTTTCATCTCAGTCCTTTTTGCGCCTTCTGCGGCTCTTTGCGGCCCTTCATCCCGCCTTCGCCCGCTGCCGCACCGCCTCGAACAGCGTGATGATCGTCGCCATCGCCACGTTCAACGAATCCGCCTGGCCCGCCATCGGTATCCGCACCGGCACGTCGCAGTTCTTCAGCCAAAACTCGCTCAGCCCATACTGCTCGCTGCCCATCACCACCGCGAGCGCCCCGCGCAAATCGACATCCGAGTAAATCCTCTCCGCCGCCGGCGTCGTCGCCAACGTTTGGATACGCTGTTCCTTCAACCACGCCAGCACCCGCGCGCTTTCCTCGACCACCAGCGGCACGGAAAACAGCACGCCCGTCGACGCCCGCACCACGTTCGGATTGAAAATATCCGTCACCGGATCGCACACGATCACCGCATCGCAGCCCGCCGCGTCCGCGCTGCGCAGGATCGTCCCGAGATTCCCCGGCTTCTCGATCGCCTCGACAACCAGAAGAAACGGTTCCGCCTTCAACGCCAAATCCTCCAACGCCCGCCGCCATTGCGGCGCCACCGCCAGCAGCCCGTCCGGTCGCTCTCGATACGCCACTTTCGCAAACGCCTCCTTCGACAGCTCCACCGCCTGCGCCCCCGCCGCGCGCGCCTGCTCGATCAACGCCGGCTCGTTTTCACCGAGAAACCACTCCGGCGAAAAATAAATCTCCGCCAGCGCCACGCCTTTCTCCAACGCCCGCCGAATCTCGCGATAACCTTCCACCAAAAACACTCCCGCCTCGTCCCGCGGACGCCGATCCCGCAGCTTCACCAACTGCTTCACCCGCGGATTCTGCAAACTGGATATCTTCTCGATCACGTTCGCAGCAGGAGACCACGAAACCTACGAAATACACGCCAGAAAACCGGCTCGTTTACGTCCCTTTCGTGTATTTCGTGTGTTTCGTGGTTAAGAAAAAGAAGAAATTCAACGACCAGCCGTTCTCGTATCACCAGGAAATCGAACTCGAGATCGCCACGCTCACCAACCTCGGCTCCGGCCTCGGTCGCGTCCCGCTGCCGAACGACCCCGCGTCCCGCTGGGTTGTGATGGTCCCGTTCACGCTCCCGGGCGAACGCGTCCGCGCCCGCGTCTTCCGCAACCACAAGAATTTCTCCGAAGCCGACCTCGTCGCCGCCCTCACGCCGTCCCCCCACCGCGTCGATCCCGGCTGCCCGCTCTTCGGCCGCTGCGGCGGCTGCCAGTATCAGCATCTCGACTACACCCAGCAACGTCACTGGAAACGCCAGCAAGTCGCCGAACTCCTCCAGCACATGGCCGGCGTCACCTTCGACGTCGCCCCCGTCATCGCCTCGCCCCGCACCTACGGCTACCGCTCCAAGATCACTCCTCATTTCCAGCCCCCGCGCCCGCTGCATCCCGCTCCTGCTCCGACCGACGTTACGATCGCGTCCCAAGAATCCACCGTCCCCGCCGCCGTCTCCTCAACTCACAACCCAGAACCCAAAACCCAAAACCCAGAACCTCCCCCTTCGCCGACTTTCCCGATCGGCTTTTTACGCCAAGGCACCCGCTTCGACATCGTCGACGTCCCGCGCTGCCCCATCGCGACCGACGCCATCAACACCCGCCTCACCGAGGTCCGCGCCCGCGTTCATGCCCAACGCGACACCTACACCCGCGGCGCCACGCTCCTCCTCCGCGACGCTTCCGGCACCGTCACCACCGACTACGACGCCATCATCACCGAGGAAATCGCCGTCCCTCCCCATTCGCTTCCTCAAATCCCCCCCACGCCGCTCCGTCTCCACTTCCTCGCGCGCGACTTCTTCCAAAACAACCCCTTCATTCTTCCCGCCTTCGTCGCCTACGTCCGCGACCAGGCCGCCGCCACCGGCGCCCGCTTCCTCGTCGACGCCTACTGCGGCAGCGGCCTCTTCGCCCTCGCGTCCGCTCCGTCCTTCGAACGCGTCGCTGGCGTCGAGATCAGCGAAACTTCGATCAAGTTCGCCCGCGAAAACGCCACCGCCAACAACATCGCCAACGCCACCTTCCTCGCCGGCGACGCCTCCGCGATCTTCGCCGGTCTCACGTTTCCGCCCGCCGACTCCGTCGTGATCATCGACCCGCCGCGCAAGGGCTGCGACCAAGTCTTTCTCCAACAACTTTTCGCCTTCGCTCCGCGCGCCGTCGTTTACGTCTCCTGCGACCCCGCCACGCAGATGCGCGACCTCCGCGACTTCCTCGCCGCCGGCTACGAGCTCACCGCCGTCCAACCCTTCGACCTCTTCCCCCAAACCCGCCACCTCGAGTGTGTGATCACCTTGCACCGGATTGCCATGTAGGGCGGGGTCTCCCGACCCCGCCGCCCTTCAGCGAAACTCCGTCCACTCCGTCGACGAATACTCCTCCGTCAGCCCGCTGACTTCGTCCTCGTTCAGCTCCGGCCACGGCACCGCTTCCGCCCCGCCGCCGAGCGCGCGCGCGAGCAACTCCGCAAACTCTTCGCGCAACCGCTCTCCATCGATCGCCTTCCGCACCGACGGCCGCCACAACGAGCCCTGCATCAACAGCCCGTGCTTGTTCCGCTTCTGCGCCGCACCCGCGATCTTTTCGCCCGTCGCCGTATTCACGACGTCATACAACTCCGCCCGCTGAAAACACACGCCCGGCCCCAGCGGCCCGCTTGCATGCGGGGGATCCGGCTGCTGCTTCGTCGCCGCCGGCACATCCTGACGCCTCAACGCTTCCGCCAAACACTCGTGCACCTCCCGATAGCTTTGCGTCGCCCGCACATCCTCCAGCGGATGCCCCCGCGGAATCACCAGCGAAAACGTCCAGTCGTCGCGATGATCCACCACGCCGCCCCCCGTCGGCCGGCGGCATAGATCGAAGCTTTCGCCCGCCGGCAGCTGCTCGCGCACAAACGCGATCTTCTGGCTGTATCCAAAAGTAAACGACGGCTGCCGCCAGCCATAATGCCGAAACCGCGGCACACCCGCCCGCGGATATCGCTGCAACAGCAGGAAATCCAAGGCCATGTTCTCCGCCGCACCGCCGACCCGCGTCGGCAAAACATCCAGATTCATCCTTCGTGTCTATTCGTGTCCATTCGTGGTTCCACCGAATTGTTCCTCAGCGCGTCACCCATTCCCACAACTTTACCAGCCCCTCCACACCCAGCGTTCCCACGATCACGAAATACCCCACGCCCACCAGAAACGCCAAATACCCCGCCACGATAAACCTCCCATCCCGCTCCAACAATCCCGCCGCCAGCAGCAAAATACTGAACGCCGGCACGACATTGCTCATCGGCACCGGCAGGGGCAGCAAGAGCATCAGCGCATTCAGCAAGATCGGCACCGCATGCAACTGCTGCATCCCCGCCGAGCGCGTCAGCCACAGCATTTTCGGCCGCAGGAAATACTCGAACGCCCGCAAAATCTTCCGCGCCGCCGCAAACACCTTCGCGAAAAACTTCGGCGCCAATCGTGTATCCAACAACTTCGCCGGCAGCCACGGTTTCTGCCCCAGCGCCAGTCGCGCCCCGATCATCGCGATCACCAATCCAAACGGCGTCGACAACCCCGGCAGCGGAATCGGCGTCGAAAAGGGGAGGGCGAGCAACATCACGAGCAGCACATAACCGCGCCCATGCATCACCGCCAAAACCTCGCGCAGCGTCACTTCCTCCACTTCAAACTCCCGCAGGATCAACCCCAGGTCATCCGACAACTTCCGCGGCACCGCCCGCCCCACCAGCACGTTCTGTCCGCTCAGCGTCGCGCTCGTTTGCGCCTCCGCCGTCTCGTTCGAATCACGTGCCTCGGGTGTTGCCATACAGTTCGATATGCAGCCGGTGCGCATACCGATAGCCTCGCGCCTTGCACAGTTCCCCCAACCACCCCGCCCGCCCGCGAATCGTTTCCAGCGACGTCCCTTCCGGCATCAGAAATACCCGGCTCCGCGGAATATCCCGCCCTAAAGACGCCAGCATTCCTTCCATCTCCGTGACATCCTCGGGCCGCGAGATCACGAATTTAAACTGATACGTGTAGCGATCGACCCACGCCCGAACCACGTCCGGCTGCCATCGCAACTGCTCGTGCTTTCTTCGCCAAGCCGTGCTCAACCGCTCGTCCGGCGCCGAGTTCAACAACTTCGGCGACAACGACGCCAAATCGCACGCGATCCCGCCCGGCGCCACCGTCGCCGCCGTCTCGATCGTGATGTGATGCCCGAGCCGCTTGATCTCATCCGCCAGGATCCGGATGTCCTTCGCAATCATCGGCTCTCCGCCCGTCAGCACCACATGCCGCGCCGCCGGATGATTCTGAATTTCTCCCAAGATCTGCGCCACCGTCCGCTTCTCGCCTTCCGGATTCCACGACGCATACGGCGTGTCGCACCAGTTGCACCGCAAATTACACCCGCTCGCGCGCACGAACACCGACGGCACGCCCGTCAGCGCCCCTTCGCCCTGCAACGAATAAAATATCTCCGAGACCAACATCGCTCCCCCCGCGAATCGCCCCAAACCGCCGCGACCTCAAACCCAATCTCGTCGAACCCGACATCCCTAAACCATTCCGGCCACGGCCGGAGCATCCGTGCTCCCGCCGTGGCCGGGTTGATCTCCCGCAGGTTAAAACCTTCTTAGCGCTTCAACGGCCGATCGATATCCTCCGTCAACGCCCCCGTCATCTGCTCCGTCTGCGCATGTCCTTCCGGCTTCGGTGGCGCCAAAACCGGCTCCCCGCCCACCGGCGCACCCTGCACAAAGGTAAACACTCCCTTCCCATCGATCGACGGACCCGTCGTCCAACGATGCCCCGGATCTTCCGCCGGCTCCCGCTGCGTCGACACAAACGAATACGCCACGTCGTTCTTCTGCAGTTCCTCCGGAAACGAATTCGGAATCGGTAGCACTTGATTCAGCCCGCCCAAATCCTCCAACACCGCGAGCCACTGGTTCTGATGCATCGTGTCGCGTGCGATCAGGAACGACAGCATGTCCTTCATTCCGGGATCGTCGGTCATCTCGTAAAGCCGCGTCGCCAACACCCGCCCCGTCGATTCCGCCATGACGTTTGCATACATGTCCGCCGCGAGATTGCCGCTCGCCACAACCCACGAGCCATTGAACGGCACGCCATTCGCATCCGCCGCCATCGCCGCCAATCCCGTCGATAATACATGCCGCGGGTCCATTCCGCCCAACACCGCATTCACGACCGGATGCAGCGCCGCGTTCGATTTCGTTTCCGTCGGCGCGCCTTCGAGATTCAACGCCACCGCCGTCGCCAGCATCTCAATGTGGCTGATCTCTTCCGTGCCGGTTTCCAGCAGCATGTCGCGATACTTCACCGGCCCGCGACAGCCCCACGCCTGAAACAAATACTGCAAACACACGCGCATCTCGCCTTCGATGCCGCCGATCGCCTGCTGAAGCATCTTCGCAAAATGCGGATTCGGTTTATCGACGCGCACCCGATACTGAAGTTTTCGATCGTGATAAAACATGGAGAATAGTGACTGAGGTGTGAAAAGACGGCCGCTGCCGGACTCGCGACCGGTGAACGCCGCACCGTAGCCGCCTCCGCCACGCCACGATAGTGGTGCACTCCTTCAAGCCACCGTGGGGCCTGGCGAGACGAGTCCATGGGGCTGTTTTCAACCCACCGCGGAGAATGTTGGACCGCCTTCGCGGGCCCGCTTCCGCGCTTTGTCCCCGGCGCTCCCCGGATGGCCGGTGCTGAGAAAACGGATACGTTTCGCTTCCCTGGCAGGTGTTAACTCTTCCCCTTCGGAACCATGCGCCCCTCATCCCTTTTCGAAATCGCTCCCGGCCTCACCGGCTTTCGCACGGTGATGGTAAACTTCTTCTTCGTCAGTGCGCTCGACGCCCCGAACCAATGGGTGCTGGTCGACGCCGGCCTGCGCGGCGCAGGTTCGCGCATCGTCCGCGAAGCCACCCTGCGCTTCGGCCCGAATCCGCCGCAGGCCATCGTCCTCACCCACGGCCACTTCGATCACATCGGAGCGCTCCCTTCGCTGCTGAAACGCTGGGCGGTCCCCGTTTACGCCCACTCGTCCGAACTCCCGTTCCTCAACCAACAAATGCGCTACCCCGCGCCCGACCCCAGCGTCGGCGGCGGCTTGATGGCCGCGAGCTCACCGCTCTATCCGCGAACTCCGCCCCATTTCCCGACACCCATCCATCCGCTCCCCGCCGACGGCAGCGTTCCCGGTCTGCCCGATTGGAAATGGATCCTAACGCCGGGTCACACTCCCGGCCACGTCTCCCTCTGGCGCGAAACCGATCGCGTGCTGATCACCGGCGACGCCCTCGTCAGCACGCGTCAGGAATCCGCCCTCGCTGTCTGGCGCCAAACCATCGAGGTCCGCCCGCCTCCCGCCTATTTCACGCCCGACTGGCGCGCCGCCTACGAATCCATGCGCCGCCTGCGCGCGCTCAATCCCGCCATCGCCGCCACAGGACACGGCCTGCCGCTCCGCCGCGATCACTGGCTCCAGGAATTGGATACACTCCTCGCCGACTTCGACCACCGCGGCCTCCCGCGCCACGGCCGCTACGTCGCCCAGACCTGGCCCCGCCCTGCACTCGCCTGATTAAAAAACCGACCACAATCACTTGTAATACATTGTATTACAATCATCCCAACCATCTCCGCTCGTATCTTTCACCGTGTCCGCTTCCGGCACTTGGTCCGCTCGCCTCGCCGTCGGGCAAGGCGCGTTCTATTTCCTCACCGGGATTTGGCCCTTGCTCCACTTGGCCAGCTTCGAAGCAGTGACCGGCCCCAAAACCGACGACTGGCTCGTGCAAACCGTCGGAGCGCTGCTCGCCACCTTCGGCGCCTGTCTCGCGCTCGCCGGATTCCGTCGCCGCATCACCCCTGAATGGCGTCTCCTCGCCGCGGGCTTCGCCTTGGTTCTAGCGCTCGTGGACATCGTCTTCGTCATCCGCGAGGTCATCTCGCCGATCTACCTGGCCGACGCCGCCGTCGAGCTACCGCTCGCCTTGGCATGGGCGTGGACCGCCCGAGCCGATCTCCGCAGCGGTTCGCAGAACGCGTCATGAGTGGAACTTTCTTTGCACATCGCCCAGCCGCAGCTGACTAACACTCTCCGCCGGACAAGCGCTTTGCTGGCCCGGCACCCCAATCAGCACGCCCCCGTGTTTCCCGCCGCGCCGACCTCGCGTGTCCGCTTATCCGGTTTCCTCGCCGGCATCGTAGGCTTGCTGTTGCTCTCCATCGCTGACGCCGCCAGCTCGGTCGCACCGCCATTCTCTGCGGGCGAGCTCAAGACGATGAGTCTCGACGACCTCTTGGAGATTCAGGTCATCTCGGTCTCCCGCTCCCTCGAAGACTGGCGCACCGCCCCGACCGCCATCAGCGTGCTCACCCGCGACGACATCCGTCGCTCCGGCGCCGTGCGCCTCCCCGAAATCCTCCGCCTGGCCCCCGGTATCCACGTCGGACGCGACGCCGGCAGCGGCTACGCGATCAACGCCCGCGGCTTCAGCAGCGCCGTGGGCAACAAGATGGAAGTGCTCCTCGACGGCCGCAGTCTCTACACCCCCCTGTTCGCCGGCGTTTCCTGGAACATCCAAGACGCGCTCCTCCTCGACCTCGATCGCGTCGAAACCGTTCGCGGGCCCGGCGCCGTTCTCTGGGGAGCCAACGCCGTCAACGGCGTCATCAACCTCGTCAGCAAATCCGCCGACGAAACTCAGGGCCTCCTCGTTTCCGCCGGCAGCGGCACGGAGGAACGCGGCTTCACCGGCATCCGCTACGGCGACAAGCTCGGCCTCGACAGCTATTACCGCGTTTACTTCAAGCACGTCGAACGCGACGAAATCATCTTCGGCAATGGCCAGCCTGCCGGCGATTCGCTCCGCCAAAGCCAGGGAGGCTTCCGCCTCGACTCCTACGTCTCCCCCGCCGACCGGTTCACCTTGCAGGGCGATCTCTACTTCAATCGCACTCATCGCCGCGTCAGCACCTCGGCTCTCTATGAAGGAGGCAATCTCCTCGGCCGTTGGGAACACAGCTTCCCGGACGACTCTCAACTCGAGGTTCAATCCTACTACGAACGCAACATCAGCAATGTCCCAACGGACTTCTACGAGAACCGCCACACCGCCGAACTCGAGTTCATCTACCGTTTTCGCGCCATCGATCGGCATCAACTCGTCGCCGGAATCCTCTATCGTCACTCCGCCGATGAAACCCGCGACGGCCGCTCCTACGTCTTCGTGCCGCGATCCCGCACCATCCGGCTTCTCGGCGGCTTCATTCAGGACGAAATCACGCTCCTGCCTGAGCGTCTGAGCCTCACCGTCGGCTCAAAATTCGAGAACAACGACTTCACCGGCTTTGAGCTGCAGCCGAGTCTGCGCCTCGCGTTCCGACCGACCGACCGGCAAACCCTGTGGACCTCCCTCTCCCGCGCCGTCCGCACCCCGACCCGCGCCGAGCACGACGCGGCGTTCCGACCCGACTACTCCAATCCGCTCATTCTCTTCCGCGGCGATCGCGCCTTTGATTCCGAAACACTCATCGCTTTTGAGGCCGGCTACCGCGTGCAGCCGAACCAGAACCTTTTCGTCGACCTCGCGCTCTTCCTCAACCGCTACGACAATCTCCGCACTTTCTCGCAGGAACCCGCCAGCGAATCGCTGATCCTCCGCAACGCGCGCGAGGGCGACACCGCCGGCGCCGAACTCATGATCACCTGGCAGGCCACCCCGTGGTGGCGTCTCACCGGCAGCTATTCCTACTTGCACGAGAATCTCCACTTCCAACCCGGGATCGTCGATCCCACCGGCGGTTTCCTCGAAACCAACGACGCCCCTCACATCGCCAAACTCAATTCCGCGATCAACCTCCCGCACAACATCGAGCTCGATTTCGCCTTCCGCTACGTCGATCGGCTGCCCATGCCCTACGTGCCCAGCTACGTCGAACTCGACCTGCGCATCGGCTGGCGGCCCACTCCCGCGCTCGAACTTTCCATCGTCGGCCGCAATCTCCTCGACGCCAGCCATCCCGAATTCTCCGCCACCGTCATGCCCGCTGAAATTCAGCGCAGCGGTTACTTCCAAGTCACGTGGGAGTATTGACGATCCCAACGAGCGTCGCGCTTTCACCGCGCGAACCATTGCCTCAACCCGCCGACCGCGCTAACGCGTTCGAATGACCTTCGAACATTTCGCGTTAAACGTGCCCGACGCCCGCGCCCACGCCCGCTGGTATGTCGATCATCTCGGTTTCGCCGTCGTCCGCCGCCGCGACGATGCGCCGTTTACTCACTTTCTCGCCGACGACACCGGCCGCGTCATCGTCGAACTCTACACCAACCCCGCCGCCGCCATACCGGACTACGCCGCCGCCCATCCGCTCTGCTTTCACGTGGCTTTCATTTCTCAAAACGACGCCGCCGATCGCGCCCGCCTCGAATCCGCCGGCGCGACCTTCGCCTCCGAAGACGCGCTCCCCGACGGCTCCCGGCTCGTCATGCTCCGCGACCCTTGGGGCGTGCCCGTTCAGCTCTGCCAGCGCGCCCAGCCATTCGCCTCGTAACACGGCCACGTGCCCGTGTTCCCGTATCCACAACTCGGGCACGGCCTCGCTGCGTCCACGCTCCTCCACCACCGTTTTCAACAAGGCCGCAAACATCGGCGTGAGCTGCTCCGCGCCAAAGGTCGTCAGGTGCTGATAATCGTAATACAACGGCCGGCCGCCGACCTCCGCCACGCAGCGCTTCTCGCGCGATAAATACGGGATCGGGTCCAACACCAACAATCCTCGCACCGTCGCTTCCACGTGATCAATCATGTCGTTCGATCGTTGCGTGACTTTCTCGTGCAACGCCACCGGCACGCCGACTTCTTCGACATCGCCCCCGAGCAGCTCGGCGCGCGCGAGCGCCTTCGGAATGTCCTTCTGCTGTGAAGCGACCTGGCGCATCACCGATACGGATACGCCCAAGCCACGAAGCCGCTCCACCGTCGCGCGCAGGCTCTCTTCATCTTCTTCCGTGCGGAGGGCCTTCTCCCACCGCGATGCCAACACCACCACCGTGGGCCTCGTCCGCTCGATCCAGCGAAACACCGCCTCGTTGTAGTCGCGCACATCCGCACCGCCCCAGTCGAGCAGCGCCGGCGTTTCCGACCGGCTCGCCCGATAACCGCGAACGCCCAACTGCCGACACATCGCCTCGACCGCCGGCGACACCACGCGCGCATGACTGTCGCCCCACAACAAAATCGTCGGCCCGCTCCGTCCGCGGCCGTCGCCTAGTATCGGCAACGCTCCCGCTTCCGCCTCCTCGATCGTCAAATCCGCTTCTTCCACCTGCGGCCGATCCTCATACGCCGACGCATACTCGACGATCTCCGGCGGGAACCGCCCCGGCCATCCGTCACCTGCCGCAATCGCCGCCCCCACGCCCAACGTCGCCACACTCGCCGTCGCCGCGCCCAGCATGAGCTTTCTCACCGGCATACGCACCCGCCGCGTGCGGAAAGGCGTTTCGACATAACGCCACGACAACCACGCCAAACCGAAGCTGACCACCACGACGCCCAACCGCATCGCCAGAGGGCTGTGCAATCCCGTAAACCAATAATGCGAAAACACCTTCACCGGCCAGTGCCAGAGATAGAGCGAATACGACATCAGCCCCACCCACACCAAGGGCCGCGAGGACAACACCCGCCCCAGCGTCGAACGCTCCGTCGCCGTTCCCCAAATCACCAGCAACGCCCCCAAACACGGCGGCACCGCCAGCAGCCCGGGAAACGGCGAGTCCGCATCATAGATCGCCACCGGCGCCAACATCATCACCAGCCCCGCCCAACCGATCGGCCCGCGCGCTCGCTCCGACAACGGCAAGCGCCCGCCGCTCAACGCCAGCAAAGCTCCCAGCGCCAATTCCCACGCACGCGTCGGCAGCAAGTAAAACGTTCCCTGCGGAAACGCCCACACGCCCACCACACTCAGCGCAAACGACACCGCCGCCACGCCGCCCACCACCGCCAGCTTCACGCGCGCCGACCATCGTTGCAGCGCCAGCAACACCAGCGGAAAGATGAGATAAAACTGCTCCTCCACCGCCAATGACCAGAAGTGCAGCAGCGGCTTCGTGTCCGCCGGCCGCTCGAAATAACCCGTCGTCTGATGAAAGTAGATGTTTGCCGACAACAACGCCTGCGCGATCGCCGACTCGCCCAACGCCTCGAAATCCGCCGGCAGCATCAGAAAAAATCCCAGCACCAGCGACACCGCCACCGTCACCGTCGCCGCGGGCATGATTCGTCGGATCCGCCGCTCCCAGAAATCGCGCAGCGAAAACGTTCCCGCTGCCATTTCCGCCCCGATCAACGCCGTGATCAAGTATCCCGAAATAACGAAGAATACGTCCACCCCGACGTATCCACCATAAAACTTCAACTCGCTGTGGAAGAAGACGACCGGCAGCACGGCCAGCGCGCGTAACCCATCGATGTCCGGTCGATAACCTATTCGAGACATAAGCGGGCGTGTGACAACCAACCCAAACCGGCGGCCACCCGAACTCTGCACCAGATCCCCATGGTGGGAAACGCCGGGCCATCGAGCCACCGCGACCGCCCCTGAGGGCACCCCTTCTGCAGGCCGCTTCAGGGGAACGCTGAACGCCTGAAAAAAGCATTACGCTCTCCGACTTCCTCGCCCGCCCACTGCCAGCATCTCGACGCCGAACTGCGCCATCGCGAGCGGCAGCCATCCACCCGACGCCCGGCCCGCAGCGCCCAATCGTTGCATAAACTCGCGCGGGTTCCTCCGCTTCAGCTCCAGCATCGCGTGCGACAACCACGCGCATCCTGTCGCCACCGCCACTTTTCGCTTCCATCCACCCACCTCGCCTGGCGGCCGATATCGAACCGCAATTGCGCTCACCAATCGCTCCACTTCCTGCCAATCCAGGCTGCCGTCATCAAAACGCAGCCAGAAATCCCGCAGCGCCACCATCTGCTCGCGCGACAACTGCAGCCCGCACGTGCGCGCAATCTCCTCCCGGCACGCCCGCAAACTCCACTCGGCATAGCGAAACGCATTCTGTTTCGTCACCGAATTGGGATTCCCCGCCCGCCAAAGATAAAGCGGCTCCGGCACCACCCGGCACCTCGCCACGCGCATCATTCGAATCCAAAGATCCGTCGCCTCGCTCAGGTGATACTCCTCGCGATAACCGCCCACCTCGCGCACGCGCTGCGCCGAATACAACACCTGCCCGTGCGCGTTGAGCCGGTTGTAGAACAACAGGAAAAACGGCAGCAGCTCCTGCTGGAAACAAATGCCCCGCCAGCCCGGCACGCGTTTCTCCTTCGAATCGATCACGTCGAAGGGACACGTCACCAAACTCACGCTCGGATCTTCCCGCGCGACCGCCATCTGCCGCTCGAAACGCGTCGGCAGTGAAATGTCGTCGGCATCCATGCGCGCCACCCAGTCCGCCCGCGCCAGCGAAAGCGCGCGATTCAAGGTTTTCACCACGCCGAGATTCCGCTCGTTCGGACAACTCCGAATCCGTCGATCGCGCGCCGCAAACTGCTCGATAATCTCGCGGGTGCCGTCGGTCGAGCCGTCATCGATGATGATAAACTCGAAATCGCGCCAGGTCTGGCTCAACACGCTCTCGATCGCCGGCCCCACGAACCGCTCGGCATTATACGCCGGCATGATCACCGACAGCGCCGGCGTCTCCGGATTACGGATACCGCACAATTCCGCGCTCTTGCCTTCTCCCACACCGCGCCGGCCCCGTCCATTCCTCATCGCGGCCAGCTTCGCGCGCACCCTCCACGCATTCCGCTGCACGTGGTGCGCATAGAGCGTGCGACCGCATTGCCGGAACGAAAACGGCTGCTTTCCGACGAAGCGCACATTCGGCAGGTGCGCGAGGCTGTGCTCGTAGATGGCCTCGTTCTTGAAATACGCGTTCCGATAAAACCACACCTCACGCCCCATCATCGCTCCCGTGATCGCCGCATGCGTGCGATCGGTGTGAATCACCGCATGCCGCGCGACAAAATCCAGCAGCACCTCCGGCTGCGTGTCGGGTCCGCGCGATACATCCAACGCGCCGGCAATCTGCGGCCGTCGATCGAACACCGCCTCGGCATCGCGGCGAAACACCGCGCCTGTTCCGGCATGCGAACGCTCCGTCCATTCCCGCAAATCCGCCCAGAACGCCAGATCGTGCGACAACAACACCTGTTTCGCGCGCGTCTTCGCCGCATTAACGGCCGCAAAACTCCGCCGTTCTCGGCAAAACACCACATACCGATCGTCCCAGCTCTGAACAAACTGCCGCACGCGCTGGCACGTGAGATCGAACGACGAGGGAAGAATCACCACTTCCTTCACCTGCGACGCATATCGCTCGACCACCTCCACCACCGTATGCGTGCCGCGACAAAACGCCCCGCAGCCGAACACCACCAGCACGTCCGCCTCGATCGCCGGCGGAGCCTCCGCCTCCCGAATCTCGGTCCACTGCAAACCCAGCGCAGCGAAAAGCCGCCGCCCGCCTAAATGAATCACCCCGTCGCCGCGATTCCCGCGATTGAACAACACGACGACCCGTTTCCCGCCAAGCGAGCCGAGCACGCTGGCAAGGACGTCGTCCGCCGGCACCACCGAGGGCCGAATCGGGCCCGCGGGCAGGAGAGATTGAAGAGGGCGCGTTGACGCCATCGGCGCTCGGGCCGGAGGCGCCGACGCAGGTCGGAGATTCGAATCGGTTGGATGCATTCGGAGGCGAGCGCACCCAACAAAGTGGGCGCGTTAGGAACCGGACGTGCCCCCTTTATCCCAGCGCCAGGATGGGAGCATCCAAAGCGGTCAATCGCGTTTCCGTCAGAGGTAAGGCAGCCATCCCTCTCAACGCGACCAACAAGCTTTTAGCCCGCGGTTTAGTGTCACGACGCCGCTCATCGTTCCGCCAACAACCTACTTCAGGGAATGCCTCAGGACTCAATCGGGCCGGATTCCTGCACCCGTTGCCGAAGCACCCCCTCGGGTGTGTAACCAGGTCGCCTCACGCCTGTCATCCCGAACCAACATTCGGCGCTCCCGCGTGGAAAAAAAAACAGCGCGGCCGTGAAGCCGCGCTGGAAGAAAAAAGGGCGAACGAAAATCGTCGGCGCTTAAGCCTCGATCTGCGGGCGGGTCGGCTCCGGCCAGTCGACGTGGAAGAACTTCCCGCGCGGCTGGTCGACGCGCTCGTAAGTGTGCGCGCCAAAGTAGTCGCGCTGCGCCTGCAGCAGGTTCGCCGGCAAACGCGCCGAACGATAGCTGTCGTAGTAGGCGAGGGCGGACGCAAACGTCGGCGCCGGCACCCCACATTCCGCGGCGAGCGACACGACCTTGCGCCAGTTTTCCTGCGCCTTTTTCACCGTCTTGTTGAAATACGGATCGAGCAACAGGTTCGCGAGGTTCGGGTTGCGGGCGTAAGCCTCGGTGATCTTTTGCAGAAACGCCGCGCGGATGATGCAACCGCCGCGCCAGATCTGCGCGATCTGACCGAAGTCGAGCTTCCAGTTGTATTCCTTCTGCGCGGTGCGCATGAGCTGGAAGCCCTGCGCATACGAGCAGATCTTCGAGCAGTAGAGCGCGTCGTGGATCGCGGCGATCAGCGCTTTCTTCGAGCCGCGGTATTTCTTGCCCGGACCTTTGAGAATCTTCGAAGCGGCTACGCGCTCTTCCTTGATGGCGGAGATGCAACGCGCGAACACGGCTTCGGCGATCGTCGGGGCCGGCACACCCATATCGAGCGCGTTGGTCGAGGTCCATTTGCCCGTGCCCTTCTGGCCGGCGGTGTCGAGAACGACATCGACGAACGCCTTCTTCTTCGTCTTCGGATCCTTCTGCTTGAGGATGTCGGCCGTGATCTCGATCAGGAAGCTGTCGAGTGCGCCTTCGTTCCACTCGGAGAAGATCGCGCCCATCTCTTCGGGCTTCAGGCCGAGCAAGCCCGACATCAGATGATACGCCTCACAGATCATCTGCATGTCGCCATACTCGATGCCGTTGTGAATCATCTTCACGTAGTGGCCCGCGCCATTCTCGCCGATGTAGGTCGCGCACGGCACGCCGCCTTTGACGGGTTTACCAGGTGTCGCGCCGGTGAGAGGCTTGCCGGTCTTGGCGTCCACCTTCGCAGCGATCGCATTCCAGATCGGTTGAAGTTCCTTGTAAGCCTTCTTGTCGCCGCCAGGCATGAGCGAGGGGCCGAAACGCGCACCTTCTTCGCCGCCGGAAACACCCGAGCCGATGAAACGCAGACCTTTTTCGCGCAGCGTTTTTTCGCGGCGAATCGTGTCGGTCCACAGCGCGTTGCCGCCATCGATCACGATGTCGCCCTCTTCGAGCAGCGGCACGAGTCCGTCGATGACAGCGTCGGTGCCCTTGCCGGCTTGAACGAGGATCACGATCTTGCGCGGCTTCGCGAGCGAAGCGACGAACTCCTCGAGCGTTTTGGTGCCGACGACGCCGCCGGGCGTGTTGGGATTTTCGGCAACGAATTTCTCCGTCTTTTCCGTCGTGCGGTTATAAACCGAAATCTGGAAGCCGTGGTCGGCGATGTTGAGAGCCAGATTCTGGCCCATCACCGCGAGACCGATGAGGCCGATGTCTGAATGGGATTTGGGCATAAACAAAAGGAAGGACGTAATTACGCTGCGAGCAGGCTAAAAACCACCCCGATTTTGCCCGCCAGTCATAATTTCCACGCTCGTCGTTGCGCGTGGACCGCTTCGGCCGGGGCGGCTACTTCGTCTGTTTGGCGTTGTAGGCGCCTTTGCTCGGAAAGATCTGCGCGAGTTTCTCGACCACCGGCGTGGCCCAGGCGGGTTCGTTGCGCTCGTAGATCCAGTTGAAACCGATCGCGCTCGCGACGATCAAGAGCACCGCGGCAAGCACGACTTTGTTAACTTGGGCGAGCTTGCGCAGGACAACCACGACGACGATCACGGCCACGACAGCGATGCCGACCTTCAGCCAGAAGGCGGGCGGAACGTCTCTCAACCGATCAAGAGCGGACCGGGTGGTGTCCGCGGCGGCCAACAACAGCATGGGCGGGACGTTGCGAAAACGAGCGAAACGAGACGAGCCGGATTCTCGCCTGCGGGTGCGATTGACGCATTTTTCAGCGGCTGAACACGTTCAGCACGACGGACGGGAAGAGTCCGAGCACGAACAAAAGGAGCGCCGTCATCACTAGCGTGAACGCCACCCCGATCGGCACGCCAATCCGGCCGGCCCGCGTCTCGGTGGGCGTGACAACCAACGCCTGCTTCAACACCACCAGATAGTAATAGAGCGCGACCGCGCTCAAAACGATCGCCGCGATCGCCAACACCCCCGCGGCCGACGCAATGCCACCCGCCTGCAATGCCCCGGCAAACACCACGAATTTCCCGAAGAATCCGGCAAGGGGCGGAACACCCGCCAGCGAAAGGATGAACACCAGGAGACACAGCGCGAGCAGGGGCGAGCGACGATGCAGGCCCGCGAGGTCCGTGATCTTCTGGCAACCGCCGCCCTGCGATTCGACCGCCGCGACCACGCCAAACGCGCCGACGGTCGCGAGGCCGTAGGTCGCGGCGTAAAAGAAAAGCGGGCCGATGCCGACTCCTGCACGGCCGGCGATCATCACGCCGAGCAACATCACCCCCGCGTGTCCAATGGCTGAATACGCGAGCAAGCGACGCACATTCGTCTGCGCAAGCGCCGCGAGATTGCCGAGCAAGAGCGACGCGCCCGTGGCGAGCGCCACGATCGTCAGCCAACCCGGTTGCGTGAAGAGCGCGAAGAAATCGCCCGAGGCGCCGGCGAGTCCGGGCCAAAGCAACCGGGCAAAGACGACGACCCCGGCCAGCTTCGACGCCGATGCGATCAACGCGGCGGAGGTGGGCGGCGCGCCTTCGTAAACATCGGGCGCCCAAAGATGGAATGGAGCGGCGGCGGCTTTGAAGCCGAAGGCGACAACGATCATCGCGAGCGCGACGAGGAGAAGAGGACCGCCGTCCGTATCGGTGTGCAGTGCGCGCGCGATCGCCGGCAATTCGATCGAACCGGTGAGGCCATAAAGCAGGCTAAAACCGAAAAGCAGAAACGCCGCGGACATCCCGCCGAAGAGGAAGTATTTCAGGCCGGCTTCGGCGGACTCCGGACGCGTTTTGTCGAAGCCCGCGAGGATGTAGAGCGAGAGGCTCGCCAGTTCGATCGCGAGAAACACGAGCAGGAGCTGCTGCGAAACCGCCATCAACGTGAACCCACAGGTGGCGAAAAGAAGCACCGCCACGAACTCCGCCGGATGCCGCACGCGCGCAATTCCCGGCGTGGTCGAAAGCGCCAGCAGCGCGAGCAGCAGCACGCCGAGCCGGGTCATCAAACCGAGTGGGTCGAGATGGAAGACCGCACCGAAGAGTGGCCCCGGCGTGCCCACATGCGCGGTATTCCACGCCGCCGCGATGAGCGCGAGCGAACCGAGCAGGACCGACGCTTGCAGACGCTCGTCGAGCGGACGACTGCGCCCGCGGATCCGATCGAAACCGAGCACGAGCAGTGCGCCGATGACGAGCGCCGTTTCGGGCAACAACGCGCGGGCCATTTCGAGATAGCTGGAGTTCATGCGCCTCCTTTCAACGCCGCCTGGAAGAGCGGCGACTGCAGGGCGGGTTCGATCCACGTCAGGAGCACGTCAGGCCGAAGCCCGACGAACACGGTCGCGGCGAGGAGCAGGAGTGCGCCCGCTTTTTCAGGAAGAGTAATCGGCTCGAACCGAAGTTCGGTCCCCGGGCCGGACTCGGCTTTGCCGAAGAACGACACGTGGAGCGCGCGCAACGTGAACGCGGCAGCAACCACGACGCCGAGCGCGGCAGCGAGTGTCCACAAAGGCGACACGCTCCACGTGCCGATGAGAATCATGAGTTCCGCCGGGAAGCCGGAGAACCCGGGCATGCCCATCGAGGCCAGTCCGGCGAGCACGAACGTGATCGCGGCGAACGGCATGAGCCGGAAAAGCGGCAGCGCGCGAAGATCAGCGAGTCGGCGCGTGTGCGTGCGTTCGTAAACCATGCGACCGACGACGGCGAAGAGCAGGCCGGCAATCACGCCGTGCGAAAACATCTGAAACACCGCGCCGCTGACCGCTCGCGGCGTCCCAGCGGCGAGGCCCAGGAGAACGAAACCCATGTGGCTGACGCTTGAGTAAGCGATGACGAACTTGAAGTCCTCCTGCACGAGCGAGACGAAGCCGGCGTAAAGAATCCCAACGATGGCGAGCCAGGCGATGGCGGGTTGATAAAAGGCGAGCGCTTCGGGAAACAGCGGCATCGCGATGCGGAGGCAGCCATAGGCGCCGAGTTTCATGACAACGCCCGCGAGCAGCATCGAAGCGGCCGTGGGCGCGGCGACGTGACCCGTCGGCGCCCAACTGTGCAGCGGAAAGAGGCCGGCGAGCGTGGCGAAGCCGACGAAGATCAGCGTGAAGAGGGCGAGTTGTTGCGCGTGAGGAATCTGTGGCGCGGCCGCAATGAGATCGGTCAGCGCGAAGCTTTCGGCGCCGCTCGCGGCAAAAGTCCAGAGCAGGCCGGCGAGCACGAGTGCGCTACCCGCGAAGGAGTAGAGCACGAGCTTCATCGCGCCATATTCGCGATTCGTGGAGCCCCAGTTCGCGATGAGGAAATACTTCGGCACGATCGCGATCTCGTAGAAGACGAAGAACGTAAAAGCGTCTGTGCTGAGGAAGACCCCGTAAACGCCGCCGATCAGCGCGAGGTAGAGGGCGAAGAATTCGCCGACACGTTCGGTGATGTTCCACGAAAAGAGAATGCCCGCGACCGCAGCGAGACCGGTGAGCACGACGAGCGTGAGGCTGATGCCGTCGGCGCCGAGTTGATAACGGATTCCGAGCTGCGGTATCCACGAAACGTCGACGAGCAGCTGGATCGCGGCGGCAGGGGTGAAGTGGGATGCGGCGTAGAAGGTGAGCGCGGAGCCGACGAGAGCGGTGACGAGCGCCGTCCAGCGAGCGGCGTGCGCGGAACACGTTCCGGCGGCGAGTGCAACCAGCGCGCCAAGAAACGAAACGTAGATCGTGCAGGGCAGCGCGTTCATGGTCGAAGGCATGGCCGCAAAGAGGCGCAGAACGCGCAAAAATGATGGAGAGTTCTTTGCGACTCTTTGCGCGTTTTTGCGGCCATTCTTGATTTCTTCACGGCAGCGAGGAGGCCCATTGCGTGATGAGCGGGTTGAAGAGGCGGATGATGAGCTGCGGGTAAAGGCCGAGCACGAACATCAGCGCGATCGCGGGGAGGAGGACGACGAGTTCCTGTTTCGAAAGATCGGCGAAGGATGCGACGGCGCCACGTTGAGGGCCCTGGAACACACGTTGCCAAAAGGTGAGGAGGAAAAGTGCGGTGGCGAAGAGACCGAGCATAGCAATCGCGGCGGCGCAGGGAGCGAAGCCCCACACGCCGCGAAAGATGAGAAACTCGCCGATGAATCCGTTGAGGCCGGGAAGACCGAGCGACGAGAACATCGCGATCCCGCAGAGTCCGGCGAAAACGGGCATCGCGGTGCGCACGCCGCCAAAATCGTTCAATCCGCGAAGACCGCCGCTGCGCGTCTCAAGAATTCCGATACAGAAAAAAAGGGCCGCGGCGGAAAGGCCGTGATTGAACATTTGGAGCAGCGTGCCGCTGAAGGCGGCCGCGGCGGCAGCGGGCGAGGGCTGCGCGGCGGAAGCGACGGCGAAGAGCGCGAGTAAACAGTAGCTCAGGTGGTTGATCGAGGAATAGGCGATCATCCGCTTGAGATCGGTTTGTCGCAGCGCGGCGAAGGCGCCGAGCACGACGCCGCCGAGCGCGAGCCAGAGAAGCGGAGTCGCGATGGCGTGGAGTTCCGCGGGAAAAAGTGGCCAGAGGATCCGAAGGAAGCCGTAGAGGCCCATCTTCGACATCACGGCCGTGAGGAACATCGAGACGCCGGTTGGCGCCTCGGCGTAGGTCGAGGGCAGCCAGGTATGAAACGGGAAGAGCGGCACCTTGACGGCGAGGCCGAGCAAAACGCCGGCGAAGATGATCCAAGCCCAGGTATCGGAGAGTTGCGTGGTGAGCGTGCCGTCAGCGCGGAGAGCGGCGAGTTGCGTGAAGTCGAGCGTGCCGGTCGTGGCGAAGAGAGCGGCGAAACCGGCGAGCATGAAGGCGCTGCCGCCGATGGTGTAGAGGACAAACTGATACGCGGCGCTCGTGGCGGCGGTGCCGTTGCGCCGCTTCGAACCGCCGCCCCAAAGTTTGATGAGAAAAAAGGCGGGGATGAGGCTGATCTCCCAGAAGATAAACCAGTGAAAGAAATCGAGCGCGAGAAACACGCCGAGCGCAGCGCCTTGGAGGAGAAGAAACAGAATGTGAAATGCGCGGGGATCGCTGACTTCATTGCGTGAGGCGAACAGCGCCATCGGCGCAATGATGCCGGTAAGGAGAACGAGGAGCAGGCTCAGGCCGTCCAAGCCGAGATGATACGCGACGTTGAGCGAGGGAATCCATGCGTGGCGTTCGACCCATTGGAGGCCGGTGGTCGATGGATCGAACGTTGAGAGCAAAGGGCCGGCGAGGAGCAGCGTGGTGAAGCTGAAGGCCAGCGCGACGTTGCGGGCTGAGTTTGAAGAGAAACGGAACAACCCGAGCACCGCGGCGCCGAGCCAGGGCGCGAAGATCGTGAGGGAGAGGAGAGGGAGCGAGTTCATCGCGCACCTCCGATCACGAGCACGAGAGCGAGCACGGCGAATGCGAGGGCGATCGTGAGCAGATAGCCGTGAGCGAGACCGGATTGGCGGCGGGAGTAGGCGAGCGCACTGGCGCGGAGTTTGTCGCTGGTGGCGTCGAAGCCGGCGTTGATCGCGCTGTCCTCGGCTTGCTGATTCATGAGGCCGAAGATCCGGGCGGAGGCGGAGATGGCGCGGATAACGCCGTCGAAAACGAAGCGATCGAGAAAGTCGGATACGCGCGCAACAGCGACGACCAGGCGACCGAAGGTGGCGCCGTAGAATTCGTCAAAATAGAGGCGATTTGCGAGGGCGGCGAACAGGCGCGGAGAGGCGGAGGCGACCGGGTCGCGGGAGTCGACGGAGGTGCGTTGAACGGATTTGCGGGCGTAGATGAACGCGCCAAGTCCGAGGCCGGCACCGACGAGGGCGATCGACAGAAGCATGAGGCCAAAGTCGCTGGGTCCCGCGGGCACGGCGGGGTCGAGTTGGCGTTGCAGCCACGGCGACGGCCACGCGAGCAGGCTGAGCAGGATTGCGCACGCGGCGAGGAGGACGAGCGGCACGGTCACCACGGCAGAGTTTTCGTGCGCGTGGTTGGCAGAAGGAGAGCGAGGTTTGCCGAGAAAAACCTCGGCGATCAGGCGCGTCATGTAGAACGCGGTGAGCACAACGGCGAGGAGACCAACGTAGAAAGGCAGGTGCGACACGGGCCACGCGTGCGCGGCGTGGAGGATGGCTTCCTTGCTCCAAAACCCGGAGAAGAGGAATGGCACGCCGGCGAGCGCCATCATGCCGATGGCAAAGGTCGCGAACGTGAGTTTCATCTTCGGCGCGAGTCCGCCGAGCCGGCGGATGTCCTGTTCGTGATGCGCAGCATGTATGACCGAACCGGCGCCGAGGAAGAGGAGGGCTTTGAAGAACGCGTGCGTGAGGAGATGAAAGATCGCGACGGTCCACGCGCCGACGCCGATCGCGAGCATCATGTAGCCGAGTTGGGAAATGGTGGAGTAGGCGAGGATGCGCTTGAGGTCGTTTTGGGCGACAGCGAGGCAGGCTCCGAGGAGTGCAGTAATCGCGCCGATGAAAGCGATGACCTGAAGCGTGTCGGGCGTGAGCAGCGGGAACACGCGCGTCATGAGGAACACGCCGGCGGCGACCATCGTGGCGGCGTGAATGAGCGCGGAGACGGGTGTCGGGCCTTCCATGGCGTCGGGGAGCCAGACGTGAAGGGGGAATTGGCCGGATTTTCCGACGGCGCCGCAGAAGAGAAGAAGTCCTACTCCGGTGGATACGGCGAGTCCGCCGAAGACGGTTTGGGCGGAGAGCGAGGCGACGGTCGTTGTCTCCAGGATACCGGCGCCGTGGTCATAGAAGAGGAGCGAGCCGGAGGCGTCGTAGAGCCAGAGGAGGCCGAGCAGGAAACCGAGGTCGCCGATGCGGGTGGTGATGAAGGCTTTTTTCGCGGCGGCCGCGGCCGCGGGTTTGTGGAACCAGAAACCGATGAGGAGATACGAGGCGAGTCCGACGAGTTCCCAAGAGATGAAGAGGAGGAGCAGGCTGTTGGCGACGAGGATGCCGAGCATCGCGCCAGCAAACAGGCTGAGGAAGCAGAAGAAGCGCGTGAAGTTTGCGTCGTCCTTCATGTAGCCGAGGCTGAAGATAAAGATCAGCTCCCCGACAAACGTGACCATCACGCACACGAACGCGGTCAGCGGATTGAGGAGGAAACCGAGGCGAAGCGGAATCGCGCCGAGATCGAACCAGGCGAAGTTGAAGATGTGATGCGCGGAGGGATCACGAAGCGCTGCAATCAGCGCGAAGATGGAAACCGCAAAGGAGGCGGAGATACCGAAGAGAGCGGTCGCAGCGGCCACCGTGCGTTTGTCGCGTGGCAGCAAGGAAGCGATGGCTGCCGCGAGCAGAGGAAGCGTAGGGATGAGCCAAAGGTGTTGGGCGGCTACGAGCATCACGTGATTTCGATGTTGCAATCGCGCCGCCCAAAAAGCTCCAAGGACCAAGCTCCAAGCTCCAGAGAAGTTCCAAACACCAGAGCTGCGGAAGGTCGGGGCTGTTGGAGGTTGAAGGGTTGAAGTTTCACTGGAGCTTGGTGCTTGGATCGCTTGGAGCTTGCCGCCTCAGCCTTTGAGGCGGCTGGCCTCGTGGAGGCGGATGTTTTTCTGGTGGCGGTAAATCGCGATCACCAGGGCGAGGCCGACGGCGGCTTCAGCAGCGGCGATGGCGATCGAAAACAAGACGAAGATTACGCCGGTCGCAGGCGCGGGTGACGGGCCGAAGCGCCAGAAGGCGATGAAGTTCAGATTGGCGGCGTTGAGCATCAACTCGACGCCGAGGAGGACGAGGATGCTGTTGCTGCGGGTGAGCGCGGCGACGAGGCCGATCGTGAACAACGCAGCGGAGAAGAGAAGGCAGACGTGGAGCGGTGTCATGACCCGTCCTCCGGATCGTTGTCGCGGGCGGCGATGATGGTGGCGCCGATGAGCGCGACGGTGAGGAGCACGCCGACGACCAGAACCGAGGCGGCGTGCGGACCCATGAGTTGAAAACCGAGCTGGCGGACTTCGGCGACGGGCGCGCGAGCGGGAGGTGGAGCGAAGTTCGTCTGCGTGATCGCGAAGGCGAGCAGGCCGAAGATCGCGCCGCCGGCGATCACAGCGAGCAAGGCGCGGCGGTGAGAGGACGGCTCGATTGGAGCGTCGGCGAGCGTGCGTTTCGTGAGCAGCACCGCGAAGAGAACGACCATCGAAACGGCCCCGACGTAGATGAGGATTTGCGCAAAAGCGATGAACTCGGCTCCGGCCCAAAGATAGAACGCCGCGAGACCGGCCCACGTGAAGATCAGAAGGAGCGCGGCGTGGATGAGATTGCGGCGCGTCATCGCGAACGCGGCGCTGGCAAGCGTGAGGGCGGCGATGACGGCGAGCGCGATCATGCGAATCTGTAAGATCGCGGCGCGAGGCCGGTGCTCAGGCGGCGGCCGATGAGCACGAACGGGATCACGACGAGCGCGATCGAGACGATCCAGCGCGCGACTTGGAGGACGGGCGGAAGGTTCGCGGTGAGCGACCAAAAGGCGGCGTTGGCAAGATTGATGAGCGCGAGCGGGACGAGGAACTTCCACGAGAGTCGCGTGAGCTGGTCGATGCGCAGGCGGAGCAATGTCCCGCGAATCCAAATCAGCACGAGGATCAGCGAAAACAGTTTCAGGCCGAACCAGACGTAGGACGGGATGAACTCGAGGAAGGAAAACGGCGCCTGCCAGCCGCCGAGGAAGAGCGTGACGCCGAGGCCGCAGAGGGCGGTCATGCCAAAGTATTCGGCCATGAAGAAGAGCGCGTATTTGAAACCCGAATACTCGGTCAGATGGCCGGCGATGAGCTCGCTTTCGGCTTCGGGCAGGTCGAACGGCGAACGGTTGGTTTCGGCCAGCGCGGCGATGAGGAAGATGAGGAAGGCGCAGGCGCCCCAAGGCGTGAGGACGTGCCAATGCGGGAGGACGCCGAAGGTCCAGCCGCCTTGGGCGAGAACGATGTTTTGCGTGGAGAGCGTGCCGGAGAGCATAATGACGGGCACGACGGCGAGAAGCAGCGGGAGCTCGTAGCTGATGAGCTGGGCGAGCGCGCGCATGGCGGCGAGGAGCGAGTATTTGTTTCGGCTGGACCAGCCGGCCATGAAGATCGCGAGCTCGGTGGCGGCGCCGGCGGCGAAGAAGTAGAGGACGGCGGTGTCGAGTTCGACGGGGATGAGTTCGCGTCCGAACGGAAGGACAGCGAAGGTCATCAGCGCGAACGTGCAGACGACGACGGGCGCGAGAAAGTGAAGGAGTTTATCGGCGGCGGTGGGAACGACGTCTTCCTTTGTGAGCGCTTTGACGGCGTCGGCGAACGGTTGGAGGAAGCCGAAAGGGCCGGTGCGGTTGGGGCCGAGACGGTTTTGGATGCGGCCGAGGAGCTTGCGTTCGACGATGGTAAGGAAGGCGAAGAAGAGCCCGAAAACGGCGAGCACCGCTAAGATCGTGAGCAGGTGGTGAACGAGCCACTGCAGCGGTGCTGGAAAAATGGATACGAGCCAGTCGCGGGCGGCGAGGGGGGCGTGTTCGAGGAAGGTGGCGCCGGGGGGCGGGGCGGCCGTTGAAAATTGAAGGTTGAGAGTTGAAAGACCTAGCGGGGTCATGCGGCGGGCGGAGGCTTGGGGGCGTCCGCACTCGGTGCGTCGGCGGATTTGGCGGCCGCGGCTTTAGCGGCGGCGGCGGCTTTGGCTTTTTCGGCGGCGGCCTGGCGTTCGGCGGTGAGGCGCGCGTCGACTTCGGCGGCTTCGGTGGGGCGGATCTCGTGAAAGTAAGTGTTGGGCTTCGCGAGTTGTTCGCGGTTGAGAAGGAGGTCGTTGAAACGATCGGAGGGCGCGATTTCGAAGACTTGATCCATTTTGATCGCGTCGAACGGGCAGACCTCGACGCAGATCTGGCAGCTCATGCAGACGGAAATATCGATGTCGAAAACGACGGGGTAGAGCTGGGGCTTCCCGTTGGCGTCGGGTTTTTTGTCCTTCGATTTCTCGATGTAGATGCACTGCGGCGGACATTCCTTTTCGCAGATCTGGCAGGCGACGCAGCGCAGCGTGCCCATCGGGTCGGCGGCGTTTTCGGTGACGAGGAAAGGAAAGTTGCGGTAGGCCTCGGGGATGGGGAGGCGTTTTTCCGGATACTCGACCGTGACGAGCCGCTCGGGCGTGGTGTAACTGCCCACGAGGTTTTTCGCGGTGACGGCGAGGCCTTTGAGTATGCCGGAGCCTAGCATCGCTGACGCGGGGTTTGGAGTTTAGGGTTTTGAGTTCGGAGTTGGAAAACCCCGCTTGTCATTCTGAGCGCAGCGAAGAATCCATGCTTCCGATGACGAAACGGGTTCGCTGCCGTGGATTCTTCGCTTCGCTCAGAATGACAGAGGTGGGGTTGATCCGTCTGCATCTGTGTTAATCCGTGGTTGAGAAATCAGCGGTCGACTTCGCCGAGGACGATGTCGATGGAGCCGAGGATCACGACGGCGTCGGCGATCGTGTGACCGAGGCACATGTCCTCGAGCACGGTGAGGTTGATGAAGGACGGCGGGCGGATGCGGTAGCGGTAGGGATTTGGGCCGCCGTCGCTGATGAGGTGGAAACCGATCTCGCCTTTCGGGCCTTCGATCCGGCCGTAGGCTTCGCCGGGTTTGGGGCGGAAGCCGCGGATCTTCGCTTTTGGGTCCATGATCGGACCGGCGGGCAGATCGCGGAACGCTTGTTGGAGGATCTTCACGGACTCGCGCATTTCGAGGATGCGCATCATGTAGCGATCGTAGGTGTCGCCGTGTTCGCCGAGCGGGATGCGGAAATCGAAACGCGGGTAGAAGCCGTAGCCGTCGACCTTGCGGATGTCGTAGGCGACGCCGCTGGCGCGGAGCATGGGACCGGTGATGCCGGCGTTGATGGCGAGATCGCGCGGGAGGACGCCGACGCCCTGCGTGCGGGCGAGCATGATTTCGTTGCCCGTGAGGAGTTGTTCGAACTCGTCGAGGAAGCGCGGGAAGTTATCGACGAGCTTGCTCGCGGCGGCGAGCCACTCGGGTGAGGGATCAACGCGGCAGCCACCGAAGCGCTGGTAGTTGTGCATCATTCGGGAGCCGGAAAGCGACTCGAAGAGATCCAGGATTTTTTCGCGTTCGCGAAAGGCGTAGAGGAGCGGCGTGAAGGACGTGCCGAGATCGTTGAAAAGGAAACCGACGAGGCACATGTGGTTCACGAGGCGCGTGAGCTCGGCGAGGATGACGCGGAGGTATTGTGCGCGATCGGGGACGGGCTGACCGGCGAGTTTTTCGACGGCGAGCGCGTAGGCCCAGTTGTTCGTCATCGAGCAGAGGTAATCGAGACGATCGGTGTAGGGCATCGACGCGAGGTAGGTGGTGTTCTCGCCGAGCTTCTCGTGGTTGCGGTGGAGGTATCCAAAAACCGGTTTCAGCCTCACGATCCGCTCGCCGTCGATCGTCGCGACCATGCGGAAAACGCCGTGGGTCGAGGGGTGTTGCGGACCGAGGGAGACTTCGAGGAGGTCGCCGTGGAATTCGTCGTGGGTCTGGCGGACGGTGGGACCGGACGCTGAGAGCGGAGAGCCCAGAGCTGAGAACGGAGGCGTGCTCATGCGGGACCTCCGGCAGTGGGTGTGGCGCTGGCGGGCGGCACAGGGTAATGTTTCTGCGCTTTCGCGAGGACTTCGCCGTGCGGGGTGGGCTCCCATTCGTAGTCGTCGGGAGCGACGTAGTCCTTGCGCATCGGGTGGTCTTTGAACGTATCCCACATCAGGATACGGCGAAGGTCGGGATGGTGGTCGAAGACGATGCCGAAGAGATCGAAGATCTCGCGTTCCTGAAATTCGCAGGAGCGCCAGATAGGCGTGAGCGACGGAAGCGTGACCTGGTCGGTGCGGTTGGCGGTGCGCAGGCGGAGGATCACGGGACCGTGTTTCAGCTCCATCGAATAGAGGTGATACACGGCCTCGAGATAGCCGGGCTCGAGGCGCTTGGCTTTGGTTTCGACGACCTTGTCGGGACCGCCGGCGGGGTCGGGAACGGAGGTTTTGGTGGTTTCGACAATCTCTTTGTCGGGCCAGTCGACGCCGGTGACATTCGAGCAGTAATCGAGGCGGAGACCCGGCGAGTCGCGGAGGAAGAGAGCGATGTCGTGCGCGTGCGCGGAGTCGAGGAGCAGTGAGTGTTCGGCCGCGGGACCGGGGTTGGTGACGAGTGCGATCTGCGCCGTGGGGAAACGGGCGAGGAGGCGGGAGCGGATCTCGTCGAGCGTTTCCATGGCCGTTCTCAGCCCTTCCCGGAGCGCGGCAGCGGCGGGGCCGGCTGCCACACCTCGGGGTTTTTGGGCGGATGAAGATCGTGGTCGTCGAATTCAGGAATTGGATACTCGCTCGGTTTTTCGGCGCGCGTGTGGCGGGCGGCGTCGGGGCCGGCGAGGCGTTCGGCGCGAATCTTTTTTTGCAGTTCGACGAGGCCGTTGAGGAGGGCTTCGGGGCGCGGCGGGCAACCGGGAATGTAGATGTCGACCGGGATGAAGCGATCGATGCCCTTGAGGACGTTGTAGCCCTGTTTGAAAGGGCCGCCGGAAATCGCGCAGGCGCCCATGGCGATGCAGTATTTCGGCTCGGGCATCTGGTTCCAGAGGCGGACGACCTGGGGCGCCATCTTCTTGGTGACGGTGCCGGAGACGATCATGAGGTCGGCCTGGCGTGGGGAAGGACGAAAGATTTCCGCGCCGAAGCGGGCGATGTCGAAGCGGGCGGTGGCCGTGGCGATCATTTCGATCGCGCAGCAGGCGAGGCCGAATTGGAGCGGCCAGATCGAATTGCTGCGGCCCCAGTTGTGCAGCTCTTCGAGGCTGGTGAGCAGAATGCCGTGACGGCGAAGCTCGTCGCGTTCGACGTCGGTGAGCGGGGCGGCGTCTGGCGCGGCGTTGCTCATTTCCATTCGAGGTAGCCGCGGTGCCAGGCCCAGACCAGGCCTTCGGACAGCAGCAGGATGAAGACGAGCATCGCGAACAGTGCACCGGCGGGCAGGCCGGTGAACGCGACGGCGAATGGAAGGAGGAAGAGCACCTCGACGTCGAAGATCAGGAAGAAAATCGCGTAGAGGTAGTAGTGCGCTTTGAACTGGATCCAGGAGTCGCCGCTCGGCGCAAGGCCGCACTCGTAAGTGGCGTTTTTTAGCGGGCCAGGTTTGGCGGGTTGGAAGAACTTCACCCACACGCGCGCGACGCCGAGCATGATCAACGGGAAGGCGACAGCTACCCCGAGAAACAGGGCAAGAAACGCATAGGGGTGATCGGCCATAAATGCGCAGCGGGGCCTACCAACATGAAAATCACGGCGCTGATCTCAACGCCGAAGCACCCTTCTTTTTTGGCGAAGCCTGCGCGTTTGTTGCAAGGCTTCGCGCATGGTTCAGCTCCGAGCGGGTGAGCCGGCGTGAGCGCCGCGGGTGGCGCAATTGACCCATTCGCTCGCGCCTTCGACGTAGTGCTCCTTCTTCCAAATCGGCACGCGGGCCTTCGCTTCGTCGATGATGTAGCGACAGGCGTCGAAGGCGGCGCCGCGATGAGCGGCGGAGACACCGGTCCAGACCGCGAGATCGCCGATTTGAAGGGGCCCGACGCGGTGAACGCAGTGGGCGGCGGCGAGGTCGAATTTCGCGCGAGCTTCGTCGAGGATGCGATTGCCCTCGCGCTCGGCGAGTTCGGCGAAAGCCTCGTAGTCGAGCGCGCAGACGGAGCGGCCGTCGTTATGGTCGCGCACCCAGCCTTCGAAGGTGACGCAGGCGCCCGCGTGGGAAGCGAGCAGGGTTTGCTTCAGCGCGGCGGGATGGAGCGGGGTGGAAGAAATTCGAAACATTCGGGACGATCAGCCGCCGGCGACGGGAGGGATGAAGGTGAGTTCGTCGCCGTCGCGGAGAGGGGTGTGAGGCGGGGCGAAGTCGCCGTTGATGGCGGCGCGGATGCGGTCGGGAGGAAGGGTAAAGCCGTGGCGGGCGCGGAGTTCGTCGTAAAGGGCGGCGGGGGTGGTGGCGGAGGTTTCGAGAAATTCGCGGGTGACGCCGCGTTGTTCGCGAAGGATGGCGAAGTATTGAATCGTGAGCTTGGGCATGTCGCGAAGCGCAGGTTTCGTTAAGGAGCTCGATAGTCGCTCTTGCCGCCGGTTTTTTCAACCAGGCGGACCTCGCGGATCACGATGCCGTGCGAGACGGCTTTGCCCATATCGTAGAGCGTGAGCGCGGCGATGGTGGCGCCGGTGAGCGCTTCCATTTCCACGCCGGTTTTTCCGTGAGTTTGCACGCGGCAGTGAATCGCCACTTCGCGGTGCGAGGCATCGGGTCGGATCTCGATCTGGCAATCGTCGAGCGCGAGCGGATGGCAGAGCGGGATGAGGTCGCTGGTGCGTTTGGCGCCCATCACGCCGGCGAGAATGGCGGTATGGAAGATCGGGCCTTTCTTCGTGTGGATTTCGCCATCCTTGAGGAGCGCGGCGAGTTCGGAAGGAAGCGCGACGTTAGCAACGGCGTGAGCGGTGCGTTTGGTGATGGGTTTTTCGCCGACATTGACCATCGCGGGCTGACCGTCGGCCTTGAGGTGAGAGAGCATGAGGGGAACGGAAGGTCGTTTGATCGCGACGTAAAGTCGCTCCTACACCCAGGACCAGATGCGTGCCACGGTGCCGGCCGGAAAATCTGTTGTCGGGGCGGGAAGTTCGAGGAAACCGTCGGTGTTTACGAGTCCGGCGAAATCGCCGGACGTGTTGGACGGATCGGGGCTGGCGCGGAGTTGGCCGTGAGGGCTGCTGTGAAGTCTGACGGGAAGAAAGTAGGCGAGAGGCGGTTTGAACGTGACGGGAGCATCGAGAACGGCCGTGCGGACAGGGGCAGGCGTGGCGCCGCTGGCGTGGGCGAGTGCGGGCAGGACGTAACGGTGCAGGCAGGTGTAAGCGGAGACGGGGTTGCCGGGGAGCGCAAACACCGGGGTGCGGCGCTGGCTGACGCCAAACCAGAACGGTTTGCCGGGGCGTTGGGCGACGCCGTGAAAGATTTTCTTCACGCCCTGCGATGCGAGCGCGGCGGGGAGAAAGTCGAATTTCCCTTTCGAAACACCGCCGGTGATGAGCACGACGTCGTATTCGGCGAGCGTGTGCCAGAGGAGGTGTTCGACTTCGTGTTTTACGTCGCGGAGATGGAGACGTTCCACACGAGGGTAGCCGGCGGTGATGAGTGCAGCGCGCAGAGCGTAGTCGTTACTGCGGCGGATCTGGTGGGGAGCGACGGGAGCGTCGACTTCGACGAGTTCGTCGCCGGTGGCGATCACGGCGATTCTGGGAAGTGCGGAAACGACGAGCGAGCTGGCCCCGATGGCGGCAGCGACGGCGATTTCGCGTCCGGTGATTTTGGCGCCGGCGGAGACGATCACGGAGCCGGCGGCGTGATCGCTGGCGCGGCGGTGAAGGGCGGAATCAGGCGAAACACGCGCGGATGTCGTGAGGGTGATCGTGTTGTCCTCGCGTGTGGTGTCTTCGAACGGCACGACGCAATCGGCGCCAGCGGGGAGCACGGCGCCGGTCATCACTTCAACGCAAGTGTCGGGAGCGTCGCTGAGTTTCAGAGGCCGCATGCCTGCGGCCTGCGTGCCCTGAATCCGAAATTTGGAGACGCCGGAGGCGGCGGCGGACGAACGCAGCGCGTAGCCGTCCATGGTGACCCGGTCGAAAGGCGGCAGATCGCGATCGGCGCGGAGATTCTGGCGGAGGATGCGACCGTGGGCGGAGAGGAGCGGGCAATCTTCGCGCAGGAAGGGTGCGATGTTTTCGAGGATGAGTTTCTCCGCTTCGGCGGGGGTGAGCATGGGGCGAGAAAGGGAAGCCTGCTTGCAGACAGAGAAAGGGTCGGCTTACTCCGCGCGAAGAATCGCCTGCAAGCAGGCTCCTACATGGGTCAACCGACCGATCAGTTCAACCGTCCGCTGCGCGATTTGCGCATCTCCGTCACCGATCGCTGCAATTTCCGGTGTCCGTATTGCATGCCGAAGGAAGTGTTCGGGCCGGCGCATGCGTTTCTGAAGGATCCGCAGTTGATGTCGTTGCGGGAGATTGTGCGGATCGCCGGAGCGTTTCGGAAGCTGGGCGTGGAGAAAGTGCGGTTGACGGGTGGCGAGCCGTTGTTGCGGACGGATGTGCCGGAGCTGGTGCGGGCGTTGAAGAAAGAGGTGGGTTTGCCGGATGTGGCGCTGACGACGAACGGATGGCTGTTGGAGAAGCAGGCGGGGGCGTTGCGAGCGGCGGGGCTGGATCGCGTGAACGTGTCGGTGGATTCGTTGAACGATGCGACAGCCGGGCGGATGAATGGACTTGGCTTCAAGGTCGAGCGGGTGCTGCGCGGGATCGAAGCGGCGGCGGCGAGCGGGCTTGCGGTGAAGATCAACACGGTCGTGCAACGAGGCGTAAACGACGGCGAGTTGCTGGAGTTGTGCGCCTATTTTCGGGAGCGCGGGATGCCGTTGCGGTTCATCGAGTTCATGGACGTCGGCAACACGAATCATTGGGCGGCGGAGCGGGTGGTGCCGGCGAAGGAAATTGTGGCGCGAATCAATGCGCGGTGGCCGCTCGACGCGAGCGGGCCGGCGTATCGTGGCGAAGTGGCGGCGCGGTATCGCTACAAGGACGGGTGCGGCGAAATCGGTATCATTAGTTCGGTGACGGAGCCATTTTGCCGGGATTGTCACCGCGCGCGTTTATCGGCGGACGGGAAGCTTTACACGTGCTTGTTCGCGTCTCTCGGTTGGGACGTGCTCGGATGTCTGCGCGCGGGAGCGGACGACGACGAGCTGGCGGGTTATGTTGCCCGCGTGTGGGGTGGGCGGATGGATCGCTACAGCGACGAGCGCGCGGAGGTGATCGCGGCGGGAGAGATGCGCGAGAAGATCGAGATGAGCTACATCGGCGGGTAGCTGCGAACGCGCTGCGTCACTCGTAACGGAGGGCGCGGCCGAGATAGTTGAGCATCCAGATTTCTTTCCAGACGCGATAGCGGCCTTCGTGGGTGATTTTGCCTAAGTCCTCACGCTCGGGCGGCGTGTGGAGGAAGCCGAGGGCGGTGTTCACGCGATCGAGTTCCTGTTGCGAGCTGTTGATGTCGTCGAGCGGTTCGTCGGTGAAAGGTTCCAGCGTCGCGCCGGAACGCGTCAATCGCGTGCGATGACGGGCGAGCAGACTCGCGAGCGAACGGCGCCAAGGGGCGCGTTCGACGAACCAATGTTCGGGGTAGAAGCCGGCGAAGGGAACGTAAAGGTTATCGGTGATGTAGCGCGCGCCGTCGGACGTGAGCGAAGTCAACGCATAGCAAACCGTGATGGCGCCGCTGGCTTGCGGGATGAAGGTGACTTGAACGCGAATGGTGGCGTCGGCGTTTTGGTAGATGGAAACGCGCAGGTAAATGCCGCCGCCGACCTCGGCTTTGAGGGCCTGGATTTGTTTGAAGCCCTCGTTGCGAAGCCATTCGCGCACGCGGAGGAGCCGAGGTTGGATCGGCCACTCGTCGCCGCCGTCGTTGACGATGAATTTGGGGAAAAGCGGCAGCGGGCTGACGCTAAGTGCGTGGATGCGGAGCCAGTTGAGAAGCGTTTCGGCGAGGAACCAGATGATGAAGAACAGCGCGACGAGAACCCAGAACGGGCGATCGATGAGTTCAAAATCGATGCACAAGAACGCCCCGCCGAACGAGAAGATGATCCAGCGCAACCAACGGTCGGCGATCGAGAGCAATGGCGACGCGACGCGCTGGTTGATCTGCATGACCAGCAGCGAGACGACGACGGCAACGACGATGGCGTAGGAGAAAGGCATGCGAACAGACGCACTATACGGCGGAAGAGCGGGGGCTCAATCCCGCGCGGAGGTTAATGAGCCCGACGGCACATCGGGCTCGACCAAGTCGACGCCTAGCTCAGGCGGACGGGCATGATCACGCAAAGGAAGGCGTCGAGTGTTTTGAATACACCCGGGCTGACGTCGTCCTTCAGTTCGAAGAAGATCTCGTCCTTCGTGAGAGCACGGAGCGGATCCATGACAAACGTCGGATTGAACGCGACCTGCAGATCCGGGCCGCTGTAGCCAATGGCCATCGATTCGTGCGCTTCGCCGAAGTCGGGACTTTGCGCGGTAATCTCGAGCAGGTTGCTCGAGAGCTTGATCTTCACCGAGTTGGATTTCTCGGAGCAGACCAGCGCGGCGCGGTGGACGCATTGCAGGAACAGCTCGCGCTCGAGCTTGATACGCTGGTGCGTCTCTTTGGGAATAACCTGTTGGTAATTGGGATAATTTCCCTCAACGACCTTCGAGTAGAGATAGATGCTGTCGACGAGACCGCTCGTATCTTTGTCGGTGTTAATCTGAAAGGCGGCGCGGCGATCGTTGAAGTTGATCTTCAGCTTTTCGCCCTTGTCGAGGAGGCGCTGGAGTTCGCTGACGGTTTTCGCCGGGAGAATGATGGCGCCGGAGCTTTCCGCGGGAACGTCCATTTCGCGGGAAACGTGGGCGAGGCGGCGGCCGTCGGTGGCGACGAGCGAGAGTTTGCCGTCCTTGAAATTGAAATACACGCCGTTGAGGATGTAGCGCGTTTCGTCGGTCGATTGCGCGTAGGCGACGCTCTTGAGCATCGTGGTGAGATCGGCCTGTTCGAGCGTGAAGGCTTTTTCGTCACCGAACTCGGGGAGCGGCGGGAATTCTTCCTTGCCGATGCCCATGATGCGGAAGTTGGAGCCGCCGGAGGTGAGCTTCACCTGATGATTCGGCGAGGCGTCGACGGTGACGTCGACATTGGGTAATTCGCGCACGATGCCGGCGAGGCGTTTGACCGGGAGCGTGACGGCGCCGGTTTCCTTCACGTCGGCCTTGATTTTGCAACGGATGCCGAGGTCGAGGTTCGTGGTCGTGAGGGAAATTTGATCCTTCTCGGCCTCGATCAGCACGTTGCTGAGGATCGGCATGGTGGCTTTGGAGCCGACGACGTTGAGGACTTGGGCGAGGCCGCTGGCGAAGTGGTCGCGGTTGATTTTGAATTTCATGCAGGGGGTGGACGCCTTCTTGGGGAAGCTAACAAAGGATAAAAGAAGGTAGGTTCAATAAGGAATTAGATCCGTATTCTTATAGGCGGCCAACAAGACCAGCAACCGGCGGTTTTCCCTCGGAGAAAGGGCGATTTTTCGTTGTGAAAAACTCCACTTCGCGAGGCCAACAAGTGGGGCGTTGTTCACAGCGGCGAGTTGTTGAAACGAAATCGTCACGTTGCTGACACGGAATTCGGAGAAGGAGTGATCGCGGTGAAGGCGCGGCGCCTCCCGGGATGAGGCAAAGGTCAGGCGGTTTTGATGCGCGGGCGGCGCCAGTGGCGAAAGAGGCCGAAAAAGATGTAGCCGAGACAGACGCAGAGGACGGCGATTTCCTTGAAGAGAACAACGACGCCGACGAGCGCGAGAAAGAGGATGAAGTTGC
This sequence comes from Verrucomicrobiota bacterium, assembly GCA_023416735.1. Lineage (GTDB taxonomy): Bacteria > Verrucomicrobiota > Verrucomicrobiia > Opitutales > Opitutaceae > Opitutus. The sequence goes on along the minus strand of JAEZGX010000026.1, from coordinate 127,248 downwards.
GGAGCTTCGTTTGCGTTTGGAGATCGAGCTGCTTGCCGCTCGGATAGCGGACGGTGCTTACCATCAACACGGCGATGAGCGCCATCAGAAACGGCAGGGCAAGGGCGCCCGCTTTAAGCGTGCGGTCGGTCTCGATGAGCTTGAGGAGGAAAAGGACGAGGGCGGCGACGGTGGCGGCAGCGGCGGGAACGGGAAGGCCGACGAAGTCTTTGTTGGAATCTTTCGCGCTGCGGTGGAGCAGCGGGTTGGTGATGACGTTGAAGCGGGCGAGGCGGATGGCGGCGCAGAGCAGGTAAACGAAGCCGAGGAACCAGCCGATGTTGCGGAATTCCTGGTATCCTTGGGTGGGAGACAGGATGAAAAAGAACATCAACAACGCGGGCGCGAAGCCGAACGAGACGACGTCGGCGAGCGAGTCGAACTCGGCGCCGAAGAGCGATTCGCGTCCGCCCATGCGCGCGAGCCGTCCGTCGAGCGCGTCGAAGGCGGCGGCGCCGAGGATGGCCCAGACGGCGTAGCGATAATGACCGGCAGCGGTGGTTTGGAGGTAAGTGCCGTCGAGGGCGGTTTCGGCGAGGCGGGCGTGGATGCAACTCACGACCGCCATGAAGCCGCAGAAGAGATTTCCGGCCGTCATTGCATTCGGCAGGAAATAGATGCGGCTGGCGTTGGTGACGTTGTAAGGATCCTCGCGCTGTTCGAGATCGTTTTGCGGCGCCGTCATTTCGTGAGGCTTTCGAGGTATTTCCAGAATTTGGAGTCCTGTTCGAAGAGCTGCTGTTCGGTGACGGGGAGTTTGTTGCGCAGCAGGAAATCTTCGAGCGAGTTGCGATGAAGGATGTAGTGCGTGTGCAACGTTTCGCCCTTCACTTCGAAGTAGAGTCGGTAGTCGCCGGCGCGCAACCGGTAGTATTGGCGGTCGCGGCGAGTGAAACGGCCGAGCGGTTCGCGCGGGTGGGCGAGATCGGCGGGTTTGAGGCTGGTGATCGGGCCGATGATATCGAGCTGGGCGAGCTTATCGAGCCGGTTGAGCTCGCGCATGCTTTGTTCGGAGAAGGTGACCTGATACATGGCGGAAAGGCGGCGTGGGCGGCGGGACCGGGCGGTGGAGGAGCACGGAGTGTGTAGGCTGCAAAACACGCGCGCGCGAAGGCGGACGGTTGGCTTGCGATGGAGGGCGAGCAACGCAATTCGCGGAATCACATCTGGATCGCGAGACGAGCGGGAAACTTCCCGTCGGCGCGTGCAGAGTGCATGCCGGGGTTTCCCCGATTGCGCAAAATGCAGCGGAACCGGCCGTCAAGGCAAGGAGCTGAAAAAACTCATTCACTTGTAAGTGAGCAATTTAACATGGAATGCCTCAGATGGCCCGGGGCTAGCTATAGAGAGGTCCAGCCAACTTTCATCCTGCCGTGCGAACCTTTCGCCGGCGATTTGGCCCCAACCATTCACCTCTCAATTCCAATGGCATCGATTCCTGTTTTCGCGGACGCGTCCTCAAGGCTGCAGGCTGACATCGCACTGGTGCGATTGATTCGCGCGGGGATTCCCGCTGACCGCATCTCGGCCGTTTTCCCGCGTCGCCGTGCGCCGAATGCCGTGTGTTGCTGGTTGAAGCATTTTCAGGACGTTCCATTTACTTCCGCGATCGAGGTCGCAGCGGCCGGAGTGCTGGGCCGACTTTTCAAAAGCTACTCGCACATTCGGTCGCCGAAGTTTGGGCGCGAATTGGAAGTCCTGAATCTTACGCCGGGAGACGCGAAGCGCGTCTTGGAGAAGGTGGAGGAGGATCGCATCGTGTTGTGCGTGCATGCGCGAAACGAGGTGCAGGCGTCGATCGCGTGGCACGTTTTCCAGCACGTCGGAACCGAAAATATTTCGAGTCCGGCCGGGGCGGAATGGCTGGCGGCGACAAAGCAGGCTCCGACGCTTCCCGCGCAGGTGGCGGGATTGGTGGCGGCTTAAACGTTTACCGAATCCGGTTTACTGCGTGAGCACGTCTTTGTCAGTCCGCCGCCAAGATCGCGTGATCCGGCAATTGCTGACCGCGCACGATCAACTTGGCGCTTGGGAAGAGTCTTTGCGCGCCGATCTTGCCGCGGGAACGCCGCATCGGGAGCACACGGAAAAATTGATTTCGCTCTTGGTGGACGCGCGAACGGGGATCGTTCGACGGCTGGCTGAGTTGGAATGTGCGTGTCCGGAAAGGCCAGATTCGCGACCTCCGTTTGCGGTGAAGTTGCGGACTGGCTCGAGTTCGAGCGCCCGGGCGATCAACCAAGCGTCGAAGCGATCGCTGAAGATGTGCGTGAAGGCGTGCCGCGCATCGGGCCGTGCGTTGGTGCGGGCCTTTCGCGAAGCGCAGCGCGCGACGGATTCGGCTACGGCGAATCTGCTCTACGGATCGATGCGTAAGGTGGAGAAGCAGCTTTGGATGATCGATCCATTGCAGACGCGTTGAATCAGTAGCGGCGGGAGCTGAGCTTGCGTCAGGTTCGCGAGCAATAGCTGCGCATAAATTTTGCTATTCGGCGGAATTTCGCATTTTGCACGCGAGATGATGAACAAGTCTTCCCGGTCGCGGTCGGGCCTCTGCCCCATGCCCTCCCTACTTTGCGAGTTGCACGACCTCCCGGGTAACGCGGCCGAACTGCCCCGTTTTTCTCGCGGGGACTCGCGGACGATTTTCGCAACGTCGGTTTCTATTTTCCGCTTCTAACCGTGCCCCATCGCGAACTGTCCTCCGCTCGCATCCTGGTCGTCGACGACCAGGAAACCAACCTTCGTGTGCTTAGCGACATGCTCGGGCACTTGGGATTTGAAATCGTGCCAGCGCTTGATGGCGAACAGGCGCTGCGGCGTCTCGATGAGCGGCAGGTGGATTTGATCCTGCTCGATGTGTTGATGCCTGGTTTGGACGGTTTCGAAGTGTGTCGTCGCATTCGTGCGAATGTGGCGTGGATCGACATCCCGATCATCTTTCTGTCGGCGGCGGACGATAAATCGCTGATCGTGCGCGCGCTTGAAAGTGGCGGCGTGGATTACGTGACGAAGCCCTTTAATGCGGCGGAGTTGCTCTCACGCGTGCGAACGCACTTGGCGTTGAAGACGGCGCGAGATCGGCTGCGGCAATTGGCGGAGGACAAGGATGAGCTCCTCGGCATTTTGGCGCACGACCTCAAGAATCACTTGGGCGGGATGTTGATGAGCGTGCAGCTTCTGCACGAGAAGGCGAAGTCGATCAACGACACGCGCTTTCAACGGATGGCGACGAACATCCTGCGCGCGACGGACCAGATGCTTTCGTTCGTGAAAGAGTTTCTGGCGAATTCGGAAGTCGATCACGGGCGGCCAATGAAGTTTCAGCCCGTTTATCTGCACGACGTGGCGAGTGCGGTGGTGCAGCGCCATGCGGAGCATGCGAGCCGGAAAGATATCCGGCTGGCGTTGGAGCAGTCGGCGGAAGGCGTGCTCGTCGACGCGGACCGCGCGGCGCTGGAGCAAGTGTTGGATAATCTCGTGTCGAATGCGCTGAAGTTTTCGCCGCCGGGAAAAAGCGTGCGACTGGTGGTCGGCGAAGCGGCAAATGATCGCGGCGAATGTCGCGTGATCGACGAAGGACCGGGTTTCACGGAAAACGACAAGCAGCAGATTTTCCGTCGTTATCGTCGACTCAGCGCGCGGCCGACGGGTGGCGAACCTTCGACGGGGCTCGGCTTGAGCATCGTGAAGAAGCTGGTGCACGACATGCGCGGGGAATTGAATCTCGAGAGCGTGGCGGGCCAGGGCGCAACCTTCATCCTCAACTTTGCGCGGGCGAACGGCACAAATTGATCCGCCATGGACTTCCTCGTCGTCGATGATGATCAGATTTTTCGCGAGGCGACCTGCCTCTTGATCGAGGAGGAAGGTCACTTTGCGACGAGTGCGTCGAATGGCGATGTCGCGCTGGAGCGGGTGAGGGAGGACAAGTTCGATGCGGTGTTGCTCGACCTGCATCTCGGCCGGCAGAACGGCCTGCAGTTACTGCCGCAGTTGATCAAGCTGCGGCCGAATCTGCCGGTGGTGATGTTTTCGGCGCAAGGCACGGTGAAGACGGCGGTGCAGGCGCTTCATCACGGCGCGGTCGACTTCCTGGAAAAGCCGTTTACGCGCGATCAGTTTCACGCGGTGCTGGCGCGTTTGCGTCGCATCAACGAAATGGGGCAGAAGATCGAACGCCTCGAAGAGCAAGTGAAGGAGGTGCAATCGCAGAGCCCCGAGCCGTTGATCGATTTCGAGACGCCGGTGATGCGCGCGGTGATGGATGTATTGCATCGCGCGGCGAAGAGCACGGCGTCAGTTTTGATTCTGGGCGAGAGCGGCACGGGCAAGAGCGTCGCGGCGCGCGCGCTGCACGCGCAGAGCCATCTGGCCGATCGGCCGTTTGTGACGGTGAGTTGTCCGGCTTTGTCGAAGGAGTTGTTGGAGAGCCAGCTCTTCGGGCACGTGCGCGGATCGTTCACGGGGGCGATGCGCGATCATTGGGGCAAGGTGAAGGCGGCGGAAGGCGGCACGCTGTTTCTCGATGAAATCGGAGATCTGCCGCTGGAGATTCAGCCGAAGCTGCTGCGCTTGTTGCAGGAGAAAGAATACGAGCGTCTCGGTGAGACAGTGACGCGGCACAGCGATGTGCGAATTGTCGCGGCGACGAATCGCGATCTGAAGAAGCGCGTGGCGGAAGGGGCGTTTCGCGAGGACCTTTATTACCGGCTGAACGTGATCACGGTGGAGATGCCGCCGTTGCGCGCGCGGCCGAAGGATGTGCTGCGATTTGCGGAGCACTATGTGAAGCACTGCGCGGTGCAGTTTGGGCGGAAAGTGGAAGGTTTTACGGATGAGGCGGCGGATTGCATTCGCCGTTACAACTGGCCGGGAAATCTGCGCGAGCTGCGCAACACGATCGAACGCGCGGTGATTCTCGCGCCGGAGCATCTGATTGGGTTGAGCGATCTCCCGGTCGAAATCCGGCAGGGATCCGGGAATCCCGGAGCGATCGGAGATGTGCCCCTGCAGACGGGCGCGATGGTGACCCTGCAGGCGTTGGAGGAGCAGCACATCAAGCGGGTGCTGGAGGTGACCTCGAGCATGAACGAGGCGGCGGAAATCTTGGGCATCGATCAGGCGACGCTTTATCGGAAGCGGAAGAAGATGGGGTTGAAGTAGCGCGTCGGAGACCGGCGAAAAAACTCGACGGCAAGTGGGCTCGCGCTGGCGCGAGGATGATGGAAGAAGAAGCGCGTGAGTGCGCTCTTCTGGAAGAACTCAGGTCCGCGATGGATTGTGCTGGGAGTCGTCGTGCTGCTGGCATCGGGTTGCCGGTCGTATTCGCCGCGAGCGATTCCGGGTGATGAGATCATCGTGGCCGGCGAGCGTTTCCACACCGGCACGCGCGTGGTCACATGGGAGGAGGCGAAGGGTTACAACGCTTACCCGAAAGAGCGGCGAATGGTGCCGCGGCCGACGTCAACGCGCGACGCCGCTCGACCGCGCGAGACCCAGCCAGAATGGACAGTGCGGCGATTGGGGAAGGTGGTTGACCAGGTGGTGCTGCATTACGATGCGTGCGGATTGAGCAAGCTCTGCTTCGAGGCGCTGCAGTCGCGGGGACTGAGCGCGCACTTCCTGATCGATGTGGATGGAACGATTTATCAGACGCTCGATTTGCAGGAGCGGGCGTTGCACGCGACGACCTCGAACGATCGTTCGATCGGCATCGAGATCGCGAATATCGGCGCGTATCCGCCCGACGCAACGCAGCCGCTTGAGCGTTGGTATCGACGCGACCTGAATGAGCCCGGAGGCGCGGTGTTGAGCGTGCCCGCGCAGATCAAAGATCCGCGAATCCTCACGCCGGATTTTGTGGGGCGTCCCTCACGCGCGGAGCCGGTGAGCGGCGTGATTCAGGGGCAATGGCTGCATCAATACGATCTGACGCCCGAGCAGTATGCGGCGCTCGCCAAGCTGACGGCAGCGTTGTGCAGGATTTTTCCGCGATTGAAGGACGATTTTCCGAGGAATGAAAACGGCGAGGCGAAGGCGAGTAAACTTGGGGACGAGAAGCTGGCGCGGTTTCGCGGCATCCTGGGGCATTATCACATTCAGAAGAACAAAGTGGATCCGGGACCGGCCTTTCAGTGGAAGCGGTTCATCGACGATGTGCGACGGGAGATGAAGGGGCGGTAGAGGGGGACGCTGCTACGAAGAGGAGGATTTTCGGCCGAAGGCGGGATCGACTTGGATGAAGGCGGTCGCGAGGAAAGTCGGAATCGTGGCGAGGCAGATCCAGATGAAGAAATTGGCGTAGCCGAGCTGCTCCTGAATCCAGCCTGCGGCCATGCCGGGCAGCATCATGCCCAGGGCCATGAAGCCGGTGCAGATCGCGTAGTGCGCGGTGCGATGCGGTCCCTCGGCGAGAAGCATCATGTAGAGCATGTAGGCGGTGAAGCCGAAGCCGTAGCCGAACTGTTCCGCGGCGAGCGCGGCGCCGACGATCGTGGCGCTCGCGGGCTGGCCGAGTGCTAGGAAAACGAATACAACATTCGGGACGGAAATGAAGGCAGCCATCGGCCAGAGCAGTTGGCGCAGACCGAAACGGGCGATGGCGAGTCCGCCCAGGATTCCGCCGAGGGTGAGAGCGATGACGCCGATTGTGCCGTAGAGAATGCCGACCTGTTGGGTGTTGAGCCCGAGTCCGCCGGTGTGGCGTTCGTCGAGGAGGAACGGAACGACGAGCTTCAGCAATTGCGCTTCGGCGAAACGGTAGAGGAGGAGAAAGGCGAGTCCGGCGACGATGCCTTTTTTTCGGAAGAATGCGGCGAAGACGGCGAAATAGCCGGCGGTGAAGTGCGCCGGCGCCGGCGACGTCGAATCGTTGGAAGGCCGGGGGAGCGACCAGGCGTGATAGACTGCGATGGTGAGGAAGAAAGCGGACGCGAGACCGAAGACCCACATCCAGCCGTGAATGACGTTGCCCGTTTTTTCGTGGAGCGCGCCAGCGAGCCAGACGAGCCCGCCCTGGCCGGAGATCATGGCGAGACGGTAGAACGTGCTGCGCACGCCGACGAAGGCGGCTTGTTGATGCGAGGGCAGCGCGAGCAGATAGAAACCGTCGGCGGCGATGTCGTGCGTGGCGGAGCTGAAGGCGATGAGCCAGAAAATCGCGAGAGTGGCTTGAAAGAAGAAGGGGCCGGGCAAGACGAAGGCGACGAGCGCGAGCGAAATGCCGAGGACGAATTGGAGGCCGACGATCCAGAAACGCTTGGTGCGATAGAGCTCAACGAGCGGGGACCACAGCGGCTTGATGACCCATGGCAGATAGAGCCAGCTCGTGTAGAGGGCGATGTCGGTGTTGGAGATCGCGAGGTTTTTGTAGAGCACCACCGACAGCGTCATTGCGGCGACGTAGGGGATGCCTTGCGCGAAATAGAGCGTGGGGATCCAGCGCCAGGGATGAGACGACTCGACGGTGCGGGGGGACATCTGGGTTTTCGCGTTACGTTACTTGACCCTGGCGTAGACGACGCAATCGCGCGGGACGGAGCCGAGGTTGGGAAAAATCTGCCAGCGGCGGAGGAGGCCTTCGCGCTGAAGGCCGGCTTTTTCCATCACGCGGATCGAGGCGGTGTTTTCGGCGGCGCAGTAGGCCCAGGCGCGGCGAAGTTGCGGTTGAGCGATGGCCCAGTCGACGAGAAACGTCAGGGCCTCGGCGGCGTATCCATTTCCCCAATGCGGGCGTCCGAGCACGTAGCCGAACATGGCTTTGGGCGGTTCCACGAAAACGCCGATCGAACCGATGAGCTCGCCGGTGTCGCGGCGGTGGAGCAGGTAAGGATAGTGGATGTCGTGACCGGTTTCCCAGGCGCGGGCACGCTCGCGCAGAAACGAGGCGAGTGGCGCGAGGTCGGTGTAGGGCTTCCACGCGAGATAACGCGTGGCTTCGGGATCGCTGGCGTAGGTGGCGAACACGGCGGGTGCGTCGTCCTCGCGCGGAGGCCGGGCGAAAAGGCGCGAGGTGTGAAATTCCCTCGGCGGACACAGTGGAGCCGAAGAGGCGGCCGTGCTCATGGGCGCGACCGTGAAGCGCTCGGATGGGTGGCGCAACCACCCAAGCGGGGAGGCGAAGGACTGGAATACGGTTGGAGAACAGCAAAACTTGCGGCGCGGCGTTTCGCCCATCTTCTAGACTACTCGTTTCCTAAATGGACTGGCTCACTGAACTTTTCACCGGCGAATCCGTCGCGCGCACTGTCATCTTGCTGGGATTGACCGGCGCGCTGGGCACGGCGTTGGGCAAGATTCGGCTCTTTGGCGTGAGCCTGGGCGTGGCGGGTGTGTTGTTTGCGGGGCTCTTCTTCGGCTATCTGAAATTTTCGATCGATGGGCACGTGCTGGAATTCGTGCGCGAGTTTGGGCTGATTCTTTTCGTTTACACGCTGGGCCTGCAGATCGGGCCGGGTTTTTTCGGTGCGTTGCGATCGCGCGGGCTGCTGTTGAACGGACTGGCGGCGTCGGTGGTGGTGCTGGGGGCGGCGATTGCGGCGCTGTGGATTGGGATGGGTTACGTGCCGTTGCCGGCGGGAGTGGGCTTGTTGTCGGGCGCGACGACGAACACACCGAGCCTGGCGGCGGCGCACGAGGCGCTGGCGCAGATGCAGGCGCCTGAGTCCGCGGCGGTGATACAAGGGTTGGCTTATGCGGTGGCGTATCCGTTTGGGATCATCGGGATTATTTTGACGATGCTGCTGGTGCGGCGGGTGTTTCGCGTGGATGTGGCGGCGGAAGTGGCCGCGGCGGAGAGCTCGCAGGCGTCGGCGGCGCCGAAACCGGCGACGCGGAATTTTGAAGTGCGGAATGCGAACCTCGTCGGACGAGCGCTGGGAAAAGTGCCGGGCTTGGCGGGATCGGGCGTGGTGGTGTCGCGTTTGTCGCGCGGCGGATTGGTGTCGGTGGCGCGACCGGAGACGACCTTGTTGTTGGGCGACATCCTGCATGCGGTGGGGCCGGAGCAGGGATTGGAGGAATTGCGGATCGTGGTGGGTGCGGACGCCGGGGTGGATTTAAAAGCGTTGCCGGGGCCGGTGACGAACCGGCGGCTGATCGTGACGCATCGCAATGTGTTTGGAAAAGAGATTGGGGAGCTGACGGTGTTTGCGGAGCACGACGTGGTGGTCACGCGCGTGACGCGGAATGGTATCGAGTTTTCGGCTACGCCGGCGTTTCGGCTGCAGTTTGGCGACGTGCTGATGGTAGTCGGCGAGGAGCGGCAGATCGATGCGGTGGCGAATGTGGTGGGGAATTCGAACAAGGCGCTGAATTCGCCGCAGCCGATTCCGTTTTTCTTCGGCATCGCGCTGGGTGTGCTCGTCGGGAGCATTCCGCTGGCGATCCCCGGGCTGCCGGCGGCGGTGAAACTGGGGTTGGCGGGAGGGCCGTTGATCGTGGCGATCCTGTTGTCGCGCGCGGCGAACACGGGGCCGCTCGTGTGGCACATGCCGACGAATGCGAATCACATGCTGCGCGAAGTAGGGATCACGTTGTTTCTGGCGGCGGTGGGGTTGAAGTCGGGCGAGCGGTTTGTGGAAGTGTTGATGAGCGGCGACGGGTTGCGGTGGTTTTTGTTTGGGGCGGCGATCACGGCGGTGCCGATGCTGTTGATCGGGTTTATCGCACGGCTCTGGAAGAAACTGAATTATGCCGAGCTGTGCGGGCTGCTGGCGGGGAGCATGACGGATCCGCCGGCGCTGGCGTTTGCGCAGCAGACGACCTCGAGCGATGTGCCGGCGGTGGCGTATGCGACCGTGTATCCGCTGGTGATGCTGCTGCGGGTGTTTTCGGCGCAGCTGCTGGTGTTTTTGCTGTATCGAGCCGCGGTGGGGTGAGAGCGCCTGCTGCAAGCAGGCGGGCTACGCGGTGGCGTCGTGGACGAGAGCGGCGATGTCGGGGCGGAGGTCGAGCGAGCGGGCGAGGTCTTGGGCGCGCGGGGACATCTTGCGCCACGTTTTGCGGATGATATCGACGAATTTTTCCCGCGGGTAGTCGGCGTGTTGCGCGGCGAAGGCGGTGATTTCGTTTTCGAGAAAAACGAGGCAGGCGGCGTCTTCGAGGGCTTGGGTGCGGGGATTGGTTTTCAGGCCGCTTTTTGAAACCCACGTGGCGACCTCGGCGGCTTCCGCTTCAGCGACGCCGGCTTGGAGCAGGAGGGCGCGGGCGCGTTCGGCTTGTTTCGTGTAGAGGGATTTTCGCCAGGTGAGATAGCCGACCTTGCCCTCGGGGAACGTGGCGCGAGGGACGGACCAGCGCTCGAGGTGTTGGCAGCGCGCGGCGAGGCGGAGGAGCGGGGTGGGGTCGGCGGCGACGCGGGAGACCCACGCTTCCATGCGATCGGCGTAAACGAGCTCGGCGGGGCGGCCGTCGGGCGTGCGGTTCGGGTCGGCAGCGTGGGCTTGATCGATAAGCGTGCGGGCATGCGCGTAGGCGTCCATGGAGAGTGGAGTAAGTGCCTCACGCAAAGGGGGCGAAGGGCGCAGTGCAATGTTTCGCGCGGAAAGAGGTGGCGTCGGGATGCGCAATATGGGAGAGGGTTTGCGCCTTGACGGGCGGCGAGTCTGCGAATGCCGCGTGAGTCAGGGCGCAACGCCCCTCCTCCATCACTGCATGAATGCTCCGGCGGATTGTCGGCGGTGTGGCGTGTGTTGTTTCTCGGAGATGGAAACCTATGTGCGCGTGACGGGGGAGGATTGGGCGCGGTTGAGTGAGCGCGCGGAGACGGTGGCGCAGTTTATTGGGAATCGCGCGTTCATGCGGATGCGCGAAGGGCATTGCGCGGCGCTGGAGGTGCGCGTGGATCCGGCGACGGGCGCGCGGGATTTCTTTTGCGCGGTGTATGAGTGGCGGCCGCAGGTGTGTCGGGATCTCGCGCGAGGGTCGCCGGAATGTGAAGGGGAGCGGGCCAGGAAGGGGGCGGCTGAAGTGCCGTATTGAGGAACCAGATACACTTCGACGAGGGCGACGCCGGTGGTGTTGTTGGTATCGGAGACGTGGACGCTGTAGGCGCCGGGCTCGAGCTGGAGGAGGAGGGCGGCGTCTTTGCTGGTGTCGGCGAGTGCGGGGAGGCCGACTTGGGTGGTGGTGGTGGCGAGAAGGGGCGTGGTGGCGGCGGAGCCCCAGTCGTCGTTGCCCATGACCGGAGTGGAGCCGCGATAGAGCCAGAGTTGGGGGTCGGCGAGGCTGTTGCTTACGCCGCGTCCAGCGAGCGCGGGGCCGAGGGCGCGGAGGAGGACTTTGGCGGGAGCGTCGCCGGCGAGAGCGAAGCCGACGATGCCGATGGATTCGCCAGTGCCGATTTGGAGGCGGATGGAGGCGGCGGTGAGACGGGCAGCGTTTTCGTCGCCGGCGTCGTAGATTTCGGTGAGGACGATGCGTGAAGGATCGGCGGGGTTGGAGGCGTGGGCGGTGTAGGCACCGGGCGGAAGATCGGCGAGGAGGGCGGCGTCTTTGCTGCCGGCGGCGAGGGGTTGGGCGCCGAGGCGGGCGGCGGTGGTGGCGAGCGAGGTGGCGGACCAGTCGTCGTTCGTGGCGATGCTGGTATTGGTCGAATTGAAGATCTTTAGGGCGGGATCGATGGCGGCGTTGGAGACGCCGAGGGAAGCGAGTCCGGGACCGACGGTGCGGACGAGGATGGAGCCCCCTCGGTGCTGCCGCCGGCGAGGACGAAGCCGGAGATAGAGGTCTGATCGTTGGTGCCGGCGATGGAGCGAGCGGCTATGGCGGTGAGTCGGGCGGAAGGGAGCAGGCGAGGGGTGAGGAGGAAGACATCGCGTTCCTGGACCCACCAGCCTTCCCAGGCGCGGACGAGGATTTCGCCGCGGTCGTTGAAGTCGATCAGCTCGACGACGTTCAATCCCAAGCCGGCGAGGTCCACGAGTTTGGCGAGGGGTTTAACGATGCCGCCGGACCAGAGGCTGGGGCCGGTGGCGAAGTGTCCCAAGACGACGTTGTAATTGTTGATCCTGCGGGCTCCGTAGTCTCCTTCCGCGCGGTGGGAGCCGATCTGCAGCACTTTCCCGCCCGTGTAGAGCGTAGCGCGGGATTTACCGCCGACGTCGGCGCGGGCACTGCCGACGATGTTGCCGGCGTCGTTAATGTCGGTGGCTCCGCTCTGATCGCCGCCGAGTGTGCCGAGATCGGTCAGGGTGCCGTTGCGAAAGAGGAAGGCGTGCCGGGGATCTGCGACGAGGGTGGTGGAGGACGAGCCCACGGCCCAACCGGCGGTGTTGAGCGCCGTGATGCCTGTCATGGGGCCACCGAGCGAACCGATATCGGTTCGTGTGCCTGCCTGATTGATGAGCGCGCGAGACGGGGTGCCGGAGATGAGAGAGATTTGCCCGGTGTTGTTGATACCGGTGGCGACACTGGACTGCTCGATCTCTTTGAGATTGCCGTCGATGATGGCGAAGCCGCGATTACCCTCGAAGGCGGGATTCGAGTAGTAGCCGACGAGGTCGCCGGCGTCGTTGAAGTCGGTGATGACTGGGCCTTGGATGGGGGTCGGTAGTTGGGAAACGGTTTCTCTGTTCCAAAGAATGAGGCCGTTCGAGGATTCTCCGGCGACGTGGCCATGGTTGTTCAGCGCGTAGGCGTTCCGAAAACCGAGCGGGCGTAGATTCACGACGTCGTAGCGGGGTTGAGCGGCCATGGCGGACGAAATGAACGCGAGCAGCAGCGCTGCGCTCCTTGGGGTGGGGTAGCGGGAGTGCATGGCAGAACGTTTGCAAAGATGGCGGGTGGCCAATTCGTGGCGACACGATTTTCGTTATCGCTCCGCGACTTTCGTCATTTGTGCCGGTCGGATGACTCTTCCGTTGCGTTGGCTGCGGCGGCTTCTAGAACCCGCATTTCGGTTCCCCCGAACCGTTCGATTCACATGTGCCCTGCTGATTCCTCCCTTTCCTCTTCTCCTGCAATTCGTCCGATCAAGAAGCTCATGGCGGCCAACCGCTCTGAGATTGCCGTGCGTATTTTTCGCGCGGGCACTGAGCTGGGATTAAGGACGGTGGCGATCTTCGCGCATGAGGATCGGTTGAGCATTCACCGCTACAAGGCGGACGAGGCGTATCAGGTTGGGCAGGGCAAGGGACCCGTGGCGGCGTATCTCGACATCGAGAGCATCGTCGCGGTGGCGAAGGAGAGAGGCGTCGATGCGATTCACCCGGGCTATGGTTTCCTTTCGGAGAACGCGGACTTCGCGCGCGCGTGCGAAAAGGCGGGGCTGATTTTCGTCGGGCCGCGGCCGGAGTTGCTCGAGATGATGGGGGACAAGACGGCGGCGCGGGCGCTGGCGAAACGGATCAATGTGCCGGTGTTGCCGGGCACGGAGGAGCCGATCGTGGATCGCGAGGAAGCGCTGAAAACGGCGAAGGCGATCGGATTTCCGTTGATCATCAAGGCGGCGTTTGGCGGCGGCGGTCGCGGGATGCGTGTTGTGCACAAGGCGTCGGAACTCGCGTCACTGCTCGATGAGGCGCAAGGCGAAGCAGGGCGGGCGTTTGGAAATCCGGCGGTGTTTCTCGAGAAATACATCCCGCGGGCGAAGCACATCGAAGTGCAGATTCTCGGAGACAAGCACGGCAACGTGATCCATCTCCACGAGCGTGATTGCTCGGTGCAGCGGCGGCACCAGAAGGTGGTGGAAGTGGCGCCGAGTTACGGTTTGCCGGAGAACGTCGTGAAAGAGTTGTGCGAAGCGGCGGCGCGGATGGCGCGCGAGATCCGCTACGACAACGCGGGCACGATCGAATTCCTCTACGATCTGGACCGGCACGAGTGGTTCTTCATCGAGATGAACCCGCGTATCCAGGTGGAGCATACGGTGACGGAAGTGATCACGGGGCTCGATCTCGTGCGCTCGCAGGTGCTGATTGCGCAGGGTCACTCGCTGCATTCGCCGGAAGTCGGCATGCCGCCGCAGGAGCAGATCCCGCGCAACGGCTATGCGATCCAGTGCCGCATCACGACGGAGGATCCGGAGAACAAGTTCATTCCCGATTACGGCCGGTTGCTCGCGTATCGCTCGCCGGGCGGATTTGGCGTGCGGCTGGATGGCGGCATGGGTTTCGCGGGGGCGGTGATCACGCCCTTTTACGATTCGCTCCTGGTGAAGTGCATCGCGAGCGGACACAGCTACGACATGGCGATCAACCGGTCGCGGCGGATTTTGACGGAGTTCCGGATCCGGGGAGTGAAGACGAACATTCCGTTTCTGGAAAACGTGATCGCGCATCCGACCTTCCGCAGCGGGGAAGCGACGACGACGTTGATCGATACGACGCCGGAGCTGTTCAAATTCAAGCCACGGCGGGATCGGGCGACGAAGTTGTTGAACTACATCGGAAGCGTGACGGTGAACGGCAACCCGCACGCGAAAGGATATCGTCCGGAGAAGCCGTTGCTTTTGCCGGTGGTGCCGGACGGACTGCGCGGCGAACCGCCGCGCGGCACGCGGCAGATGTTGCTCGAACTCGGGCCGAAGAAGTTTGCGGAGTGGACGCTGAAGCAGAAGCGCCTGCTGGTGACGGACACGACGTTCCGCGACGCGCATCAGTCGCTGATGGCGACGCGGGTGCGCAGTTACGACATGCTGGCGGTGGCAGGCGCGGTGGCGCATCACGCCTCGGATTTGTTCTCGTTGGAGATGTGGGGTGGCGCGACGTTTGACACGGCGATGCGCTTCCTGAGCGAGGATCCGTGGGAGCGCTTGCGGCAGCTGCGGGCGCGCGTGCCGAACATTTGTTTCCAGATGCTTTTCCGCGGCGCGAATGCGGTGGGCTACACGAATTATCCCGACGAAGTGGTGGCGGGTTTCGTGAAGCATGCCGCGGCGAGCGGCATGGATATTTTCCGCATCTTCGACTCGCTGAATTATCTGCCGAACCTGCGCGTCGGCATGGAGGCGGTGCAGGACACGCACGCGGTGTGCGAAGCAGCGATCTGTTACACGGGCGACATTCTCGATGAGAAGCGCGACAAGTTCTCGCTGCAGTATTACGTGAAACTCGCGAAGGAGTTGGAGCGGATGGGCGCGCATTTCCTGGCGATCAAGGACATGGCCGGGCTGTGCCGGCCGGCGGCGGCGCACAAGCTGGTGAAGACGCTCCGCGAGGAGATTGGGCTGCCGATTCACTTCCACACGCATGACACGAGCGGCGTGGCGGCTGCGTCGATTTTGCGGGCGAGCGATGCGGGGGTGAACGTGGTCGATCTCGCGATCGCGTCGATGAGCGGAAGCACGGCGCAGCCGAATTTGAATTCGGTGGTGGCGTCGCTGCAGCACACGCCGCGCGATACGAAGCTGAACCTCGACCGGCTGAATGAGTTTTCGGATTACTGGGAGCAGGTGCGCGAGTTTTACCGGCCCTTCGACACGGCGCCGAAAACCGGCTCGGCGGAGGTTTACCTCCATGAAATGCCGGGCGGCCAATATACGAATCTCAAGGAGCAGGCGGCGGCGATGGGTGTTTCCCATCGTTGGCCGGAGATCGCCCGCACGTATGCGGAGGTGAATCAGCTTTTTGGAGACATCGTGAAAGTGACCCCCTCCTCGAAGGTGGTCGGCGACATGGCGTTGTTTCTATTTTCGAAAGGCATCCGGCCGGCGGATGTGGTCAACCTCGAGCCGGGCACGACGCCGTTTCCGGAGAGCGTGATCGACATGATGATGGGCGGGCTGGGCTGGCCGGAAGGTGGCTGGCCGGAGCCGGTGTGGCGCGCGGTGCTTGGTGAAGCGCGCTTCAAGGAAGCGAAGGCGAAGTATGTGGCGGCGACAAAGCCGCGGGCGAAGAGCTTGGAGTCCAGAGCAGGAAAGAAGGTCGCGACCGGTGCGCAGCTGGAGGCGTTCCGGAAGGAACTAGCCGAGAAGCTAAAGCATGAGCCGACGGAGGATGAGCTTTATTCGCACCTCATGTATCCGGCAGTGTTCGCGGATTTCGCGAAACACCAGCGCGAATACGGCGACGTAAGCGTGTTGCCGACGCCGACGTTTTTCTACGGGTTGCGTCCGGGCGAGGAGATCTCGGTGGAGATCGAAGAAGGCAAGGTGCTGATCATCCGCCTCGTCTCGATCGGCGCTCCGGACAAGGACGGACGCCGCACGTTGAGCTACGAGTTGAACGGCATCGCGCGCGATTCATTTATCGTCGACAAGAACGTGGCGCCGAAGACCAAGGCGCGCGTCAAAGCCGACCTGGCCGATCCGCTGCAGGTGGCGGCTCCGATTCCTGGATTGATCGTCGTGATGAATGCGTCGGTCGGCGCCAAAGTCGCGAAGGGTGACAAGCTCTTCATGATGGAGGCGATGAAGATGCAGACGACGGTTTATGCCCAGGCGGATGGCGTCATCGCGGAGGTCAACGCCGCGACGGGCGACACCGTTGAGGCAAAAGATTTGATTGTGAAGCTGCGCGCAGCGTGTTGAGGGCGTATCCATATTTCGGATCTCGCTATTGTAGAGATGGTTGGAAGCGATTACCTTCACCAACTAAAATTGGCAGACTGCAGCGAAGACTCCCGGTAGTCTAGACGCGTGCCTGATCGCGCAGCCCGACTTCAAAGACGCTTCGGTCGAACGGTTCATTCCGAGCGCGTCATGCGAAACCTCACTCAGCAGAAACTGGCGTTCGAATCCGGTTTGAGCCTCACCTATGTGGGAGAGGTGGAGCGGGGAGAGCGCATGGTGTCGCTCGACACGGTGACGCGGCTGGCGGGCGCCATGAACCTGAGTGCGGCGGAGCTGTTAAAGAAGGCGGGCCTTTGAGCGCTCCGCGAGCGTCCTCGCATGCAGGCGGGAATGGGGGAAAGGTGTGGATCGCTCGTCTTTCCTATCGAACTTAACGATGAGTGATTCCACCCGAGCCCCGCTCCTGGTCGCTGAAGACAACGACGATGATCTGTGTTTGCTGCGACATTACCTGCGGCTCGCGGGGGTGACGCATCCGGTGATCTCGGTCGGAGATGGGGAGCAGTTGATCGAGTTCCTGCGACCACTGTGCGATCCGGCGCAGAGTGCGCAGGCGGTTCGGCCCTGTGTGTTGTTTCTGGATATCAACATGCCCAAAATCGACGGTTTCGAGGCGCTCGCGTGGATCCGAGCGCAGCCGGCGTTGAAGGATTTGCCGGTGATTGCGTTGTCGGGGGCGATCGAGCCGCGGGACGTGCAGCGGGCGTCGAATTTGGGGATTGCGCAGTTCGTCACGAAATATCCCCGGCCGCATGTTTTTGCGGAGATCGTCGCGAATTATGCGGGGCGGTGAGTAAGCGGGCGATCTGTGGAACGAGCGTTGGCGGTGGGGTGGCGAACCCTCGCCGGCGGAGAAAAAAAGGGCGAGCCCAGGGGGAGGCTCGCCCAACTCGATCGCGATGACGTGTCCGGTTAGAACAAGTCGGCCGTGATCTTAATTGGCAGGGTCACGCGGACGTTTAGCGGGCGACCGTCGCGGCTGATGGCGGGTTTGAACTTCCAGCGTTGGACCGCGGCGATGCATTCGTCGGCCATGGAGGACTCCACTTTACCAACGACCTGGACGTCGCTCGTGGAGCCGTCGCGAAGGACCACGAACGCGACCTTGATTTCGGGGGGGAGATTGCTGGCGGCGCTCAGCTTGGGGGCCGGCGTGTCGTAGGGTTGCGGAGCTGTGGCGATCTCATGGGGGCTGGCGAGGCGATCGACGCTGAGCAGCCGCGCGTCGAGCGCGAGTTGCTGGCCTTCGACGATCTCGCCGTTGACGACCACCGGATCGTAGCCGGCGAGCGTGAGTTCGTAGGCGACCTTCTGAGGCGGGACGTTGGAAAGCGTGAGCGGCGTGATCCCGATGACCTGGCCGTCGCGGGAAACGGTCGCTCCGGCAGGGTTACTGGTGAGGAGCACGGCGCCGCTCTTGAAGGCGGTTCCGACGTTGGCGGTTGTGCGCTTTTCGATGCTGATGAGTTCGACCTGATCCTTCCAACCGGGATTCGAGAAGGTAACGGAGTAGTCGCCGGGCGGCAGGTCCTCGAACTGAGCAGGCGTGCGGCCTTGGCGAATCGGACGCGCCCCTGGGACACCGGCCGGGCGCACGGAGAATTCGACGTCTTCGGGCGTGCTCGTGACTGCGAGCGTGCCGGTGGCGCGTTGCAGGACGATCAGCCCGAGATCGGTGGTTTTGGTGCCGGCGATATCGGCGGTGAGTTCGACGGGCTCGTAGCCTTCGAGCGAAATGCTGACGCGACGCGGGCCGGGCATGATGTCGTTGAGCGAGATCGGCGAAAGGCGGACGGGGCCGCCGTCGATCGAAACGCGAGCGCCGACGGGTGACGTAGTGACCACGAGGATACCCGGTGAATTGGCGATCCGCTCGGCTTCGATTTCGGCGGTGACGGCCTCGCGGGTCTGCGCTTCGGCCTGTTGGCGGGCGAGGGCGACGGCTTCTTCGCGCGCTTGTTCCGCTTCGCGGCGGATGCGGTCGGCGTCGGCCTTCGCCTGGGCTTCGAGCGCTTGGGCGCGGGCGGTGGCGGCCTTGGCGAGCTGAGCGGCGGCTTCTTTTTCCTGTTCGATCACCTCCTCGGCGTGCTTGGCGTCGAAATAGAATTTTCCGGCGAAAGCGGCGCAGGCCAAGCCGGCGGCGATGCCGATGTAGAGGCCGAAGCCGCGTTTTTTCTGCGGGGCGGCCGCAGGAGCTTCAGCGGGAACGGCCGCGGCCGGCGGTGGGGCGGACGGAGCTTTCGGCGGAGTCGGCGTAGCGGCTTTCGGAGCGGCTTTCTCCTGCTTGCGAGCGGGAGAGGTTTCCACTTTTGCGACCGGTTTTGTGTCGGGACGAACAGCGGTTTTGGGCGTGGTGGCGGGCTTCGTCTCGCGTTGCACATCCGGCAAAAGCGCGACGGCTGCGGCGCCGGCGGGTTCCATTTCTGCGACACGGGTGGAATGGGTGACGCTCACGGCTTTGATGACGGGCTCAGCGGGAGCGGACGATGATTTCGCCGGAGACGGAGCCGCGGGAGCAACGGGCGCGATGGCGGCGGGCGCTGTGGCGGCGCCGGGTTTCGTCCAAGTCGGGCGCCACTCGGTGAGGTTGCGCGCTTGCGAGCCGGCGAGATGAAGCACGCCGAGCAGATCCGGAGTGACTGTGGCGTCGGCCGGCAGGCGAAGCTGGAGATGGGAGACGATGCGGGCGATGTCGGGCGTCCACGGAGTAAGGCCGACCGAACGAGCGATCTCGGCGGAGAACCACGCTTGTTTGCCGGTAAAACTTGCGCAGCTGAATGCAGCGTTCGCGACGGCGGATGGCAGCGTGGAGAGCGCGGTTTTCAATGACGGCGCGAGTTCTGCGGCGATGCGCGGGCCGGCTTCGCTGAAGTCGTAAGTATCGTTGAAGAACAGGCGGGCGGCGGCGCCGCGGAGTTTCAGGCCGAGGGCCCCTTGGACGATGGTGAAGAGTGCATCGAGACCGGTGGTGCAGGGCGCGACCCCTTCGACGCCGCGCGAAGTGACGAGGAAGAGTTGAGAGTTTTCGAGACCGAGATGCCAAAGGACGACCGGGCTGCTGCCCGCGTGGCGCACGGCGGTGGCGGCGGCGGCGATGCGGTTGAGGATGCCGCTTTCGAGGCGGAGCGGATCGATCTGGCGATCGCGAGCGGTGGCGGCCGCGATTTCGAGCGAAGACGTCGGAGCGAGGTTGATGAGCCAGCGCGCGTTGCCGACGGGCGTGACCGCGGAGCCGTCTTCGGCGTGGCAGGAGAGAAGTTCGAAAGGACCCTCGAGCCCGTGGGGGAGGTTGCCCGCGAATGCGCGAAGAGCGGCGTCGGTGCGGTGACGCGAGGCTTCGTTGCCGGCCGACAGGTGCCAGTGCGATTGGAGCGGAGCGAGGGCGACGACGGCTTGGACGGGGGTGCTGTTGCTCCACGCCGCGAGCAGTTCTTCGACGGCGGGCTTCTGATCGAGCGGACATTCCCGACAAAACTCGATGGCGGGACCGGTGGCGCGAACAGCGTGCAAGGAATGCCGCGTGAGTTCGACGTAATACTGCTTTGGGTTGGACGTAGGCATGGCGGGAGTCGGGTTGAAGCGGGAGCTGGACGGGGAGATGAGCGGGTTTGGGGTGCTGGTGTTGGGGTGGAGTGCGGATCGATCAGTCGACCGAGAGCATGCTCTTCATCTTTTCCTGGAATTGACGCCGGCGTTCCTCGAAGTCGGCGATGCGCTTGGCGAGGGCGGAGGCTTCTTCCTCGCACGCGGCGCGTTCGGCTTGGAGCGAAGTGCGCTCGTTGGAGAGCGAGGCGGATTGCTGGCGGAGCGATTCGGTTTCTTTCGCGATGCGAGACTGCTCTTCGGCGGCGGCGGCCTCCTGTTCGGCGAGGGAGATGGTGAGCTTGTCGAGCTCGGCGCGCTTGGAGGACTGCTGGTTTTTGGTTTGTTCGATTGCGGCGAGCTCCGACTTGGTGCGCGCGATATCCTCGTCGAGTTGCTGACGAAGTTGGGCGGCCGCTTTCTGCGCGGCGGCGGCTTGTTGGCGCGCAGCGGAGATTTCCTCCTCGGCGGCGGCGAGCTCGGTTTCGCGGGCGTCGAGTTCGGCGGTGCGCTTCTTCGCTTCGGCGGCTAGGCGCGTGAGTTCGACTTCGGCTTTCTGGCGAGCGGTGGAGGCGGCCTTGACGGCGGCTTCGTGCGCGCTGCGCTCGGCTTCGAGGCGGGCGTCTTCCTCGGCGACGGCGGCGGCGTGAGCTTTCTGTTTTTGGGTGAGCTCGGCCGAGCGCTGGTCGAGCTCGCGTTTCAAGGCGTCGAGCTGATGGCGATTCGTCGCGAGGCGGGCTTCCTCGTCGGCGAGGTGTTCGAGATTCTTGGTGAGTTGCTGGCGTTCGACTTCGAGTTTCGCAACTGCTTCGGCGGCGTCGGCCGCGGTCGCTTCGCGTTCGGCAAGGGCTGCTTCGCGGCGATTGAACGTTTCGGTTTGTTTCCTGGTGGAAGCGTCGAACGCGGTGCGGTCCTTGGTGAGTTGCTGGCGCGTGGCGGCGAGCTCTTCGTGGGCGGCGGCGAGCTCGGCCTCGCGCTTTTTCGTGTCGGCAATGAGGCGGGCGAACTCGGCGTCTTTCTTTTGGCGGGCGGATTCGAAAGACACGCGCTCGGCCTCGAGGCGCGCTTCCTCGTCGGCCAGCTGGGCGGCGAGGGCGTCGTGCGCTTTCTTGAGATTGGCGAGGCGGGCCTGCTCGGTTTCGAGCAGCTGGCGGTCCTGGGCGACACGTTCGCGATCGCGGTCGAGTTTGGCGACGGCCTGTTCGGCTTCGGCGAGGGCGGCCTCGCGTTCGGCGAACTCGGCTTCGCGGCGATTGAAGGCGTCGGATTGTTTCTTCGCGGCGGCTTCGAGCGCGGCGCGTTCGTCGGCGAGTTGTTTTTTGGATACGGCGAGCTCGTCGTGAGCGGCGGCGAGCTCGGCCTCGCGGTGCTGGGTATCGGCGGCGAGACGAGCGAGGTCGGATTCCTTCCGTTTGCGATCGGCGTCGAAGCTCTGGCGTTCGTCGGCGAGTTGTTTGCTTTCGGCCGCGAGGGCCTGGGCGCGGGCTTCGAGGGACTTCTTCTCCTTGGCGAGGGAAGATTGTTCGTGCGCGAGCTGCTCCTGGGCGCGGGCGAGCTGTTGGCGATCGGTTGCGAGTTGGGCGACGGCTTCGGCTGCTTCGGCGGCGGCGGCTTCGCGATCGGCGAGTTCGATTTCCCGGCGATTGAAGGTGTCGGATTGCTTCTTTGCGGCGGCTTCGAGCGTGGCGCGATCGGCGAGGAGCTGTTGGCGTGATGCGGCGATTTCGTCAGCGCTGGCATCGACTTCAGCGGTGCGCGCGGCGAGGGCCGTTTCACGTTGGGCGAGTTCGGCCTCACGGATCTTGCGGTCTGCTTCCGCGGTGCGGGTGGCGGTGGCGAGAGCGGCACGATCGGCGACGATGCGGGCTTCCTCGCTGGCGAGGGCGTCGAGGCGGGATTGCTGTTCTTGCGCGAGCTCGGCGGCGCGGCGATCGAGAGACAGCTTCAGCTCGGCGAGACGTTTTTCTTCGGCGGCGAGGTTGGCTCGGTCGGCGACGACTTGGGTGGCGGCGGCCTCGCGTTCGGCGAGTGCGGTCTCGCGCTGGCGCGCGGCGGCGAGCTGTTTTTCGAGGGTGGATTTGTAGGTGGCGCGCTCCTGTTCGAGGTGCTTGCGGGCGAGCGCGAGTTCTTCTTCGGCAGCGGCGATGTCGGCCTCGCGTTTTTTCGTGTCGGCGGCGAGACGGGCGAGTTCGGATTCTTTTTTCTGGCGCGCGGTTTCGCTGGCGCGGACGGAGGCTTCGTGGGCGGCGAGATCGGCGCGTTGCTGTTCGAGCTGCTTTCGAGCCAGAGAAAGTTCCTCCTCGGCGGCGGCGAGTTCGGCTTCTTGTTCGGCGAGCGTTTCGGTGCGGCGTGTGTCGGTGGCGCTGGTGCGCTCGAGCTGAGCGAGACGCTGACGGAGAGACTCGACCTCGCGCTCGGCGGTTTCGTGGGAAGAGACCGCTTCGCCTGGGAGGGCGTTGAAACGCGATGTCGGAGGCGTGACGCCGTCGTCGTGCGGTTCGGCGAGGAAGCGGGCGATCTCGAACCAGCGGGCGGTGTCGATATCGGGCGCCTGCCCGTTGAGGTGAGTTTTCAGCAGCTCGATGGCGCGCTCGTGGAGAGCTTTGAAGTCGACGGGCGGCGGGAGGATGTCGTTTACGCGGTGTCGAATCGCTTCGACGACCCGGTCGAATTGCAGCGACGGGCAGAGGAGAAGGAGCGGCGGCGCGCCGGGCTGGCGGCGGAGTTTTTCGACGAAGAGAAAAGGGTCGTCGGGATGCGAGCGGGCGTCGTTGACGATGAGTTGAAAAGCCTCGGCGTTGAGCGCTTCGTCGACGGCGTCCGTGGACTCGAGGTCGCGGGCGTAGATGCCACCGCCGGCGAGCACGAAAGCGCGGCCGTGGGAGCGATGGGGGTCGGACTTTACGAGCAGTATTTTCGCCGACAGCTCAACGGCGGGGGTAACGAAGGCATTCACGGACTGGCGGTGCCAGCCGAGAGCGAGAATCGGGGGACTCGCGGCGTGGCGAAAACCCAGCGGAATTGGAGGAAGATTTCCTCCACAACTGAAGCGGAACCGATGCGTTGAGTTGTGAGCATGGTGCTGGAAGCCATGGGGCGAGCACGGACACAGGATCGGGGAATTGGTTCGGCGGTGATACGGAAATTCCCCCAAGGGAGCGGGCTAAAGCCCGTAAACCGAGTGTGAAAAACGGGTATGCTGCTTGCGGAAAACGCGTCGCCGCGGCTGTGGCGGAATGCAACAAGTGGCGCGGGCGCGTGTCTTTTGGCGCCCCATGGCTGCTCCTGGATCGACGGGAAATGTGATCGCTGCGCTCGCGAGTTTTTTCATTCCCGGCTTGGGGCAGTTGCTGCAGGGAAAGTTGATTCGCGCATTGCTGATGTTCGTGCTGGCGGCGGTGCTGTGGTGGTTCCTGCTCGGATGGGTGATTCACCTCTGGTCGATCATCGATGCGGCGCTTTACAAGCGGCCGCCGGCGCGGTGATCTGAGGGGCGGGCGACGCCAAAGCGTCACGCTCCGAGTAATTTACCCGTCGCGTTTGGCGGGTGGCAGTGAACTCCTGATAGAAACCTATGAATCGTTATCTGCGTTTGATCGGCTGCGGCGCATGTGTCGCGGCGTTTTTGTCCATGGGCTCGGCGTTGCGCGCCGACGATGTGACGGACTCCGTGGAGGAGGCGTTGAAGGCGTATAAGGATAAAGACTACGCGACGGCGGCGCAGGCGTTGGACGCGGCGGCGCAGCTGGTGCGGCAGAAGCGCGGGGAATTGTTCAAGGAGTTGCTGCCGGATGCGCCGTCGGGTTGGGAGGCGGAGGATGCGACGACATCGGCGGCGGGAGCTGCGATGTTTGGCGGCGGGGTAACGGCGGAGCGCAATTACACCAAAGGCGATTCGAGCGTGACGGTGAAATTCATCACGGATTCGCCGATCATGCAGGGCGTGATGATGATGATGGGGAATCCGATGTTCGCGAATGCGGATGGCGGAAAGCTCGAGCGCATCAAAGGCCAGAAGGCGATTTTCAAGAACAAGGACGGCAGCGGCTCGGTGAACGTGGTGGTGGGCGGCGCGCTGCTGGTGCAGATCGAAGCGTCGGATACGAGCGATGCGGATCTGCGGAAGTTCGCGGAGTCGATCGACTACGCGAAACTCGCGGGGATGTTGTAAGCGAATTCCTGCGCAGACCGACGCCCGCAAACGAGAACGGGCGCGAAACGGAGGGCGGCTGTTTTGGCCGCCCTCGCTTATCTTTGGGCGGCCCAAGAGGGAACGGCGCCGAGTTCGATGTCGAAGACGAAGCGGCCGATGAGCCAGACGAGGCCGACGATCACGGGCACAAGGACGATGTTCAGGAGCATGCCGGCCTTGGCCATGTCGGGCAGGCGGATGAAGCCGCTGCCGAAGACGATGGCGTTGGGCGGGGTGCCGACGGGCAGCATGTAGGAGCAGTTCGCCGCCAAGGCGCAGGGGATGGCGAACAGGAGCGGATTTTCGCCCATGCCGATCGCGATCGAAGAGGCGATGGGCAGAAACGTGGCGGCGGTGGCGGTGTTGCTTGTGAGCTCGGTGAGGAGGAGGATGCCGAAGCAGACGATGGCGACGGCGAAGATGACGGGCATGCCGTCGAGATGAGAGGCGAGGCTGCCGAGATAGGAAGCGAGGCCGTGGCGCTCGATGTTGCCGGCAAGGCTGAGACCGCCGCCGAAGAGGAGAAGGACGTCCCAGGGGAGCCCTTTGGTGGAGTTCCAATCCATCACGAATTCGCCGGTGCGGAAAGAAGTGGGAATGAGAAAGAGGATGATGGCTCCCGTCATCGCGATGGTGGTGTCGGTGACGAGCGGGAGGGAGCGGGCGATGAGAGGTTGCAGAACCCAAGCGAGCGCGGTGAGGGCGAAGACGATGGCGACCCAGGTTTCGCCGCGGCTGAAACGGCCCAGTCGCGAACGCTCGGTGGCGATGAGTTGGGCGACGCCGGGCAGTTCGGCGCGTCCGAGACGGAACGCGAAGCGCGTGAGTGTCCAATGGACGATCGGCAGTGTCACAAGCATGACGGGAACGCCGAGGAGCATCCACTGGCCGAAGCCGATCTTGTAGCCGTAGGTGTTGTCGAGGAATCCGGCGAGCAGAGCGTTGGGCGGTGTGCCGATGAGGGTGGCCATGCCGCCGGTGGTGGAGCCGTAGGCGACGGACAAGAGCAACGCGGCGCTGAAGCCGCGAAGAGCGGGAGACTGGCGGTCCCGTTCGGGGATGAGTTGAACGACGGACATCGCAATCGGGAGCATCATGAGCGCGGTGGCGGTGTTGCTCACCCACATGCTGACGAGCGACGACGCGAGGAGAAAGCCGGCGACGATGCGCCCGGGTTGGGTGCCCATCGCTCCGATAAGATTGATGGCGACGCGCCGGTGGAGATTCCAGCGCTGCATCGCGAGCGCGATGATGAAGCCGCCGAGGAAAAGAAAGATGAGAGGGTTCGCGTAAGGGGCGGCGGATTCGCGAATGTCGCTGAGCCGAAGCGCGGGAAAAAGGACGAGGGGCAGGAGGGCGGTGACGGGGATCGGCACGGCTTCGGTCATCCAAAGCACGGCCATGAGCGAGGCGGCACCCGCGGTGCGCCAACCTTCGACGCTGAGACCTGAAGGCGGATCGACGAAGAGGGTGATCAGCAGCAGTGCGGGGCCGATGATCCAACCGGACCACTGACGCACGCCGTAGGTGGAGGGGTGTTCGATGGCTTCTTTGACGGAATGGTGCGAGTCTTCGGACGAGTGGGGGGCGGGCATGGGTGGGTGGAAGAACGGTTGATAGCGTGGAGAAAGGAAGGGTCACGCGCAGAACTACTAAAGCCGTTGAATGGGCGGTGGCGGGAACGAGTGGAATGATTTATTAGTGATCCGAATGGCGACCGACGAGGCAGTCACGGATTTGGCGAGCGAGCGCGAACCCGGGGATTTGGTGGAGGTTGGCGTGTATCCAGATGCCAAGGACGCATCGCAGCACGGGTTGGTCGTGCTGGCGTGTGGGCACGCGTATTGGCTGCAACCGAAGGACGGTCGATTCGGGTTGTGGGTGAATGCCGCGGCGGCGGACGAGGTGGTGGAACAGTTGCGGAAGTTCGATGATGAAAGCGCGGGGTGGCCGCCGCGTCCGTGGATCGATGCGGGTGGGGGAAGGAAGCTGGAATTATTTACGCCGCTATGTTGGGCGCTGGCAGCGATTGCGTCGTTTCGCGCGCAAGCCGAATGGGGATGGTGGACGGAGCGAGGCGTGATGGATGCGCGTGCGATATGGGAAGGCGGCGAGTGGTGGCGGGTGGTGACGGCGCTGTTCTTGCACGGAGATGCCGGGCATCTGACATCGAATCTGGTGGGCGGGGTGTTCGCGTTTGCGGCGGTGGTGACGACGATGGGAATCGCGAGGGGATGGGCGGCGATTGGGACGGCGGCGGTAGCGGGAAATCTGGTGGTGGTGTGGGCGCACGCCGGGAGCGATTATCGTTCGCTCGGGGCGTCGACCGCGGTGTTCGCAGCGCTGGGAGTGTTGGTGGGAAGGGCGGTGCGCATGGCGATGCGGGGCGAGCGGAGGCGGCGTTGGCGGGCGGCGTTGTTGCCGTTGGCAACGGGCGTGGCGGTGCTGGGGCTTTACGGAGCGGGAGAGCAGCGCGTGGACGTGCTGGCGCACGTGGCAGGGTTTGGCGCGGGGGTGGTGGCGGGGTTTGTGGCGGCGCGGCCGTGAGCGGTATTGTAATATAATGTATTACTAAATGGATCGGGCGCGGAGGGCTTGAGTGTGTGGCGGGGTGTTGCGCTTTGGGGTGGGGTCAGGCGAGGGCGGACTGGGCGGAGGTGAGGGCGGCGGAGTAGGCGGTGAGGAGGCGATCCCATTGGGCGTCGAGGGCGGTATCCACAGTCTGGCGACGCGGGTCGGCGTCGAAGGCGCGGATCGTTTGGGCGATGCCATCGCGGTAGCGGGTCGTGGCGACGAAATCGGGGACGAAGCGTTTGATCTTCGAGTTGTCGAAGAGGGCGCAGTGGGATTTGTCGCCGAGGAGGGATCCGACGGTGTCGGGGAGGCAGGTCGTGAGAAAGTCGGAGGCGATGTGGACGAGTGGAGGGTTGGGGACGCCGGCGGCTTCGGCGGTTTGTTGGTAGATTTGGTTCCACGTGAGGGCTTCGTCGGAGGTGATGTGGAAGGCGTGGCCGATGGCGCCGGAGTGGCCGAGGAGGCCGACGAGGCCTTTGGCGAAATCGGTGTTGTGCGTGATCGTCCAGAGGGTGAGGCCGTCGCCGGGGACGATAAGCGGTTTGCCTGCGCGGAGGCGGGCGATGGCGGTGAAGCTTTGTTGCCAGGAGTTGACGGCGAGCGGGATCACGAGATCGCCGTAGGTGAGAGACGGACGGACGATGGTGATGGGAAAGGCTTCATCGCGATAGGCGCGGTTGAGACGTTCTTCGCAGGCGATCTTCTGGCGCGAGTAGTCCCAGAGCGGATTGGCGAGCGGGGTGGATTCGGTGACGAGATAGTGCGTGAGCGGTTTTTGGTAGGCGCTGGCGGAGGAGATGAAGACGTATTGGGCGGTGCGGCCGCGGAAGAGGGCGAGGCGTTGTTCGATGGCGGCGGGGTCGAAGGCGATGAAGTCGACGACGGCGTCGAAGTGCTCGCGCGCGAGTTTTTCGGAAAGCGCGGGGTCGTTGATGTCGGAGACGAGCGGGCGGGCGCCGGGGATGGTGGCGCGCGTCGAGCGGTTGAGGAGCGTGACATCGTGGCCGCGGGCGATCGCGAGTTGGGTGCAGGCGGTGGAAATGATACCGGTGCCGCCGAGGAAGAGGATTTTCATGGGAGGTTGAGCGAG
Organism: Verrucomicrobiota bacterium; assembly: GCA_023416735.1. Taxonomy (GTDB): domain Bacteria; phylum Verrucomicrobiota; class Verrucomicrobiia; order Opitutales; family Opitutaceae; genus Opitutus. The sequence continues at coordinate 99,258 of JAEZGX010000026.1, read as the reverse complement.
GAAACTAGTTGGAGAATGCGATTGGGGAAGCGGACGCGATGGATATGACGGAAACGCTGCGCGCGCATCCCATGACGGACAAACTTACGATCGAAGCGAAGGTGACTTACGCGGACGTGGACCGCGAGGAGAGGTTGTTGCTGCCGCGACTGTTCAAGCTGCTGCAGGAGGCGGCGATCCTGCATGCGAACCAGTTTGAAACGGGAACGCGTGCGCGCGTCGAACGAGGAGAGACGTGGGTGTTGAACCGGATCGCGGTGGCGGTGCGGCGGTATCCGAAATTTGAGGACGTGTTGGGCGTGGAGACGTGGTCGAGCGGTGTGCGCGGGTTCAAAGGTTATCGCGAGTTTCGGGTGTTCGACCACGTGGGAGAAGAGACGATCGCAGCTTCATCGCTCTGGGTGTATGTGAGCGCGAAGACGAATGGGATCGTGCGCGTGCCGCGCGAGGTTGCGGAAGGATTTCCGCGGCGGGACGGCGGGGTGTTTTATCCGAAGCTCGAGGCGTGGGAGCTGGAGCCCATGGAAGACGGAGTCGTGGTGCCGCTGACGTTGCGGTATTCGGATTTCGACGCGAACGCGCACATGAACAACGCGGCGTATCTCGATCTGGTGCAGACGGCGCTGGCGCGCGTGGGCGGACCGTTCCGGCCGGCGGAGATGCGGATGAAGTTTGCGAAGGCGATCCCGGCGGGGTGCGTCGCGGTGGACGTGAAGGTGAGCGCCACGCCGGAGGGAGCGTGGCGGTTTGCGGTGCAGGCGGACGGTTCGGTGTTTGCGGTGGGCGACGCAAACGTGCGCTAGCGGGTGATCTTGGCCGACCAGTCGGTGAGCGTGGTGGACGCGTCGCGCGGAAAGGCCGGCGTGGACAGAATGCCTTCGCTGTTGGCGGTGATTTTTTGGGCAGGGAGCCAGGCGCCCGTGCGGGGATTGAACCACGTCCACGTGTAGGAGGCGTTGGGCGTGAAGCCGTGCAGCTGCGGCGGCTCGGCCTTGTTCTCGAAGTAGGCGAGCGCGAAATCTTTCGCGGTGGTGCGCATCAGGAACGACCAGCCGTCGAGACCCTCGTCGAGCGGGTTGGTTTGACGGCGGGTGGAGACGTCGTGCGAGGCGAGTTCGAGCTGTTGGTAGCGGTCGCCTTCGGAGAGGACGAAAGTCTTGAGGTGCTGCATCTGCGCGCCGGATTGATAGCGCAGGGCGGTCCAGATGTGCGGGCGCCAGCCGGCGGGTTCGCCGGTGGTGGTGATGTCGTAGGCGGCGGTGCCGTGGACGTGGCCGGCGAGTCCGCCGGAGAGAACCGAACCATACATCATGGCGCGGGCGAAATAGTTGTCGCGGTCGGAATTTTCCTCGGGGGTTTCGCCGCCGGGGCGATTCATCATGTGATTCCAGCCGGTGTAGTAGGGCTCGAGGTTGGCGGCGGGGTAGGCGGGGGTGAGGCGGAAGATTTCCTCGAGGGAGGCGTAGATGGCGTGGTTGCGCGGCTTGTTACCGACGGTGTGCATGTTGAGCCAGGGGGCTTTGTCGCCGTGGCCGAAAGCCTTGAGCGTCGAGCTGTCGATCAGCGCGGTGTAGGGCTGGCCGAACGGGAGTGGGCCGTATTTGTTGAGATGATACGTGAGGGCCTCGTTGAACTCGTCGGCGGTGAGCGAGTAGTCCTTCGGGATCCAGTCGAGGTGGATGCCGCTGAAGATCAGGTTGAAGGCCCCGTATCGCGCGATCAGATACTGGACGAAGCGGGCGTAGGACGGGTTGAAGTCGAAGTAGGCTTTCCAGGACGGGGCGTTGTCGCGGCGAATGGTTTCGAAGAACGGAACGAAGCCCTCGTCGGAGAGATGCTTCATCTTGCGGTCGAGCGATTGAAAGTAGGCGGGGACGATGCGGTCGAAATTCGCGAGCCCCTCGCGGTCGTGGAACACTTCGAACGGACGATTGCCGTGTTCGTCGTGCATGTCCTTCGCGGTCGTGGTGGCGCCGTCGGCGGTGGAGACTTTGGCGTTGGGCGCCCAGTGGCCGAATTTTTCCCAAGCGTTGCGGAGGTAGATGCCGTCCTTGTTGGCGAACGTGGCGCCGCGGTGGTCGGCGGCCCAGTTCGGGAAGGCGGCGACGAAGGAGACGGAGTTGAAGCCCTGGCGTTTGCGCCACGCGACGGCGTCTTCCCAGGAGATGCCAGGGGCGGGAATGTAGTCGGGCGTGGACGCGGTGCCGCGGAACGGGAGGCGCCAGGTGGAGCCGGCGAGCCAGGTGTCGCCAACGAGGAAGAACGGCGTGCCGTCGGCGTAACGGAGGGCGCGACCGTTTTCGGAAACGCGGACGAAGCCGCGGCGGTTGGGATTTTCGGCGATGTCGGCGTCGGACCAGGCGAAGGCGTTGAATTTACCGCCGCCGTTGTTGAGGCCGGTGTCGTCGGGCTGGTTGGAGCCGGAGCGCCATTTCCATTCGCCGGGCGCGGTGGCGACGAAACGGACGCGCCAGGTGCGGCCGCCGTCCCAGAAACCGTAAACGCGTTTCTTGAAGTTGGGGCCTTCGAGCTCGATCCAGAGATCGACGTCGGCGTAGGGGTTGGCGTAGTCGCGGGAGGATTCGAAGATGATTTCCTGAAGTTGCCACACGTGGGTGTCGCCGAAGTTAAGGCGAGCGTTCAGTGGCGCGCTGGAGAAGACGGCGGCGACGACGAGGAAGACGGCGATGATCGTGGAGCGGAGGCGGGGTAGCATGGGCGGAAGCGAATGAGGGAGCGGGGGAAGTGCAATGGTTGAAAAGGGAGTGAACGAGGCTCGGCGGGGACGCCTCGCCTCACCTTGACTTGAAGCGGGTGGAGAGTCGGGCTGGGGCGATGAAGTTTCTCGCGGTTTTGGCGGTGATGGTGGCGGTAGGGTTGAACGCGCAGCCGATGAATCGGGTGGCGACGAAGAACATGTTCGATGGTTGGAAGGCGCCGGTGCCTCCGCGGCATTTGATCGGAAACTTGTATTATGTGGGAGCGATCGGGGTGAGCTCGTATCTGATCACGACGGAGGACGGGCATGTGATTCTCGATTCGGGTTTCGAGGAGACCGTGCCGATCATTGCGCGAGGGGTGGAGGAGCTGGGATTCAGGATCAGCGATGTGAAGCTCATTTTGAGCAGTCATGCGCACATCGATCATACGGGCGGACATGCGGCGTTGAAGCGGTTGACGGGGGCGCGGGTGGTGGCGAGCGAGGCGGATGCGCGCGTGTTGGAGTCGGGCGGAGCGGAGGATTTCATTCCGATGCCGAAGGATTTGGTGACCTACGAACCCGTGAAGGTGGACCGCGTGGTGCGGGATGGTGAGACGGTGGAAATCGGAGGAGTGAAGCTGACGGCGAATGTGACGCCGGGGCATACGCGCGGCGCGACGACGTGGACGATGGACGTCGAGGACGGCGGACGGAGTTATCGCGTGGTGTTTTTTAGCAGCGCGTCGATCAATCCGGGCACGCGGCTGACGGGAGCGGACGGGGCGTATCCAGAAATCGCGGACGATCTCGAGCGGACGTTTGCGCGGTTTCGCGAGATGGCGTGCGACATCTTTCTGGCGCCGCATGGCGGGCAGTTTGCGATGGCAGAAAAGTTCGCGCGGCTGGAGAAGGGCGAGCGGGCGAGCGAGGTGTTGGTCGATCCGGAAGGGTGGCGGAAGACGATCGAGGCGCAGGAGAAGGCGTTTCGGGAAGCGCTGGCCGCGGAACAAGGCGAGGGACAGTAGCGAGGGAGGAAGCGGCGGGTCGGAGACCCCGCCCTGCCCAGATCACTGGCCCAGAACCAGCGGAGGATGTCGGGGAGGAGCTGCCCGCCGTGGGCGTCGGAGTGGTGGCCGTCGCCCCAGACGTGTTTCACGGTGTAGCGCGGTCCGGTGTCCTTGCGGCGGTCCGCGAGGGCGTTGGCGAATTCGAACGAGGAGAGCATCTGCTGGTTCGCGAGGAACCAGTTGCCGTGTTCGTTCGAGAGGTCGTTGGAGCCGTCCTGGAGGAAGATCTTGATCGGCTTGATGGGCGTCTTGCGGATGAGAGTGGGATAGAGGTCGCCGCCGGGGGTCATGGGCTGGCCGTATTTGGCGGGACGATACCCGATGGAGACGTAGCTCCCGATCATGCTGATGACGTTGCGGAATTGGTGGGGATATTCCCAAGCGGTGGTGAAGGCGCAGATGGCGCCGCTACTCGTGCCGCCGATGATACGGCGCTCGGGATCGTCGGTGATTTTGTAGGACTTCTTCAGCATCGGGATGAACTCCCAGCAGATCATGCGCGCGTAGGAATCGTTGAGGGCGTCGTATTCGTTGGCGCGATTGTTGGGGTTACTCATCCCGAGATCGTCGGGATATTTGTCGCCAATGTGACCCGGTGTGATGAAGAGCCCGATGGTGACGGGGATTTCTTTTTTGTGGATCAGATTGGCGAGGACGTTTTGGACGCGGAGGGAGCCGTTGGGATTGGTGGCGCGCTGGCCGTCGTGGAAGACCAGGAGGTTGGCGTCGGTCTCGCCGGTGTATTGATCGGGGATGAAGATCCAGTAACGGCGGACGGTGCCCGGAAAGTTGGCGCTCTTGAATTCGAAGGGGCCTTCGAGTTTGCCTTGGGGAACACCATCCTGGACGAGCGAGTCGGCGGTGAGCGGGTAGTCGCCGGGTTTGCGTTCGGCGGAAGTCGCGGGGGAGGTTTGGGCGGCGAAAGCGCTGGATGCGAGGAGGAGGAGCGGGAGGACGAGTCGGAGTTTCATGCGGGGTTAAATACGTGTGTGACCGCGTGTCTGACGCAGGCCGGGGGAAATCGATGCTGCGCGGCGAAGCGGGCGTGGGGCAAACGGGAATTTCGCTGACGGAATCACCTGCGTGGCGGTTTCTGCAACGGTGGCGGGGTTGACGCGGGGAGATCGGAATGAAACGTGAGAGCGTGACCCCCGGCGCGGATCAAACAGGCATGAAGTCCTCGGCCAGAAAGGCGGTGTGGGTGGACGTGCGGGAATCGCATGAGCGCTATTTGCGGGAAATGGGATGTCAGGTGGTCCACGCGTCGCTTCATGAGCGAGCGGGTTGGACGCAGGAGTTTGTGCTGGAGTATGGTGGACGCGTGGTGGGGCACGGGTCGTTGCTGGTAGGCGGACCGGGGACAGGAACGCGGACGGTGTTCGAGTTTTTCGTGGAACCGGATGCCAGGGCTGGAATGTTCAGGTTGTTCTCGACGCTCGTGCGGGAGAGTGGAGCGACGCACGTGGAAGCGCAGACGAACGATCGTTGGCTCGCACCGATGCTATCTACGTGCGGACGCGAGGTAGAGGCGGAGAAGCTATTGTTCGCCGATAAGGTAACGACGGAGTTTCCGGCGCGAGGCGCGGTCTTCCGGAAGGCTCGAGCGGCGGATGCAGCGCGGGTGTTTGCGCACGAATTCGAACCGGTGGGCGATTATGTGCTCGAGGTTGACGAAGAGATCGTGGCGACGGGCGGCGTGATGTATCACTACAACCCGCCGTATGGCGACGTGTTCATGGAGGTGGCGCCGAGGTTCCGCAGGCGTGGATTGGGCGCGTATCTCGTGCAGGAGCTGAAACGGGTGTGCCGGGAGGCGGGGAAGGTCCCGTGTGCAAGATGCGATCCGAACAATGTCGCGTCGCGGCAGACATGTTTGCGGGCCGGCTTCTTGCCGGTCGGGTTATCCTGCGCGGGCGGATCGCGTGAGTGTGGATCGGGCGCTGTCGTCGAGAGGATCAGCTAACTGGTCGGCGTGTCGTCGCGGAGGGTTTTGATGAAATCCTCGGCCTCGCGGATGGAGGTTTCCATGTCGGTGATGAGGCGAGTGATGTCGGCTTCGAGCTCGCGGTTGGTGGTGGTGAGCGAGGCGAGCGCGCGAGCGTTGAGGTTGTGTTTCAGGAAAAGGACCTGATCGCGGAACGTGGAGAGCACGGGCTCCATGCGATCGGCGGCGCGGCGCATGATCTTGATCAGGTCTTCGTAGCGGCGGCGGGTGAGATCGTAGGCGCGTTCGCTTTCGCGGCGGAGGTTGGCGTTCTCGTATTGTTTGAGCTCGGCCTTCCACTCGTCGAAGAGGGCTTCGGCGACGTCTTCGACGGACTCGATCCGATCGCGGACTTCGCGGGCGCGTTGCTCGCTGCGTTGGAATTCGCGATTGAGGGAGTTGTATTTGGCCTGGAGTTCGCCGCCGTCGATCTTGGTGACGGCGAGAAACTGTTCGAGGGCGCTGGCGAATTGTTCCTTGGCGGCGTTTTGGGCATCGCGGGTTTCTTCGACGCGATCGACGAGGATTTCGCGTTTGTGGAATCCGATTTTCTCCATCGCGCCGTAGTAGGTGGAGGAGCAGCCCGCGAGGAGCGCCAGGGTGCTTACACCGGCTGTGACCAGGAGTGCTTTCATCGCTTTCTCGACCTCGAAACGGAGGCGTAGTGCCGTGGGCGGAACGTCGGGCTCCCCCTACTTTTTCTTTTTCTTAGCGGGGGTTTCCTCGTCGTCGGCTGCGGCGGCGAAGGCGGCGTCGTCTTCGTCGAGTTCCGCGGGTGCGAGCTCGTTGGCGGGGTGAGTGCCGGCGGACGTCGGGAGATCGGCGGGGATGGCGGCGAGGGCGTCGGCGGCGGAAGATTCGCGACGTGCGGATGTGGCGGGTTCGTCGGGGAGGCGCGCGATCCGCTGGTCGAGTGGCGGATGGGTGGCGAACACGGCGACCGACGGCCCGGTGCGTTGCTGCAGGCGGGCGAGGACATGGCGGAGCGCGCCCGGAGCGTAGCCGACGGTGAGCGCGAGATCGCGGCCGGTTTGATCCGCGCCGAATTCGGTCTGTGGATCGAAGCCTTGTTCGAGAATGGTTTTCACGAGGTTGCCGATCGACGTGTCGAATGCGCTGAGTTGCGCCTGCGCTTTGGCAACGTCGCTGCTGCGGAGCGCGGCGAAATCGGCGGCGCCGGAGACGAATTCGCCGCGAGCGATGATGTTGAGCGCGTGTTTGCCGGTGATGTGAGCGATCTCGTGGGCGAGCACGCTGGCGAGAGCGTCGTCATCGTCTCCACAAAGTTCATACAGGCCGCGCGTGATGAAGACGAAGCCGCCCGGAGCGGAGAAGCCGTTGAAGGAAGGCGAATCGAGGATGCCGAATTTCCATTCGAGCGCGGGGCGCGACGAGTAGTAGGCGAGCGAACGGCCGATGAGGTTGATGCGGCGGGTGGCGTCGACGTCACGGAGCAGTCCGCCGTATTGCGAGATGATTTCCAGCGAAACGGATTCACCGATGGCGAGCTCTTCCTCGGGGCCGATGCCGGTGACGCCCTTCGCGACCTTGCCGAGGCTCTTGGCGGTATTGAGGGCTTTGTTGAGATCGAAGGCCGCGTGGACGAGTGGAGCGGCGGCGGCGAGGCTGAGGGCGAGTGTGAGCGCCGGAAGCCGGGTCGAGAAAAACGAGAGAGAAGCGCTCATTGAAATTCTCCTTTCTTCTCGGACTTGAGGAATTGCTCGATCGTGTGCGCGGGGAGGAGCGCGTGTTGTTGTTCGAGCCATTGAAGGTCGGCTGCGGCGTCGGCCAGGCCGCGCCGTTCGGAGTAGTCGGTCGAGGTGGGTGTGAGCGGGCGGGCAGCGGTGGAGGCGCTGGTGGTGCTGGCGGCGAGCGGAAGACCGTCGAGACCCTTGGTGTTGGAGGGTTTTTCTTCCGACAGATTGCCCGCGAAGATCCAGCCGGAGCGGCGACCGTCCGAGACGCGCAGCCAGGATCCCTGGACTTCCTCGACGCGCAGTTTCTGGGCGTAGGGCAATTGCGCGACCGGCTTGGCGAGCATCTTGGGCTCGGAGAGCAGCGCGGTTTCGACGCGTTTGGTGTAGGCGTCGCGTCCCGCGGTGAACGCGGCCGAAATACCGGCGGCCGACGCGAGGAGGAGCGCGGCGCCGACGAGAAGGCGGGTATTCATTTTGTGGATAAGGAAAGGACGGGCTGCCAGTCGCGCGGGGGCGGGTGCTGCGCGAAGCGTTGGGATTCGTCGAGGAGGAGCGCGGTCATGCGGTCTTGGGGGGCGAGCGCGGCGGCTTCGGAGAAGGCGCGGGCAGCTTCGGAAAATTGGCGCGTCGTGTAAAGGGTGTGCGCACGAGAGTAGGTGGCGAGGAAGCGTTGTTGAGCGGCGGATACATCGTCGCCTTCGCCGATCAGCTCGTAGACGGGCACGGCGGTTTTCTTGCCCTTGACGCGGAGTGCGGGAAGCGGGCGAAGAATCAGGGTATCACGCACGAGATTCGCGGTGTTTTCTCCGACGAGAATACCCGTGCCGAACTCCTTGTTGGCGCCCTCGAGGCGCGAGGCGAGGTTCACGCAATCGCCCAGGACCGTGTAGTTTTTCTTTCGGTGCGAGCCCATGTTGCCGACGATCATCTCGCCCGTGTTGATGCCGATGCGCAGGCCAAGGGTGCGGCCGTGGGTGCGGGCGAGGTGGTCGTTGCGCGCGGCGAGCAGGCGTTGAGTGGCGAGGGCGCCGCGGCAGGCGGCGAGCGCGTGATCTGGTTGCGCGAGTGGAACGCCGAAGACGGCCATGACGGCGTCGCCGATGTATTTATCGATATAGGCGCCGTGAGTCAGCAGACAGTCGCTGGTTTCCTGAAGGTAGCCGTTGACGATATCGAGGAGTTGTTCGGGCGGGACCTGTTCGGAGAGATCGGTGAAGCCGGCGAGATCGCAGAAGAACACGGTCGCTTCGCGACGTTCGCCGCCGAGTTCGATCGCGGATGGATCGCGCACGAGGAGATCGACCACTTCGGGCGCGACGTAGCTGCCGAAGATCGCCTGGACCTCGCGGCGCCGGCGCTGTTCGAGCCAGAAGCGTTCGATTGCAACTCCCAGCAAGGCGAAGAGTGAGGCGATGGCGGGGGTGGTGGGCGGAAGGAACCAGCCGGCAGAAAGACCGATGTAGGCGGCTCCGAGCGTGCCAAATATAAGCGCGGCGGCGACGAGTGCAGGAAAAGCGACGGTGTTGAGACGCGAGCCGATCCAAACGATCAGCGCGAGAAATGCGGTGGCGAGCGCGAGCGGCACCACGGAAGGCAAAGTGCGGACGAAACCGGAGCCGGCGAGATTCGCCCAAGCGGTCCAGTGGTAGAGAACGCCGGGTTCGAGGCCGCCAATCGCGAACGGTTTTTGGTCGAACGTGCCCGCGGCGTTGGCTCCGACGAAAACGACGCGGTCGCGCACATCGTCGAAACCCGGGCCGGCCAGTCGCGGTTGCGAGCGAAGAGATTGGGCGAGCGACTCCGGGGTTAGTTCAGGTGCAGATTCCGAGACGGCAGTGACAATGTCCACGCCGGCGAGGATGAATCGGGCTGCGGAGAGAACCGGAACGCGCGGGGATGTTTGGAGTTCTTGAATCCCGCCGTGCCAGCGAAGGAGGCTGCCGGGATCTGTCGGCGCGGAGGCAAATGCGGTGAGCGCCAGCGAGTCGGAGACGGAATAATGGCGCAGAACGCCATCCGGATCAGGAGCGCCTTCGGCAAGGCCGGTGCGGGGCCGCGTGAATAAATCGAGGTGCGTGGCGGCGAATGTTTCGTTCCAGAAGATCGGGCGATGCGCCGCGGTGCGCGCGAGCGAGACCTCGGGAAGGCCGGCGGCCAGCGCGCCAAGAAATTCGTCCTGAAGCGCGTCGGCGGAGTGATCGAGAAAGACGAAATCGAGGATGATCTTTTTCGCGCCGGCGCGCTCCAGACCGGCGATCAAGGCGGCAAACGTCCATCGCGGCGGCGGCCAGTTTGCGATGTGGCCCGTTGATCGCAGGCCGTCGAGCGTGGCGTCGTCGATCAGCACGAGCGCCGAGCCGTCGGGTGGTTGGACTTTTCGCGCAGGATTTCGCGCAGAGAAGTCGAAGAACGCGCGGTCGCCGATGGTGCCCAGCGCCGAAAAGTGGACCAAGGCAATGAGAGCAAGAATCGGGACGAGCCAACGCCAGCGGAGCGAAAGCACGTCGTGGGAGGGCGCGGACACGCGAGAGAAGGAGCCAGCAGAGCGGAGCCCTCGCAAGCCGGCAAGGAGCGAGCGGCGCCGGGGAGGACGAGGACGTTTCAAGACACACACAAAGATTGTGCATCAAGCCTGGCATCGCAGAAAGCTTGCGTATGGCTTGGCATCTCGACGCAGCAGTGATCCGTGGAACCTTGGACAATCGTGAGCGCGGGCAGGTGGCTGGACAGATTTGGCTGGTCGGAAGGGAGGATCCGCTGGAGTTGGCCCTGACAGGAAATCCGTGGATGGATTTGGCCGGGCGGGTGTTGAGTTTTGAGAATCCGCACCCGCAGGCGCTACCGTTCGCGACGGAGCTAACTCGCGCGCAGACGGGTGTTTTGGGTGATTGCACGGCCTCCAAGAAAGTGAAAGTGCTGGGAAGCCCGGAAACGGTGGAGCATTGGCGCAACGGATTGCAGCTCGAGTGGTTCAGCGCAGACGGTCGCGTGGCGATCGAGTCGGTCACGTTTCAGATCAACGTTTCCAAGGAGAGCGCGTGGACGATGACCTTGGCGGATGAGGCTCTTCAGCGGGACGCAAACGAGAAAAGACGGTCGCGTCACGTCGCCAGCCTCCGGGAAGATATGGATATCGAGCGAACGGGTAGCCGACCTCGGCTGCCAATTGACACCGTCGGAGCCCTGTGGGCGGGGTGGCATGAGGATGCGCTGGCGGATTTCGCCGCGGCGATCGAAGCAGCCGAGGTGGCGTTGGCGCCGAGGCCGGAAGGCGAAGGCGAAATAGCGGAGCGGCGGAGGAAGGCCGTGGAGCGGCTCGAAAGGATTCGAAGCTATTTGAGCGACGTGTCGCGCGCGGCGGCGTTTTGTGTGGACGAAGGGCTCTTCGACGCGCGTTGGGGTGAACTCGTGCAAGCCCGCATCGAGTCGCACGCGGCGCGGATTGACGGATTGTTGCGAGAATTCCAGCAGGCGGAGAGGTGACGGCGGTTCAACGTGGGGGCGTTTACCGGTGCGCGCGCGTGGGCTTTTCGCTTCTTGGTTTCTCAACCTTGAAACGCTCGTGGCGAATGTAGTCGCCTATGCGGCGCCAGACGCTTCCGGGAGTTACGAGCGCACACATCGGAAAAATCCTGAAACATCCGGATAAAACCTAATCCGGATCGCGGCAGCACGGATTCACTGCATCTTTTATGCAGAATCGCGGTCAGGACCGCGTCGCTGCTGTTACCCGTCCCACCCCTCTTCTCAGCGTTCGCGCTGCCCTGTGAAAACCCTCTTCGAGGCCAAATCCGTGAGCCATCAGGACCGCGCCGAGATGCGGCGCATCTTTGACCTCTGGATCAAGCAGGCGGAGCGGGGACTCTTGCGCATTCGGATCCCGAAAGAAGTGAAGCCCGCGCAGAATCTCCGCGGGATGCACTACCACTATCGCCCGGAGATTTTTTTCCAGCTCTTCGGTCGCACCGAGTTCCGGTTTCCGCGTGAGCGGTTCGACGTGCTCCCGGGTGAGATGTGCATTGTTCCGGCCGGCGTGCCGCATGGCGAAACGGTTCACGCCGAGGGCGGGCAGCCTTTTCGCAATCTCGTGGCCGGTTTCTACAACAACACCCTCAGCCTTCACTTCGCGTTCGAGGCGGCGCCGCAGCATCCCGACATCGAGGCGATCGAGTTCTTCGATGCGCCCAACCTCGACGTGTTTCTCACGCTGACCAACAGCCTCGCGCACGCCCACGCGATGCAGGCACCTGCTCGGGACTCGGTCTTGAAAGGCCTGCTTCTCGCGTTGCTCGGTTTGTTTCGCAACATCGTCGAAACTGGCGCGGGCAATCTCAACGGCGACGTCGGCAAGGTCTTCCAGGCGAAAGTCATCGTCCGCGAGCAATTCTCGAATCCCGATTTGCGCGTGCAGGACATCGCCGCCGCGCTCGGCTGTTCGGCGGATTATCTCTCGCACCTCTTCCACGTCGAAACCGATGAGCGGCTCACGCATTACATCCAGCGCATCCGCATCGAAGGGGCGATCTTGGCGTTGAGCACCACGGGACTGACGATTTCCGAGATCGCTTATGCGAGCGGCTTCGCGGATCCCGCGTATTTCGCGCGCGTTTTCAAGCAGCACAAAAACATGTCGCCGCAGGAATTTCGTGCGCAGCTCGACGCGCAGCGTTCACGACGCGAACCGCAGCCGAAGACAGTTTATACGAACCGCGTCGATTTCTCGCACGGCACTCCGCGGCGACCATCAACGCAATCGGCGTCGGTGGCAGTGTGAGCGTGTTCGCTGAAGCGGCGTCCGCTCCCGCGGGTTCCGCTACTCTTCTTCCACGACGTAGTGACACCCTTTGCTTTGCGGATTTAGCGACGCGGCGTGCACGATCAGCAACGCCGTCTGCACGGCGTTGCGCAGCTCCACCAACTCGCGGGTCAGGCGACATCCGCGGTAGAAGGATTGAATCTCTTCGCGCAGTTCCAACAGCACCCGACGCGCGCGCGTCAACCGGCGCGGCGAGCGCACCACGCCTGCGTAGTTCCACATCGTGTGCTGCACCTGCAGCATGTCCTGCCGGATCAACACGGGATCGGCGTCGCCCGTGGGGCTCGCCCAGAGTCGCGGCTCCGGCAAATGAAATGTGATCCGCGGGTCGCTCAACTCCTTCGCGTCTGCGATCGCGGTGAACTTCGCTCCCGTAACGCATTCCAACAAAGAGGTGCTGGCGAGCCGGTTGGCGCCGTGCAGTCCGGTGCAGGCCGTTTCGCCGATGGCGTTGAGATGGCAAACGCTCGTGCGGCCTTCCAAGTCCGCATGCACGCCACCGCAGGCGAAATGGGCGGCGGGGACCACGGGGATCGGTTCGCGCGTGATGTCGACTCCGTGGCGGAGGCAGCGCTCGTGGATGTTGGGGAATCGCTCCCGAATGAAGTCGGGTTTCATCGCGGAGAGATCGAGGAAGACGCCGCCGTCGCCGCTCGTGGCGAGTTCCTGCTTGATCGCTCGCGCGACGACATCGCGGGGGGCGAGCGAGCCGCGCGGATCGATCGCGTCGAGGAAGCGTTCGCCGCGTCCGTTCACCAACACCGCTCCTTCGCCGCGCACCGCTTCACTGATCAAAAATCGCGGTGCGTTTTTCTTCGCGAACACCGTCGGATGAAACTGCACGTATTCGAGATCGATCAAACGCGCGCCCACTCGATACGCCATCGCGACGCCATGCCCGACGCTTCCCGGCTGATTGGTCGTGTGCAGAAAGATCTGCCCGAGCCCGCCGGTCGCGAGCACGGTTTTCTTCGCGATAATCGCGAACACTTCGCCGCTGCGCGCATCGAGCACATACGCGCCGAAGCAGGTCAACGGCCGGTATTTGTGGGCGGGTTCGGTAGAATTGTGCGAGAGCGTCAGCAGGTCGATGGCAACGCAGCCCGGCCGGCGCTTGATGGCCGGAGTGGCATCGACCCGCCGGGCGATCGCCGCGAGAATCGCGTGCCCGGTCGCGTCCTTCGCGTGGATGATCCGTCGCTCGCTGTGTCCACCTTCGCGGGTGAGATCCAGCGTTCCATTTGCGCCGCGGTCGAACTCCACCTGCGCTTCGTCGAGCAAGAGCTCCTTCACCGCCAGCGGCCCCTCGCGCACCAGTTGTTCCACCGCCGCCGGATTCGCCGTGTGATCGCTCGCCTCGATGATGTCGCGTGCGAGCGAGGAAGGATTGTCGCTCGTGTCGTAAATGATGCCGCCCTGCGCCCAATCGCTGTTCGCCGCCATCGGTTCGGCGAGGCACAACAAATCGACCGCGAAACCGCGCTTCGCCATCTGCAGCGCATACGCCGAACCCGCCAGTCCCGAGCCGATCACCAGACAGTCCGTGCGATAAACCTGCATGAACGCGGGCAACGCTAACGTTTCCGTTTCGACGCCACCACGGTGAGGCTGAGATCTGCCGCCGGCGCTGAGTGCGTCAGCGCGCCGATGCTGATGACATCGACGCCATCCACCGCGTAGCTGCGCAACGTTTCATGGCGCACGCCGCCCGAAACTTCCACCACCGCCGAGCCGCCGATCAGTCCTACCGCTTCACGCACCTGTTGAGGTGTCATGTTGTCGAGCAGGATGACCTCGGCTCCGGCCCGCATCGCTTCGCGCACTTCCGCGAGGGTCTTCGCCTCCACTTCGATTTTCGCCAGGTGCGGCGCGGCCGCGCGCGCGAGTTTTACGGCTTTCGTCAACGAACCCGCCGCGGCGATGTGGTTGTCCTTGATCAAGACGTGCTCGCCCAACGACGAGCGGTGATTGACGCAGCCACCGCAACGCACGGCGTATTTCTCCAGTGCGCGCCAGCCGGGCGTGGTTTTTCGCGTATCCACAATCCGAACACCTGTTCCGTCCACGGCCGCGGCGAACTTCCTCGCTTGCGTCGCGATGCCCGAAAGCCGTTGCAGGAAATTCAACGCCACCCGCTCCGCCGTCAGCATCGCCGCGGTGGGACCTTCGACCGTCAGCACCTTCCCGTCTTTCTTCACGCGAGCGCCGTCTTCGACGAGCACCGCCACGCGCAACCCCGGATCCACGCGGGCGAAAACCCGCGCGGCGATCTCGCCGCCGCACACCACCAAGTCCTGGCCGGCCGCAATGTATCCACGCGAGCGATGCGCCTTCGGGAAAATTCCCCGGCTCGTCACGTCGCCCAGCCCCGCATCCTCTTCCAATGCGAGTTCGATCAAGTGTTCCGTGCGTGGTGTCAGCATAGTGGAAAGAGTGGGGCGGGGCGACCGGCCGTTCGCCGTCGCGCATCAAGACTTCGGCGCTAATTCGAACATGCGGTCGATGCACCGCGCCGCGCGCTGACGCAGATCTTCGTCTAGTGTGATGATTTGCTCGGGACGCGGCGCTTTCAGCGCATCGCGCACTTTTTCGAGCGTGTTCATCTTCATGTAGGGACACAGCCGGCAGCCGCCGATGAAGTTCTTTTCCGGATCCTCCACCTGCAGCCGGCTGACGAGGCCGCACTCCGTCAGCATCAGGAAATACGGCGCGCGCGTGGTCTTCACGTATTTCATCATCGCGGTCGTGCTGCCGACGAAATCCGCCACCGCGGCGACGTCCGCCGTGCACTCGGGATGCGCCACGACTTTCAACCCGGGGAACTGCGCGCGCGCGTCTGCGATCTGCGCCGGCGTGAACTGGTCGTGGACCATGCAGGTGCCGTCCGAGGAAACGATCTCCTTGTCCACGCCGCGCCGCTTCATTTCCGCGCGAACGTTCTCCGCCATCAGGCGGTCCGGCACGAACAACACCCGCCGCGCCGGCAGATTCGCCACGATGTCGTAAACGTTGCTCGACGTCACGCAGACGTCCGACTCGGCCTTAACGTCGGCGGTGCTGTTGATGTAGCACACGACGGTCGCGTCAGGATACAAACGCTTCAACCGTCGCACGCCCTCGCCATCGATCGAGTCGGCGAGCGAGCAACCCGAGTGCCGATCCGGCACGACGACGAGCGCATCAGGCGAAAGGATCTTCGCCGTTTCTGCCATGAACACCACCCCGGCAAACACGATTACCTTCGCACGGGATTCCCTGGCTTTCTCGCTCAGGTAGTAGGAGTCGCCCTTGAAATCGCCGACGCCGTAAATGATTTCCGGCTCCACATAGGAATGCGTGAGGATCACCGCATCCTTCTCCTTCTTGAGCTGGTTGATCTCGAGCGTCAGCGGCGCGATCTCGCGGCATGTATCCAAGTTCCAAGTGCGACCGTGCGGGTCGCAATCCACGTGCATCAGAGCTCGTAGCAGTCGCTCGGCTTCCTGTTCTATCTCGTTCGTCGGCGCACTCACCGTCATAGGAAAGGGAAACGTCACCCCATCCGCGCGGCAAACGCGAGGCGAAGTTGTGGCTCCTTTCGTGCGGGAAACAACTTGCCCATGGCGCGGTCTGCGGGAGGTTTTCCGTTCCGCCTCGTGGTCGCCCTCTTTTCTTCCCCGATGTTCGAATACCCTTTCAGCGCTGCTTCTCCGGAGCCGTAGAGGGCTCCTCACGTTCCATGGCCAAAGACCCAGCTTCCCGCGCAGATCGTCGAAAGCCTTCGCCCCGGAAACCACTGCTGAAGATCGTCGGAATCGGTGCGTCCGCGGGCGGGCTGGAAGCGTTCACGGAACTGCTGCGCAACCTGCCGGCGTCCGCACCGATCGCCTATGTTTTGGTGCAGCACCTCGACCCGACGCATCGCAGCTTGCTGTCCGAGTTGCTCGGGCGCGCGGCTTCGCTGCCCGTGGAAGAGATCGCGCAAAACACCCAAGTCGTAGCGAACCGCATCTACGTGATCCCGCCGGATCGACATCTCACGATTCACGACGGCGTGCTGAAACTCACCCCCAGGCGCAAAAGCAACGGCCCGGCGCGGACGATCGATCACTTCCTTCAATCCCTCGCGGCCGACCAGAAAGAGCATGCGATCGGCGTGATTCTCTCCGGCGCCGGCTCCGACGGCGCCAAGGGGATCGCCGCGATCAAAGCCGCCGGCGGCATCACGTTTGCGCAGGACCAAGTGTCGTCGAAATACGACAGCATGCCGCGCAGCGCGATCGCCACCGGCTTCGTCGATTTTGTTCTTCCGCCCGACAAGATCGCCGCGGAGCTTGGCCGACTCGTCGATCGACCTCTGCAGACGAAGTCTCGCGCCGCTGCCAACGCGCGGCGCCGTCGCGCTTCATTCGCGGTTGGCAGCACCGCCTTCGGTGCCGGATCGCGCGAAGCCCCCGCCTGGCCCGCCGCGCCCGAGGATCTCAACCTGCGGAAAATCTTCGTGCTCCTGCGCACCCGCACCGGCACCGACTTCACCTTTTATCGCCCCAACACCATCCGCCGCCGGATCGCCCGCCGGATGGCCCTGCACAAGCTCAAGAACTTCGAGACGTATGCCCGTTTCCTGCGCGAGCATCCGGGCGAACTGGACACGCTGTATCAGGACCTCCTGATCAACGTCACCAGCTTCTTCCGCAATCCAGCCGTTTTCGAAACGCTGAAGAAACGCGTTTTTCCGAAACTCATTCGCACCCCCACGAGCGTTGACACGTTTCGTATCTGGGTCGCCGGATGCTCGACTGGCCAGGAAGCGTATTCGATCGCCATCGCCTACGCCGAATTCGCCGAGCAAAATCCCGTTCGGACGCCGATCCAGATCTTCGCCACGGACGTAAATCTTGCCGTTCTCGATCAGGCTCGCATCGGTCGCTACTCGAAGCCGCAGGTCGATAATATTTCGCCTTCTCGACTCCACCGTTTCTTCACGAAGGAACCCGATGGCTACCGCGTGCAGAAGACCATCCGCGACATGGTCATCTTCGCGCAGCACAACCTTCTCACCGATCCGCCATTCACCCGCGTCGATCTCATCAGCTGCCGCAACATGCTCATCTACCTCGAGCCGGCGCTGCAGCAGCGGATCATTCCGGCGTTTCACTACGCGCTCAAGCCGGGCGGCTTTCTGGTTCTCGGAACTTCCGAATCCGTCGGCTCCGCTACCAACTTCTTCGAAGTCGCGGAAAAAAATCACAAGATCTACGTCCGCAAGACCGGAGTCAGCTGGCTCCGCTACGAGCGCCCGCCGACGATCCCAGTCCTCAAAGCCGGCGCGCGCACCACGCCGGCGACACGTCACGCCGAGGTCAACTCCGTCGACGCCTTCAAGGAAGCCGACCGTCTCACCCTCGCGAAATACGCGCCGGCTGGCGTGCTCATCAACGAGGACGGCGAAATCCTCCAGTTTCGCGGCGACCCTCAGCGCTTTCTCGAATTCCCTTCGGGCAAGGCAAGCTTCAACCTCCTGAAGATGGCGCGCGAAAACCTCGCGCTCACGCTGCAACGATCGCTGCAACGCGCTCGCCGCGAAAACAAGCCCGTGCGCGAGAAGGAGGTTCGCTTCGGGCGCAGCCGCAGCCTCGTCAACATCGAGATCGTTCCGCTCAAGAATCTTCCCGCGCGTTACTTCCTCGTCCTGTTTGAAGCCGTTGCCGCGCCGCCCGCTCCCGCTCCACGGTCCAAGGGCACCGCTTCTTCCGCCAAGATTTCCTCCGCCGAGCTTCGCCGCTATGCCGACCTCAAGCGGGACTATGCGGAAGTGCGCGAGCACTTGGAGACGCTGCGTGAACAGCACGACACGTCGGTCGAAGAGCTCCAGGCTTCCAACGAGGAGGTGCAATCCGCCAACGAGGAGCTCCAGAGTCTCAACGAGGAACTCGAAACCTCCAACGAAGAACTCGAATCCGCGAACGAGGAGCTCACCACGCTCAACGAGGAACTCGCCACGCGAAATGCCGAGCTCCGCGAAAGCGAACAGCGTCTCCGTGAACAGGCGCAGCTCCTCGAACTCGCTCCCGTCCTCGCCCGTTCACCCAAGGATCGCATCATGTTCTGGAACCGGGGCGCCGAAGATCTTTACGGCTACACTAAGGACGATGCGCTCGGCCAAAACTCTCACATGCTGCTCGCCGCGCAGTATCACGAGCCGTTGGAGAGCATTCAGGCGGAACTTCACCGCCACGGCCGCTGGGAGGGCGAAGTCGTCCATCGCCGAAAAGACGGCCGTGCGCTCGTCATCGCCACGCAATGGGTCGTCCACCACGACAACAACGGCCGGCTCCGCGCCGTGCTCGAGGTCAACGCCGACATCACCGCGCGCAAGCAAGCCGAGGAATCCTTGCGCGCCAGCGAGGAATTCAACCGCCGCATTCTCGAAAGCAGCCCCGACTCCGTAAAGGTCCTCGATCTCGACGGACGTCTCCTGTTTATGAATACGGGCGGGCTCCATCTGATGGAGGTGGATGATTTCTCCCGCATCGCCCACAGCTACTGGCCCGCGTTTTGGGAAGGGGACGACCGCGTGCTCGCCGAGAACGCCTGCCGCCAGGCGCGAGCCGGCGTCATGTCGCGTTTCAGCGCCTTCCGTCGCACCACGCGCGGCGCCGACAAGTGGTGGGATGTCGTTTGCCGTCCTATCCTCGGGTTGGACGGAAAGCCGCAGAAGATCCTCGCGATCTCGCGCGACGTCACTGAGCACAAGCAGGTGGAGCTCGCCAACGCGGAAGCCGCGCGTCTCGCCGTGCTTCGCGCCGACGTCGCCCTCGCCGTGGCCAGCAGCGGCGAACTCGAAGCGGTCCTGCAGGAGATCGTCGACATTCTCGTCCGGCAAGTTTCCGGCTCGATCGCGCGGATCTGGGTCTGCAACGAAGCGACCTCGACGCTGCAGCTCCGCGCGAGCGGTGGCCTGCCATTCCTCGCCAGCGACGAACATGCGAGTATCCGCCCGGGCCATACACGGGTGGGCGCAATCGCCGCGTCGCGTCAGCCCGTCGTCGCCCTTCAACTCGCCTCTCCGGACGTCGCCGAAGAGCCGGCCTGGCTCCGCGAGCAAAACATCATCTCGTTCGCCGGCTACCCCCTGATCCTCGAAAACCGCCTGCTCGGCGTCGTCGCCCTTTTCGGCCGCGAAACCCTCGATCCCCGCGTTCTCGACGAACTCAGCCGCACCGCCGAAAGCATCGCGCACTTCATCAATCGCAAGCAGTCTGAGGAGGAGCGCGCGCGGCTCTACCGTGAGGCCGTTTCCGCCCGCAACGAAGCGGTCGCCGCGTCTCAGGCGAAAGACGATTTCCTCGCCACGCTTTCGCATGAACTGCGCACGCCGCTCAACCCCGTCCTCATGCTGGCCAGCGACGGCGCCGAGAATCCCGAGTTTCCCGAAGCCGTCCGCACCATCTTCAAAACCATCGCGACCAACGTCAGCCTCGAGGCGCGCTTGATCGACGATCTCCTCGACCTCACGCGCATCGCCCACGGCAAGCTAGCGCTCGAAATGAAACCGACCGATGTCCACGCCACGTTGCGCGACGCGATCGGCGTGGTCGCCCGCGATATCGAGCTCAAGCAGATCAGCCTGTCCGTGAAGCTGCTCGCGCCGCGAGCGGTCGTCATCGGCGACACCATCCGGCTCCAGCAGGTATTCTGGAACGTGATGAGCAACGCCGTGAAATTCACGCCCGAAGCCGGCCGCATCGAGGTCGAAACGTTTTTCGATTCGAGCGGTGAACGTATCGTGGTCCGCGTGAGCGACAGCGGCATCGGGCTCACGGAGAAGGATCTCGATAAAATCTTCTCCGCTTTCTCGCAAGGCGAACACCGCCTGGGCGGCCTCGGTCTCGGTCTCGCGATTTCGCGCCAGCTTCTCGAGAAACACGGCGGAGCGATTCGCGCGTCGAGTCCCGGCCCGCGGCAGGGCGCCACGTTCGAGGTTGAGCTTCCGCTCGCCGCCGAAATCACGCTGCCGCACAAACGCGAGCGCATGCCGGAGCCTCTCCCGCTCGTCGATAGTCACCGCCCCAGCGCCGCCGAGCACGCCCGCCAGCGGTTCAAGCGCATCCTCCTCGTCGAGGATCACGCGCCGACACGTTCTTCGCTCCAGCAATTGCTCGCCCGCCGAAAGTTCGACGTAGTGACTGCAGGGTCGATCGCCGAAGCGCGGGCGCGCGCGGAGGCAGAGACTTTCCAGCTCGTTATCTCCGATCTGGGCCTGCCCGACGGCGACGGCTGCCAACTCTGGCGCGAACTCCGCGCCAACAACCCGGATCTTCTCGGCATCGCCCTGAGCGGCTACGGCATGGAAGAAGACATCGCTCGCTCACGCGAGGCCGGCTTCTCCGAACATCTGACCAAACCCGTCAACATTCGCTCGCTCGATCGCGCCATCGCCGCGGTCGCGCAGATTCATCGCCCGTGACGGAAGCGTAAACGCGCCGCGCTCGCCAACGCGTCACGCCGTGACCGGCTCTGCTCCGCAACGCCGCGCGAACGCCGCCAATCCTTCCAACACCAACCGCGGCTCGATTCGATCGAACAAGATTTCGTTCGCGAACAGGTCCGCGTTGCCACCCGTGCCGAGCACGACCGCCTTTTCCTTTCCGAAAACTTCCGTTCGCACCCGCGCCACGATTTCGCGAATCGCCCCGACTTGTCCGTAGTAGCATCCGCTCACAATCGCTTCCTGCGGCGAACGCCCCACCGCCGAACGCGGCCGCCGTAGAATCACGCGTGGAAGCAACGCCGTCTTCGTTGCCAGCGCCTCCGGCCATAACGCCGCTCCCGGCAAAATAGCGCCCCCCGCAATTCGTCCGTCGCGACTGAGCGCCGTCACGGTCGTCGCGGTCCCGCAATCGACGACGATTACATTCCTGTGCGGGTTGCCGGCCCGCGCGCCCAATGCCGCCGCCACGCGATCGGCGCCCAGCTCTGCAGGCCGCCGATAGGCGATTTCCAATCCATGATTCGCTTCCGCCGACAATACGTCGGCGTCGATATCCCACGTCCGCCGGATCAGTCGCACGACGTCGGGCGTCAGCGCCGGCACCACCGAACACACGGCAGCGCGCGTCACCTTGGTCCCCACTTTCTGCGGCAGGAGCACCAACTGCGCGGGTTCGATGCGAAAAGCCTTCACGCATCGTCGCGCGGAAAAAATTCCCACGAAAACCGAGGTGTTTCCTACCGCGACGGTCAGAACCGAGTCGTCCGCCGGGCTCGCTGGCCGGACTCCTGCGCGCGCGTTCCGCCGCTTCACTTCTCCGCTCCCAATTGCCGCAGCACCTCGGCCGCGATGTCATCCGGTTCGCACAATCGCCCGGAACCGCCTTCGCCGCACGCATGGGGGCCTTCCACCGGTTCGATCACGCGCACTCCCCAGCTCCGCAACTTGTCGACCGACGCTTTTGTCGCCGGATGTTCCCACATCCTTGCGTTCATCGCCGGCGCCACGAGCCACGGCTTCGTCCCCAGCTCCCACGCCAAAAAAAGCGTGCTCACGGGGTCGTCTCCGATTCCCGCGGCCAATTTGTTCAACGTATTCGCCGTGGCAGGACAGAGGACCGCGAGATCGGCCGCGCGCGCCAGTTCGATATGATCGAGCGCGCGGCCCATCTCGAACACGTCTGAAAACACCGGCCTGCCGCTCAAGCCTTCCAGCGTCGCCGCGCCGACAAACTTCAATGCCGCTGCCGTGGCCGCCGTCTGCACCGTCACGCCCGACTGGGCCAGCCGCGACACCACCGCGCAGGCCTTGTAACAGGCGATCGATCCGCTGAGCAAAAAGAGGACGTTCTTATTCATCGCGATTTCTCCGGTCGGCTGAGTGCCACGTTATCGATCAACCGCGTCGATCCCAACCGCACCGCTCCCAATCGGCGTCCTTCCCGGTCCTCCACATAGTCGACCTGAAATCCCGCCCGTTCGAGCCGGGCGCGCGCGGCCCCGGCATCCGCTTCTTCCACGAGCGCCCGGTGAAACTCCGGCGCCACTTCGCGTTCCGCCGCCGTCAGGCGCGCATTGCGCGAGCTCAGGGCGAGTCCGTCCGGTTCGCGCACGGTCGGACAACCCACAATCTTCGTCTCGAGAAAAAACGCCGCGCACATCCCACGCACCAACTGCAGTTGCTGATAATCCTTTTCGCCGAAATAGGCGCGATCCGCCCCCGCGATCTGCAGGAGCTTCATCACGACGGTCAGCACCCCGGTGAAATGCCCCGGGCGGTGTGCTCCGCAAAGCTCCCGGCTGAATCGATCTTCGTTGATCGTGAAGTGCTGACCATTTGGATACATCTCTTCCACGGCCGGCGCGAAGGCGACGTCGACGCCTGCCGCCTCCAACAATCGCGCATCCGCGTCCAGCACCCGCGGATACTTCGCGAAATCCTGCGGATCGTCGAACTGCGTGGGATTCACGAACACCGACGCCATCACGACATCGCATTCCTGCCGCGCCGCCTCGAACAGCGACACATGCCCCGCATGAAGCGCTCCCATGGTTGGCACGAAGCCGATGATGCGATTGGCCGCACGGTGCTCCGCTCGCAACGCCCTCCACGCTTCGACCGTATGCACCAGCTTCATCGCCCCGTCCTCATTCGAAGCTTTCCTTGCCCGACGGAAACGTCCCGTCCCTGACCGTCTGAGCGAACTTCTCCACGCCATCGCGCACCAGCTTCGCTCCGTCCGCGAAGCGGCGCGCGAATTTCGGCCGGAACTCCGGATTGAATCCCAAGAGGTCGTGCAACACCAGCACCTGACCATCGCAACCCGCGCCGGCTCCAATCCCGATCGTCGGAATCGTCGCCGCCGCCGTGACGGTGCTAGCGAGTTTCCTGGGAATGCATTCCAGCACGACTGCAAACGCTCCGGCTTTTTCCAGCGTCTCGACATCCTCCCGCAAGCGCGCCGCATCTTCTTCCTCGCGCGCCTGCACGGTATAGCCGCCCAACGCATGCACGGATTGCGGCTGCAAGCCGAGATGCCCCATCACTGGAATTCCCGATTCGACCAAATGCGCGATCACGTCGGCGTGGCCGCGCACCCCTTCGATCTTCACCGCCTGCGCACCCGCGCGCATCAGTTGTGCCGCGGCATCGAGCGCATGGGTGACGCCTTTGCGCGCCGCCAAAAACGGGAGGTCTGTCACGATGAACTTGCCGCGCGCCGCACTTGCCACCGCGCGCGTGTGGAGCGCCATCAACTCGACCGTTGCGCTCAGCGTGTCCTTTTGCCCGTGGACCACCATCATCGCGCTGTCTCCGACGAGCAGGCAGTCGACGGGCGCATCCGCGAGCAACCGTGCCGACCACGCATCATAGGCCGTTAGCATGACGATCTTGCGACTGTCCTGCTTCGCTGCGGCAAATTCTTTCACGCTGCGCATGGGAAAACTCCGACACGCAACACAGGAAGCGCCAGCACACAAGGCCCGGTCGTGTCAGCGCTGCCGCCAGCGGGCCGTTTCACCCGACGCTCGCGTCAACGCCGCACCATGTGCGCGGCGATTTTCGCGAGCGCTTCGTCGAGCAGCTGCACCCGCAGGGGCTTTGTGAGGTGAATTGCGAAGCCCGCCGCATGGCTGCGCGCAATGTCGCTCTCCATGCCGTAGCCTGTCAGCGCGATTCCTGTCAGTCCGTGTTTCGCGCGCAATTCCTCCATCAGCTCGTAAGCGTTTCCATCCGGCAGCCCGATGTCGGAGATCACGAAATCGACGCGCTCGCGTTCCATCAGTTCACGCGCCTCGCCCACCGAACCCGCCGCCACCACCTCGTAGCGCCGCCGCATCAACAACTGCTGCAGGGTCGAGCGCGTGGGCGCGTGATCCTCCACCAACAAAACTCGTCCGCGCAGCACTTGCAGCTGCGGAGCCGCCGGACTTTCCGGCCCCGGCTCCGCTGTCGGTCCCGTTTCAATCGGCGAACGCGACTCCGCCCGGAGCAGCGGCAGCTCGATCATGAACTTCGCTCCGCGCCCGCGCCCCTCGCTCGACGCGCTGATCGAGCCGTGATGCAGCTCCACCAACATCCGCGAAATCGCCAGGCCCAGTCCGACGCCACCGAAGCGATGCGATCCCGTCGGCCCCGCGTGATCTCCTTGTGAAAACGCGTCGAAGATCCGTTCGATCTCCGCCGGCTCGAGACCGATGCCCGTATCCGCAATTTCGATGCGCAAGTGGCTGCCCAGCCCGATGAGCCGTGTCTTCACCGTGATCTCGCCGTAGTCGGGCGTGAACTTCACGGCGTTTTTCAACACGTTCCAGAAGATCTGCTGGAGCCGCACCGAATCGCCGAGCACCACGGGATTCCCTTCGGCAAATTGGATGGCAGGCACGATTTTCTTCGCGTCGAGCTCGCCGCGCACGGTCGCCAGCGCGTCGCGCAGAATCGTGTGCACGCTGTGCGAACGCAGATCGAGCAGCAGCTTCCCGCGGGTGATGCGGGTCAGATCGAGCAGGTCGTCGATCAATCGCGCCTCCAACTCCACGTTTTTGCGGATCGTCGCGAAATCCGCGCGCACGTTTTCTGTCAGCGTCGCATCCTCCGCCGCTTCGCTCGCCAGCAACAACACCGGATTCAGCGGCGTGCGCAGTTCGTGCGACAACGCCGCCAGGAAATCGTCCTTCGCCCGCGACGCCGCCAGCGCTTCGTCACGCGCGCGCTCCAACTCTTTCTCCGTCCGCTTCGAACTCGTGATGTCCTCCGTCACGGCCAGGGCCGACTCCACCACGCCCTGCGCGTTGCGAATGAACGCCACGCTGTTGCGCACCCACACGAATCCGCCCTGCGGCCGGTCGTAGCGCATCTCCGCCACGAACGAGGCCCCGTCGCGGGCGCAGTTATCCATCAGGAACTGATGATGCCCGAGATCCGCCGGATGGATCACATCCTGCATCCGTAATTCCAATACCTTCTCCCGCGGCCGCCCGAGGATCTCGCAGTAGCGGTCGTTCACCATCA
This sequence comes from Verrucomicrobiota bacterium, assembly GCA_023416735.1. GTDB lineage: Bacteria > Verrucomicrobiota > Verrucomicrobiia > Opitutales > Opitutaceae > Opitutus. Next base: position 74,008 of record JAEZGX010000026.1, on the reverse strand, counting down.
CGAAACGCCCGCCCAGGTCCGTCTGCGCGATGCCCGCTCCCGCCTGCTGAAACACCGCAGACAACCGCTCTTCGCTCGCGCGCAGCGCCGAATGGCTCGCCTGGATCTGGTTCAACATCGAGTTGAACGCTTCCGTGAAGCCGCCGATCTCGTCATTGCTCAGCTTCACCGCGCGCACGGAATAGTCCTTGTTTTCCGACACCACGCGCGCCGTGTGTGCGAGATCCAACACCGGCTGGGAAATCAACCGCTGAAACCAGTTCGAAAGAAACAGCGCCACCACTCCCGAGCACACGATGAGCCCCAACAGCACCAAGCCGTAAACGCCCACGCGGGTGTAAACCTCCGCGAGATCGCCGTGGACATACAACGTCCCGACGCGGTTTTCGCCCTCCACGACAGGTTGAAACACGGTCACTTCCCGACCGCGAAATACGATCCCGTCCGGCCCCGGCTGGGCGGGCGCTTCCACATCCTGGGGAAACGAGACGTAAACGCGACCGTCCTTGTCGAACAGCGCCGCGCTGTTCACCACGCGCTCCGCCCGCAGCCCGGAGAGAATCTCCGCCGCGAGTTTCTCGTCGTCGTAGATCAGCACCGCCGTGCTGTTGGCCGCGATGATCTCCGCCACCGTCGCCAGATGCCGGCGGGTCATCTCCCGATAGCTGTAGAGTTCGTAGGTCAGCAGCGCCAGCGACGCGAGCCCGAGCACCGACAGACTCGTCAGCACAATGATTCCGACGAGCTTTCGCTTGATGGGGAGATCGCGAAAACGCATGGAAAGATCGTTTACGGCCGCACAGTTTCCGCCACGCGTAGCAACTTTGCGCTGAGCGTCAACGATGCCTCTCGCGCCGCAGCCAGATTTACGCGCAGGCGCACTTTGTTGTTGGGACCGCGATGCAGCTGCACGATGCCTCCGCGTTCCAAAAACGACTCGAACTCCGCCACCGTGAGGATCGGCCGCCCTTGCAGACGATTCAGGATGGCGCCGCTCGCCGCTCGCTCGCTCGCGCTGATGAAAAGCAGATGACTGGATGCGGCTTCTTCGACGTCGCGGAAACGCACGACTTCGATGCGATGGCGGCCGACCGTTTCGTTTTTCACCAAGTCGTCCAACGCTCGTCCGAAAGGATCGTGGCCCAGCACGCCAATCACCAGCGGCGCATCCGGGGCGTCAAACGCCTCCGCCGGCCATTCGACAAATTGCGTGAAATTGTAGAGCAGCGCCGCCTTCACCTCCGATTCGTGGCGGATTTCCGCCGCGCTCAAAACCACCGCCAGCGCCCAGCCGAGCGCGATGCCGCCCAGTCGGCGCACGAGGCGCGGGATTGAGCGTTCGACGCGGTGCATTCGTTGAGACGCCATCAGTTCAATACCTCCACGTCGCCTTCACGAGGCCGCTCGGCCCGATGTATTCGTTGAGTCCGTTCGTGCTGACGATCTCCTGATGCTCGCCGTAAAACAAATTGCGTCCGATCAGCGCGAGTTCGAAGGACTCCGATAGAACCCACGCCAGTCGCACGTTCGCCACCGTGAACTTGTCCGACGCCGGATCCGGCCGCTCGCCCACGTGCCGCACCGACACATCGAGTTCCCAGGGTCCAGGAAGGTCGATGTGGGTCGTCACGGTAAACATGTGACGCGGATCGTTGCCCTCCGTGTTGCCGCGCGCCGTGTCACGCGAGTTGGGCGCATGCAGAAAATCCAGGTCGAGATAGCGGTGGCTCGCTTTCAACATCAACCACGCCGCCGGCTGATAAAGCATCGTCGTCTCCACCCCGTGCGATCGCGCGCGCAGGTTGTTCCTGAACGTCAACGGCAGCGCTTCCGCACCCGCGGGTTCCGTCGTGCGCAAATCGTCGTAATCGTTCGCAAAGGCAGCCACATCGAGCGACAGCCGCTCTCCCCATCGCTGCCTCCAGCCGAGTTCGAACGCTCGCACCGTTTCCGCACCAAAACGTTCGCTCGCTTCCACCACCGCCACATCTCCAAGAGCCAGGAAGAGGTCGTGGTCCACGCGCACCGGCGGACGAACCGCTCGCGATATCCCAGCCCACACCGTCGTGGAGGGCGACGGGGTCCACGCGCCGCGAATCGACGGTGCAAACTCGAAGCCCGAAAAACTATTATGCTCCAGCTTCGCCCCCGCGGTCAGCGACAAGCGGTCCGGCAGCGCGGCCCACGTGTCCTGCACGAAAGCGCCCGCCGTGTGCGTTGTGCGCTGTCGCGGCCGCATCGTGCCCAGCCCCAGGTCCGCGATGTCGTCTTTCGACATGTTCAAATCCGTTCCAAACAGCAGGTCGTGCGCGCCCGCGGGCCGGCGATATTTCGCGCTCAGCGCGGTCGTATTGCGCCGCTCGTTCCATAACATCAAAACTTCGCGCATCGTGTGATCGAAGTAGGAGAGGACTTCCCAGCTTTCGTTGCGCGAGATCTCCCGCTGCGCGCGCACCAGCACGTTCGCTCCCGAAATCAGGTGCTGCATCGCGTGCGACTCCGGCAGCCCCTTGTTCGTATAAGCGTCTCCCTGCACCGTCACCGTGAGTTCGTCGTCGATAAACGAATCCACGCGAAAACCGGCCTGGCCGAAATCCACGCTCGGCTGCGTGTGCCGCCCGACGGCATCCTTCGTCCAGTCCGTCTCCGCGTATTTGGCATAGACGCGATAAAACGTCCGCGCGCCCGCCCGCCCGCCGTAGCGCGCCGACACAAACACCGGATCTTCCGTGCCGCTGCCCGCGCTCGCGAGCCAGCCTTGGGTATTGTCGGCAGACTTGGTGACGACCTGCACGAACCCATTCACCGCAAACGAACCCCACAACGCGCCGACCGGCCCGCGCACGACTTCAACCCGGTCGATGTCTTCCAGAAGTGTGTCCTGCGCGTCCCACTGCACCCCCGAAAAAAACGGCGTGAACAAACTGCGTCCGTCCATCAGCACCGAAATCTTGTTGGCCGCGAGCACGTTGAAGCCGCGCGTGCTCACCGCCCAACCTCGCGCAAACGGTTGCGCCACGTCCACTCCGCTCGCGAGTCGCAACACTTCCGGCAGGTTCATCGCCGTCGAGCGCCGGATCTCTTCGTCCGTCACCACTTCGATCGCGCCTGGCGCCGACCACCACAGCTCCTCTTTGCGTGACATCGTCGTGACTTGCAGATTGAGCAGTTCTTCCAGCGACATCGCCTTCATCGTCGCGATGGTGGCTTCCCGCCCCTGTCCCAACGCTTCCGCTCCCGCTACGCCCGCCACGATCGCCATCGTCCGGCAACACCATGTGATGAAGCGCGTGGAAGAGGCGGGGAAGATCATGGATTGCAAAAGCACCCAATCAGAACTCGTCCATGCCCGTCCAGCTGCGACTCGCTTGAACCTGCGCCTATCGGCTTTGCGGTTGGGCACGTTCTGGAGGCGTTGTCGTGCTCAAAGCCGCCAGCGCCGCATCGAGCGCCTGCATCCGCACCGGTTTCGTCAGATGATGGAGAAACCCCGCTTTACGACTGCGGGCCACGTCTTCTTCCATGCCGTAACCCGTCAGCGCGATTCCTTTCAGTCCCAATCGATCGCGAAACTCCGCCATCAATTCGTATCCGTTTCCATCCGGCAGCCCGATGTCCGAAATCAGCAGATCGAATTCGCCTTCGCGCGCGAGTTCGCGCGCCTCGGTCGCATTCGCCGCCGCTCGCACGTCGTAACGTCGCCGCGATAATAAATGCTGCAGCGCCGCTCGCGTCGCGGCGTGATCTTCCACCAGCAGGATTCGCCCGAGACTCGCGCGCGCCGTCGTCCCCGGCTGCCCGCCCACCGCACTCGGTGAAACAGGGAGCGCGGGCTCCGCATCCAGCAGCGGCAGCTCTACGCGGAAGGTCGCTCCATGATCCCGCCCGGCGCTCCGAGCGGAGATCTTGCCGTGATGCAGTTCCACCACGCGCCGTGAAATCGCCAGCCCCAAGCCCAATCCTCCAAAGCGATGCGACCCGCCCTGTCCCGCGTGATCGCCCTGCGCAAACGCTTCAAACACCCGCTCCAGCTCCGTCGGCGTGATGCCGATGCCCGTGTCCGAAATCTCCACGATCACTTCCCGTCGTTCGTGATCCACGCGGCTTTCGATCCGCACGCGGCCTTTCACCGGTGTAAACTTCCACGCATTTTTCAGGATATTCCAGAACACCTGCTGCAGCCGCACCGGATCGCCGAGCACGCGCTGCGGTGCGGGCGAGGGCACCAGCGTCAACTCGATCTGCTTCGCCGCGAATTCCGCGCGCACCGTCGCCAGCGCGTCTTCCATCACCGCGCTTAAATCCGTGCGCCGCAGGTCCAGCGCGAGCTTCCCGCGCGTGATGCGCGTCAGGTCGAGCAAATCGTCGATCAAACGCGCCTCCAGCTCCACGCTCTTTCGAATCGTGTCGAAATCCGCGCGCGTCTGCGGCGACAGATTTTCGTCTCCCGCAGCCTCGCTCGCCAGCAACAACACCGGACTGAGCGGCGTCCGCAGCTCATGCGAAAGCGCCGCCAGAAAGTCGTCCTTCGCGCGCGACGCCGCCACCGCCTCGTCACGCGCCCTCTCCAACTCGGTTTCCGCGCGCTTGCGTTGCGTGATGTCGATCAGCACGACGACCAGGCCCGTGATCACGCCGTCCGCCGTCCGCTCCGGCACGAACACGATGTGCCCCCAACGCGGCGCGCCGTGTATCGGAATTTCCATTTCAAACTCCACTCGCTCGCCCGCGAGCGCCCGGTCCATGTGCTCCCGCGCCCGCTCGTAAGCCTCGCCTCCCGCCACCTCCGACACGTGCTTTCCGACAATCTCCTGCGGCGACATGCCGTAACGCTCCGCGTAAGAGCGATTCACGAAGCGGTAGCGATGGTGATGGTCCAGCTGGGCGAGGAACACCGAGGCATGATCCGTCACCAGCCGCAGCTGCTCCTCGCTCGCGCGCAGGGCACGCTCGGCCTGTCTTCGTTCCGTCACATCCACCAGGATACACACCGCGCCGCGAACCGATCCGTCCTCCGCCAGCAGCGGTGTCGCGCTGCCATAGACCCAAGTGGACGTCCCATCCGGAAACCGAAACTCCACGTCTTCGTTGAACACCGGCTCCTTCGTGCGAATCGCTTTCTGCAACGGCAGTTCGCTCTCGGAGATCCGCCTGCCGTTGCGAAACAACTCGATCTTGCGGCTCGCGATCACCGTTTGCCCCTGCACCGCCAAGTTCTCGCCCGGCGCGATCCGCATCATGGCGTAAGCCGTCGCGTTGCCCGTCACCCGCGTGCATTCCGGATCGTGCGCCATCCAGATGCCCGCCGGCGCCACTTGCGTGAGCACTTCGAGTTCCTGCCGGCGCGCGCGCTCGGCATTGCGGCTCGCATGCATCGCTTGCTCCGCCTTCCGACGATCCTCGATGTCCACGCAGGATCCGATGTAGCCGGCGAACTCGCCGCCTTCTTCACGCGGCACTCCGCGACTCAACAGCCAGCGATACTCGTCGTCATGCCGCCGCAAACGATACTCCATGCTGAACGGTTCCCGCGCGTCGAACGCCTTTTCGAAAGCCGCCCACGTCCGCTCCGCGTCGTCGGGATGCACGTTCGCGAGCCAGCCGCGGTCGAATTCGTCCTCCAGGCTTCGGCCCACGAACTCGAGCCAGAGGCGATTGCACCACACGCAGCGCTTCGCCGCGTCCGTCATCCAGATCAACACCGGCGCGTTGTCCGCCGCCGTCCTGAATCGCTCTTCCGTTTCCCGGAGTTTCGCGGCGGCACGTTTTCTTTCCGTCGCGTCGATCACCACGCCCAGCCCGCGGCCCGGGCGGTTTCCTTCCGCCAGCACGACCGTCGCAAACACATCCATCCATCCTTCTGTCCCGTCTTTCCGCCGAAAACGCCACTCGCCCGAAAATGAAGGTTCCTGGCCTCGCGTCAGTCTCGCCGCCACCGCTTCTCCCGTCGGCAAATCCTCCGCCGGCACCAACTGGCGCCAGTTGCGCCCCAGTAGCTCCTGCTGCGAAAATCCCAACAAGCGCGCCAGCGCCGCGTTCGCCCTCACGATTCGTCCGGTAAGATCACACTCGAAGATCCCGACCGCGGCCTGTTCGAAAATCGCTCGATACCGTCCTTCCGCCGCGCTCACTCGCACCGCCGATTCCCGGCGCACTTTCGCCAAATGCAGGTGCGCGCCAATCCGCGCGAGGAGTTCGCGCGCCCCAAAGGGTTTGGTCACGTAATCGTCCGCTCCTGTATCCATTCCTTCGATGCGAGCTTCTTCCCCTGCGCGCGCCGAGAGCAGCACCACCGGCGTCAAGCGCGTGGCCGGATCCGCTCGCAACGCCTTCGTCAACGCAATCCCGTCCATCACCGGCATCATCACGTCGGTCAGCACCAAATCGGGCGCCCACGTTCGCGCGATCTCGCGCGCCTCCTCGCCATTCGCGGCGGTGCGCACTTCGTAGTTCGCCGACAACAATCGAGCGACATACTCGCGCATGTCCGCATTGTCGTCCGCCACCAGCACGCGCGCTTGTTGACCGCCCGGCCCCATCACCGAAGTGATCTGCGGTTCCGTTTCTTCGCGCGTCCAACGCATCGATTCCTCGACAAACGCTTCGCCGCTCACGGCCGTCGAAGCAAGTTCGCGCGATGCCCCGATCTGCCCGGCGGCCAGATGCGCACGCCCGCGTGGAATCGACACGATGAAGGTCGAGCCCACGCCCAACTCACTCTCGAGCGCCACTTCGCCGCCATGCAGCTCCGCCAGGTCTTTCACCAACGCCAGCCCGATCCCCGATCCTTCATGCGTCCGGCTGAGCGCATTCTCGATTCGCTGAAAGCGCTTGAAGACCTCCCCGCGATGCTCGGGCGCGATGCCAGTCCCCGTGTCGCGCACGCGAAGCACGAACCGATCCGGCAACGCCTCCAACTGCACCAGGATCTCGCCGCGCAGCGTGAACTTGTAGGCGTTCGACAACAGATTGAAGACGATCTTCTCCCACATGTCGCGATCCACGTAAGCCGGCTCCGGCGCCCGCTCGCACGCCACGACGAGATGCAGTCCCGCTTTCTCGATGGCCGCGCGAAACACCGACGCCAGCTCCGTCGTGAGCTCCGCCAAGTCCACCGGCTCGAAACTCGCCTGAATGCGCCCGGCTTCGATTCGCGAGAAATCCAGCAGCGAGTTCACCAGCTTCAGCAGGCGCAAACCATTGCGATGCGCCACTTGCAGCTGGGTTCGCACGCGCTCCGGCAGCGCCGCGCTGCGCTGCGCATTCAACAGATCCTCCAAGGGCCCCAGCATCAACGTCAGCGGCGTGCGAAACTCGTGGCTGACATTGCTGAAGAAATCCGTTTTCGCGCGATCCAGCTCCGCCAACGCTTCCGCACGCCGCCGCTCTTCGGCATAGGCGCGCGCGTTCGACACCGCCGTCGCCACCTGTCCCGCCGCCAGCCCGAGAAAACTTCGATAGTCGTTGTCCAGCGGTCGCCGCGGACTCGTCCCGCTCACCATGAAACCATACGGCATCGAATCTCCCGGTCGCACGATCGGCAGCACCATCGCCGCTTCGATCGGCTCCGGCCACGGACCCGCCTGCACTTCGCCAAACTGCGCCGTGAGTCCGTTGCGCACCTCCGGCTTCCCCGTCCTCACGCTCTCGCGAAAATTCCACGGGTCGTCTCCTTCGATCGTCGCGAGGTTAACGCTTTCCGGTGCCAGCGCTTCAATCCGATCGCCGCCCATCACCTCCAGCCGCCGCGCGGTCCGCCCATCCGCTTCCAGCAAATAAAACAACGCGAAGGGCACGTCGTGCCGGTTCTCGCCCAGCACCTCCGCTGCAATCCGACACGCCTGTTCCGCCGTCTTCGCCTCCGGCGCGTGCGCTCCCAGATCCCGCAGTGTCCGCAAGCGCCGCTCGCCCACTACTTGCGAGGTAGTCTCCGTGATCGCGGTGAACACGCCGCCCACGCTTCCGTCTTCGATTCGCGTCGGCGCAAACGAGAACGCGAAATAACATTCCTCGTTGTAGCCGTGCCGCCGCAACACCAGCAGGAGGTCGTCCGCCCACGAGGCCTGCCCCGTCGTCTCGACGTTTTCCAGAATTGGTCGGATCACGCTGTCCCAGATTTCCGGCCACACCCTGACGTAGCTCTCGCCCAACGCCCACGGGTGCTTCGCTCCGACGATCGGCGCGTAAGCATCGTTGTAGAAATACAACCGCTCCGGACCCCAGATGATGCAGATCGGATGACGCGACGCCAAACAGATGCTCAACGCCGTGCGCAGGCTCTGCGGCCAGGCTTCGACCGGCCCGACCGCCCGTTTCGACCAATCGATCGCGCGAAGAATCGCGCCCGCTTCTCCTCCGCCAAAAAAAGGATCGCTCGCCGCCGCCGACGCGCTCGTCACTCCGCGCGCTTTTTCCGTCGGCCGCTCCATTTTACACCGTCCTCACGCCCGCGTCCCCGCGGGAGGCGGCAATACGAAATAGAATTCCGATCCGCCTTCGGGCCGCGCGGCGTAACCGCAACGTCCTCCGTCTAATTCGACCAACCGCCGCACGATCGGAAGTCCGAGTCCGCGCGGTGCTCCCGTTTCATGCAGGCGGTGAAACGGATGAAAAAACGTCTCCGGCTTTCCCCCCGCCATCGTTCCGCTGTCCTTCACCCAAAACCGCAACCCACCTTCGCTCGCCGCCCAGCCCACATCGATCTGCACATTCGCACCGGCATGCTGCAGCGCATTGCGCAACAGATTCGTCCACACCACCTCCATCCAAGCCTGATGGCCCACGACTTCCGGCCACTCGTTCGGCTGCTTCAGCGTCGCGCCCGCTTTCACCAGCGCATGCTCGATCCGCTGAAACGCCGCCCAAAACGCATGGCTCATCTTGAAGCGCTGCGCCGGCTCCCGCGACACCGCCGCTTTCGCCACGAAGCTCATGCGTTCGATCAATTTCACCAGCCCGTCCGTCGAATCGAGGATCGGCTGCGTGAGCGGCACGTTTTGCGGCGCATCGTCCGCCAGGATTTCGCGCAACATCTCCGTCGTCGTCACGATCCCGCCCAGCGGCGTCCGCAGATCGTGCGCCACGCGAAACCCAAAGGTCCCCATGTCGCCCCGCAGGCGCGCGTTCTCCCGCCGCAAGCGATGCTGCGCGAGCACGCTGCGGAAAACCCGCTCCACCAGCGCCGCCTGCCATTCTTCCCGCGAAACCACTTCCGCCGCTTCCGCTCCTGCAATCGCCGGCGGTGCGCCGAAAATCACAATCGCCCACCGCGGCAATCCTCCCGCATCCAGCGCCTGCTGCGCCTTCGCGAGGGTATCCACATCCGGATTGTTCAACAGCAACAACTCCTCGCCGCGATCACTGGCCGGCGGAGCGTCGTCGAGCGACGCGATCGCCTGCACCGCCACGCCGGGAAACGCGAATTGCGCCGCCTGCGCCGCGACCGCGGCGAAATCCGAATCGTTGCCCAAACGCAGAATGGGAGAAATCAGTGAAGCTGTGGCCATGTGTGTCTGAAAAGTGGTGGTCGCGCGCTTACTGGCGCACGACGAGAAATCGATCCGCAAAGCAGCCCGCCGCCTTCGCGGGGCACGAAGCGACAGGTGTCGAAACGTTGCGTCGCGAGCATCGTCGCGACAACGTCGTTTTGCGTCAAAGCCTGCAGCTGGAACCGCGTGCCGCATTCATCCGGTGCCAAACTGCTCTCGCACGATTTTCAGCGCCGGCTCCTGCAGCCCCGTCGAACTCCAACACAGGTCGCGCTCAACCTCGCAATCGATGCCCGCATCGAATGCCGAAAATACCACGCCCAGCACGCACGCATCCGTGTCCACGCCGCACACCAGCGCTTTTTTGATCCCCGCCGCTTTCAACCGCTCGATGGCATCCGCATCGAGCCCATAACCGCGTTTCTCGATCACGATGTCTTCGGGTCCTGTCTCGATGATGAGTTCCGTCTCCGGCAGTCCGCGCATGCACGAGGTCCGCTTCAACTTCCGATAAAACAAGGTCTCCGTGTCGTTCACGAACTTCGTGAAGACCCGCCGAGGAAACGTTTTTGCGCGTTCCTCGATCTTGCGGATCAACTCTTCGGGAATCGGAAAGGCTTTTTGCAGATCGACGATGATGATGGCGTCCATAGGTGAAGACGAAAAAGCGCCTGAGAGCGAAAAGCTCAGGCGCAGGGGATAGAACAACGGGGCCATCATAGACCCAGCCACACCGCGATGTTCCCGGCAGATTTATCGGGTTCGGGCGCGCATCATCGGTTGCGGCGGCCCGAACTCGCGCCCGTCGACCTTGTCCCTCGCTCGATGCCCACCGCCGCCACGCCCGCCGTCGAACCACCCGCCGTGTATGACGTCGCGATTGTCGGCGGCGGCCCCGCCGGCCTCAATGCCGCTTTGGTTCTCGGCCGTTGCGGTCGCCGCGTGCTCGTCTTCGATTCCGGCAAGCCCCGCAACGCCCACTCGCGCGCGCTCCACGGTTATCTCACGCGCGACGGCACGCACCCGATCGAACTCCGCGCCCTGGGCCGCCAACAACTCGACGCCTATCCGTCCGTCGAAATCCGCGACATCGAGATCCGCACCATCTACCGCCGCGAAAACCGTTTCGAACTCATCCCCGTTTCCGGTCCGCCCCTGTCGGCGCGCATCGTTCTCCTCGCCACCGGCCGCATCGACCACGTCCCGCCCAAACCCGGCTTCTCCACCTTCTACGGCCATGGGGTTTATCACTGCCCGTATTGCGACGGCTGGGAACACCGCAACGAGCCCATCGTCATTCACGGCCACGGCGAAAACGCCTTCGATCAAGCCCTGCTCCTCCTCGTGTGGAGCCGCAACGTCGTCATCTGCAGCGACGGACCCGCGCACTTCACGCCCGCCCAAACCGAAAAACTCCGCGCCAACGGTATCCGCCTCGTCGAATCCGAAATCCTCGAACTTCGCGGCGACGCCGAAGGCATGCTCGCCGAGGTCGCGTTCCGTGACCGCGATCCGCTTCCGTGCCGGGCGTTGTTTTTCTGCTCCGACTGCGAACAAAAATCCGAACTTCCCGAAAATCTCGGTTGCCAGCTCGACGACGAGGGCTCCGTCAAATGCAACGGACACGCCGCCACCAACGTCCCCGGCCTCTACGTCGCCGGCAATGTCCGCGGCGGCATCCACCTCGCCATCGTCGCCGCCGCCGAAGGCGCGGAAGCCGCGATCGCCATCAACCGCGCGCTTCACGAAGCCGACCTTCGCTAAACAGTTTGTCATTCTGGGCGAAGCGAAGAACCCAGTGGGGTTCTCACGCGTCCTCACACCCACCCGAATGTCCTTTTCTCTTCACTTCCCATCTTTCTGGACCCGCGGCGCCGTCGCCGTGCTCTTCGCCGCCGCGCCTTTCGCGCCCACCGCCCATTCTGCTTCCGCGCCCGAACAGCTCGCTCCGCTCACCGTCACCGCCGTGCGCGCCCTCGACGCCGCCACGCCCGTCCCGTTCGCCACCACCACGGTCGACGCCGCCACCCTCCGTCGCTCTCCCAACATTTCTGTCGACGGCGCGCTCCGCGGCCTCGCCGGTTTCAGCCTTTTCCGCCGCACCGACAGCCTCGTCGCTCATCCGACCGCGCAGGGCGTTTCCCTCCGGGGACTCGGCCCGAGCGGCGCCAGCCGTTCGCTGATCCTGCTCGACGGCGTTCCGCTCAACGATCCCTTCGGCGGCTGGGTGGCCTGGTCCAAAGTCCCGCGCGAATCGCTCGCCGCCATCGAACTTGTCCCCGGCGCCGGCGGCACCGCGTGGGGCAACGCCGCCCTCGGCGGCGTCATCCAGCTCTTCACCGAGTCTCCCGACACACCGCGCCAACGCTTCGCCGCCCGTGCTGGAAGTTTCGATACGTGGGACGTCGAAGCCCAACTCGCCGCCCCCCTCGGCAACGGCTCCGCCCAATTCCTCGGCCGCACGTTTTCCACCCACGGCTATTTCACCGTCGCATCCGAGCGCCGCGGCTCGATCGATACTCGCGCCGCCAGCCGCGCCCGCTGGGGCACCTTGCGTTTCCGCCAGGCGTTCGGCCCCGACGAAAACACCGTCGCGACGCTCACCGTCCGCCGCTTCGCCGAAGACCGCGCCAACGGCACGCCTTACCAACAAAACACCACCGACGAATCCTTCGCCTCGATCGCGCTCGACTCGCGCGTGTCCAAATCCTTCCGCTGGAACGCGAACGCCTACGCCCAAAGCCAGTCGTTCTCCAGCACCTTCAGCTCCGTCAACGCCGCCCGCACCGCCGAAACGCCCGCGTCCAATCAATTCGATGTCCCCGCCACCGCCGTCGGCGCCGCGTGGGTAGGGGAGTGGTCCCCCGACGCCGACGCTCTCACCACCTTCGGCGTCGACGGCCGCGATGTCCGCGGCGAAACCCGCGAGGAATCCGCGTTTTCCAACGGCGTTTTCACCCGCCAGCGCTACGCCGGCGGCCGCCAAACCATCGCCGGCGCCTTCGTTATGCACAGCCGCACCGTCGCACCCGACCTGCGTCTCGCGCTCGGCGTCCGCGCCGACACCTGGCACGAGTCGGACGGACACCGCCGCGACTACCTGAATGGCGCTCCCGCCGGCGACGAACGTTTCCCCTCGCGCCGCGGCGAAGCGCTTAGCCCTTCCGCCGGCCTGTCTTACGATGTATCCGAAAACCTGCGACTCCACGCCGCCGCGCAGCACGCTTTTCGTCGTCCGACGCTCAACGAGCTCTATCGCCCCTTCCGCGTCGGCAACGTCATCACCGACGCCAATCCCGCCCTCCGCACCGAAACCGTCACCAGCGGCGAACTCGGCCTCACCTCTCGCTCGCTCGACGCTTCGAAGCTCACCCTCGATGCCACCGTCTTCTGGAACGAACTCCGCGACGCTGTAGGCAACGTCACCATCGCCGAAGGTCCCGGCACCTTTCCCGGCATCGGCTTCGTTCCCGCCGGCGGCGAAGGCCGCCGTCGCTTGAACCTAGATCGCACCCGCGTCCGTGGCCTGTCCTTGTCCGGCGAATACACGTTCTCCGACGCGCTCTCTTTTCACGCTTCCTATCTCTACAACGACGCCACCGTCACCCGCGCCTCGGTCGCGCCGCACCTCGCCGGCCTGCGCCTCGCCCAAGTTCCGCGCCACACCGCCTCCGCCGGATTCACCTTCAACGTCCACCGCCTCGCGATCTCCCCCCGTGTCCGCTACCTTGGGGCCCAGTTCGAAGACGACCAGAACGCCCTCCGCCTCGCGCCCGCCACCGTCGTGGATCTTTCACTCACCGCGACCCTCACGCAAAACCTCGAGCTCTTCGCCACCGCCGAAAACCTTTTCGATGAACGCATCGAGACTGGCCGCTCTTCCGACAACCTCTTCAACCTCGGCACCCCGCGCTTGCTGCTCTTCGGCCTCCGCGTGACGTATTGATCTGCTTTCCCCGCCGAGGGCTCCTTCTGCGTCACGCGAAGAGTCCCCTGCGACGCGCGTGCTTCCGACCGATTTTCCGCGTAACCTTCACGCGCAAAACCGCCTGCGCGCGTCCTCAAATTTCCACTACGCCGCGCCTTGCCGTCCGCGGCCGCCGCCCCACGTTGCGAGCCCGCAATGGACCTGCAGCAGAAGCTCACCATTCTCGCCGACGCCGCCAAATACGATGCTTCCTGCGCGAGCAGCGGCACCACGTTGCGCAACTCCCGCGAATCGGGCGGCATCGGTTCCACCACGCCCGCCGGCATCTGCCACAGCTACACGCCCGACGGCCGCTGCGTGTCCCTGCTGAAAATCCTTCTCACCAATTACTGCACTTACGACTGCCTTTACTGCGTAAATCGCGCCTCCAGCGCCGTCCCGCGCGCCCGCTTCACCCCCGCCGAGGTGGTAAAACTCACCCTCGATTTCTACCGCCGCAATTACATCGAAGGCCTCTTCCTCAGCTCCGGCATCATCCGCAATCCCGATTACACCATGGAGCAGGTGGTCGCCGTCGCACGCACGCTGCGCGAGGACCACGGCTTCAAAGGCTACATCCATCTCAAGACCATTCCCGAAGCCTCGCAGGCGCTCATCGACGAAGCCGGCCGCTGGGCCGATCGCATCAGCATCAACGTCGAGCTCCCCACGCCGGCCGACCTCCAACAACTCGCCCCCGAGAAAAACCAGGCGCGTATCGAAACCGCCATGACAGCGATTCGCGCCCGCATCGACCAATCGAAAGCCGAGCGCAGCGAAAGTCCGAAAGCTCCGTCCTTCGCTCCCGGCGGCCAAAGCACGCAGATGATCGTCGGCGCGACCGACGCTTCCGACGCCACCATCCTCTCTCGCGCGGCGACCCTCTACGACCGCCAGCGCCTTCGCCGCGTTTACTACTCCGCGTTCAGTCCCATCCCCGACGCCTCGAGCAAACTCCCGCTCGCCGCGCCGCCGCTCGTTCGCGAGCACCGCCTCTACCAAGCCGATTGGCTGATGCGCTTCTACGAATTCCGCGTCGACGAGATCACTTCGTCATCCGCTCCCAATCTCGACCTCGCCGTCGACCCGAAACTCGGCTGGGCGTTGCGCAACCGCCAGCACTTCCCGGTCAACCTCAACCGCGCTCCGCGCCACCTCCTGCTCCGCGTGCCCGGCCTCGGCGTCAAAACCGTCGACCGCCTCCTCCAAGCCCGCCGCTGGCACACAATCCGCCTCCACGATCTCGCGCGTCTCCGCGTCTCGTTGAAAAAAGTCACGCCGTTCATCGAGACCGCCGACCACCACCCGCAACGGGGCGTGCTCGAAGACGAAAATCTCCGCGCCCGCTTCGCCGCTCCGCTCGAGCAACTCGATCTCTTCGCCACCGCTCCCAGCACGCTGACGACCGAGTTCTGATTTTTCGTCCCGCCTTCGCTCCCGATGACCGAACTCGCGTTCGACGGCACCTTCGCCGGTTGGAAAGCCGTCGCCCGCCACGCGCTCGCGCGCGATCTGACGCCGCCTGACGTGCGTTGGATCGACCGCCGCTCCCAACAATCCGAACTCTCCCTCGCGTCTACCGATCTCACGCTCGTCCCGCCCGCGACCACCACGCCCGCCTTTCGCGTCCCGCGTGACTTCCTCACCCTCGCCGCGGCCGTCAGTTGCCACCGCGACGAAGCTCGCTGGCCGCTCCTTTATCGCGTGCTGTGGCGTCTCACTCACGGCGAACCGCACCTGCTCGAAATCCCTCTCGATCCCGACATCGCCGCGCTTAACACGATGGCGAAGGCCGTCCGCCGCGAAATCCACAAGACCCACGCGTTCGTCCGTTTTCGCGAAGTCGCCACCGATGCCGGGCCTTGGTTCGTCGCCTGGTTCGAACCGCAACATCACATCCTCGAAGCCGCCGCGCCTTTCTTCGTCGATCGCTTCGCCGCCCTGCGTTGGTCGATCCTCACGCCCGAGCAATGCGCCCACTGGGACGGCCAGGCGCTCACCTTCACCGCCGGCGTCGATCGAAACGCCGCCCCCGCCGCCGACGCCACCGAAGACCTCTGGCGCACGTATTACTCCAGCATCTTCAACCCCGCTCGCGTGAAAGTCGGCGCCATGCTCAACGAGATGCCGCGCCACTACTGGAAAAACCTCCCCGAAACCGCGGCCATCCCATCGCTCCTCGCCAACGCCGCCCCTCGCGCCACCGCGATGATCGCCGCGAGCGACGCACAACGCGTTCACGCCACCGATTTCACCGCCGCCCCCGTTCCACTCACGTCCGACCTCGCGCTCCTCCGCGACGCCGCCGCGACGTGCCGCGCCTGTCCGCTCTGGCGCAACGCCACCTGCACTGTTTTCGGCGAAGGCCCGCCTCGCGCGCGTATTTTTGTCGTGGGCGAACAACCCGGCGACCAAGAAGACCGCACCGGTCAACCCTTCGTCGGCCCTGCCGGGCAACTCTTCGATCGCGCGCTCCGCGCTGCCGAGATCGATCGCAACGCGCTCTACGTCACGAACGCCGTGAAACACTTCAAGTGGGAGCCTCGTGGCAAACGTCGCCTCCACCAAAAGCCCAACGCCCGCGAGATCGCCGCCTGCCGCCCTTGGCTCGAAGCCGAACTCCGCGCTGTCCAACCCGAACTCATCGTCTGCCTCGGCGCGACCGCCGCCCAGTCCGTCCTCGGCACATCCCTCCGCGTCACTGAACAACGCGGCCAACGTCTCCCGACGCTCTTCAACGCCCCCGCGCTGATCACCGTCCACCCGTCCTCGCTCCTCCGACTTCCTCCCGACGTCGACCCTGCCGCCGCCTTCGAGTCCTTCGTCTCCGACCTTCGCCTCATCAAAGGGTAGGGCGCATTGTCCCCAACGCGTGCGGCGACGTGCTGCGCCCCGATTATGTCGAAATCACCGTCCCCGGCCGCCCCGGAATTTCCGGCTCTGCTTCATACTCCGTTGGATCGACCAGCCCCGCATCGCGAAACGCCTCCCGTCGCTCGACGCACGTCCCGCATTTTCCGCAGTGCACCGCGCCGCCTTTGTAACAGGACCAGGTCCGCGCAAAATCCACGCCCAGCCGTGCTCCTTCCGCCGCGATCTGGGCCTTGTTCATCGCGATAAACGGCCGCAGCAGCTCCACCTTCGCATACGTCCCCAACCGCATCGCGTCACCCATCGCCCGCATGAACTCTTCCCGGCAATCCGGATAAATCGCGTGATCCCCTCCATGCGCCGCGATCACCACGCCGCTCGCGCCGACGCTTTCGGCAAATCCGCAAGCCACTGACAACAGGATCGCATTCCGAAACGGCACCACCGTCTGTTTCATGTTCTCCGCCTCGTAGTGCCCTTCCGGAATTTCGCCGCCGCTCTTCAACAAATCCGACGCAAACAGCCGGTTCACAAACTCCAGCCCGATCACCTCATGCCGGGCACCCAGCCTGGCTGCATGTTCCGCTGCATAAGGCAGTTCACGATGATTGTGCTTCGCCCCGTAGTCGAAACTCGCCACCGCACTCACGCGATGCGCCTGCGCCGCCCAATACAACGCCGCCACCGAATCCATCCCGCCGGAACAGAGCACGATCACGTTCATTCGTCCGCACGCTGAATCCACCTCGGTCGCGAGGCAAAATCGTTCTCGTTCTCGTAATCTTTCTCGTTCTCGTTCTGTTCCCAACAGCGATCAGGAGAACGAGAAAGAGAACGAGGAACGAGAAACGACCCGCCCATGCTCATTCTCCACGACCCAATCTGCGCCGATTACGGCTCCTCGATGCGCCCCGAACAGCCCGCGCGTATCACCAGATCCGCCGCGCATCTCCAAGCCGCTCATCCGAATTGGCTCTGGCGCGTCCCCAACCCCGCCGCCGAAGACTTTCTCCTCCTCGCGCACGCTCCCGAACACCTTCAACGCCTCCAGATCAGCCGCGATTTCGACGCCGATACGCCTCACTTTCCCAACATCTACACCCACGCCCGCCGCGCCGCCGGCGCCGCCATCACCGCCGCCGAAATCGCCGTGATGGACCGGCAAACTGTTTTCTCCCTCATGCGCCCGCCCGGTCACCACGCCACCGCCGAGCAGGCCATGGGTTTCTGCTACCTCAACAGCATCGCCGTCGCCGCGCTGTTCCTCCGCGAGAAACTCCACGTCCCGCGCGTCGCGATCTGGGACTTCGACGCGCATCACGGCAACGGCACGGAAGCCATCGTCCAGACCCGCCACGGCATTCTTTTTTCCTCCGTCCACCAATACCCCGGCTATCCCGGCACCGGCACTCGGACGGTCGATAATTGCAAAAACTGGCCAATAGCGCCTCACACTCCTCGCGCGGAGCACATGAATGCTCTCCGCGAATCCCTCGATGCCCTCGTCGCCTTCGATCCGACCGTCATCCTCGTTTCGGCCGGTTTCGATGCCTATGCACGGGACCCGATCACGTCTATGACGTTGGAGATCGAGGACTTCTCCACCCTCGGCCGCTGGCTCCGCGAAACCGAAATCCCCGCCGCCGCCGTCCTTGAAGGCGGCTATAGCGACGATCTGCCTTTGCTGATCGACGCGTGGCTCACCTCTTGGGAGAAATGACTCGGATTTGCGCATGATTTCACGTTTCCTTCCGTTTCGCGTTCGCCGATTGCTAGGTATCAAAGTGAGTTCACGCCCGCCCGCCTACACCCTCATCGACCAGCCTGGTCAAATCACGCCACTCCTCGACGCCCTCGACCGGGTCGAAGAGGTCGCCCTGGATACTGAGGCGGATAACATGTATCACTACCGCACGCGGGTCTGCCTCCTGCAGTTCCTCGTCGGCGACCAGATCTTCCTCGTCGACTCGCTCGCGCCTCTCCAGCTCGACGGCCTCTGGTCCCGCCTCGCGGAGAAACACCTGATCATGCACGGGAGCGATTTCGACCTTCGACTCCTGCACGACTTCTGCCGCTTCCGGCCCAAGAGCATCTTCGACACGATGCTCGCCGCCCAACTCATCAATCGCCCGCGCATCGGCCTCGCCTCGCTCCTCGAAGACCACTTCGGCGTCAAACTCTCGAAGGAATCCCAGAAAGCCAACTGGTCCAAACGCCCGCTCACTCAGAAGATGCTCGATTACGCCGCCCTCGACGTCTTCCACCTGCCCGCCCTTCGCGACATCCTCACCCGCGAACTCACCAAACTCGGCCGCCTCGACTGGCTGAAACAACAATGCCGCGCCCAGATCGAATCCGGCTCAAACGGCTTCGCGCCCGCCGACGAAAACGATTGGCGCATCGGCCGCAGCGAACGCCTCCGAGGCCCCGGCCTGCCTGTCCTCCACGCCGTCTGGCACTGGCGCGAACAAACCGCCCAACGCCTCGACGTCCCGCCCTTCAAAGTCTGCTCCTCCGAGCTCCTCCTTAAAATCGCCAACGCCGCCGAAGCCGGCGAATCCGAGGCTACGATCCTTACCAACGTCCACCTCGGTCGCCGTCACGACCGGCTCGCCCCCTCGCTCGCCGCTGCCATCAAGGCCGGCCTCGCCCGCGATCCGAAAACACTTCCCCGCCGCCGCGGCCGCGACCCCAATCACGTCTCGCTCTCCCAGTCCGAAATCGAGCGCCTTGATCGCATCAAAGACGACCGCGACAAAATCGCCGCGAAACTCGAACTGGATCCCACGCTCATCGCCAACCGCGCCCAGCTCGCGCAAATCGCTCGCGCTCCGTCGCGCCTCGACGAACTGCTCCTCCCCTGGCAGGCCAACCTCCTCCGCGAAATCCCTTCGCTGAAATAGGTCGGGCGAGGCAGCCTGCCCCGACTTTTCGGATTCCCGCCGAGCCGCCTCCGCGCGACTGTTTCCTCTACGTGTCATCTGACACCAACGCCAACATCGCCCGCCATCTCGCCTTGATGGCTGCCGCGCACCCCGCGCGTCCTGCCCTCAAGGTTCCGCGCGGACGCACCCGTTCCGGCGACATCGACTACCTCGCGCTCACCTTTGCCGAACTCGACGCCGAGGTCGCCGCGTGGTCTGACCGTCTTACCACCGCTGGCATCCGCCGTGGGGACCGCACCCTCGTGATGGTCCGCCAGGGCCTCCCGCTCATCGCCTCCGCCTTCGCGCTTTTCCGCCTCGGAGCCGTGCCCGTGATCATCGATCCCGGCATGGGCTTGAAAAACTTCCTCGCCTGCGTCGCCAGCTCCCGCCCCCGCGCCCTCGTCGGCATCCCGCTCGCCCAACTCGTCAGCCGCCTCTTCCGCCGACCCTTCAAAACCATCACGACCCGCGTCACCGCCAGCCCCCGCCTCACCGCTCGTCTCCCGCAACCCAAAACCCGAAACCCAAAACTCAAAACCGAACGGGACGCGCCCAGCGCCGCCTCCAATCTCGCCGCCATCCTCTTCACGTCCGGTTCCACCGGTTCGCCAAAGGGTGTCTGCTACGAACACGGCATGTTCGACGCCCAAGTCCGCCTCATCCGCGACACCTACGCGATCGAGGCCGGCGAGATCGACCTCCCGCTCCTGCCCATCTTCGCGCTCTTCAACCCCGCCCTCGGCATGACCACCATCGTGCCCGAAATCGACCCGCGCCGCCCCGCCGCCGTCGATCCCGCAAAAATCGTCCAAGCCATCCGCCAGGAAAACGTCACCAACTCCTTCGGCTCGCCCACGCTCTGGCGAAAAATCGCCGACCACTGCCTCGCTCAAAATCTCACGCTCCCAACCCTCCGTCGCGTCCTCTGCGCCGGCGCTCCCGTCCCCGCCCAACTCTGGTCCGCCTCGCGTCAACTCCTTCCCCACGGCCAGCTCCACAGCCCCTACGGCGCCACCGAATCCCTCCCCATCTCCACCATCTCCTCCTCCGAAATCGCCGCCCTGACCAATCCACTTAGTAATACATTATATTACAAATCTCCCGGCGCCTGCGTCGGTCGCCCCCTCGCCGAAATCGATGTCCGCATCATCGCCCTCACCGACGCGCCGATCGCCACCCTCGCCGATGCCCGCGAACTCCCCCGCGGCCAAATCGGCGAAATCATCGCCCGCGGCCCCGTCGTCACCCGCGAATACGACAACAATCCCAAGGCCACGCAGCTCGCCAAACTCCAAACCCCAAACTCCGAACTCCAAACCGGCGGCGGCCCCGCCGCCGTCTTCCACCGCCTCGGCGACTGCGGCTACCTCGACGCCGACAACCGCCTCTGGTTCTGCGGCCGCAAAGTCGAACGCGTCGAGACCCCCTCCGGTCCGCTCTTCACCGAACCCGTCGAACAAATCTTCCGCCAACATCCGCGAGTCACCCGCTGCGCCCTCATCGGCCTCGGCGAACCCGGCCAACAGCGCCCCGCCGTCGTCGTCGAAATCAAACTTCACGACTCCACCGAGTCCCGCGCGCTCGCCCGCGAACTCCGCCAACTCGCGCTCCAACATCCCGCGACCGCCTCGATCAAGCTCTTCTACTTCCGCGAAAAATTTCCCGTCGACGTTCGGCACAACGCCAAAATCCACCGCCTCACGCTCGCCCGCTGGGCCCGCACCGCCAAAGGCTACGAATCCGACCCCAAACGATAGGTCGACGTGAAAGCTCCGGGATCGCAAAGGAGACGCCAAGATCATGGAGTCACCTCAACGCCTCCGTGATCTCCGTGGCTTCTCTGTGACCTCCGTGTCGAAACAAACTCCTTTTGCTCCCTCTACCGTGCTCGTCACCGGCGGCACCGGCTTTCTGGGCCGCCGTCTCGTCGAACGCCTCCTCTCGGCCGGTCGTTCGGTCGTCGTCCTCGCCCGTCGCCCCGCACCCGATCTCGTCGCCCGCGGCGTCCGCTTCATCTCGGCCTCGCTCGACCATCCCGACCCCAGCGCACTCACCACCGCCTGCACCGGAATCGAAACCGTTTTCCACGTTGCCGCCCGCGTCGGCGTCTGGGGCCGCTACGACGACTACTTTCGCACCAACGTCCTCGGCAGCCGCGCTCTCGTCGACGCCGCCCGCACCGCCGGCGTCCGCCACTTCGTTCACACCTCCACGCCCAGTGTCGTTTACAACGGCCGTGATCTCGCCGGCGCCGACGAATCCCTCCCGCTCACCACGTCCTGCCCCGCCGCGTATCCGCTTACGAAGGCCATCGCCGAACGCGAAGTCCTTGCCGCCAATTCACCGACCTTCCGCACCGTCGCGCTCCGCCCGCACCTCATCTGGGGCCCCGGCGATCCGCACCTCATCCCGCGCATCCTCGCCCGTGCCCGCTCCGGCCGGCTCCGCGTCGTCGGCTCCGGCACCAACCGCGTCGACATGGTCCACGTCGAAAATGCCGTCGACGCCCACCTCCTCGCCGAGGGGGCCGTGAAAGAGGCATCTGCCGCCGGCCGCGCCTATTTCATCACCAACGGCGAACCCGTCGTCCTCTGGGACTGGATCAACCATCTGCTCGCCGCCCTCGGCGAACCTCCCATCACCCGTCGCCTTTCGCTTTCCATGGCTCACGTGATTGGCGCCGCCTGCGAATCCATTTGGCGGATACTTCCGCTCCGTGGCGAACCGCCCATGACCCGCTTCGTCGCCGCCGAACTCGCGAAGGACCACTGGTTCGACCTCTCTGCCGCCCGCCGTGACCTCGGCTACGAACCTCGCATTTCCATGACCGCCGGCACCGCCGAACTGATCGCGCATCTCCGCGCTCAGCATTTCCAATAAAACTATGGCCATCGGGCCAACCACAGAGACACCGAGGACAAGGAGAAATCCCCTTGGCCCTTCGCTGTGTTCTCTGTGCCTCCGTGGTTCGAATCCGAGCTTCCGCTCCGAACGTTAGCCGTGTCGTTCAAGGCATAACGCCCCGCTACGACCGCGGCGCCGGAATCCGCTCCGGCGTCATGCCCGCTCGCACCGCGATCGTCGCGCATACCTTCGGCACATACATCCGCGTCTCCGACGGCAGCGCCGACGCAATTCCCGCAAACGTCGTGGCCTCGTGTTTCTTCAACAGCCGCCGCACGCGTCCTTCGCCTGCGTTATAGGCGGCAAACGCCAGCGGCCAGTCTCCAAATTTTCCATACAACTCCCGCAGATACTTCGCCGCCGCGCGCGCCGATTTTTCCGGATGCGTCCGCTCGTCCGGCATGAACGTGCTCAGCCCCAAACCCTTCGCCGTCTCCGGCATGAATTGAAACAATCCTTTCGCGCCCACCGGGCTCTTCGCGTTCGGATTGAAAGTCGACTCCGCCTCCGCCAGCCAGGCGATCTCCGGCGCAACTCCCTCGGCCTCGAAGGCCGCCCGGACGACCGGCAAAAACTTGTCCGCATTCCGCGGCATCGGCCGCTCGATCATCCGCTCGAGCCACAATTCGTAGTGCGGAATCGCTATCGGGGCAGGGGAGGGCGCCGGCTCCTGGCGGACCATCGGGGCCGGTCCTTCTTTCGGTTTCGCCTCCGGCACGGGCTCCGCAGTCGGTCCAGTCGATGCCTCTTTCGCCGCCTCGATGTAATCGATCCGCTCCTGCAACCAGTCCGCGTAGTCCTCATATCCCGGCAACGCCCGCAACGCCACCAGCGCTGCCTTCGCATCCGGCAAATACTCGGCCAACGCCGACAAATCCTCGTCCTGCAACGCGCCGTTTAATCTCCCCGCAAACGCGTCCCATTGCTCCTTTGTCGGAAACTCGAACTGCTCCTTGATCTCCGGCGGTGCGAGCTGATCGAACAACGCCCGCCCCGTTTCATACAAGGCATCCAGCGAAACACCCTCCTCCTCCACACCCTGCTCCTCCGCTCCCATCGCCACCGAAACGCCGAAACCCGCCGCCAAAGCGAGTTGTAGGAGCCTGCTCGCAGGCGATTTCCGGACGATGATCGATGCCGTCTTCATTTTCCGTTTAACGCTTCCGCGACAACCGCCTTCAACCGCAGTTCCGGCCGCTCCACAAACACCAGATCCTCGCGCCCGAAATGCCGCCCGCGGTTCTTCATCCCCCAATCCGTTGTCGCCATCCGATACGTCCGCGCCTCGTCGATTTCCGCCAGCGCCGGCCCGTCCGCGAATTGAAACTCCCCGCGCCGTTCCTCGAAGGGCGTATCCACATTTTGGTTAGCGCGCGCCAGCAATCGCCTCAACTCGGCGCCGCTCACTTCCGCCACGCAAATCGTGCCGTCGAACCGCACGCACGCATCGAACGCTTCCCGTGTCACGTCCCCCGCCGGCAGCCCGTCGCCAAACGTCGTGTTTCCGATCAACACCGCGTCCACACCCGCCGCGCTCCGCACCGCGCGCGCCACGAACCTCGCCGCTTCCTCCCGCGGCATCTCCGCCTTAGTCCGCCCCACCACGACCAAATCCTCGGGCGCTAAATGTTTTTCCCGCGCCGCCCGCACCACGTCCGCCATCTCCGCATCCGCCGGATCCGAATCCCGAATCGCCACTTGCTCCACCTCCCAGATCACCTCTCCGCCCGCGTCGCGCCGCAACTTTGCGACCGAGAAATACCCCTGCCACGCCCCCGAATGCACATACACCGTCCGTCTGATCCGATGCACGAACCGCAGATGATCGTGCGCCCCCGCAAACAGCGCTCCCTCCGGCAGCACCGGAAAAATCTCCCGGTCATACCGCACGCCCGAATGGCTCAACACCACGCGCACCTTCGCTCGGCCAAACCACTCTGGAAATTTCTCCCGCGCCCACACGGCCGGATTCGTCAGATCCAATTCCGGCCGCACCGCCGCGCGATACTGCGCGATCAAATCCGTCGCCACGCCGACGATCGCCACCTCCGTCTCGCCCAGCCGCAGCGTCGCACCCGCCGGCGCAAAACCTTCGCCCGTCTCTCGACTCACCAAGCTCCCCACCACCGTCGCGCCCGCCTCGCGCAATCGCCGCACCGACTCCGCCACGTCGTAAAACTCCGGTTCGTGATTTCCCAGATTGACCACCACCGGCCCGCGCCGCGCCAGCGCCGCGATCATCGCGAAATCCACCTCGCCCGCACTCCGCTTAGCCACCGCATTTCCCAATTCAAACACGTCTCCGTTGATCAACACCGCCAGCGGCACGCCTGCATTCTCCGCCCGCACCCGATCCACCTTCGCCACCAACTGCGCCGTCCGCCCATACGCCGAGTGCTGGTCGCCGATCACCACCAACACGAGCTCGGGCGCCCGCATCTGGCCGGCCTCCCCGTGCGTCGCGAAGAACAAGACCCAACCGACTGCGATCCAGAAAACCCCGCGCATCCGCCGATCGAACATCCCCTCTTGGTCCCTCGCAAGTCACGTCTCCGCCCGTTCACCTGCGAAAAGGGCGCCCGCGGTTTTCCTCCGGCGCCCTTGACCTTTAAGGCCCACCTGTCGTTGTCGCGACTACTTACCCCGGCGATGTGAATGGTCGCGAGCTGTGCGTAATTGAATTTCGCGAATCCGTCCTCCCCTCCAGCAGGGCTGATTCGTTCCCGTCAGCAAACCACCCCCCCAGCTCCAATGCTCCAACTCGTCCGCCCGGCGCTTGCCGCGCTTCTGCTTGTCACCTCGTTGTCTGCGCAAACCATCGTAGACGATTTTTCCAACGGCAACGACTGGGTCACGGGCACAGGCTCCGGGTCCGGAGCGTTTTCCGTTACCGACGGAAAGCTACAATACACCGCCGGCAGCTCGTGGGGAAACTCTGCGGAAGTGATGCCATCGAGCGGAGGTAATTTCACTCAGAGCGATTCCGATACCACCCGCCTTGTCGGCTATCTCAACCAAAGTTGGTTCGTGCAGGTTAAAGCCACGATTCCCGAGTTCGGTCTATTGAACCCGGATTCTACTTCCACTCCTCGGCCGCAGGACGGATCCGCCCAAGGATTCATGGCCCAGCTCATCGTCAACAACCTGGCCAACGGCACGTATGACCGGGGAGTGTATATCCAAGCTGGATACGACGCGACCTGGGGCCAAAGCGTGCAGGCCAGTTCCGGCGGCTGGGGCAATCTGCAGCCGTATATCGGCGTGGATACCTCGGGTATTCGCGATGTGCTGTTGCGAGCGGAATACGACGCCGCGTCTCATTTTTTCACGGCGTCGGTGTCGCTGGATGATGGCGCGAATTGGGTCGCGCAGACATCCTTCAATGTCACCGGCCCGACCAACACCGCGCTCAATACCGACAGTGGTTGGGATGTCTCTGCCGATTTTTCTGACCCGGTCTTCGGCATCGCTCTGCTCGGCGTTTCCCACAATTTGGACATCTCAGGATCGAACAGCATCGTCTTCGACGATTTCACCTATTCTGGCCTGAGCGACGGCGGCTGGCCCGCCGGGCCCGCCATCCCCGAGCCCTCCACCTATGCCGCGCTCGCGGGAGTGGCCGTTCTCGGACTGGCTTTCTGGCGCAAACGCCGCGCCGTGGCCGCCTCGACCGCATCCGATTGATTGCAGGCTCGTTGTTCCTTTTCACGCCCGCCGAGCGCTCGCCGCTTCGCGGGCGTTTCCGTTTCCCGCGTTGACCCTCCGCGCCGAGGGTTTACCTAGAACCGCTCCGCGCGTGAACCGGGTTCATATCAAGACCTACGGCTGCCAGATGAACGAGCGCGACAGCGAGGCTGTCGCGGCGATGCTTCGTGCCCGCGGCTATCGCATCGTCACCGACGAAAACGACTGCGACATCCTCCTCCTCAACACCTGTTCCGTCCGCGACGCCGCCGAACAAAAAGCCATCGGCAAAGCCGGCTATCTCCAGGCTCGCAAAAAGAAACAGCCCGACTTCGTCCTCGGGATCCTCGGCTGCATGGCGCAAAACCGCGGCGCCACGCTCCTCGACCAGCTGCCGGACGTCGACCTCATCGTCGGCACGCAGAAGTTTCACCAGGTCCCCGATTACCTCGACAACCTTCGCGCCGCGCGCGACGCCGGCGTCCCCATCGGCGAAACCATCGTCGATATCGCCGAAGAAGCCGGTTCGCAAAACACCATCCGCGACCACGTTCTCCCTCAGGACTCGCATTCCAGCTCTCAGCTATCAGCTCTTGGCTCTGGGCTCAGCGGTGCCGAGACGCCGCTGCCCCAAGTCACCGCCTTCGTCTCCATCCAGCAGGGCTGCAACATGGATTGCGCCTTCTGCATCGTCCCGAAAACCCGCGGCGACGAACGTTCGCGTCCGATGGACGACATCGTCCGTGAATGCGAAAACCTCGCCGCGCGCGGCGTCCGCGAGATCACGCTTCTCGGCCAGATCGTCACCAGCTACGGCCGCCGCGATTACGTTCACACGAACGG
Organism: Verrucomicrobiota bacterium; assembly: GCA_023416735.1. GTDB lineage: Bacteria > Verrucomicrobiota > Verrucomicrobiia > Opitutales > Opitutaceae > Opitutus. The sequence goes on along the minus strand of JAEZGX010000026.1, from coordinate 47,324 downwards.
CATCTCGCCCTTCGTGCAGCTGATCGAGCGCGTCCACGCCATCGACGGCATCGAGCGCATCCGCTTCACCTCGCCGCACCCGCGCGGCTTCAAGGACGACCTCGTCGCCGCCTACGCGCGCCTGCCGAAACTCTGCCCCTACGTCCACCTCCCGATGCAGAGCGGCAGCAATCGCATCCTTCGCGCGATGAACCGCCCCTACACGCGCGAGCGTTACAAGGAAATCGTCGACGCTCTGCGCGCCACCACGCCCGGCATGTATTTCTCGACCGACGTCATCGTCGGCTTCCCCGGCGAAACCGATGCCGAGTTCGAACAAACCCGCGAACTTTTCGAGGCCTGCGACTTCGACATGGCCTACGTATTCAAATATTCGATTCGCACCGGCACCCCCGCCGCCGACATGGGCGATCAGATTGCCGACGAGGTTAAAGAGCACCGGAACCAGGTCCTCCTCGACATCCTTCGCCGCAACTCCGAACGCCGGACCGCGAGCCTCATCGGCGCGACCGAGGAAGTTCTGATCGAAGGTCCCGACAAAAGCGGCGCCCGTTTCACCGGCCGCACCCGCGGCAACCGCGTCTGCGTCTTCGACGCCGACCCGCGCCTCATCGGCCAGTTGGTCCCCCTGAAAATCACCCGCGCCAGCGTGAGCACGCTCTACGGGGAGCTGGTCCTCGCGGGGGTAGCCTGATCGTGCTCATGCTCGTAATCGTGCTCGTGCTCCCCTAATCGATCCGCATGGCCAGAACCTACTTCGATCACGAAAAGCTGCGCGTCTATCAGGAGGCCCTGCGGTTTGTTGCGTTCGCTGACGCAGTGATCGCCGAACTTCCCGCCAAGCTCGCCGCTCGCGATCAACTCGACCGCGCTTCGACCAGCATCGTGCTTAACATTGCCGAAGGTAACGGCAAACGCTCACGCGCCGATCGCGGACGATATCTCGACGGTGCGCGCGGTTCGGCACTGGAATGTGCCGCGTGTTTGGATGTGCTCCGGGTAAAATCTCTTCTGCCGTATGATCGAGCAGGTGAGGGAAAGGAAATCCTTATCGGTGTTGTTTCCATGCTGGTAGGCTTGCTGGACGCACTTGGGATACAGCTGAACGAGGACGCCGCGTTCTACGGCTCTGCAGCTTCCGCCGGTCACGATTAATAGCACGAATCACGAGCACGACGTTCTCGGCACCATGTCCCTCCTCCTCGCCACGCTCCTCCCCGGCCTCGTCCTCCTCGCGCTGGGTATCCCGCTGCTCCTCAACAGCACCCGCGCCGTCGCAATCTTGAAATCCTTCCCGCGCTCCACCAGCGCCGCGCTCATCTTCTTCGGCGCCGGCTCGCTCTGGTTTCTCTACAATGTCTGGCATCTCTCGCCCGCCGATTTCGGCAATTACCGCGTGCCGCTCGCCCTCGGCTTCGCCGTCGTTGCCGTGCTCGCGTTCAAATGTGTGCCCGACTTTCTCGCCGTGCGCGGCCTCTGCGTGCTCACGCTCCTTTCCGCGCAACCGCTCCTCGGCGCCGCCTACATGGAGTATCAACACCCGCAGCGGCTCTTCATGGTGACGATGGTCTATCTCCTCATCGCCATCGCGATCTGGTTCGGTGCCTCGCCTTTCCGCCTCCGCGACTTCTTTGGTTGGCTCTTCGCCCGTCCCGCTCGCACCCGGGGTTTCGGCGCCGCGCTCGCGGCCTACGGTCTGCTTCTTTCGATCGTCGCGTTCACCTACTGATCCGTCGCTCCACCCGTTCGCAGTGAACGCCAATCCGCCTCCTGTCCTCCTCGTCCTCGCCGGCCCCGCTGGTTCCGGCAAAAGCACGCTCTGCGACCGCCTCGTCTCCGAGGATCCCTCTTTCTCGCGCGTCATCACCACAACCACGCGCGCGCCGCGTCCGGGCGAAATCAACGGCGTGCACTATCACTTCTTCTCGCCGGCCGAATTCGATCGCCGCGTGGCCAACGACGAATTCCTCGAGTGGGCCTGGGTCCACGCCGACCCGTCTTCGCGCAACGACCGCCGTTACGGCACGCTGAAATCCAGCGTCTTCGAAGCGCTCGCCCGCGGCGAAAATCTCGTCATGAGCGTCGACGTCCAGGGCGTCGAAAGCTTCCGCCGTGCCGCCCGCGTCAACCCGCTGCTTGCGCGTCACATGACCACGATCTTCATCGTCGTCGACCACGAGCGTCTTGTCGCCCGGATGCGCGCCCGCGCCCAGGACCACGAAGACGAAATCGCCCGCCGCATGGCTACCGCCGAAGCGGAACTCCGCGAAGCGCATAAATTCGATTTCCAGATCCACAGCCGCACCCGCGACGAAGACTTTGCCGAGCTCCTTTCGATCCTCGAAAAAGCCCGCGCCAAAGTTCTGGCCGGATAATCCCGGCAGGGTAGGGGGCGCACCTCTCGCGCGCGTTTCGTGCTCTTGCTCGTAATCGTGATCGTGCTCGAGTCCAAACTCCGCTCCCGCCGCACGTTCTTCAAGGCCTCCGGTCACGATCACGAGCACGAGCACGAGCACGAGCACCATCGTGATCGGGGCTAGACTGCGACCGATCACCCGACGAACCTCCTTTCCGCCCCGCGGTCTGGAGAAAATGGAACTCACCATCGCGGGCTACGCGATCGATCGCCGCAAGATCATCACGTTCATCGCCATCGTCCTGGCCTGTGTCGCGCTCGCACTCGTTTACCGGCAAATCGACGTCGAAGCGCTCCACGCCCGCGCCCAGGAAATCAACGGCTTCCTCGTCTTCGTCCTCATCACGGTTCTTCCGCTCTTCGGTTTTCCCGTGAGTGTCTGCCATGCCGTCGCCGGCGTGCGCTTCGGTCTCGGACTCGGTCTCGCGCTTGTCGCCGCCTCCGTCGTCCTCCAGCTCCTCGCCAGCTACGCTCTCGTAAAACTCGCTCCGTCCTTCTTCGCCCGCCACATGGAGCGCTGGCGCAAGAAACTTCCGAAAGCCGCCCACGTCCCGCTCACGCAATTCACGATGCTGCTCCCGGCCGTGCCGTATTTCGCGCAGAACTACGTGCTTCCTCTCGTCGGCGTTCCGCTCGGCACCTACCTGCTCTGGGGTGGAATCATTCACGTCGTGAAGTCGATTATCGGCATCCTTTTCGGCGAGATGAGCGACGACCTCACGCCCGCCCGCATCGCCATCTTCGTCGCCTACGCCATCGCTATCACGATCACGACCGCGTGGGCGTTTCGACGCCTGCAGGCTCGAATAAAAGATCAGCCACCAGCGGCAGGTGGTCGGAAGCAACGCGCGTAAGTTCATTCCGCGGCACGATCACGTTTTCCACGCGGAAACCCTCCGACAGAAAAATGTGGTCCAACCGCATGAAGGGCCGCATCGAACTAAATGTGCTCAGCGGCCGATGCCCCTGACGCGCCGCCTGCACGTCGCGGAATCTTTTCGCCGCCAGCCCATACGGACGACTGCCGGGCGTGAGATTGAAATCCCCACATAACAGCACGAGTTCATCCGGACCCAACCGCCCCAACCACTCCGGCCCAAGCAGCGCCTGCATCTGCAAAAACCGCTCGTAAGGCCCGAGCCCGAGATGCGTCGTCACCACGTGGATGATCGTGCCGTTCACGTTCACTCGCACCCACAGCGCCGAACGCGGCTCCTTCCACCAGCCTTTGGGATCGTGCGGCAAATGCGCGCGTCGCACGATCTCCACCGGCCAGCGGCTGAAAAATGCGTGCCCATAATGCTCTTCGCCGCGCGTGATCGTCGGACAAAACACGGCGTGCATCCCGATCTGTTTTCCGATGAGCGCCGCCTGATCCTCCGCGCGCGACCGCCTCCGCCCCAAATCTACTTCCTGCAACGCGACGATGTCCGGTGCCTGCGCCGCGATCACTCGCGCCACGCGCCGCGGTGACACGCGTCCGTCCATTCCGCCGCAGCCATGGACATTGTAGGTCATCAACCGCAAACGCCCCGCGCCCGGCATCACGTGCACGCCCGGCTCCAGCGATTCGCGTCCGAGATAATGCCGCGCCGCCGCCCGTAATCCCTGCGGCCGCACAAAGCTCTCTGCTCCGGCCGGCAACACCGTGCGAGGAGGCAACAAGAGGAACCCTCGCGTTTCGTCCGGCCCGAACCCGCCATGTGCGCCGCGTTCGCCTTCCGCAAAACTCCACGCGCCTTCCGTCGGACTCCATCCGACCAAAATCAAATCTCCCGCATCCGGAATCGCACAGAAGTTCGCCACGTCCTCCGCAATCGTTGCCCGCAACTCCGGCTCGTGCGCCTCCAGCAGCGCCGGCATTTCCTCCGGCACGCGCGTCTCTCCGCCGGCGTGCAACCACGTCACGCCGCGCTCCGTGCGCACGAGCACACCCGGCACGCCCCGTTCCACCAATCTCCGCGCCAGCGCCATCCGCTGCTCGTCTGTCATCGCATTCGCGAAATACGCATGCCCCACCGGCCCCATCGCGGCCACGATCACGCTCTTGCCTTCCTCCAACGTGATCGACTCGTCCGCGCGCATCCGCGCCACGCGCGCCTGATACCGCTGGTTGCGCGAGAGCCAGGTCGACGCCTCCACCGGTCGCCGCTGAGACCGCGCCCGCCACGCGCGGTCCCGCTGCTTCGAAATTTCCAACGCGTCGTGCAACACCGCCTCGATCCCTTCCGGCACCTTGTCCGTAAACGGCCGCGTCACTTCCTGCCCGTGATCCGAGAAAATCCACACGGCATAATCGCGCCGCTTCGAGCGATGAGCCGCCCGCACGATCTTCCGGATCGCGTTGTCGATGCCGCGCAATCCGTAGTGCGCCAGCGCCGACCCAGGTCCGCGCACGTGCGCGTGCTCGTCGTAACCGACGAAGTTGATGTGCACGATCGGCAACCCGCGCGTCACCTCGATCTGCCCGCTCAGGGTCAACAATTCCCTCAAGCCCACGCCGACAAACACGCGCGATACCATCAGCATCAGCTCCGGTTTCGGCAGCCGCCCGCGCGCGATCGCCTGCACCGCATCGCTCACCGCCACGCCGAGCTCGATCATCAACCGCCACAGGATCCGCACCACCGCCGGGAGCTGCAGGATCGTGAACAAAAACAGATTCTTCACCTTCCCGCTGCGCCACATGTCGCCGAGCCCGATGCTCGCCGCACAGAAGTGACTTTCCTCCTGTCCCGCGCCGCCCGTGTAAATGTTCGACCACGAGCTTCCGCCTTTCAGCAATCCTTCCGCCGTCTCGCCACACTTCGCCTCGCGCGCTTTCGCCCAATCCGGATCCCACATCCGGCCGACTTTCTTCATCGCCCGATCGAAGAAACTGAACGCGGGCACCGCCGACTTCACTCCATAGTAAAGTTCCGCCTGCACCGCCGGCGTCGTCGATGGCAGCCCCGGATAAAACGTCCGCATCTCATAACCTTCACGCGCCATCAACCGCTTCACGAACGGCATTCGTCCCTTCGCCAGCGCCGCCTCCACTTGCCTCCGCGCCAACCCATCGATCTGGATCAGCAATAATCCCGGCTCCTCACTCGTCCCGTGTGATGGCGTCAGCCCCAGGTGTCGAATCGCCCACTCGTTCCGGCTCAACCGAATCCGCGCGCGATGGATCAGTGCTTCAACCCCGGCAAACATGATCAAAAACTCCAAGCTCCAACATCCAAGCTCCAGAGAACCGCGAAATCCCAACTCCCAAACGAGCTTCGGTGGGTGTCTCTGTGTTTGAACATTGGATACTGCTGTTTCTCTGGAGCTTGGATCTTGGTCCTTGGAGCTTCCGCCGGCGGCTTACCGTCCGCCGACCGCTTCCGCCACGGCCTGCGCTTTCTCGGCCAATAAGTTCCATTCCACCTGGATCCGCTCGAGCAGCGTCCCCCACGGACTCCGCTCCACCATCATCCGCTCGCGCCGCGTCATCTGCCGCACGTCTTCATAAAATTTAAGTGCGAGCTCCGCGCACCGTTCCTTCGAAAACAACTCCGCCGTTTCCCGCGCCGCCGTCGAAAATTCCGTCCGCTGCGCGGGATCGCGATACAGCCGCTCCAGCGCATTTGCGAACCGGCCCGCGCTCGCGTTCTTCGCCAGCATGAAACCGTTCACGCCGTCGCGCAGCACTTCGCGCACGCCCGACGCGTTCAATGCCACCACCGGGCACCCCGCGGCCATCGCTTCCGACAACACCATGCCTTGCGTCTCCGTGAACGACGCAAACACGAACACATCCATCGCGTTGTAAGCATCCGCCAGCGCCTTCCCCGTGTGCTTCCCCGCCATCACCACGCGCTCGGCCACACCATGGCGTTCCGCTACTTCGCGCAGCTTCTCTTCCGACGGCCCGCCGCCCACCACCACGAATCGCGCATCCGGTGTGCGTTTGAGAAACAACGCCACCGCTTCCGCGAGATACTCCAGATTTTTCTCGGGCGCGAGCCGCCCCACGTGCCCGACGACAAACGCCTCCTCGGGCACTTTGAACTTCGCCCGGAATTTCTGCCCGTTGCCCGCCGCAAACGCCCCGACGTCGATACCCGTCGGCACCACGCGAATCGGCACCTCGACACCGCGGCGCTTGATCAATTTCGCGATACTCTCGCTCGGAGCGATCACGCCGTCGCACAGGTTCGCGAAATGCGTGGAAAGATTGATCGCCACGTCTTTCAACGCCGGCGAATCGAAGGGGACATAATGCGTGTAATCTTCGTAGCGCGTGTGATGCGTGAAGACCACCGGCGCGTTCTTCGTCGCCGCCGTCCGCAGCGCCGTATCGCCCAACAAGAACGGATGGTGCGCGTGAATGATGTCCGCCCGAAAATCGTCCAGCCGCGGAGGCGTTGTCACGATCGGGAGCTTCACCGAAAAGTCGCTGCCATTGAATTTTTGCAGCGCCGGAATCCGCTCCACGATCGCGGCCTGCCGCGGCGGCAATGCCTTGCCCTCGAATTCCGGAGCGACCACGAGCACGCGATGCCGACGCTTCCGAAACTCCTCCGCAAATGTGCTCACGGAGCGAGCCACTCCGCCGACGTGCGGCAGGTAGGTGTTGGTCATCATGCAGATATTCATGCGTAGCTTCGCGCGCACTCCACGCGAGAGCCTCAAAGACCTTCGAACCCCCTCACGGTTCGCCCGCTTTCCCGCAACCACGCCTCGTTTTTCCCGTGGCGGAACGCGCGCTCCGCGAGGCGGGGAACAAAAAATTACCGCTCTCCGTTACAAGCCCGACGACTCCGTCAGGTTCCCCCGCACCACCACCTCTTCCCGTCGCTCTCCCGCCGCCAAATCTATCGGTTCACATCCGGCCACACGAATCTCCCGCCGCGGCGGCGCACCGCGCCATTCACCTTCAATCTTTACGCGCACGCTTCCTTCTCCCGCCCGCGCCAGCCGCACCGTCACCGCGCCCCACGGGGTCAGCGTCGGGCCGAAACTTGTTTCGCTCGCGTTTAACCACTCCGGCTTCACCCCCGCTCCGATCACCAATGCGCCGCCGCCGCCCACCTCTTCCCGCACGAATAAATTCCGCACAAACATCAACCACTCCGCGGCCGCCCAAATATGCTGCCCGTCACCCATGCAACCGCCGAGGGTCAACGGATGAATGGCTTCAGGCCACTGGCCGGTCGGCGAGGCCAGTCGCACGACCGCATCCATCAACTCCCAGGTCGATCGCGCATCGCCTGCGCGCAATCTCACCTGCGCGAGATGCAGCGTCAGATACGCATTGATCCCCGAATGGATCATGTTCTGGAAAAACCCGCCCCCGTGCAGGCAATGCCCCTGCAGATAATCCGCCGTTTTCACCAGCGCCTCGTCGCCCGCGGCGAATAATTGCAACGGATAATCCGCCACCAGCGACCCCACTGCACCCGAGTCCATCCGTCGATGCGGCGACGCCGGAATCGCCTTCGGAAAACGCCGATGCGGTCCCGCCGGAAACGATTTCACGATCGTATCCAAAAACTCGATCGCTTCCGCCGCGCAGCCGTCAGCCAGCTTCGGATCCACCGGGCGCAACAGCTCCGCCGCTCCGCGCAATCCGCCCACCGCCCAAAAATCGTCCCAATAATAGAAATCGTTCGGACCCAAATGCTCCGCGCTGAAGCCTGCGGGCAACAAACCTCCCTCGAGTTTTCCGTCCTTGGGCAAACGTTTCTTCGTGATCCATCGCGCACCTTTCGCCACCGCGTCCAACCACTCGCGCGGCAGCGTCTCGCCGGTCAAGGACGCGAACCGATGATAAAACCACAACGCCTCGCCGTTGCTGTCCCACTCGCCTTCCTGCGAGAGAAAGTATCCGTCCATCCGCTGCCGGGGCGCGAACTCCTTCAACGCCCGCCGCGTCCGCTCCACGCCGCCGAGCGACAGCAGCGCGTTCAACACGAACACCGCATCGCGAAACCAAAATCGCTTATACGTATAAGGTCCCGGATACACCTCACGCGGCGCATGCAGCACCGTGTTCGCCAGCGCCAGATCATACAACCGCTGCACCGCCGCATCGCTCACGTGCAGCCGCGCCAGTCCCGCCATCGCGTCGCTCCAACTTTGCGTCGCCTTGAAACTCGGACGATGCCGCGCATCCAGCTCATCGTAGATCGGCACCCGAATCTCGCAGGTATTGTTGTCCTCGCCCGACGTCGGAAACAACGCGACCGCCGTCGCCATGCTCACCGGACAACTCACTTCCTTTTCCGCCAAGGGCTCGCGCAGCCGCAGCAACACGTCGCCATGCGCATAGTTCGATAACAACTGCTTCGCCGGCGCGCGATCGAAGATCACTTCATTGCGGCCGTTCACGAGAAACCCGCTACGCTGCGTCATCGTTTCGATCGATTTGATGAAGCTCACGCCTTCCGGATTGTAAGGCCGCACCGCGACCGCGACCGCGCCTTTCTTCCCTCCATGCACTTCCAGGCGCACGCGACACTGCGGCTCGCCCTGCTTGAAACCCATCTCCACCACACTCTCCAACGTCACCGCTTTGGAGGGTGCCGCTCCTTCGGCGCCGTTCGAACCGCCGAACTTCGCCACCGTCCGCACCCGCAGATTATCCGTCAGACTCAACTCCTGAGTCACGTCCGCGTCGCCCAACTTCGACGGCAACAACACCGCCCCGCCATCCTCCGGCACGAACCAGAAATCCAGCGACCACCCGTCGAAAAGCGAAGTCACCAGTCCGCGAGGATCGACGATCGGATAAAACGCGACATCCGGCAATCCGACCGCCGTCCAGTTGCGATGCGTGAGATTGATGTGACTGAACGAAAACGCCCGCGGAATAAACGACGGATCGCCGGGATTGAACTGCCGCTCGACCCAATAAGGCCACACCCAGTCGAGATTGTTCTGAATCGCCTTCGTGTTCACCAGCCCACGCGCATGAAACAACATCCCCGCGCGCAAGAGTTCGATGGGCTCCGCGACTTCCGACGGCTTTGCGAACCCGCGCAAATTCGCCATCAATGCGACCGGGTCGAGAAACCCGTAGGCTCGCGCAATGCGCGTGATCAGAAATCTTACCGGTCGTGAACGCAGCATGACAGCTCGGGGCTCAGCCCCATTGTCCGCCGCCTTGCGGAAAAGTGCCACGATTGATGGATCGCGCCGGCGAGCGTATCGAAGGACCGACTACCTCGCGCGCGCCGCTCACTACGCGCATCGGCGAACAAACCGCGAACGCCGCAAGCCCCACCACGATTTCGTGCCGAAAATCCACCAGCGGGAAACCCGCTGTTTTCTCCGGGCCGAAACACGGCACCAACACCGCCCATCGCCGCCGACAAGGACGACGCGCTCCACGTTCACTTTAGCCAGCGCACGACATACAGCGATTCCGGCGCAAGCTCCGTGATCGGTATCCACCGTTCAAATCCTCCTTCACTCGTCCATCGGGGTGCCGCGATCTTCGTTCCTTCGATCTCCTCCTTCATCCGCCACGTCGCTCGCGCCGGCGTCTGCGCTGTGCTCAATTCCATCCCGCGCCGCGGCGCCGGATCGAAGTTTCCGATCACCAGCACCACTTCGTCTTTCGCTTCGCGCATCTGCACATAGATGTCGGGCTCGCTTGCGCTCACTTCGATGCGCTTTCCCTGTCGCAGCGCCGGCGAGCTCAGGTTCAACGTAACAAGTTTTCGATACAGCGCCCACATCGAATCCGGCTGGTCGATCTGCGCGGCGACATTCACCTCGCTAAACTCCGGCTGCGGCGGTTTCCACGCGCGCACGTCCGGTTTCGCAAAGCCCGCATTCGGCGGCTCGCTTCTCCAAGGCATCGGCGTGCGCAGCTCCGGGTCCGGCTTCGTCGCCTGCATCCCGAGTTCTTCGCCATAATACAAGAACACCGTCCCCGGCAGCGTGAACAAAATCTTCGTCGCCAGTCGCGTCGCGGATTCGCTTCCCCCCAACTGCGTCTTCGCGCGTTCCTGATCGTGGTTGGTCAACAACGCCGCCCACGGCGCGTCGCCTTCATACAACGCGTCCAATCTCTCCAGCGCCCGCGACAAAATCCTCGATTCGCGCAACCGCACCGCTTCGATCGTCGCCCGCGCCAGATCGAACTCGAACGAGCTGTCCACCGCGCCGCCGCGAATGCCCTTCGCCACTTCGCCCATCCGCGCCGTGTTCTCCGCAATCACGAACGCGTCCGGTTTAAGCTCGTGGCAATACGCCTTGAACTCCTTCAACCACGCGCGCGTCTCGTCCGTGTCCTGCAACGCCTCGCCGACTTCGTGAAAATATCGCACCGCATCCAGGCGAAATCCATCCACGCCAATTTCCTTCAACCAAAACTCCGCCGCCTTGCGATGATGCTCCGTCACGCGCGGATCATCGAAATTCCAATCCGGCATCTCCGACGAAAACACCCCGTAGTAGAATCCGCCTTTTCCTCCCGGCACCGGATGCCACGCGCGTTGATCCCACGGCCCGAACAGCTCCAGCGGCACCTCAGCGAAACGAAACATCTTTCGCTTATCGTCCTTCCCGACTTCCTCTCCTTCCGCCAGCGCTTCCAAGAACAGGGGATGCTGCGACGATGCATGGTTCAGCACCGAGTCGATGATCACGCGAATCCCCCGCCGATGAGCCTCCGCCAGGAATCTCTTGAACAACGCGATGTCTCCAAATTCTGGATGCACCGCAAAATAGTCGCTCACATCGTAGCCGTGATAGCTCGGCGAAGGATGGATCGGCATGAGCCACAGCGCCGTCACGCCGAGCGATTTTCCTTCGGCGCCGCGTCCATCGTTCAAGTAGTCGAGTCTTTCGATCAGTCCTTGGAAATCGCCGATGCCGTCGCCTGCGAGCGGCCCGCTTGATGCGTCCGCAAACGAGCGCACGAAGATCTCATAAAATACCGCGTCCCGCCACCAGCCGGGTTGCTGCTGCACACTGGCGGAAATCGGCATCGCTCCACAAACCCACGCCGCCATCCACCGCATCCATCTCGTTGTCGTTTTCATGAAGGTAACCGGGGTTGCGTTGCAGCCTGCCGCGCGCGTCCCCTCCGTCAAAAGCGCCGCCGCGGACAATTCATAGGCGACCGGGACAAATCTTCGTTCGATCGAAAATCCCGCGCGTCCGCTCGCTGCCCGCGACGTCCGAGCGGAAATCCAGGTTTTTTCCTGTCCATCTCGGTTCTCTGCCGGACTCCCCGTTGGCGCGAGCGCTCGGCCCGAGGCACGGTTTCATCAACCCCGGGGCGCGCCCAGCGCACCCCTTCGACCCAAACCAACACCAATCACCTCGCGTCGTGCGCCGATTCTCCGGCTGCAGCGGAAACTCGCAGCCCTGTCATCCCATGTCATCGCCATCGCAGTTCCCCACCTCCCGAGCGAGCCTCACGCTCCTCCTGTTGCTTCCTTCGATCGCCTTCTCGCAAACGCCGTCGGATTCCTCCACCGATCCGCGCGATTCCGAACAAAATCCCGCGGGCGGCCTGGTCGTTCTCGATCGCTTCACCGTCACGGGCGGGTTTGCCGGGAGCCTCGCGGCCGCGGCTGAAGTGAAGCAAACCATGCCCGGCATCACCGAGATCGTCGCCGCCGAAGACATCGGTAAACTTCCCGACATCTCCATCGCCGACTCGCTCAGCCGTTTGCCCGGCCTGGCGACGCAACGTCTCAACGGCCGCAGCCAGGCCATCAGCATTCGCGGTCTGACCGGCGACTACACCACCGGCCTGCTCAACGGCCGCGAGCAAGTCAGCTCCAACAGCAATCGCACGGTCGAGTTCGACCAGTATCCCGCCGAACTTCTCAGCAGCGCCGTCGTATATAAAACCACGCAGGCTAATCTCATTGGCCAGGGTCTCGCCGGCACGATCGATCTTCGCACCGTGCGACCGCTCACGCACGGACGCCGGACGGTCGCCGCGAACGCGTTTTACGATTGGACGCAGCTCGACGCGCTCAACGCCGGCTCCGACGACAACGGCTATCGTTACAGCGCCTCCTACATCGATCAGTTCAACGAAGGCACGCTCGGCGTCGCATTCGGTTATTCGCATGCCGACATCCCCGGTCAGGGCGAACAATGGAATGCCTGGGGTTATCCCGCGACGAGTGCCGAGCAACATCCGGATCAGCCCTGGGTCATCGGCGGCGCGAAACCTTTCGTGCGCTCCAGCGAACTCAAGCGCGACGGACTCATGGGCGTCATCGAATACAAGCCCAGCTCCACGTTTCACTCCACGATCGATCTTTACTATTCCTTCTTCGACGAAACCCAGCTCCTGCGCGGCATCGAAATCCCGCTCTACTGGGGACCGAACGGTTCCGGCTTTCAACCGGGTTTCACCGTCGACGACGGCCTCGTGACGAACGCCGTTTTCAACAATGTTTTCAACGTCGTGCGCAACGACATCGTCGCGCGCAAAGCCGATGTTTACGCCGGCGGCTGGAACGTGAAGTTCGGCGACGACGCGGGCTGGACCTTCGAAGGAGACCTCAGCTACTCGCGCATTGATCGGAAGGACCGCGTGCTCGAAACCTATTCCGGAACCGGCGCAAATCAGGTCGGCACGCCGGATACGATCACCGTCGCGATGGGCAGCGGGCGGGGAGCGACGTTTACCTCGGCGCTCGATTACACCGACCGCAACCTGGTCCAACTTGCCGGGCCGCAAGGCTGGGGCAGCGACGTCGTTCCCGGCGGCCAGGCCGGATACCTGAAGAATCCCAAATCCGAGGATGCGCTCACGCTCTTCAAGTTCTCGGCGAAACGAAATCTCGACGGCTTCTTCAACCTGCTCGACATCGGCGGAAGTTACAGCCGCCGCACCAAGTCCGAAGTGGAAGACGGCTACTATCTCGCGCTCGCGAGCGGTCAGACGACCGGGCCGTTGCCGTCATCTACCGGCGTGACCGATCTGAGCTTCATCGGTATCAGCGGCATGGCGAGTTACGATCCGCTCGCGGCGCTCTACGGCGGCACCTACACCGCGCTGACGAATCCTCACACCGATGTGATCTCCAACGATTGGGACGTCGCCGAAAAGGTCGCCGTGGGCTACGTGCAACTCGGTCTGCAGAGCCGCATCGGCGGCATGCCGCTCACGGGCAATATCGGCGTGCAGGTCATGCACACGGATCAAACCTCGCACGGTCTCTCGGCCGTTCCGATCGACGGCCGCTCCGTCAATGTTCCGACCGAAGGTGGCGATCGCTACTGGAACGTGTTGCCCAGTTTGAACCTGAAACTGCAACTCGCCGAGCGCCGCTTCCTGCGCTTCAGCGTCGCGCAACAACTCGCGCGCCAACGCATGAACGACATGCGTGCCGGACGTAACACGACCTTCAATTCGAACCTCGCGACCTCGCCGAATCCAGGCGACGCGTGGAACGCTTCCGGCGGCAATCCCGAGTTGAAGCCGTGGCGGTCGAACTCCGTGGACCTCGCGTTCGAACACTACTTTCGCGACAACATGGGCTACTTCGCCGTCTCCGCGTTCTACAAGGATCTGCGCACTTACACCTATAACCAGAAGGTGATCGCGGACTTCACCGGTTTCCCGAGCGGCGGCGTCACGCCCGCGACTTACCTCGGCGTTTACGATCGGCCCGCGAATGGCGACGGCGGAACGATCCAGGGCGTCGAAGCCACATTGTCGCTTCCCAGCGAACTGATTTTTCCGTCGGTCCGCGGCCTCGGTTTCATCGTCAGCGGCGCCTATAACGACAGCGACATCGAACCTTATGGGCCCGGCTCCGCGGGCACCTCGATCCCCGGGCTTTCGCGCAAGGTTGCGAGCGCAACGATCTACTACGAGCGCGGCGGCTTCTCCGCTCGCGTGAGCGAACGCTATCGTTCGGCGTATCGAGGAAACATCTACACGTTCGGTCCGCGCGGAGAAAACTTCCGCACGATCCACACGGAGCAGGTGATCGACGCGCAGATCAGCTACGAATTCAAATCGGGGCCGATGAAGGGATTCACCGTGATCCTGCAGGGCTACAATCTCACGGACGAGCCGCTGCAGACATCGGAGCAAGGCGATCCGCGGCTCGTGGTCGATTATCAGAGTTACGGCGCGTCCTACTCGGCCGGCGTGTCGTATAAGTTCTGAATTGGGCGCAAACTCCCGACTCGCTTGAGCTCGATCCAATCTGTGGTGGAGCCCGGTGTCCTCACCGGGCTCGAAGCCGCCGCTTTGGCGCCACGCCGATTCGACACGGATCCTCCTCCGCCGCCGTGGCTCAGAACTCGCTCCGCGGGTGTCCTCGCGCACGTCTCGTCGCTGCCGGGGGATTTTGGCATCGGTAATCTCGGAGGAGGAGCGCGAGCGTTTGTGGATTTTCTCGCGGACGCGGGCGTGCGCTACTGGCAGATTTGTCCGATCGGCCCGACGGGCTACGGCGATTCGCCATATCAACTTTTCTCGAGCGCCGCGGGGAATCCTTACTTCATCGATCTCGGCGAACTGGAATCGGCGGGATTGCTGGAATCATCCGAACTCGCCGAGTTGCGCGGTCTCCCGCTGCGGCGAGTGAACTACGGGCATCTCTACTGGGCCTTCTGGCCGGTGCTCGCGCGCGCGGCCGATCGTTTCGCGAAGAGTGGAGCAGCGCAGTTTGCGGAGTTTGGTTCACTGCGTGAGTTCCGCGCGCGACACACGGCATGGTTGGACCCCTTTGCCGACTACATGGCGTGGAAGGCTCATTTCGGTGGAGAAGCGTGGATGACCTGGCCCGATGCTTGCAGCGAGTGGACGCCGCAGCTGCACGCGCAACGTCCGCCTGACGTCGCGCGCGAAGCGGAGCGGCACGTGTTCTACCAATATCTCTTCTTTGGCCAGTGGAAGCGATTGCGCCGCTATGCCGCGGATCGCGGCGTGGGAATCATCGGCGACGTGCCGATTTTTGTGGCGCTCGACAGCGCCGACACCTGGCGGCATCGCGCGGTGTTTCGGCTCGATCGGCGCGGCACGCCGGAGGCCGTTGCGGGTGTGCCGCCGGATTACTTTTCGAGTTACGGTCAGTTGTGGGGCAATCCGCTCTACCACTGGGAGCATCTCGCACAGACGGGGTATGCGTGGTGGATCGATCGACTCGCGGCAGCGTTTCAACTCTACGATGTGGTGCGGCTCGATCACTTCCGCGGTTTTGACACCTATTGGGAGATCCCTGCGGATGCGATGGATGCACGGTCCGGGCGATGGTTGAAGGGACCGGGGCTCGCGTTTTTCGAAGCGGTTAAAAACGCACTGCCGCACGCGCGCATCATTGCGGAGGATCTGGGTTACATCGGCCCCGATGTCGTCGCGTTGCGGCGGGCGAGCGGGCTGCCCGGAATGAAAGTGATGCAGTTCGCCTATGGACACGATGCGAACAACGCGAACCTGCCCCATCACTTCGCGCTCAACAGTGTCGCTTACACCGGCACGCACGACAACAACACCACCCGTGGCTGGCTCGAACATCTCGCGAATCCCCTGCGGGCCCAGGTGGACGCTTACTTCCAGCTGCGTGGTTCGCGTTCGGCCTGGCCGATGATTCGCGCATTGCTCGCGACGACGTCGCGATTGGCGGTGGTGCCGATTCAGGACCTGCTCGATCTCGGCGCCGATGCGGTGTTGAACCGCCCGGGAACGACGGTGGGAAACTGGCAATGGCGTTTTACCGATCTCCAACTCGCGCGACTCGCGAAGACGAAGACGGAGATCCTGCGCGAATGGATCCAGATCTATGACCGCACCGGCACCCGTGAAGTCGTCGACTACAGCGAGCCGCCGCAAAGCCCTTGAACCCGAATCGGTGAACCACAAAGGCACAGAGACACGGAGATCGGAAAGAGTCTTTTCCGTGCCTTTGTGCCTCTGTGGTTAGTGCTCGTCCCCGCCTATGAACTCCCGCCCGCTCGCGCTCGTGGAAATCGTCAAGATGAGCTTCGGCTTTCTCGGCATTCAATTCGGCTGGGGGCTGCAGATGGCGAACATGAGCGCCATCTATCAATACCTCGGCGCGACGGAGAGTGAGATCCCGCTGCTCTGGCTCGCCGCGCCGGTCACCGGTCTGGTGGTGCAACCAATTATTGGATACTACAGCGATCGCACGTGGACGCGGCTCGGCCGGCGACGACCCTATTTCCTGGTGGGCGCCGTGCTCGCGAGCCTCGCGCTGATTGCGATGCCGAACTCATCGTCGCTGTGGATGGCCGCGGGGCTGCTCTGGATTTTGGATGCGGCGGTGAATGTGAGCATGGAACCGTTTCGCGCGTTTGTCGGCGACCTGCTGCCGCCGAAGCAGCGCAAGGTGGGTTTCGCGATGCAGAGTTTGTTGATCGGTCTCGGCGCGATTCTTTCGTCCGCGCTGCCGTGGCTGTTGACGAATGTGTTTGGCGTGGCGTCGGGCGTGGGCGACAGCGGATCGCGCATTCCCGTGACCGTGCACGTGTCGTTCTATATCGGGGCAGCGGTGTTTTTTGGCGCGGTGCTCTACACGGTGCTGACGACCCGTGAGCATCCGCCGGAGAACCTGGCGGAATTCGAACGGGAAAGAGCGGCGAGCGCGGGCGTGGGGCGTGCGTTTGGGGAGATTTTTCGCGGCGTGCTCACGATGCCGTCGACGATGAAGCGGCTGGCGGTTGTGCAGTTCTTCACGTGGTTCGGATTATTCTGCCTGTGGATTTACTTCGCGCCGGCCATCGCGCGCGGTGTGTTCGGCGGAGAGCCGGGAACGGAGGCGTATCAACGGGGCATCGAGTGGGGCGGAGTGTGTTTCGCGACCTATAACGGCGTGGCGTTCGCTTTTGCGTTCGCGTTGATCCCCCTGGCGCGACGGTTTTCCGCCCGTGGGATTCATCGCGTGTGCCTGTTGGTCGCGGCGGCGGGATTCTTGCTCGTTGGCATTTGGCCTGACCCAATCTGGCTGCTGGTGTCGATGGCCGGAGTGGGCATTGGATGGGCGAGCATCCTCTCGATGCCGTATGCGCTGCTGGCGAATGCGATTCCCGCGGGACGGATGGGATTCTACATGGGCGTCTTCAATTTGTTCATCGTGCTCCCGCAAATCGCGGCGTCCGCGATCCTCGGACCC
The DNA here is from genome assembly GCA_023416735.1 of Verrucomicrobiota bacterium. Classification (GTDB taxonomy): domain Bacteria; phylum Verrucomicrobiota; class Verrucomicrobiia; order Opitutales; family Opitutaceae; genus Opitutus. The sequence goes on along the minus strand of JAEZGX010000026.1, from coordinate 29,816 downwards.
ATCGTTGCCGGCTGGTTCGAAGGTGAGGCCATCCATGCGATTTTCCTCGGCGGTGCGTCTCTCGCGCTCGCGGCGCTCGCGCTGAACTGGGTGAAGGAAGACCACGAACTACCCGTGCACGTCGCCGCCAATTGATTGAGCAGAACTTGACGTTCGATGAAGGAAAGCGCGGATGCACCCGCACCGCTGTAATACAATGTATTACAATGGGTCGGGGTGGGGGAGACGAGGAGGAGAGAAGCTCTTTAAGGGGGGCGGGGATGGGGTCGGGCGCGCGGGCTTTAGGGTTCGAGCGTGGGGAGCTGTTCGGCGAAGGTTTGGGGGCGGGAGCGGAGGGTGCTGAGGAGAGGCTCGAGGTTGAGGGCGAGGCAGGGTTGGCGCTGCGCGGCGACGGCGGGGGTTTCGGTGCGCGTGATGGCGACGATGGGCGCGGCGGACTCCGAGAGATTGAAATGCTCGCGCACGCGCAGGCCGATTTCGTGGCGGGAGAGGAGTTCGGCGCCGGCCCAATGGAAGACGCCGTGCAGGTCACGGCGAGGAAGGAGCTCGACCAAGGCGGCGGCGAGATTGGCGGCGGTGCAAGGCTGGCGGAATTCGTCGGTGTAGAGTTTGGGCGTGCGGCCGGCGGCCCAGTCGGCGAGCAGGCGTTCATGCAAGGAGCGACGGCGGCCGGGGCTGTTGCCCATCAGGAGCGGGGCACGGATGGTGGCCGAATGGTGAGGCGCGAGATCGAGGACGGCTTGTTCGCTGGCGAGTTTTTGCGCGGCGTATCGATTTATTGGATTTGTCCGGTCGTGCGGAGCGTAGGGGTTGCTGCGTTGTCCATCGAAGACCTGTTCGGTGGAGAGGTGGAGAAGACGGGCGTCGAGCTCGCGCGCGAGTTGGGCGAGGCGGGCGGGCAGCGTGACGTTCATCGCCTCGGAGAGAACGGGATCGGCATCGCATTGCGCGGGTTCGGAGATCGCGGCGCAGTTGACGATTGCGTCGGGGGCGGCGGAGCGAAGCGCGGAGACGAGCGCGGCTTCGTCGGTTAGGTCGAGGGAAAGGCGCTGGGAAAGGCCGTGGAGTTCGCCGGTGAAGCGGCCGACAACGCCGATCACCTGATGGCCGCTGGCGGCGGCGATTTGCGCGAAGTTGCCGCCGACGAGACCGGAGGCGCCGGTGAGGAAGATTTTCATGGGAGGGCGAAGGTGAGGCCTATGTTTTGTTGGCCCAGAGTTCGGCGGTGCGGGCGGCGATGGCTTCGCGGAGATCGTCGTGGAGCGGTGATGCGGGCGGGCGCCAGAGCGCGGCGATTTCGACGGTGTCGAATCCGGGAAGGGGGAGGATGCGGACGTTGGGTTGTTGGATGAGGTGCGGGACGTTGACGCCGACGCCGAGCCCGTAGCCGATGGCGACGTATTGGGCGACGAGCTCGGTGGAGCTCGCTTCGATGGAGGTGGGCCAGTCGACTTTCATTTCGGCGAGACCTTGGCGGAAGACGCGGGTGATCGCTTCGCCGGCTGGCAGGCAGATGAGCGGTTCGTCGATGCGGTCGCGCGTCCAAAGGTCGGCGGCTGATTTCAGCCGGGAGGATTTGGGAACGATGAGGACGGGATCGAGTGCGATGATGGGAATGCTTTTGAGTCCGGGTTGAGGGCGGGTTTGAAGCGGAGTGATGGCGAGGTCGATGTCGCCTTCCTGGAGCCAGGTTTCGAGCTGGGCTTGGAAGCCGGTGCGGAAACCGAAGCGAAGTCCGGGATGTTTGCGGCGGAGGCGTTCGATGATCGGTGGGAGGTAGTCGCGAAGGATGAGCTCGGAGGCGGCGAAGCGCAGGATCGGCGCCTGGCGGTTGCGGAGGCGGGCGGCGACGGCATCGGCGTTGTCGAAGAAAGGCCGGGCGAAATCGTAGAGTTCCTTGCCTTCGGAAGTGAGGCGGAAGGGTTGTCGGTCGAAGAGTTTGGCGCCGAGGTCTTGTTCGAGTTGGAGCACCTGGCTGCTGACGGCGGGTTGTTGAATGCCGTAGGGGATGTGGCGCACGGCGCGACTGATGCCTCCATGTTTCGCAACGTGGTAGAAGAGTTCGAGGTGATGGAGGTTCATCGCGGGCGGATGAAGGCAGAGCACCCGAGGGAGACAAGAGTCGTGGGTGTCACGGACGGCTATCGATATGATTGATGGGCGGCATCAGATTTATCGATTAACGGCGAGAGCGAGGAATGCGGTAGGCTGGGAGCGTTATGAAAACACATGCTAAATCCCTGGTCACGGTCGCGATCGTTCTTGGTTTCGGAACGCTCGCTTTGTCGGCTCAATCGTGTGCGGCGACGTCGCACCTCTCGGCGGCGGCGAGTCATTCGGTCGCGGCGGCGGGTGAAGTTGCCAAGGCGGGGGTCGAATCCGGTGAGGCCACGGTGAAAGTCGCCTCCGGTGTGGCGGCGGTGCCGGTTTATGTGAGCGGCGCGGCGGTGGCGACCGCGGGGAGTCTGGTCGCGGCGGTGGGCGAGGCGAGTGTTGCCACTGGAGATGCGGCTAAGGAGGGAGCGGGCGAAATCTGGGACTTCGCGACCAGCGATCCGGCGAAGCGGCCCGCGCTCAATCGTGAGCGAGCGGTGCCGCAGGTGAGGAACGCGAATGCGGCGAGACTCGCGGACCTGCCTCCGAGCATGGTGTTGAATGCGAAACGCTGAGCGTGAGCTGAACCCTCAACATCCATGATCATGAAAAAACTCATTTGTGCGAGTCGCCTTGCGGCGGCTCTGCTGTTGGGCAGTTCGCTGTTGCTCGCCCCGGTTTATGCCGGGGCGAGTGCGGACAGCCGCTTCGGGGTGGAGAAATTCGGCGAGGCGCCGATTCGGGAGTTGGCGCTAAAAGTGAACGACGAACTCGATGCGCGAAAGGTGAACGTCGCGATCCTGGCGCGATCGGGGCGACCGCGGTCGGAGCTGCCGAAAGGCATCAGTTATACGCATGTGGCGTTCGCGGTGTTCGAGCCGGTGCGCGGGGCAGACGGGGAGGTGTTTCACACCTATGCGGTTTATAATCTCTACCAAGGTGCGGATGGACGCGACGACCGCAGTTATCTGAAGCAGGATCTCACGTATGATTTCGTCGCGGGCGTGGCGGAGAAGGACGTGGTGGTGTGCGTGCCGGTGGAGGCGTTGCAGCGACGGATTGCGGCGGCGATTCGCTCGCCGGCTTACGTGGCGCTGCACAATCCCGATTACAACCTGCTGACGAATCCGTGGGTGGATCGCTTCGACAACTGCGTGACGCACACGCTGAAAGTCTGCATGGCGGCGCTCTACGAGACGGACGATCGGGCGCGCATCTATGCGAATATCCGAACCTATTTTCGGCCGACGCCGGTGCGGCTCGGGCCGGTCAAGTCGATTGGAGCTCACTTTGTGGAAGGAGTGAGTCACGAGGACATGGATCGCCGGCGAGGATTGCAGACGGCGAGTTACGATTCGCTGAACGCGTTTCTCGCGGAGAATGGGTTGGTGAAGGAAGCGTTCACGATAACGATGCAGTGATCGCGGCGCGGCGCGGTGGGAGGGGCGGGGGCGCGAAGGCAGTTGAGAAAAATCGCGAGTGGCGGCAGTGGTGAAGGATGGAGCCGCGGCCGCAATTCGAAGCTGAGCAAGTCGATGGAGAGTTCGAGCGGCAGGAGGATGCGTTTCGCGAATGGATCACGAAGGATGGGGCGAGTGGATATCCGGCGGTCGCGGGGCGGTATCACTTGTATGTGTCGCTGGCGTGTCCGTGGGCGACGCGGGTGGCGATTGTGCGGCGGCTGCTCGGATTGGAAGACGTGATCGGGATGACGGTGATGGATCCGGTGCGCGATGCGCGCGGCTGGGCGTTTCGCGACGGGCCTGGGTTTAGTGCCGATCCGGTGAATGGATTCGCGTTTTTGTCGGAGGCGTATCGGGCGACGAACCCGAATTTTCGCGGGCGGTGGACGGTGCCGGTGTTGTGGGACAAGGAGACGAAGCGGATCGTGAACAACTCGGAGGACGACCTCTGCTGGATGTTGTGCGATGCGTTCGGGTTTCAGGCGCCGGACGGCGTGGAGTTGTTTCCGGAGGAATTGAAGAAGGAGCAGGCGGAGTTGTCGGCGTGGGTTTACGAACGGATCAACAACGGCGTGTATCGCGCGGGCTTTGCGACGAAACAGGCGGTGTATGAACGGGCCTGCCGGCGGTTGTTCGAGGCGCTGGACGAGTTGGAGGTGCGGCTGGCGAGATCGCGGTATTTGTTCGGCCGGCGGATCGTGGAAACGGATTGGAGGTTGTTTAACACCCTTGTGCGGTTCGACGCGGTGTATCACGGGCACTTCAAGTGCAACGTGCGGCGGATCGTGGATTATCGGAATCTGCAGGGGTATCTGCAGGATTTGTATCAGCAATCTGGAGTCGCGGAGCTGGTGAACTTCGATCACATCAAGCGGCACTATTACGTGACGCATACGGAGATTAATCCGACCAGGATCGTGCCGCTGGGGCCGGCGATGGATTTGGCGGCGCCGCATGGGCGGGAGCGGATGTGAGGTGGGGTGTTAACCACGAATGGACACGAATTCACACGAATGAAAAAACACTCCTCTTCTCGGGGGAATTATGGATCGGAAATTTTAACCACGGATAGACACGGATGAGGGCTGGGCTGTTATTCGTGTGAACTCGTGGTTCAGGATCGGGGGTTGATCCGTGTGCATCGGTGTCCATCCGTGGTGAGAACTTTTCTACTAACATCATGAACGAAAAAATCGGATTTGTGGGCGTGGGGCGGATGGGGGCCAACATGGCGCGGCGGTTGAAGGACTGCGAATATGCGGTGACGTCGGTTTACGATGCGCATGGGCCGTCGGCCGCGGATCTGGCGACGGAGCTAGGGGCGGCGCATGCGGTTTCGCTGGCGCAAGTCACGGCGGCGGCGGACGTGATTTTCACGGTGGTGACGGACGACGTGGCGCAGTTGGCGGTGTTTGCGGAAACGGGCGATTCGTTGCTCGTCGGCGCGGAGGGGAAAACGTTTGTGAATTGCGCGACGATTACGCCCGGCACGCATATTGAAGTGGAACGACGGGCGAAGGCGGCGGGGGCTGCGGCGATCGAGGCCTGCATGGCGTCGTCGATCCCGCAGGCGCGCAACGGGACGCTTTATCTGATGTGTGGCGGCGAGCGGGAAGTCTTCGGACGTTTGGAGCCGCTTTTGGGCAAGTTGAGTTCGGCGCTGCGCTATATCGGGCCGGCGGGCACGGCGGCGCAGGTGAAGGCGCTTGTGAACATGGTGATGAATATCAACACGGCGGGGTTGGCGGAAGGATTGGGATTGGGGGCCGCGCTGGGGCTGGATTTGGAGATGTTGCGGGAAGTGTTCGCGCAGACGGGCGCGAATTCGCAGGTGTTGAAAACGGATGGCGAGGACATGCAGAACCGCGCGCACGATTGTTACTTCTCGGCGGCGCATGCAGCGAAGGACAGCGGGATTGCGGCGCGGCTGGGACGGGAAGCGGGATTGAACCTGCCGTTGGCGGAAGCGACGAAGCAGCAGTATGAGCGGATGGTGGCGCTCGGGTTGGGCGCGTTGGATAAGAGCGGAGTTGCCGAGCTGACGTTCAAGGGGCGGCACGGGTGAGTTTTTGCTCACCGAAGACGCGGATGAACGTGTGGTGAGTTAACCACGAAGGGCCGCTAAATCTGCTTGTTTGCAGTTGAGCGCGGTGATTCTGGATTTTACGCGGCATGCGGCAAAACCTGTCGGATCGTTAGGGTTTTTTCGGAACCAAGCGACCTCGCCCGCTACTGTGCTGCCGCGCGTAATGCGCCCTGCTTCTGCGTGCTGCTCCAAGCTTCATCACCGAGAAGGGCGATTCGGCGCTGTCTCGCGATGAGCGACAGCGCGCGCTTTGTCGTTTTCGGAAAGCAGTGCGGTCTCGCACGCGAGCCGCGTCGTTCCTTTTAGACTCTCTTCCCCATGTCGTCCCTTCCCCGTTCCGCTCGTATCGAAAAGAAGTCCGGTGCTGCTGCGAAGCCGCGCTCACGTGCGCGTTCGAATGGAGTCGCGCCGGAGCAAGCCAGTGGCGATGCCTTCATGAAGGACCTGCTGCGGGCGTTGGACGGGGTGGTGGAGGGAGATTTCTCGACCCGGATGGCGTCGGACTGGACCGGGTTGAATGGAAAGGTGGCGGAGCGGTTGAACGAAATGACGGCGCGGATGGAGCGGTTCAACACGAGCTTGCTGCGGCTGCGGCGGCAGGTGGGTGAGGAAGGGAAGATCGGCGAACGGTTGCCGATTGGAGATGCGGTGGGGAACTGGGCGGAGCGGGTGGAGGCGATCAACTCGATCGTGGACGATCTCTCGCGTCCGACGGTCGAAGTGGGCCGGGTGATCGGTGCGGTCGCGAACGGCGATCTTTCGCAAGCGATGCCGTTGGAGTTGGGCGGGCGGCCATTGAAGGGGGAGTATTTGAAGACGGCGAAGCTGGTGAATGGAATGGTGGGCCAGCTGGAGGCGTTTTCGGTGGAGGTGATTCGCGTGGCGCGCGAAGTCGGCACGGAAGGCAAACTCGGCGGCCAAGCGCAAGTGAAGAAGGTGTCGGGCGTGTGGAAGGAGTTGACCGAGTCGGTGAATCAGATGGCGGGCAATCTCACGGCGCAGGTGCGCAACATCGCGGAAGTGACGATCGCGGTCGCGAACGGCGACTTGTCGAAAAAGATCACGGTCGATGTGCGCGGCGAGATTTTGCAGCTGAAGGAAGCGATCAACGTGATGGTCGACCAGCTGCGGTCGTTTGCGGCGGAGGTGACGCGCGTGGCGCGCGAAGTCGGCACCGAAGGAAAGCTCGGTGGTCAGGCGGTGGTGCCGGGTGTGGCGGGCACGTGGAAGGATTTGACCGATTCGGTGAACGCGATGGCGTCGAATTTGACGGCGCAGGTGCGCAACATCGCGGGAGTGACGACGGCGGTGGCGCGCGGGGATTTGTCCCGGAAGATCACGGTCGACGTGAAAGGCGAGATCCTCGAGTTGAAGGAAACCATCAACACGATGGTGGACCGGCTGAATGCGTTTGCGTCGGAAGTGTCACGCGTGGCCCGCGAAGTCGGCACGGAAGGCAAGCTGGGCGGTCAGGCGCAGGTGCCCGGCGTGGCGGGCACATGGAAGGATCTCACGGACAACGTGAATTCGATGGCGAACAACCTGACGACGCAGGTGCGCAATATCGCGGACGTAACGACGGCGGTGGCGCGCGGAGATTTGTCGCGCAAGATCACGGTGGAAGTGCGCGGGGAAATTTTGGAACTGAAGAACACCATCAACACGATGGTGGACCAGTTGAACGGATTCGCGGCGGAGGTGACGCGCGTGGCGCGCGAAGTCGGCACGGAAGGCGAACTCGGCGGCCAGGCGGTCGTGCCGGGAGTCGGTGGCACGTGGAAGGATTTGACCGATTCGGTGAACGCGATGGCGACCAACTTGACCGGTCAGGTGCGCAACATTGCGGAGGTGACGACGGCGGTCGCGAAAGGCGATTTGTCGCGCAAGATCACGGTGAATGTGAAAGGCGAAATCCTGGAGCTGAAGAACACCATCAACACGATGGTCGACCAGCTGAACGGATTCGCGTCAGAAGTGTCGCGTGTGGCGCGCGAAGTTGGAACGGAAGGAAAACTCGGCGGCCAGGCGCAGGTGCAAGGCGTGGCCGGCACGTGGAAGGATTTGACGGATAACGTGAATTCGATGGCGGCGAATCTGACCGGTCAGGTGCGCAACATTGCGGAAGTGACGACGGCGGTCGCGAAGGGCGATTTGTCGCGCAAGATCACGGTGGATGTGCGCGGGGAGATTTTGGAGCTGAAGAACACCATCAACACGATGGTGGACCAGTTGAACGGATTCGCGTCGGAAGTGTCGCGTGTCGCGCGCGAAGTCGGCACGGAAGGAAAGCTCGGCGGGCAGGCCGAAGTGCCGGGCGTAGCGGGCACGTGGAAGGATTTGACCGACAATGTGAATTTGATGGCGGCGAATCTGACGGGTCAGGTGCGCAACATCGCGGAGGTGGCGACGGCGGTGGCGAAAGGCGACTTGTCGCGCAAGATCACGGTCGATGTGAAAGGGGAAATCTTGGAGCTGAAGAACACCATCAACACGATGGTGGATCAGCTGAACGGATTTGCGGCGGAAGTGACGCGCGTGGCGCGCGAAGTCGGAACGGAAGGCGCGCTCGGCGGGCAGGCGCAGGTGCCGGGCGTGGCGGGCACGTGGAAGGATTTGACGGATTCGGTGAATGCGATGGCGACGAATCTGACGACGCAGGTGCGCAACATCGCGGACGTGACGACGGCGGTGGCGCGCGGGGATCTGTCGCGCAAGATCACGGTCGACGTGAAAGGCGAGATCCTCGCGTTGAAGAACACGATCAACACGATGGTGGATCAGTTGAACGCGTTCGCGTCGGAAGTGTCGCGCGTGGCGCGTGAAGTCGGAACGGAAGGAAAACTCGGTGGCCAGGCGCAGGTGCAAGGCGTGGCGGGCACGTGGAAGGATTTGACCGATAATGTGAATTCGATGGCGGCGAATCTGACCGGTCAGGTGCGCAACATCGCGGAAGTGACGACGGCGGTCGCGAAGGGCGACTTGTCGCGCAAGATCACGGTGGATGTGCGCGGGGAGATTTTGGAACTGAAGAACACCATCAACACGATGGTGGATCAGTTGAACGGATTTGCGTCGGAAGTGACGCGTGTGGCGCGCGAAGTCGGCACGGAAGGAAAGCTCGGCGGACAGGCGGAAGTGCCGGGCGTGGCGGGCACGTGGAAGGATCTCACGGACAACGTGAATTCGATGGCGAACAACTTGACGACGCAGGTGCGCAACATCGCGGAAGTGACGATCGCCGTCGCGAACGGCGACTTGTCGCGCAAGATCACGGTGGATGTGCGCGGCGAGATTTTGCAGCTGAAGGAAACCATCAACACGATGGTGGAGCAGTTGCGATCGTTTGCGTCGGAAGTGACGCGCGTGGCGCGTGAAGTCGGAACGGAAGGACGACTCGGCGTGCAGGCGGTCGTGCCGGGTGTGGCGGGCACGTGGAAGGATTTGACCGATTCGGTGAACGCGATGGGCGGCAATTTGACGGCGCAGGTGCGCAACATCGCGGACGTGACGACGGCGGTCGCGCGCGGGGATTTGTCGCGCAAGATCACGGTCGATGTGAAAGGCGAAATTCTGGAGCTGAAGAACACGATCAACACGATGGTGGACCAGCTGAACAGTTTTGCCGCGGAAGTGACGCGCGTGGCGCGCGAAGTCGGCACGGAAGGCAAGCTCGGCGGTCAGGCGCAGGTGCCGGGCGTGGCGGGCACGTGGAAGGATTTGACCGACAATGTGAATCTGATGGCCGCGAATCTGACGGATCAGGTGCGCGGTATTGTGAAAGTGGTGACGGCGGTGGCGGACGGAAATCTGCGGCAGAAGCTGACCGTGGAGGCGAAAGGCGAAGTCGCGGCGCTGGCGGAGACGATCAACAACATGACCGACACCCTCGCGACGTTTGCCGAGCAGGTGACGAATGTGGCGCGCGAAGTCGGTGTCGAAGGCCGGCTCGGCGGCCAGGCGCACGTGCCGGGCGCGGCGGGCACGTGGAAGGATTTGACCGGCAATGTGAATTTGCTCGCGGCGAATCTGACGACGCAGGTGCGCGCGATCGCGGAAGTGGCAACGGCGGTGACGAAGGGCGATTTGACGCGATCGATTCAGGTCGATGCGCGCGGTGAGGTGGCGGAGCTGAAAGACAACATCAACACGATGATCTATAATCTTCGTGTCACCACGGAGACGAATCAGGAGCAGGACTGGCTGAAGACGAATCTCGCCAAGTTCACGCGCATGCTGCAGGGCCAGCGCGATCTCTTCACCGTCGGCAAGATGTTGCTCTCGGAACTCGCGCCGCTCGTCGATGCGCAGCAAGGCACGATTTACCAGATGGAGGCGGACAGCAGCGGGCAATTGTTCCTGCGGTTGCTGGCCGGGTATGCGCAAAATGCGGGACAGCCGGAGCGAATCGATTTGGGCGAAGGCCTGGTCGGTCAGTGCGCGGTGGAGCAGCAGCGGATCTTGCTGAACGATTTGCCGGCGGGTTACACGCGCGTGCAGTCGAGTCTCGGCGACGCGGCGCCGGCGAGCATCGTGGTGTTGCCGGTGTTGTTCGAAGGTCAGACGAAGGCGGTGATCGAGCTGGCTTCGCTGCATGCCTTCAGCGTCACGCACGTGTCGTTCCTCGAGCAGCTGACGCAGTCGATCGGCGTGGTGTTGAACACGATCGAGGCGACGATGCGGACGGAAGGCTTGTTGAAGCAGTCGCAGCAGCTGACGGTCGAATTGCAGTCGCAGCAGAAGGAGCTGACGCAGACGAACGAAGAGCTGGCGCAGAAGGCGCGGCAGCTCGCGGAGCAGAACGTCGAAGTGGAGCGCAAGAATGCCGAAGTGGAGCAAGCGCGGCGGGCGCTCGAGGAAAAGGCGGCGGAGCTTGCGCTGACCTCGAAATACAAATCGGAATTCCTGGCGAACATGTCGCACGAACTCCGCACGCCGCTGAACTCGATCCTGATCCTCGGGCAGCAGCTGGCGGACAATGCGCAAGGAAACCTGTCGACGAAGCAGGTGGAGTTTGCGCGCAACATCCATTCGTCGGGATCGGATTTGTTGAACCTGATCACAGACATTCTCGATCTTTCGAAAATCGAATCGGGCACGGTCACGGTGGAAGCGGAGGAGATCAGCTTCACGTCGCTGCGCGATGCGGTGGAGCGGAATTTCCGCCACGTGGCGGAAGCGAAGAACCTGCCCTTCCAAGTGGAGTTTTCGTCGGGCTTGCCGCGCACGATCACGACCGATCCGAAGCGGCTGCAGCAGATCTTGAAGAATCTTCTGTCGAATGCGTTCAAGTTCACCTCGCACGGACAGGTCGGCGTGAAAGTGCAGGCCGCGACGGAAGGCTGGACGCATGGGCATCCCGCGCTGAGCCGGGCGCCGCAGGTGATCGCGTTTTCGATCAGCGATACCGGTATCGGCATCGCGCAGGAAAAGCAGAAGCTGATCTTCGAGGCGTTTCAGCAGGCGGACGCGGGCACGAGCCGCAAGTATGGCGGCACGGGATTGGGACTTTCGATCTCGCGCGAGCTGGCGGCGCTCCTCGGCGGCGAGATCCGATTGAACAGCAATCTCGGGCAGGGCAGCACCTTCACGCTGTATTTGCCGTTGTATTACATCGAACCGGCGCCGGAGAAGGCGCGTTCCGCGTCGCCGGCTTCGCCGATCATGCTGCCCTCGCCGCGTGAAGAAGTGATTCTCGACGACCGCGAGTCGGTGCAACCGGGCGACCGCAGCTTGTTGATCGTGGAAGACGATCCGCACTACGCGCGGGTGCTGCTCGGTTTGGCCCGGGAGAAAGGATTCAAGGGGATCGTGGCGACCCGCGGAAATGCGGCGCTGACGCTGGCGCGGCAATTTCAGCCGACGGCGATCACGCTGGATGTGTTTCTGCCGGACATGCTTGGGTGGACGGTGTTGAACAACCTGAAGCTCAGTCCGACGACGCGGCACATTCCGGTGCAGATCATCTCGGTGGAGGAGGAGCGGTCGCACGCGCTGTCGCGCGGGGCGTTTTCCTACACGGTGAAGCCGACGACGACGGAAGGGCTCGAGCAGTGTTTCGAGCGGATCAAGAAATTCGTCGAACCGCACACGAAGCGGCTGCTCGTGGTCGAGGACAACGACGTGGAGCGGCAGAGCATCGTGGAGCTGCTGCAGCACGACGATATCGAGATCTCGACGGCGTCGACGGGAAGGGAGGCCATCGACAAGCTGCTGGATCAGCCGGTGGATTGTTGCGTGCTGGATTTGCGGTTGCCGGACATGAGCGGGTTCGAGCTGCTCGATAAAGTGCAGGCAGAGCCGGCGCTGCGGGACATCCCGATCGTGGTGTTCACGGGCAAGGATCTCTCGCGGGAGGAGGAGCAGCAGTTGCGGACGGTAGCGAAGAGCGTGCTCGTGAAAGACGTGCAATCGCCGGAGCGGTTGTTCGATGAGACCGCGCTCTTCCTGCATCGCGTGGTGAGCAATCTGCCGGAAGCGAAGCAGAAGATGCTGGACCATCTGCATGCGTCGAACGAAGTGCTGTGCGGCCGCAAGGTGCTCGTGGTGGACGACGATGCGCGGAACATTTTCGCGCTGACGACGATGTTGGAGAACCAGGAGATGGAAGTCGTGAGCGCGATGAACGGGCGGCAGGCGATCGAGATGATCCAAAGCCAGCCGGACATCGCGGTGGTGCTGATGGATATCATGATGCCGGAGATGGACGGCTATCAGACGATCAAGGAAATCCGGAAGGACTCGAAGTTCACGACGCTGCCGATCCTGGCGCTGACGGCGAAAGCCATGAAAGGAGATCGGGATAAATGTCTGGCGGCAGGAGCGTCGGACTATATCGCGAAGCCTGTGAATACGAACGAACTGTTGTCGTTGTTGCGCGTATGGTTGTATCGGTGAGCACGAGAAGCAGGGCGGATCTTGCAACGCCATGACGCCGGCGCCGGTCAACATCCTGCTCGTCGATGACGAGGTGCGGAATCTCGATGTGCTCGAGAGCTTGTTGCATTCCCCGGACTACAATCTGGTGCGGGCGCTGACCGCGGAGCGGGCGTTGATGCTGCTGCTCGATGGAGAGTTCGCGGCCATCGTGCTGGATATCCAGATGCCCGGAATGAACGGCATCGAGCTGGCGAATCTGATCAAGCAGCGACGCAAGACGCAGCACATCCCGATCATTTTTCTCACGGCGTATTTTCAGGAGGACAAGGACGTCCTCGAAGGTTACGGGAGTGGCGCGGTCGATTATCTGACGAAGCCGATCAATCCGCAGATCCTGCGTTCGAAGATCGCGGTGTTCGTGGATTTGTTTCGGAAGACACGGGCGCTGGCGGCGGCGAATGCGGCGCTCGAGCAGGAAGTGGTGCAGCGGCAGAAAGCGGAGGAGTCGCTGAGGATCGCGAACAACGAATTGGAGAATCGCGTGCGGGCGCGGACGGCGGATTTGTTGCGCGCGAACGACGAGCTGCAGCAGCGCGAGAAGGCACTGGCCGCGCGGGAGGCGCAACTGAGGCTGGTGACGGATTATGCGCCCGTCTTCATTGCGCAGATCGATCCCGAGCATCGGTTCAAGTTTGTGAATCGCACCTATGCCCGGCGTTTTGGTTACGAGCCGCAGCAGGTGATTGGGAAGCATTTCACGGATGTGATGGGCGAGGAGCCTTATGCGGCGATTCGGGAGCATCTGGACGCGGCGCTGCGGGGAGAGCGGGTGGAATTCGAGGCGGAGATCGCGTATGCGTCGTTGGGGCCGCGCTGGGTGTTCGTGATTCACGAACCGGAGCGTTCGTCGGACGGCGAGGTGATCGGGCTCGTGGCGGTCGTGACGGACATCACGGAGCGCAAGCAGGCGGAACGGGCGGTGACGGCGGCGCGGGATGAGGCGTTGGCGGCGTCGCGGGCGAAGGACGATTTTCTCGCGCGGTTATCGCACGAGTTGCGGACGCCCTTGAATCCGGTGCTGCTGCTGGCGAGCGAGGCGGCGGAGAATCCGAAGTTGTCGCCGGACGTGCGGGCGGATTTCGAGACGATCGCACAGAACGTGATGTTGGAGGCACGATTGATCGACGACCTGCTGGATCTGACGGCGATCACGCGCGGCAAGCTGTCGCTGGCGATGAAGCCGGTGCAAATTCACACGGTGTTGCACGATGCGCTCGCGATGATGCGGCAGGACATCGCGCAGAAACAGTTGAGGATCGTGCTGCAGCTCGCGGCGGACCGGCAGACGGTGCTGGGCGACGACATGCGGCTGAAGCAGGTGTTTTGGAATGTGTTCAAGAACGCGGTGAAGTTCACGCCGGTCGGCGGACAGATCACGATCGAAACGACGGTCGCGTGCGGGTCGGACAATGTGACGATCCGAGTGACCGACAGCGGCATTGGACTCACCACGGAGGAGAGCTCGCGGATCTTCGCGGCGTTTGCGCAAGGAGATCATGCGGCGAACGGCAATGGGCGTTTTGGCGGGCTGGGATTGGGGCTGGTGATTTCGAAAATGCTCACGCAGCTGCACTGCGGCCGGATTTCGGCGAGCAGTGCGGGACGCGATCGAGGGGCGACGTTTACGATCGAGCTGCCCTTGAGCACGGCGAATGGCCACCGTCCGGAGCGACGCGCGGGCGAAACCGTGCAGGCTCCGCTGGAGACCTCGCAACCTGGGCGGGCGATGAGCGTGTTGTTGGTGGAGGATCATCAGCCGACGTGCGTGGCGCTGCGGGAGTTGTTGGCGCGACGCGGATATCGGGTGACGACGGCGGGAACGGTGGCGGAGGCGCGCGACGCGGTGGACGGCGGGCGTTTCGATTTCGTGATTTCGGACGTGGGGCTGCCGGATGGAAACGGCTGCGATTTGATGGCCGAATTCCGCGATCGTTTCCGGCTGAAAGGCGTGGCGTTGACCGGCTATGGGATGGACGAGGATATGCTGCGCAGTCGAGCGGCGGGATTTGTGACGCACCTGACGAAACCGGTAAGCGTGCAGGCCTTGGAGCGGGCGCTGGCGCTCGTGGCGGATGGCGACGGGGTGAAGGCGCGGGCCTGAGGCGGTTGGCGAAAAGTTCACGCCTTCCGCTACGGCGGAAGCGTCAGAGCGGTTCGCCTTCGTTTTGAATAAGGCCGCTGGTTTGGCGGCGGACGAGCTGGGCGTAGTAGCCGCCGAGCTTCATGAGCTCGGTGTGTTTGCCGGACTCGGCGATGCGGCCCTCGCGCAGGACGAGGATGCGGTCGGCGTTGACGACGGTGGACAGCCGGTGGGCGATCACGAACGTCGTGCGGCCCTTCATCAGCCGCTCGAGCGCTTCTTGGACCAAGCCCTCGGATTCGGCGTCGAGCGATGATGTGGCTTCGTCGAGGATGATGAGCTTGGGCTGTTTGATGAGGGCGCGCGCGATGGTGATGCGCTGACGTTCGCCGACGGAGAGGCGGCTGCCGCGTTCGCCGACAACGGTGCTGAAGCGGTCGGGCAGGCGCTCGATGAAAGCGAGCGCGTTGGCGGCGCGGGCGGCTTCGACGATTTCGGCGTCGGTGGCTTCGGGGCGGCCGTAGGCGATGTTGGCGCGAAGCGTGTCGTTGAAAAGCAGCGGGTCCTGCAGGACGACGCCGATGTTGCGGCGGAGCGCGCGCTGTTTGAGGCGGCGGAGATCGCGACCGTCGATGAGCACGGCGCCCTCGAGCGGATCGTAGAAGCGCATCAAGAGCGCCATGAGGGTGGTTTTGCCCGAGCCACTGGGACCGACGATGGCGATGGTTTCTCCCGGCGCGGCGGAGAAGGAGATGTGGTCGAGGAGCGGGCGGCCGGATTGCTCGTAGCGGAAAGAGACGCTGGAGAACTCGATGGCGCCCTGAACGTCAGTGACCTCCTCGGCGTCGGGCGCATCGCCGAGATGTTCCTGCACATCGAGAATCGCGAAGATCTCGTCGAGCGAAACCGAGGCTTTCTTGATGGTTTGATAGATTCCGGTGAGGCCCTGAACGGGGCCGAAAAGGCCGCCGACATAGCCGAGGAAGGCGACAAGCGTGCCGACGGTGATGCCGCCGCGAATGACGATGATGCCGCCGACGAATATCGCGGCGATCCGCGCGAGGGCGACGAGGAGATTGCCGGCGGCGCCGAAACCGGAGTCGGTGCGCACCCCGCGGATGACGGTGCGATTGGCCGCGGCGACATCGTTGAGGAAGCGCTGCTTTTCCATGTCCTCCATGGCGAAACTGCGAACGGTGACGATGCCGGAAAGGACCTCGTTGAAGCGGGAGTAGATTTTGGCCCACTGATCGAGGAGCACGCGTTCGCGGCGGGTTTGTTCGGGCGTGGCGGCGGCGGCGATGAGGGCGGGAAGCGGCGCGAAGGCGAGGACGAGGAGGGCGAGCCGCCATTCGAGCTTCAGCATCACGATGACGGAAAGGACGAGATAGACGATGGCGGGAAGAACTTGAAAAAGGATCTGGGTGATGGCGCCGATGAAGCCCTGGATGCTGCGGTCGAGCCGCGTGATAATGGCACCGACGCCCTCGCTGCGTTGCATGCGGAGCGGCATGCTGTGGAGGCGTCCGACGGTGGCTTCGAGCAAAGTGAAGTGGATGCCAAGACGGGTTTGCCAGGTGAGCCAGTTGGTCACGCTGGTGATTCCTTCGCGGATGAAGGCGAGGAGCAGGAGCAGTCCGACGCCGGTGAGGAGAACCTGATTGACGGAGGCGGAGGCGAGACCGTCGAAGATGAATTTAAGGACGAGCGGCTCGGCGGCGCCGACGGCGGAAAGGACGAGGGTCAGTGCGGTGATGGAGATGACCGCGGAGCGATGCGGAGCAGCGAAGCGCAGAGCTCGGCGGAGCCGGCCGCCGGTGGGAGGAGTCGACGAAAAAGAGGTGGGGGCGCCAGCGTCAACGGACACGAGAAACGGAACGTGAAAGGTGAGAAAGGAAAGCGGAGGAAGGGTCCTGGATTAGAGACGCTCTACTAATCGCGCGGAGAGCGGCGGAGGAAGTTGGCCGAGTCGGTGGAGGTGGGGCGGAACGTGGGATGGGACGAAGGCGGAGTGCGGCCAGTGGCGGCGAGGAGTTCTTCGCGCTGGATGGCGGCGTGCGGTGGAGGTCGTGGCGACGGGGTGCAAAGATAAATCTCGTGTCCTGGGCGACTGGATACACTGAGTCCGGCGGTGCGAAGCATGGCTTCGATGCAGGCGTGGTTGGGCGCCCACCAATTGGTGGGATCGCCGGCGAGGGATTTCTCAATGAAAGCCATCTTCGGCCAGCCGGGGGCGAGCATCGACTCGCGATGTTCGAAATCGAGATCCGCGGGAGGCGCGGCCACTTCGTCGCCGGGAAGGCTGAGCGTTTGAAAGACGAGGAGGCGGGAGGTTTTCTCGGCGACGAGATCGAGGGCGAGCAGCGGATGGCGGAGGTGGTAGAACACGCCCATGAAAAGGATGAGGTCGAACGAGACCTTCCAGTGGGCGATATCGTAGACCTGCGCGTGGTGCAGATCGATCCGGTCAGCGAGATCGAAGCGATCGACAACCCAGCGGGCTTGTTGAAGGAAATGAGGATCGTGATCGATCGCGACCACCTGGGCGCCGCGGCGGGCGAGCTCGATGCTGTAGAAGCCGGAGTTGCAGCCGATGTCCAAGGCGGTCCAACCGCTGAGATCGGCCGGAAGGTGGGCGGCGATTTCGCGCCACTTGTAGGAAGGAAAATCGCCGAGCGGGTGAGTGGGTGCGGTTTCGGTGCCGTCGGGAAGGTGGACGTTGTGAAACCACGGCGCGAAGCGCGCGGCTTCGCTGGCGAGGCCGGCCGAGGCGGCCGCGGAGTGGGTCATGAAGCGCGCGGGATTCATGTCGTCGAAGAAGATGAGGTGGAAGCGAACCACCCGCTCCGGGAGCGGGTGAGACGATTGGAGGCTTCCATCAGATGGGCTTCGAGTTCCATGGCGCGGTGAGCGGCGGTGTGTTGGGCGAGAACACGACGTTGCGCGGCACGGCCGAGCTCGGCGGCGACCGAGGGCGAGAGATCGCGGAGGATGCGGTCGACCTCGCTCGCGGAGTGGGCGAGAAGAATCTCGTGACCGGGCGTGAAGAAGTTTTCCAAGCCCGGCCAATAGTCGCTGACGATGGGTGTGCCGCACGCGGCGGCTTCGAAGAGCCGGACGCTCGGCGACCATCCCGCGGCGATCATGTCGGCGCGGGTGAGATTCAGCGTGAAGCGCTGGCGATTGTAGAAGCGGCGGTGTTCCGCGGGGGGGAGATGTTCGATGCGTTCGACGTTGGCCGGCCAGGCGATGGCGGAAGGATACTGAGGGCCGGCGACGATGAAGCGATGCGTGGAGGAGCGGCGGGCTGGTTCGAGCAGAAGACGTTCAAGGGACGGCTGCCGATCGGAGCTGTAGGTGCCGAGGTATCCAAGATCCCAGGACGGGCTGACGTTGGACTCGCGATAGTAGGCGCGAGGATCGACGGCGCAGTAGAGCGGACGGGCGGCGGGAGAGTGCCAGCGCCGCTCGAGCTCTTGAAGTGTGGGGCCTCCGGTGAAGGAGAGGTAAACGCGATAGCGGGCGATTTGGCCCGCGGAGAGGTAGTCGGTTTGGCCGCGGCGGAGCGCGGCCAGGGTGACGGGCGTATCGATGTCGTAGAACGCGGTGACTCCAGTGGCGTTCTCCAACACGAGGTTTCCGACCTCGATGCCGTCCGGCACGTAGGAGCCGACGATGACAGCGTCGGCATTGCGAACGTCGCACAGATGACGGTCTTCGAGTTCGTCGAGCGAAGCGTAGAAATGCAGGTGGACGCCGGGGAGTTCGGTCAGGTCGCGGTTGTCGGCAAACCAAGGGACGTCGCGTTCAAGGAAGTGGATCTCGTGGCCGCGCAAGGCGAGTTCGAGCAAGAGCCCGCGATAGGTGGTGGCGTGACCGTTGCCCCAGGAGGAGCTGAGCGAGAGGCCGAGAACGACGATTTTCATGGCGAGCGTCAGAGTTGTTCGGCGACTCGCTCGCGCTCGTAACTGCGATGGAAGTGTCCGTCGAGGACCTGTTCCAGCTGACGCGCGCGGTGGGCGTAGGTGTGGTTGGCAAGCACGCGAGAGCGTGCGGCCTCGCCGATGGCGTGCGCACGAGCGGGCGTGAGCGTTTCGAGATGGCGGGCGACTTCGGCGCCGTTGTGCGCGACGAGGACCTCGCGATCGGGCTCGAGGAAGAGTTCGAGACCGGTCCAAGCGTCGGAGATCAGGCAAGCGCCGGCTCCAGCGGCTTCGAACACGCGTGTCGGCGGAGAGAAACCGTAGCGGGCCATCGAGGCGCGGTTGATGTTGAGGACGGCGGTGGCGGTGCGGTTGAAGGCGTTGTGATCGCGCGTGTAAACATGGCCGGCATAAGTGACGTTTGGCGGCAGCGGGCGATCGCCCCAGCCGCTGCCGCCGAGGAGGAATTTGCGTTGCGGAAGAAGCTCGGCGGCGCGGAGGAAGAATTCTTCAACACGTGCTTCACGATCGGGGAGGCGATTGCCGAGGAAGCCGAGGTCGCTGGTGAAACGCGGATCGGCGGCGACGGGGAAATGGGTGTGCGGATCGAGGGCGTTGTAGATTGGCACGCAGGCGGTGGCGCCGAGCGCTTCGTAGGCGGAGACGACGGGATCGCCGCCACCGTAGGTGAGGACGAGATCGTAGCGCGGAATGAGCGGGCGGAAGGGATCGCCGAAGTTGCTTTGGACGCGGTCGAGCGTCGCGGGCGCATCGACATCCCAAAAAGCGACGAGGGTGCCGGGCCGTTTGAGATCGAGGACGGCGGATTCGAGGAGTTCGTCGTAAACGCCGACGCCGCTTGCTTTGACGACGAGGTCGGCGCCGCGGGCGCGTTCGAGGGCTTCGAGCGCGGAGAAGTTGGAGTCGCCGCGGTAAACGACGACCTCGGCCCAGTCGGGATCGGCCATGTCGCGGTGTTTTTGGCGATCGTAGGCGTCGGGCTCGAAGAACGTGACCCGATGACCGCGTTCCGCGAGAGCGCGGATGAGGCCGCGATAGTAGGTGGCGGCGCCGTTCCAGAAGGCGGAGACCAGGGAGGAACCGAAAAAGGCGATGCGAAGAGGTTTCATCAAAAGGAGAGCGTCGGTGTTGAGCGCGGCGGCGGAGTGGCGCCTGCTAGGTGAGATTACGAAGGGGCGAGAGCGCTGCGGATGAGAGCAGGAGCGGGCACGGGAACGGGAGTGACTTCGGCGAGAGGGCGGCGCTTTTTGGGCGCGGGCGCAGAGACGAGGTCGTCGAAGATGTTGAGGAGTTCGTCGACGCGATGGGCGCAGGTGTGTCGTGAGCGAATGGATACAAGGCCGTCGCGAGCGAGCTGGGTGCGCCGTTTCGGGCTGCTCAGCAGCGATTCGATTTGCCGGGTCATCTCGCGACCGTTGCGCACGGAGACGAAGTCGTTCGAGGTGAAGAGATGTTCCGCGTCGCTCCACGGCGAGCAAACGAGCGGAATGCCGCAGGCGAGGGCTTCGAACGGGCGGATCGTGGGGATGCCGGGGAGCGCTTGGACGTAAGGGCGGCGCGGGACGTGAACGGTGAGCTTGAAGCGGGAGAAGACTTCGGGGGCTTCGAAGTTGGGCAGCCAGCCACCGTAGGAGACGCCGGCGTCGGCGAGCGCATCGAGGGCGTGTTGCGGGTAGCGGACGCCGTAAACGCGGGCTTTGAGACCGAGGGTTTTGATGGGGCCGAGGAGAAATTCCTGGAGCTCTTCGGTGCGCTCGTCGTCGCCCCAGTTGCCGATCCACACGAGATCGCCCTCGTTGACGACGGATTCGATGGGTCGGAAGACGCGCGTGTCGGCGGCTTCGTGCCACGTCCACGCGCGGTCGACAACGCCTTCGCGGAGGTAGAGATCGCGGAGAACGTTGCCGTAGGCGAGGACACCGTCGTAGTGGCGGAGGTCATACGCGCGCATGCTGGCACGATCGGTGACGAGCCGATGGTGGGTGTCGTGAAACAAGGCGACGAAGCCGTGGCGGCGACGGGCGTGGCCGATGCGTTTCACGAGTTCGGGCGAATTCCACTCGTGAACGATGACGAGGTCGGCGTCTTCGACGGCCTCGTCGAGATCGAAAGAAGCGGGGTGGTAGGCGACGCTTTTGAGCAGGGGATAGGCGGCTTGGAAGCGACGGATCGGATTTTCGCCGTGTTCCTCGCGGAGATTTTTTGCGCTCCAGCTGTCGGCGGGTTCGTAGATGAGGACATCGTGTCCGCTCGCGATGAGTTCCGTGGCGTAACCGCGGAGAAAGTGGGCGTTGCCGTGATTCCAGTCGGAGATCAGCGAGTGGTAGAAAAGGCGGATTTTCATGCAAAAGAGGCGGAGAACGCGTCGGCGTGGGACGGGGTGGGATTAAGCAGCGCAGCGTAAGCGGTGAGATAGGAGTCGGTCATCTGGTCGACGGTGAAACGAGTGGCGCGGCGGCGCGCGAGAGTGCCGAGGGCCTGGAGGCGACACGGGTCGTCGATGAGGTCGGCGAGTTCGTCGTGAAGGGCGCGAGCGTCGTGAGGCGGGACGAAGGAAGCGGCGCCGGACCAGATTTCGCGCAGGCTCGGAATGTCGCCGAGAACGAGAGCGCAGCCGCGCTGCGCGGCTTCGAGCGCGGAGAGGCCGAACGGTTCGTAGCGCGCGGGAAGCGCGTAGATGGAAGCGCGCGCGTATTCGTGATCGAGAGCGGCGCTGGGGCGACGGCCGAGGAGTTCGACGTTAGGATACGACGTGTTAAAAGTCCCAGAGCTGCCGTGAGGAGCGCGCGTGTCGCCCGCGATGCGAACGGGCCAGGGAAGTTGGGCGGCAGCGGCGGCGAGGGTGGTGGCGTTCTTGGCTTCGTCCCAAAGGCGACCGACGGAAAGGATGGAAGGCTGTTTGGGAGGAGTCGGAGAAAGGGCGGAAGGAAGGGTGGCGCTGCTCGAATCGCGGCCGTTGTAGATGACGCGAGCTTCGCACGAGAAGCCGTAGTTGCGGTGCAAGGACGCGAGCATGGCTTGCGAAGGGGCGACGATCATCTGGGCTTGGTCGAGCCCCAGCCGGACGGCGGTGTGGTAGCGGGCCCAGGTGGACGGCGGAGGCGTATTTTTGACGGCGCGCCACCACGAGATCACGCAGGAGTGGGCGACGATGAGTTTGGGAGCGTGAAACGGAAGGGCGCCGTGAGCGTAGCCGTTGAGGTGAATGAGGTCGGGCTGGTATTCGTGTTCGAGCGAGAGAAGCCAGTCCCCGGCGGCGGTGACGTCGCTCCACGGATCGTTCATCCACTCCAGCTTGAAATCGCTTTCGTGGAGTTCGACCGCGTCGCCGAGAGCTTCGAGTTCGGCGCGCTGATCGCGCGACGCGGGCGCGCCCATCGTGGCGAGGATGGTTTGAACGCCGTTGGCGGCCAAACCGCGGGCGAGATCGACGGCGTAGGTCCAGACGCCGCCGATGGTGTCGGCGGTCATGAGCACGCGGAGGAGCGGGCGGGAAAAAGGGGACGTGCTCATGGGCTCCAATCGCCTGTGCGCAGGCTCGGGGGGTCTTACGTTTCCCGGCCGTAAAGCCGGTCGAGGGTGTCGGCGACGAGCTGGAGGTGTTTGATGGCGGGGTCGTAGGAAGGCGCGAGCGAAAGCTGGCGCGTCCAAGCGACGGCAGCGCGGCCGCCCCAGTCGTCGGGCGGCGTGGCGAGCGATTGATGAGTGCGGTCGGGCAGGAATTTTTCGGCGACGAAGTCGTAGAAAGAGCCGTTGACGTTGTGGAAGGTGGCGCCGCCCTTGGTGCCGAAGAACGTCGCTTCGATGCGGGCGTCGCAACCGGCGGGCGCGCGCCAGGAGCAGGCGAGTTGGATGGAGACGCCGGAGGCGGTGGTGAGTTGGCCGGCGGCGTAATCTTCGACCGTAGTGGCGTCGCGGATATGTTGTCCCTTGGCGAGCAGCTGGCCGACGGCGGTGTCGACGACGGGATAGTCGAGGCACCACAGCGCGAGATCCAAAAGGTGGATACCCAGGTCGAGCAGGCAGCCGCCGCCGGAGAGCGCGGGATCGTAGAACCAAGGCTTGTCGGGGCCGTAGGCGTTGTGAAAGACGAGTTCGATGGCGTAGAGCTCACCGAGTTCGCCCTGCCGGATGAGCCGGCGGATGTGCTGCATGCCGGAGGTGAAGCGGTAGGACAGATCGACGCCGAGCAGGCGGTCGGCGTCGTGCGCGGCGGCGATGACCTCGCGGTTTTCGGCGCCGGTGCGAGCGAGTGGTTTCTGGCAGAAGACGGATTTGCCGGCGCGGAGAGCGGCGATGGATTGGGCGGCGTGGTGGGCGTTGGGCGTGGCGATGACGATGCCGTCCAAGTCCATGGTGAGGAGGTCGTCGAAATGGGAGACGATGTCGGCATCGGGCGCGTGTTGGACCGCTTCGGCGGCGCACGTGGCCGACGGGTCGGCGATGGCGCGAATCTCGGCGAGACCGGTGGCGGCGATGGCTTCGAGACGATGGCGACCAATCCAACCGACGCCGGCGAAACCGAGCTTCGGCATGCGCCGAAGCGTGGGGCGGACGGGAACGAACGTGTCGGATTCGGCGGCGGGCATGGCAACGAGAGGGATGTCAGGCGTAGGTGACGAAGGCCTTGAGGAAGCCGTCCTCACGGTGGCGCATGTGGTCGAGGGCGGCGGGGAGTTCGTCGAAGGCGAACCGGTGGGTGTAGAGCGGAGCGGGATCGAGGCGGCCTTCCGCGACGGCTGAGGCGGCGGCGGCCATGCCCTCGACGTAGGCGAGCGGGTCGCGTTCGTGGGCGTTGATCACATCGAGACCGCGCCAGTTCCAAAGCTGCATGTTCACGGTGCGAAGACCGTCCTGATGATAGCCGGCGATGATGAGTTTGCCGCGTTCGGCCGTGAGCTCGGTGGCGAGATCGAGCGGAGCTTGGAGGCCCGTGGCTTCGATGACGCGTTCGCAACCGCGGCGATCGGTGAGGCGTTTGGTCTCTTCGGCGGTTTGCCAGGTGTCGTCGAGGCCGAGCGTGACGGACGCGCCCATGCGCTGGGCGATATCGCGGGCGAAACTGCGGCGGGAAATCGCGTAAACCTGGGCACCTGCGCGGGCGGCGAGTTGGGTGAGGAGAGCGCCGAGGAAACCGAGGCCTACGATGGCGACATGATGACCGGGCTGGATGTCGCAACGTTTGAAGACATTCATTGCGCAACCCAGGGCTTCGCCGGGGAAAGGCTGGGCCGCGAGGGCGGGAGGGAGTGGGACGACTTCAGAAGCTTTGCAGATGTCGTATTCGGCGAAGGCGTTTTGGGAGAGCGCCGCAACGCGATCGCCGATGCGGACGTTGGTGACGTTGTCGCCGATCGCGTCGATCGTGCCCCAGCCCTCGTGGCCGGGTTTGCCGGCGGGAAGCGGATAAGTGAACCAAGGTCGTCCTTCCCACACCGGGAGGTTCGAACCGCAGACGCCGCAGCCGTCGAGCCGCACGCGCACGTGCCCTGGAGGAGGCTCTTCGAGCGCCCGGTCTTCGAAGGTGAAGTGTCCGGGGCTCGAGAGGATGGCGGCGCGGTAGTGACGCGGGCGCATCTGGTTTCGGTTTCCGAATTCAGGGGTTCGGATTTCGGTCAGACGGTGAGGCCGCGCGCGGCGAGTTCGTTGCGGGCGTCGGAGAAGCGGCTTTCGACGATTTGTCCCTCGAGCCATTCGGCGAGTTCGGTGAGCCCGTTCTCGAAGGAGACCTGAGGCTGGTAACCGAGGACCTCGCGAGCGCGGGAGATGTCGGCGAAGCAATGGCGGATGTCGCCGACGCGGTAGCGCTGGGCGATCTCGGGTTCGATATCCTTATTCAGGATACGCGAGAGACGCTCGGCGATCTCGAGGATGGTGAAGTTGCGACCGCTGCCGACATTGAAGACCTGATCGGCCGCTTGGGGCGATTCGAGGGCGAGACGGCAGGCCCGGGCGATGTCGCGAACGTTGACGAAATCGCGACGTTGGTGGCCGTCTTCGAAGACGACCGGGCGATTGTTGCTGAGAAGTTGGGAAGCGAAGATCGCGAGGACGCCGGTGTAGGGATTCGAAAGCGATTGGCGTGGACCGTAGACGTTGAAGAAACGGAGCGCCGCGGTGGGGATGCCGTAAGCGCGGCCGACGAGGAGGCACATGCGTTCCTGGTCGTATTTGGAAAGCGCGTAGACGGAGGCGAGGTTGGGCTCCTTCGTCTCGGGGGTCGGGACGGGCGCGAGTTGGCCGTCGTCGGGATCCTGGAGTTCCCACTCGCGGGCCTTGAGTTGTTCGAGCGAGCGCATGGGGCCCGGCACGAGAGTGCCGTCGGTGCGGCGGTAGAGTCCCTCGCCGTAGATGCTCATGGAAGAAGCGACCACGAGACGTTCGACGGGGCGCTTGAGCAGGGCTTCAAGCAGGATGGCGGTGCCGGCGTTGTTGGTGGCCGTGTAACCGTGGATATCATACATGCTTTGGCCGACGCCGACTTTCGCGGCGAGGTGGAAGACGGCGTCGACCCCGTAAAGCGAGTCGTGGACGATTTCCGGATCCTCGACGTGGCCGCGGAGAAGTTCCACGTCCGGATCGAGATAGGCGGGCCGCTGGGCCTTTTCGCCGTGGACTTGGGGGCAGAGCGGATCGAGAACGCGGACGCGATAGCCCGCGTGGAGAAGTTCGTCGGCCAAGTGCGAGCCGATGAAGCCCGCGCCGCCGGTGATGAGGATGCGTTTAGACATAGACGAAAAAGGAGGTGCTAAAGGATGGGTGCCGAAGGGAGTGGACCGCCGGGCTCAAGTCGGCTGGCGCGCGAAAGAGTGCGCGAAAGGAGCGCTATCGGGGCGAGCGGCGGCTCGCGCTGGGCCCGGCTACGGTGGTTCGTCGCAAGGCCGGTTCGGCGCTCGAGAAGGACAAGTCATGTGAGGTCAAAGTAGCTGCGGAGCTGCAGCCCTGCCATCGGGGCGGGTTACGGACCCTGCTCAGGTTTTGCGGCTCCGGAGCATGCTTCGAGACTCCGCCCGCCTGCGTGGGAGAAAGTCCGCCGGAACGAGTAGCAGAATTCTTTGGGGCGGCCGCGCGAGGGCGTGCGGTGGGAGGGAACGCGCGGCGTTCGAGGGAATCTGGATGAGCGCCTCACGCGCCTTCCACGGGGAGACTCGCGCGGCCATTACCTATGACATCGACGAAACGGCGGGAAAACGCGGGGATCAGGAACGGCGCAAAAGACGGGACGGTGCGCCCGCCGGATCCGGAATCGGTCGAAGCGGCGCGCGAAGCGGGGTTGCGGTATGTGAACGACGATCTGCCGGGCATCACGCGCGTGGTGGCGGGGAAACGCGTGAGTTATCGCGGACCCGATGGAAAAGCGGTGAAGGACGCCGCCACGCTCATGCGGATCAAACGACTCGTGATTCCGCCGGCGTGGACGGACGTGTGGATTTGTCCGTGGGCGAATGGACACATTCAGGCGACCGGCCGAGACCTGCGCCGGCGGAAGCAATACCGCTATCATCCGGAGTGGTCGGCGGTGCGGGATGGAGCGAAGTTCGAGCGGATGATCGCGTTTGGAAAAGCGCTCCCGCGAATCCGGAAGCGGGTGGCGAAGGATCTGGCACGACGAAAGTTGGACCGCGAGAAGGTGTTGGCGGCAGTGGTGCGGTTGTTGGAGACGACGCTCGTGCGAGTGGGCAACGAAGAGTATGCCAAGCAGAACAGGTCGTTCGGGCTGACCACGATGCGCGATCGGCACGTGCGTGTATCAGGAGGTCGGATGCGTTTCGATTTCCGAGGCAAAAGCGGGAAGCGGCACGAGATCGATCTGCAGGATGTGCGGCTCGCGGCGATCGTGAGGCGGGCACAGGAGCTGCCCGGCCAGGATTTGTTTCAGTATCTCGATGCCCAGGACGAGCCGCAGAAGATCGGGTCGAGCGATGTGAACGAGTATCTACGCGAGATCGCCGGCGAGGAGTTTTCGGCGAAGGATTTTCGCACGTGGGCGGGAACGGTGCTGGCGGCGGTGGCGCTGCGCGAGTTGGAGAAAGCGGAAACGAAGACGCAGACGAAGAAGAATTTAGTGCAGGCGGTGGAGGCCGTGGCGCAGAGGCTGGGCAACACGCCAGCGGTGTGCCGGAAATGTTACATCCATCCGGTGGTGTTGGAGAGCTATCTGGACGGATTGACGATCGAGCGCGTGAAGGCGAAGGCGCGCGCGTTGGCGAAAGAAAACGGCGGCGAGATTCGTGCGGAGTTAAACGATGAGGAGCGAGCGGTGCTGGGATTTCTGCAACGGAAGTTGCCGACGACGACGGAGCGGTTGGCGGCGTCGATCAAGGCGGAGAAGAAACGGCGGCAACAAAGGTGAGCGCGGTGGAGCGCTCGCGCGACGCGTCGGTCAGAGCGAAGCGAGGGCTTCGATCTGGTTGGCCAGACGAGTGGCGATGCGATGCGCGACGTGAAACTGTCCGTGCTGTTGCGCGCGTTCGTCGAAGGAGAGGTCGCTGTCCAACGCAGGGAAGTCGACCACCTCGGCGGGTGGTTGCGCGATGGGTTCGTGCACGCCGACTTGATGAGCGGTCGGGATTTCGGGAAATCGAATGATGTTCGCCGAGATGTGCATGGAGCGGGGAGGGCGGCGAAACTGGCGGGGCGAGCGAAGTGAGTCAAACCCCGCGAGAGCGGGGTCGACCGAGTGGCTTACTCCGAAACTTCGTAGATTTCGACGAGGGCGACGCCGGTGGTGTTGTTGGCGCCGGAGACGTGGACGGTGTAGAGGCCGGGGGCGAGGGTCATGAGGAGCGCGGCGTCTTTGCTGCCGGATTGGAGATGGAACGCGCCGGTGGCGGTTTCGGCCGCGGTGACGGCGGCGGCCATGGTGACGTCCGTGCTCCAGTTGTCGTTTTGCGCGATCTCTTCCGAGCGGCGGAAGACTTTGAGGACGGGATCGGCGAGCGGATTGGCGACGCCTTGCGCGGCGAGACCGGGACCGACGCCGCGGATCAGGACTTTCTTCGGGGAGTTGCCGGTGATGACGAGACCGCCGATCAGGACGTTTTCGCCGGTGCCGACTTCGCCGCGGGTTGAGATGTCGATGAGGCGTTGGTATTCGGCTTGGGGATTTTCAGAGGCGTCGTAGATCTCGGCGAGGGCGACACCTTCGCCGCCCGAAACGTGCACGGTGTAGGCGCCGGGTTGAAGGGTGGTGACGAGGATCGCGTCTTTGCTGCCGGCGGTGACGGCGAAGGCGCCGACGCGTTGGGCGATCGCGGCGATGTCGGCAGGATTGGCGTTGGAACCCCAATCGTTGTTTTCGGCGATGAGGGTCGAGCCTTTGAAGAGGCGGATCACGGGATCGGCGAGGACGCCGGCGACGCCGAGCGGAGTGAGCGAGGGGCCGATCGCGCGGATGAGGACTTGCTTCGGTTGCGAGCCGCCGATGACCAAACCGGAGATGAGGATTTTTTCACCGGAGCCGACGCGGCCGCGCGAAGACAGGCCGACGAGTCGATCGGTGCGGGCGGTGCGCGTTTCCAGGCCGGCGAAACCGACGGGACTTTGATTGGGGATGAGGATCGTGCCAGCGACGGTGGTCGTGGATGCGTCGACGGCGCCTTGGAGCGTGACGTTGGACGCTTGGAGTTGGAAGGAGCCGTTGGACGCGAGCGTCGCGGGGCCGCCGACGGTGAGCGTCGGGGTGATCGCGAGGACGAGGACGTTGTTGTTCGTGCCGACGATCGAGTAAACGGTGCCTTGGTTCGTTTCGAGGGCACTGGAGCGGTAGAGGCCGGACGCGTCGGCGGAGGGGCCGATGGGCAACTCGAGTTCGGTCGTGAAGCTATAATCCGTGCCGTCGATCGCTCCGGAGAGCGTGGTGCCGTTGAGTTGGCCGCGAAGGGTGAGCGTGCGGGTGGTCGGCGCAGTTTGCGTGACGGTCGCCGTGAAGCGATCGTCGGCGTCGAGAGTGAACGTCACCAATGCGTTGATACCGATCGAGGGCGCGACGATGAGGAGCGAGCCCGTGTCGGAGTGGGCCGGGAGAACCGCGGCGATATCGCCGACCTTGCTGTTTCCACTGGAGAGCGCGAGGACGCGGGCTCCGTCGGCGCGCACGATCGGCTGGCTGGAGCTCGAGAAGAAGCTGCCGAAGAAGACGAGATCGTCGACTGCGATGACTTCGAAGGCACGGGTGACGTTGGGCGCAGCTTGGTAGGTGTCGTTGCCGGCTTGCGCTGCGCGGATCGTGACGGTGCCGGGCGTGCCGAGAAGCGTTACGGTCTGGCCGGAGAGCTGTGCTGGACTTCCGGATACAACCGTGAACGTGACGGGCATGCCGGACGTCGCGGTGGCGTTGAGGTCGAAGGAGCCGTCGGTCGTAAGACGATCGGGCAGCGGTTCGAACGTGATCGATTGCGTGAGCTTCGAGGAGTTGATCGTGCGGTCGGCGGACGCGGCTTCGTAGTTTTGGGTTTGGGCAATCGAGGCGCGCACAACGACGGAGCCGGTGCCGTTGATGGTGAGCGTGGAGCCGGTGAGCGTCGCGCTGCCGGAAAGGAGCGCGAAGGTGACGGGCGTGCCGGAGGACGATGTCGCGGCGAGCGTCACCGATTGATTCGGCGGCACGGTGCCGGGATCGGCAAAGGTGATGGTGGGTGTCGCGCGCGCGATCGTGAGCATGCCGGAGGCGGACGCGGTGTGGGTGCCGTTGTCGATTGTGGCGGCGACGGCGTAGGTGCCGGCGTTGGTCGGGGCGGTCGCGCTGCCGTCGTAGGTGATCGTGACGGGCAGGCCGGCGGGCGTCGATGCGGCGGTCGCGGATTTGGGTGAGCCGTTGTAGGTGTGCGAGAGGTTACCGAGAGCGATCGAAGCGTTCGCGGTGTTGACCGTGAGCGTGATGTCTTTCGTGCCGGTGCCCGCGGCGTTGGTCGCTTTGAGCGTCACGGTGAACGTGCCGGTTTGCGTCGGCGCGCCGGAGATCGTGGCGCCGTTGCGGGTGAGACCGGGCGGAAGGCCGGTCGCGTCGTAGCTGGCGATGTCGATGGGGCTCGTCGCGTCGATGTTGAAGGAGAGCGTCGAACCGAACGTCGCGGGCGCGGGGTTGGTGTTATTGATCACCGGCGCCGTCGCGGGCGAGAGCGTGACCGCGGTAGGCGTGACGTTTTGAAACGAGCCGCTGTAGCGGACGACCACGGCAGATGCGATCGAAGCGGCAGATGTAATATTTGACG
>JAEZGX010000036.1 GCA_023416735.1 Verrucomicrobiota bacterium | reverse complement strand
CCCGCCCCGGCCAGCGCGAGAAGCGCTTGTAACGGAACCAGTCGCGTCGCGCCTAAATACCGCGGCGCGACCGCGAGCGCAGCGAGCAGGGTGAGGCCCGCGAAGGTTCGCAAAGCTTCGGCCATTGATCAGAAGCGATTCGGTTCAAGGGAGGAGCGCGGGAGGGGAACCGCGATTCTCAATGAGCGGCGCTGGTCTTGGCGTAAGCTTGGTAATACTCGCGGCCATACGCGCCGTAGCCTTGATAGCCGCACGCGCGGAAACGCGACTCGGGCATCTGATTGATGATGAGACCGAGAACCTTGACGCCCGTTTCGTGGAGCTTGCCCAGCGTCTTCCGCACATTGTTGAGGCGCACCGAGCCGAATTTGCAGACGTAGATCAGCTCCTTGCAGTAGCGGGAGAGCAGCAGCGCGTCGGGGAAAACCGCGACGGGCGGCGTGTCGAGAAGGACGAGATCGTAGCGCTCGAGCAGGCGCTTGAGCATGCCGGAAGTGACAAAACGCTCGAGGGTTTCGGTCGGATTCTTCGCGACGCCACCCGAAGGCAGCAGGTCGAGATTCTCGCTGAACGCGATTGTGGGCGCCTCCGGCAGTTTGCCGTCGACCGCCGCGGCGGGGTTGAGGCACTGAATCCAGCCGTTGCTCACATCGACGCCGAAGTAGCGATGGAGCACCGGGCGGCGAAGATCGCAGTCGACGAGAAGCGTGCGGCGACCGTGGGCGGCGAAGACCGCGGCGAGGTTGCTGGCGGTGAGGCTCTTGCCGTCACCGGGCATGCTGCTGGTGCTGATGATCGCTTTGGGAAAGGCTTCGGTGGAGTGGATGTCGATCGAGCTGTAGATGCCGCGGTAGGCTTCCGTGAGCCCGTCGTCCTTGTGAAGTCGATACACGTGAGCGCGCTCGATTTCGCCGAGTCCGTCGATCGATTTCACGGCGCCCAGCAAGACGGCACCGAGGGAATCTTCGACGTGCGAGACGGTCTTGATGCGGGTGTCGAAGAAACCGAAGGCAAGCGGCACGAACACGAATAATCCGACGCCGAGCAGGCTGGCCTTCATCGCGATGCCTGCCACGCCGTCGCCAACAGCGGCGCCGGGAACGTATGCAGGATCGAAAATCTTGATGTTGGTATTTTCCATCTGGCTGGCGACCGACGCCTCGTTGAGGCGATCGACCACCCGGGAGTAGGTGGCCCGCTTCGTGGCGGCATCCTGTTCGAGAAAGCGATAGTCGACGGAGGTCTTGTCGAGCTGGTGGGCCATCGCCTCGGCTTGTTCGAGCTCCTTGCGGAGACGAATCTCGTGCTGCGCGGCGATGCGCAAACGGGTCTCGAGATTCGCGATCGCCATTGCCGTGGCTTCGTTGAGAAGCCGCTGCGTTTCGTTCATCTCGAGTTCGTTTTGAATCATCCGCGGGTGGAGCCGCAGGTATTTTTCGGAAAGCAGCAGGCGCTGCGCGTTCAGTTCGGAAAGACGCGTGCGAAGAGCGCTGACCTGGCCGAAGCCCCCGACCTGCGGGATCTCGTGGAGGTCTTTGCCGTCGCGGCGATACTCGTCGATCTTGTCGAGGACGGAGCGCATCTCGACCTGCTCCATTTGGGCCTGCACGAGAGCGGTGCCGACGGTGCCGACCTTCTGGAGGACGACGTTTTGATTTTCGCCGAGGGCGGCAACGTTGTGCTTCGCGCGGTATTCCTGGAGGGAAGCTTCGACCGCCTCGACTTGCGAACGGAGTTCCTCGGCTTGATTGCGGAGGAAGATGATCGCGGAGTTGGTGCCGCTGTTGGCGCGATCGAGATTGTAGTCGATGTAACGTCGCGCAAAACGATTGGCGATGAGCGCGGCGGCTTCCGGATTTCGATTCTGAACGCCAATCACGATGATCGTAGTGTTGCGGCGCGCGTGGATCGAAAGGTTGGGCCGAATGATTTCAGCGAGGCTCGGGACGGGTTTGTCCGGGTTCTCGAGATCCCGGTAAGGCCGCTGAATGCGCTCGGTTTCCTCACGGTTAAACGAGGTGAGCACGTAGTCGAAGAACGTCTGACTGCGCAGTTGTTCGGCGTGGATGTTGAGCTCGGTGGCGCTGCGGACGCCGGTTTCGACGACCTCCTGGATGTTCAGCACGCGATCCTTGCGCGATTCGAACAGCAGGCTGACCTCGCTGTAGTAAACGGGATCCTTGGTCGGCTGCAGAGCGACGAAAGCGACGGCAGCGGCGGCGCCGGCGAGAAGGCCGATCAGCCAGCGTTCCTGAAACATCTGCAGGACATCGCGGGCCGTGATACGAACGGCGGGGGCCGGCGGAGCGGCTTTTTTCGAAGGAGAAGGCATGGTGATGTAGGCGGAAGGTTGAAGCGCGGTTAGAAAAGTCGCTCGGGAACCCAAATGCGGTCTCCGGGAAACACGGCGAACTCGCGGCGACCAGAATCCCCGCGCTTCCGCCCTGAAATCATCCGTTCCACATCGACGGTAGTGACCTCTTCCTTTCCGTCGGGTTTGCGGCGAATGACGCTCACCGCGTCCGATTTGGCGGTCGGGGTAAATCCGCCAAGACGCGTGATCAAATCAACGATGTCCAAACTGGTCGTCTCTTTGGGGAACTGAAAGTTCCCCGGCGAGCGCACGGCACCCAGAACCGAAACTTCCCGGATGGCATAGGTGCTCACCGCGAGCGAAACGAGGGGCGACTTCAGCAACTCTCGCGAACGATAAAGATTTTCGAGCTCCATCTCGGCTTCGCGCACAGTCAGTCCACCGAGTTTCACCTCGCCGATCATCGGAAGGCGGAGGATGCCGAGCGAGTCGAGACGCTGCGCCGCGGACATGTCCGGCTCGGCATAGACGTTAACCGAAACCGAGTCGCCGGGAACGAGGCGATAAGAAGGATCAGTATTGTTCTCCGGGGGCGGAGGCGTGCCCATGTTGGAAGGCACGCCGGCAGGCGGCACCTGGGCGAAGGCCAGCGAAGCCAGCAACGAAAAGACAAAGAAGCGGGAGATCATGGCGCGTAGGTCAGAACGTGTAGGTGGCGGCGACCCAGACGACGTGCCGCTCGTAGTCGGCGATCGGAGAGTTCGAGTCGGTCGCGCGCAGGCGATAGTTGGCGGAGGCGGACCACGCCTGGGTGATTCGATAGTTGGCGGCGGCATGGGCGGTGAACGCTTCGTCGCTGCGCGTAACCGTGCGATAATCCCGCTCCTCGTAGCCGATCGAGGCATTGAGCGAAGTGAAGTTTCCGACGGATTGAGAGATGCCGATTTCGCCGGACGTCGTTTCGATCGTCAGGTCGTCGATCGAAAGTTCCAGCGCGCGACGAGCCTGCAGGAAGAGCTGGGTGCGTTCGCGCACGTGCCAGCCGAGGCGTGCAGCACCGAAGAAACGGCTGCCACCCGTGTCGGCGATGCCGGGCGTCTCGGCTTCCTGATAGCCGAACGAAAGCGAGCTATCGACCTTCGGGAAACGCGAGGCGGGGAGGAAGGGGCCTTCGATGTTGACGGCAAAGATGGATCCGGCGGCGCGCCCTTCCTGACCCAATACCTCGGCGCGCGAACGATGCAGCACGCGATAGCCGTAACTGATGGAGCCGCGCACCTCGTGGTAAATCGGACGGGAAAGCGAAACCGAATAGAAGTCGCTTTTCTGATCGAGCGGGACGCCGATCACGTTGACGCCGGTGGATTCGACATCGAGCCGGCGATAACGCGCTTCAAACGTGGTGCCGCCGAGAAAGTCTGTGTAGCGGAAAGCGGCAGTGCCTTCCCAGGTTTCGCGATCGTTGAAACGCAGGCGGTCTTCTTTCCGGTAGGAGCCGCCGAACGCGAGGCTCGTCTTCAGACCGGTGGGGAAGAGCGTATTCAGCCGCGACAGAAAGGTTTTTTCACGCATCCGGGCGTTGACGTCGTAGTTCACGTCGGTGCGTTCATCGTAGCTCGTTTCAAACGTGCCGGACGCGATGGCCGATGCCTCGGGCGGGAGGCTGAGGCGCACCGACGTGAAGAAGTCTTCGGAATCGAGCTCCTGAAAGTCCTTGTAGCGGTTGATGCGCAGCCCGGCGTCGCTGTTGAGTTTCAGCTGACCTGCCTCGCGGCGGTAGATCAGGCTCGGCTCGAGCGTGAAGATATAATCGTCAGCCGGACTCAACCCGCCGAAGACTCGCGAATCATACATCGCGCGTCCGGTCGTGGAGAGGAGGACTTCGCCGCGGGCGAATTCGGCGAAGCCGAGCAAGCTGGACGTCAGCACGGTGGCGGCGGACGACAGCAAGACGAATTGGGAGACTTTCATGCGTTATGTATTGAGTTGGGCGAAGCGAGCTGGACGCCCACCGAATCGCCTGTTCCTGACAAGCTGCCGCCCGAGCGCGCCCCGGGTGGAGCGAGCCGAACAAGCAGTTTCTCCCGATGGAGGGGAGTGTCACCGGCTGTTGGACCGATTATCGGGCAAGTGGTGCCGCAACGTTTTGCAGCACGACGGGAGTAGCCCGCTGCGCGCCACTTTCCTGCGGCAGCGCCACGAGCTGTTGGGCCATCACGCTTACCTGCACGTCCCGTCCGAGCAGGCTGAGCAACACGCGCACGCGTTCCGTGCGAGTGTCGAACGAGAGCACGCGTCCTTCTACATCGCGGAAGCAACCTCCCACGATGCGGACCCATGTGCCCTCGGTAAAAATTGGCTGGCCCTGGTCGATCTCGGCCAGTCGCACGTGCGAGCGGAGAAACTCGATCACGTGATCCGCCACAATGGGCGGCTGCGAACCGAAGCTCACCACGCCGGTGACAGCTGTCGTGCTCACGATGTGACGCAGCTGCTGCGGGTATTCAAAACGAGCGAACAAGTAACCGGGGAAAAGCGCTTCGGCGAGAGCGCTGACGACGCCGCTTCGCCCGCTGCGCCGCACTTGTATCCGAGGGGCGAATACATCGACGCCGACGCGTCGCCGAAGATTGAGCGCGGCAACGAACTCGCGACGCGGCTGCGTTCGGAGGCAATACCAGCCAAGGCGGGAGATTGTCTCGAGTGAGTTCATGACGGCGGACGAGCCACATCGCCCGTCTCGAGCGAGGCTCGAACCACAGCGCTTCTAGGCAAGTGCGTTCCCGTGCACTGCGCCGTTGATCAGGGATTTCCTTATGGGGAGGTGGGTGCGACTGCCGAGGTCCGAAGCAGGCCCTGATACAATAGGCTGATTGCGAACTGACGGTATGCTCATGGTGTCGGACCGCCGTTCACAAATGAGAGGGAAAACACACCTATGGTGAAAGATCGTCAGGAAGGACTGCGCTGCTTGCACGGCGCCGCGATCGTGGTGACTTCCGCGGTGGTATATGCCGGCTGGATCGCGCTGATCGAGTGGCTGGGTTGGGTAAAGTTCGCGCAGTCCGCAAACGTATCGCTCTATCTTCTCGGCGTGCTCGCGAGCACACTGTGGATCACCTACGGGTTGAAAGGCTATCAAGCCCGACTTGGCAACGTAGGGTGGATCGAGGCATCGCGCATGGCGCGCCAACAACTGGTGCGCATCATCGCCGTGCTTTTCACGATCGCGTTCGTAACGAAAGACACGGACGTGTCCCGTCTTTTCCTGTCGAGCTACATCGCGATCATGGCGCTCGTGCTGGTGATCGCGAATCGCTACTATCCGCGCCTGATCATCCGGAATTTCTTCCATCAATCTGTCATGCGCACGGTGCTCGTCGCGCCGCAGGATGATATCGAAGATCTCGCCGAGTGGATCCGCTCGCGTGAGCATCTGGGCATTCAGGTCGTCGGCTGGGTGGGGGCGGGCGAGGCGAATCGTGGGACATTGCCGCGTCTCGGGTCGCTGGCCGAACTCCGGCGCGTGCTGGTCGAGCACGACATCTCGCAGGTGGTCGTGTCGCAGTTCGCGCACACACCGCAACACGCCCGCGAGATTGCGCGCTGCGTCGAGGACGCCGGGTGCCGCGTGCGGTTCTATTCGAACAGCAGAAGTTATTTCGGCGGCATGCCGATCCGCGTGGAGAACGAAGGCGACTACACCTTCGTGCTGCTCACCTCGGAGCCGTTGGAAAATCCGGCGAATCGGGCCCTCAAACGCGCACTCGATATCGCGGTGTCGCTGCCGGTCGTGTTGTTCGTGCTCCCGCCGCTGGTGCTCTTCGTCGCGATGATGCAGCGGTTGCAGTCGCCAGGCCCGGTTTTTCACCGCCAGTTCCGCTCCGGTCTGAATCGTCGGAAGTTCCTGATCTACAAGTTCCGGACGATGCATGTCAAAGGGTCGGCGGAAGCGATGACGAAGCAGGCGCAACGGCACGACTCGCGTGTATATCCATTTGGCCGATTCCTCCGACGCAGCAGTCTCGATGAGGTTCCTCAGTTCATCAACGTGCTGCTCGGCGACATGAGCGTGAGCGGCCCGCGTCCGCACTTGCTCGAGCATGACGAGCAATTCGCGAAGGTGGTGAGCTCGTATTACACGCGGCACTTTGTGAAGCCGGGCATCACGGGCCTGGCGCAGAGCAAAGGCTTTCGTGGAGAGATTTCCGAGGTTTCGCTGCTCCACAAGCGTATCGGCTACGACATGTTCTACATCCGCCGGTGGTCGCTGCTCCTGGATCTGCAGATCCTATTCGCCACGGTGCGACAAATTTTCCTGCCGCCTAGAACCGCTTACTGATCATCTTCGTTCATATCCAAAACGCACCCGCCCGCCGGAGTTGATCCTTCGTGGGCGGCGGGCGTTTTTGCGTGAACAAGATGCTCATGAAGGGGTCCATGCGCGCGCCGGTTCCTCCCCCGTCCCTTCAAACTCGTGAAACTAGCTACCAACTCCAGCGCCAAGAGCGCCAAGCCAGGTTCGGTCGTTCGAGTGTATTCGAATGGCCCTGTCGGTCAGGCTCCCGTTGCCGTCAAGTCCCGCATCTATGTCGTCGACGACCATCCGCTGATGCGGATGGGCCTTCGCGCCATGATCAATGCGGAAGCAGACATGGAAGTCTGCGGTGAAGCCGCCGACGCCGCGACTGCAACGGCCGAGATCATGAAGATCCGGCCCGATGTGGTCATCGCCGATATCTCGCTCAAGGGGAATTCCGGCATCGAGCTGATCAAAAACATCAAGGCGTTCGATCCCGGGATCGATGTCGTCGTGGTGTCGATGTATGACGAATCCGTCTATGCGCTGCGCGTGCTGAAAGCCGGAGCGCGGGCCTACGTGATGAAGCAGGATGTGACGAGCCGCGTGCTCGATGCGATCCGTCGTGCCCGGAACGGGCAGCTGTTCGTCAGCGAGCGCGTGGCCACGCAGATGCTGAATCGCTTCGTTGACGGCACGGACGACGGCTCCGCGGATTCGCCGGTTGCGAGTCTCAGCGATCGCGAATTGGAGATTGTGAATCTGATCGGCGACGGACTTCCCACGCGCGAGATCGCGGCGAAGCTTTTCCTCAGTATCAAGACGGTCGAGACGCACCGCGTGCACATCAAGCGGAAGCTCAACCTCGCGAACGCGACGCAGCTCGTGCAGTTCTGCGTCCGCTGGGTGGAAGAGAATAAAGCGGCATCGGGCGCCGGCGAGCCGGCTCAGCTCGAGCAAGCAGCGGGCTGACCGAAGTCTGACTCCGGCCTGCGTTGCATGCCTTTCAAGCCGTCGCTCAATGAGCGGCGGCTTTTTGTTAGCTCGTTTTGCGGTCGGATCGCGACTTCGGCTTGGACTTCGGGTTCGAGGCGAATGTTGGCACCATCAGCTCGTGCGCGAGCGCATGGCTGGGATCGCGCGTAAGCACCTGGTGTAGCAAGCGTCGTGCGGCGCCACGCTCGCCAAGCCCGAGGCGGGCCTGCGCCTCCATGAACAAGGCGCTCGTGCGCTGACGGGCCGATAGATCGTCGTCGAACAGCAGCATCGTCGGCAGCGACGTTGCGAAATAGTCGATGCCGGCGGGCTTCTTGGCCAGTGCGCGAGCGAAGTTGCCCAGCTCGCGAAGCATGCGGCGGGAACGTTCAGCGCGGCCGAGCCGTTGCCAAGCCAGAGCGCTGAAGAATGATGTTTCCGAGAACTCGCGCTCCTTCATCCCTTGGAAGTCTCCGCGGAAGTTCGCGGCTTGTTGCCAATGTGCACGCGCTGCGGCGCGATCGCCGAGGGCGGCGCACGCGTCGCCTACCGCGAGGAGGACGGGACTTGGATTGGCGAGGAAGTGTCGAACCTCGCCAAGATTCGGCGGCGGGTTCAGGGCGGCTTCGAAGTGGGACCGGGCGGTGTTGGCATCGCCAGCGGCGAGGGCGGCGTGACCGAGTCCGAGTTGGGCGGACGTGTATTGCGCGAGCACTTGACCCTCGCCGCCTTCCCACGGCTGGAAGCGGCGCGAAGACATCACCTGGAGCGCGTCCGAGTGACGACCGGCGAGATTGAGGAGTGCGCAGTATTCGATCGCAAGGTCGTCGCGGAGCTCGACGAGATCGCGCCGCGTTTCGAGGGACTTGAGACGGCGAGAAGGCGCGATGCCCATTCGCTTCCACAGTTGATCGCGCTCGTAGCGCAAGCGGGCGTCGTTCGGATCGGCGCGCACGGCGCGCTCATAAGCGGTGCGGGCGCGAGCGGGCGATCGATGGATGTTGAAGTAGCCGATCCCGAGATTGCGCCAGACGATCGCGCAACTCGAATCGAGGCGCGCTGATTTTTCCCAGAGGGCAATCGCCTCGCGGTGGCGCCGTCGGTCGTAGAGCAGGTTGCCAAGATAGTAAGGCGCGCGAGGGTCGCCGGGGTCGGCTTCGATAGCGTCGGTAAGAATATGGATTTCCTCGAGCCGCGCCGGAAAACAATAGTCGAGCGGCGCATTGCGAGCGGCCTTTCGCTGTTGGCCGGCGGATCGTTTGTCACCACGTTTCGAATACAACCAGGCTAGCGTGTAGGCGATGAGCGGGGCGGTGCCGGATCCCGGCTCCGGCGTGGCGCTTTGCAGCAGCGCGATGGCATCGTCGAGCAGGCCGGCCCGCGCGCAATCGTGCGCGACGTCGAGACGAGTCTGCGTATCGCCGGGGAATTGCGCGCCGCGGAGATATTGCGTCCACGGATCGAGGGGATCGAGTTCGTGATTCAGGCGCAGTGCTTCGTCTGCTCCTCGTTCGTTGCCGAGCTGGCGCAACACCACGGCCAGCAGCGCGCGAGCCCGAAGATTATCGCTGTTGAGGCGCAGGGCTCGCTCCAGATGTTCGCGGGCTTGGGGCCAGCTTTGGCGGGCGGCGTCGATTTCGGCGAGAGCGTGATGCGCGGTTCCCGCCCAGGCTTGGTTCCACGTCGCTTTATAAAGCGCGTCGTAAGCTTCGTCGGTCCGCTCCAAATGGCGCAAACAGATGCCCAGTTGGTAGAACGGTTCGCCGTCGTAGGGATTAGGATTTCGGCGCGTGAGCCTTTCGATGCTTGCGCGGAGATGGGATTCGGCCGCGGCGAATTCGCCGCGACGAAGATGCCAGCGGCCCATGGCCAAATGGCACCGAGCGTCGCCCGAGTCGCGACGCAGCGCTTCGCGCCAATACAGATCGGGCATGCGCGTGGCGTGGCGGTATTGTTCGAGATGAAGCCCGACGAGGTAGAGTTCATCATTGCTGGAGATGTCCTTTGGCGCAGGCGGCTCGGTGGCGGGCATGGGCGCCGCGGCGGGCCGCGGACTCCGCTCGACGTGATGCAACAGCTCACGACCGTTTTCGTCGGAAACAACCGCCGAGAGGTCCGCCAGCTGCAGCGTTCGACGAGATTTTATTTCGACGAGCAAAGGACGATCCGGTGCGAGGTCTCTTTGCCAACGCCCGATTTCGCGACCGCGAGCGAAGAGTGTTACGGTCGTTTGTGGACGGCGCTGCGTGACGGCGACACCGAGACGGATGGTGCGTCCGACGCAGGTTAGACTCAGGGCGGCATCACGGTTGGCCTGACGCGTCGGGCCGATTTCTCGAAACGGATACCAATACTGGCTCCACGTCTTTGTTTCGCCTGGATGAAGATAGGAAAAGTCGGGCTGATTGTCCGTGTAAACGCCCGCCATGAGTTCGATGTAGGGCGGGTATTCTCCAGTGCTATCGGGCTCGGTGAGATTGCGATCCCAGGCGTATCCAAAATCGTGATTCCCCCACGTCCATTGCTTCTTGCCGGGCGCAATGTGCCGGTTGGCAACGTGGAGGAGTCCGGCAGCGGCACGATGGTCGTAGCCGCCGAAGAAATCGTCGCGTGAGCCCAAGGCCATATAGGACGTCGGCACGGGAATGTTGGCATACCACGCGAGGTTGTTGGGCGGCACTTCAGCGAGCGGCTGATAGCGGGCAGGTTGTTCGTCGGCGGGCACACCGCTCCGGGCGCGTTCCGCATAGTCGACGCCGTAGTAGCGGCCGGTGCAAAGCGGGAACGTGCTCGTCGCGCGCTTGGCGTGGTCGGCAATCGACGTCACGTCGGGCGGGAAAAACGATTCGTAGTGCTCGTGGACGCGCGTCGCGGCGTTCGCCCACCAGAGAAACGTTTGAACATCCGTCGTGCGGTTGTAGGCGCGCACCTTGAGTTCGAGCACGGATTGACCGGGCCGCAGGCAGATGCCGTGAGCGCCTCGCAAACGCGAAAGCGGATCGTGATCGCTGCACCACACGGTGACGGCACCGTCGTCCGAGTGTTCGATTGCGACGGCGACCGGCATGAACGTCGCGGGCCGATGGTGCTGCGGCCAATTGAACTCGATGCCTCCGCTGACCCAGGGCCCGGCGAGACCGACGAGAGCGGGTTTGATCACATCCTGCCGATAGACCGCGTCGTAGTTATTGGTTTTGTCGCGCAATACCTGAATGCGTCCGCCCAGCTCGGGCAGGATCATCACGTAAAGGTATTCGTTTTCCAGATGCACGGCGTCCCAGGCGCGCGGCTGCGGTGATTCGGCAATGCGATCGTAGAACGGAAGCGGATACACGCGGCCGCTGCTGCCTTGGTAAACGCGTTTCTCGAGAAACATGGGATGCCGCGTGGGCGGCTCGGGCGAGTAGGTGGGCAGCGTGATCGTGTCGCGTCGCACCACGACAGGGGATTGGGCTTGGGACATGCACACAACGATGCCAAGTTTTCGGGTCTCATTCCATGAAGAGAATTGGGAATAACCTGCACAAAATGACGGAAGTCATCGATCCGCCGGGGCAGCGGCACCGCGTGCGCACGTTGCGCGAACTGGCTCGGGCGCGGCGCGATCCGCTGGCGATGGGATTGGTTCCCACGCGTCTGGGATGTTTCGAGCGAGCCGTGGATCACCGGGTGAGGCGGCGTGGAGGGTTGGAGCCGCTGGTGTTGTTGTGTCTCACGGGAGAAGGATGGATCGAGCAAGGTGGACGGTCTCGCCGACTGCGGGCGGGTGAAGCGGCGTGGGTCGATTGTCGGAAGCCGCACGGTTACGGGTCCGGGAAAGAGCATCCCTGGACGATCGCGTGGGCCCATTTTTCCGGCGGAAAGTTGGCGGAGTGGGAGAAACGTTTAACGCAGTCGGGCCGGCGCCGTTCGTGGAAAGCAGGTAATATCGAGCGCGCGCAGGCGGCGTTCGAAACGCTTTGGTTGGATATCGAGCGAGGGGCGTCCGAAGCGCGGATCTCTACGGCTTGTGCGGCTTGGTTGTTGGAGCTTGTTCCGAAAGCGGCGGCGAGACGCGAAACGCGTGGAGCGGATCCGATCGATACGATCGCGGAAGAGCTTCGTCGGGAGCCGGGCAGAGCGGTGACTTTGGGAAAACTGGCGGGGCGTGCGGGTTATTCGCCCGGACACTTGTCGGCTCGCTTTCGCGAGCGGTGGGGCTGTCCGCCGCATCGGTATCAGATTCGCCAGCGCATGCAGCGGGCGTGCACGCTGTTGGAAACGACGACGTTGAAGATTTCGGCGATCGCGGCGGACGTCGGTTACGAAAATCCGTTTTATTTTTCGCGGCTGTTTAGCCGCACGTTTGGGGTGAGTCCGCGGCGGTTCAGGGAACGCGCGCGGTCGTAGTGGCGGGGCGGGGCGCGAGCTGGTGGCAAGCGTGGTGCAACGCCTCGGCAGTAGTCCGATCGGCGTTTAGAAAGCGGTGATTGGGCCGATTGAGGAGGAGAATCGTTCCAACCTCTCGGATCGGTTTGGAACGGCTACCCCATCGCATGGCCAACGTCCTTCTAGTCGATCCTGCCGACGTCGCGCGGAAAGCGATGAAAGGTGTGTTGGCGCGGGGAGGTCATCGCTTCGCGGCGGTGAGCACCGTGGCCGAAGCGTGGGAGTTTCTGGGGCGGACCCTGGCGGTGGATTTGATTTTTCTGGAGTTGAAGCTGGAGACGGAGGGCGGGCTCGCGTTGGTGCAGCGGTTGCGGAACGACTGTTTGTTGAAGCCGATGCCCGTCGTGATCTACACGAGCGTCGGCGAGCGAGAGACGGTGCGGCGAGCGATGGAGCTTAAAGTGCAGAATTTTTTGGTGAAGCCGTATCTCGACGTTCAAATCATGGCGGAAGTGAACAAGGCGCTGGCGAATCCCTGGCGTGCGCAGCACTTCGAGGAAGATAAGTCGTTTTGCAAAATGATGGGATACACCCCCGAAGGATTGCGCCAGGCGCTGGAGGTGCTGCGGGTGGAGTTGGAGACAGCGGGCGGGCGGTTGGTGGAACTAGCGGGAGCGAAGCAGAAAGATCCGATGTTGAAGCGGATCGCGGAGCTCTCGGATCAGGCGGAAACGGCCGGTGCGTGGGGCGCGGTGGAGGTGTTGACGAAAGCGCGGGAGCACGCGGAGCAGGCGAATTGGTCGGGCGTGGTCGAGGCGGCTCCGTCCATCGGAATGGCGGCGAAGTTGATCGGCGTGCAGATGAACGCAGACCTGGTGCCGGCGGATTTCGTGACAGACGAGGAACGGAACGAAGCGGAGCAGGCGGCTAGGCGAGCGGTGTGGTTCGACGCGCCGGCGGAAGGACGTTGCCCGGTGCTCACGTGGTCGCAGTTGCAGCAGCAAATTGACGGACTGAACGGATGTCCGGTCATTGATTCGGTGGCGGCGTCGTTTCAGATGTCGGCGACGGGACATCCCTCGAGTTTGGCGCCCTTGATGGATTTGGCGGAGAAGGATCCGGGGCTGGCCGCGCACCTGTTGGTGGCGGCTAATTCACGTCGGCGGCATGATGATTGGGATCCGGAACCCGTCGAGAATCCGCGGCTGTGCGTGGGTTTGATGGGTGAGATCAAGCTGGCGGCGCTGGCGAGCGGGCTGGTGACGGCGGAGGCGCGGGCGATGAACGTGCCGCCCTGCAGTTGGACGAATTTTTGGATGTTCCAGGTGGGCGTGGCGCGGATGGCGCGGTTCGTGTGCCGGTATTTGGAGTTTCAGAGTTTGGAGTCGCGGGCGCATGCGGCGGGGCTGTTGCACGATCTGGGGAAACTGGTGCTGGTGTATCTGCATCCGCTGGGATTTCAGGCGATCGTGAGTTATGCGCAGCGGGAAAACGTGGGGCTCGCGGCGGCGGAGAAATTGTTTCTGGGATGCACCACGCGGGAGATCGCGGCGCACTTCGCGGAGCGGCATGGACTGCTGCCGAGTTATGCGAACGTGATGCGGTGGGTGGATGAGCCGGAGGCGGCTAAGGAGGACGCGGTGCTCGTGGCGAGTGTGTCGCTGGCCCGCGATTTGTGTCGGCAGAATCGGCTCGGCTGGAGCGGTGAGCGGCCCGGGGCTTCGCGGTCGATTGCGGAAACCGGCGAGTGGAAGATTTTGAGTCGCGGAATTTTTCCGAGTTTCAATCTGGAGAAATTCGAAGCGGAAGCGCACGCCGAGTGTCGCGAGATCAAACTGGAGTTGATGGGGAAAGTGGGAACAGCGGGAGCGTGAACGAGGCGGGCATGCGTATTAACGGATGTCGGACGCCCCCTCGCTCAGCTCGCGGCGAGCGACCGCAGCACGGTTCACCCGATTAGGACGAGGATGATGCCGGCGAGGACGCCGAGGACGGCGGGGAGTTTTTGGCGCCAATTGTGTTCGCCGAAAAGGAGGATGCCGCCGGCGAATGCGACGAGTGCGGCGCCGCGGCGAAAACTGGAAACGACGGAGATGAGCGCATCGGGATTGCGCAGGGCGTCGAAGTAAAGGAAGTCGGCGACGAGCAGCGTGAGCGACATGAGGATGATGCTCGGGCGCCAATGGAATTCGTTACGCTGCCAGAGACGAAGCTTCCAGCCGAGAGCGAGCGGGAGAAAGAGGAGTGTGAGGTAGATGGAGAACCACGCTTGGACGGACGCGGCGTCGAAGCCGTGATGGCCAAGGAGGTATTTGTCGTAGAGCGCACTGACGCCGTTGAGGATGGTGCCGAAGACGAGGAGCCAGATCCAGCGATTGCGGCCGAAGTGAATGCCTTCGCGCGCGCCGGCGGCGGAAAGGCCGAAGAAGGAGGCGAGC
The DNA here is from genome assembly GCA_023416735.1 of Verrucomicrobiota bacterium. Taxonomy (GTDB): domain Bacteria; phylum Verrucomicrobiota; class Verrucomicrobiia; order Opitutales; family Opitutaceae; genus Opitutus. The sequence goes on along the minus strand of JAEZGX010000036.1, from coordinate 38,965 downwards.
GTGATGGCGATGCCGAGACCTTCGACGAGCGTCGGGCGCTCGCCGAGAACCAGGAGAGCGCCGGCAATCGTGAAAACGGGGCTGGTGGAACGGATCGGCGAGGCGATCGAAACGGGAAGGTGTTTGACGGCGAAGTAGGAGCAGGTCCACAGGAGGGCAACGAGGGCGGATTTGGCGAGGATGAGAAGGTGTTGCGCGGGGGTGAGCGAAGGGACCTGAAGGATGGCCGGGAGCGTGTGAGGCGATGCGGCGTCGGTGGCCATGAGCGCGAGCCAGATGAGCGCGCTGCAGAGATTGGTGAAGAAGAGGACGACGAGGACGGCGTTGTCGCGAACGGCTTGTTTGGTGCTGAGCTCGTAGCAACCGAGGACAAACGCGGAGAGGAGACTGGCGACGATCCAGGACATGAAACGGGGCAGCGTGCCGGAGGAGAGGGCGCAGAGGCAAACGGGAAGGCGCGGAGGGACCGCGGATGCGGGCTGGGATATGCGCACTTTTCGCTGGCGACGGGGATGAATGGGGCAACGTTGGCGGCACCCCTATGAAATACCCTAATCGTTTAGTCGGAGCGGCGATCGTCGCCGCTTGGTCGGTCGCAATCGTGGCGCAAGCGGCGGAGCCGAGCGCCGAGCAGCTGCGGTCGGGCATGAATTTCATGCCGACGCAGGTGTATTCAGAAGAAGAGGACGCGAAGATTCTCTCGGCATTCGAAGGCTTGCGCGTGGCGGATGTGACGGACGGGTTGGATGCGGTTGGATTGTTCGGCCGCGGGATGATGGATCGCGAGATTCGTCCCCTGTGGATGGATACGAAAGACTACAGTCATCGGATCATCGGTATCGCGGTGACGGCGCGATTTGTGCCGACCCAGGAGCCGGCGCCGGGAATCATGGACGAAACGGATTACGATGCGTGGGCGGGGAAGTGGTATAACGAGAAATCGAAAGAGCACTTCATTCCAATTCTGCGCAAAGGATCGGTGGTGGTGTTGGAGGACGCGGTGAATGCGGATGTCGGTTCGATCGGATCGGCGAACATCATGATCTGGAAATCGAAGGGCGCGGTCGGAGTGGTCACGAATGCCGGCACGCGCGACAGTGACGAGATCGCGACGCAGAAAGTGCCGATTTATACGCGGATGGTGACGCGCGGGATTCGGCCGGGCCGAAATGAATTGGAATCAGTCAATCGCCCGGTGGTGGTGGGCGGTGTGCTCGTGAGGCCGGGCGATGTGATCGTGGGCGATGGCGATGGCGTGATTGTGGTGCCACGGGCGCATGCGCTCCGGGTTGCCGGGTATGCGCACAAGATTCTCGAAGGAGACAAGAATGCGCGACGGGGGCTTTATAAGGAACTCGGACTGCCAGCGGACAAATCGGTGAGGTGATAAAGACCTTGCGGTCGTTTCCGGCGAGCGGCGGAGGGCGGCTCGCCGGAAACGTTTGAACCTCGCGCGCGGGAACTCCGGTTAGACGAGCGGGAGGAGTTTCGAAGTGATGAACGTGAGGAGCAGTCCGGCGACGGAAAGGACAGTGGAGAGAACGGTCCAGCTGCGGAGCGTTTCTTTCTCGGTGAGTGCGCCGAGTTTGCTGACGACCCAAAAACCGCTGTCGTTCATCCAGGAGCAGCCGAAGGCGCCGAAGCCGATGGAGAGGAAGACATACATGGGGTGAAACGGCAGCGCGGCGTTGGCGGCGGGATCGATCATCGGCCAGAGGATGGCGGAAGCGGTGATCATCGCGACGGTGGCGGAACCTTGGGCAATGCGGACGATGAACGCGGTGGTCCACGCGAGGAGGACGAGGTTGAGGCTGTATTGAGCGGCGACGTTCTTGACGGCGTCGCCTACGCCCGCGTGGCGAAGCATGGCGCCGAAGGATCCGCCGGCGGCGGTGATGAGGATGATGATGGCGGCCGTGCCGAGCGGGCCTTCCAGGAGTTCGCCCAATTTGCCGAGACCGAGTTTGCGTTGGCGGGCCAGCACGACGATCGCGATGAGCGTGCCGAGCATGAGAGCGATGTTCTTGTTGCCGAGAAAGGCGACGATCTTGTTGATGGCGGCGAAACTGTCGGGGCCGCCGAGAGCGGCGATGGCGCCGGGATAACCGCCGAGCACCTTGAGGAAAGACGCGGCGCCGATCAGGAGAATCGGGAGCAGCACCGGTGCGATCGAAAGAGTGAAGGACGGGAGTGACGACTCGGGTTTACGGGAGATTTCTTCAAGCTCGGCGAGCGAAGCGCCTGCGGTTTCGCGAAGCGGGACGGAGTGACGGGAGTCGATCCACTTTACGATGTAGTAGCCGACAATCAGCGGCACGATGCCGGCGGCGATGCCCCAGAAAAGAGAGGCGCCGGGATCGACCCGGAGATTATCGACCATCGCCAGCGGGCCGGGATGCGGCACCGTGAGGCTGTGCGTGAGCACGGCGGCGGCGCAGATACACATCACATAGAGGAGATAGTTCTTCCCGGTGCGCAGGCAGAGCGCGCGCGCGAGGGGGATCATCAACATGAACATCGTGTCGAAGAAGATGGGAATCGACAGGACGTAAGTGGCGGCGAGGAGGGCGAGCGGCGCGCGTTTTTCGCCGAACGCGGCGAGGAAGCGACGGACGACTTTGTCGGCGGCGCCGCTTTCCATGAGACAAAGGCCAATGATCGAGGCGAGGCCGATGGAAATGGCGATCGATCCGGCGGCGGCGCCGAACTCGATGGACGTGAGCTCGACGGCGGCGATCCACGAATTGGCTTGGGCATCGGCCTGGAGGGCCGCGGGGAGTCGCGCGATGGAGGAAGCCGAGAATTCCTTCGTGAGAAAGCCGGCCAGGAACGCGGCGAGCGTCAGCGCAACGAACGCGTGCAGGCGCAGACGCGTGATCGCGACGATGATGAAGACGACGGAGATGGCGAGAACGGCGAACGGCCAGTGATCGGTGGGGGTGGCGGCAGCGGCCGCAAGAAGGAGCATCATGGGGTGGGGAAACGGTGTGGTGTGAGGTCGTTTGAGAGAGGACGCAAGTTGCGCGGGCGTCAGCAGGTTTTTTCGCGAGGCTGCATGCGCGCGCGAGACTGCAAATGAAGTGAAGCGCGGCGAAATCGTTCGGGGAGACGATAAAGCTGGGTCGGCGGTGGAAGCTTGGTGGGATTTTGATTCCCATGCGAAGGCGGTCACGTTCAGTGTCGACGTTTTCTCACGATGCGCATGCCTCTATGGGTCCTGCGGTGGCTGCATCGCCGCCGTGTTTCGCGCCGCCACCTGCGGGGTGGCTGGCTGCATTCGGCGCTCGGGGATCGGTTGCTGGACAAAGCGCTCTGGCGACCGACGCACGAGTCGCTCGCGCGAGCGTGGCTGGTGGGATTTCCGATTACGATGGTGCCGCTGCTGCCGTTTCAAACGGTGTTCGCGTGCGTGGCGGCGTTATTCGTGCGGGGAAACATCCTCTTCTGCATCGCGCTGCAGTTTCTTTCGACGCCGTTGACGGCGCCGGTGCATTTGCCGGCCTGTTATGCAATCGGCGAAGTCGTGCGCGGACGTCCGATTCAGACCGTGTGGCACACATTTTCGTCGGCGCCGCGCGAGTTGTTGCGTGGAGATGCCGCGGTTTCGCTTTATCTCGGCGCGGTGGTGTTGGGAGCGCTGGGCGGGGCGATCGGATATGCAGTTATCCAGCGGAAGTGGCGGACGCCGAAAGACCCGAAGGATCCGGATATCGTGAGGCCGGGCGAGGGCCTTTAGACATCGAGCCCTGCCGCTCACGCGGCAGGGTGTAGATCATGCGACCTCGGCGATGGTGACCTCCGTGCGGCGACCCTGGATGGTGAGGGCGTAGCGCGTGGTGCCTTTGATCGGACCTGATGAGACGGGCCCGGCGACAGCGATCGGCGCAGGTTTCGATGCGGGGACGGGCGCAGTGGCGGCTGGTTTTTTATGCAATGCGGCAAACTCGCGGGGGAACATCGCGTGGAGCACGCACGCTTCGTCGTCCGTCGGAAGGTTTGCGGTGGCGAGTTCGGCGCGGAGTTTCTCCATCCGCGGCGCAAGGGCGTCGGCGGGCCGGTGGTCCATGGGTTTCTGGCCTGATTTCTTCATCGCGAGGTCCAGGACGCTTTCGTCGATCGGACCGGGGGTCCGGCCGTATTTGCCGAGCGCGATGTCCATCGCGGGCTGCGAGAAATTCACCCAGCGGCCGAACTTCACGTTGAGCATTGCCTGAGTGCCGACGATCTGGGATGTCGGCGTGACGAGCGGGATCCAGCCGAGGCAGGACCGCACGTAAGGGATCTCGGCCATGACCTGCTCGAACTTGTCGGACATGTTCTGCTCTTTGAGCTGATTGCGGAAATTCGAGAGCATGCCGCCCGGCACCTGGTAGAAAAGCGTGTCGGAATCGACGCGCTCGTTGGCGGGTGAAGTGAACTTCTCGAGCTCCTTGTAAACGCCGGTGAAGTATTCGCGAAGCTGCTGGAGCTTCTTGGGATCGAATTTCGGGCAGCGCGGGTTGCCTTCCAGCAAAGCGAGCATGCGCACGGTGTCGGGCTGCGACGTGCCGTTGGCGAAAGGCGCGATAGAAGTTTCGACGGCGTCGACTCCCGCGTCGATGGCAGCGAGATAAGCGGCCGCGCCGAGACCGGCGGTGTCGTGGGTATGCAGCGTAATTGAGAGGCCGATACGACGTTTCAACTCCTTCACGAGATCGAACGCGATGCGCGGCGCGATGACGCCGGACATGTCTTTGATGCCGATCGAATCGCAGCCCATTTTCTCGAGCTCGATGCCCATTTTGACGAAAGCATCGATCGTATGGACTGGACTCGTGGTGTAGCAGATTTCGCCGCGCGCGTGCTTGCCGGCGGCGCGAACGGCCTTGATCGCGGTGGCGAGATTACGGGTGTCGTTCAGTGCATCGAAGATGCGGAAGACGTCCTGCCCGGCGGCGGCGTTGGCTTTGACGAATGCTTCGACGACGTCGTCGGGAAACGACGTGTATTGAACGATATTCTGCCCCCGGAGCAGCATGAGCTGCGGCGTTTTCGGGGCGGCCTTCTTCAGGGCACGGAGACGATCGAACGGGTTTTCGCCGAGGTAGCGGAGACACGAATCGATCGTGGCGCCGCCCCAGGTTTCGAGGCCGCCGAAACCCATCTCGTCGAGGATCGGCGCGGCAGGAAGCATCTGCGCCGTCGTCATGCGTGTGGCGGCGAGGGACTGGTGCCCGTCGCGGAGAACGGTGTTGTTGAAAATGACGGGTTTCATGGGCGGAAGAGGTGGAGAAAGGCGGGTAAGTTCACTCCAGTTCGCGGAAGAGAGAGACTTGGGCGGCGTCGTAGGTGCTGTTTCCGCAGCGATCGGTGGTGATGCGGAGGCGTCCGTGATCATCGATGCCGTGGAAAAGACCGGTGTGGGTTTGGCCGCTACCGGTGAGTGTGATCGAGACGAGACGCGGCTCGGACCAGTGGCGATTGAGCTGGTCGGCGATGTTGCGAAAACCCTCGCGGTGGATCGCGGCGTGAGTGCGAGCGATCGAGCGGAGAATGACGCGTGAGATGTCGTCGAGCGCGAAATCGCCCGGCGCGAGATCGGAAAGCCGCGTGGTCAGGCCGTCGAGTGCGGGATCTTCGGCGGCGGGGTTGTTGAAGACGTTGAGTCCGATTCCGATCACGGCGGTGTCGGCCGCGTAGCGCTCGACGAGGAGACCAGCGAGCTTGCGGCGGCCGTGCATGATGTCGTTGGGCCAGCGCAGGCGAAGGTCATGCGCGCCGAGGTCGTGCAATGCCTCGATGATCGCCCAGCCGGCGGCGAGCGGAAGGATGGACCAGCGCGAGCGTTGTCCTGGACAAGGCACTACAGCGGAAAGCCAAAGGCCGCCCTCGTCGGAAACCCAACAACGACCCGCGCGCCCGCGTCCGTCGGTCTGCAACCGCGCACGCACCGCGTGCCAGGCGGGAAGGCGGGCAGCGGCGGAGTTGGTGGAATCGATTTCGTTCGCGACATGAACGGTCCAACCTTCTTCCAGAACGGTTGAAGGATCGGCGGCGTGGGTTACGGGTGTCATGGCGAGCAAGGGCAGCGTAGCACTTTCGGTCAGATCGGACTGTGCAGGACTTGGCATTTGCTGAGCCGAAGGTGCGCGAAGGGCGAAGCGACTCGGCGAACGGAGACGCTTCGCGCTATCGTCAATTTGCGAGGGCGGAGAGGAAGTATCCGGCGGCGACGGCGGTGCCGATGACGCCGGCGACGTTGGGGCCCATCGCGTGCATGAGTAGGTAGTTGCCGGAGTCGTAGCGCTGGCCCTCCACGTGCGAAACGCGAGCGGCCATGGGAACGGCCGAGACGCCAGCGGAGCCGATGAGCGGGTTGACGGGATTGTTGGGCGAGCACCAGTTCATCACCTTTGCGCCGAGAATGCCGCCCGCGGTCGATACGGCGAAAGCGACAACGCCGAGCACGATGATCTTGAGGGTGTCGGTCGCGAGGAAGTTGTCCGCGCGCATGGTGAGACCGACGGTGGTGCCGAGGAAGATCGTGAGGACGTTGATGATTTCGTTCTGCGCGGACTTCACGAGCCGCTCGGTGACGCCGCATTCCCGGAGGAAATTGCCTAGCATGAGCATGACGATGAGGGCGGAGGCGTCGGGCACGAGCAGCACGCAGATGACCATCACCAGCAGGGCGAAAAGCAGCTTCTCGGTCTTGGAGACCGGCCGCAGTTTTTGCATGCGGATGACGCGCTCTTTCTTCGTGGTGAGCAGACGCATGATCGGCGGCTGGATGAGCGGGACCAGCGACATGTAGCTGTAGGCGGCGACGGCGATGGCGCCGAGGAGTTCGGGCGCGAGCTTGTTGCTGAGGAAGATCGCGGTCGGGCCATCGGCGCCGCCGATGATGCCGATCGAGGCGGACTGTTTCGCGGTGAAGCCGAGGATGTTGGCACCGAAGAACGTGAAGAACAAACCGAGCTGCGCTGCCGCTCCGAGCAAGAGTGTGCGTGGCATGGCGATGAGTGGACCAAAGTCGGTGAGGGCGCCGACGCCGAGGAAGATGAGTGGCGGGAAGAGCTCGAGTTTCACGCCTTGGGAGATGAAGTCGTAGAGACCGCCCTCGACGCGATTGACCTTGAGCGTCTGAGTCGGCGCCGCGTTGGGATCCGTCGTCACCGGTGCATGCGCTCCGTTGGCGACCGGGGTGGCTTCCACGCGGAAGATGGCGCTGTCGGTGGTGCCATTGGCGCGTTCTTCGATGGTGATGACCCCGCGCGTCGGAAGATTGGCGACGAGAGCGCCGAAAGCGATGGGAACGAGCAGGAGCGGCTCGAAACCTTTGGCGACGGCGAGATAGATCAGCACGCCGGCGACGGCCCACATGATGACCATTTTCCAGGTGATGAACTGGAAGCCGGTCGTGGAGAGAAAATCAAGGAGACCTTGGATCATGGGAAGCGGCGGTTAGCGGGTTTTGCGGGAAGCGAAAATCGAGCGACGCCCCTCGCGTGCCCAATGTTCGGAATCGACGGAAGCGGGAATAATCGCGGCGATGCGATGGGGCTGGCCGGCGATGGTCACGTGGACGGCCGCTGAGATTGCGGCGATGAGCTCGGGCCGGAGTTCGCCGGAAGCGGAGACTGGCGCAGAAGGAGCGGCGATTCCAGGAAGGGAAGCGTGGGCACTTTGGGCGGCGGCCGGCGTCGGTTTGGAGCGGCGGAAAACGAGCCCCATCAACTCGAGCATGCCCCAGATCGAACCCAGTGCGATGAACACCACGATGAGGCCGTTGAGTTGAAAAAGGATGGACTCGCCGATGCTGGGAAACTCGGGAAGTGCAGCCAAGGGCGTTGGGAGAAGGGAGGAGGCGGACATGACGCGGGCGTAGGTTTGGGTTAAGTCGGTCATCGCGCGGGCTGCCGGTTATTCCGCGGCCTGGCGATGCGACGCGGGCGGCTCCGGGTGACGAAAGATCAAACGATGCGGAGGAGCGGAGTGCCTTCCTCGACGCCGTCGCCGGCGTTTACGAAGACGGCGTCCACGCGGCCGGCCTTGGGCGCGAAGATGTAGGTGTTCATCTTCATCGCTTCGATCGTCGCGACCTGCGCGCCTTCGGCGACGGATTGACCAACCTTCACGTCGATCGAGACGATCTTGCCGGCGAGCGGACTGGCGACGTCGCCTGGACCGCCGGCTGCGGCGACCGAGGCTTGCGCGGGCGCTGGAGACGGAGCGGCGGCGACGGACGCGACGGGAGCAGCGCTGACGGGAGCCGGAGCGGGGGAAGGCGCGGACTGGCCGGCGTCGTCGAGCATTTCGACGAGCACCTCGTAAACTTTGCCTTCGACGGTGACGCGGAGTTTTTTCATGAGAGATAGTTTGGTGTTGGTGCGGAGTTGGGGAGGTTTATCGAATCTTGTGGGACGAGTAGATCTGGCGACTGCGCGCAGGGCTCGAGTTTCGGTCAGAGCGGAATGTTGCCGTGCTTCTTCGGCGGACGGGTTTCGCGCTTCGAGAGCGAGTTGCGCAGAGCCATCGCAACGATGCCGCGGGTCTGGGCGGGCTCGATGACGTCGTTGATCATCGCCTTGGCGGCGGCCTCGTAGGGCGAGGAGAACTTTTCGCGGTATTCCTGCGCCAGCTGCGCGCTTTTCTTCTTCGGATCGGAAGCGGCGGCGATTTCCTTTTTGAAGAGGACGTTGACCGCGCCCTCGGCGCCCATCACGGCGATCTCTGCGGTCGGCCAAGCGTAAACGGCGTCGGCGCCCATGTCGCGGCTGCACATCGCCAGATACGCGCCGCCGTAGGCCTTGCGCATGATCACCGTGATTTTCGGCACGGTGGCCGCCGCGTAGGCGAAGAGCATCTTGGCGCCGTGCCGGATGATGCCGCCGCGCTCCTGCTGGACGCCGGGCATGAAGCCGGGGATGTCAACGAGCGTGACAACGGGGATGTTGAAGACATTGCAGAGCCGGATGAAGCGCGCGCCCTTGTCGGACGAATCGATATCGAGCGTGCCGGCTTTCACGGCCGGCTGATTGGCGATGATGCCGACCACGATGCCCTGTATCCGGCCGAAGCCTACAACGATGTTTTTGGCGAAATCCTTCTGGACCTCGAGGAAGTCGGAATGATCGACAAGCAGTTCGATGACCTTGAGGACGTCGAGCGGAGCTTTCGAGTCCTCGGGCACGAGCGCATTCATGCGTTCGTCGAGTTCCATGGTGACCGCCGGGGTGGGTTTGTGCGGCGGATCCATGATGTTGTTCGACGGGAGGAAACTCAGGAGCTTGCGCGCGATGGCGAAGGCGTGGCGGTCGTCGTCGGCGACAAAGTGAATGTTGCCGGAAATCGACGCGTGTGCGGTGGCGCTGCCGATGTCGTCCATCGTGGTGGTCTGGCCGGTCGCGGCTTTGATCACCTCGGGACCGCAGATGAACATCTGCGCGTTCTTCTTCGTCATGATGATAAAGTCGGTCAGCGCCGGAGAGTAGGCGGCGCCGCCGGCGCAGGGCCCCGCGATGATCGAGATCTGCGGGACGACACCGGAGAGAAGGACGTTGCGGAAGAAGATCTGGCCGTAGCCGGAAAGGGCATCGTCGCCCTCCTGGATGCGAGCGCCTCCGGAGTCGTTGATCCCGATGAGCGGCATGCCGGCTTCCATGGCGTAGTCCATGAGATCGCAGACCTTCTTGGAGTGGATCCGGCCGAGCGCGCCTCCGCCGACGGTGAAGTCGTGGCTGAAGCAGGCGACGGGACGGCCGTCGATGTAGCCGACGCCCGTGACGACGCCGTCACCCGGGAAGGATTTGGATTCGAGACCGAAGTGGTGGCAGTCGTGTTCGGCGTGCATGCCGGACTCGAGGAAGCTGCCGGCCTGGAAGAGCGCTTCGATCCGTTCGCGGGCGGTGAGTAGTCCTTTTTTTTTGCGCTCGGCAATTTTCTCGGGACCGCCGCCGGCGGAGGCCGCGGCGCGACGTTTGTGCAGCTCTTCGAGCAGAGCGGGTGAGATAGCCATGATAAAAGTGGGGTTAAAGAAATCCGTTATTTTGAAACTGGAGCGCAGAACTCGGTGAGCACCCCGTGAGTCGATTTGGGGTGGAGGAATGCGACGAGTTTCCCGCCGGCGCCCTCGAACGGTTTCTCGTTGATGAGACGGCAACCGTTGGCAGCGGCGTGGCCGAGCTGCGCGACGATGTCAGTGGTGCCGAAAGCGACGTGATGAATGCCTTCGCCATTTTTCTCGATGAACTTGGCGACGGGGCTTTCGGGTGATGTGGGCTCGAGCAGCTCGAGGTGGACCTCGCCGACGGTGAAGAAGGCGGTGCGGACCTTCTGCGAAGGAACTTCTTCGCGGTGTTCGCACACGAGCCCGAGGGTTTTTTCGTAGTGCGGAATCGCTTCGTCGAGTGAGCGAACCGCGATGCCGAGGTGGTCGATTTTTGTAATCATGTCGGTGAGCCTCAATGAACGCGTCGAGCGTCGGGCTCAGTATGCCGGATGCGGATCAGGGCGGCATCGCATGTCTTGCCTAATTATAAGCGTTCCTTGGCAAGATCTGCGGAGCAGCAGAAGTGATGAAAAACTAGAGTGGTGCGTCGCTAGAAATTCATCTCATGGCTGCCACCTCCGATCTTCCCCCGGCCGACTGCGATTCGCTCACCAACGCCCTGGCGCGCTGGCGCGCCAACGTAGAAGCCGAACTCAAAGGAGTGCCCTTCGAAAAGAAGCTGGTCACGCGCACGTTTGAAGGCATCGCGCTTCAACCGCTCTACACGCGCGCGGATTTGAAGCATCTCCACGGCCTGGAGGCTGTGCCGGGCGAAGCGCCGTTCGTTCGAGGCGTGCGTCCGCTGGGTTATAAGTCGCGGCCTTGGGAAGTGGCGCAGAAAACGGCGGTGACAAATGCGGCGGAGTTCAATGCGCAGGTGCTGGCAGATCTCATGGCCGGCCAGAATTGCGTCGTGCTGGATCCGGATCGGGCGTCGCGTCGCGGGCTGGATCCGGATGCGGCCGGTGCGGACGAAGTCGGCGTGGAGGGCGTATCGCTGGCAGATGTCGAGGACGTGACGAAGGCCACGCAAGCGATCGATCTCACGGCGCTGCCGGTGCATATCCGCGGCGGCGCGCGCGTGGTGGCGCTTGCGACCCTGTATCTGGAAGCGGCGCGCCGCCGCGGGATGGGGTGGTCGAATCTCACGGGCAGCCTGACCGCAGACCCGATATCGACTTGGGCGGAAAACGGGCGACTGCCGGCAAAGCTGGATCGGCTGTATGGCGAACTCGCAGGTTGGACGAATTGGGCGGAGATGTATCTTCCGGAACTGCGAACGATCGGAGTGGAGGCCGCAGTCTGGGGCAACGCCGGCGCAACGGCGACCCAGGAGCTGGCTTTGGCGCTCGCGACGGCGGCAGAGTATCTTCGTGAGCTGAAACAGCGCGGCGTCGCGCCGAAAGTTGCGGCGGCCCGAATGGTCTTTCAGTTCGCGATTGGACCGCAGTTCTTCATGGAACTGGCAAAGTTCCGCGCGTTTCGCCCGTTGTGGCTGCGGGTCGCGCAGGCGTTTGGAGTGAGCGCGGACGATGCGGCGGCGGCGGTGCTGCATGCCGAAACGGCGCAGTGGAACAAGACGCTGCTCGACCCGCATGTGAACATGCTGCGCGCGACGACGGAGGCTCTTTCCGCGGTGCTCGGCGGCTGCGACGCGCTACACATTTCGCCCTTCGATGAAGTGTCAGCCCAGGCGACGGATTTCTCGCGTCGCATCGCGCGCAACGTGCACACGCTTCTCGCCGAGGAGTTTCATTTCGCCGACACGGCGGATCCCGCCGGGGGCTCGTGGTATGTCGAGAAGCTCACGGACGATCTCGCGCGCCGCGCCTGGACAGAGTTCCAGGAGATCGAAAAACGCGGAGGAATCGTCGCGGCATTGGAATCTGGATACGTGCAGGAAGTAGTCGGTAAGGCAGCAGTGGAAAAGCGCGATGCCGTTGCGAAGCGTCGACTCGGACTCGTGGGCACAAATCTTTTTCCGAATCTGAGGGAGAAACCGCTTTCGCGGAGAACGGTCGGGAACTCGGAAGCCGCCGCCGTTCGGGCCGGTGAGATCGCCAAACGCCGCAAGCCGATGCCTCCGCTGAAACTCGGCGAAGACTGGTCGAAGAACTTTGCCGACTTGCTGGTAGCGGCGCGAACGGGAGCGACGCTTGGGCAGCTCACAAATTGGTTGGGTGGCGACGAAGAGGCGCCGGTGATCGAAATGTTGCCCAGCCTCCGGGTTTCGGCGGCCTTCGAAGCGCTGCGGGAGGCGACGACCTCCTTCGCGGAGCGAACGGGCGCGCGTCCGCGAGTGTTCCTCGCGAAGATGGGCCCGGCGTTGCAGCACAAAGCACGCGCGGATTTTTCCGCGGGCTTTTTCACGGTGGGCGGATTCGAGGTGCTCGCGAAGCAAAGCTTCACGACACCGGAAAGCGCGGCGGACGCCGCGGCGAAATCGGGCGCTCGGGTGGTGGTGTTGTGCTCGAGCGACGAAACGTATCCGGAGCTGCTGCCGGTGTTGGGGCGGCAGTTGAAGACGGCGATGCCCGATTCGATCCTCGTGCTCGCGGGATTGCCCGCCGATTCGGCGACGATCGCGCGCTTCCGCGAGTGCGGTGTCGATGAATTCATTCACCTTCGCGCCAACGTCCATGAAGTCCTGGCGAACCTGTTGAAGCAGATTGGAGTGCTCGCATGAAAGACTCACCCGATTTTACCCAGCTCGCGTATGACGCGTTCGTGTTCAACGGCTCCGGCAACGGAGCGCCCGTGAACGCTCCGGCGGAGCAGACGTATGAGCAGATTCCGGTTAAGCCGGTGTTCACTGCGAAGGACCTGCCGCCCACAGGAGAACTCGACACGATGCCGGGGCTCGCGCCGTTCACACGCGGACCCTACGCGACGATGTATGTGCAGAAACCGTGGACCGTGCGGCAATACGCGGGGTTCTCGACGGCGGAGGAATCGAACGCGTTCTATAAACGCAATCTCGCGGCCGGGCAGGCGGGATTGTCGGTGGCGTTCGACCTCGCCACGCATCGCGGCTACGACAGCGATCACCCGCGCGTGGTGGGTGATGTGGGCAAGGCCGGCGTAGCGATCGACTCGATTCTCGACATGCAGACCCTGTTCAACGACATCCCGCTGAACAAGGTGTCGGTATCGATGACGATGAACGGCGCGGTGTTGCCGGTGATGGCGTTTTATATCTGCGCGGCGCTCGAGCAGGGCGCGAAGCTGGAGGAGCTCTCGGGCACGATCCAGAACGACATCCTGAAAGAGTTCATGGTGCGGAACACTTATATCTATCCGCCGACTCCCTCGATGAAGATCATCGCGGACATCTTCGCCTACACGTCGAAGAACATGCCGAAGTTCAATTCGATCTCGATTTCCGGGTATCACATGCAGGAAGCGGGAGCGACGGCGGATCTGGAGCTCGCTTACACGCTGGCGGATGGCCTGGAGTATCTGCGCACGGGCGTGAAGGCGGGACTCGATATCGACGCGTTCGCGCCGCGGCTCTCGTTCTTCTGGGCGATCGGGAAGAACTTCTTCATGGAAGTCGCGAAGATGCGCGCAGCCCGGACGCTGTGGTCCGAGATTGTCGGGCAGTTCAATCCGAAGAATCCAAAATCACGCGCGTTGCGGACGCATTCGCAGACCTCGGGCTGGTCGCTGACCGAGCAGGATCCGTTCAACAATGTCGCGCGCACATGCCTCGAGGCATTGGCGGCTGCGACGGGACACACGCAGTCGCTGCACACGAACGCGCTGGATGAGGCGATCGCGTTGCCGACGGATTTCTCGGCGCGAATCGCCCGCAACACCCAGCTGCACCTGCAGCAGGAAACGGGGATCTGCAATGTTGTGGACCCCTGGGGCGGCAGTTACTACGTCGAGTATTTGACGCACGAACTGATCGCGAAGGCTCGCGAGCATCTGGCGGAAGTCGAGAAACTCGGCGGCATGACCAAGGCGATCGAGGCGGGGATCCCGAAACTCCGCATCGAGGAGGCGGCGGCGCGTCGCCAGGCGAAAATCGATTCCGGCAAGGAAACGATCGTGGGGTTGAACAAGTATCGCCTCGAGAAGGAAGCAGCGCTGGACATTCTCGAAGTGGACAACACGGCGGTGCGCGAAGCGCAGATCAAACGGTTGAAAGAACTCCGCGCGACGCGCGACGAAGCGAAGTGCCGGGCTGCACTCCAGGCGCTGACAAGTGCGGCGAAGACCGGTGAGGGGAATCTGCTGGAGCTGGCTGTATCCGCCGCGCAAGCACGCGCGACGCTCGGAGAAATCTCCGACGCGCTCGAAACGGTGTTTGGCCGGTATCAGGCGCAGATTCGTTCGATCTCCGGAGTGTATCGGCAGGAGTTTGGGGAGGATAGAGGCATGCAGAAGATCAAAGACAAAATTGCGCAGTTCGAGGCGCTCGAAGGCCGCCGTCCACGCGTGCTGATCGCGAAGCTCGGGCAGGACGGGCATGATCGCGGAGCGAAAGTCGTTGCGACCGCGATGGCGGACCTGGGCTTCGACATCGACATTGGGCCGCTCTTCCAGACCCCGGAGGAAGCGGCGCGGCAGGCGGTGGAGAACGACGTGCACGCGGTGGCGATGAGTTCGCTCGCGGCGGGGCACAAGACGCTGCTACCGCAGTTGCGCGACGCGCTGAAGGCGCTGGGGCGAGAGGATATCGTGTTGATCTGCGGCGGCGTGATCCCGGCGCAGGACTACGATTTCCTGCTGGCGAACGGCGCGAGTGCGATCTTCGGGCCGGGCACGGTGATTCCGCAGTCCGCGGTGAAAATCCTGGATCTTCTGCTGGAAAGGTTGGAAGCGGCAGAGGAGTGAACGAAACGGCGGGCGAGGTGTGTTGACGAGTCGTGGTGGTTGTAGCCGCGGCTCGCAGGCGACGCCTCGCCCATTTGAGCGAGGCAGACAAGAGTCGGGTCTAACATGGAAAAAGCGCAGACAGTTTTGCATGAAGGGTGTCCGCAGCCACGGCCGGATTGGGTGCCGGACGACGCCGGGCCGGGGTTTGCAACCTGGGTGTTGCAAGGCGCGCGGCCGGCGGGATTGGTTCCTACGACCCAACTGCCGGTGCGGCGGAAGGTGTTGTCCTTGGAAGACTATGTGTTCGGCGTGCTAGGCGGAGATCCCATGGTGGTGGCGCGCGCGATCACGCTGGTTGAAAGCAATGCCCCGGCGCATCAGGAGCTGGCTCAGCAGATGTTGGAGAAGTTGTTACCTCACACCGGTGGCGCGAAGCGGATCGGGATCACGGGAATTCCGGGGGCGGGAAAAAGCACCTTTATCGAGACGTTTGGATGCCATGTGATCGAGGAAGGTCATCGCGTCGCGGTGTTGGCGATCGATCCTTCGAGCAGCATTTCGGGCGGGAGCATTCTGGCGGACAAGGTGCGAATGGAGAAACTGAGCCGGATGCACGGCGCGTTTATTCGGCCCTCACCGTCCGGAGGATCGCTGGGTGGCGTGGCTCGGAAAACACGTGAAGCGATGCTCGTGTGCGAGGCGGCGGGCTACGATGTGATCATCGTGGAGACGGTTGGCGTGGGACAAAACGAAGTCTCCGTCCGCTCCATGGTGGATTTCTTCCTCGTGCTGATGATCGCGGGTGCGGGGGACGAGATGCAGGGCATCAAGAAAGGCGTGATCGAACTCGCGGACACGCTCGTGATCAACAAGGCCGACGGAGACAATATCGCGCGCGCGACGGCGGCGCAGGCGGAGATGCGAAGGGTGCTGCACTATCTTCATCCTGCGACGATCGGCTGGAGCACGCCGGCGTTGTTGGCGTCGGCCCGGACGGGACGCGGCGTCGATGAAGTCTGGCGGGTGACGGAGGATTATTTCAAAACCTCGCGTGCGAGCGGCGAGTTGGAGCGAAGGAGGCGGACGCAGGCGGTGGAATGGATGCACGCGCTGATCGCGGAAAGCCTGCGCACGAGATTCTATGCGTCGGCGGAAGTGAAAGCGCGTATCGGTCTCGTGGAGACAGCGGTGGCGAATGGAAGGAAGCCACCGATGGCAGCGGCGCTGGAAATGTTGAAACTGGCGGGCTTTAAATGATCGCGAGCCGGGCGAAGGCGGAGCGTCACTCGATCTTCAAACGGCGAGCCGCGGTGTTGCCGGTTTGATCGTAGAGGATGACTTCGACGGAAGTCGCGTTGGTGGCGCGCGCGAGCGGAAGTTCGATGGTGAAGGTTTCTTCGCGGCTGTCGCGAATGCCATCCGCCGGTTGTTCGGTCTCGGCCCGCGTGTTGTTGTTCAGGATCGCTTCGATCCCGTGGACGATCGACAAAGCGTCGCGGCCGCGGACGGTCACGACCAGGCGGTCTGAGGAGCGTTTGGCCGACGCCTCGATGATTTCGGGAGCGGTGCGATTGATGAGGAGATCGTCGGTGTCGAACGTCGTCGTGAGACGATCGGCTTCGCGGCGCGGGTCCGTTTCGGAAACGACAAGACGGGTGAAGTAGAGGCCGTCGTCGAGATGCGAAGTATCGAACTGCACGAAAGGATCCGGGGAGTTTACGACGATATCGGTCCACTCGTCATTGCCTTCGCGGCGAATCGAAAACGTGGATACAAGCTTGTCGTTATCGGGATCGCTGACGGTCCAGAGCACGACTTGCGCGCCGGGCGCGGGAACGATCTGGCTGCCGAGGAAGCTGGTCTTGAGTTTCGAATCGTCCTCCTTGGGCGGTCCCTGGAGGACTTGGCTGAGAGAAACGACGGTTTGCGGCATGGGCTCGGAAGCGGGAACGACGCCGAAATTGGGAGAGAGAAGTCGGAATTCCTGCAGCTGCGGGCGGCGGTTTTGGGGGAGGAAGTAGAGGTGAGCTTTGTCGAGCTGCGCGGTCGCGTCGGTATCGGCGGGAAGGCGGATGCGGAAGCGGACGTGTCGGCCTCGGCGATCAGCGGCGGACCAGCCGCCGTCGTTGTGGTGAAGGGCGATCCAGGAACTCCAGCCCTCGACGTCGTCGCTGCCGTTGCTGGTGCGAAGATCGACGGAGAGGTCGGATTCGGCGAGCTCGCGCAGACGTTGGAAGCGGAGCGCACCGATTTGCGCGGGCACGCCGAGATCGAGGCGACGCGTTTCCGCTTCGCGCGCGGAAGTGCCGGCGAAATCGAGCAGGGCCAAGCCGGGAGCGTTGTTGCGCAGGAGGAGAAAACGACCCGGTGAGTCGGGAAACGCGGCGAAGGCGTTGAGCTGAGACGACGCGCTGCCGGCGAAGGTGAGCGAGAGACGTTGGGCGCGATCGTAGCCGAGGATCTCACCCTGTTCGCCGCCGGAGAGAAGGATGAGGTCGTCGTGACGGACAGCGCGGTAGAAAGCGGTGTTGTTTCGAGATGCGACGGTTTCAGGGAAACCATTCGGCGGAAACCAAACGAGCGTGCTGCGTCCGCTGAAGCGCTCGGTGGAGGATGAAAGTGCGGCGAGCGGATCGGGAGTATCGCGGCCGGGACGCGCGGGAGTGATGCGGGTTTCGCCGGCGGTGGAAGAGAACGTGAGCGTGGCGTAGAAACCGCTGTCGGGCATCGGCAGAAGGTCGGTCACTTCGGCGTCGCGGTTCTCCTGCAAGATGACGGGCGCGTGCATCGGGCCGTCCGCGGCGGGGGCGAGGGTCGGGTCGAAGGCGTAGATATTTCCCTTGGGCGCGGAGCCGGCGATGATGCGGCCGTCGGTGAGGCGGGCGAGACGGCGGAGATTGCGGTCGCGAACCTCGCCAAAAAGACGGATGCCGTAGCTCGCGAGCGTAGCGGAATCGGTGATCTTATCGGGGAGAACGCCGGCGCGTTCGAAAGCGGAAACGTTGATCGAGTAGATGCGAGCGGGGTTGCCGGTGGCGATCAGGACGTCGCCCTGGCTAGCGGGAAGCAGTATATCGAAGATCGAATCGACAGGGAGGGAGACGCGTGCGACTTGGAGGCCTTCGCGGACAAGCACGAGCGCACCCCGCGGCGAGGTGCCGGCGAGGATCGATCCGTCCGGGAGACGCGCGAGGGCGTAAAGATGCGGGTCGTCGAGTTGGATGAGCTCGCGTGCCGTGTAGGTAGATTTGGCGGCGTCGGTGGTGAGTTCGAACAGCTTGCCGTCGGGACCAGTGCCAACGAGCCACGTGTTGGGATTGGCGCCCGGCGCGAGTGACCAGAGGAGATCGGCGGGAGCGCTGCCGTTGAGATCGGCGAGCGTCGGGCCGGCGACGAGGCGGCCGTCGGAACGGGCGGCGAGGCCCTTCAGGTTGCGGCTGGGAACGTCGCGAAAAAAATCGATCTCCGTGCGGCGGGAGAGTGGGGCGGAGTAGACAGCTGACGCGCACGCGACCGCGAGAATTGAGGAGAGGAGGCGAACGGGAAAAAGAGGGCGCACGAAAAGAAAAACGGGCGAGGAATGGAGGAAAGGCAAGCGACGGGGAAGGACCGGCTTGCGCCGCTGGCCGTGATGAAGCGGGAACGGAACGGCCGGCGGGTCTGCGACTACGCTCTACTGCCCAAAGCCGGCGTTCACTCGATAACGGTGAGAGAGCGGTTGAGCGTGACGGAGGCGAGCTTGCCGGCGAGGAGATGGGTCTCCCAGAGCGGAAGGACGGCGTTGATCTGATTGAAACGAGCTTCGTCGGCCGCGCGCGCGATGCGCTCGATGGACGAAGGCGCTTCGGGCGTGGCGCTCGTTTGATCGGTGAAGAGACGCGTGCGCTCGACCACGGCGAGGCAGAGTCCGTCGGCGGGACGGGTGTCGCGTTGGGCGGCGAGGTAAGCGTCGAAGCTCCGGAGTTGGGCGGCGTTGAGATTACGATTCCGGCCGGAGAGATCGTCGAGCGCGCGGCCGGGGGCTAGGATCACTTCGAGGTTTTTGCCGATCCATTCGGAGGAAATCGGGATGTCGATCGTTTGGCGGAGGGCTTCGCCTTGGTGGTCTCGCCACGAAACGGTGGCTTGGAGCGTGTCGCCGATGCGAGCGGTGGTGCGGGAAAGTTGGAAGAGCTCGACGGTGACCGCGGGATTTTGGTCGAGCGGTTCGACGGTGAAGACGACGCGATCGGGGAAGGTTTTCTCGTAGGGATTTTGAAGACTCTGGCCGAGTTCGCGGACGAATTCGTTGAGGCCCTGTTGGAAACCCTGCGGGCCGGAATAGAGCGCCCGTGTTGCGAGCGTGGGCCGCGACGGGAACGAAATGTCGCTTTTCAGAAGGAAACCTTTGGAGAGGCCGGCGTCGTTGGAGCCGAGGATCGCCTGGCTGACGCCGGTGGCGACGAGGACGGGAGTGAGCTGTTCCTGACGGGCGACGGCGAAGTGGAGTGTTTTGGCGGTGCCTTGCGCGGATTTCACGACGACCTCGACGTCCGTCATCGCGGGGCCAGCGCCGAGGACACCGGAGACGGCCGAAAGACGATCTTGGGTGATCGTGCCGATGACGCGACCGGTGTTGGCCACTTTGACCGATTGCATCGCGGACGGGAGAATCGTGACGATCTCGGCTTCGCACATCGGAAGCTCGACGGAGCCCAGCGAAAGCATCGGATGACCGAAAGCGGTGATGCTGCGGCCTTCGACATTGGAGACGGTGCCGGTGCCGGCGAGGGTGATATCACCGGTGGCGAGAGCGACGGCGACGGCGGAGCCCGGGGTCAATGACGCCGAAGTTTGAGGTTCTGAGTTTTGGGTTTTGGGTTCTGAGTTGTTGCCGGTGGTGCTGCCGCCGAGCGAGGTGGCGGTGAGACCGAGGGCGGAAAGTTGGGGAGCGAAGAGATCGGCGACGACGGGGCTGAGGCCGCTGAGGGTGAAGACGGGACGGAGGGGGCGGAAGCCGTCGGTCGACGCCGGGGTGGCGTTGACCGGAGCGGACGGCGCAGCGCCGGCAGGGAGGCCGGCGATCATCTTGGTCTGAACCTCGATGAGGTCGGCGGCGGGAGTGAAGCCGGCGTGGCGGACGGTTTCAAAACGTTGAATTTGATAGCTCAGCGCGCCGGCCAGTTTGCCATTCACATAGAGCGGGCTGCCGGACATGCCGGCGACGGCGCCCATCTTTTGGACGCGTTCGTCGGTGAGTTCGCAGAGAATGAGCGACTTGCCAGGCCCGAGGGCATTGCGGACGACACCGGTGATTTCGACGGTGAACGGCTCGGGTTCGGTGCCGCGGAAGACGGTCCACACCTCGCCGCGCTGGCCGGGCTTCAACTCGTCGAGCGTGATGATGTCGCGCGTGAAAGGCTGTTCGGCGAATGCGACGAGGGTCAGCAGGGAGAACAGAAGGACGGAGAAAAACGGGCGACCCATCGAAACGATAACGGCAAAGCGTGCTGATGATTGAGAGACTTGCCGGAATTCAAAGTTGCCGGATGGTCGAAGCAAGCACTTCGCATGCCCGGTCGATCGCGTCGCCCTCGTGCGCCGTGCTGATGAAGGCGGCCTCGTAGGCGCTGGGCGCGAGATAGACATCGTGTTGAAGACACGCGTGAAAGAAGCGGTTGAAGAGCGTGGCGTCGCCGCTCATCGCGGTGGTCGAATCGCGCACCGGCGTGGGGGTGAAGAAAATGCTAAACATCGAGCCGCACTGCGGGACCTGGACAGCGAGGCCTTTTTCGTGCGCGGCGGTGAGCACGGCATTGCGCACCTGGCGGCCGAGGGAATCCAGACGATCGTAGGGATTGAGCTCCTCGAGAAGCTTGAGCGAAGCGATGCCGGCGGCCATGGCGAGCGGGTTGCCGCTGAGCGTGCCGGCCTGATAAACGGGACCGAGGGGCGCGAGCATATCCATGATTTCACTACGCCCGCCGAACGCGCCGACGGGAAGGCCGCCGCCGATGATTTTGCCGAGACAGGTGAGGTCGGGCGTGATGTGTTCACGTTCCTGGACGCCGCCGCGCGCGATGCGGAAACCGGTCATCACCTCATCGAAAATCAAAACGGTGCCCTCCTGCGTGCAGAGATCGCGGACGAACTGGAGATAGCCGGGATCGGGCATGATGAAGCCGACGTTGCCGCAGTAAGGCTCGAGGATGACGCCGGCGACTTGTTGCGGGTTGGCGGCGAAGGCGGACTCGAGGGCGGCGCGATCGTTGTAGGGAACGACGACGGTTTCCTGGGCGAAGGAAGCGGGGACGCCCGCGCTGTCGGGATGACCGTGGGTAAGCGCGCCGGAGCCGGCTTTGATGAGAAGCGAATCGGAGTGGCCGTGGTAACAGCCGGCAAATTTGATGATCTTGCTCCGCCGGGTGAAGCCGCGCGCGAGACGAAGCGCGGACATCGTGGCTTCGGTGCCGCTGTTACACATGCGGACTTTTTGGATCGAAGGGATGAAGCGAACGATGAGTTCGGCCATCTCCACTTCATAGGGATTGGGCGTGCCGAAGGAGGTGCCGTTCTCGAGCGCTTCGGCGATGGCGGCTCGGATCCGCGGGTGATTGTGACCGTGAATCGCGGGTCCCCACGTGCCGACGAAGTCGATGAGTTCGCGGTCGTCGGCGGTGACGAGCGTGGCGCCACGAGCGGCTTTCACGAAGAACGGCGCGCCGCCGACGGAGCGGAAGGCACGGACGGGAGAATTAACGCCGCCGGGGATGAGCTGGAGTGCGCGGGCGAAGAGTTGGTCGGAGGTGGAGGTCATTTTAGCCACAGATGAAGACGGATAGACGCGGATCGGGTCAGAGATGAAACCCCGAACGGACACTAATTAATCACACGAATGACGGATACGGAACAGATCACAAAGAGCATCCGTTCAGCTTACATATTTTTGGACGATGGGGATGCGGCGACCGACGCCGAAGGCGAGCGGCGTGGTTTTGAGTCCGGGCGCGGCCTGTTTTCGTTTGTATTCGTTGAGGTCGACCTTGCGGGCGACGTCGTTGACGACTGCTTCGGCGAAGCCCTGAGCGACGAGGTCGCGGCGGGAGAGTCCCTGTTCGACGTAACCTTCGAGGATTGCGTCGAGTATGTCGTAGGGAGGAAGGCTGTCCTGATCGAGTTGGTCGGGACGGAGTTCGGCGGAAGGCGGTTTTTCGATGGTGTTGCGCGGGATGACCTCGCCATCGCGATTGATCCAGCGGGACAGGTTGTAAACCTGAGTTTTGAAAACGTCGGAGATGACGGCGAGGCCGCCGGCCATGTCGCCGTAGAGCGTGCAATAGCCGACGGCGACCTCGCTCTTGTTACCGGTGGTGAGGAGGAGCGAACTGAACTTGTTGGACAGCGCCATCATGATCACGCCCCGGATGCGGGCCTGAATGTTCTCCTCGGCGACATCGCGAGGAAGACCGGCGAAGAGCGGACCGAGCGAAGCTTCGGTAGCGGCAACGGCGTCGGCGATCGCGATGGTCTCGAAACGGATGCCGAGATTTCTCGCGAGGATGCGGGCGTCGTCACGGGAATGTTGCGAAGAAATCGCGGACGGCAGCGAAACACCCATGACGTTTTCGGCGCCGAGCGCGTGAACGGCGATAACGGCGACGAGCGCGGAATCGATGCCGCCGGAGAGCGCGATGAGGGCGCGCTTGAAACCACTTTTATGCGCGTAGTCGCGCAGCCCGAGAACGAGCGCGGAGAACGTGTCCTGACATTCGTCCTGGGCGAAAGTGGGGGAGATGAGTTGAGCGTTGGGAGTTGAGGGCTGGGAGCGGGACAGCGCTGAGCCGGAGAGATCGATCGTGCGGACGTCCTCGGCGAAGGCGGAGAGGCCGGCGCGCAGGGTGCCGGTGGCGTCGCAGACGAGACTGCGTCCATCGAAGATGAGTTCGTCGTTGCCGCCGACGGCGTTGACGTAAACGACGGGACAACCGAGGACGCGGGCGGTGTCGGCAACGAGCGTTTGGCGGACATTGCGTTTGTCGTAGTGCCAGGGGCTCGCAGAGAGGTTGACCATGAGGTCGCACTTTTGCGCGGCGAGCTGGTGAGTCGGATCGACGCCGCGGTAGAGTTGGCGCGTGCTGAGCGTGGGATGCGTCCAGATGTCTTCGCAGATGGTGATGCCAATGCGGCGGCCGGCATGCTCGACGACGAGCGGGCTGGCGGCAGGCTCGAAGTAGCGGTCCTCGTCGAAGACGTCGTAAGTGGGCAGCAGGCACTTGTGGGCGGTGGCGACGATCCGGCCCTGGTGAATAAAAGCGGCGGCGTTATATGCGGGGCGGCCGGAGCCGGTGGTGTTGCGTTCGACTGTGCCGACGAAGGCGGGCACATCGCCGATGTGCGTGGCGATTTCGCGGAGCGAATCTTCGCAATCGGGAACGAAGCGGCGTTTAAAGAGCAAGTCGCGCGGCGGGTAACCGCAGACAACGAGCTCAGGGAAGACCACGAACTCGGCGCCTTGGGCGACAAGGGCGTTGTAGGCGTCGAGGATCTTCCGGCGATTGCCGGCAAGGTCGCCGACGGTGGTATTGATTTGGGCGAGGCCGAGTCGCATGGAAAAGGAGGAGAAAGCGAGACGGTGAAGGGGATTGCGGGGGAGGACAACTCCGGGCGTGAGATCGATTTGAACGCGGACCGGCGGAACATGCGCGGAGCCCGGTGGACGATGGAAGGTCCATCATGAACTCAGGCGAAGTTGAAACGCGCGTTGGGAAGGCCCGGGAAATGTTGATGGGTTACCCGGCGGAGACGATCGAGGCGGCGGAGCGATTTTTTCGCGGCGGAGAAACGGAGGCGCTGGATCGACTGGTGACCGGCGTGATTGCTTATCATCGACCATCGAAGTCGAGCGGCGATGGAAAGGAAGTCGGGCCGATGGAAGGAAACGCGCGGCTGGTGGAGGATCTGGGGTTCGACTCGCTGGCGATGGTCGAGATGAGTTTTTTGTTGGACGAGCTCCTGGGACTGAAGCTCTCGGATGATGAGATGCGGGCGCTGCAGACGATCGATGACGTGCGCGGGGTCGTGCGGGCCCGGGCGGCGGCGGTGTGAAGCCGATGCAAGCGCGACGCGTGTTGATCACCGGACTCGGATTCATCACGCCAATCGGCAACGATCGCGCGACGGTGACGCGAAGCGTGCGCGAGCTCAGGCATGGGTTGAAGCGCGTGGAGTGGTTTCCCGAGTGTCCGGTGAAGCTGGCGGGAATTCCGGAGGACTTTGAGTTGGAAGGCGTCCATCACGCGGCGTGGCGGTGGCCGGCGCGATATGTGATTCCGCGAGACGCGGTGCGAAGCATGCCGCCGAATGCGGTGTTTGGATACTGCGCGATGGAGCAGGCGCTGGAGGACGCGGGGATGGGGCGCGAAGAGTTGCGCGACGGGCGCACAGGATTTTTCGGCGCATCGGCGGGATCACCGCGGATGATGGCGCACCACGTGAATGAGACCGCAGGGGCCCGCGGCGCCAGAGTGCATCCGTGGGCAGTGACGCATTCGGTGGCGGGAACATTGAACTTCAATCTCGCGTCGCACTTTGGTATCCGCGGAGCGGTTACAGGATTCGTGTCGGCCTGCGCGGCGAGCGGACACGCGCTCGGATATGCGTTCGATGAAATCGCGCTCGGGCGCCAGGAACGGATGATCGTGGTCGGGGCGGAGGAACCGATGTGGGAGATGCTGGTGCCGTTTTCAGGATTGCGGGCTTTGTCGCGGCAGACGGAACCGGAAAAGGCGTCGCGGCCGTTCGATGTAGAGCGGGATGGATTTGTCGGAGCCGGTGGCGCCGTCGCGGTGGTGTTGGAAGCGGAAGACCTCGCGGGGCGGCGAGGGGCGAAGAAGGTGTATGCGGAGCTGGCAGGTTGGGGCCAGGCGGCGGATGGGCATAGCGTGGCGCAGTCGGAGCCGGAAGGTCGCGGCGTCGAGGAAGCGATGCGGCGTGCGCTGGCGAGTGCGGCGATCGGGCCGAGCGATTTGGATTATGTGAGCGCGCACGCGACGAGCACGGTTGTGGGCGATCGCGCGGAAGCGAAGGCGTTGCGGCGCGTGTTGGGCGAGGGCGGTGCGGCGGTGAGTGGAACGAAAGCGCTGACGGGACACACGCTTTCGATGGCTGGCGCGTTGAACGTGGCGATCACGGCGCTCGCGATCCGGGAGGGATTCGTGCCGGGGCAGGCGCATTTGGGCGCGCCGGACCCGGAATGTGAGGGATTGAATTTGCCGCGGGAAACGCGAGATCAGGACGTGCGCGCGGCGATGTGCAACTGCAGCGGTTTCGGCGGGAGCAATGTGGCGCTGGTGTTACGGCCGGCGTGAGCGGACACGAAAAAGGGCGGGTCGAAGACCCGCCCCGCGATGAGGTTCACGATGTCCCCGCGGTTACGGCGCGGTGACGTTGGTGCGCATGCCGGCTTTGATGAGCTCGTCGGGATTTTCGATGAGCACGCGGACACGCATGAGGCCCGAGGAGGCGTCGACGCGCGGATCGATGAAGTCGACTTTGCCGGCGAAAGGCTTGCCGGCATTGAGGTCGTCGAAATGCGCCTGGAGTTCCTGGCCGATTTTGAAACGGGGAAGTTCTTCGCTGCGGATGAAGAACTGCACGTAAACCTTGCTGATATCGATGACGCGGAAAAGCGGCTGCGTGGCCGTGACGGACTCGCCGGCTTCGCGGAGTTTTTCGACGACCGTGCCGTTGAGCGGCGCGGTGATGGTGCGAATGCGAAGGTTTTCCGTGGCGGCGTCGAGCTGGGCCTGGGCAAGCTCGAGCTCGATCCGCGCTTCGAGCTCCTTGTCTTCGGGGACGATCTTGTCGTCGAAGAGACGTTTCGCGCTGCGATGATCGAAGACGCGTTTCTCGACGATCGCCTTGGCGCGGCTGAGCTCGAGTTGCTCCTGCTTCGAGTAAAGCTGCGCGAGGAGTTGCCCCTGTTTCACGGTGTCGCCCTCGCGCACGGCGATGTGTTCGATCGTGCTCTGGACGGGCGAGCTGACGACGACCTCGCGGAACGGAAGAACGATGCCATCGAGCGCGGATGCCGCCGAGGCGGCGGCAGGTGCGAGCAAGGCGAGGAGAAGGGCGACAGGGCGAATGAGCATGAGCAGACGCGGCTAGGCCGATCAGTTCGTGACCACGATGTTCATCTTTTCGGCGAGGGTGCCTTCGATGAGGTGAAGCGTGGTGATGGCTTTGTTGAGATCGACGACGGTGGCGAGTTCGCGGCTGCGGACCTGACTGAGTTCCTTTTGCAGCGTGAGCACGTTGTAGCTCGTCGTGAGACCCGTGTTGAGCCGCTTGAGTTCGGCATCGAGAGCCGACTCGGCGAGACGAAGGGAGTTTTTCACGAGTTCGACGCGTTCGCGCGCGGCGCCGATGTCACGGAGCGCGGTGTCGACGGCGCTGAGGATGGTGACCTCGGCGCGCTTCACGTTGAGGGCGGCCTGGACCTGGCGCTTCTTCGCTTCGGCGACACGGCTGCGCGCGGTGCGGTTGAACGTGGGAATCGAAACCGAGACGCCGACGCTCCAATCGGGCTGACCGCGATCGGTGAAATCGTTGAAGCTATTCGCGATGTCGTGGCCAAGGCCGTTGTAGCCGAACGTGGCTTTGAGATCGAGGCGCGGCCAGCGCTGGTTCCTGGCGTAAGCGAGACGGATGTCTTCGGCCTTCGCGCCCTCGATGGCGGCGAGGTAGCTCGGATTCTTGGTGAAGACCGTGCTGAGGATTTGTTCGCGTTCGAGATCGGGAATGGGGAGCTGGACGTTGTCGGTCGCGAAGATCATCGCGGGCGAATCGAAATCGAATTCCTCGCGGGTGAGTTCTTTCAACGTGTTGCGCCGCTGATTGAGGAGACTCTGCGCGAGGATGAGTTCTTCGCGGGCTTCGGCGACGCGGGCCTCGGCTTGGATGACATCGATCGACGCCATCTTTCCTTCCTCAGCGCGGCGGCGGTTTTCGCGAAGGAGGTTTTCGGCGAGCTCGATCGATTGCTGCTTCACGCGAATGTTTTCCTGCGCGAAGACGGCTTCGAAGTAAGCGGACATCGTTTGGCCGACGATGCGAAGAACGGACGCGTGAAATTCGTTTTCGGATACGTTGCGGGCGTTCTTCGCGAGACGGATCTCGGCGAGATTGGCGTGGAAGCCGAAATCGCGGAGCAGCGGCTGCGTGATGCGGAGGACGGCGTTCGACTGGAATTCCGGACCGTAGAGCGAGAGGGCGCGACGGTTGTAGGTGTTGTCGAGCCGCGCGTGGTCGACCATGAATTCGTAAACGAGACCGGTCGGGATGCGTCCGCCGAAGGACGCTTGGAAGCGCTCGTTGTTTTCGTCGTAGATGCGCGAGATTTGTCCGGTGCCGAGGAAGTCACGCTGGTTGAGCGCGCGCTCGGATTCTTCATAGAGCGCGCCGAACGAGATCGTCGGATCGAAAACACCCCACGCGCCCTTGATGCGGTCTTCGTGGATTTGGGGTTCGATGCGACGGGCTTGGATTTCGAGATTGGCTTGGAGCGCTTGAAGCAAGAGTTCCTGCAATGTCGTGGGCGCAGTGGCCACGAGGGAGGACTCGGTCGAGGTCGCGGCGGACGAGGCGCCGGATTGTGCGAAGGCGACTGGTAGAAGAATCGCGCCAGCGGCGGCGGGAAGGATGAAGCGGCGGAGCGGAGTAATCATTGAACTGCTGGAATGGGGGAGAAGCCCTAACGTCGATTATTAAGATGTGGCAAGAACTCGTTGCGGGCGGCGTTGATTGCGAGCGGTGGAGGTCGCGGCAAGTCATTTGTGTGAAGCGAGATTTTTTACCAAGAAGTTGTCTTAGTTTTGTGAATACAGGGCGCGCGCAAACAGAAGCTTGCTCCAAGTTTGGGCGGTCCCTACTAGGGAGAAATCTCTAACCACCGTGACTGGACCGACGCAAACCCCTGAAGTGATCAAGAATTTGGAGGCGTGCCGCGCGTTCGCCGGACCGGTGAAGGCGTTCTGGCCTTTCTTCGCCCAAACGTGCGGCAAGCTCGCGGACGCCACGCATGCGCAGATCATGGTGCGGTTGGACGGGCGCTGGATGGTGGTGGCGCAGTGGCCGGCGACCGGTGGAGAGAAAGCGCCGCAGTTGGTGTCGGCAGAAACATTTTCGTCGATCGCAGATGAAGCGCTCGAGAGCGGGGTGATGACGGCGCCGCCGAGCGGGCCGGCGGGCTTGTCGCTGATCGTGGTGGCGCTGTCGACGGGGGAGCCGACGCAAGGTTGTGTGATCGCCGTTTCGCTGCCGTTGGAGCGCGCGAAAGAATTAGGATCGACGGCGGACATGCTGCGGCTCGCGGCGGATACGCCGTTGTTGTATCAGCGTCAGCGTCAGCTGGAGCGGACGAAGCGCGACATCGTGCATTTCTCGCAAGCGTTGGAAGTGCTGACGGTGTTGAATGCGCACACGCGATTTTTGTCGGTGGCGATGGCGCTGGTGAACGAAACGGCGCAGCGTTATCAAGCGACGCGGGTGGCGCTGGGCTGGATCGCGGAGCCGTATGTTCGCGTGCAGGCGGTGAGCGGAACGGATCGCTTCGAGAAAAAAATGGAAGCGGTGCAGCGACTGGAAGCGGCGATGGAGGAAGCGCGCGACCAGGATGAGGAGATTGTTTTTCCCGCGGTTTCGGAATTGCAGCAGATCGTGCGCGATCACGAAACGTATGCGAAGAGCGAGGGCGTGGCGTTTCTCGCGTCAGTGCCGCTGCGCGTCGACGGCGAGGTGCGCGGCGTGCTGACGCTCGAGCGCGCGGCGCAGGCGTTTACCGAAGACGAAGTGGCGGGTGTGCGCGTGCTCGCGGATCAAGTGGCGCGCCGGCTGGACGAGCTGCGGCGCAACGACCGCTGGTTCGGTGCGCGTTGGGCGCTCGCGTGGCGGGAGTATTTCGCGCGCTTCCTCGGACCGCGGCACACGTGGAGCAAAGTCGCCGGCATCGCGGGCGCCCTGACGCTGATCGTGGTGTTTTTCGTGCCGGTATCGTATCGCGTGGAGGCGCCGTTTTTGACGCGCAGCGATGCGCTCGCGCATTTGCCGGCGCCGTTTGACGGCTATTTGTCGGAAGTGCTCGTGCGCCCGGGCGACGTGGTAAAGCAGGGCGATGTGCTGGTGCGGTTGGACAACAGCGATCTGTTGATCGAGGAGTCGGCGGCGCGCGCGGAGTTGCAGCGTTATGCGAGCGAGGCGGAGCAGGCGGAAGCGGCGCGGCAGCTGGCGGACATGCGCGTGGCGCTGGCGATGAAAGCGCAGGCGCAGGCGCGGTTGGATTTGTGTTTGTTTCGGTTGGCGCGAGCGGAAGTGCGCGCGCCGTATGACGGCGTGGTGGTGGAGGGCGATCTTCGCGAACGAATCGGCGCGCCGGTGAAGACGGGCGAGGTGATGATGAAAGTCACGCAGCTCGCAGGAATGTATGTCGAGATGCGCGTGCATGAACGCGACATCGATCAAGTGCTCGAAAGCAAGACGGCGGAAGTGGCGTTCGCGAGCCGGCCGGAGGACACCTTTGCGGTGGATGTGACGCGGATCGAGCCGTCGGCGGTGCCGGATCGCGACGGGAATCGTTTTCTGGTGCGCGGGACGCTGGCGAGCAAAGCGGACTGGTTTCGGCCCGGCATGAGCGGGATCGCGAAAGTGAATGCCGGCGACCGCAGCCTCGCGTGGATCGGCACGCACCGGCTGGTGGATTTCCTGCGGATGAAATTCTGGTGGTAACGCGCCATGTCGAACTCGCGCGCACTGTTTAGCGAATCTTGGCACCGGGTGGCGTCGCAACGCATCCGGCTGCGTCCGTCGGTGGTCATCCGGAAGCAATACTTCCGCGGCGAACGCTGGCATGTCGTGCACGATCCGTTCACGAACAATTTCTTTCGGTTCCGCGCGGAAGCGTATGCGTTCGTCGCGCGACTCGACGGCAGCCGGACCGTCGAGGAAGTGTGGAAGCATTGTCTCGAGACCGAGGGCGAGCAGGCGCCGGGGCAGGGCGAAGCGATCCAGATGCTCGCGCAGCTTTATCAGGCGAACCTGATCGTGTCGGATGTGCCGCCGGACACGGCGCGGTTGTTCGAGCGGCAGAAGAAGCACAAGCAGCGCGAACTTCGCACGCGGCTGATGAGTGTATTCTTTTTGCGGATGCGGCTGTGGGACCCGGATTCGTTTCTGAAGCGGACGCTGCCGTATGTCGGCTGGATCTTCTCGCGCTGGATGGCGGCGGTGTGGGTCGTGGTCGTCGGGCTCGGACTCGCGATGGCGCTGGGCGAGTGGGATCGATTGCGCGATCAGACGGCGGGCGTGCTGGAGCCGGGCAACCTGCTGCTATTATATCTAGCGTTCGCGTTCGCGAAGGTGGTGCACGAGTTCGGGCACGCGTATGCGTGTCGGCGCTTCGGCGGCGAAGTGCATGCGATGGGTTTGACGCTGCTGGTGTTCACGCTGGTGCCGTTTGTGGATGCGACGGCGGCGTGGGCGTTTCGCGAACGGCGGCGGCGCGTGATGGTTGGCCTGGCGGGGATGATCCCCGAATTGTTCCTCGCGGCGGTCGCGGCGATAATCTGGGCGAACACGGGCGCGGGACTGGTGAACGGAATTTGTTACAACCTGATGTTGGTGGCGTCGGTCTCGACCGTGTTGTTCAATGCGAACCCGTTGCTGCGTTTCGATGGCTACTATGTGTTGGCGGATTTGACGGACACGCCAAATCTTCAGCAACGCGCGCAGCAGCAATTGTTGCATACCGTTGAAAAGCGGGTGTTCGGCGGACGAAACACGTCGCCCCCCGCGCGGTCACGGCGCGAAGGCGTGCTGTTGGTGATCTTCGCGATCGCGAGCTGGCTGTATCGCGTGTTGATCACGTGGTCGCTTATTATTCTAGTAGCGGACCAGTATTTCGGGCTGGGGTTGGCGGCGGCGGCGATCGCGTTCTTCGGGACCTTCGTGATGCCAGTGATTGGCGCGGTGCGGTATTTGGTGCGCGAGCCGCGGATCGAACGCGTGCGGCGGCGGGCGACGTTTATCTCGGTCGGAGCCGCGGCGGCGGTGGTGATCGTGCTGGCGGCGATTCCGTTTCCGCGGCGGTTTCGCGTGCCGGGCGTCTTGCACGCGGAGAATTACACGAAAGTCATCGCGCCGGCGGCTGGTTATGTGGAAACGATCGCGGTGGAGAGCCGGACGCGCGTCGAACCGGAACAGGCGCTGTTGAAGCTGGTGAACCCGGAGCTGGATTTTCAGATTGCGGCGGGTCAGGCAGAGCTGGAGGCGACGCGCGCCCTCGAGCGGAAAGTATTGCGGGAATCGCCTGCGCGGATTCAGCCGGTGCGTCGTCGGCTCGAAGCGATCGAGCGGCATGTGGCGAAGCTGCGTGAGGACAAGGAAGCTTTGGAGTTTCGGGCTAAGCAGGATGGCCTGTGGATTTCGCCGCGCGCGGAGGACTTCAGTGGATTGTGGGTTCCGCGCGGCGCGGCGGTGGGCGAGATTGTCGATGATCGCAGTTTCGAGTTTTTGGCGGTGGTGCCGCAGGAAGAAGCGCGCGAGTTGTTCGGCGCGGAGATCGAGAAGCTCGAGATTCGCTTTCCCGGCGAAGCGGAGGAAAACGTCGCCGTGAGATCGTGGCATGTGGTGCCGGGCCGGCAGGATGTGTTGCCCACGCCCGCGCTCGGTTGGGCAGGGGGAGGCCCGGTTCGCGTGGCGGCAGAAGATGCATCCGGATTGCGGACGGCGGAGCCGTTCTTCCTGATGGTGGCAAAAGTCGAAAAGAACGCGGCGGTCGCGATGCTAAATGATCGCACCGGCATGATGCGGGTCTCCCTGCCGAAAGAACCGCTGTTGACGCAATGGACGCGCAATTTGCGCCAGCTCCTCCAGGAACGTTATCAACTGTGAGTCGCTGGCGATGAATTTGCCCACGCAAGATCAGCGACGGACGGAAGTCGCGCGGCCCGAAAAGTTGCCGACCGGACTGGATGCTTTAGCCCATCGCTGGCAAGGGCGTTGGCGTGGACGGGGGAAGGCGGCGGATGACCTGAGGGCAGCGGCCTTGCGGGTGCATGCGGCCGCGGAGACCTTGCGCGGCGCGAGCAATCATGAACTCGCAGGGCGTTTGCGAGACGCTGCGGCGCAAGTGAGACGGTTGGGCGCCCGATGGTCGGAGCAGTTCGAAACGATTTTGCCCGCGTTGGTGGAGGCAGCGGACCGCCAATTGGGGATGCGACCGTATCCGGTGCAGATCATGGGAGCGCTCGGTTTGGGGCGCGGGCGTCTGGTGGAAATGGCGACGGGCGAAGGCAAGACGTTGACGATTGCGTTGGCGGCGGCGCCCTCGGGTTGGTTGCGGCGGCCGTGCCATGTGATTACCGCAAACGACTACCTGGCTGAACGCGATGCGAAGGGCCTCGCGCGGTTTTATGAATTTTGCGGAGTTCGCGCGGGTTTCGTGACCGCTACGATGGCGCCGGAGGAGCGGGGGAAGCATTACGCGGCCGAGGTAGTATATACTACTAGTAAGGAACTCGTGGCGGATTTCCTGCGAGATCGGTTGATGCTCGGGCCCCTGCATTCGGCGCAACGGCGAGCGGTGCGGAATCTATTGAAAGCGACCGCGCCGCGGCTGCCGCTGGTCACGCGGGGTTTGTTCACCGCGATCGTGGATGAAGCGGACAACCTGCTCATCGATGAAGCGGTCACGCCGCTGATTATCAGCCGCAAAGACGAGAATACGGAATTGCAGGACGCTTGCCGATTGGCAGCGGAGGTTGCGGGAACGCTGGCGGAGCCTGAGGACTACGAGATCGACGAAGATTACAAGGAGGTGCGGATTACTGCCACTGGTGTGCGTCGGATCGAGGAGTTGGTTTCATGGCGGACGGGGACTTATCATGCTGCAACCTGGATGCGGGAACTGGTTGAGCAGGCGCTCCGGGCGAGACGCTTCTATATTAGAGGAAAGCACTACGTCGTCCAAAACGACACGGTGGTGATCGTGGACGAGTTTACGGGACGATTGATGCCGGGACGTTCTTGGCGGTTGGGCCTGCACCAAGCGGTCGAAGCGAAAGAAGGGCTGGCGATTTCGCCGCCGACGGAGGCCTTGGCACGGTTGAGCTTCCAGCGATTTTTTCGGATGTTTAGGCGGTTGTCGGGTATCACGGGCACGGCGCGAGAAGCGGCGGATGAGTTTTGGAGGACGTATGAACTCCCGTTTACGTCGATTCCGCCGAACCGGCCGTGTCTTCGGGTCGAATGGCCGACACTCTATTATAGAAGCGCAGAAGAAAAATGGGCCGCGATCGTCCGCGAAATCGAGACGGTGCACGCGACCGGGCGACCGATTTTGGTGGGAACGCGCAGCGTGGCGGCGAGCGAATCGCTTGCAGAAAGGCTGCAGGCGCGGGGGTTGGCGTTCACGATTTTGAATGCGATCCGCCACAAGGAAGAGGCCGGGATCGTGCTGCGAGCAGGCGAAAAATACGTGATCACGATCGCGACCAACATGGCAGGACGCGGCACGGACATCCGGATTGATTCAGATGTGGCCAGGCTGGGCGGGTTGCATGTGATCCTGACGGAGCCGCACGAATCGGGGCGTATTGACCGACAGTTGCAAGGCCGCTCGGGGCGGCAAGGTGACCCGGGAAGCACGCGGACGTTCGCGAGTTTTGAAGATGAAGTGCTCGTCCGCTTTCTGCCGAAATGGTGGCCGGCAGTGGTGCGGAGCGCGGCGGGAAAGCCGAACTCGGGTTGGGCGAGGGCGCTCGCGAGGCCAGCGTTTCGGAAGGCACAGCGAGCTGCGGAGCGACGGGCGCATCGCCAACGGCGGCTCGTGATGCAACAGGATGCGCAATTGGCCGAGTCGCTGACGATGGGCTACGCCGATCAGATCTGACGAGAGGGCGCCAAGTCGTTGCGATGTTCCGCAAATTTTACAGCGGATCACGAATTATCCTTGGCAACTGTTAGGTAAAATTCCCATCTTCCCGCCCGTTGTCCTCGCGTCCCTCCAGCTTCGACGCCCGTTCGGCTTTTCGCATTGAAGCGCTCGAACCCCGTATTCTGCTTTCCGGCACTCCGTCGGACGGCGGGTTGTTGGGTGATACCGAAGTGCCGCAGGGACTGACCGAAATCCTCGTTGATGCCGGTCAGACATTGGCGGAAACAGGGGCAGGTGAGCAGCCGGACGACAGCCTTTTTGCGGGTCTCGAGCCGATCGCTACGCAGCCTGAGGCGGCGCCAACTGAACCCCTCGCGGTGCCGGAAACGGTCGAAGCGGATGTCTCCACGACGCCGATACAGGCGGAGGAGCAGACGATCGTTGGCGCGACCGAGGACGCGGAGCAGGCCTCCGATGCGGTTGAAGAGGTGCCCGTGAGCACCCCGGCGACGCCGGACTTGGAAACCATTTTTGCCCAGCTGGTGATCACCTTGAAGGCAGGCCAGGGACCTCCGACGACGCTGAGCGCCAGTTCAAAGGTTGTAGATAATGCACTTACGATCTCCTCGGGTGAGCAACTCTCCGGGAGCGGTTCTTTTAATTACAGTTTGGTTAACGGTGGCACCCTTTCGCCCGGCAATTCGCCCGGTGTGACACAGTGGGCTAGCTACACGCAGGAAGCCAGCGGCGTGCTCGTGATCGAGCTCGCAGGCACCACGGCAGGCACTGGTTACGATCAGGTGCAGGTGGAAGGCCTCGCGACTTTAGACGGCCGGCTGACGGTTACCTTGCTCAACAATTTTCTGCCGACGGTTGGCGATACGTTCGATATCCTGACCTTCGGTTCTGTCTCGGGTAAGTTCGCCGATGCGGATGGCCTGATCGGATTCGGCGACGGTTCGACCTACCTCGAAATCGTCCAATCGGCCGACAAGATCCAACTGGTCACGCGGGCGTTCGCGTTCGGGTTGAATGCGTTTGGCTTCGACCAAGTCGGCGCGGCTCCGGCCGAAACGCTGGGCGAATTCCTGAGCTTCGATTATTTCGGCCTGACGAATATTTCGATCAGCGCCGACCTCAGCCTTGGCGATCTCGCGGAGCTGTCCGGCACGTTCGCGTTCACCCGGGTGTCGAACCTCAACGTGAATCTGGCGGGTGGCGGCACCAAGACCGTGTCGGGCTTCACGCTGACTATCGACAACGGATCGTTCATGATCGGCCTGCCGGGTTCGGATGTCGGCGTGACCGCAACCGGCGTCGATGCCGCGCTGATCTGGTTGAAGGACGGCACGACGACGTATTATGCCGTCAACGCTTCGGTCGGTTCGGCCAGCTTGGACGGGTTCGGCCCAGACCTCACGCTGTCGCTTGGTTTGACCGAGTTCGCCTTCAACCGCGCCAGCGCTTCCGCCGGCGGCTCGGTTCCGGTGATCGACTTTTCGCAACATGCCGGCGGCGGCTACGACATTGCGGTCGGCGCCACGCCTTTGCGTTTCGACTATGCGACCGAGGTCACGGAAATCTCGGCTTCGGGTTCCGAGCTGCAGATCGCGGACTTCATTTATGTGAACGGCAGCGTGTCGTTGACACTTGGCCGCACCATGGACGTGACGTTGACCGATAACACGGTCGAGAACGTTGCGCTGTTTACGCTGGGGATGAACGACGTGACTGCGTTTGTCGGCCTGAACGGTCCGTATTGGAACGATGCCGATGCCGATAAGGCCACCGGGATCGCCGTCGACCAGATCGACCTCGCGCTCGCGCTGCTGACGCCGACCGACGCCGCGAAGACCGCGCGTTATTATGGCGTGGCGCTGTCGGGTGCGTCGACCGAGCTCGTCGGTTTCGATGGCTTCGAGATGGGCGTAAGCGGATTCGAGGCGGAGGCGAACGGGGTGTCCGGCGGGGCGGCTAATGCTCCGGTGGTCGATTTCAGCAAGTTGCCGGGCGGATTGACGATCTACGCAGGCGGGGAGGCATTCACTCTAGAATATAATAGTGCATTGCTCCGCGCCGAGGCGGCGGACGTGAACCTGGTTGTTTCCGAGTTCCTCACCGTTCGCGGCGGGTTTGCGTTTTCGAAAGGCACGTCGACGACTGAAACGCTGGAAGGCGGCGGCACGCGGACGTTCGACGTTCTTACGATCGGTTCGTCCGATGCGTATCTATTCGCTGGGTTCGGCGGTCCGTATTGGATCGATTCCAACAACGACGGCCGCGTCACGGATCTCGATACGCCAGCGGAAGAGGGCGCGCTCGGTCTCGCGCTTGGTGGAGTGACGGTGGGACTGGCTTTCCTCAATCAAACGGGTGTCGCCAGCCCGTTGAAATACACCGCGCTCGAAGTAGCGGCCGACAGCGCCTCGTGGGTCGGGATGGAAGACACGCTGACACTGACCGCCGAAGATATCATTGTCGCGGTCAACATGGCGCGTGACTCGAACGGTGCGCCGACGGATGCGGGCGACTTCAGTGCGATGACCGGCGGCGGCGTGACGGTCGCGACGGGCGGTGCGCCGGTGGTGTTGGATTTCGAGGGCGACGTTCTTCGGGTCAGCATCGGTTATGCGGTGGTGACCGTTTCGGAGTTCATCTCGGTCAGTGGCAGCATTGCGATTGAGAAGGGCGCGCAAGCGACCGAATTGCTCGCCGATAACACTACTACCCGCGCGTTCGACGTCTTGACGATCGGCGCCAGCAATGTGCACGTGTTTGCTGGCACTGGCGGACCCTACTGGGTCGACAGCAACAACGACGGCGTGATCGACAATGACGACACGCCGGACAGCGCTGGCGCAATGGGACTCGCGGCGGGCGGCGTGGATCTCGCACTTGCGGTATTGGAAGAGAGTGGGGCGGTGACGCCGATCCGCTATGTTGCGTTGAGCGTTCATGCGGATACCGCTCTCTGGGTCGCATCGAACAGCCCGGTCACGGTGCGGGCTACGGGCATCGATCTTCAGGTCAATTACGCCGAGGATCCGAACGGCAACATCGAAGCCGGCGACTTCAGCCGCATGAATGGTGGCGCGGGGCTGTCGGTCGCGACCGGGGGCGATCCGATCGTCATCGATTTCGATGAGGCGGTGGTGCGGGTTTCGATCTCAAGCGCCGAGCTCGGCATTTCCAATTTTGTTGCGATCACGGGCGGTATCACGATCGAGCGAACCTCCGAGACGTTTACGCTGGGGAATGGCACGTCGGTCGATGGCAGTTTGTTGACCATCGCGGGCAGCGGACTCCCGGCTTTCGTGGGAGCAAACGCCGGCACCGCCGGGGCGACGGGTGTTTCGCTGACGGGCGTGGATTTCGGTCTCGGTCTCTTCTCCGCTGATCCGACCGACGTCGCGATGGCTGGTGTTACTTGGACGACGCTCAAGGCCGACGTCGGCGGACTTTCAGTCGACGGAATCCCGGATGTCGGGATCACGGGCAGCTCTCTCTATATTAATATCAACAAGGTCGGCGGGCTCGCGCCGGAGTTCGATGCGAACGATTACGTCATCGATTATTCCGCGGAAGCTTTCGAGGTCGCAACGCCGGGCCAGCCGATCGAATTCAATTTCGCGGGTCAGCTCGGCGAACTGCTTGAAGTTGGCGGCGAGATCGCGATCACGGTCGGCGGCTTCTTCCATGTGAGCGGAGCGCTGGCGTTCCGCCAGGCGACGGAGCAGGTGACGCTGGCTGACGAGACGACGGTGCAAACTCGCGCGATGGTCATTGGCGGGAGCAATCTGCAGGCTTTTGTCGGACTTAACGCCAACACGGTCGATGCCACTGGCTTCTCTCTCACTGGAGTTGAGTTCGGTCTCGCGATCTTTGCCTCGATTCCGGCTGACGACGTGACGCCGGCCTCGCGTTGGCTTTCGCTGAAGGCGACGGCTGATGGCGCGACTTTCGCCGGCGTGAACGATCTCACGCTCTCGGCGACCGACATCAGCGTCGGTATTAATACCCAGCTTGGTCTGGCCCAGGGAGCGACGGCCAACGTGGTTGATTTCTCGGGTAGTGCCTTTGACGTCGAGACCGGGGGAGCAACGCCGGTGTCGCTCGATTTTGATGGTGACGAGGGTGATCTTTTTCGCGGATCGCTGCAGGCGGATGTTAATTTCTTCGGGTTCCTAACCGCGTCGACCGAACTCGCGTTTGCGCGCAAGTCGGGTGAAGCGACGGTCGGCGGGGCTACGGTCGCTGTCACGCAACTGCTGATCGGTGCGAGCAACGGCAGTGCGTTCGCAGGCATTCCGGGCGCGGCCGATTCGCGAGTGGGTTTCGCGCTTTCGGGGCTCGATCTCGCGCTTGCGATTCAGACCGATCAAGCCGACGCGACGCGTCGTTGGACCTCGCTGGAGCTGGAAGCCGACACGGTGACGTTTGAGGGCATTCCGGGTGTTACGATCGATGCCAACAGTCTGACGGTTTCGATCAATCAAGCCGCGGTGGACAACTCAGTCGTCGATTTCTCCAATGATGCGCTGACGATCGAAACGGGTCCGTCGACCACGCGGACGCTGACGTTTGATGCAGCGGATGGAGACTTCCTGCGTGCGACGGGTAATCTGAGAATCGACCTTCACGGTTTTGTGTTCCTCGCCGGTTCGTTCGCACTGGAGAAGAAGTCGGTGACCTTCGACGCGGGCAATGGAAGCGAGACTTTCCAAGCGCTGACGTTCGGCACCGCGAATGCCTATGTGTTCGCCGGATTGGGTGGACCGTATTGGGCGGATTCGGATGGCGATGGAGACATCGACGGCGACGACGAGCCCAATGCGGACGGCGCTCTTGGCATGCAAGTGGGTGGGGTGAACGCCGCGTTGGCGATGTTGACGCGGGCCAGCACGCCGGGAGTGACTTACACGGCGCTTCAAGCGACGGCGGACAGTGCGGGGTTTGTCGGGATGCAGGACATCTTTGCACTGTCGCTCACGGATGTGACGCTGCAGCTGAATGGAGCGGCGGATCGGAACAATCCGGAGGCCAATCCTGAAGTTCTTGATTTTTCAGCGATGCCGAATGGCGGGTTGAGCGTGTTGACCGGCGGCGATCCGATCACGCTCGATTACGATCACGCGCTGTTCCGCGTGAGTGCTGACGACGCCGTGCTGCAGGTTTCGGAGTTTATCTATGTGCGTGGCGCCTTT
>JAEZGX010000018.1 GCA_023416735.1 Verrucomicrobiota bacterium | reverse complement strand
GAAGAGAACGAGGTCGGGGAGGGGGCGGATGGTCAGCGGTTGGCGGGGAGGGGGTTGGTGACGGGGGAGGGAGCGCGGCGGGAGAAGGTGGCGCGGAGGCGGAGGCGGGCGCGATCGAGCCAGAGGTAAACAACGGGGACGGTGTAGAGCGTGAGGAGCTGGCTGACGAAGAGGCCGCCGACGATGGCGAGGCCGAGCGGGCGGCGCATTTCGACGCCCTCGCCGGTAGCGAGGACGAGCGGCAGCGCGCCGAGGAGCGCGGCGATGTTGGTCATCAGGATCGGGCGCAGGCGGAGGAGCGCGGCTTCGTAGATGGCATCGCGCGGGGAGCGGCCGTCGGCGCGTTCGGTGGCGAGCGCGAAGTCGATCATGAGTATCGCATTTTTCATTACGATGCCGATGAGGAGGAACAGGCCGAGGAGCGCGATGAGCGTGAACTCCGTGTCGGTGAGCCGGAGCGCGAGAAGTGCGCCGAGACCGGCGGAGGGCAGCGTCGAAAGAATCGTGAGCGGATGAACGGTGCTTTCGTAGAGAATGCCGAGGACGAGGTAGACGGCGACGAGGACGCCGAGGATGAGGAGCGGTTGTTTTTGCAGGCTTTGTTGAAACGTCTGCGCGGTGCCGCCGAGCGTGCCCTGGATCTGCGAGGGCAACATGATTTCGGCCATGGCTTGGTCGATCGCGGCGAGGGCTTGTTCGAGCGAGACGCCGGGCGCGAGGGAGAAGCCGACGTTTTCGGAGGCGAACTGGCTGCGGTGGTTCACGCGGTCGTTGACGAGGGAGAAATCGTAGCGCGTGAAGGCGGACAGCGGAATGCGCGAGCCGTCGCGGCCGATCACCTGGACCTGATCGAGGACGACGGGATCCTGGGTGTATTCCGGCGTGAGCTCCATCACGACGCGGTATTGGTTGAGCGGATTGTAGATCGTGGAGATTTGGCGCTGGCTGAAGGAGTTGTTCAGCACCTGCGTGATCATTTGCATGTCGACGCCGAGGCGGCGCGCGGCTTCGCGGTCGATCGTGAGCGTGACCTGTTTCGCGCCCTCGTCGGAAGGGCCGTCCACGTCGGTGAGCTCCGGGAGCGTCTGGAGTTTGGTCGCGACCTTCGGCGCCCATTGCCGAAGGAGATGGAGGTCGTCGGAGAGCAGGGTGAAATCGTAGGAGCCGGAGTTTCCGGTGCGTGGCATCTGGATGTCCTGGGAGACGCTGAGCCAGAGATTGCCGCCGGCCACGGGAGGAAGGGAGCGGCGGATGCGGTTGACGACCTCAGTGGCGGAGACGCCGCGTTCGTCGAGCGGTTTGAGGCGGATCATCATCCAGGCGTTGCTGAGACCGCCGCCGCCGCCGCTCATGCCGGCGACGTCGGCGATGGCGGGATCTTGCAGGAGGATTTGGCGGTAGGCCTCGATCTTCGGCTGCATGACTTGGAAGGAGAAACCGTCGTCGCCGCGGACCCAACCGTTGAGCTGGCCGGTGTCTTGTTCGGGGAGGAAGCCTTTCGGGATCGTGACATACATCGCGACGTTGAGCGCGACGGTGCCGAAGAAGATGAGGAGCATCAGCGTGGGATGGCGAAGGGTCCACGTGAGCGAACGCGAGTAGAGGTTGCGGACGGCGTTGAAGGAACGCTCGCTGAGGTTGCGCAGGCCCCAGCGCGGGTAGGGGAGAACGGGCTCAATGGAGCCGGGCGCTTGCGGCGAACGGTGTTTCGCTTTCAGCCAGCGGGAGCAGAGACTCGGCGTGAGCGTGAGGGAGACCGCGAGCGAGACGAGCATCGCGGCGGCGAGCGTGATGGAGAACTCGCGGAAGAGCCGTTCGACGAGCCCGCCCATGAAGAGGATCGAGATGAAGACGGTGACAAGGGAGAGGTTCATCGCGAGGAGCGTGAACCCGACTTCCCCGGCGCCGCGAAGGGAGGCGCGCAGAGGGGAAAGGCCGTTCTCGATGTGGCGGGAGATGTTTTCGAGGACGACGATGGCGTCGTCCACCACGAGTCCCGCGGCGACGATGAGCGCCATCAGCGACAGGTTGTTCAGCGAAAACCCGTAGAGATACATGATCGCGAACGAGCCGATCAGGGAGACTGGAATGGCGAGCGAAGGGATGAGGGCGGCGCGGGCGTTGCCGAGGAAGAGCAGGACCACGAGCATCACGAGACCCGCGGCGAGAATGAGCGTGAAGCGAGCCTCGTGAAGCGTCGCGCGGATGCCCGGCGAACGGTCCATGATGACATCGAGGTTGGCGTCGCCGGGGAGGAGGGCGCGGAGGCCGGGGAGCTG
Organism: Verrucomicrobiota bacterium; assembly: GCA_023416735.1. GTDB lineage: Bacteria > Verrucomicrobiota > Verrucomicrobiia > Opitutales > Opitutaceae > Opitutus. Next base: position 11,882 of record JAEZGX010000018.1, on the reverse strand, counting down.
GTCCTTGATGTTGTCGATCGTGGCGACGATGTTGGCGCCGGGCTGGCGCAGGACCATGAGGAGGACGGCGGGCCGGTGATTGTGGAAGCCGCTGGCGTAGCGGTTTTCGACGGAGTCGGTGACAAGCGCGACATCGCTGAGGCGAACGGGCGCGCCGTCTTTGTAGCGGATGATAAGTGGGCGGTATTCGGCGGCGCGGCGGAGCTGATCGCTGGTTTGGACCTGCCAGTGGCGCTCGTCGGATTCAATCATGCCGCGCGGCCGGAGCGAGTTGGTTTCGGTGATGGCGCGGCGGACCTCGTCGAGGGCGATGCCGTGATGCGCGAGGGCGTTGGGGTTGAGTTGAATGCGAACGGCCGGAAGCGAGCTGCCCCAGACCTGGACTTCGCCGACGCCGTTAACCTGGGAAAGTTTTTGAGCGAGGATGGTGGAAGCGGTGTCGTAGAGATCGCCCGGAGCGAGATTGGGCGAGCTGAGGGCGAGGCCGAGAATGGGCGCCTGCGACGGGTTGATTTTGCGGTAGCTCGGATTGCGCGGCATGCCGGACGGAAGTTGTCCGCGGGCGGCGTTGAGTGCGGCTTGGACGTCGCGAGCGGCGTCGTCGATGTTGCGGTCGAAATCGAATTCCAGGGTGATGTTGGAGGAACCCTGGCTGCTGTTGGAGCGGATGCCGGTGATGCCGGCGATGCTGCCGAGCGCGCGTTCGAGCGGCGTGGCGACGCTCGAGGCCATCGTTTCGGGGCTGGCACCGGGAAGTTGCGCGTAAACCTGGATCGTCGGGAAATCGACCTGTGGAAGCGGCGCGACGGGCAGCAGCGTGTAGGAGAGGACGCCGAGAAGGACGATCGCGATCGCAATGAGCGCGCTGGCGATGGGACGGCGGATGAAGGGGCGGGAGAGGTTCATCGGCTCATTGGGCGAGGGCGGGTTGCGGCTCGGCAGGGACGGCGCGGGTTTCCTGACGATTGCGCGAGCGTCGGTGGCCGAGGCGATCGAAGAACAGATAGACGACCGGCGTGGTGAAAAGCGTGAGCACCTGGCTCACGAGGAGGCCGCCGACCATGACGAGGCCGAGCGGTTGACGGAGCTCGGCGCCGGAGCCGGTGGACAACATGAGCGGAAGCGCGCCGAACAAGGCGGCGAGCGTGGTCATGAGAATCGGGCGGAAGCGGAGCAACGCGGCCTGGCGGATGGCGGCGAGGGGCGAGAGTTTTTCGCGGCGTTCGGCCTCGAGGGCGAAGTCGATCATCATGATGCCGTTTTTCTTCACGAGGCCGATGAGGAGAATGATGCCGATGACGGCGATCATGTCCAAAGGCTGGCCGGTAATCCACAACGCGAGCAGTGCGCCGACGGCGGCGGATGGCAGCGTGGAGAGAATGGTGATCGGATGGATCGCGCTCTCGTAGAGGACGCCGAGCACGATATACATCGTGACGATCGCGGCGAGGATCAGCCAAAGCGTGCTGGAAAGCGACGAGCGGAAGGCGTGCGCCGCGCCTTGGAAACGGAGTTCGATGGAAGGGGGGAGCTCGAGGTCGAGCGAGGCCTGTTCAATGGCGGCGACGGCTTCGCCGAGGGAAGCGCCGGCGCCGAGATTGAAGGAGATGGTGGCGGCGGGGAATTGGCCGACGCGGTTGAGGAGGAGCGGGGCGCGGCGTTCGACGACCTGGCCGACGCTGGAGAGCGGGACGGGAGCGCCGTTGCGCGGGTTGACGAAAATGCGCTCGAGGGCCTCGGGCCCGTCGACGAGGCGAGGATCGACCTCGAGAATGACGCGATATTGGGAGGCTTGGGTGAAGAGCGTGGAAATCTGGCGCTGGCCGAACGCGCTGTAGAGGGCGTCGTCGATATCCGCGACGCTGATACCGAGGCGGCTGGCGGCGTCGCGATTGATTTCGAAGAACGCCTGGAGGCCGCGGTTTTGGAGGTCGCTGGCAACGTCGCTGAGGGCGGGATTTTGGCGCAGGTGGTTGACGAAGCGCGGCACCCATTCGTGGAGCAGTTCCTCGTCGGGCGTGGTCAGCATGAACTGGAATTGGGTGCGGCTGACGCGGTCCTCGATGGTGAGCTCCTGCACCGGTTGCATGTAGAGCGTGATGCCGGGAACGTCGCGGGCGCGTTCGCGGAGACGCTCGATGATCTCGGTGGCGGATTCGCTGCGTTCGCCGTGCGGGAGCAGGTTGATGAGCATGCGGCCGCTGTTGAGCGTGGCGTTGGTGCCATCGACGCCGATGAAGGACGACAGGCTGCGGACGGCGGGATCTTCGAGGATCTTGGCGCCGAGCGCATGCTGGCGTTCGGCCATGGCGGAGAACGAAATCGACTGCGGCGCCTCGGTGACCGCCTGGATGGCGGCGTTGTCCTGAATGGGGAAGAAGCCTTTCGGGACGACGATGTAGAGCAGCGCGGTGACGGCCAAAGTCGCGACGGTGGCGAGGAGGGCGAGGCGCTGGTGAGCGAGGACCCAGTCCAGCCACACCCCGTAGCGTTCGATGACACGATCGAGGAAGCCGGGTTTTTCGGGCGAGTGCGCGTGCGCGTGCTTGAGCATGCGCGCGCACATCATCGGCGTGAGCGTGAGCGAGACGACCAGCGAGATGAGGATCGAGACCGAGAGCGAGATGGCGAACTCGTGGAAGAGGCGGCCGACGACATCGCCCATGAACAACAAGGGGATGAGGACGGCGATGAGCGAAAGCGTGAGCGAGATGAGCGTGAAGCCGATCTGCGAGGCGCCCTTCAACGCGGCGTCCATGGCGGAGTATCCTTGTTCCCGATACCGCGCGATGTTTTCCATCATCACGATGGCGTCGTCGACGACGAAGCCGGTGGCGATGGTGAGCGCCATCAACGTGAGAATGTTGAGCGAGTAGCCGGCGAGATACATCACGCCGAACGTGCCGATCAGGGACAGCGGGACGGCGATGCTTGGGATGATCGTGGCGGAGAAATCCTTGAGGAAGAGGAACGTGACGAGAACGACGAGACCGACGGCGAAGATGAGCTCGTGTTGAACGGAGCGGACGGACGCGCGGATGCTTTGGGTGCGGTCGCTGAGAATGGTGAGTTGAACGGACGCGGGCAGGCTCGCGGAGAGTTGCGGGAGCATGGCCTGCACGCGATCGACGACCTCGATGACGTTGGCGCCGGGCTGGCGTTGGACGTTGATCAGAACGGCCGGAAGGGTGTCGGCCCAGGCGGCGAGGCGACTGTCTTCGGCGGCGTTGGTGATGGTGGCGACGTCGCCCAGGCGGAGCGGAGCGCCGTCCTGCCAGGCGATGATGAGATCGCGGTATTCCTCGGGCGAACGGAGCTGGTCGTTGGCGTCCATGAGGATGCTGCGGACCGGGCCGTCGAAGCTGCCCTTCGGTTGGTTGACGCTCGCGGAGGAAATGGCGGCGCGGACGTCGGAGAGATTCAGGCCGCGGGCGGCGAGTTCGGCGGGGTTGACCTGGACGCGGACGGCGGGGCGCTGGCCGCCGGCGAGGCTGACCATGCCGACGCCGGGGATTTGAGCGAGTTTCTGGGCGATGCGCGTATCCACCAAGTCATGCACGCGCGGGAGCGGCATGGTGGCGGAGGTGACGGCGAGGGTGAGGATGGGGGTGTCGGCGGGGTTGACCTTGCGGTAAACGGGAGGGGCGGGGAGGTCGTTGGGGAGAAGGTTATCGGCGGCGGCGATGGCGGCCTGAACCTCCTGCTCGGCGACGCTCATCGAGATATCGAGCGAGAACTGTAGTGTGATTACGGATGCGCCTCCGGAGCTGGACGACGACATCTGCGAAAGTCCCGGGATCTGGCCGAAACGGCGTTCGAGCGGGGCGGTGATGGCGCTGGCGGTGACGGTCGGGCTGGCGCCGGGATAGAACGTGAAGACTTGGATGGTGGGAAAATCCACCTGCGGCAGCGCGGCGACGGGCAGAAGGCGGTAGGCCATGACGCCGGACAGGAGCAGCGCGATCATCAACAAAGTGGTCGCGACGGGGCGCTGGATGAAAGGGCGGGAGAGATTCATTGAAGACGCGAGCGGGGCGAGGGAAGCGATGGGGACGTTGACGCGAGAGGTTCGCGCGAACCGTCAAGCGGGTGTCGCCGTAGATTCTTCGCTTCGCTCAGAATGACAGAAGTGGGAGTGAAAGGGACGGTCGGGAGAGTGTGCCGACCCGGGAGCGGCTCGCCAGGGACGGCTCGCCTAACCTGCTACGGCGCAGCGGCGGGGATGGCGGCGGTGGGGGCGGCGGACGAAGGAGCGGGCTCGTTGGAGATAACGACGTTGCTGCCCTCGCGGAGGCGATCGAGCCCCTCGAGGACCACGGCGTCGCCCGGATTGATGCCCTTGGTGACGGCCTGCTGCGTGCCGCTGAGCGGACCGAGGACCACGTCGCGAATCGTCGCTTTGTTGTTCTCGTCGACGATGTAAACATAGGTGCCGCGGGAGCCGAATTGGACGGCGGCGGACGGGATCACGACGGCGCCCTCGAGGGTGCGGACACGCATGCGGACGTTGACGAACTGGTTGGGAAAGAGGCGTTCGTCGTCGTTGGAGAATTCGGCCTTGAGGCGGAGCGTGCCGGTGGCGGGGTCGATTTGGTTATCGAGGGTTTTCAGGAGGCCGGTGGCGAGAATTGCGGTTTCGTTGCGATTCCAGGCTTCGACGACCATGGTCTCGCCGGATTGGTAGGGCTCCAGAACGGATGCGAGATCGACTTCGGGAATGGTGAACGTGACGGAAATCGGACGCGTTTGAGTGATGACGACGAGACCGTTGGCGTCGGATTGCCGGACGAGATTGCCGGCGTCGACCCGACGCAGACCGGCGCGACCCGAGATGGGGGCTTCGACGCGGGTGTAGGCGAGTTGCAGGCGGGCGTTGTCGACCTCGGCCTGATCGGCGGCGACGGCGCCCTCGCGTTCGGCGACGAGCGCCTGCTGGATGTCGAGCTGCTGCTGGGTGACGAGGTTTTGCGTGTGGAGATTTCGGATACGCTCGAGATCGCTGCGGGCGCTTTCGAGGCGGGCGACGTTCTGGCGGAGCTGTCCTTCGACTTGAGCGAGGCGGATGCGATAGGGGGCGGGATCGATTTCGGCGAGCACGGCGCCTTGTTCGACGCGTTGACCTTCTTCGAAAGCGACGCGGAGGAGCTGGCCGTCGACCTGGGGTTTGACGGTGACGGTATTGAGCGGCGTGACACTGCCGATGGCCTTGAGATGAACGGGAAGGTCTTCGCGGCGCGCGGCGACGGTGCGCACGGGCACCTTCAGCGGGTATTCGGTGCCGGCCCATGCGGGCTGCGGGTAGCGCGGGCGCTGGGGATTCGAGCGGAACCCGAAATACCAAGTGGCAACGGCAAGCACGCTCGCGACGGTGGCATACAAGAACCAGCGGCGGGCGCGGGAAAGGGAACTGGGACGATCGGACATTGGCGGCTATGACGAGCGCGGCAGCATAAGGCTACGGAACAAATTCGCGCGTTTGCTGTGTGGCGAGGTCGGACAGTTGGCGGCGATGAGCGGGGCGCAACCACCGGCGGCGATTTCGGATCGGATATTAGGGCGATTCCGGTAGCGTGTTCGTTTGCTTTTCGGAAGTCAGGCCGCAGGGTGCGCGACCCCGCCGACGCCCTGGCACTGCGTCGCAGATCGAATCGCCCCATGCACTTTGCCCATATCACTTTTGGACCGGACTCGATGGATGAGTTGACGCGTTTGGAGCTGTTGGTCGCGAAACGGGCGGATGAGTTGTGGCGGCTGACCCGCGGGGAGCGTCCAGACAGGGAGTTGTGGCAGCAGGCGGAGGCGGAAATTTTGGCGCAGGGACAGAGTCGTCAGACTGCGGCGATGCAAGCGAAGCGGCGGATGGCCACGCCTTTGTGAAGCGGGCGGGCGCGATGCATTGTATTTGAGATTTGGACACACGCTTGGTGCACGGGCCGCAAACTTGACTCGCGGAGAGGCGGTGCCTCGATGGCGCGTTCGTGTCGCGGCTCTTCTCCCAACTCACCCGTTCGGTCAGAGGGCGGCTTTCTCTGCTCGTGGCGGCGGTGTTGCTGCCCTCGGCGGTGCTGGTCGGCTGGCTGATCCGGCAAAGTTACCGGAATGAGAGGCATACGCTGGAGCGGCATTTGCTCGGTGCGGCGCAGGCGACCTCGTTGCTGGTCGACGCGCACGTGGCGGAGCGGCGCGCGTTGTTGCAGGGTTTGGCGACGTCGGGCCGGTTGCAACGCGACGAAGTGGCCGCGTTTCGCACGCAGGCGGAGCTCGTGGTGCCAGGGCCGAACGAGTGGATCGTGCTGATCGATGCGGAAGGGCAGCAGCTGGTGAACACGGCGGTCCCGCCGAATGTGCCCTTGCCGCGGATTTCGTTTCGGCCGGAGTTCAAAAGCACGGCGGAGAAGGGGCTGTCGTATGTGTCGAACGTCACGTTCGGGCCGGCGCTGGGAAAGCCGGTGTTGTTTGTGGCGATCCCGATTTTTCGCGATGCGCAGCTGCGCTACACGTTGAACTTTGCGATGGAGCCCGAGGTGTTCGCACCGGTGTTGAATCGCGGCGGGGCGGAAAAATCGTGGCTGGTGAGCCTGGTGGATCGCGAAGGCACGATCGGCGCGCGGACGCGGAAGCCGGAGGAGTTCGTAGGCAAGAAAGGCAGCGAGGAGATGATTCGGCTCATCTCGTCGCGCCCTTTTGGCATGGTCGAAAGCGTGACGCTCGACGGCGTGAAGAGCATCACGAGTTTCGCGCGCTCGAGCACGACGGGTTGGACGGTGGTCGTCGCGTCGCCGGCGGCAGAGGTGTTTGCGTCGGCGGAGCGATTGTTGCTGGTGACGATCGCGGTGACGCTGATGTTGGGCGGAGTGGCTGCGCTGGTGGCGTGGTGGGCGGGGCGGGGCGTGGTGGTGGCGGTGCAATCGCTGGTGGCGGGCACGGAAGCGGTTGGGCAGGGACGCGTGCTCGTCGCAGGGGAAACGGGTATTGCAGAAACGGATACGGTCTTTCGCGCGTTGCAGGAAAGTTCGGCGAAACTGGCGGCGCGGGAAACGGATTTGTTGCAGGCGAATCTCGCGCTCAGTTCGACGGCGCGGGCCTTGCGCGAGAAGCAGAACCGGCTGGACGCGGCGCTGCGGGCGTCGGGGACCGGGACGCTGGTGTGGCATCCGCGCTCGGGCGCCTTCGAATCGGACGAAGGTCTCAATGTGTTGCTCGGCGTCGGGCCGGACAAGCCGTTGCGGAAACTGGAAGATTTCCTGGCGATGGTGCATCCGGACGAACGCGCGCGGGTGCGGGAGTCGATTGAGCGCGGGGCGCAGGGCACGGAGGAATTTGCGAGCGAGTTTCGCGTGGTGCGGCCGGATGGCGCGGTGCGCTGGCTGAGCGGGCGCGGGCGCGCGAGTGGAAGTCCGAACGACGACGCGGTCGCGGCCGCGTGCGTGGATGTGACGGAGCGGAGAGCGGCGGAGACGGAAATCGCGCGGACGCGCGACGTGGCGCTTGCGGCGGCGCGGGCGAAGGACGAATTTCTGGCGGCGCTGTCGCATGAGCTGCGGACCCCGTTGAATCCGGTGTTGCTGGTGGCGAGCGATGGCGCGCAGCGCGGAGAATTCTCCGCGGCGGCGCGGGAGGCGTTTGCGATGATCGCGAAGAACGTGTCGCTGGAGGCGCGGCTGATCGACGATTTGCTGGATCTCACGCGCATCACGGAAGGCAAGCTGTCGCTGGATCTGCGCACGGTGGACGTGCACGAAGTTTTGCGCGAAGCGGTGGAAACGGTGCGGGCGGACGCGGCGCAGAAATATCAGTCGCTGGAACTCGCGCTGGAAGCGATGAAGCCGGTGGTGCGCGGGGATCCGACGCGGTTGCAGCAGGTGTTTTGGAATCTGTTAAAGAATGCGGTGAAGTTTACGCCGGCGTGCGGGCGGGTCGGTGTCGTGACGCGCATCGCGGAGGACGGCTGCGTGGAAATCGAAGTGTCGGACACGGGCATCGGCCTGACCTCCGACGAGATGGGGCGGGTGTTTAAAACGTTCTCGCAGGGCGATCACGCGACGAGCGGCAGTGTGCATCGCTTCGGCGGACTCGGGCTCGGGCTGGCGATTTCACGGATGCTGGTGGAGCTGCATTCCGGGACGATTGCGGTGCGGAGCTCGGGTCGCGGACAAGGGGCGACGTTCACGGTGAGATTACCGGCGTGGAAAGTGTCCGACGACGACGCGACGCTGGCGCAGGCGGGGCCGGGGAAGGAAAGCAAAGGCGAGACGCAGGCCGGCCGCGGCGAGCGGATTTTGCTGGTGGAAGATCACGACGCGACGCGCGTGGCGATCGGGCGATTGCTCGGGCGCAGAGGTTATCGCGTGGATTTGGCGACGAATTCGGCGGAGGCGTTGCGGCTCGCGGCGGAAAATTCGTATGCGCTGGTGTTGTCGGACATCGGACTGCCGGATGCGGACGGCTATACGTTGATGAAGCGGTTGCGCGAAGGTTATGGACTGCGCGGGGTGGCGTTGACCGGCTACGGCATGGAAGACGACATCGAACGCGGGCGGATGGCGGGGTTCGAGGCGCACATCACGAAGCCCGTGGACGTGAACAAGCTGACGGCGGTGCTGGCGAAGATGTTGCCCGGGGACGGTGCCGGACGCGAGAAGGTCGAAGGTTGAGCGTAGAAGGTTGAGCGGCGACGGCGAGTTGCGACGGCGGGCGCGGCGTGAACTGTGTGCGCCTCACACGTATGATGCCTGTGCCCCGCTTACGTTCTCATGCTTCGCCGCTGCTGACGGATCTTTATCAGCTCACGATGGCGTATGGATATTGGAAGACGGGGACGGCGGCGAAGGAGGCGGTGTTTCATCTTTCGTTTCGGCGGGCGCCGTTTCGCGGCGGTTATACGATTGCGGCGGGATTGTCGGATGCGATCGCGTGGGTGCGAGGCCTGCGTTTCGGGGCGGAGGAGTTGGAGTATCTCGCGGGGCTCGTGGGCAATGATGGGAAGCCGCTGTTCGAGCGGGCGTTTTTGGAGTATCTGCGGACGCTTCGGTTTTCCGGCGATCTCGACGCGGTGCCGGAAGGAACGGCGGTGTTTCCGAATGAGCCGCTGTTGCGCGTGAAAGGTCCGATCATCGAAGGACAGCTGGTGGAGACGGCGCTGCTGAACTTCATCAATTTTCAGACGCTGATTGCGACGAAGGCGGCGAGGATTTGCGGTGCGGCCGGAAGCGAGCCGGTGCTGGAGTTTGGGCTGCGTCGCGCGCAAGGCGTGGATGGGGCGCTGGCGGCGAGTCGGGCGGCGTATATCGGCGGCTGCGCGGCGACCTCAAATGTGTTGGCGGGGCAGATTTTCGGGATCCCGGTGAAAGGGACGCATGCGCACAGCTGGGTGATGTCGTTCGACGACGAAGCGGAATCGTTTCAGGCGTATGCCGAGGCGATGCCGAACAACAGCGTGTTTCTCGTGGACACTTACGACACGCTGGAAGGCGTGAGGCGCGCGGTGGCGGCAGGGCGATGGTTGCGCGAGCGCGGGCATGAGATGGTGGGGATCCGTTTGGATTCCGGCGACCTCGCGTATCTGAGCATCGAAGCGCGGAAGATTCTCGATGAAGGCGGATTTCCCGGTGCGGTGATCGTGGCGAGCAACGATCTCGACGAGCACATCATCGCGAGTTTGAAGCAGCAGGGGGCGAAGATCGGGATGTGGGGCGTGGGGACGAAGCTCGTGACGGCGTTCGACCAGCCGGCGTTGGGCGGGGTGTATAAACTGTCGGCGGTGCGCGAGCGCGGCGGCGAATGGAAGTTTAAGCTGAAGCTGTCGGAGCAGGTCGCGAAGATTTCGAATCCGGGGGTGTTGCAGGTGCGTCGGTTTGCGAAAGGCGGGGAGTTTGTTGGTGATATGATTTTCAACGAGGCGGCCCCGCTGGCGAATGAGCGGATGATTGTCGATCCCGCGGATGTGACGCGGCGCAAAGCGCTGCCAGCGGATGCGACGGTGGAGGAGTTGCTCGTGCCGGTGTTTCGCGCGGGCGAATGCGTGTATGCGGAGCCGACGTTGGAGGAGATTCGGGCGCGGGCGCGAGAGCAGTTGAGCTGTTTATATAGCGGGACGAAACGATTGCTGAATCCGCATGAATATCCGGTGGGGTTGGAGCCGGGGTTGTTTGAGTTGAAGACGCGGTTGATTTTGGAGAACCGGCGCGTGGGGGTGGGGGAAGCACGGAGCGCGAGTGATCCACGAATGGACGCCAATGGTCACGAAGTCGGGAGGAACGAGCCAGTTTAACCACGGTTGGACGCGAATGAAGATGAGCAAAAAAGAGAGAGTTTACTGTTATGAGTATCCGCATCCGGCGGTGACGGTGGATGCGGTGGTTTTTGGAAAGGACGGAGGTGAGCTGAAGGTGCTTTTGATTCAGCGGAAGAGCGCGCCGTTTCGCGGGAGGTGGGCGATTCCGGGAGGATTTTTGGAGATGAACGAAAGTCTCGATGAGGCGGCGCTGAGAGAGCTTGAGGAGGAGACGGGATTGAGCGGATTGGAATTCGAACAGGTGGGTGCGTTTGGTGATCCGAAAAGAGATCCGCGTGAGCGCGTGATCAGTGTGGCGTATGTCGCGGTGGTGAAGCTCGCGGGGTTGAACGTGCGGGCGGCGGATGATGCAAAGAAAGCGGAATGGTTTCCGGTGGGCGATTTGCCGGCGTTGGCGTTCGATCACGCGAAGATCATCGAGGCGGCGTTGAAGCGGGTGCGATCGCGGGCTCGCCGGAGGCGATGATGGGGTTGGAACCACGGATGGACTTGGATGGACGCGGATGAGGCGGACCCTTTGGAAACCACGGAGGCACAGAGACACGGAGGAGGGGAGGGTGTGAGTGAGCTGGAAGCCTAGAGCCCAGAGCGTAGAGCCCGATCCAGATCTGAACTTTGAACTCTGCACTCGGAACCCAGAACCTGAGCGCGGAGCGCGAGTGAACCGCGAAGGGCACGAAGGGGCGCCAAGAGATGTGCGTTCTTTGCAGGCGCTGGATCCTTATCGGTGTCCATCCGTGTCTATCTGTGGTCACCTTCTGAGGTTTGCTCATGAATGCACTGATTCTTGTCGATATTCAGAACGATTTCTTGCCGGGCGGAGCGTTGGCGGTGCCGCGCGGCGATGAGGTGGTGCCGGTGGCGAATCGGTTGATGGAGGTGTTTCCGTTGGTGGTCGCGACGCAGGATTGGCATCCGGAAAATCATGGGAGCTTTGCGTCGAACCACCGGAAGCCGGTGGGCACGCTGGCGGAGCTGGGAGGATTGCCGCAGGTGTTGTGGCCGAGGCATTGCGTGCAGAACACGGGCGGCGCGGCGTTCGCGCCAGGGCTGAACGCGGCGAACATCGAGCGGATTTTTCCGAAAGGCACGGATCCGGAAATCGACAGCTACAGCGGCTTCTTCGACAACGGACATCGCAAGGCGACGGGCCTCGGCGAGTATCTGAAGCAGAAGGGTGTCACGCACATCTTCGTGCTTGGCCTTGCCACCGATTACTGTGTGAAAGCGACGGCGTTGGATGCGCGGCAACTGGGCTTCGAGGTGACGCTGGTGGTGGACGGATGTCGGGGCGTGGAGTTGAAGGCGGGTGATAGCGAACGTGCGATCGAGGAGATGAGGCAGGAAGGCGTGCGGATCGTGGAGAACGGAGAGGTCTTATCGGCGCTATAGCTCAACGAGCAGTTCCAAGGAGCGAAGCGGCGACATTCTGCTTCAGAACCCGAGGGCACCGCAGAGGATGTATCCGACCGACGGAGGACCTTATTGACCCAATGGTGTAACCCAGATCGTGACAAACTGGGTCCAACAACGAAGACCCACAACGTGACGTTGTGGGTTTATTATTTTGCGGCGGGGGTGAGCGGAG
>JAEZGX010000006.1 GCA_023416735.1 Verrucomicrobiota bacterium | reverse complement strand
GCCAGAAAGCGTCGACGGTCGCGTCGGTCGTGCAGAGACTCAAGGAAGCCGGCGCGATGGAGTACACCATCGTCGTCGTCGCCTCCGCGTCCGACCCGGCGCCGATGCAGTACATCGCGCCCTACTCCGGCTGCGCGATGGCCGAGTATTTCATGTACAACGAAGGCAAGCCGACGTTGTGCGTGTACGACGACCTCTCCAAGCAGGCCGCCGCGTATCGCCAGTTGTCGCTCGTGTTGCGCCGCCCGCCGGGCCGCGAAGCGTTCCCGGGCGACGTCTTCTATCTCCACTCGCGCCTGCTCGAGCGCGCCGCCAAGCTCAGCGAAGATCCGAGCGTGGTGGACGGTAAGACAATTCTCAAGCCCGGTGGCTCGCTCACCGCGCTCCCCGTGATCGAAACGCAGGCCGGCGACGTCTCGGCCTACATTCCGACGAACGTCATCTCGATCACCGACGGCCAGATCTTCCTCGAGACCGACCTCTTCAACCAAGGTATCCGCCCGGCGGTGTCCGTCGGTCTCTCCGTCTCGCGCGTCGGTTCCGCCGCGCAGATCAAAGCGACGAAGCAGGTCGGTGGTAAGTTGAAGGGCGAACTCGCGCAGTTCCGCGAACTCGCCGCTTTCGCGCAGTTCGGCTCGGATCTCGACGCGAAAACCAAAGCTCAGCTCGAGCGCGGTGCGCGCATCGTCGAGCTCTTCAAGCAGCCGGCGTTCAATCCGATCCCGATCGAACTCCAGGTCGCGGTGCTCTTCGCGATGCAGAAAAACTATTTCGACGCGATCGACACCAAGCAGGTCGTCGCGGCGGCGAACTCGTTGAAAGAGTTCTTCGCCACCCGCAAGGACGCGCTGCTCACCGAAATCCGCACCAAGGCCGCTCTCGACAAGGATCTTGAAGCCAAGCTTCAAGCCGCGCTCGAGGAGTGGAAACCGACCTTCAACGCCTGATTCGTTTATGATGTCTGATTTATGATTGATGATGTGAACATCACCCGCGGCCGCGCCGCCCAATCATAAATCGAAAATCGAAAATCATAAATCTCCTCGATGGCATCTACTCGCGATATTCGCCGCCGCATCAAGTCGGTCAAAAACACCCGCCAGATCACCAAGGCGATGGAGCTCGTGGCCGCTTCGAAGATGAAGAAGGCCCAGCAGCTGGCGCTCGCCGGCCGCGCTTACGCCGACCTGATGGCGCAGATGCTCGGCGCGCTGGCCGATCGCGTGGAGGAAACGCAGCATCCGTTTCTCGCCCGTCGTGAGGTGAAGACCCGCGGTATCCTTCTTGTCACTACAGACAAAGGTCTCGCCGGTCCGCTCAACGCGAACCTCTTCAAGCTCGTCACCGAGATCAAGCAGCCTGCCAAATACGTCGTCATCGGCCGCAAGGGCGCGCAGTTCCTCGCGCGCACGCACCGCAACCTCATCGCCGATTTCCAGGTGAGCGACAAAGTCGCTTTCTCCGAGGTGAAGGTCGTCGCGGAGTTCATGGTGAAGCAGTTCCTCGATGGTGTCGTCGATACCGTCGAAATCGTGTATCCGCGTTTTAAGAACACGCTGGTTCAAATCCCGACCGTGCTCCCGCTGCTGCCGCTGACGAGCGTCAAAGATGCGGTTGCCGATCTTCGTTCCGGCTCCGGACACACCGCGGCTCTGGCCGCGCCGGCCGCGGCGACCAATCAGATGTTGTTCGAGCCGAGCGCGGCATCGGTGCTCGAAGCGCTGCTTCCGCTCTACATCAATCGCGAAATTTACCAGCAGGTGCTCGATGCGAAAGCCTCGGAACACAGCGCCCGCATGGTCGCGATGAAGACCGCCAAGGACAACGCCACGAAGCTCCTCGGCGACCTCACGCTCGAATACAACAAGGCCCGCCAGGCTGGCATCACGCAGGAAATCCTCGAAATCGCGGCTGCCCAGTTCGCGAGCAGTTAATCGCCTCCACTCGTTTCCGAAAATCCCCATCCGTCTCTTTCCAAAATGAACACAGGCAAAATCGTCCAAGTCATCGGCCCGGTCGTTGACGTTCAGTTCGCCGAGAACGCCATCCCGCCGATCTTTCAGGCGCTCACCGTCGAGTTCACGGCGGGCGGCAAAAAGGAAGTGCTGACGCTCGAAATTCAGCAGCACTTGGGCGAGGGGATTGCCCGCGCGATCGCGATGTCCTCTTCCGAAGGCCTCGTCCGCGGTATGACCGTCGTGGATACCGGCGCTCCGATTTCCGTGCCCGTCGGCGAAGGCGTGCTCGGCCGCATCTTCAACGTCACCGGCGACACCGTGGACGGCAAAGGCCCGGTCAACTTCGCCAAGAAGTATCCGATTCACCGCCCGGCCCCGACGCTCGTCGACCAGAACACGAACGCCGAAATCCTCGAGACCGGCATCAAGGTCATCGATCTGATCGCTCCGTTCACGAAGGGCGGCAAGGTCGGTGCGTTCGGCGGTGCGGGCGTCGGCAAGACCGTCGTGATCATGGAGCTCATCAATAACATCGCGAAGGCGCACGGCGGTTACTCCGTGTTCGCCGGCGTCGGTGAGCGCTCCCGTGAAGGCAATGACCTTTACCACGAAATGTCCGAAGCGGGCGTTATCGATCAGAAGGATCTCTCGAAGTCGAAGGTCGCGCTCGTTTATGGCCAGATGAACGAACCGCCGGGCGCCCGCATGCGCGTCGCGCTCTCGGCCCTCGCGATGACCGAGTATTTCCGCGACGAGAAAAACCAGGACGTGCTTCTCTTCGTCGACAACATCTTCCGCTTCTCGCAAGCCGGTTCCGAAGTATCCGCTCTGCTTGGACGCTCCCCGTCGGCCGTCGGTTATCAGCCGACGCTCTCGAACGAAATGGGCCAGCTCCAGGAGCGCATCACCTCGACGAAGAAGGGCTCCATCACGTCTTTCCAAGCCGTTTACGTGCCTGCGGACGACCTCACCGACCCCGCGCCGGCGAACACCTTCGCGCACTTGGATTCGACGATCGTGTTGGAGCGTTCCATCGCCGAACTCGGCATTTACCCGGCGGTCGATCCGCTCGCGTCCGTCTCGAAGGCGCTCGCGCCTGACATCGTCGGCGACGAGCACTATCGCGTCGCTCGCGAAGTCCAGCGCGTTCTCCAGCGTTACAAGGACCTGCAGGACATTATCGCGATTCTCGGCCTCGACGAACTCTCGCCCGAGGACAAGCAGACGGTTTATCGCGCGCGCAAGATCCAGCGCTTCCTCTCGCAACCGTTCGCGGTCGCGGAAGTGTTCACCGGCACCCCGGGCAAATACGTCTCGGTCAAGGAAACCGTCCGCGGCTTCAAGATGATCCTCGACGGCCAACTCGACGACGTGCCCGAGGGCGACTTCTACATGAAGGGCGGCATCGACGAGGTCCTCGCCGCCGCGAAGAAAGCCTGATGAATCGTTCTCGTTCTCTTTCTCGTTCCTCGTTTTCGCGAGGTTTCGAGAAAGAGTAAGAGAACGAGAAAGAGAACGATCCCATGCCTCTCACTCTCGAAATCGTCACTCCCGAAGCTCGCGTCTATTCGGACACGATCGACACGGTCGTCATTCCGACGGTCGAAGGCGAAATCGGCGTGCTGCCCGGCCATATTCCGCTGCTGACTCAAGTCGAAGACGGCGAACTCCGCGTCACGAAGGGCAACACCACCGAGTTCCTCGTGATCGGCGGGGGCTTTGCCCAAGTCGAAGGCGATCGCGTTCGCGTTCTGGCCGAGCACGCCATCAACGAAGAAGTAATCGACGAAAAGGCCGTCGAAGAGGCGATGGCGCGCGCCGAAGCGCAGCTGAAAGATGCCGCGCACCTCGACCCCAACGAGTTCGAGCGACTCCAAGGTCTCGTTCGCTTCTCCGGGGTCCAATTAGCGGTCAGGCGTCGGAAGCGCTAAATTTCTTACAAAGGCCCAGTCGCTTCGCTGCGGCTGGGCCTTTTTCTTGAACGATCACTGAAATCGAGTCTCATTCACCCCGTGACTGCTCTGAGTCGAACGACGACTGCGCTTCTGCCGCTGTGCCAGCTGCCCGCCGGCGGGGTAGGGCTGGTGCGGGAGCTGGCTGGAAAGAGTGAGTTCTGCCAACGCGTGCGGGAGATGGGCTTGGGTGAATCCGCGTGTATCACGAAGATCTCGGGCAGCAGCACGGTTCTTTGCCAGGTGAACGGCAACCGCATCGCGCTGAGTCACGACGCCGCCAAAAACATTCTCGTCGAGCAGCTTCGGCGCGCCTGAGTTTCCCCCATGGCGAATCCGGTTGCTCTCTCCGCGCTCGCGGTCGGCTCGTCCGCCGTCGTCAAAGAATTCCCTAAATCCGGGACCGCGTTTCTCCGTCTCCGCGAGATGGGCATGAGCCCTGGGACGCGCATCACGCTCGTCCGGACGGCGCCGCTCGGAGACCCGATCGAAATCAAAGTTCGGGGCTACAACCTGACGCTCCGCAAAACCGAAGCCGAGCACGTGCTCGTGGAGCCCGTTTCCTGACATGGCCCTGCCCGCCCACATCGCTGCTGCGCCGACGTCGACATCCACGCGCAACCCGACCTACGCGCTCGTCGGCAATCCGAATTGCGGCAAGAGCACGCTCTTCAACGCGCTCACCGGCCTGAAACAGAAGGTCGGAAATTATCCGGGCGTCACGGTCGAAAAGAAGATCGGCACCACCTACTCGCAGCACGGGCAGCCGATGACGGTGATCGATCTGCCGGGCACGTATTCGCTCGCGGCGCGTTCGCCCGACGAAGCGGTGACCCGCGACGTGTTGCTGGGCCGCCGCGCCGACACGCCTCAACCCGATCGCGTGCTCTGCATTCTCGATGCGACGAATCTCGAGCGAAACCTCTATCTGCTCCATCAGATCCTCGATCTCGGCCGGCCCGTTATCGTTGTGCTCAACATGATGGATCTCGCGGCGAAAGCGGGGCTCAACATCCGCGTCGCGCGTCTCGAGCACGAACTCGGCGTCCCGATTATTCCCTGCGAGGCGGTGCATGGAAAAGGCCTCGTTGAACTGCGGCTGGCGATGAGCCGCGTCGATCTGCCGCTCGCGCGTCACGCGTGGGACATCCCCGCCGAAATCGCGCCAGCCGTGGCCGATCTTCAAGCTTCGCTCACCGCGAACGACAAGAAAGCTCCGCTGGTTGCGCGCGCTGAAGCGCTGTTGTTGTTGACCGATCAGGACAGCGTCCGCGTCGCCGGCTCGACGCCGCTCAACCCGCGCACGCACGAGATCCTCGAAGGTTGGCAAAACCGCTGGCAGAAAGAAGGCACGGACTGGGCCGGCACGCTCGTGAACTCCCGCTACGACGCGATCGGTGAGATCGCGCGCGAAGTCGTCATTCCCGCCGGCGAAGCCGGACCGAGCACCTCGGATAAAATCGACGGCTTTGTCACGCATCCACTCTGGGGCTGGGCGGCGCTCGGCGGGATCATGACGCTGCTCTTCCTGAGCATCTTCACGTTCGCGGAGTATCCGATGAACTTCATCGACGAGCACATGGCGGGGCTCTCGAACTGGGTGAAAGACACGATGCCGGCAGGCGACCTCCGCGATCTGGTCACAGATGGCGCGATCGCCGGCGTAGGCGGCGTGATCATCTTCCTGCCGCAGATTCTGATTCTGTTTTTCTTCATCGGGCTGCTGGAAAGCACCGGCTACATGGCGCGCGCGGCTTTCATCATGGACCGATTGATGAGCCGCGTCGGTCTCAACGGAAAATCCTTCATTCCGCTTCTCAGTTCCTACGCGTGCGCAATCCCGGGCATCATGGCCACGCGCACGATCGAGAATCACAAGGACCGCCTGGTCACGATTCTCGTCGCGCCGCTGATGAGCTGCTCGGCGCGGTTGCCGGTTTACCTGTTGATGATCGCGGCCCTGGTGCCCGGCGAACGCGTGCCGATTCTGACCAAGGTCGGCATCATGCTCCTGATGTATGCGCTGGGCACCTTCGGGGCGTTTGGTTTCGCATGGCTGTTCAAGCGCACGCTGCTGAAAGGCGAACCGCCGCTGATGATCATGGAGCTGCCGCCGTATCGCATGCCTTCGCTCCGCGATGTCGTGATGCACATGCTCGAGCGCGGATGGATCTTCGTTCGCCGGGCCGGCACCGTGATTCTCGGCATCAGCATCGTGCTGTGGTTTCTCGCGGCGTATCCAAAAGCTCCCGACGACACGCCGGCGCAGGAACAGCTCGCGCAAAGTTTCGCGGGACGCGCGGGCCACCTGATCGAGCCGGCGATCAAGCCGCTCGGCTTCGACTGGCAGATTGGGATCGGACTTATCAGCTCATTCGCCGCGCGGGAGGTTTTCGTTTCGACGATGGGCGTTGTTTTCAACGCGCAGTCCGAAGACGAGGAGGACACGGAGCCGCTGCGTCAGGCGCTGCTGGGCGCGCGCTGGCCGGACGGCGCGCCGTTGTTCACGCCGCTCGTGTGTTTCACGCTGATGATCTTCTACGTATTCGCGATGCAGTGCGTGAGCACGATCGCGATCGTGCGTCGCGAGACGAATTCGTGGCGCTGGCCGCTCTTCCAAATCGCTTACATGACTGGCACGGCGTGGATCTTGTCATTCATTGTTTATCAAGCTGGCCGCGCGCTCGGCTACTGAGATGACACCCGAAGTCCAAACCGTTCTCGCGCTCCTGGTCGTAGCAGTCGCTGTGATCTGGCTCATCGCGCGCGCGGTGGCGAAGCGGCGGAATCCGGGCTGCGGCACTGATTGCGGAGCGGTCAGCCCGGAGTTGAAGAAACTTCAATCGCATCTCGCGAAGCGGAAGTAGCGCGGGACCAGAGGTCGGATTGAACGAGGCCGGCGTCGAAGCTACGACGGGCCGCGAGCGTGAACCCTTCGCGGCGAAGAAAGGAGTCGGGCGGTGTGACACGGCGCGCGCGGATCCGAGTCACAGGCCGGAAGAAAGCATACATCGCCGCATGGATCGCTCGCGCACGCTGGCGCTGCCAGCCTCGCGCTGGTATTGAAAAATCGGACACGAGCCACACGGCTTGCGCCCGCGCGGCGGAAGCGAGCGAGGCAATCACGTCGGTGAGTTCGTCGGGAGCAAAGCAATCGAGGAAGAAGTGCGTGGCGATAGCGTCGAACCGACCGCTTGCCAGCCGAAGCTTGGGCAATGCAGCGGTCTGAAATTCCAGACGATCCGGATTAGGAATCGAGCGGCTCTGGGCTCGCGCGTGCGCGACCATTCCGGGGCTCGAGTCGATGCTGAGGATTTCGAGAGCGGGAAAACGCGTGGCGGCCGCGCGCAGGAAATGGCCGTGTCCGACGCCTGCAATCATCAGACGCTCGCAAGGTGCGAGGGCATCGAGATGAGCGACGCGTGCACGCTGAAGACGTCGGCCGGCAAGGAGGCGCTCCATCCAAGTGTAATGCGGTGCCAGGACGTCGAAGGACATGAACGTGGATCTAGCGGAAACGTCGGCTGACCCAGGCATGGACGCGAATGAACGCGAAGAAAATCACGGGAGTAGACGAGCAACGTTCACGAGCCGAAGACGCAGGCATGAAATCGAGGATCAGCGTTACCACATTAGGCGTGGGCGACCTGGAGCGATCGCTGCGTTTTTATCGGGACGGCCTCGGATTGAAGACGGACGGCATTGTCGGGCAGGAGTTCGAGTATGGTGCAGTGGCATTCTTCGAGCTCGAGAATGGCGTGCGATTGGCGCTTTGGCCGAGAACGAGCCTCGCGCATGACACCGGGATATCGACGAACTCTGCCAGCGCGCCGACGTTTTCGCTCGGACACAACGTTCGCTCGGCAGAAGAAGTGGAAGCCGTGATGGAGCAGGCCCAGCGAGCTGGGGCGACGCTGGTGAAGCCGGCGGGGAAGACTTTTTGGGGCGGGTATGCGGGATACTTCCAAGATCCGGATCAACACCTTTGGGAGGTGGTATGGAATCCCGAGCTTCTGCCGCCGGAATGACGTTTCAGAAGTTTTCGTAGCGACCGCTCATTTCAGCGCGCTGGTCTGACGATGCGATATTTCAGGTGAGCGACCCCGCCGCCTTCGAGGGTGCGCATGGGTTCGAGCGTAACATCGGGAAGCGTGGAGAAGTCGAGGAGTCGTTCACCGTTGCCGAGCAGGAGGGGAGTGATGTGGATCTCGATTTCGTCGAGGAGGCCGGCAGCGAGATACTGTTGGATGACCTTCGCGCCGCCGCCGAGGGCGATGTCGCGGCCGTTAGCGGCTTTCTTCGCCTGGGTGAGCGCGGCCTCGATGCCGTCGGTGATGAAGTGGAAGGTGGTGCCGTTTGGCATCGTGAGCGGTTCGCGCGCGTGGTGAGTGAGCACGAAGACGGGATGGGGAAACGGCGGATCTTCGCCCCACCAGCCGCGCCAGGGGTTTTCGCTCCACGGACCGCGTTCGGGACCGAACATATTTCGGCCCATAATCGTGGCGCCAATGTTTTCGAAAGCTTCGCGCAGCACGTCGTCGTTAATGCCGGTTTCGCCGTCCACGTCGCTTCCCGCGTCGCCGTGAAGCGTGCGAAACGTTTTCGTCGGAAGCGCCCAATCGTGAAGGTGAAGCGCGCCTTCGCCGAGCGGGTGTTCGAGGCTTTGGTTGGGTCCGGCGACGAAGCCGTCGAGGGACACGGTGATTTGGCATTTCAGTTTGCTCATGGGGGCGCGAGAGGGCGTGAAGTGAGGGTTCACTTCCTAGACGAACGGAGGCGCGGGTTTTCGACACCTGAGCAAAAAAGTCTGCATCGAGGCAGACGAGTGATGAAGAGGGAATCAGGATGATCGAGCCGGAGCCGAAGGATATCCGGGGATATTCTGGCCTAAAACGATATCGCGTCGGATGTGCCAGGCATCGTCTTTCTTTTCTGGATACGTTAATCCCGACCCGCCGCGTCCGTGCGCCGATTGTTCGCGAAGGCGGCGGGGGAGATCGGGGTCGTCGTCGAAGATGACGTTATCGATATAATAAGTGCCGACGCCCGGCTCGATGACGTGCATATGAATATGCGCGCATTCCGCCCCATCGGGATAGCCGGCCGGGCGAATGGTGGTGAAGCGATAGTAGCCGTCAGCATCCGTGCGCGCCCACCCGCGCAAGCGACCGTGGAATGTAGTATCTTTCGGATACACGCCCGTGGCGTCGGTGTGATAGGCGTAAACGATGATGCCGGTTGCGGGTGAGCCGTCGAGTTGGCGAACCGTGCCTTCAAGAATCAGCGGATCGCCGGGTTCTTCCGACGGAGCGATGTGCGCGGTCGGGGCGAGCGCGGACGGAAGACCCTGGAAGACGAACTCACATCCCTGACAGGGGCCGCCGATTATGGGTGTGGTTGTGAGAGAGAGCGGTTGAGCAAGACTGAGGAAAGGCCAGCAGAGCGCTGCCCACAGGAGGACGAGCTTGGGGTGGTTGTGCATGGTCGGGGCGGGGTTCGCGCAGGCGGAAAGCGTCGCCTGCGATGATGGGTTGGCTAGATGTCACCTCGTTCAGGATTACCGAACGATCTTCTGCGCGCGAGTGATGAAATCGAGCATGAGCGAGGCGGCTTCAGCGGCATGGGTTTCCAGCAGCATGTGACCGGCGTCGAGAATGTGCGCTTCCATGCGCGGCAAGTCGCGCATCCACGAGAGGACTTCGGCGAGCTCGAAAAAAGGATCGTGGCGGCCCCACACTAGGAGAGCGGGCGGTTGGAAATGTTTGAGGTAGTCTGCGACGGCGTCGAAGCGCATGACGTAGCGCCCGTAATCGGCGATGAGCGCCCGCTCTTTCTCCATGCGCCCGGGCAGTTGCATCACGCGCCAGTCTTCTTCCCAGCACTCCGGCGACATGCGTGCAGTGACCTCGGAGGGCACGCCGGAAATATACGTGCCGCGCGTGCCCTCGAAGTTGAGATGGGCGGTGGCTTTCGCTTCGTTTTCTGCGGTGGGTTCCGAACTGTAGGCGAAGACAGGTTCCCATTGCGGACTCAAGCCGGTGCGGTGCGCGTTACCGTTTTGGATGATGAGGCCGAGCACGCGCTCCGGTGAGCGCATGGCGACGTGGAGACCGACGGGTGCTCCCCAGTCGTGCAGGTAGATGTAGCGCGATCCAACGCCGAGGTGGTCGAGCAGCTCGCAGATCGCGTCGCCGTAGGCGGAGAACGAGGCGGTTGGCAGGATGTCGGACTCGCCAAAACCCGGCAGATCGGGAGCGATCACATAGGCGACCTGCGACAGATTGGGAATGATGTTTCGGAAATATCGTGCCGAGTGGGGCGTGCCGTGCAGCAACAACACGGCGGGCTTGGCGGCTTCACCTGCTGTTATGAAGGACAACTCCGAGCCTTGGGAGAGGCGAAGTTTTCTCCGAGTCGCTGCGGACGTTTCAGGCATTCCCAACCCCCAGGATCATGACAGGAACGGTTGTGGGGTGGCGGAAGCGCGACGGCGATGCCAGAGGACAAGGCCGAGCAATGCAACGGCTCCCGCGGCGTAGGCGGATGGCTCGGGCACGGGCGTGAAGTCGACGGATTGTGCGAGACGGCCGCCGGCGGTTTCGAACACGGCACCACCGTAAGCCTCGGCGAGATTGGGGATGTCGAAGACGGTTCGTCCGGCTTGGAGGAAGTAGGACGCGCTGCTGAATTCGAACGGCGGGATCAGGGTGGAAGGATCGGCGAGCGGGCTGGCGAATTCGAAGCGCACGTCGAATTCCACGAAATCCGGCCCGTCGTATTCGAAGACCATCCCCGATTCGAAAATGGACAACGATTGCACGGGCCGGATGAGCTCGAAATCGCCGAGGCCGCCGTAAGCGTGGACCTTGATGCGCCAGACGTTTCGGTCGGGATTGGAGAACGTGTAGTAGCCCTCGCTGCCGATCGCGTCGTTCGGATCGTAATAGAGATCGAGCCGCGAGACGAACCCACCGCTGTGGTTCCAAGGGATCGACGCGTCGTTCGCGCGGAAGATGAGTCCGCTCCCGCCGTCGAGTTGCTGAGTTCCGATGAGATGGACGAGTTGCGCGTGCGCGGTGCCGAGGAGGGCACCGCCGATGAGGAGTATGCGGAAAAGAAAGCCCGTGGGGTTCATGGCGACCTACGATAGCTTGCGGCGAAGTCTTGCACCATAGGGGGTGGGCCAGCGCCGAGCATCGCGGTCCTCCC
This sequence comes from Verrucomicrobiota bacterium, assembly GCA_023416735.1. GTDB lineage: Bacteria > Verrucomicrobiota > Verrucomicrobiia > Opitutales > Opitutaceae > Opitutus. The sequence continues at coordinate 107,944 of JAEZGX010000006.1, read as the reverse complement.
GATGGCTGTGGTTGTATAAGGACGCTACCGGGTCGGCGCTGAATGCCTCTGAGGGTTGGCAGGCAGTTAACGCGATGACGCATGCGTCTGAAGGGTTCCATGCGCGCATTGTGCGACGAGCAAGCGGCTGATTGCTTCCGATCCTGACGTCCTTGGAGGGGCGCCGGTTTTCGGCGCCCATTGTCCGAAAAGCACGGATTCGTCCGTTGTATCCAGAGACACAACCTCCATTCGCCGCCCTCAGCCGAGTCCGTTATACTCTTTATGGATCCCAATTCCGCCGTCCACCCGATCGATCAAGCCTCCGCTGAGTCTGCATTCGCGGTGATCGTTCTCGCCTTTAGCAGCGATCCCGCTGCCCGCTGGCCTTGGCCGCGCCCTGCGGACTATCTGCTCAACATGCCGCTGCTCGCCCGTGCGTTTGGCGGTAAGTCATTCACGCTTGGCACCGCCGATGGGATCGACGGCTTGGCAGGGGTCGCGCTCTGGCTGCCGCCGGGAGTGACCTCCGATGAGGAAGCGTTGGGCGCGTTGATCGAGCGCACGGCTCCGGCCTTCATGCAGCAGGACGCCGCCGGCGTGGGCGAACAGATGGCGAGCTTTCATCCCCGGGAACCGCACTGGTATCTGCCGCTCATCGGAGTCGATCCTGCCCGCCAGGGCCAGCACCTCGGCGACCAGCTTCTGGCCCATGGGCTCGCCCGTTGCGATGCCGACGGTTCGCCCGCCTACCTCGAGTCCAGCAATCCACGCAACGTCCCCTTCTACCAGCGCCATGGCTTTGAGGCATTGGGCAGGATTCAGGTTGGGTCCTCCCCGACGCTCGTGCCCATGCTCCGCAAGCCGCGTGCGCCCGACAGCCGGTTGAGACGTCCGTCAAACGGGGTCGGCTGACCCCTTCGGCCCGGACTGGGTGTCTCACGTCATAGCATGACCCCTTTTGACGACTGGAGCGGAACTTCTCGCACGAAAGAATCACCAAGCGGTGGCGGGGTCGGAGAATCGGCCCTACCTGCTAAAGCCCGGCGAGCCACCGGGCTCCACCTATTGGATCTCGATTTGGGCGGGGGTGAGCTTTTCGCTCGTGGCTTCGAGGGTGATCGCGCCGGGTTCGCCGGTGGATTGGAGGATGATTTGGGCGAGGCCGTTGAAGGTGGATCGCTTCCATTGTGGCGCCGGGGCGTCGATGCGGAGGGTGGCGGGGTGGAGTTGTTTCAGGGTGTCGCGCGTGCCCCAGTCTTCGTAGCGCGTCGCTTCGAGGCGGAGAACGTTTCCGGTTTCGCGGAGCGTGGAGACGTCGAGTGCGAGTTGGACGCGAGAGTCGGCGGGTGCGGCGTTTTGATAGAGCGGGACGTCGTTGAGCGTGGCGGTTTGGTTTGTGCCGAGGGCGTTGAGAAGGAGTGTGACGGTTTCGCCGGGAACGAGTTCAGGGCGATCGAAGATGGCTTCGAAAATGTTCTGGCCGGTTTTGACGGAGCCGTCGGGGGCGGTCCACTCGCCGAGTTTCACGGTGCGGATCGATGCAATGAATTGATCGGGTTCGTGGCTCGAGGGATCGCCGTTGCCGACGCCGAGGATGCGGCCGGGGCCGTGAAGCTTGAATGTCACGGGGACGCTCGCGGTGGGGACGAGGCGGCCTTCGGCGTCACGGGCTTCGACGGTGATTACGGAAATGTCGCGGCCGTCGGCGGTGAGCGTGGTGCGGTCAGGAACGAGGGCGAGGGTGGCGGGCTCGCCGGTCGTTTCGATTTTCGTCGTGGCGATTTCCTGGCCGGCGCGGATGCCGCGGGCGAGGAGGACGCCGGGAGTGTATTCAGCATTCCATGACAGGTGGCCGTTGCGCGGCATGGTTTGGCGGCCGAGGGAAGTTTCGTTGAGGAAGAGTTCGACCTCGTCGCAGTTGCTATGGACGCGAACCTCGATGGTTTCGCCTTCGCGGCCGGGCCAGTTCCAGTGCGGGAAAACGTGGAGGACGGTTTCGTCGGTCCACCACGACTTCAGATAGTAGAAGCTGTCTTTGGGGAAACCGCACTGGTCGAGAATGCCGAATTGGGAGCCGGTGGCGGGCCAGCCGAAAGGCGTGGGTTCGCCGCGGTAGTCGAAGCCGGTCCAGTAGATCACGCCGGCGGCCCATGGGCGGGAGAGGTAGTAGTTCCAGCCGAATTCGCAGTTGCCGCCGGTGGAGCCGTCCTCCTGCGGGGCGAGGTGCGCGCGCGCCGTATCCGTGATATAGATACCGCGCGTTTGTTGCGTGGTGGTTTCCTCGGTGCCGAGGATGATTTGCTCCGGATATTCCGCGTGCTGGCGGTCGATGTTGGCCTGGCGAACGTAGTTCACCCCGGCGACTTCGATCTTGGAGGAGATGCCGCCCCAGCCGCCGCTGATCGAGGCGACGACGCGGCGGGTCGGATCGAGACGTCGGACGAAATCCTGCATGGGCACGGTGAGTTGGGCGCCCTTGATGTTGCCCTCGATGGCCCATTCTTCGTTGCCGATGGACCAGAGGATGATGCTCGGGTGGTTGCGGCCGCGGCGGATCATGCGCTCGAGCTGGCCGAGATGATATGGATTGATGCCCATCAGGCGGTGCTCGTCGATAACGAGCATGCCCAGGCGGTCGCAGGCTTCGAGGAGCTCGGGCGTGGCGGGGTGGTGCGAGACACGATAGACGTTGCTGCCCATTTCCTTCAGGCGACGGATGCGAAATTCCTGGAGTGCATCGGGGAGCGCGACGCCGACGCCCGCGTGGTCCTGGTGGTTGTTGGTCCCTTTGAGGACGACGTGCTGGTTGTTGAGGAAAAAACCGCGGTTGGGATCGAAGCGGATCGTGCGGATGCCGAAGGTGGTTTCGTAACGATCGAGGATGCGATCGCCTTGGCGGAGTGTGGTGACGTGGCGATGGAGCGCCGGAGATTCGAGGGACCAGAGTTGAGGGGAACGAACACGCGCGACGTCGGTGTGCGTGGCGGTGTTGCCCGGAGTCAGCGAGCGGGCGTTGACGGTGGAATGAGAAAGGCGGCGGCCGTCGGGCGCGAAGATTTCCTGATCGATGGTGTAGGGCGCGGCGGTGCGGCCATGGTGATTGACGATCACTTCGGAGGTGATGCTGGCGGTGTTGCCGGTGACATCGGTGCGGATCCAAGTGCCGTCGCGAGCGACGTGGATGGGCGAGGTTTTCACGAGCCAGACATGGCGATAGATCCCGGCGCCCTCGTAGAACCAGCCCTCCTCCATCGTGGCGTCGACGCGGATGGCGAGGGTGTTTTCGCCACCAAAGTTGAGGTATTCGGTGAGGTCGTAACTGGCGCCGGTGTAGCCGCTGGGTTCCTCGCCGACGTAGAAACCGTTGATAAAAACGCGAGCGGCGCGGTAGGCACCGTCGAGGTCGAGACGGATGCGACGACCAAGATCGGTGGAAGGAATGTGAAATGTGCGGCGATACCAGCCGACGCTGTTTTCGGGAAAGTGACGGCCGAGGGCTTTGTGGCCGTGGGATGCGGTGCCGCGCGGATCGAAGGGAAGTTCGACGGCCCAGTCGTGCGGAAGATTGAGGAGGCGCCAGGCCCGATCGTCGAAGGCGGGGCTGGCGGGACCGTCACCGAAGCCCGTCTTGGCGAGGTAGGAAAAGTAACCGGTGGCGTGGCCGAAGTCGCGGTCAGAATCCGTGGCGTGGCCGAGGGCGAAGCGCCAGTGCTCGTCGAGGTGAATGCGCTCGCGAGGGGAAGTGTGGGTGGCCGCGGAGGAAAAAACCGCGAAGGCCGCGAAGAGCGTGAAAGTGGCGAGGAAGACGAAGCCGAAGCGATGAAGGCGGCGAAAGCGAAGGTGCGCGGCGCGGGGCATCATGCGCGCAGGTTGTCGCGAGAGTTATCCGGGAGCGAGTGCGACGGCGCGGGGTTGGTGCGAAATGCGATCCGGTTTACCGGCGCATCAGAAAAGGCGATACGGTTCGATTGAGCGTGGCCGGGCTCGACTTAGTTGAAGAACAACGAATGCACGCGAATTTACGCGAACGCTGAGAATGTTGCGTGGAACTCAGGCGTAGGTGCGGCGCGGTAGTTGCCATACGCAGCCGGCGAGAAGGGCGCCGGTGGTGTAGGCGAGGAGGTCGCGAAGATCGCTGGTGGTGTGCGGGAAAAGGAGAGGCGCGATCCCCTCGGCGGCGACGGCCCACACGACGAGGTGGAGCCCGATCTCGGTCCAGCGGGGAGGAGCGTCGTCGCGCCGGAGGTGGAGTTTTCGTTGAATCCACAGCGCGAGCGGGAGCGCGGCGGGAATCAGGAGGAGATCGTTGAAATAGTGGTGGAGAAACGCCGATTCGACGTGCGTGCGCAGGTAGAAGCGGTTGAGCGCGTAGAGCGAACAGGCGATCAGGCAGAGAGGATCGAGAGCGTAGGCGAAGCGCTTCACAGCAGCGCGGCGATGAGGAGTCCGCTGCCGAGAGCGAGCAGGAGTTGGAGAACGAAGCGGGGCAGATACGGCGGAAGGGAATGCATGGGAGAAATCAAAAACGTGTCGCGGGCTCAGGCAAGGAACGGCGTCAGCGCGACGCGGGCGTGAGAGGCAAAGCCCAGCGGAGGGCTTGGGGCAGATCGGCGCGCCAGCATTCGAATTGGTGGCCGCCGGGGAATTCGGAGTAGTGCACGCGGTGATCGAGTTGGTGAAGCGTGTCGCGGAAACGGCGGACGCCCTCCAGTTGGGAAATTTTCTGAATCACGTTGGGGCGGTGCTGGAGGTTTTCCTGAGTTTCACGCTTGCCGACGCTCAGGTAGAAAGCGGTCGGAAGGCGGGTGGGAGGGTTTTCGAAAGCGTCGATGAGCCAGGCGTCGTTCCACCAAAAGGAGCCGGACTGGCTGATGACTTGGTGGAAAAATCCGGGGCGCTCGTGTGCGATGAATGCGGCGGCGAGGCCCGTGTAGCTGAGGCCGATGAGTGTGCGTGTTTGCAGATGAGCGAGCGGCGGGTGGCGTTGTTCGAGCCAGGGAAGGAGTTCGTCCGCAATGAAGGCGGCGAAAGGAGAATGGCAGGGGCATTCGCGCCAGCGGGCCGCTTCGCTGTGACTGGAAACGAAGACGAACCAGGAGTCGGCGAGATCGGGGGCGTGGGTGTCGAGGATTTCGGCGGCGCCGACGCGGTCGCGATACCATTCGCCATCGAGGAAAACGGTGAGGTGGTGGGCGCGAGCGGCGTCGCGAGGCTCGCGGATCCAGAGGGTGCGTTCGTTGCCGAGGTGAGTGCTAGGGATCGAGGCGACGAGTTCGGGCATGCCGGCGAGGATAGTGGCGATCGCGTGCGACGCGAGTGGAGGGAGACGATGGTGGAGTCGCAGACGAATTTCGGCGCATGACCCTCGGATTATGGCGGTTGGTCCCCGGCAGCTTTTCAGATTTGGGCGAGGTTGGCATCCGGCACGTGCCGAGGCGCGATGATGCGATTCGGCGACTTTCCCCCCGAGTCTGGTGTTTCCGCTTCCCAATCACATGCATCTCTCCTCGTCCTTTCGTGTTTCCTCGAAACTGCTGGTTCCTGCTGCGGCGCTGCTGGCGTTGCCCCTATTGCCCACGGTTGGGTTTGGGCAAGGCTGCATGGCGACGCGCGTGAGTCCGCCGATCATCGGTGGCAGTGAGAAGGCGCGCTATCTTCAAGACGGCCAGTGGGAGACCTCGCTGACCTTCCGGTTCTATGAAGCGGACCGGCATTTTTACGACAGCAACGATGAGCAAGTGCCGGCGAATGCGCCGCGGGTGAAGCGGGCGATTTACGACGTGTCGATGACGCGGATGTTGAGTGCGCGGACCTCGGCGACGGTGAGTGTGCCGGTGCAGGTGGGCGCGTTTGATCGGAGCCCGATCCCGCCGCACACGGGAAGTGCGGACAAGGCCAAGGGATTGGGCGATATCGCGCTGACCTTGCGGCGCTGGATGTTCGATCCCGAAACGCATCAACGCTACAACGTGAGGCTCGGCGTGGGATTGAAGCTTCCGACCGGCAATGAGAACGCGCAGACGGATCGCTATGTGAACACGGCGACGCCGGGGAATCCGCCGAGCATGGCGTGGCGCCGCGGGCCGGCGGATTTGGCCATTCAGCCGGGTGACGGCGGGCTCGGAATCGTTTTGAGCGCGGAAGGGTTTCACCAGCTGGGCGAATCGAACACGCTCGCGTATGGTGAGGTGACTTATCTGTTGAATCCGCGTGGTCACAACGGCGTGAACAATCAGTGGACGGGCGCGGGTCCGTATGTGCCGAATTCGGTGACGAGCGTGCCGGACTACTTCCTGGTGCGGGCTGGTGTGGCCGTGGGCGAGCCGCTCGGCGTGAAGAATGGCAGCTTTCAGTTTGGGCTGCGGATGGAAGGGCAGCCGGTGCGCGATGTTCTAGGTTCGAGCGAAGGATTTCGCCGTCCGGGCTACACGCTCGCGGTCGAGCCCGGCGTGGCGTATTCGTTTGGCAAGACGAGTGTGTTTTTGTCGGTGCCGCTAACGGTGTATCGCATGCGCTGGTTGAGTGTGGATGAGGAGCGCGCGGGGCGGACGACGGCGGTGAGCGCGGCCTTTGCGGATTATAATATCCTCGCGGGAGTGACGTATCGCTGGTGAGCGCTTTGTGGCGCGGTCGCCAGTAGGGTGGCGGGAGGCAAGATCGTCGGTCCCGCCGTGAAGGTCAGTTAGGCGCCAGTTTCTGTTGAGTCTAGCTGACCTTTCTCGGGTTCGTCATCGCAGTCGCAACTGCCGGCGCAGGAGGAGGCGCCCTGCTGATAGCAATCGACGCACAACCACGTGCGATCGAACAGATGAGCGTCAGGCTGGCCGCAGCGGTCGCAGTGCGAGACGGTTGGGCGCGGGGAGGTCATTCGTCGAACAATTCGATGTTGCGAGGTGGTGCGTAGCCGAAAATGCGGAACGTGTCGCGGACCTTGCGGTAGGGACGGCGGCGGTCAGTGCCCCTCGACGGCCCAACTACTGGCGCGCCAGAGCCACGCTTCGAGATAGCGGACGAGTTCGTCGTAGTCGGTGGTGGTGAAGCGGTGCATCACGCGCGTGTCCTGATCGAAGGTGAGCGGGATATTTTCGCGACGACGGCCGCGGTCGGTGCGGGCCCAGGGAGCGTAGAGGAGTTCGATCAGATAGCTCGGAGAACCGTCCGCGTCGGATAGGCGAATGACATCAAGGCGGAAGCGGCGCTGTTCGGCGATTGCGCGGAAAAGAATGGGGTTTTCCGCAGGAGGAGAAATAGGTGCGGATTCGGTGAGGAGGTTGTGCTGAATCGTCCATCCGGAGGCGATTCGGAGCGGGCGGAGTCGCTCAGGCGAAGCCTCTTCGGTGTCGTGCTGAGGTGCATCGAAGAGGCCGCGCGCGAGCCAGGTGTTGAGCCAGGTGACGACGACGTCGCGTGAGCGCGACTGGGCGGAGTCGATGAGCTCGGAGTCGTTGTCGTTTGAAATCGGCTCGGTGTGGAGCGGTTGGCGTTCGACGTAGTAGTGGTAATGGCCGTTCGGATCGAATTCGGGGCGCCATTCGACGTCGATGACGAGGCGGCGGTCATGGCGGAGAAGATAAAGGAGGGAGGAACCGGAGAAACCGTCGGGAGGAATTTCGATGGCTTGAAATGTGTTCCAACCAATCGTCCAGCCAGCCGGGATGCGCAGCGGTTGGAGCTGTTGCAGGTAGTGGTCGGGTTTGAGTTCGTTCATCGCGCGGGGGCGTTTAGCGCCAACGTTCGGCGGGTTCGCGAAGGAAGTGCCGCCAGACGTAGAACCAAGGGATGACGATCAGATCGATGACGAGGCCAATGAGCATCGCACGCGTGAGGCTGTTGTCGCTGAGTGTGGACCATTGCGGGAGCGCGAAGGCGGCGAGCCAGACAACCTTGTAGGTGAATTGAGCGAGGAGCAGCGGGAGCATCTTCACGGGATAGCGAAGTCCGAGGACGCTCAGGAGTGACAAGGTCGCCCACCAACTCGTGGCGATGCTTTCGACTGGTGAGGAGCCGGGGGCGCCGCGAAGCACTTGGGGCCAGACGTCGAGGCCGAGCAGGGCGAAGTTCAGGAAGTAAACGGCGCGAAGGAGATAACGGCGGAGGTTCGAAAGATCGTCGGCGTGGCTTAGGGAGCGGGCGTGCATGGTTTAGCTACACATCGAGGGGCGGAAAGTTGCGCAATTCAGAGCGCGCAGATTTGTAACACAATGTATTACAACATAGTTTGTGGGACTCAAGGAGGCTGTATTTGGCGGAGGCGGGCTTGCATGGATTTCGCGGGATCGCGTCGGGCGGTGCGGAGCGCGGCGCGAGTGGCAGCGCGAAAACGAGGATGGGATTGAAAGGCCATCATCGCGGTGAGTGCCCATGCGCGAATGATGACGCGGCGGTCGGCGAAACAGCGTTCGAGGAACGGAAAAGTTTCGGGAGCGAGGTCGAGCGGAAGCGGTTGCGCGGCGAGGAGCTGGCAAGCGGTGAGCCGGTGGAGCCAGTGATCGGAGGCGTCGAGGCGGTCGATGAGGCGGGCGAGATCGGCGGAGGAGAGGAGCGACGCGCGGGCGAGTTTCAGCAGGAGGGAGAGCGCGCGATAGGTGAGGTCAGGGTCGAGTTGATCGAGGGCCGAAATGAGATCGCGAGCGAAGTCGGGCTGAGCGTGGAATTGCGTGAAGAGCGCGTTGAGGTCGCGAGCGGTGAGACGATCGCGGGCGAGGTGAGCGAGCAACGCGGGCATGGGGTGATGCGACGAAGGAGTTGCGCCGATCGCGGCAGATTGCGTGCAGGCACGCAATGGAAGGCTGGGCTCGCAGATCGAGTTCGACGAGGTCGAACGCCACCGGCTCAGGCTTTGCGGACGAAGCAGGCTTTGAGCGCGAGGGAGACCCCGTCGATTTTACAGGCGATCTCGTGGTCGCCGTCGACGAGGCGGATGTTTTTGGCTTTCGAACCGGCTTTCAGAACCTGCGAGCCGCCGAGTTTGAGATCTTTGATGACAGCGATGGTGTCGCCTTCGGCGAGAATGTTGCCGTGAGCATCCTTGACGACGCGGGCCTGGTCGGGGGCGGGCGTTTCTTCTTTGGGCCACTCGTGGCCGCAGGTGGCGCACTCCCAATGTTCGGAGTGGCTGAGCACGTCGTCGAGGGTGCAGGCGGGGCAGGTCGGATTCGGCATGGTATCTGGAAAGTTAAGCGAGGATCTGGCGGAGGGAGTCGAGGTCGAGGATGCTGGCGAGAGATTCTTCCTGGACCACGGCGTTGGCGAGGGCGGCTTTGTCGCGTTGGAGCGCGCGGATCTTTTCTTCGACGGTGTTTTCGGCGAGGAGGCGGTAGGCGATGACGGGTTTCGTCTGGCCGATGCGATGCGTGCGATCGATCGCCTGGGCTTCGGCGGCGGGGTTCCACCACGGGTCGAAGAGGATCGCGTAGCTGGCGGCGGTGAGGTTGAGGCCGAAGCCGGCGGCTTTCAGCGAGAGGAGGAAGACGGTTTTGGATTTGTCGGATTGAAACTGTTCGACGAGTTCGGCGCGGTTTTCAGTGGAGCCGGTGAGCATCAGATGCTCGATGCCGTTTCGATCCAAGCAGTGGCGGATGAGATCGAGCATCTCGACGAACTGGCTGAAAACGAGAACCTGATGGCCTTCGTCACGGAGCTCCTCGACGCGTTCGAGGAGCGCGTCGAGCTTGGCGCTGGGCAGATTGCGATGCGCGGGATCGATGAGCGCGGGGTGGCAGCAGATTTGTCGCAGGCGAAGGAGGCTCGCGAGGACGTTGAAGCGCACGGCGACGAGTTCGCGGTTGTCGGAAATACCGAGAAGTTGGGCACGGGCGCGCTTGAGTTCGGCGTCGTAGAGTTTGCGTTGTTCGCCCTCGAGTTCGACGACGAGATCGTCCTCGGTGCGCGGGGGAAGATCGGGCGCGGCCTGAGCTTTGGTGCGACGGAGGAGGAAATGGCGGACGCGACGGTGCAGGCGCGCGAGCGAGGCCGGGTTGGGCTGGTCGTATTGGCGGCGGAAGGACGCGAGGGTGCCGAGAAGGCCGGGCTGGGCGAAGGCGAAGAGACTCCAGAGATCGGTGAGCCGATTCTCGATGGGCGTGCCGGTGAGGACGAAACGGTGCGGCGTGCGCAGCGCGCGGGCGGCGTGCGCGACCTGGCTGTTGGGATTTTTAATGAACTGGCCCTCGTCGAGGATGACGGCGTCCCAGGCTTGGGCGCGGAACCAGTCGGCATTGAGGCGGAGCTGGGTGTAGTTGGCGACCACCAGCTGAGAGCCACCAGCTGAGAGCCCAGAGCCGGACGTGGAGAGTTCGCCGAGGCGGAGGGGATTGAAAATCGCGGGGTTGAGCGTGGGCGCGAAACGCGTGGTTTCGGTCTGCCAGGTGTGGACGACGGATTTGGGGCAGACGACGAGGGCGCGGAAAGGCGCGCCGGGCTGTGGACGTTCGCCGTGTTCGGATGCGTGGAGGAGCCACGCGAGGGTTTGGATGGTTTTGCCGAGACCCATGTCGTCGGCGAGGACGCCGCCAAGTCCGTGGGCGGCGAGGTGGGCGAGAAAGTGGTATCCTTCTTCTTGATACGGGCGGAGGGTGGCGCGAAGGGCGGACGGAACGACGGGCGGAGGAGTGGTGGCGAGCGTTTGAATGCGGTCGCGGAGTGAAGCGGCGAGGCGGTTGTCCTGGGCTTCGAGGAGGTCGGCTTCGGCGGCGAGTTGGAGCGCGTGAATGCGATGCGTCGCGGGGCGGCCATCGGTGAGGACGTCGTCGGGCGTGAGTCCGAGCCGGTCGAGCGCGGCAGTGGACGCGTCGTCGGTGGGCTCGATTTCGAGGCGTTGCCAGCCGTGGCGTTTGAGGCGGACCCATTTGCCGCGGGCTTTCAGGAGGAGCGCGAGTTCGTCGGGAGCGAGCTTGGTGTCTTTGACGCTGAGCTTGGCGGTGAGGTTGAACCAGTCGCGGCCGGCGGACTCGGGCGCGGGTGTCGCGGAAAATTCGATACGCGCGCGGAGCGGGGGGCCGAGGAGACTGGCGAGGCCCGGCGAGGCGTCGATCGGAAGATCGGGAGGAACCGAGGCATGCCAGGCGACGAATTCGTCGGGGAAGTTTTTGGTGACGGCGCGCGCCCAGTCGGCTTCCCACGGATGCCAGTCGAGGCGGAAGTCGGTGAGGCGGCTGGCGGCGGCGCGACCGGAGGTGAGATCGTATTCAAGAATTGGATCGGTTGGGCCGCGCGGAGGTGGAGCGCCGGCGGACGTCCATTGCCAGCCGGAGGGGGTGTAATGTTGTTCGAAGGGGAAGTCGGGATCGCGGGCGGTGAGTTGCGCGTGAAACTCGAGGGCTTCGTCGTCGCCGGGCGCGGGCGCGAGCCAGCATTTCAGGTGCGGGCGGAGGACGATGCGGCGGATGTTTTGTTCGAATTCGCGGGGCAGCCGCAGGCCGGCGGCGCGGAGGCGCGACATGAGCTTGGGGTCGCCGAGCGCGGAGGCGGGCAGGGGGGCGTCGGGTGTCGGCGGGGGGCCGCGCCAGATCTTTTGTTCGAAAAGGTAAAGCGGTTGCGGGCGGGCGGTGAGAAGGAGGGCGCGGGAGGCGTCGCGGCCGTCGGTTGTGGCGAGGCGAAGCTCGAGGCGGTCGGACGAATCGAAAGAAGGGCGGGCGTCGAGGAGGAGAGGCTCGGGTTGGACAATGAAAGGCGACGCGTCGGGAAGAACGAAGGCGTCGCGTGCGGCCCGGGTGCGGAAGAGCGTGGTAGCGATTTCGGCAGGGAGTGGCTGGCGAGGGCTGGCGGGTTCGAAGCCCGCTCGAACTTCAGCGGCGAGGGCGAGGCCGAGGGCCGCTTCGGGTGGCGTGAGATGCTCGAAATCGCTCGGGCGGGTGGAGCCGAGGGCAGCGAACCAAGGGCGGGTGGGGATTTTCCAGGCTTTGGCAGGAGCGGTGCGGGTTTCGATGACCAGGCCGCCGGCGGGGTGGACGCGGGCGCGGAGGCCGGTGACGTCGGCGAGGGCCGGATGGGTTTGGGCCGTGGGCGACTCCTCCGCGACGGCGAGAGCGCGTTGCCAGGCGGCGAGTTCGTGCTGGGTGAGACGCTCGGTGATGGCGGTGCGGATGGCGGCGGTGTTGGTGAGTGGACGGAAAGCTTCGGGGAGGGGGCGCTCGTGGAGCTCGTAGTCGTGGGCGATGTATTGCCAGAGCGCCCACGGATCGCGCGGGGCGGTGGAGGCGTCCCACCATCCTGAATACGCGGGTTTGTAGAGCGGGGCGCCGGGCGGCGGAGTGTAGTCGAAACCGTGGCGAAGGAGGGCGCCGGGGTAGAGGATTTGGTTGGCCTGGACGAATTCGTTAAAAAGGGCGGCGAGCTCGTCGAGTTGGTGTTGCTCGGCGTCGGTGAGCATGCGGCCGAGTCTCGAGGCGAGGACGGGAGTCCATTGCTGGCGGAAGGAGAGTGGGGGAGGTTCGGCGGGGAGTTCGCGCGGTGGTGGATTTTCGGATACGCGAGTGGGATCGGCGCCATCGAGAGCGCCGGAAGCGACGTGTTCGAGCCAGGCGAGGCCGGTGGCGTGCGCGTGTTTGCAGACGTCGCCCTCAAAGGGGCACGTGCAATCGGATGACCAGCGATCGCGCGTGTAGAAAAGGGTGGTGGTGTAAGGCGTGGGTTCGGAGCCCTGCACGCGGGATTCGACGTAGTGATCGGCGGCGGCGCGGATGGATTTGACGGCACCGCGGCGGTGGTAATCGGCGCCGCGCTCGCGGAGGTGGTCGGGGTGGCTCGCGAGCCAAGTGCGCAGGGCGGCAAGAGCGTCAGGGCGTTTGACGCTGCGCAGGACAGGCGGGCGAGGACGGGCGCACATGGGAGGGAAAACGGACAGGTTACCGCGAATGATCGCGAATGCACACGAAGATACGCGCGATCTTCCGGGTTTGGGGAGTGGGAGCGGAAGGGCGAGAAAGAGATCGGCCGCAAATCAGCGCTGAAGGCGCAAGAACGAGGCGACTCTGCGGTGAGGCGCGCAGATGTTGGTGGGCTAGGGGCTGTCTGGTGATCCCCACACGGCAGGACGAACGACGTATTTTCCGCTCGGAAGCCGCACCGCTTCGCTGAGCTGGTGTTTGGCGTAGCTCTCGCGAGAGAAGGTGAAGGAGCCGGGAGCCAAACGTTCAAGTTCCCGGTTCTTACGGTCGAAGGGAAATCCGAAGACGAGACGTTTATGCGCAAACATCTCCCGGAAGACGGAAATCGCGGGAGCGTAGTCGGCATCGCCTGAGACGATCACTGCGACGTCGAAGGCATCGCGAGCTGCCTGGCAGAAAAGCTGGGCGACGATGTTCACGTCGGTGGCTTTCTCCTGCCAGCTGCATTCGTAGTCTTGGAGTGCATCAAACAGATGTGCTTGGGTTTGAAGTGGCCGAGATGCACGTGGACGCGCGTGGCGGTCAGGGCGCGAACGTAAGCCTTGTGACGCGAGAGTCGCTCGGGTTTATCGCGCGCGAAGTGTTCGGCGTAGGCGGTGAAGTAATGGACTACGACAAGTGTTTCGGTGGGGCCGAGTGCGTGGAGATGCGCGCGAGCGAGAGCCGTGACGTCGAGCCATTTCACCGGCGCGCGGCGCGGGCGGGTTCATGAAGCGGGCAATAAAAAGCCCGCAGGCCGGAGCCTGCGGGGGGCCGAGGCGGCGCGGCACTGAGGCCGGCACGCGTTCGGGGATGATGCGGGAAGGCAACTGCTACATGTGGGGAAGTCAATCATGTGGGCGGCGCGGTTGCCGGGGATGGTGGTCTAATCGGTCAAATCATCGCGGGCGAAGGGTTGACGCTGCAATTCTCCGCCGTGCTAATGCGTTTGCGCATGAGTTTTCCCGCTTCGCCCGAGCGTCTGCCGCTGACCTCCCCCGATCTCGCCGCCGAGCGCCTGGTGCGCCTGCGCGAGCTGCTGCCCGGTGCGTTTGCCGAAGGGAAACTCGTGCCGGAAAAACTCGCCGAGCTCGTCGGCGCCGCGGCGCTCTCCGCGACGCCGGAACGCTACGGGCTATCCTACGCCGGCCGCGCCGAGGCGCTGCGCGAAATGCTGGCGCCCAGCCCCGGCACGCTGCGCCCGGAGCGCGACAAATCCGTCGCGTGGGACGACACGGAGAATCTCATCATCGAGGGCGACAATCTCCATGTGTTAAAGTTGCTCCAGTCGGCCTACGCCGGCGCGGTGAAGCTCATCTATATCGATCCATCCCGTCGTTGTGCTCGACGAGCCGCAGAATCTCGAAAGCGAGCGAGCCAAAGCGGCCATCGCGAGCCTCGGGCCGCTCTGCACGCTGCGTTATTCGGCGACGCACAAGCATGCCTACAACCTCCTCTATCAACTCGATCCGGTGCGCGCGTTCGAGTTGAGGCTCGTGAAAGCCATCGAGGTCGACAGCGTGCGCGAGGAGGGGGATTTCAACCGGCCTTACGTGCGCTTCAAGAAGGCGAGCCCCGGCGCGCGGGGCATTACGGCGAAGGTCGAGCTCGATGTGCAGACCGCGAGCGACGGGGTGCAGCGCAAGGACGTGACGCTGAAACACGGCAACGATCTCGCAGCGAAAACCGGCCGCGCGCTCTACGCGGGCCTTGTCGTCCGCGGAATCAACGCCACGCCCGGCGCCGAGCGGCTCGACCTCGGCCAGTTCTCGCTCGGGCTGGGCGAAGGCAGCGGTGTGCTCGACGACGCCATTCAGCGCGTGCAGGTGCGACAGACGATTTTGAAGCATCTCGAAAAAGAGCTGACGGTTGCACGCCTCCCGGCGGGAGAGCGGATGAAAGTGCTCTCGCTCTTCTTCCTGGACCGCGTGGCGCATTACGCGGCCGATGACGGTAAAGTGCGCGGCTGGTTTTGCGAGGAATACGAGGCGGCGCGGCAGCTCCCGCAGTTTGCCTCGCTCGCGCTCCCGCCGGCGGCGCAGGTGCATGCGGGCTACTTCGCGCAACGCGACGGCGTGGCGATCGACTCCAAGGAGAAAAGCACGCAGGCGGACGAGGCGGCCTTCGAGCTGATCATGCGCGGCAAGGAGCGGCTGTTGTCGTTGGAGGAGCCGGTGCGTTTCATTTTCAGCCACTCAGCGCTGCGTGAAGGGTGGGACAATCCGAACGTGTTTCAGATCTGTTCGCTGCGCGAGATGAGCTCGGAGCGGGAGCGCCGACAGACGCTCGGGCGCGGCCTGCGCTTGCCCGTGCGCGAGGATGGCACGCGTTGCCACGACGCCACGCTCAACCGCCTTACGCTCGTGGCGAGCGAAGCGTTCGAGGATTTCGCGCGGGGTCTGCAGACCGAGTTCGCCAATGCCGGCGTGCGGTTTGACACGAAGCTCGTGCATAACGCGCGCAAGCGGCGGAAGCTGAAATTGCGCAAAGGCTGGGACGCCGACCCGGAGTTCTTAGCCCTATGGGAGCGTATCAAGCATCGCACCCGCTACTCCGTGACCTACGACACGGCCCGACTCGTCACGGAAGCTGCCGCGGCGATCAAGGCGCGACCCGATACGATTTCTGCGGGCCGGATCGCTGTGACCTCGGCGGCGGTGTCAATCACGAGGAGGGGCGTGGAAGAGCAGGTGCAGTCGGCCTACACGGCGGCCGGTCTGCCGGCTCTGGGGCGTGTGCCGGATCTCCTCTCGGAGTTGCAGAAACGCACAGAGCTGACGCGCTCTACTCTCGCCGCGATCCTCGCGCAGAGCGGGCGACTCGGCGACGCGCTGGTGAACCCGCAGCAGTTCGTCGAATTGGCCGCGGGCGAAATCGAGCAGAGGAAGCGCGAGCTACTCGTGCAGGGTGTCCAATACGAGAGGCTCTCGGGCGCCGACGTTTCGTGGGAAATGATGTGGTTCCGCGACAAGGAGCTAGAGCCCTATCTCGAACGGATCCAAGACACGCCACAGCGCGGTCTCTATGACGGCGTCGAGTGCGATTCGGAAGTGGAGCGCCATTTTGCTGAGAAGCTCGACCAGCGGGTCGACATCAAGCTCTTCGTGAAGCTTCCCTGGTGGTTCAAAGTCGAAACGCCGATAGGGCACTACAACCCCGATTGGGCCATTGTCCGAGAGGTGCCGGGTGAGCTGCCGCGACTCTACTTGGTGCGAGAGACGAAGGGCACGATGGCTTTCGGAAAGCTTGGGAAGGCAGAGCGGGATAAGATTGCCTGCGGAAAGCGGCATTTCTCAGCGCTGGGATTCAACGCCCGGGACTATGACTGGACGGACTCTGCGGCGAACGTTTAGCGGGCAATGAGCATTGGGCCCAGTCGGACACGCCGTCGAATAAGCCGGACGGGTTCATCGGTCGGCGAGGAATCTGGGGGGCGGCGGGAGGGGAGCAAGGTTTTGGAATTGCGCGTGAGGGCAGCGGTGAGGGCGCTGGAAGGTAGGAGTGCCAGTCCTGGCCGGAGAACTACGCCGTGAACGACGAAACGCTCACGCGCTTCGCTACGCGGATTCTGCGGCAGGACGCCGCAGTCACGGGCGCAGGCGCGCGAGTCGCCAACGGGGAGGGCCGGCTGGAAGCCGGCGCTACTTAATACACCTGTTCGTCGAGGAGGGCGAAGAGGTCGGATTCGGTGATGCGTTTTTGGGTCATCGAATCGCGGTCGCGGAGGGTGAAGGTGCCGTCTTTTTCGATCGTTTCGAAGTCGATCGTCACGCACCACGGCGTGCCGATTTCGTCCTGGCGGCGGTAGCGGCGGCCGATGGCGCCGGCTTCGTCGTAAAAAACGGCGTATTTGCGTTTCAACTTCGCGTAGAGCTCCTTCGCGCGCTGGGTGAGCTGCTCCTTGTTCTTGAGGAGCGGGAGCACGGCGACCTTCACCGGGGCGATGCGTGGTGAAAGTTTCAATACGGTGCGTTTCTCCACGTTGCCCTTTTCGTCCTTCACATCCTCTTCGGCGTAGGCGGCGCAGAGGACGGCGAGGAAGATGCGGTCGGTGCCGACGGCGGGCTCGATGACGTGCGGCACGAATTTCTTCTTCGTGGCTTCGTCGAAGATCTCGTGCGGTTTGCCGGACGCCTGGGCGTGCTGGGTGAGGTCGTAGTTGCCGCGGGCGGCGATGCCCCAGAGCTCCTGCACGCCGAACGGGTATTTGAACATGATGTCGACGGTGCCCTTGGAGTAGAACGAGAGCTTCTCCTTCGGGTGCGCGTAGAGCGAAAGGTGCGATTCGGGCAGGCCGATGGAGAGCAGCCACTGCCGGCACCACTCGATCCATTCGTCGTGGGCTTTCTTCCAGTCGGCGTCTTCGTGGATGAAGTATTCCATCTCCATCTGCTCGAATTCGCGCGAGCGGAAGATGAAGTTGCGCGGCGTGATTTCGTTCCGGAACGACTTGCCGATCTGGGCGATGCCGAAGGGGAGTTTTACGCGGCCGGTGTCGACGACGTTCTTGAAGTCGACGAACATACCCTGCGCGGTTTCGGGACGAAGATAGGAGACGGACGAGGAATCGCGGAGCGGGCCGACGTGCGTCTCGAACATCATGTTGAACGCGCGCGGCGGCGTGAGGCTGCCGGGTTCGCCGGTGGCGGGCGACGGGATGAGCGGGATTTCGTCTTCGCGCGCTTCGGTCATGTCGCGCGGTTGGACGGGCGCGAGCGTGCCTTGGATGGCTTTCTTGCGCTTGAAGGTTTCGGCGGCGGCCTGGAGATCCTCGGTGGTTTTTTCGGATTCGAGGGCGGAAACGTAACCGACGGTGTTGCCGTCAACGACGACGGGGGCGAAGAAGAGCTGATCGGCGCGGAAGCGCTGCTTGGAGGTTTTGCAATCGACGAGCGGGTCGGTGAAGCCGGCGACGTGGCCGGAGGCTTCCCAGACCTTGGGGTGCATGATGATGGACGTTTCGATGCCGACGACGTCGTCGCGGCGGCGGACCATGTCGTTCCACCAGCAGTCGCGGATGTTTTTCTTCAACTCGACGCCGAGCGGGCCGTAGTCGAAGAAGCCGTTGAAGCCGCCGTAGATTTCGGAAGACGGGAAGACAAAGCCGCGCCGTTTCGCGAGCGCGACGAGGTTGTCCATGGTGACTTCGGAGGAGGCGGGTTGGTCGGACATAGAGGGTGAGAGATGGCGCGCGGCGGCGGTGGGGTCAATGCTGCGGCGGACGTGGGTGGAGTTACCCGCGAAACACGCTGAAAGGCGGGAAAGGTTAACGGAGGGCGCGGAGCAGGAGAGGCTCGAAGGCGCGATGGCGGCACGGGGCCGTGCATCGTGCGCGACGGAGTGTAGTGGAGATTGCATGACGCATGCGGCGCGGCGTGATCGGGCTGGCCGGCGATGCGAGGGGAGAAGGAGTTAGGCAACGCAAGGGCGGTTGGCACGCGGCGAGCAAAAGAGCCGGCTCGGAAAAGAATGAATGAGGCGAGAGGAAGACTTTTAGGGCGGGAGGGAACCGGCTGTGACGGCGTGGGTTCTCACCGCTTTGCGGGCGCCGGAAACGGCGGCTCGCCACACAGAGCTTCGGGACAGTGTCGCCCAAGCGCACGAGGGGTGCGCCGGATCCAGACGCGTTGACTCCCAGGTAAACACCAGCCGCCGTGCCGGAGCAGTCCGGCGCGGCGGTTTGTCTTTCGATCTTTCGACAGGGTTCCGGAAGGCCGAATTTTAATCGTCAAGAAACGCCGGCGGTCTCAATGTCGCGGGCTACTCCCATGAAGTTTGCCCGAATGCTTTCTGTGTTTTCCACTGCGTTGCTGGTTGGCGTGCCCTTGGTTTCGGCTGCCGACAGCACAGCGCCGAAAAAGAACGGCTATACGGTCACGTTCGAGATCAAGGTGAACGCGGAAGGTGAGGAGGAGACGTTGAAGATCGTGGATTCGGACGACACGACGTCGGACAACTTCATCGATCGGATGGCGACGGCGCTGGCGTTGAACACGGATTTGCCGCAACGCGAAAAGGACGGGAAGCCGATCGCTTACACGGCGCGCGTGCCGTTCTTTATTCCGATCGAGGGCGATGAAGGGGCGGAGGCGAACAATGCGCCGCGGCCGATCGGGACGGGCGAGCTGACGGTGCCGCTTTATCCGGAGGAGATGTGGGCGGCGAGCGAAGTGGGCGGAGTGATTTTCGAGCTGCAGATCGATGCCACGGGGAAGCTGACGAAGTTGACGACCTTGCGGGCGTCGCATCCGGAATTCGAGGCGGCGGCGCGAGAGACGCTGGAGAAATGGCAGTTCCGGCCGGCGGAGAAGGATGGGCAGCCGGTGGCGTGCCGCTGGAACATGGGCGTCGTGTTCGAAATGGACGGCAAGTTTGTGGATTTGAAGTATCGCGTGCCGCCGCGGCCGAGCTTGGGGGTGTTGAAAATCATTCCGCATCCCGATCGGGGAGTGGAGGCCGACGACGCGGAAGGCGCGCCGGAAGCGAAGGAGTAAAGGCGCGCGCGGGCGCAGAGGCTCAGAGCCGTTGGATGCGGACGGCGCGAAAGGCGACGGCATCGTGGTGGCCAGCGAATCCGAAATGGCCGCTCGTGCGGTCCTTGCCGGGGTGCGCTTTGCCGCCGAGGAATGTCGTCACCTTTGACAGGTCGCCGTCGAGAATGGTGGTGCCGTTGAGCTCCACGCGGATGGTGGAGCCCTTCACGGTGACCTCTTGGAAATTCCATTCGCCGATGGCGCGCTGGTAGCCCTGGGCGGCGGCGATCATGCCGTAGGCGGAACCGTGCAACTGGCGCGGATCGAGCGGACTCTTTTTCACGTCCACGTAGTCTTCGGCGAGGATCTGGCATTCGGCCATGCCGACGTAGGCAGTGTCTCCGTTTCCTGGATACCGCAGAGCGAGTCCGTTGTTGCCGGCGGACGGAACCTTGAACTCCAGCCGGACGACGAAATCGGCGAACTCCTCGTCGGTGAAAATCGTGCCGCCTTTCTCCGGCCGGCAGACGATGGCGCCATCGACGACCTGATAATCGTCGATCGAGCCGCGCCAGCCGGTGAGATCGCGGCCGTTGAACACGGGTGAAAACGCGTCCTGGTTGCGCGCGGCGAGAAGGCGATTGGCTTCCTCGGCGTCGATTTCGCGGATGAAGAGATTGCGCCAGCGGATCTCGCCGCCGTGGGTTTGAAGCTGGATCGGGCCGCGCGCGGGAACGGGTTGCGAGCGGTCGTAATAATTTTCGAGGAGCGCGTGATCGACGACGAGTTGGTCGTTGAGCCACACGCTCACGCGCGCGCCCACCATCAGGATGCGCATCCGGTTCCATTCGCCGAATGGTTTGTCGGCCCGGACGAGCGGATCTTTGCCGGGCGCGCCGGGAGAGTTGTTCCAAAGCCCGCCGGAGCCTTTGTCGGCGCCGAGCGGGAATTTTTCTTTCTCGGCGTAGTCCCAGATCTGGACCTGCGGGCAGCCGCGCAGATAGATGCCGGAATCGGCGAGGGCGACGGTGCGGTATTCGAGAAGCAATTCGAAGTCCCCGTAGTCCTTCTCGGTGGTGGCGTATTTGCCGTGGCCGTCATTGACGAGTTCCTCGCCTTGCGCGGACCAGTGCGCGCGCATGTCGGCGGTCCACTCGGCGTTTTTAGCAGCGCGTTCCGCTTCGGGCAGCGCGAGCCATTTACGGTGATCGAAGGTATCGCCTCCGCGCCAGCCGGAGAGATCGCGGCCGTTGTAGAGCGCGGTGAAACCGGCGGGCGCGGTGATCGCGGAGACGACGGTCGTGAGGTTGAAAATGAAGGAGGAAAGCAAAAGAGCGCGGACAATCATGGTGCGTTTGAGGGCTGAGATGAACGAGCGGGAGAGGGTCACAATTCCACGGTGCGGCCCTCGCGAAACGACCGATCGGCCGCGAGGACGATGCGCAGGCTGTCGATTGCGCTCTGCCAGTGGTCGGTCAAATCGGCGTCGTCGCGAATGGCATGAAGGAAACGCTCCTGTTCGCGCCGGCAAAGCTCGTCGTGCGACGGCTCGTCGCTCACGTCGATGATTTCGTCGGCGAGGATGAATTTGGCGTCGTCGCCCAGCTTCGCATGGTGAAGCTTGAGCGTCTCGGTTTGCGAATGTGCATCGACGTCGGACGATTTTCCCGCGGCGGCGGCGCTTTTCGCCACGATGCTCACGCAGCCCTTCGGACCGACCACATCTTTTACGAAGAAGGCGGTTTCGCTCATCATCGGACCCCAGCCGGCTTCATACCAGCCGACCGAGCCGTCGGCGAACGTCACCTGAAGATGGCTGTAGTTGACTTGCCCCGGCGCGATCTCGTCGGTCAGGCGGGCGCCGATGCCATTGACGCGCACAGGGCGCGAACCCGTCATGCGGCACATGACATCGACGTAGTGCACGCCGCAGTCGACGATCGGCGAGGTCGTGCGCAGCAGGTTTTTGTGCGTCTCCCAATTTGCACCGGAGCTTTGCTGATTGAGGTTCATCCGCATCACGAGCGGTTTGCCGAGCGTGCGGGCGATTTCGGTAAACTTCTGCCACGACGGATGCACGTGCAGGATGTAGCCGACGACGAGCTTGCGCCGGAGCTGTTGGGCGGTGGCGATCACGCGTTCGCAATCGGCAAGGTTATCGGCCACCGGTTTTTCCAGGAACACGTGAGCGCCGGCTTCCAGTGCGGCGATGGCAAACGCGGCGTGGGTTTCTGGATACGTGCTGATGCAGACGGCGTCGGGTTTGGTTTGGGCGAGCGCTTCGGTGTAGTCGCTGAACTCGGCCAGGGTGCCGTCGAACTCGGCGTTGAGTTTTTGTCGCGACGCAGGGCCGCGCGAAACGAGGCCGACGATTTCAAAGTCGTTGGCGAGCGCGCGATAGGCGCGGGCGTGTGAAGTGCCCATGTGGCCGCAGCCGACGACAAGGACGCGAAGTTTGGAAGACATGGGGTTGGGAGAGCGGCTAAAGGGTTTCGTGCTCTTGGGGTGTGCGCAGATGTGCCACACGTGCGAGGTCGGTCAACCTGTTCTCGTTGAAACGCGGCTTCGGGATTTGGCCGGTTGGGTTAGGCATCGGAGAGAGTCCGGCGTTGCCAGAGGAAGCGGTCCGGCGCAGAGGATGTGCGCATGGCTTTCCCGTTCACCCCAAGTCGCCGGCAGTTCATAAAAACCCTCGGTGGTGCGGCGATGGCCGCGCCCTTCATCACGCGAAATTTGATCTCGGCGCCGCCCAGTCGCGTGCTGCGACATGCGAGTTTCGGGGCGGCGGGCATGGCGTGGGCGGACATCGAGGCGATCTGCAGCAATCCGTTCGTGAAACTCGTCGCGGTCGCCGAGGTAGATCTCACTCGCACGGAGCAAGTGCGCGCGGCGTTCCCCGAGGCGAGGATCTATCAGGATTGGCGCGAGCTGCTCGATAAGGAAGAGAAGAACATCGACTCGGTGAACGTCTCCACGCCCGACCACATGCACGCCATGATGGCGCTCGCGGCGATGCAGCGCGGGAAGCATGTGTATGGTCAGAAGCCGCTGGCGCATAATCTCCACGAGACGCGAGTGCTGACGGATTACGCGCGCGGCAAGCCGCTCGTCACCCAAATGGGAATCCAAGTGCATTCGACGAAGCCTTACCGGCAGGCGGTCGCGCTCATTCGCAGCGGAGTGATCGGCAAGGTTCGCGAAGTTCATACCTGGAGCAACAAGGACTGGGGTGGGTCGGGACCGCCACCGCCGGCTTCGCCCGTGCCGGAAGGATTCGACTGGGACCTGTGGCTCGGCGGTTGCGAGGAGCGGCCCTACGTCGGCAACGAGTATTATCATCCCTTCAATTGGCGGGCGCGACTCGACTTCGGGGTCGGCACCTTTGGCGACATGGGCTGCCATATTTTCGATCCGGTATTCGAAGGCCTCGAGCTTTCGGCGCCGGTGTCGGTGCGGTCGGAGGGCGTCGCACCGGATGCGTGGAACTGGTCCTCGAACGCGCTCATCCGCTATGCGTTTCCCGGCACGGCGCACACGGAAGGCGAGACGCTGCCGGTGATTTGGTATGACGGCAATCGGCGTCCACCGGAGGATGTTCTCGCGCTCGCGATGCCGGCGTCAGTGCCCGACACGCACAAGCGCCGGCAGGAAGAACTGATGGCGCAGGGTTCGATCTTGATCGGCACGAAAGGCGTGTTGCACGTGCCGCATGTGGACACACCGCGTTTGTATCCGGAAACTGAATTCAAGGATGTCGTTCTGCCGCAAGTCGTGGAGACGCATCACTGGTCGGACTGGGCGGAGGCCTGTGTCGGCGGTGAATCGAAGCCGCTCGCGCCGTTCGGATACTCCGGTCCGCTGACGGAAGCCGTGCTGCTCGGCAGCGTGGCGGTGCGGTTTCCGCACACGACGTTGCGATGGAATGCGGCGGCGTTGCGTTTCGAGAACGAAACGGAGGCGAACGGTTTCGTGCGGCGTTCCTATCGCAAGGGTTGGGAACTTGCCGGGTTGTAGCCGGGCGTTGCGGGTTGAGCGCGACTGGCAAACCGCGCTCGCGGGCTGACTGGCACGCGAGCTGCACCCGAGCGTTCGCAGCGATGGGCGATTCGCCCGAACGCTGCAAACGGGATGAAAGAACTGATCGAAAGCCGGCAGATGCGCGCGTTTGTCGCGGTGGCGCGCCGTGGCAACTTCACGCAAGGAGCAAAGGACGTGTTTCTCACGCAGTCCGCGGTGAGCCATGCGATCAAATCGCTGGAGGAGGATCTCGGCGTCCCGCTGTTTCAGCGAGTCGGGCGACGTGCGGTGCTGACGCCGGCGGGCGAGCGCTTGCTGCAGCATTGCGAGGAGATCCTCAACAAGATGCAGCACGCGCGGACGGATCTGAGTCAGATGCCGGAGACGGGGCGCCAGTGTCTGCGTATTGGTGCGCCCATGACGGTGTGTCAGCACATCCTGCCGGGCGTCTTGCGCAAAGTGCAGCAGGAGCATCCGCATTGCGGACTGCGCGTGGAGACGGGCGATAACCCGCAGTTGCTGGGCCAGCTGCTTTCCGGGCGCATCGATCTCGCGATTATGGTGGAGCCGGAGAAGCGGCCGGATGTGGTCTTCGAGCCGCTGTTTCAAGACGAGATGCGTTTTGTGATGCTGCCGGATCATCCCTGGGCATCGGCGCGGGAGATCACGGCTGAGGCAATTGGTGAGACGACGCTGATCCTCGCGAACAAGGCGACACGCACCTATGGTTTGGTGACGGGATATTTTCGAATGTCGCGGATTCCGTTTCCGCGCTGCATCGAGCTGGGCAGCATCGAATCCATCAAGGAACTGGTGAAGAACGGGCTTGGCGTGGGAGTCGTCGCCGAATGGCCGATACGCGGCGAGCTGGAGCGCGGCGAACTGGTCACTCGCCCGCTAGGCGTGCGGCCGCTGACTCGTCAATGGCACGCGGGGTATTTGGACGAACGCGGACTGAGCGAACTCGAGCAAAGCGTGATTCGCTATTTCAGAGAGGAAGTGCCCACGGCGAACGGGAGCACGTCGCCGCTGGTTGGATCGGCGTCGGAACGCGAACGGCCAAGGGGGAAGATCAATTCATCGCTATCATCGCTGACTGCCGTGCGGTGAATTCGGCCTGATAGAGCCGGAGTTTGCTGCGGAGCTCGTCGGCGTTTTGCGATGAGAGCGAGCGGGTGGAAGCGAGAACGGGCAGCGGACCGAAGCGTTCGAGGCAGCGAGCGAGCAGGGCGGCGGCAGCGGCGGGCGACATCGATCCGCCATCGATGAAGATATCGGTGTCGACAGGGACGGCGCGCGACGCGCCGCGGGACAAGCGCACGACGGGCACCCCCTGGCGCACGGCGAATTCGAGGCCGCGGCGTGTGCCTTCTTGAAAAATTCCGCGGCGATCGCCGAGGCCGACGAAACCGACGAGGGGCTGCTGTTGTTGAAGCTGGGCGAGCCGAACGAGGACCTCGAACTCAGCGGCTCCTTCGCGGGAGGCGTCGCCGGGAGACCACGGTGCATCCTCGATGACGGCAATCGACGGCGCGGCGGCGGCCCCGAAGGAGGCGGCGCAGGCGACGAGGAAAGTCATGAGATTTCGGATACGCATGTGCGCTGCAGGAGCAGCCGTGGTGCCAGCGCGCACGATTGGCGGATCGGGATAGATGAATAGAATTCACCGGTAGCGGAGAGGGATCGGAGCAGGTGGGGGTCGCGCGCAGGCAAAAAAAAGGCGCGCCCTCAGGCGCGCCGCGGAGCGAGGTTGGATTGAGCGCTTCAGGTGGACGGCTGCCGGCGCGTCTCGGTGTCGTGGATGACGGCGCGAAGGGTTTCGCGGACGGCGTTGGGCTGACGCGAAAGTTCTTCGCGGCAAATGGCGAGGACCCGTTGGTGTTGGGCCGCGTTTTGCGCGAGAGACCAACGGACATCCTGCGCGAGCTGGTCGTTGGTGCTCGTGCCGAGGGCGGCGAGGATGTTGCGCACGGGTTGTTGTTCGCCGGTGGCGAGGAAGACACCCCATTGGAGGTTCAGCGACTGGGCGGAGAGGACCTCGGCGTCGCGAAGATCGGGGCGGTGGCTCGCCAGGAGCGACTCGACTTCGGCCCGCACGGGCGCGGAGGCGTTGCGCGCGAGAGCGCGCAGGTGGGTGGCGCCTTTTTCGCTGCCGGAATACCAGAGGGCGGACGCGAGAATGCGTTGATGCGAGACCGGCAGCACGCGGCTGACGGACATCCATTCGTCGGCGCGATCAGGATGCTGGGCGAAAACGCTGGCGAGAAAACCGATGGCGAGCGGGACGCGGCCGGGCTCCTCGAAGTAACCGGAGCGGCTCAGCTCGAAGACGGCGGAGGTGAAACGCTCGGGAGCGGGTTGTTGGTAATAGTTTTCGAGCCAGCTCTGAGCGGAGCTGCCGGCGTGCGCGGAGACGAAACTGACCGCGGCGAGGCCGGTGACGATGAGAAGACGTAAGGAAGACATGGCTATTTGAGTTTGGGGGTTAAGCTGCGCCCGGGGGGAGGCGTGCGGTTAACGTATTTTCGGCGGGTGGAGAGTAAAGGGGCGTAACGATGAAATGAATTCATGTGATGAAACGGAGCGAGGTGGAGCGGCGGCATGCAGCAAGCTCGACGACGGCGATTGATGCGAATCTCGCCGAAGGCTCTCTGGGTGGGAGGGACGCTGACGGCGGTCGTCGCCCTAGCGTTGCCGAAACTGCTGCCGCTTTGGCGTGGAAAAATGGATACACGTGACGCAAGGGCGGAGCGGCGCGAGAGCACCGGCGCGGGAAGCGTGGCGGTGACGACGCTGACGCTGGCGGGCGAGCCGCTGGAGGAGGCGGTGACGGTGACGGGGACGTTGCGCGCGGAGGAGGCGATCGATGTGCAGACGGAGGTCGCCGGGAAGATTGTGGAAATCGCGTTCGAGGAAGGCGCGCCCGTGAAGCGAGGTGACCTGCTGGTGAGGCTGGATGACGTCGAGGCGCGGGCGGAGTTGAGTCGGGCAAAAGCGCGAATCACGAAGGCGGAGAGTCTGGAGAGACGGCTGCGTGGGCTGATGCAAAAAGGGTGGACGAACGAACAGGAGTTCGAGCAGGCGCAGAGCGATTATCATGCGCTGCTGGCGGAGCGGGAGCTGGCGGAGGCGAAACTTGCGAAGATGGAACTGCGGGCGCCGTTCGACGGCGTCGTGGGCGTGAGAAGCGTCAGTCTCGGCAGCTATGTGGCACCGTCCACGCGGATCACGAGCCTGCAGGAAGTGGCGCGGTTGAAGCTGGATTTTGCGGTCGCGGAGCGGCATGCGGTGCGTTTGGCGCCCGGAGCGAGGGTGAGCTTCACGGTCAGCGGCGATGCGCATCATCACGCCGCGGAAGTGTATGTGGTCGAACCGCACGTGGACGAGACGACGCGCACGGTGCTGGTGCGGGCGCGGGTGAGGAACATTGACGGTGCGCTGCGGCCGGGAGCGCTCGCGCAGGTGACGCTGACGTTGAAAACATGGGAGTCGGCGCTGCTGGTGCCGGCGATGGCCGTAGTGACGGAGAAGGAAGGAAAGTCGGTCTTTGTGGTGGAAGGCGGGAACGCCCAGCCGCGAAAAGTGGAAACGGGTCTGCGGCGTGACGAGCAGGTGCAGATCGTGAAGGGACTTTCGGAAGGCGAGGTGGTCGTGGTGGCGGGCGTGCAGAGTTTGCGGGCGGGAGCCGCGGTCAAGGTGGCGGGGAGAAATTGAGGAACGATGAGGTTGCACGAGCTTTGTATTCGGCGGCCGGTGTTCACGGTGGTGCTCTCGCTCACGATCGTGGTGCTTGGACTGATCGGGCTCGGGTTCATCGGCGTGCGCGAGTATCCAGTGATCGAGTCCCCGGTCGTCTCGATTCTTGCGAACTACTCTGGCGCAACTGCGGAGGTGATCGAGGCGCAGATCACCGAACCGCTGGAGGAGGCGGTGAATACGGTGGCGGGAGTCAAGACGCTGACCTCGACGAGCCGCGATGGGGCGAGCCGCATCCGGGTGGAGTTTGAGCTCGGCACGGATCTCGAGGCGGCCGCGAACGACGTCCGCGATCAGGTCAGTCGCGCGGTGCGGCTCCTGCCGCGCGAAGTGGATCCGCCGTCGATCAGCAAAGCGGATGCGGACGGCGGGACGGTATTGACGTTGTCACTACGAAGCGAAGGCCGTGATTTGATGGCGCTGACCGAGGTGGCTGACCGGGTGAAGGAGCAGTTGCAGACGATTCCGCAGGTGGGTGCGGTGGATATTCTCGGCGAGAAACGCTATGCGATGAAGCTGAGGTTGGATCCAGGGCGGATGGCGGCGCACGGGTTGACGCCGCTCGACGTGCAGAGCGCGGTGCGGCGGGAAAGCGTGGAGCTGCCCGGCGGTCGGATCGAGAATCGCGCGGCGGAACTTTCGGTGCAGGCGCAGGCGAGATTTCAGACCGCGGACGAGTTTGACCGGATGATGTTGCGAAGCGCGGGCGGACGGCAGGTGAGGTTTGCGGAAGTTGGCCGCGCGGAACTGGCTCCATTCAACGAACGGATCACGTTCACGGTGCGGGGCGTGCCGATGGTGGGACTGGCGGTGCGGGCGCAGCCGGGGGCCAACCAGATCGCGATTTCGGACGAAGCGCACCGAAGGATGGAGGAACTGCGGCGCGGGCTTCCGGCGGATGTGACGATGGACATCGTGACGGACAACACGCGCTTCGTGCGGCTCGCGCTGATTGAACTCGCGGAGACGATCGTGATCGCGCTCGGGCTGGTGGTGGGAGTGTGTTACCTTTTTCTCGGCTCGTGGCGGGCGACGCTCGTGCCCGCGGTGGTGATACCGGTGTCGTTGATCGGAGCGCTGTTCATCATGTTCGCGAGCGGATTTTCGCTGAACGTGCTGACGCTACTCGGGCTCGTGCTCGCGGTGGGCCTCGTGGTGGACGATGCGATCGTGGTGGTGGAGAATATTCACCGCCGGCGGCAAGAAGGGCTGTCGCCCATGCAGGCGGGCATCGCGGGAACGGGCGAGGTGTTTGTGGCGGTGATCGCGACCTCGCTGGCGTTGATCGTGGTGTTTTCGCCGATCGTTTTTCTTCCGGGCGTGACGGGGCGGTTGTTTCGAGAATTCGGACTGGTGATCGCCGGAGCGGTGGCGATCTCGGCGTTTGTGGCGCTGACGCTGACGCCGATGATGGCCTCGCGACTGCCCGCGCACACGGGGCGGCCGAGCTGGGTGGTGCGGAAGTTCGAGGAGGCGATCGGAGGGCTGCGGCGCGATTATCGGAGGAGCCTCGCGTGGATGTTGGAAAGAAAGTGGATCGCGGTGGCGGCGCTGGTGGTGAGCGGAGGGTTGATCGTGACGTGGTTCGGGCTGCTGCCGAAAGAACTCGCGCCATTGGAAGATCGGAATCGCGTGACGATTTCCGCGACGGGACCGGAAGGGGCCTCGTATGATTACATGCTCGAGCTGATGGAGCGGGTGGCGGCGGCGGTGGATCGCGAGGTGCCGGAGGCGGAGCTGATCACGTGTCAGGTGCCCGGCTCGGGCGCGCGAAGCGGCACGGGCGTCGCGAATACGGCCTTGGTCGAATTGATGTTGAAGCCGCGCGGTGCGCGTGACGCGACGCAGCAGGAAATCGCGTCACGGTTGACGCGGTTGATGCGGACCTTCCCGGGCGCGCGCTTCAACGTGACACAGGAGCCGAGCGTGGGCGACCGCCGCGGCGGAAACTCGGCGCAGTTTGTGTTGCGGGCGTTGAATGTGGCGGAGCTGCAGAAAAGCCTGCCGGTGTTTTTGGAGGCAGTGGAGAAGGATCCGGTGTTCGCGTCGGTGGACGTGGATTTGAAGTTCACGCGTCCGGAGCTCCGCGTGCAGCTGGAGCGGGAGCGGTTGGAGGCGTTGGGAATTTCGGCGACGGAGGTGGCGCAGACGTTGCAGACCTCGTTGAGCGCGCAGCGCGTCGGTTATTTCAACCGCAACGGGCGACAGTATGAAGTGGTGCAGCAGGTGGCCGACGAGTGGCGGACGGATCCGTCGGTGCTGCCGCGGCTGATGGTGCGGAGTGCGAGCGGACAACTGGTGGCGCTGGATAATCTGGTGGAGTTGCGCGAGACGGTGGCGGCGCCGCAGCTGTTTCGATTTGGGCGCCAGGTGGCGGCGACGGTGAGCGGGCGGCTGGCGGCCGGACGCACGCTGGAGGAAGGCATTGCGGCGATGGAGCGGGCGGCGCGCTTGACGCTGCCTCGGGAGATGACGACGACCCTGACGGGCGCGGCGGGAGAGTTTGCGGAAGGGCAGACGAGCCTGCTGGTGAGCTTCGGCCTGGCGCTCTTGTTCGTTTATCTCGTGATGGCAGCGCAATTCGAGAGCTGGCGGGCACCGTTGGTGATCATGCTGACCGTGCCGCTGGCGTTGGCGGGAGCGTTGTTTGCCCTGTGGTATTTCGGGCAGACGATCAATTTGTTCAGCCAGATCGGGATGATCATGCTGGTGGGCCTCGTCACCAAAAACGGGATACTGCTGGTCGAGTTCACGCTGCAGCGCGTGCAGGACGGCCGGGCGCCGCGGGAGGCGGTGATGGAGGCGGCGGACACGCGGCTGCGTCCGATCTTGATGACAACGGCGGCGACGATCCTGGGGACGCTGCCGATTGCGCTGGCGCTGGGAGCGGGCTCCGAGAGCCGAGTGTCGATGGGGATCGCGGTGATCGGCGGATTGCTGGTGGGCAGTGCGCTAACGCTGTATGTGATTCCCGCGATGTTCTTGATGCTGTCTGCGCGGAACGAGTCGCGGACGGCACTGCATGAAGCGAAACCCGAGCTGATTTTAACCACGGCTCGACACGGATGAACACGGATGGAAGGGGCAGAAGAAAGGAACCACGAATGGACACGAAGGCACACGAATCGATGGAGCTGAAGGTGAACGGGATGATCCGACGCGTGACGTGCGATGCCGAGGAGCCGCTGCTATATGTGTTGCGGAACCAGCTCGGACTAAAAGGGCCGAGATTTGGATGCGGGCTGGGGCAGTGCGGCGCTTGCACCGTGCATATGGATGGCGACGCGTTGAGGTCGTGCGTGTTTCCCGCAAGAAGCGTCGGCACCGCGGATGTGACGACGCTCGAGAGGCTGGCGAAAGCGGAAGAGCTCCATCCGGTGCAGCGGGCATTTGTCGACGAGCAGGCGGCGCAGTGCGGTTACTGCATCAACGGGTGGATCATGACGGCCGCGGCGGTCTTGAAGGAAAAACCAGGAGCGAGCGATGGGGAGTTGAAGGAGGCGCTGAGCGGATTGAAGTGCCGGTGCGGGACGCACCTGAGCTTGTTTCGAGCGGTGAAACGGGCAGCGCGGGAGATGGCGAACGGAGGTGTGTCATGAATACGGATACAGTTTGGACGCGACGTGGGTTTCTCGGTGCGACGGGCGTGCTGCTGGTGTCGTTCGCACTGCCGTTGCGCGGGGCCGAGGAGGAAGACGGCGGAGTGGAGGTGGATCCGAAGCGCCTCGATTCATGGCTCGCGTTGCAGCCGGACGGGAGCGTGATCGCGTCGGTGGGCAAGATCGAAGCCGGGATGGGGGTGAGCACGGCGTTTGCTCAGGTAGTCGCGGAGGAACTCGATGTGCCGCTCGAACGCGTGACGATGCGGATGGGCGATACGGCGACGACGGTGGACCAGCGCGGCACGGGCTCGAGCAACGGGATCGTCGAAGGGGTGCCGGCGCTGCGCCAGGCGGCGGCAGAGGCGAGGCGGGAGTTGATCGAGCGGGCGGCGAGGAAGTTTGGGATGCCGCCGGAGCAGTTGGTGGTGAGCGCAGGCGTGGTGAGCGTCAGCGGCGACGCGGAAAAAACAGTGAGTTATGGCGAATTGATCGGCGGGCAGCGCTTCGAGCTGGCGTTGACCGGCACGGCGGTTCCGAAAGCGCCGGCGAGTTACCGGCTGGTGGGAAAGTCGGCACCGCGAATGGATATTCCGCCGAAAGTGACGGGGGATTATGCGTATCTCGTCGATTTCAAACTGCCGCGGATGTTGCATGCCCGGGTGGTGCGTCCGCCGCGAACGGGCGCGCGGCTCATCGGGGTGGCGGCGGGACAGAGGATTCCCGGATTGGTGCAGGTGGTGACGCGAGGAGACTTCGTAGCGGTGGTGTGTGAAGAGGAGTATCAGGCGGTGCGCGCAGCGCGGGAGTTGCAAGTGAGTTGGACGGGCGGAGAGGAGATGTTTCCCGCGGATTATACGGTTCTATATGCGACACTGCGCGCGGCGGAACCGCAGGTGTCGCAGACGGAGAAGGGGGCGACTGGAAATGTTGACGCGGGTTTGGCCGCGGAGACGAGGACGTGCGAAGCAGTGTATGAATATCCCTTTCAGTCGCATGCCTGCATGGGGCCGGGATGCGGGGTGGCGGACGTGCGCGACGACGGAGTGACGGTGTGGATGGGCGGGCAGAAGCCGTATCCGTTGCGGAAGGCGGTCGCGGACTGGTTGCGGCGACCGCTGTCCGACGTGCGCGTGATCTGGCTGCCGGGTCCGGGGTCTTATGGGATGAACGACGCGGATGATGCGGCGATGGACGCCGTGATTTTGTCGGAAGCGGTGGGCCGGCCGGTGCGCGTGCAATACATGCGGCATGATGGGACGGGCTGGGATCCAAAAGGGCCGCCGATCACAGTGAGAATGCGTGGCGCGCTGGATACGAGTGGAAGCGTGACGGCGTGGGATTACGAAGCGCGGGGGTTTTCGGGGAGCGTGCGGCCGTCGAGCACCTCGGCGCCGGGCGACGCGTTGTCGGCGCAGTTGATCGGTGGATACGCGACGAAGAGCACGGATCGATTTCAGTTCTCGGCGGAATCGTATGCGTTTCCGAACAAGCGCAAAGTGTCGCACCTGGTGGCGTGGGAACGCTCCCTAACGACGGGTTTGCGAACCGCGCACCTGCGCGATCCCGATGGGATGGCGACGTGTTTTGCGAGCGAGTGCTTCATCGACGAACTGGCGGCGGCGGCGAATGCCGATCCGGTGGAGTTTCGGCTGAAGTATCTGACCGATGAGCGCGATCGGGCGGCGGTAAAAGCGGTGGCGGAAAGAGCAGGATGGGAGACGCGGGTGTCGCCGCGTGCCGGGCAGCGCGGACCCGTGCGGGTTGGGCGCGGGATCGCGTATGCGCCGAGGAACGGAACGGTGGTGGCGATCGTGGCGGAAGTGACCGCGAATCTGGAAACGGGAGCTTTGAAGGTGAACCGATTTGTCGTGGCGCACGACTGCGGGTTTGTGGTGAATCCCGGGGCGTTGATCGGAACGATCGAGGCGAACCTGATACAGGGCCTCAGCCGGACGCTACATGAGGCGGTGCAGTTCACGGGCAAAGAAGTAACGAGCGTGGATTGGGTCACGTATCCAATCTTGGACACCACGGAGATTCCCGACTCGGTCGAAGTGGTGATGTTGAACAATCATCCGGACGCGAAATCGCGCGGTGCAGGCGAGCCGGCGACGCGGCCGGTCGCGGCGGTGATTGGCAACGCGCTCTTCGATGCAACGGGCGTGCGCGTGCGGACGGTGCCGTTTACGCGGGAGGGGTTGAAGGCGGCGTTTGCGGGACGCGGGTAGGCCGCGACAAGCGGGCAAAAAGAAGCGCCGGCGGAGCAAGTCCGCCGGCGCTGTGATCAAGAACCGGCAACCCAAATTTATTTGAACCAGCGGACGACGTGGTAAGTGGCGGCGGCGAGCTGCCGGGGGAGTTCGACGTGACCGTAGTGGGTCATCAATGGATCCCAAACGATAACGCGGATCGCACCATCGGGATTCTTGCGCCGGTATTCGTTGGCGAAGAAAATCTCGACGCTCTTCATCGGATCCTCGGGCACCCAGTGGTTGCGATCGTAGTGGGCGACGGTCCACACCATCTGCTGGTAGCCGTCCATGCGCGTGTAGTGGGTGGAGAAAAGTTCGGCGCTGACGTCCTCGAGGTTAACGCCCCAAGGGTTGCCGGTTTTCTCGAGGATTTTTTCGATGGAGACCTCGATCCAGCCCTTCAGGTCGATGTCGCCGCCGTGTTCGATGCTTTGGATCTGCTGTTTGAACTGGGCGCGCCGACGGCCCTCGGCTTCGATCCATTTTTCGGCGATCTGGTAGGTGGAATCCCCGGGCTCGTAGAGCGGGTTGAGCCAGCGGCTGTAACCGCCGGAGTAACCCTTGGCGTTGCGCCGGGAGAGCTTGTGCAGCGGGGTGCGTTCGCGTGGAGCGGCCGGAGCGGCTGCGACGTTGCTACCGGCGAGGTTACGGGCAGGACGTGGCTCGATTTCGCCGGAGGCTTCGCGGGCGTCGCGGACGCGATCCATCCGCGCGGGACCGCCGCTGCCCCAGCCGAGGTAACGGCCCGCTGTGCGGGCGCGGAGTTCGGGGTCGTTGTTGGCGAGCATAGCCATCTCGCCGGAGGTCGAGTGTCCGACGAGCAGCAGGTCGCCGGTGGTGTGTTTCATCAGGAGCTGCTTCAGGCCCTTCATCACGTTGGTGTTCGTGAGGAGGCAATTGCGCAGCTCGTATTCCTCCATCGAAAGCTCGCGGTCGAGAAGGTAGGCCGGCTGGCGTTGTTCGCTCGCGACGGGTTCGTCCCAGCCGCCATATTTGAAGTTCCCAGGTATCGTAACGATGAATACATTGAGTTTCTGCGCGAGATACTGGCCCCAGCCGGGACGGTTTTTCAGATCGACGTAGAACTCATACACGTTGGCGGCGCCGCCGTTCATGATGACCAGCCACGGGTAGTTCTTCGCGTCCGGATCGAGCGAGGTGAGTCGAAGGCCGGTGATGTCCCAATCGAGATTGTAATGATGGTAGCGTTCGACGCACCACTTGGCTTCGTAGCCGAGCGTGGCGGCGGGGATCTTTTCGAGGTCGCGCGGATCGAAGGCGCCGCCGGGAGCGGCGAGGGCGAGATCGGTGACGTGTTTGCCCTCGTCGGGGAGATTCCAGCCGAGCGACATGAAGGAATCGGTGTCGAGCGAAACGTAGGGCGCCGTGGCATCGTCGAGGAGCGCGTGGATTTTTCGTTCGACGGAGTCGCCCGCGAGCGCGGAAGCCGCCAGCGCGATGGAAACGGCCGAAGCCGCGAAGGAAAGGAAAGGAGATTTCATGACGGAAGGGAGGGCGTGTATCAGGATTTCTGTTTCATCATCCAATCGACGACATCGATGAAGGCGGCGCCGAGCTGCTCGGGGAGTTCGACGTGGCCGTAGTGGGTCAGGTTGAGATCCCAACCGATCACGCGGATTTTCGCGTTCGGATTTCGCCGGAGGTATTCTTTGGCGATGACGACGTCGGTGCCGGCGTCGGGATAGAGCGCGTTCCAGTGGCCGTCGAGTTTGGCGACGCACCAGACCATGGTGTGATAGCCGGTGGTGGGCGCGAAGCTGGTCGAGCAGAGATCCTTTTGAACCTCCTCGAGGTTGATCTTCCAAGGGTTGCCGGTTTTCGCGAGGGCACGTTCGATGGCGACCTCGACCTGGCCCTTCATCTTGAAGTTGTCGCTGTGTTCGAGGTCCTGGAGCGGCTGTTTGAAATTCGCGCGGCGGCGGCCTTCGACGTCGAGCCACTTGGTCGCGATATCGAGGACGGACATGCCCGGCTCGTAGAGCGGATTGAGCCAGCGGCTGTAGACGCGGCTGTAAACCTGAGGCGTGCGGCGGGCCATGGTGTTGAGCCAGAACTCGCCGGATTCGGTCCAGTTGCGACCCGGGCCGCCGCCACCGCCGCCGGTGAGCGTGGGTGCGGGCGTGAAGTTGGGATTGGCGGCTTTTTGCGCGGCGATGACGGCCTTGAGGCTGACGGGGCCGCCGCTGCCCCAGCCGAGGTAGCGGCCGTTGAGGCGGGCTTTCAGCTCGGGATCGGTTTCGGCGAGGGCGGGAAGTTCGCCGCCGGTCGAGTGGCCGACGATGAGCAAGTCGCCCGAGGTGTGCTTGACGATGAGCTGCTTCAACCCCTGCAGGATGACCTGGAATGTGAAGACGGAATTATAGACGAGCTCCTCGTCGTCGGTGAGATCACGATCGAGGAGAAAAGCCGGCTTGCGCGTGGCGATGGGTTCGTCCCAGCCGCCGTAACGGAAGTTTCCGGGTATCGAGACGATCAATACATTGAGTTTCTGCGCGAGGTATTGGCCCCAGCCGGGACGGTTTTTTAGATCGATGTAGAATTCGTAGATGTTGGCGGCGCCGCCGTTGAGGATGACGATCCACGGTTTGTTCTTCGCGTCGGGATCGTTGCTGGTGAGGCGGAGACCGCCGATATCCCAAGGAAGATTGTAGCGCGTGAAACGTTCGACGAACCAATCGGCTTTGTAGCCCAGGAGCTTGGGGTCGAGCTTCGCGACGTCGCGGGGATCGAAGGCGCCGCCGGGGGCAGCGAGGGCGAGTTCCGTGACGTGCTTGCCGCCGTCAGGCAGCGTGAGTTTGAGTGCGAGGAAGTCGGACTCGGGGAGCATCACGTAGCTCTTCGGCTGATCGAGGAGCGCAGCGATCTGGCCGTTGGAGTAGTCGGCGAAAGCGGAGGAAATACACGCGAGCGAAGCGACGGGCAGGAATACGGTGGAGAAAAGTTTGGAAATCATGGCGGGGGCGGAGAGGCGTTTCATTTGAACCAGCGAACGACGCTGTAGAACGCGGCTGCGAGCTGCCGGGGGAGCTCGACGTGGCCGTAGTGGGTCATGGGCAAGTCCCAGACGAGGATGCGGACCTTGGCATCCGGGTTCTTGAGACGGAATTCCTTGGCGAGAAACACCTCCCACGACTCCATGGGGGTTTCGGGCACCCAGTGGTTTCGGTCGTAGTGGGCGACGCACCAGACCATCTGGTTGAAACCATCCATGCGGATGTAGGCGGTGGAGAAGAGATCCTTTTGGACCTCGTCGATGTTGATGTCCCACGGGTTGCCGGCTTTTTCCAACAACACCTCGATCTGGCGCGTGACGTCCCCGATGCGGCCCCAGCCGCCGGCAGAGTGTTCCAGATCCTGGAGCGGTTGCTTGAACATGGGGCGACGGACGCCCTCGGCTTCCATCCATTTCTCGGCGATCTGTTTGGTGGAGAAGCCCGGCTCGTAGAGCGGATTGAGCCAGCGAGAGTAGCCGCCGCTGTAGCCTTGGGCGCTGCGGCGGTTGAGCTGGTGAAGCGGAGGAGGATTGCGGCCGTAGTCGCGCTCGAACTGCGGCTCCTTGACCGCGCGGATGGCATGAACGCGCGCGGGGCCGCCGGAGCCCCAGCCGAGGAACCGACCCTTGAGGCGCGCGGCGAGGGCGGGGTATTCGTAGGAGAGGAACGCGAGTTCGCCAGAGGTCGAGTGGCCAACCATGAACAGATCGCCGGACGTGTGCTTCATCACGAGCTGTTCGAGCCCGTGCATGATGAGACGGTTCGTGTAGATCGCGTGACGGACATTGTATTCGTCGGGCGAAAGCTCGCGATCGAGGAGGTAGGCCGGCTGGCGTTGTTCGGATTCGATCGGTTCCGGCCAGCCGCCGTATTTGAAGTTCCCGGGTATCGTAACGATGAATACGTTTAGTTTCTGCGCGAGATATTGGCCCCAGCCGGGACGGCTTTTGAGGTCGACATAGAACTCATACACGTTGGCGGCGCCGCCGTTCATGATGACGAGCCACGGGTAGTTCTTCGCGTCCGGATCGAGCGAGGTGAGTCGAAGGCCGGTGATGTCCCAGTCGAGGTTGTAGTAGGTGAAGCGCTCGACGCACCACTTGGCTTCGTAGCCGAGCGTGGCGGCGGGGATCTTTTCGAGGTCGCGCGGATCGAAGGCGCCGCCGGGAGCGGCGAGGGCGAGGTCGGTGACGTGTTTGCCCTTGTCGGGGAGATCGAAGCCGGAACCCAGCGCGCGGAAATCGGCTTCCGGCAGCGAGGCGTAGATTTTGTCCTGATCGAGGAGAGCGTGGATTTTTTGTTCGAGGGCGGGGCTCGCGAGCGCGAGCACGGGAGCGGCGAGGGCGCAGAAGGCGGGGGCGAGGAGTTTCATGCGGAAAAAGTTCGGCCGCACCGTGGGAACGGTGCGGCCGAGATGGGCTAGAAGTTGTAGGTGGTGGTGAACTGGAAGCGGCGCTCGGGGTTCACCGTGATCAGCGTCTCGCTGCCGTCGCCGCCGCTGCGGGCACGGAAGCTGAGGTCGTCAGTGACGTTGAAGACGTCGAGTTTGAACCGCCAATTCTTGTAGGAGTAGAACAGGCCGAGGTTGATGGTGCGGGAAGGCGGGAGGCGGAGCAGCTGCCAGCGGCCGGAGTAGGTGCTGGAGAAGTAATTGCCGCTGAGCGTGAATCCGAGGCCGTTCGAGAGCGTGTAGATGCCGCTGACGCCGAACTGATTTTCCGGCTGTCCCTGTTTTTCTGGATACAGGTCGGCGACGGCTTGCGGAACGGCGAGGTTCAGTTTTCCGCCGAAACCGAAAGCCTCTGCCGGGTAGATGACGTTGCCGGTGGCGGGATCGACGACGTCCTGGAAGCCGAGCCAGTTGGCGTTGATCCAGATCGTGCCGGTGCGGACGGGATCGTAGATGGTTTTCTGGACGATGGCGTAGAGGGACGCGGAGAACTGTTTGTTCGGCACCCATTTGATTTCGAGTTCGGTGCCGCGCGTTTCGGTGGAGGAGACCTCGGCGCTGATGATGGAGGAATCGGAGTTGGGCGCGACGTCGGTGCGGGTCTGCTCGTAGGCGGCGACCGTGATGAACAGCTGGTTGTTCATCAGGCTGGTCTTGATGCCGGCTTCGAGGATTTGGCCTTCGCCGATGTGACCGGCGGCGATCACGGCGCCGTCCATGCTGTTGTTGTTGGATTCGAGCGTGAGGCTGGAACGGGCGGCGGTGAAATAGGGCCGGATCTTGTCGAAGCCCGTGTAGGTAAGACTGGCGCTCCAGGAGGTGCCGGTGTCCCAGCCCTTGGTGTAGCTGTCGGCGGTGGCCATGCTGCCGGGGTTGGCGGAGGTGCCGGAGTTTACGATCCAGGCGGCGTGATCGAGGTTTTCGGCCTCGGAGCCGTCGATGCGTCCGCCGACGAGGAGGTTGAGGTGGCGGGCAACATCGATGTCGACCATGGCGCCGAATCCGACTTCTGAATACGCAGTGCGGTAGCTGGACGTCCAAGGAGCGCCGTCGCCGTTCACGAAGTCGGGATTGTCGAAAGGATGCGCGAAGTTGGCATTGGGATCGAAGACCCCGAACTCGCCCATGGCGTCGACCCGGTAGCCGCCGCCGAAGTCGCCGCCGTAGCGGTAGCCGGTGGCGCGGGTGAAGCGGAAATTGCCCGAAGCGAGGGTGTTTACACTGAGCCAGTGCGGGAGGCGGGAGAGTCGGTAGGTGAGCGTGGCTTTCTCCTCGAAGACGTAGACGTCCTGTTTGCCGCCGGAAGGCGTGCCGGAGACCTTGTATTGATCCTGACTGTCGAAGAAGAGCTGGTTCTTGAACGTGAAGTCGGGGTTGTAGTCGTAGATAAAGTCCAGGTAGCCGATGATGAACTCGGCCTGGAGGTCGCGCTCGTAGGCGGAGGGATTGCGATAATCGATGCGGGTGGTGCCGACGGTGCGCGGATCGAGCACGAACCCGACGGGCAGCTGGCCGGAGGCGGGCAGCGGGCCGCCGACGCCTTGCGCGCGGAGGAGTCCGGTGGGATCGGCTTCCGGATGAGCGACGAGATAGTCATACATCGTCTTCGGGATGCCGGCGATCGCCGGGAACTGGCCGAGCGGATATGGCTGGCCGGTGGCGGGGTTGATGGGCCACGTGAAGCGTTGGGCGAGCGGCGCGTTGTTGTTGCTGAGCGTGCCGCGCACGGGGGAGCCGAACTGATATTCGTAGTAGCCGATGGCGCCGTTGTTGTTGGCGTCGAGGTTGACGAGAGGCCGGCCGGTGATGTGGACCCCGTGATCGATCCAGTCCTGGGTGATACGGCCGGGAAAAGCACCGGCGGTGTTACTGAGCTGATAACTGAAGCCGGTTTCGAGGCGGAGCGGACCGACCGCGTCGTCGATGCTGATGGCGGCCTGAAGAATCTTCTGAGCGATGGGAACGTGACGGATGTAGGCTTCGGAATCCTCGAGCAGTCCGTAGATGTAGAAACCGCCCTTTTTGTCGCCGATCGTGAGCGGACCGCCGATGCCGGCGGAAGCCTCGAACTTTCGGTGCGAGCCACCGATGACTTGGAGGAGGCCTTGGTTCTCGGACAAGTAGCCGCCGGTCTTCGCGCGGCCGGCTTTCGGCACCATGTTGGTGTAGCCGCCGATTTTTCCCATGCCGTAGATGGGGGAAGGCGGGCCTTTCACGACCTCGATCTGATCCATGGCCGCGAGCACGGAACGGCCGTGGCCCTGAAGATTGATGCGCTTCATCCCTCGAAAATAAGTGTCGGCGGGGACGTTCCGGACATCGATGCCGCCCTGAATACCGAAGCGGGTGACCGTGAAGACGCCCGGCACGACGCGGACGAGATCTTCGACGGCGGAGAGGGCCATCGCGTCGATGACCTCGGCGCTCACGAGCGAAACGGAGCGCGGAGTATCGAGGATGGATTTTTGGAAACCGAAGGCTCCTTCGACCGGGCGCTCGGGCAGCATACCGAGCGGATCGTCGACGGCCTCTTCGACCACGAAGCGGTCGAGCACGATGGCGGGCTCGTTGAGGTCTCCCGGTTTAACGGAATCAGCGGTTTGGGCGAGGGCGAGAAGACCGGGACAGACGAGGCCGGAAGCCGCCACGAAGCGCGCGAAGAATCTCATAGGTCGATGCGATGCGATTGCAGTTGACGAGTTTGTGTGTGGTGTTGCTGGCGCGGCACCGGGAGCACGGCGGATGCCCCGGGTGGGCAGGGCTCCCGATTGAAACATGAATTATTTTTGGGGAGATCGCGTCGCGGGATCTCGCGTTGCGGCGCATCCAGATGATGGATACCGTGAAATGCGTTCGGGTCGGAGCGATGGGGAGAGCGGCGATCGGCCTTGCCGCGATCCGGGCGGCATTGTGCAGTGCGCGCATGAAAGTTTCGTTCACGACGAAGGAGTTCGCGCGGCTGCTGGAGCTGGTGCACATGGGGCTGTCGGTCGCGGGAGCGCGAGCGGACGATCCGGCGACGATGCCGGAGCGCTATGAAGACCTGGCGCAGAAACTCTTCGGGATGGCGGAAGGATTTGGCTGCGCGGAGCTGGTCGAATCGGATGTGAACGGAGAACTGTTCCTAAACGAGCGGGTGACGGAAGGCGCGGCGGCGGAGAAGTTGGATGCGTTCGCGGAGGATACGTTTTGGGCAGAGCTGGTGGCGCGGCTCGCGGCGCGGGATCTGCGCGCGGAGATCGGAAGCGCGGCGGAAGCGGAGGAGTTGGAGCCGGAGCACGAAGAGAAGTTGGCGGAAATGCAGGATGCGTATTGGCGGGAGTTCGAGCAGAGCGGGGTGGATCATCTGGTGTTGTTGAAGGGCGGGCGCGGCTGATCGCGCGCGCGCTCAAGGCGGCGGATGCGCGGGTGGCGGCGGCCGTCGCGGCGGTGATGGCGTGGGTGTTTCGGTCGCCGGTCCCGGGAAGGCGAGTCGGTGGGCGTGAAGGTGAAAACTTCGTTTGAGTTTCCGTCGCCGAAGGCGTGGGCCCTGGCGCGGAAGGTCGTTCGATCGGGATTTGTCTGGGGGACGCGGGCAAGTAGCGCGCGTTATTAAGGTGACAAGATCTGCGCGGCTCCGGGCAAGAGTAGCGCAGCGGTGTGAGACGAGTGGGATTACCATCCGTCAATTCTTCACACCATGAATGCGATCACCCTTCTCACGGTATTTTCGTTGGCGGCTGTGTTTGCGCTGTGGGCGCGGTGGGAGGCGGGGGCGTGTCCTCGTCCGGTGTTGAAGCGCGTGCGGGTAGAACGGCGCGACGAGAGATGAAAGTGCCCGCTGCGATTGTGAATGCGCGGGGTCGAGCGGCGCGGGAGTCTGGTCCGGCGGTCGCGGTGCTGGGAGGAGGCATCACTGGCCTGACGGCCGCGTGGACCTTGCGGCAGGCGGGGCGGCCGGTGGTGGTGTTTGAGGCTGCGACGCGGGTGGGCGGCGCGATCGGGAGTCATCGCGTGGGCGAGTGGCTGCACGAGACGGGGCCGAATGCGATGATGGAGAATTCGCCCGAGGTGTCGGTGCTGCTCGAGGAATTGGGACTTGGGCAGCAGCGGGTGTATGCGTCGGCGGCGGCAAAAAAACGCTATGTCGTGCGTGACGGCGTGATGGTGGCGATGCCGGCGTCGCCGATCGGCTTTGCGCGGACGGGATTGTTTTCTTGGAAGGCGAAGCTGGGATTGTTGGGAGAGCCATTTCGGGCGAAGGCGGCGTCCGAGGCGGAGGAAAGCGTCGCGGAGTTCGTGCGGCGGAGATTGGGCGGCGAGTTTTTGGACTACGCGGTGAATCCGTTTGTGGGCGGCGTGTATGCCGGCGATCCGGCGCGGTTGTCGGTGAAGCACGGCTTTCCGAAGCTGTGGAAGCTGGAGCAGGAGCATGGATCGCTGATTCGCGGGGCGATCGCGCGGAGGAATACGAGCGGCGGGCCGACGGGACGGATGTTTTCGCTGCGGGGCGGATTGCAGGAAATGCCGCGGACGATGGAGCATTTGCTCGGCGGGGCGGTGCGGCGCGGGGTGCCGGTGCGAGCGGTGCGGCGCGTGGGCAAGGAGTGGGAAGTGGAGTTCGAGATCGCAGGCGTGGTGTTGAAGGAAACCTTTGCGGCGGTGATCTGCGCGCTGCCGCCGGACAGCCTCGCGACGATCGCGTTCGAGGGGTTTGCGGGGGCGGCGGAATTGAAGGAGTTGGCGGAGATCGAACATGCGCCGGTGGCTTCTGTATTCACCGGATGGAGACGCGAGGCGGTGGAGCATCCGCTCGATGGATTTGGGGTGTTGGTGCCGGAGGTGGAGCGCGGGCGGGTGTTGGGCTCGCTGTTTTCGAGCACGATTTTCCCGCGGCGCGCGCCGGACGGACACGTGGCGCTGACGACGTTTGTCGGCGGCATGCGCCAGCCAGAACTGGCGGGGCTATCGGAGCCGGCGCTGGTTGAACTAGTGCGGACGGAGCTGCGTAAGCTCGTCGGCGCGCGAGGCGAGCCGGTGTTTGTGCATGCGAAGCGGTGGCTGCGGGCGATTCCACAATACACGCTCGGCTATGGGCGCTATCTCGAGATCTGTGCGCGGGCGGAGAAGGCGGCGCCGGGGTTGTTCATCGGCGGGAATGGACGCGATGGAATTTCGTTGAGCAACTGCATCGCGAGTGGGCGGCGGTTGGGGGCGGCGGTGGAAGCGCTCGTGGCGCGGTGAGGCGCGCGGTGAGAGCCGGGCGGTGAGGGGAGGAGCCGGGTGATCACACTCGCGCGGTGCGGAAGCTGCGCCATTTCTCGAGGGGAATGGCGGCGAGGAGCATGGCGAGGAGTTGTGAGAGGCCGAAGGCGAGAAGCCAGCGGAAGCCGGATTCCATGAAGCCGTAGCTGTGGAGGCCGACGCCGAGGAGGTTGACGCCGAACCAACTCCAGGCGGTGACGATGTTGCCGAAGATGGCGAGGACCATGAGGCCGCGCGCCTTCACGAGTCCGCCCCAGCGCGCGTGGAGGATGAGGGAGTTCCAGAGGACGATGATGAGCGCGCCGTTTTCCTTCGGGTCCCAGCCCCAGAAGCGGCCCCAGGATTGATCGGCCCAGATGCCGCCGAGCACGGTGCCGACGAAGCTGAAGATGGTGGCGAAGCAGACGATGCCGTAAACCATGCGCGCGAGGGCGTCGGCGGTTTTGGCATCGAGGGATTTGGTGAACAGGCCGCGGACGACGTAGATCAGCGCGAGGGCGCCGGCGAGGAAGGTGGCGGAGTAGCCGATGGCGATGGTGATGACGTGGGTGGCGAGCCAGAAATTGGAATCGAGGACGGCGCGCATCATTTCGAGCGTGTCGCCGCCGAGGGAGAGATGGTGGGCGATGAGCAGTGTAGCGAAACCGATGATACCGGCGGCGACGCTGCCGATGGCGTTTTTGTAGATGCGTTCGAGGAGGACGCAGAGAGCGACGGCGCCCCAGCCGACAAAGAGGGCGGACGAGTAGAGATTGGTGACGGGCGGGCGATTCTCGAGCCACATGCGCACCGCGATGCCGGCGGTGGTGAGAGCGAAGGCGAGGACGAGAAGCCAAAAGGCGGAGCGGCCGAGGGTGTCGAGCCCGCGCAGCCAGGAGAACACGGCAAAGAGGAACGCGAGAACGTAGAGGATGCTCGCGGTGTAGAAAGGCTGGGCGGAGTTGAAGCGCGCTTCGACGTCGGTCTTGCGAAGGATCGCGGGAATCTCGGCTTCGAGCGACGCGCGATAGGCGTGGACGGCGGTGTTGAAGGAGGCGGGCTGGTCGTTGCGCCAGGCGAGGCCGAGCGTGGCGTAGGTCGTGGTGGCGGGATTGAGCGGGCTGCCCGCGAGGGTTTCACGGAGGGAGACGCCGAGATTGCGCCAGTTGAGCGGATCGGACTTTTCGGTGACGGGCGGGATGGGGAGCAGATAACCATAGGCCTC
The DNA here is from genome assembly GCA_023416735.1 of Verrucomicrobiota bacterium. Lineage (GTDB taxonomy): Bacteria > Verrucomicrobiota > Verrucomicrobiia > Opitutales > Opitutaceae > Opitutus. The sequence goes on along the minus strand of JAEZGX010000006.1, from coordinate 64,084 downwards.
GATGGTGGCGAAACCCTGCGTGAGGTCGGCGAACGCGCGGGCGAGATCGGCGTCGTGAGGCTCGTTGGCGCGGCGGGCGCGCAGTGCGGCGAGGCCGGCCGGGGCGTCTTTCTCGAACGTGGAAAGTTGGGTGAGGAAGTCGGAGGCTGATGTCGCCGCAGTGCTGGCGGCGGCGAGCCGCGGGGCGTTGAGGCTGTGCTGGAGGCGCTGATACAGGATGAGGTTTTGGCGAAGCGTGAGCACGGCGCGCTGAAAGGGATTGCGGAGCGGGCCCTCGACGCCCTCGGCGAGTTTGGCCTGGCGCTCGAGTTCGGCGAGACCGTGGGCGATCTGGTGGTAGGAGAAACGTTTGCCGGCGGCGCCGTCTTCGGTGGTGAGATTTAACAGCGCGAGGACATCGGGGTGAACGATTTCGAATGTTTGGTAATGTTGCGCGACGTCGGGACGGAAAAAGACATCGAGGAGCCATTCGGTGGGTGAAACGCGGCGGCCGTCGGGGGCGGTGACGCGCTGGCGGCCCTGGAAGACGAGGAGGGACGTGCGCGCGACGGTGTCGAGAGGCTTGAGGCGGCCGTTGACGAGCGTGGGGAGCTGGCCGAAGGCGTTGATGTCGTATTCGGATTTTGGATTCGGCGCGCGAAGGGTGGCGAGGACGGCGACCGTGGCGACGGCGAGGACGGCGAAAGGGAGGATGCGTTTCATGGCGCGGTGGAGCCGAGGCTCGGGGTCAGGTGCGGAACTGAGGAGAGGGCGAAGATCCAACTGGATTCTTCGCTTTGCTCAGAATGACAGGTGAAGGAGGAAGGGCAGAGACAGGGGAGCGGGATCGTTTGCGGGCGAAGGCGAAAAGGTGCAGGCCGAACTGGAGGGTGAAGCCGAGCGTCATGGTGACGCAGGCGATGTAGGGGAGGAGCCAGCTCGGGTTGCGGACGACTTGGAGGATCGAGGTGGTGTCGTTGTTTTCGAAACCGGCCTGGTAGAACGTGAGGCCCGCGTAACGGAGCGGGTTGTTCATGAAGATGAGGACCTCGCGATCATCGATGCCGTCCGGGGTGACGAGGCGGATGCGGCTGGAGAAGTTTTTGGGGATGTTGGTGCCGGCGTAGCGATCGTGCGTGAATTTCAGCAGCGTGAGCGAGAACGGCAGATAGTGGCGGGCGAAGCGGAGCGAGATGGCGTAGCTGCGGCCGGCGTGCTCGAAGCGTTGTGGTTCGAGGAGGAGCGTGGAGACGAGATACGTGCCGAGGGAGCCGTCGGCGCCGATGAGATCGACAAAGGCGGACGGCATGTTGCGCTCGTCCTGTTTGTAGGTGACGGGCTGCGGGGTGGCGATGAGTTGCGGGCCGGCGCCGGCGGTGGCGTGAGAAGGCGGGGCGTGAGGATTGGCGCGGCGGAGCTGGAGGGTGGAATTGGGATAGAAGTGGCGGACGGCGACGCGGAACGGGAGGGCGGGGTGTTGGGCGGAGCGGTGTTCGGCGAGGATGGCCTCGGGGATCGCGGTAACGCGATCGGAGTCGGGATCGGTCGTGTCGACGATGGCGAGTTCGACCGCGCGGTAGCTCTCGGCGTAGTTTTTCGTTTCGTTGTGGGCGATGCGCAGGTGGTATTCGTCCTGGAAGAGACCGGTGAAAAGTTCGCCGAGGAGGAGAACGATGAGGCCGGAGTGGACGAGGTAGATGCCGGACTTGCGCCACGTGAGTTTGAAACGGAAGAGATGGGCGGCGACGAGATTGGCGAGCAGGAGGCCGCCGAGGGTGTAGCCGCCGGGGAAAATCGCGAGGGAGAGGTCGCCCACGGGCCAGAAGACGGCCCAGCTGTGGAAGTATTTTTCCTGCACGGCCCAAACGCCGATGTTCACCTGGTCAAGCGTCGCGGCGAGGACGAGGACGATCGACAGCGCGATGAGGGCGACGGTGAGTTTGAGCGAGGAGAGGATGTCGCGAAAATCGCGCAAGAGCGTGCGCATAAAGAATGGGAAGGGTGGTCGGCGATTCGCGGAAGGCGGCGCGCTGGCTGAAGGATGCCTGAAGAGTCACGGCGGTGCTGCGCATCTCTTGTGCTCTGCTGTTCAAACCTTGTGACGCGTCGGCAGGAAGTGCGGAGCGGCTGTGCAGGAATTTCTGGCGGGCGACACAAACGATGCGCGCAGGCTGCCAAAAGCTGCGCAGTCGCGGCGCGAGGATTCGGGCAAGCTGCAGCAAACCCCGAGTAGCGGCTCAACCCTTCCGAAATCCGAAATCATGAACTCCATCGCAAAGATCATTCTCGTCGGCCTCGTGTTTGTCGTTCCCGCAGGACTGAGCCAGGCGGCGCCGGTGGCGGAGAACTGGGGAAATCACTGCCAGAAATGCCATGGCGCGGATGGCAAGGGGCAGACCAAGGTCGGAAAGCGCCTCAAGGTGAAAGACTACACCGATGCGAACGTGCAGGCGGAGATGACCGATGAGGACATCATTCGCATCACGACGGAAGGCGTGAAGGATGAGAACGGGAAGGAGAAGATGAAAGGATTCGGCGACGAACTCTCGGCCGAGGAGATCAAGGAATTCGTGGCGTTCATTCGCGCGTTCAAGGGATGAGATGAGCGGCGGCGGTTGAAGCGAGATCTCGGACGAGGGGCGGATTGCAGCGCCCCATTTCCAGCACCATGTCGAATTCCAGCTCGAATCTGCCGACGAATGCGCCGCGGGTGCGTTCGCATTTCAACAACTGGATCAGTGCGATCGGTTTCGTGGTGGCGGTGGGGGCGTTGTTCTCGTTCGCGCTGCTGGTGTGGATGGATTTCACGCAAGGCGACGCGAATCCGTATCTGGGAATCTTCACGTATATTGTCGCTCCGAGCTTCCTGATTGGCGGGCTCGTCTTGGCGGGGCTCGGGGCGTGGTTGCAGCGGCGCTGGGCGATCAAGCACGCGGCGACGATGCCCGACAAGTGGCGGCTGGATTTCACGAATCCGAGGCAGCGGCGGATAATGGCGGTGTTTGGCTGCGGCGCGTTGGGATTCCTGCTGCTGAGCGCGTTTGGGAGTTATCAGACGTATCATTATTCCGAGTCGGTGCAGTTCTGCGGCGAGGTGTGTCACCAAGCGATGAACCCGGAGCTAGTGACGTATAAACGCGGCTCGCATGCACGCGTCGACTGCGTCGAATGCCACATCGGTTCCGGGGCGGAGTGGTTCTTCAAAGCGAAGATCAACGGTGTGCACCAGCTGATCGCGTATACGCTGGACAACTACAACCGGCCGATCGAGACGCCGTTGAAAAACCTGCGACCGGCGCAGGACATCTGTGAGAAGTGTCACTGGCCGGAGAAATTTCACGGCAACGTCGACATCAACTACACGCACTTTCTCTCCGATAAGAAGAACACGCCCTACAGCGTGCGGATGTTGATGCACGTGAACCAGAGCAACCCGGACGCGCCGCCTGGCGGGATCCACTGGCACGTGAACGAGAACGAGAAAGTGGAATACTACGCGACCGACGAAAAGCGGCAGGAGATCCCGTGGATGCGCGTCACCAATCTGCGCAACGGCACCGCGCGGGTGTTCAAGACGGAGGAGTTCGAAGGCGAGCCGCCGGCGGAGAAGATTCGCGTGATGGATTGCATGGATTGCCACAATCGGCCGGCGCACGTATTTCCGACGGCGAACGATCTGGTCGAGCGGGCGATGGCGTCGGGGGCGCTCAGCACGCAGCTGCCGAACATCAAGCGCGAGGCGGTGAAAGCGATGGAGCAGGAAATGGCGACGGATGCGGAGGCGCCGGGCAAAATTGCTGCGTATTTGGAATCTCGTTACAGCGGTCATCCGCATCTGGCCGGAGCGGTGGAGACCGTGCAGCGGTTGTTCGCGACATCGATCTTCCCGGAACGGAAGGCGGACTGGCGCGTGTATCCGAACAACATCGGGCACAAGGACTGGCTCGGCTGTTTCCGCTGCCATGACGACAAGCACAAGACGGAGACGGGCGAAGGCGTGCGGTCGAGCGACTGCAACTCGTGTCACACCATCCTGTCGCAGGGCAGCGGGTCGCAGCTGGAGTTGTTGTCGGCGACCGGACTCGAGTTCGAGCATCCGGATGGCGACCTCGATCCGGATCTCACGTGCTCGGACTGCCACAACGGCGGGATTCAGAAGTAAGCGCTCGGCGAGGAGGGAGCCCGTGCAAGCCATCTCTTATCCGCGGCGGGGCGCATGCGTTGCCGGAGGGAGTGTGCACGGTTTGCCGCCAAGATTTGCCGCAATGGCTGCGTGGACCCCGCCAAACCATGCGCAGCCAACCGCGCCGTTAGCCGATAGACTTCGGCATACTGCCTGACCAGCCGTCCTGCGGAAACCAACTCAGCCGCCAACGCTTCCTCGTATGACCCCACGTTTTCGTTGCACGAAAAATACCCTGCTCTTCGGCGGTGTCGCCGTGTGGGGACTCCTGTTGATCGGTTGCGTGACGGTGAACCGCACGCTGATGGCTCCTCCGGCCACGGTGCCGAACGCGAAGTTCGTCGGCTCGCAGGAATGCGCGGAATGCCATGAAAACGTGACGTCGGCATTTCACGATGCGACGCATGCGAACCTCATGACGAGCGGCAATCACGCGCTCGGGATCGGGTGCGAGTCGTGTCACGGCCCGGGCAGCGCGCACGTGAAGTCAGGCGGCGAGCTGGGCACGATCGTGAATCCCGGAAGTTCGCCGGAGACCTGTTTCCAGTGTCACTTGGATAAGCGCGGCGAGTTTGCGGCGCCGCATGCGCATCCGGTGTTGGAGGGCAAGGTGAGCTGCAACGATTGCCACAATCCGCACTCGGGTGACGCGGTGATCGGCGGCGGGACGTCGCTGGCATCGGCGGATGCGTCCTGCCTCAGCTGTCACGAGGCGCAGCGCGGACCGTTCGTGTTCGAGCACGAAGCGCTGCGCGACAACTGCACGACTTGTCACAACCCGCACGGCACGGTGAACGCGAAGATGCTCAAGTCGCGCAATCAGACGCTGTGCCTGCAGTGCCACTTCCAACAGCAGACGGCGAGCGGTCAGCTGATGATCGGTGGTCGCGATCACGCGGCCTTCGTCCAGCGCGGCACGTGTTGGACCGCGGGCTGCCACGAGGCGGTTCACGGCTCGCACGTCAACTCGTCGCTTCGCTTCTAATTTCGAACGTCCCCTCAACCCACCCGCGCCATGCAAAGCTTTCGCTCCCGCGCCCTCTGGGCCCTTCTGATCGCTCCGGCCGCGTTGTTCGGCCAGACCGTGACCACGAGCGGTGTCGTTACGGTTGCCGCCGGCGGCGCCCTGCAGGAAGGAGACCGCCCGGCGTTTCATCAGATGCTCCAGCGCAACAAGGATGTGATGGGCGGATTGGAAGAGTATCGCCTCACGCGTGAAGGGGACGACGACCTCTTCACGTTCGAGGCGCGCGTGCTGCCCTTCGACTACGATTACCGCATCGCGGGCCGCTACGAGAAACTGGACAAGTTCTACATCGATGCCGGATTCCAGCAGTATCGGGTTTGGTATGACGGCTCAGGCGGCGTGTTTCGTCCGCGCGACACGCGCTTCACGTTGTTCGACGAGGAACTCGCGATCGATCGCAGCAAGGCGTGGATCGAAGTCGGGGCGTATTTGGAAAACCAGACATTGATCCGTCTGCGTTATGATCGGGCCGAGCGCAGCGGCACGAAAAGCACGACGCATTGGGGGGACACGAATCTGGTCGGCGCGCCGTATGGCACGCGCAACATTGTGCCGGGTTTTTACGACATCGATGAAGTCGTGCAGACGATCTCGCTCGATGTCGGCAATCAGTCGCAGCCGAACCAGAAGTGGAACGTCGGCACGCGTTATTCGGAGACCCAGTTGAACAACAAGCGCTACAATCGACGCCGGCCCTTCGAGGCGGCGGATCGAATCGTCACGCAGAAAGACGGCACGGCGAACGACCTGTGGGCGACGCACGGATATTATCAGCGCAAGATCAGCGAGCAGCTCACGCTTTCCGGCGGCGCGCTGATTACGAAACTCGACACGCTGATCCATGGCAGCCGCATCTATGGGCAGAGTTATGATCCGGTGTTCGATCCTGCCTTCGTGCGGCGGCAGCAGCGCGACGAAGGATTCTACGATCTCGAAGGCCACGCCCAGTTGAAGCAGACGGTGTTGAACCTGAACGGGGTTTATACGCCGCGGAAGCATTGGACGATCCGGCCGAGCTTCCGCTACGAAAACCGGCGGCAGGAGACGATGGCGGAATTTGTGGAGACGAATTTCGGGAGCGGTGCGGCGGTGCCGGCGATTCTGGAAGACGTCGAAGGCGATCACCACAATGACTGGGACGAGTTTTCCGAGGCGATCGAAGTGCGCTACACGGGGAAGCCTAACTGGGTCTTCAGCGGCGAGGCGGAATGGGTGCAGGGCAGCGGCCAGCTGAACGAAGAGCGGATCATCCACCACACCGGGCAGAAGACGATCGACCGCCCGATGGATAACGAACGCAGCACGCAGAAGTATTCGCTGAATGCGAACTGGTATGCGAAGCCCGGTCTGACCTTTGCCGCGCAGTATTATTTCAAGGTGAAGGTGAACGATTACGATCCGATGCGTGACAACACGCCGGTGACGGGCGGCGATCGTTATCCGGCCTACATCACCGACCAGGATTTCGAGACGCACGATGTGAATTTCCGCATGACCTGGCGTCCGTTTTCGAAGCTGAGCCTGGTGTCGCGTTACGATTATCAAACCTCGACGATCAACAGCATCGAGGCGGGGCTCGCTCCCGTGCAGAGCTCGGAGCTGACGGCGCACATCATCAGCCAGAGCGTGACGTGGAGCCCGACAAACCGGCTCTATGTGACGGGGAATGTGAACGTGACTTACGACCAGCTGAAGACGCCCGCGTATCAGTTCGTCCAGCACGGCGACAACAACTACGTGAACGTCGTGCTCGGCGGCGGCTACGTGCTGACGGATCGCGACGACCTGCTGATCGACTGCTCGCTGTTCAACGCGTCCAACTTCCTCGACAACTCGGCGACCTCACTGCCCTACGGCGTGAGCCAGAAGCAGGAGGCGGCTTATCTGACGTGGAAGCGCCGGCAGAGCGAGACGCTGATCTACACCTTCAAGTATGGCTATGTGACGAACCGCGACGAGACGTGGCCCGGGATGAATGACTTCGACGCGCACGTGCTCTATGGGAAGGTGCAGTATATCTTTTGACGGGTTGGTTGGGTGGCAGAGAACAGGAACGCCGACGCCGTGCAGGCGTCGGCGAATTTTTCATTAGCGGCGTAGCCGTCGCATGCCGGGGGCGCTCGAGGGGGCCGGATGTCACGCAGACGGTGAACATCAACTCGCGGGTTCGAGTCCCGTCCATCCCGCCATTTTGAAAACCCGTTAACCATTAAACGTTAGCGGGTTTTCTGAGACCGGGAATAAATCAGGAGCAGGGTTGCAGAGGCCGGAATAGCACGGGAGGCCTCTGATTGTCAGCGACTTAGCGCCCGCGCGTGGGGCTGGACGCCAAGGACGGGCGAAAAGGGTCTGCTTCCGTCAGTGGAAAGGGTCCAAACTTCGAAGCGGCGGCGGCCCTGCGGGGGCTCTGCGGCGGGTCGGCGGTGCTTCACCAGGCGGCCCCCCTCGCTTCACGATACCGATCGCGGTAACCGCTGATGAGACCGCGCTCCCATGTGTCTCGATCCGCGCCGGAGAAGCCACAGTCGTTGCCGTGGAGACGGGCAAGTCCGGCGAGCGCTTGGCCCGTCGGCGCATTCCAGCCCGCATTGAGCGCGATCCCGGCGAGTTGGTGACCTTTCACACGGCCGGCTTCGAATGCGACGCCGTTTTCTGGCGCTGGCGCCGCAGGCCTGGACGTGGCTTCCGCTCTCTTCGCGCAGCCAGAAAAAAGGGTCAGCGCGAATGCCAACCCGAGGAGTGAAGCGAGGATTTTTGGGGTCATTGCTGGATTTTCGGCTTAGGCCCGCGAACGCAGATGGTGAGATCTGCAGACGGGGAAAGTAGATCGGCGGCGGCGAGCGCCTCCACCAGGAGGGACACCGTGCCGTCGAGCCGGGACGCGGCCGCGTCGGCGTCGGCCCAAAGCTGGGGTTGCACCGAAAAGGGTAAACGCTCGCGCACCTGAGCGCTCGGCTTCTCCTCCGGGAGTTCGATCGAGCGCGGCGACGCAGCGTAAAGGTAGTTTCGCAGCAGCACCTTGAAATAGCCGCTCAGCGGGAGATCGAGCTGCTTGGCTCGCAGTTTCACCGCTGCGACGAGCGGCGGCGGCAAATAGATGTGCGCTGGCTGGCGCCGACGTTTTTGCACCGGCGTAGCGCATCGCCACCACGGGCGGTAAACAATGCACCGCGAGTCCTACAGTGTCGGACATACAGGGCGAAAGATCCCTTCGGCTATCTCTTGTTCCCTTCACCTCATTTACCTCCGAGCCATTCCCAAAATTCAGTGATGATTCCGGATCGCCCCGCCGCACCCTTGTCCCCCTCCTGTGCAACCTGCCCGCTTCTGTCGGCGCTCACCCAAGCGGTGATCGATCGCCGCTTGCTGATGGAGTTCCTCGAGCAATATGAGTCGGCAGACATCATCCAGTCCTTTCTTCGTGCGAGGAGGGATGGACGCCATGGATGATCTCACTGGCGCTGCGAAACCCTTTTTTGCGCCCGCTCAGAATGGCTTCTTTCACGGCCTCACTATCCAAGGGCGACTGCTGTTCGATGGACAGCCAGGCGGCCAGCATTCGATCGAACACGGCGACGGCAACCGACGTGTCGCCGCCGGCGATCTTCTCTGCTTCCGCTCTGAGGTCCCGCAGGTGCCGTAAGTAGATCTCGAAGGCCTCCTGACGCTCTTTTGCCGTGCCTGGCAATTTGTTCGCTCGCTTCGCCGCGGCTTCCAGCGGTGCAGCGACGAGATGATCCGATGTCTCCTCCGCGGTCGGCGCGTCATAGTCCGCGGGTAGATCCCGCGCGTCGTCCACCAGCACCTCCACCGCTACGCCGAAGTAATCGGCTATCCGCCTCGTAATATCCGGCCGCGGAGTTGCTCCGTTTCTCCACCCTGTGACGGCTCCGCTCGTCGCACCTACGGCTTTGCCAAGCGAACGTGTGGTTTCGCCCCGCTTCATCATCAGCCGGCGGAGTTTTTCAGAAAAGGTAGGCACAAAACTAAGCGGAACTAAGCAGTAGGGCTTGACGCTTAGCTCTGCTCAGTTTTGCTCAGGGCTCAGTTCTCACGCGAACACATGAGCCCCGGCAACCAGAAAATCCCCCTAGAGGTCGCAAAGCAGGTCCTGCGCGATCGCGGCTATAGCTATCGCCAAGCTGCTCCCCTGCTGGGGGTTTGCTATCAGCATCTGAGCGAAGTGCTCAACGGCCACCGCCCGAGTGGCCGCGTTTTGCGGAAGATCTCCCAACTCGCGCCGCGGGAAAAAGCCCCATCCGGCCAAGCCGTCCGCGTGCGGTAACCCCCACCTTCTATGTCGAATCTACAAATCGTCGACGCGCCCCCCGCGGCCACGTGGTCAGAAGCGCGCAAACTCGTCGAAAAAGTCCGTGCCGGTGCCCGCGCTTGGCTCGAGCTCGGTGAAGTGCTCGAGGAGCTCCGCGCCGAGTTCCTGTCAAAGGGCGGCCGCCCGAAAAACTCGCCGCACGATGCGGCGAGTTTCCAAGATGAACGCGGCTGGCAGGCCAAGGTCCGCGAGGAGCTCGGCATCTCCGACGACACCGCGCGCCGCTGGATGCTCGATGGCCAGCGTTATCGCCAGCTCATCCAGATCGCCAACGGACAGGTGCGGCAGATCGACGGCCAGTCGGTCACCGCTGAGGTGCGCGAGAATGCGAAAGAGGCTCTCGCCGAGATCCAGGACGATCCCAGCGTGCGCCCTGCACGCAAATGGGCCGGGATCTGGGGCGCGGGCGCAACCAAGGGGAAGCACCGCGCGGCCATCGATCACGCGCGCAACATTGCCCGCGCACTCACCGCCCTGGAGACGTCGCTTCCTCACTGGGCCAAGCTGCAACCCGAGGAGCGCGCCGCACTCGAGCGCGGCTGGGACGATGTCCGCGACCTGCTCCCTCCCACGTTCCGCCGCTGACGATGAGCGCCCTGTCAAAACTCCGCGCGGCTCGCGCCGCCAGCGCCACTTTCACGAGCACGGGGGCGGAGCTGACCATGCCGTCCACGTCACAGGTCGGGCCGGTAGCACCGGCCGAAAACAACCCCGCGTGCTCACACTTCTCCGCGTCCAGCCATGGTGTGCAGGGAGCTCCTGCAACGGGTCGCGACGACGTTGCCCTTCATGAAACAGCGGGCGCGGAGCTTCTCTCACGTCGCGGGCGCCCGCCCGAAGTCGTCCCCACCGAAGCCGAAGCGCGCGGACTCCTGTCTGCCTACCTCAAAACCAACCGGACACACGACAAGGGCTCGATGACGCTCGCCGCGCGGCTCTTCGCGCAGTCGCCGGCGTGCTCGCCCGAGTTGCGCGAGGCAATCCTCCGCGAGGAGGGCACGCCGCGCGCATCCAAACATCAACTACCGCGCCCCGTGAAGCGCGCCATGCAGGCCGCGCCCGCGCTCGTCACCTATTCGCGCAATCCGCGCAACGCCGACGTCATGTTCGGCCACGCCCGCGGCGTCCTACGCAAGCATTGGAGCGAAGACCGCCGGCTCCGCGGCGGCGAACGGCAGAGCTGGGATGACGGCTCCGTGAACTTCGGCATCGTCGTTCCGTGGCCGTGGGGTGGATGCCGCTGCAGCGATCGCTATGGCGTGAAGGTCGGCCGTTTCCAGACGCTCCTGGGGATCGACGACGGCACCGACTTTCCCGTCGGCTACCTCTTCGCCGTCCGCGCCTCCGGTGCCTATCGTGCGGAGGATGCCGGCGGCGCGATGGGCCGCACATGGCGCGACGGCGTTGTGCCCGACCTCGTTGTGCTGGAACGCGGCATCTGGGAGGCGCAGCGCGTCACCGCGATGTGCCAGGCGGCCGGCGTCGAGATCGCCCGCAGCTACGCGCCGCGGCAAAAGCTCGTCGAAAATTTCTTCAACCGGATGTGGACGGTTCTGTCGGCCGTCCCCGGCCAGGTGGGCCGCTACCGCGGGGAAATGGAGCGGGAAAACAAGCTCCTCGCTCAGGCGCAGGCGGGCACGCTCGATCCGCGCGAGGTGTTTCCCGCGCTGCCTGTCGCCATGGCGGCGATCGAGCAGTCGTTGCAGTTCCTCGCCCGCACGCCGGTCGAGTCGAAGCAATACGGCCGCTGGATCCCGGAGGAGCGCTACCGCGAGGATCTCGCCGCGCACCCGCGCGCGTCGCTCGACGCGTCACTCGCTTATCTCTGGGCGCCCGAGGTCCGCACCTGGACCGTCCGCCGCGCTTGCGTAGGCGGCATGGTGGAGCAGCCGTTGGGCGTCTCGTTGCCCTCGCATTGGTGGGCGCCTGAGCTCCTCGAGTGCGAAGGCCGCCGCGTCACCGCGCACTTCGATCCGTGGGAGGCGAACTCGCCGGCGACGCTCACGCTCACCGACGCCTGGCCCGTGCGCGGCTGGAAGGCTGGGCGCGTGCTCGCCCGCGGCGTCCCGTGCCTGGAGGATCTGCCCGCGATCTCGCGCGATGCCGCCAACGCTCTCGCGGTTTCCACCTCCGGCGACATCTCCGTCGCCCTCGAGCGCGGCAAGCAGATGCGCGCCACGCTCCGCTCGATCGTGATGCGGGAGTATCGCGCGGTGTCCGCCGACGGCACGCGGAAGCGCCGCGAGAGCGAGACGCGCGGCCCCGACGTCTCTCCGCGCCAGGAGACCGCCCGCCCCGTCGAGATCGCCCCACGTGTATCGACTCCGACGATACGTCCCGACGTGACCGACGACGAGCTCGCCGCCATCGAGCGCGCCGAGCGTCGCGCGCAGCAATCGCTCATCCCCACCGGAGCTCCGTCGCTCCTCTGACTTTCCCTCCGATGAAAAACAACAGCATCACACCCTCCGCGGAGCCGGCCGCTCCTGCTTTCGTCGAAATCGAATCCCCCGACTACTGTAAGGGCAACCAGTTCACCGAGACGGGGGCCGTGTTTGCCTGCCTCGAGCAGTGCGCCATGCGCCAGCCGCTCGTCACGCTCAACACCTTCATCGGTTACGAGGCGAGCATGCGCCCGGCCGAGTTGCGCGCCCTCGCCGCAAAGCTCGTTGCGATCGCCGACCACGCCGACGCCCGCCCGATGGGCAAGCGCACATTCCGCCGCGTGTATCGCCGTTACTGATTTCCGCCCATGAGCACCCGCATCACCACCGCATCACTCGGCGCCGCGCGTTACCGCGACGCCGCCGCGAACGCCCTTCGCCAGGCCATCGCTTATCGCTCCGCCGCCGCGCAGCGCACCGGCGCCTTCGACCGCTACCTCGATCGCGCGGTCATGCGCACCTTCGCGCTCGAGTGGCGTTTCTACCTCGCCCGCGCACGCCAGCTCGCCGCCTGACCCGCACTCCGATCTCCGAACTCCCATCTCCGAAATTCCGATATGACGATACCCGCATCACTCACCGCAGCCGAAGCCAACGAACTCGGTCTCCTCGCGCAGCGCATCCGCGCCTGGCAGGAGATCCGCAAATACTCCGACAACGAACTCCTCCGCCGCCTCCCTGGCCTGGGCTCGACGAAGACGTTCTCTCGCATCCTCAAGGGCGACCTCGCCGAGCTCGATCTTGACCGCTGGCTCTCCGAATACCGCGCCGTGTGGGCGCTCATCGAGTCGCTCAGCGGTCGCGACACCAACGAGGAAGAGCTTTACGAGGATCTCTCGACGGTGGTGCAGCTCCGCCGCTCGATCGTCGAGATCCTCGAATGCCGTTCGATCCGCCGCGTCGTGTTGCTCGAGGGCGACTCCGGCCTCGGCAAGTCGAAGGCGCTCACGCTCCTGCAGCGCAAATACGGCCAGCGGATCCTCGTGGTGGAGGCGACCGAAGTGTGGGCCGACAACCCCAACGCGTTCCTCGGGTCGATCCTGGACGCGCTCGGCGTGAAGGAGCAGGCGCTCTCGCGCGAAGGCCGCCTCCGCCAAGTCGTCAACAAGCTCTCCGCTCACCGCACCGCGCTGGCGATCGACGAGGCTCACCACCTCGGTCCCGCGTGCCTCAACACGTGCAAGACGCTCATCAACCAGACGCCGGGCGAGATCCTGCTCCTCGCGCTGCCCACGCTTTGGCGCCGTCTCGAGCGCGCTAATTACGAGGAGGTCAAGCAGCTCCTCGGCAACCGCCTCGCCGAGCGCATCAAGATCGGCGAGCTCCGCGAGACCGACGTCCGCAAGCTGCTCGCGCGTCGTATCAAGGCCGAGGATACGCGCAGCGCCAGCGCCGTGCTCGAGGCGGCGAAGACCCGCGGCAACCTCTCGTTCGCCGCCGCCGTATGTGAACGCGTCATCGCCAAGGAAATCGAAGGCGCTGCCACGCACGAGCACGTGCTCGCCGCGCTCCAGGCCGAACTCGCCCGCCGCTGAGGAGGATCCGCCATGCCGACGACCACCGACGTGCTATCAAGGAGCGTCTCCCTCGCTCGTCTCTGCGAACGCTGCATCGGTAAGCGTGATCGCGAGTGCCTCTTCCGATTGGCAAAGGAGGTCGCGATCATCGACCAGGACTTCGAAGCGGCCTATCTGCTGCGCACCCTACAACAAGGAAATAAACCACGTCCCCGGAAAGGAGGCCGCCATGCCTCATAATCCCGAAGCCCGCCGCGAAGCCACTGCCTGGCCGGTGATCCTCTTCGGCGATCGCGGCCGCACCGTCGAAAGCTATCGCCCCGCGGAGGAGGAACTCCACGTCGCGCGCCCCGCGATCGCGCGGCATGAGTGGGTGCCGGTCGTCGGACCGCACCTGCGTGTCGCGTGCGCTCGCGATCGCCGTAGCAAGACAGGCGTGGTCGGCATCTGCATCTCCCGCATGCCCAGCCGGCGCAACCGCCTGTTTTTTGTGGTCAACCTCGGGTCCACCTCGCGCCGCTTCTGCATCGATACGCTGGGCCGCGAGGAGGCCTGGCGCCGGGCCGTCGCGCTACGTCGCGAGCACGTGATCAAGGTTGCCCAAGCCAATGCCATCATCCTCCGCGCGCGCGAAGCGACCAAAGCTCTCCGATGAACTCCGCCACCCCAGCTCCAACCCTCCCGCCGGGCACCCGCGACACCATCCCCGTTGTCGTCCGCCTGGGCTCGACCAACATCGCCCGCGCCAGTTCGGGCAAACTCGCGAAGCTCGCCAGCTCGACGAATAGCGGTCGCGTCGCCGCGCTCTCCGCCGCCGCGAAATACTTCCGCTGCCCCGAGGCCGATGTCCGCCTCACGCTGCTCTCCCAGGGCAGCACCACCAACGAAAAGCCCGCCCGCTACATGGCGGAGAGGAGGGAGTCGTGAACCGCTATCCCGCCACACGTCACCTTGGCCGGATCGAGGGGATCCACGTCCACACTCCGGCAAAGGCGCCGCTGCATCGCCGCCGCTGGGTGTGGTTCTACCTCGGCGCCGCGCTCGTCGCCACGGTCGCCGGCTTCCTCGGAGGGCCGCTGTCGTGATCGATCCGATTTTCCGCAAGCTAGTCGGGCGCGCACTAGACCAGCTCTTCGCCGCCCGCGCTTCGCTCGCCCTCGGCAACGCCGGCACGGCGCTGCTTAACGTCCAGTGCGCCCGCGATGCGCTCAACTATTTCGAGACGCGGATGACGTCGCCCGTGCAGACGCAGCGCGGTTACTCCGCCGACGTCATTATCGACGAGCCTCCCTTCGACACTTCCGGGCCGAATACGGCCGCCGCGGCGGCCGCGATGGCGCCGGACGATAGCAGTATCACGATCCACACTACACCTCCTGCAGAAGAAGCAGCCAAAAAAGCTCCTGCTCCTGGGGAAGGCGCGAGCGCCGGCGCGTAATCCGGCGCGGTCTTTCTCATGTCCACCAACGCACTGTCCAAACTCGACCTCATCCGCGGCGCCGCCAAGGCGCTTGCTGCCGCCCGCGCCAAGCTCTCGAAAGCCGTCGCCGCGCTCAATGCCAAGATCGAAGCCGCGCACCGCCGGCACATCCCAACCATCCGCACGCACGTCGGAGCTGTCGCCGATGCGGAGGCCAATCTCCGCGACGTGCTCCGCACCGCGCCCGACCTCTTCGTCGCCCCGCGCACGATCACGGAGAGCGGCATCAAATGCGGCTACCAGGCGCACGACGAAAACCTCGAGCTGCCGGGCGACAAGGCAGGTCGCGAGGCGATCGTCACCCTGGTGAAAAAACTCTGGCGCCCGGAGGAGATCAAAGCGCTTGGCCTCCTCGCCACGGTCGAGACCCCGGTCGCCGACAAGCTCCTCGAGTTCGCGACGGAGAAGCAGCTCGAGCAACTCGTGAAGGCCGGTGCCGAGCACACGAAGAAGGGCGATCACATCCTCATCAAAACCGCCGACGGTGCCATCGACAAACTCGTCGCCAAGCTGCTCAAGGCCGCGAGCGACGCCGCGAAGGAAGAGGAGGCCGCGTGAGCATCGAAAGTTTCGATCCGGTTGTCTGCAGTGGCATGTCGGCCTACCGCGCCGGCAAGCCGAAGTCGGCCAACCCGCATCCCGTCGCGTCCGATGAGTCGCTCCGATGGGGCCGCGGATGGGAAACCGCCCGCGAGATCGCGACGGATAAACGCGTCGAGATCCCGAAGCGTTAACGATCCATGCCCCCCGATCTCGCCCAGCTCCGCCGCCAGTGGCAGGCCTGCATTGTGCAGGCCCGCGCTGCGTTGCGCGCGCTGGCAAGCGCTGAGGCCGCCTACATCGCCGCGCATCGGCAGAGCCGGGGGATCACGCTAGCCGGCAACTTCACCACGAAGCTCGCAAAGAGCGCCAAAAAATGAGCCCGCTCTCCAACGACCAAAAGCGCCTGATCGCGATCGCCGCGCGCAAGGCCTACCTCGCAAAACCCGACCGCGATCTCTTCGAGGCGATCAATCCGGACCTGTCGCCCACGGAGCTCTTCACCGCCTGGCGCCGCGTCGAGCAGGGCAAGGCGTGCGGCGTGCAGTCGCTGCGGGCGTGCACTCAGGCGCACTACGGCCGGCTCCTCGCGCATTTCCAAGCGCTGGCGGGGGAGTCGGGCGCGGCCGCGCAAACGCTCGCCCGCGATGCGGACAACGATCGACGCGTCGCGCTCTACAAGCTCCGCCAGGCACTCCGCGAGCGCGGCCTCCAGGAGAGCTACGCCGCCGCGATCTGCCGGCAGCAATACCGCTGCGAGCTCACCGACGCCTCGCCGAAGCAACTCTGGCGCCTGGTCTTCACCGTCCGCTCACGGAAGAAGCCGCAACCGAAGGCGCCCACCGGCGGGAATCCGTTCTGACCGGCGCTCAGCCATCAACTCTCAGCTCTCAACTAAATCCCACCATGCTCGGCACCGACATTCGCGATCTCAATTGGGCGGAACTGCGCGACCGCCTCAGCGGCTTGCGCGCAACCGTGTATAGCTCGTTACAGCTCTTTGGGCCGTGCACCACGCGCGAACTCGCTGCCCGGATGGAAGTCGACCTCCTCAGCGTGCGGCCGCGGGTGACCGAGCTCGAGCAGCTCGGCTTCGCCGAGTGCGTGCGGCGCGACGGACACGAGGGCGTGTATCGGGCGCTCAACTACACCGAAGCCCACCAGCGCCACGCGGACCGCCAGGCGATCGCCCGCGGTGAAGGCGTGCAAACCTCTTTCCTTTGATCGCGATGCCTGCCACACCTCTCGCCGCGCCGGGAACTGGAAACCCCGGTGCAAATGGACCTGGCCGGGGCGCCGAGCGCGCCCCGGCCACTCACCGCGGCGCGATCGAGGTGCGGATCCCCGACGGTCCCCTCGAGGCAAAGCTCGATCTGATCGGCGCGATGATCGACGCGATCCGTGAGGCGCACCGCGACGAAATGTCGCCGCGCAGCTGGGCCGAACTCCACAAAGCCCAGGAAGCGATCGCCGCGGCCCTCCTCGCGCGCAACGAGGGACGACTTCTCCGATGACCACAGAAAAAAAACTCCAACTCGCCGACCGTGCCATCACGCACGTCCTCGGCCGCATCTGCGCCTCGCCCGATGTAGGTTACTACATGGGGCACGCCACACAGAGCTTCGAGGGCTGCGTCGAAGCCTACGCCGCGATTCACGGCCGCACCGTGGACGATGTGCGCGAAGAGTTCGCGCCCATTTGCCCAAAGGATCCGCGCGAGGAACTCACCAAGCGCATAGAGGAGCTCGAAAAAGGGCTCGAGGCTAAGGCGGAAGTCACCGGGTGTGGCATCGAGGACGTGCCCACCTACGGCCCGCAGAATCTCACGGCCCTCGATTTCATGGAGCAGGTAAAGCAGCTGCTCCTCACGCATTCGCACACGCCGGACGCCTTCGTCGGCGAGATCGCTGCGATGTTCGAGGTCCACGAAATCCCGTATCACTGCCTCGCCCGCCGATGAAAAGCCGCGACGAACGCATCGCCTTCGCGATGAACTATTGCCAGCACTACAGTCCGGTGCCTGGCGCGAAGATCACGTGCGCGGCTGGCTGTGCGATCGACCAAATCCAGCGCGTGCAGACGCGTGCTGATTCCACGATCAAATGGGGCCCCTGCATCGAAGGCCATCTGTTGCCCAACGTGCTCGAGCTGTGCCCCAAGTGGGTGCGCAAGAGCCGCGAGGAAGCCGAAGCCCGCGCCGATCGCATCGAAGCGTCAATGAAACGCATGCTCGTCGTCGGCCCGGTGGTTTCCGCCTGGCGGAAGAAACTCCCGCTCGGCAAAGCCGAAGTCATCGAATGTCCCGCGTGCAAAGGCCGGCTGCACCTTCAGCAGTCCGCCTACAACGGCCACGTCCGCGGCCAGTGTGAGACCAAGGACTGCGTGAACTGGATCGAATGATCGCCACGGCAAAACTCACGCGCCCGATCCTCCGCTACCACGGCGGCAAGTTCCGCCTGGCCCCGCGGATCATCGAGCTGTTTCCCACGCATCGCACCTACGTCGAACCGTTCGGCGGCGGCGCCGGCGTGCTGCTCCAAAAGCCCCGAGTGCCCCGTGAAATCTACAACGACCTCGATGGCGAAATCGTGAATGTGTTTCGCGTCATGCGCGATCAGCCGGATCAACTCATCCGCGCGATCGCGCTGACGCCCTACGCCCGTGCCGAGCACGAGCTTTCCTTCGACGCGTCAACAGATCCCATCGAGCAAGCCCGGCGCACGATAGCGCGCAGCTTCATGAGCTACGGCACGACGTTTACCCGTCGCAACGTCACCGACGGGCGTCTGCAGCGCACGGGATTCCGCGCCATGCGTCGCGATGCGACCACCACCGCGATGGATTGGGCCGGCCTGCCTGGCGCATTCCGCGTTATCGCGGATCGACTCCAAGGCGTGCTCATCGAGCACCGCGATGCGTGCAAAGTGATGGTCGACCATGACAGCGCCGAAACCTTGTTCTTTGTGGATCCGCCTTACGTGCACAGCACGCGTGTCGGAACTGTATCCCGCTCGCACCTCGGCTATGCGTTCGAATTGAGCGACGACGAGCACCGGCGGATCGCCGAGACCATTCATCGTCTCAAGGGCAGCGTCATCATCTCCGGATACGCTTCCGATCTCTACGATCGCGAATTGTATCGGGACTGGCGGCGATTCGAGTTCAACGCGCACGCGTGCAACTCCGGCCAGCGCACCGAAGTCGTGTGGGCGCGCAACCTCCCTCGAGATCTTTTTGCCGCATGAACGTTCGCTCGATAGACGGGAAAACTACTCGTTCGGTCGAGGAAGATGCCGAGATCGACCTTGCGCTCGCCGTGCTGTGCGTGCGTTTCCCTGGGCGCGTTTTCACCATCCGGGAGATCGCCGAAATCACCGGCATGTCGCACGGTGGGCCCTACGTCATCGAGCAACGTGCTCTCAAAAAACTTCGCACCGCAATGCGCTACACCACAGCCCGCCAGATGGGGCGCGAACTCGTCGCCTGATTCCTCTGCGGCCTTCGCGTCCTCCGTGTTAAAATAAAAGCAATGCCCGCTCTCGCCACATCGCCCTGGGACAAAGCCGTCGCCCGCTTCTCCGACAAATCGATCGTCGGCTCGAAGCTGCGCACGGCCGACTGGGCGCGCGTGCCGATCGCGCTGCGGGAGCGGGCGTTCTTCTCCGCCGGCGTCGAGAATGCCCGCGTGTTGTCGACGATGCGCGAGAAGATCCTCCAGGGCATGCAGCAGGAGCGGCCGGGCGGCACGGGCATGAACCGTTCCCGCTTCGTCGCCGACATGCGCACACTCCTAGGCGCCGACGAGGGCGACTCCGGCAAGCTCACCGACCTCACATCGCGTCGCCGCCTCGAGCTCATCTGGGACTTTCAACAAGCCGACGCCCACGCGCAGGCCGCGCACGTCGCCGGCCTCGATCCCGACGTGCAGGATGCTTACCCCGCACTGCGCCTGATCCGCATCGAGTCGCGCCGCGTCGAGCGGAAGTGGTTCGATCTTTGGGGTGTCGCCGGCGCCAAGGTCAACTGGGTCGGCGCCAGTAAAACCGAAATGGTTGCGCTCCGCACCTCGCCGATCTGGGCCACGCTCTCGCGCTTCCAGCGCCCGTGGCCGCCGTTCGACTTCGGATCTGGCATGGGGTTGGAAGAAGTCGATCGCGACGAGACCGAGCGGCTCGGCTTGCTCCCGGCCAACGAGCCGCCCGCGGAGCGTGCGCGGCGGCTCCACGACAACGCCGCGGCCGCTCAGCGCGATTGGAACGAAAACCTTTCCGCCAGCGTGAAAGGGCTTTCTCCGGACGCCCGCGGCTGGCTCCAGAACGCTTTCGGGGATCAGCTCACGATCGCCGGCGATCGCGCAGTCTGGAAGGGTGACCGCACGGCCCGCCCGGCTGCGGCGCTGCCCGATCTCGACACGATCGCCCGCGACGTCGCTCAGGCCACGTCGCGAGACCAGGCACACGCGCTCGTCGCCCTGCCGGCCGCCGATCGCGGCCAGCTTTCGTTGCAGCTCACGAAGGCGACCAAGACGCAGGGAGAAAAGGCGGCCGAGTTCATCGGCTCGCTACTCCACAAGGACGCCGCCACGAGCACGCCGGCCAAGGTGCGCATCACCCGCGCCCGCGCTCACTATCACCCGGTGACCAAAACCGCGAAGGTCCCCCGCAACAATGTCGAGATCACCGTGCACGAGCTCGCGCACCACATCGAGACCTCGGATCCCGAGATCTTCGCGGAATGCCGCGCGTTCCTGGCAAGCCGCACCCGCGCCGGCGAGACGCCGCAACGGTTGAGCGCGCTGACCGGCAGCTCGGCTTACGGCTATCACGAGATCGCGATCGAGGACGAGTGGGCCCGGCGCGGCGGCCACGTTTACACGGGCAAAATTTATCCCTCCGCGATGCAATCGACGGAGATCCTCTCGATGGGGTTGCAGCGGCTTTACCGCGATCCGATCGGCTTCGCCCGCCAGGATCCGGATTACTTCACGTTCGTCCTGAAAACCCTGCGGCCCACCGCGCCATGAACGGAACCGCGTATATCGTTTTTGAATACAAGGGGCGCCGCTACGAATACGACGGCGGTCTCCCCGAAGAGGTCGAGGAGCAAGCCGCTCACTTGTTCGACGCCGAGGGGTTCTGGCTCGGCGGCTATCCCGCCGAGCTCGAGGCGCAGGCGGTGGATGCGGAGGATGTGTTGCCGATCGCACGCTGGGAGATCGAGCACGTGGGCGGCACGATCGTGGAAATTCACGGCGCCCGGGCGAACGGCGCCATCCACGGCGAGGACTGGAAAAACCCGCGCATCTACTGAGCGATGAGAAAGTGGCTCCAGTCTCTGTTCCACCAATGGGAATACGGCACCGTCAACGGCGAACCCGCGCGGCGGCATCGCCGCAGTGGCGCCGTCCAATTCGTGTTATGGAAAGCCGGTGAACAAGGCCACGCGGTCGATTACTGGCACGACTTCCACTCTTTCTGGTGGCCGTCGTTCACGCCTGATTCCAGCTCTCAGCCTTCAGCGCTCAACGCTCAGCTCTCCTCGTGAACATCTTCGCCCAATACCAGGACCTCGCCACGCCGCGCGTTAAGAAGATCCTCAGCGATCTCGGGCCCGCTCAGCGCAAGAGCATGCTCACGCGCCTGGGCAAAGAGCTCGAGGTGCAGCTCAAAAAACACTTTGCGCAGCGCGAGCAGGATTCGCCGAACAAGCAGGGGTTTCCCCGTTCGCATTTCTGGGCGAGGGAGGTCGCCGCCAAAACTGCATTCCGCGAAGCCACACCGGACCGCGCAACCGTCGGCATCGCGTCGCGGCCGTTCGCGTTCAAGCTTCGCGGCGGCACGATCAAGCCCGGCCCTGGCCGGCGCCTGCTCGCGCTGCCGATGCGTCCCGAGGCCTACGGTGTGCTGCCGCGTGCCGGCACGATCGCGGGGCTCGGCCTGATGAAATCGAAGCAGGGCAAACTCTTCCTCGGCACGCCAGATCCGGACGATGCCCGTTTCCCGCGCTACTATTTCCGCCTGGTGCCGAGCGTGCACCAGGACGCGGATCCGCGCGCGCTCCCGCCGGCCGCCGATCTCCAAAAGGCGATCGAGCAGCGGGCGGAGCAAGAACTCCAACGCGTCCTTCAGCAGAGAACGTGAGTTCCCGTCAATGAACGCCGTTCAACTACGATTTCGACCCGCGTCGTTCGCGGACCTTTTTACCCTCATCAATCAGCCGCTTGAATGCGGGCAAGCCGGCCCCCGCGTTCGCCTCAGCCGTCATTTCGCCCGTATTGTGCAGCGCGGTCACAATGGTCGAATGAGCTGCGTGCGCCCCGGCAATGATGGTGCGGATTTCGGCGGGGACCTGATCTTCCGTCTTATACTTTTCCTTCGTGTCTTTGATCAGCTTTCGAAGCTCGCCGTCGAGAAAGTTGTTCATCACGCCGAGAACAACGACCCAATACTTTGGCGGAAGATGAACCGAAATGAGCCTGTATTCGTCAGCCGGGGAACTTTTAGTCGGGGTAATCTCGGACATAGGTCTCCAGCGTGCATGGTGAGCACCCTTATGTCGAGAGGGACGTGCCACGCGGGAACATACGTTTGAATGGCGCAGACACCTGAAAAACTCATCATGGCGAAAGAGCTCGTCGATCGTTTCGCCGAGCAGGGCGTGACGATCGGCTATCGCTACGCGCGCGCGATCGTGGCGCAGTGCCCGACGACGGTGCGCGGCCGCTATATCAAGTTTTCGGATGCGTGGACGTGGTGGGTTTTGAATCCGGGTTTTCAGCCGTTCTCCGAAAAACCCGAGAAATTGACCATGGCTGACACGCTCTCGCATTCGCTGACGCACGCTCGCGATTAGCGGGCTGCACTTCGTTCGCGGCATGGCGGCACAGTGTGGCCGCCATGACTTCCACCTCCCGCTCCGGTCTCTGGTTCGCGGCGCTTTTTGTCGCCGTTTTGGCCCTGCTCACGTTTTTCGCCGTCACGCTCCGCGCCCAGGATCCCGGCGTTCCTGTCTCCACGGAGGTCGCCGCCTTCACCGCTGCGGCCGAACTCGCCGATTTCGCCGCGGGGCTGCTCGCTCAATATAGCTGGGCGTCCACCGCGCTCGCGATCTTCGGTGCGCTTACGATCGTGTATCAAACGCTGATCGCGTGGGCGCACCAACGTGCGGCTGCCACGGCCAGCGACGCCGACGACAAGTGGCTCGCCTCGCTGGAGGCCAAGTGGTGGTTCCGCCTCCTCGACCGGATCTTCTATTGGGGCGGCTATCTCGGCGCGAAGCTCGGAGGCCGGAAGCTCTAGCCGATGCTCGCGCTCCTCACTGCGATCGCGAGGGCGGGCGCCGCCTACCTCGAGATCCGTGCGGTGGGAGCGCGCTACGATCTCCAACGCCGCATCGACTCCGACATCGCCGATGACGAATCACAAATCGCTTCTCTGCGCGCTCGCGGCGATGACGCTGCTCACCGCGCTGCCGACCGGCTGCGCGAGCGCATCCTCCGCGCCCAAGGCGTCGCTGCAAATCTACCAGCCGCGCGTCCTGCAACTCCCGGCGGGCCAGCCGGTGCAGACCAGCGCGGGGATCTACACCCCGCAGGCTGACGAGACCTGGCACAGCGCCGCCGCCTTCGCGCAGCTCGAGCGGGAAAACATCAACCTCGCCGCCGCCCTCGCTCACGAGCGCAACCGCACCAAATGACGCCAATGTTGCTCCTCCTCGCTCAAGCCGAACCTCCCGCGGCTGCGCTCGCTCAGTGGCTCAGCGTGTTGTTCTATCTCGGCGGCTTTGTCGCCACGATGATCGGCGCGGCCGTCGGCATCAAAAGCCTGCGCACCAAAGAGGCCGAGACGCCACAGCCCTTCGAGGTGCGAGCTCACCCAGGCACCGCCACCGAACAGCAGATCAAGGAAGTGCACGGTCGCATCGCACGGGAGCGACTCGAGATCAACGCGGCGATCGAGGAGCGACGGCAGGAGACGAAGGCAATCAGCGTGAAGCTCGACGCCGAGATCAAAGACCTCCGCCAGCTCATGGACGACATCCCCGAGCGCACCATCTCGCTCCTCGCGAAAACGAAAGGACTCCTGTGAATCCGCAGTCGATCCGCCTCACCATTCTCCGCCTGCTCGCGGCCGCGAAACCTTATTCGCTCCCGCAGGAGACACTCCTCGCCGAGGTGAACCGCCTCGTGCGTCCGGCGATCTCGTTGCCGGAGTTGGTCAAGCACCTGTCCTGGCTGAAAGCCCAGGAGATGGCCGGCTTCACCGCGGATCCGATGGATCCTACCAACGCAGACGCGCGCAAGTGGCACATCCGCGAGGCCGGCCAGAACGCGCTCAATCCCTGACGAGTGAAGCTCCGCAAAGACAGTTTCGCCGCGCGCCTCACGCCCGCTCAACGCGACGAGCTTTTCGTTGCGCTCGCCGGCGGTCTCGGCCTCGCGGAGGCCGCGAAGAAGGTGCACGAGTGGACGCGTGCCGAGTGGGGCGGCAAGCCGCCGAGCACGCAGGCCGTTTCCGCGTGGTTCACCGCCGCGAAGGTGGAACGTCGCTACGCTGCGGCGAAGGAAGTCGCGCTCGTTGCCCAATCGAACTGCCCCGCCGACTTCGATGCCCAGGCGCGTGTTGCTCTCGGCCAGGCACGATTCCTTGCCACGCTCGAAGATCTCGAACCTCGCGACATCGCGGCGCTGGAGAAGATCGAGCTGGGGCGCGAAAAGCTCGCGTTGGAAAAAGAGCGGCTCGCTCGCGACGTGCGGGTGCAGCGGCTCAGCCTCGCCCTCGATCGGGCCAAGCTCTGTCTCGAGCGCGCTCGCGGCGGAGAGAAGAGCGAGGACCTGCAGGAACAAATCACCCTCGCGCTCGAGGAGATCGAAAAGATGAAACGAGGGGAGGACGCGTGACGGCCGTAAACCGTAAGCGCACGCTCCAGCGCAAAGGCCCGCCGGTCGGCAAGTCGCGCCGCTGGCGCGAATATCAGCGCGCCGCCGACGAAAAGCTCAAGCTGCTCGGCATCTTCATTCTCCTCTGGCGCCGCCAGACCGGAAAAACCGAAGTTCTCTCCACCTGGGCGCTGCAGACGATGTTGGAGAAACCGGGCGAAACGGTGATCCTCGCGTCGGCGTCGCTCAACGTTGGCGGCGAAGTCGCGCTCCGCGCCGCTCAGGTGTTTTGGACGATCCTTGCGCGCATGCGCGAGCGGTTCTCCGCGCTGCAGGCCGAAGCGATCGAGGCCGGCCAGGAGCCAAAGCTCCTCAGCGATTTCGACGCGCTCAAAGACGCGTTCGTCGGCGGCAAGCTCGAGGTGCGCTTCACGCATCCCGACGGCCGCGTGTCGCGCCTCAAAGTCCTCGCGCCGAATCCGGCCACGGCGCGCGGTTTCTCCGGCACGGTGTTTCTCGACGAGATCGGATTCATCCCGAATTTCCGGGAGCTGTGGGACGCCGTCGAGCCGATCACCTCGAGCGATCCGACGTTCCGCCTCATCATGTGCACGACGCCGCCGGCGGACGCGTCGCACTACTCGCATGAATTGATCGTTCCGCCCGCGGGCATGGAGTTCGAGCAAGTCACGCCGGAGGGCGTGTGGTATCGATCGGAAGCGGGCATCATGGTGCATCGCGTCGACGCGTGGGACGCCGACGCCGCGGGAGCCAAGCTGTTTCATCCGGAAACGCGCGCGCCGCTCACGACGGACGAACACCGTGCCCTTGCGCTCGATAAGGAAGCCTGGGATCGCAACTACGGCCTCCGCCTCGCGACGACCGGCACGGCCGCGATCGCGCTCAACGTCCTCCACCACGCCCAGGCGCGCGCCGAGGCGAAGCAATGCCTCTTCTTCGACGGCGAGCTTCCGGCGGATTGGCGGCAACTCCTCGGCGAGATCTCCGAGCCGGTGACGATCGGCTTCGACGTCGCGACCACGGAGAAGAACACGAGCAACCCCAGCTCCGTCACGATCGCGGAGAAACGCGGCAACGAGCACGCCGCACGCCTCATCTTCCGCTGGAAGACAAACGACCCGAAAGTTTCCACCGCGTATCTCCGCGAGTTCGTCACCGTGTTGAAAACGCGCCGCCTCGTGATCGATGCGACCAACGAGCGTTTCTACGCGCGCCAGGTGCGGGATGAGTTGAGCCGCTTTTGCTCCGTCGAGCTCGTCGTGTCCTCGGAGAACATCACCGTCGGCAACGTCGAGATGCCGGTGAAAACGTATCTCGGCAACCTCGTCGTCAACGCGCTCGACGACGGCCGGCTCGCGCTTCCGCCCGATCGCGTCATCCGCCAGGACTTCCGCCTGGTCCGCAAAGTCCGCGGCCGCTTCGACAACGAAGTCGATGGCAGCGGCAACCACGGCGACACGTTCGATTCCACCAAGCTCTCGCTGCACGGCTGGCTCACCCCCGTCGCCGGCGCCTTCACCGCCGAAACGCTGCCGCTCGTCGCGATCGGCTCATCGCGCCCCGGCGTGCAGATCCTCCGCCGGCCTCAACTCACCGCATCACGATGATTCCGCTCCGCGCCCGCTTCTCCAACGCCATCGCCGCACTCCGCGGCCGCCCGCCCGCCACGGCGGCGCCGCTCACTCGCCCTGCGATCGCCGACTTCACGCCGATCATGTGGGCCGGCCGCCGCATGACGCCGGACCAGGTGCGCATGATTATAGAAGCAGCCGTCGGCGGCAATCTGCAGGAACAATGGTCGCTGTTCGACATGATGGAGGACACGTGGCCGCGGCTGACGAAGAATCTTTCGGAGCTCCGCAACGCCGCCAAGCGTGTCACGTATTCGGTCCAGCCCTACGCCGAGCGCGGCGAAAAGCCGACGCCATCGGCGAAGGAGCGCGCGGATCTCGTCGAGGCCTCGCTCCGCAACTGGCGGCCGAAGCCCGGCACGCTCGAGCTCAGTTTCGAGGGCGCGTTGTTCGATGCGATGGACGCGATCGGCAAGGGCCTCTCCGTCCTCGAGGTCGCATGGCAACGCCACGAAGAGGGCCTCCTGCCGCGCTGCGCGCATCTCCTGCACCCGACGAAATACGGTTGGAACGCCGACGGCACAGAGTTGGGCCTCACCAACGCGATCGCCGGAGATCGATCGAGCCGCCGCACCTGGGAGCCCTTTCCGCCCGGACAATTCTGGGTCGGCGTGTGGCACTCGCGCTCCGGCGCGCCTGGTCAAACCGCGATGCTGCGCTGTCTGGCGCCGTATTGGTGCGGCATTACGTTCGGCTGGGAGTGGCTGCTCAATAACGCGCAGATCTTCGGCGTCCCGTTCCGCTGGGCGACCTACGATCCCAACCAGCCGCAGAATCTCGCGAAGCTTTCGGATATGCTCGCGAACCTCGGCTCGGCAGGGTGGGCCGCATTTCCGCAGGGCACCACGCTCGATTTCAAAGAGGCGATCACCGCCAGCCAGGACAACCCGCAAGTGTTGATCCAGACCCTCGCGGACAAATACGCCGATCAACTCATCCTCGGTCAGGAGGCGTCCAGCGAGAGCAAGCCCACGGGCATCGGCAACGGTGCGAGCGAACTGCATGGCAGCGTGCGCGCCGATCGGCTCCAGGATGCGGCGCAGTGGTGCGCGGATCTGCTCAACTACCAGCTCGTGCCGGCCGTGCTGCGGTGGAACTGGGGCGACGAAGTCGAGCCGCCCACGATCGTGCCCGAGTTCGCCAGCGAGACGGATCCGAAAGGACGCGCCGAGCGCGACCAGATCCTCACGCAGATCGCTCCCGTTCCGCGCAAATGGTTTTACGAACGCCACGGCATCCCCGTCCCCGAGGACGGCGAGGAAGTCGTCGGCGGTCCCACCTCCCAGCCATCGGCTGGGCCGTCATCGGAGTCGGCAGCGCCGGGGTCGCCAAGTGATGCTGGCACCCCGGCGACTGCCCGACCGGACGGTAAGGGAAAACCTGATTTAAACGCGCCGGGGAACCCCGATAGCGGTCAAGACCCGTCCGGCGAAGCAAAACGCGCCAGAATCAATTCGCCGCGCTTCGCCGTGGCATCGGCAAGGGCCGCCACGTCAACCGCCGCACCCCTTTCCGGCGGCTATGAATCCGACGCTGAAACGAAAAGGGTTTTGGCCCTCGCGCACGCCCGCGATTTCGCGCCGCTGCGCAAGGCCGCGGAGCCGCTCCTGGCGGCGATCGAGGCCGGCGAACTCGGCGTTGTCGGCGAGCTCGAGGCGTTCATCGCGCGCCTGGATGAACTCGCCCCGCAGATCGTCGGCGCCCGTGAACTCGCCGACGCGCTCGAGGCCGCACTCGCCGAAGCCTCCATCCAGGGCGCCGCTCAGACCTACGCGAAGGCGGAGCACGGAGCCCAAAGCTGAGAGCCCAGAGCAGAACTCACCCACTTTATGTCACGTCACGTTTTCCACAAAACTCGGCCACTTACGGCCCCGGTGCCGCTGGCGCACAACACGCAAGCCCCTTACCGCGGAGCGGGCAGCCAGCATCTTTCTTCGCAGTTCGACCACGTCCATGCGGCCAGCGCTGCCGGCCTCGGCGCCGACGAGCTGCTCGCGCTCGATGTCATCCGCGCCCGCATGGCCCCTCTCGCCGACGGCGCCCCGCTCCCGAGGGAGATCGTGTGGATGCCCGCCGGCACGCACGAGATTACGGCGCACGGAGCAGACGGCAAACCGTGGAAGGGCACGGTCGTGTGTGACGAGTCCGGTGCGCGCTCCGTCGCGCAAAGCTTCGCAAGGATCCTTGCCGCCGGCCGTCGCGTGCGCCTGGACGAGGCTCATGAAGGCGACGCCGCCACCGCCTGGGTGACCGGATTTTCCTGGGATCCGGCGCGCGGCATTATTGCTGCCGTGGAGTGGACCTCACTCGGTGAGGAGCTCGTTCGCGGCAAAGTTTACACCTCTTTCTCACCCGAGTTCCTGGTCAACAAGACAACCAAACGCGTTGCCGCGATTTGGCCCGGTCGTCCCGCCGGAGGCCTCGTGAACGAACCCGCTTTCGGCGCCGCGATGCCGGCGCTCATCGCCGCCCGGCTGGCCGGCGCCGAATCCACTGCCACCACCGCGTCCGACGGTCCTTCGGATAACCAGAAAACGAATACCATGCTCAAGGAACTGCTCATCCAAATCCTGGCGGCGCTGGCGGTCCAAGCCCCCGCTGACGCCACCGACGAACAGCTCATCACCCTGTTCGCAAAACACAAAGATCAGTTGGTCTCCGCAGCTAAAACCAACGCGGAACTCCAGTCGAAGCTCACGCAACTTGAGTCCGTCCAAGCCAAGGCCAAAGCCGACGCCGACGAGCTCGTGCAACTGCGCGCTCACGATGCCCAGCGCCGCAAGGACGACGCGAAGAAGGCCGTCGACGCCGCCGTCGCCCGCGGCGCGCTCCCGCCGAAAGACGAAGCGATCCAGGCGAAGTGGCTCGGCTTGATCGAGGCGGATCCGTCGCACGCCACGCTCCTCGCGGCGATGCCGGATAACCCCGCGCTCACCCGCGTCACGTCGCCGGGCATCACGGTGCAGGCGAAAGACAATTTGCTCCCGGTGCTCCAGGGGCTCGATAAGGAGAAGGATCACGTTGCCCGCGGCACGATCGTCGCCCGCGAGATCTCTCCGCTTTTCGCGAAGGATGCCGCTTTCGGCCGCGAGCTCGGTCTCGTGCTCGCCGCGCACTCGCTCGGCACGCTCTCGAGCGAGCTCGTGCTCCAGCGATCGCTCTCGCTTCTCCGGCTGGAATATCCGTTCCTGTTCGAGATCTCGACGGACTACACCGGCGAGAATGCCGCGTATGGCCAGTCGGTGAAGACCCGCCTCAAGGGCACGCTCACTGCGAACGCCTACAACGCTTCGACCGGCTACGGCTCGAATGACGTGACGATGAACGACGTCGACGTCGTCATCAATCAGCACTTCGGCGTGCCCGTGACGTTCAACGTCAACCAGCTCGCGTCGACGGCGCGCGATCTGTTCGGCGAGCAGGCGGAGAGCATGCACTCGGCTCTGGCCGACAAGGTTGTCGACGCACTATTCGCGCTCATCACCGCCGAGAAGTTCACGCACTACACCGCGGTCGCGTTGGAGAACTTCAAGCGGAAGACGATGAATACGATCGCGCGGAAGTTCTATCAGCGGAAGATCCCCGGCACGGGTCGCATTTCGCTGCTCAGCCCGACATTCTACGAGCAGATCATGGATGATTCCGTCCTGATCAATCTCGCGACACAGCAGCGCGGCGACCTGATCGCGAATTATCAAGTTCCACCGATCGCCGGCTTCAAGCCGCACCAGGCGGTGAGCCTGCCCACGACGGGCGACCTCGCGGGCTTCAACTGCACCGCGCGTGCTCTCGCCTTGGCGACGCGCTTGCCGTCGGACTACACGCAGGCCCTGCCCGGCGTGCCGAGCAACGGCATCGTCCGCCCGGTCTTCAATGCCGAAACCGGCATCACCGTGCAGCAGGTGCAGTTCGTCGATCACAACCTCGCCACGGCGACGAGCCGCGTGGCGCTGATGTTCGGCGTCGCGGTCGGCGATCCGGTGTGCGGCGAGCGCATCGTCGAGACCGAAGGCGGCGACGAGTCCTCCTGATCCGCGCAGTGATCTCTTCGAGCTCCGGCCCAGCCGGGGCTCTTTAGAGCTCATTCCCTCATCATGTCTTTCCCGATCGTCACTCTCTTCTACGGCGCCGCCCCGCAGCGCGACGCCTACGCGCCGCTGCTCCGCCGCTGGCTCGATCATCATCGTCTGCTCGGTTTCGGCGCGCGATTGGTGATCGCGCACCCGATCACGGAACCCGCGCCGTCGGCAGACGTCGTCGGCGACGCGCAGATCCTAGCGCTCGACATCAAGCCGTTCGCGAAGGCGATCCGCCCGGCCTATCCGTTCGACGTCAAAGGCGCACTCATGTGCGCGCTTATCGCGGCGAAGCTGGAAGCGCTTCTTTTCCTCGATCTCGACGCGTTCATTCAGCGCACGGACATGGTGCTGCCGCCTGCGGATGTGCTCATCGGTATGGCGCACGATATCGGCGCGATCGATGCCGGCCACTCGCCGTTTCTGGACGCGCCGTTTGCCAACGTGAAGAAGCGCTGCGCCGGCGTCGTGTGGTTCGGCGTCACGCAAGCCGCGGCCGCCGCATTGATCGGAGAAGAATACGTGCGCGCCTGGCGCGATCTCGCGGAGGCGCTGCCGGGAGGCCGGGTGCCGTGGGAACCCCAGCTCCCGCATCTGCTCGAGCAGTATGCATGGAGCCTCGTCGCGCATCGCGCGGGTGAGCCCGTGCTCTCCGATCGGTGGAACTGGCCGCCGCATGTCCGCGGTGAGTCGCGCCTCGCCTACATTCACCACGAGTTCGGATGGTCGAAGTGGAAAGCTCTCGGCCGCACCGCGCCGCGCAACGTCTGACGCCTTTCGCGATGCCGCTCACCCAACAGATTCTCGACGCCGCGCAGAAATTCGCGCGCACCGAAGCCGCCAAGCTCGGACTCTCGCGCCAGCGCGAAGCTCGCGTCCGCGACGCGATCGCGGCCGGGCTCGTGTCCGGCTGCAGCCTCGCCGCGCACTACCTCGTCGCCAACGACGGCAATGCCGCCGTCACGCCGCAGATCCTCGAACGCGCCGCGGAGGAAGTCGGCAAGTCCCTCGGGCTCATTAAGGGCAAGCTCTAGTCATGGCCTGGATCCCTCTCACCGCCGCACACATCAACGAGTCGCTCGCCGCCCCTGAGCTCCAGGCGCTGCGCACGTTGCAGCTCGTGCCCGACCAGGCGGATCCTGTGCCCGAGGCGATCGAGCGCACGACGTTCGAGGTGCGCGGCTATGTCGCCGCCTATCACGGCACGGCCGTGGGCCAGCCGGGCACGATCCCGGAGGAACTGCTTTCCGCCGCGATCGCGATCGCGCGCTGGCGCCTCATCGGCCGTTTCCCCGTCAAGACCATGGCGAGCGACAACCGCCGCAAGGAATACGAAGACGCGATCGCGCAACTCCGCGACGTCGCCGCCGGCAAGTTCGCCATCTCCGTCGCCGCGGATCCCGCCGAGGAACAACCGCGCCCCGCGGCCGAGGGCGCCTGGGGCAGCCAGCCGAAATTCTGAGATGTCGCTCACCGTCCTCCAAACTCGTCTCAAAACCCTCGTCTTGGCGGAGCCGCTCCTGGCGAACCGTCCCGTGCTGATCGAGGACAAGGGCAACCTCGTCTATGACGTCGAGGCCGCGCTCGCCACGACCGCGCTCGCGATCGTCATTTCTCCCACGCGCGGCCAGGCCGCGCCGGACCAGCCGAAGGGGTCGATCAATTCCGAAGAGGCGTTCGACGTCGTGATCCACCGCGGCGCGTTGGCCGATACGGACTCCCCGTCGACCGTGGCCGTCCTGGACGCGCTTCGCGTGCGCCTGCATGGCGCGCTCGTGAGTGAGTCCGGCCCCGGCTCCGGTCGGCGCTTCCGCTACCTCGGCCACGATCTCCGCGAGCTCGGCGATGGCGCTTACGCCCGCGCGCTCGGTATCGGCGTCATCGACGCCGGCTGACTTTTCACCGCCCAGAAACCCAACCAATACCATCATGGACCAAGCTGCTAAACTCATCGGCTGCCTCGCGAAGATCGCGATCAATGGCGCGGCCTACACCGCCCCCTCCGCCGGGACGACCTCCCGCACCAACATCCCGCCCAACGACGCGACGAACGGCTCCGGATCGATCTGGCCCGATCTCGGCATCATCGCCAAAGCCACGGAAAAGTTCGACTCGACGAAGGTGGAGATCTTCCGGCCCACGCCGGGCAAGTATATGCTCGACGACGAGCTCGAGGCGAAGGTCAAGCGCACGCTCACCCTCACGATCGAGGAGTGCTCCAACGTCATGTGGCTGCTCCTGCGCCGCGCGCTCAAGCCCACCTCGCCGCTCACCGGCAACATCGGCCAGTTCGTCCCGCTCTCCGTTTCCAATGTGAAGTGCTGGATGAAATTCCAGCGCTACGGCGAAGACGATGCCCTCGTCGATGCGGAGCAGCTCTGGTCGAAGATCTCGATCGACAACGCGGTCGAATACGGACCGGAGAAAAACGTGCAGTTCGAACTCACGGTGAAACAGCTCTGGTCGCCGCTCACCAGCTCCACCGCCAACTGACCGCTCCGCGGTCCGGTTTCGAGTTCGGCGTTTCGCGTTCCGAGTCGCCGAGCTCCAACCCTGAACTCTGAACCCAGAACCCGAAACTGCGCGGCGCGCCCGCGCCGCTGCCATGCCGCAATCTCCATTCCCATCTCCGATCGCGAGCACGCCCGCGCCGGTCTCGCCGTTCAGCTACGGCGACACCGCGGAAGCCGCCTCGCTCCCATCCATGCCTTCCACATTCACTCCCGCCTTCGAGGGCCTCTCGGGCGACGGCCCGACGCTCAAGACGCTCACCGCCTCCACCGCCGACGTCGTCGCCAAGCGCGTCGTCCAAGGCATGGTGGATGGCCAGCTCAAGAGCTACCAGGTCCGCGCCGGCACCGACGCCGAGGATCTGCCCGGCATCGTCCGGCCCGCCAACTACGACGCCGACACCAACGCGGTCGTCTTCGTCCAGGTGTAACACTTCGCCCACTACATCATGCAACGCTTCCATCTTCTCCTCACTTCTCTGTGCCTCGTCCTGGCCAGCGCCGCGTTCGCGCAGAACGTGTCGCACGGCCCGGTGACGAAAGTCACCAGCGGCGCGAGCAAGAACCAGATCACCGAGGATCTCATCTTCGGCAGCGGCCGCACGCTCAGCGGCGCCGGCACGTTCGATTTCAGCGGCGGATCGCTGATCCTCGCGGACAAACAAGTGCCGTGGGCCAAGGTCAACGCGCCGACCACCGTCGCCGGCGCCGGCCTCACTGATGCGGCGACGGAGGCGCGTGTGCTCGCTGGCACGGGCGACCGGGTCAACGCATCGAGCCTCTATAGCGACGGCGCGTCGGGGCGCGCACTGCGGATGCAGCCCGGCGCGGCAGGCAATATCGCCGGTTTGCCTGCGACCTTCTGGGTAAGGCGATGTGGCGTCCCAACCAGCATCGCCGGGGTGACCTACGTGTTTGCCCTCTCCGGGTCCTCCACGTTCGCCAATCCAGGGGTCGCAACGTCCGGACTGCTGTTGTATTTCGGCGGCTCCAATTCCTTGGCGTTGTCGCAGCGCGGGGCCGGGACGAGCGACGCGAGGGAGTTGACGTATACAGGTTTCCGCAGCGATTACGCAGGGCGGTCAGTCGATATCGTCGTGACCTTCGCCGAGGGAGATACGACGACCAGCCCCCGCATCTACATCGACGGGGTTGACAAGACAGCGAGCTTCTCGCTCTCGACGAGCGGATCGCCCCCCCTGTGGATGCCGGCGAGCTTGGCGAGCACGTATCTCTTGACCGGATACAACTGGCCGGCCGGCACGATCCCTGAGGTGGAATACGGGCCGGGCGCGTGGAGCGAAGCGGAGGTCGGGCGCGCAGCGGTGACCAGGCTCGCGCCAGACTGGTGGCGGGCGAAGACGGGCACAGCTGCGTCTCTGATCGGTAGTGGCCACGCTCTCGCATTCGGCGCAACCGACGCGGATAACTCCGGCCTGAGCAGTGCGTTCAATGCGACCCTGTCCGCCGTCGCTGGCGCGCGGACTGCCGGCGCAGGTGCCTATTTTGCGCGAATCACGCGGGATGGTGGAAACTTCCCGGCCGGTCAGCGAGTCATCGCGAGCGGGGCGGCAAGAGACCGTGTGCGCATCTCCGGATGGGCACGCAAGAATGGGGCGATCAATCGCCTGCACACCCGCCTGCTCCACACGTCGAGTGGCGGCGAAGCGCGCAGCAATACCCTTGAAATTCCGCTCACCGATGAATGGCAGCGCTTCGAGGGTATCCTCACTGCAACCTCGACATACGACCGGATCGTGTTCGGGCGCCTGGGTTCCGCGGGCCCCGATCCCGGCACCGGCGACAGCATCGACCTCGATGACGTGGTGCTCACGCTGGATGGAGCCATCGTCCGGCCCGTGATTCAGCCGGGCACCACCACACGCGACGCGGGTGCTCACCGCATCCCCGGCGTCCTCGTCGGTCTGACGCCACTCACCACCGACAATCGCGGCACGGTCCACACTAGTCTCACGTGGTCGGGAACGCACGAAGCAAAGTCGCTCGTCGGAGCGCGAGCGCTGCCGAGCGATGCGGTGATCGAGCGAGTCACGATCAAGCCTTCCGCGGCGAGCAGCGGAAGTGGGATCACTGTGGGCACCACGGGCAGCGCGACGCGCTACGTCTCAGCGACAACCTACACGACCGCGAAACGCGTCTTCGTCGGCGCCGCTCTCGCGAACCTCACACCGGCGGGCACCGCCAGCAACGACCTCGACATCGTCGTCGACCCCGACACCGCCGCCTACACGGGCACCATCGACGTCTCCGTCGACTACATCGTCACCGGCACAAACCCCTGATTCTCCATCCATGAAACTCCTCTCGTTTCTCTCCTTCCTCATCTGCCTCCTCGTGCCGCTTGCGTTGGCCTCCGACTCCGAGCTCCTCGCTTGGGAGCCGAAGGTGATCGAAGTCGCCGCCGCGCCGTTTCCCAAAGCGCGCGTCACGTCGATCGACGTTGAGGCAGGCACGTTCCTCTTCGACTGGCTCGATGCCGACGAGCAGCGCGTCGACAGCGGCAACAGCGTCGGCCGGTTCACGCCCCTCGATCCGGCCGCATATCCCGACGACGACACGCTCGCCGCCGCGATCGCCGCCGCCGCGCAATGACGCCCGCCGAGATCCAGACGCACTTCTCCCGCGCCGTCATCTTCGCCGATGATGAGTATGCGCGTCCCTCGCTCGCCTGGCTGCAGGGCAAGTTTTGGGACGCCTTTCAGCGCGATCGCTGGGATCGCGTCGGATCGTATTCACGGAAGAACGACTGCGACAACTGGGCCCGCGCCTACGCGCAGCTCGCCCAGGACTGCCACGCTGCAACCGTCGGCAACAACGCGGCCGCACTCGCCGTCGGCGAGTTCTTCTACGCGCGCGAGGACGGTGTCCGCCACGCGATCGTGTGCGCGTTCGTAGAGTCCGGCCTCGTCTTCATCGAGCCGCAAAACGGCCGCGTGCTCACACTCACCCCCAGCGAACGCCAGCTATGCTTCTTCGTCCGCTTCTGAGCCTCTGCCTCGCCGCTGCCACGCTCCTCCTGGCCGCATGCAACACCGCGCCGGCGCTGCCCGCGGTGGAGTATGCGCCGGAGGCGGCGACTCAAAACTCGAAACCCTAAACTCCGAACTCCAGCCATGCCCGCCGAAGTCGTTCCCTTCACCACCGCGCAGTTCGCGCCCTCCGCCACGCCGCCGACGTCGTTCGCTCACGGTGTTGCTCCCTCCGTCACGCCGCCCGCTTCCTTTGCTCACGGCGTGCCCGAATCGACCACGCCGCCAGCCGCGTTCGGCGCCGACAGCGTCACGCTCGCCAATATCGCCGCGCTCAAGGCGATCGCGGCCAGTGAGGAGCTGGAAGGCACCGTCCGCCTCGTGGCACCGGCGATCGCCGGCGGCGTTCCCACCGCCTGGCGCTACGTGCTGGGTGAGCACGCCGACGACGTCGCGAACGGTTTCGCTCAACCCGACGACTACGACGAGGAGGAAAACGCGGGCTACTGGCAGCGGGTCGACGCGGCGAGCTTCACGGCCGGCGGCTATACGCCCTCGGTCACGGCGCCGGCGTCGTTCGCTCACGGCGTTGCGGCGTCAGCCACGCCGCCCACCGCATTCGGATCCGAAGCGGAGGTCCTGCCAAACGTCACCGCGCTCAAAGCGATCGCAACGAGCGCCGCCCTCGCCAACGCCGTTCGCCAGGTCACCTCGAGCACGCCGGGCGAATCCGTCCAGGCGTGGCAATACCTTCTCGGCGCACACGCCGACGATGTCGCCAACGGCTTCGCGCAACCCGACGACTACGACGCCGAGGAAAACGCGGGCTACTGGGTCCGCGTGCTCTGATCCCTTCCACCTCCAACTCACCACCACCGACTCCATCATGCCTACTCCGCTCATCAACGCCACGCCCGTCGCCGTCACCTACCGCGACGGCAAAACGGAAACCGTCACGCTCTCCGAGCTCTCGATCCGCAACCTGTATCAGTTTATCAAACACCTCGGCGGGAATGATACGCCCGCCCTCGTCGCGCTGTGCGCGGGCAAGCCGATCGAGTGGGTCGATACGCTGACCGACGAGAGCTTCGACGCGCTGGTCGCCGCCAGCATAAAGCTAAATTTTCAGCGGGCGACCGATCGGGTGAAGATCGATCCGGTCGCCCTCAGCCGCATCGGTCCCATGCTTCTCGAGATCGAACGCGTGAGCGCCGGCATCCTGGCGATGCCGCCGGACGCGATGAAGACCCCTGGGCACTCTGGGAGCGGCTCCTCACCCGAGGGTGCACCCTCGGCCTCTGCGGCGGCGACTGGGATCGCCTCCTCGAGCTGACGCCCACGCGGTTTCACCGACTCCTCGCCGACAAGATGCGCCAGCTCACCGAAGACCGCCTCACCGACCTCGCGCTCATCAATCGCGCGTTCGCCGGCGGCGATGGCTACAGCGAGCTCCAGCGCGAACTCAAATCCGCCGCTGCCCTATATAGCGATCCCTCGTGAGTGCCGTTAATATCGTCCTCAACGTCCTCGGCACGTCGACAGTGCTCAATGCACTCGGCAACGTGCGCGACTCGCTCGCGGGAATGGCGGCTATGGGTATCAGCGCCACGGCCGCGCTCGGCGCCGTCGGCAATACCCTCGAGACGGGTGTCCGCTTCAACGCGCAGATCGAGTCCGCGCGCTTGGGGGTCGCCGCCGTCCTCAAGCAGTTCGACGACGCGGAGAAATTCAAATCCTTCGACCAGGCGATCGACGCCAGCGCCGAAGCGATCGAGCGGCTGAAACAAAAGGCGCTCTCGAGCCCCGCGTCGTTCTCGTCGCTCGTCCAAGCTTACCAAGCGACGGTGGGGCCGATGACGGCTGCGAATATCGCGCTGGGCAATCAGGTCGATCTCATCGTCGCGATGTCCCAGGCGCTCGCCGGCCTCGGCATTCACGAGTCGCAGATCCTGCAGGAGACGCGCGCCCTCATCACCGGCAACATCAATGCCGACGCCGCGGCCGCGAAAATCCTCGGCATCACCTCCGCCGATATTTCGCAGGCGAAGGCCAAGGGAGAGCTTTATCAATTCCTCGCCTCCAAAATCGCCGCCTTCGCGGAGGCCGGTGATCGCGGGTCGCGCTCGCTCAACACGCTCAAGGCGAATCTGGGCGACGCCTTCGAACAGCGAAGTGCCGATGCCACGGAGAAGCTCAACGACGCGCTGAAAGGATTCTACGAACAGCTCACCGTCCTGGTGAACTCGCAGGAGTTTCAACAGTTCGTCGGTGTCTTCGCGAACAGCGCCGCGGGCCTCGTGGGCGGGATCACCAACGTCGCCGAAGCCCTCGGCGGGATTCCGTTTTCGGGGCTCGCCAATCTCGGCATCGCCGGCGGGACGATCCTCGGCGCCGGCGTCGCCGTGAAGCTGGTCTCAAAGCTCGATCATGCCGTGCTCGATTGGGCGACTCGCGCCGGATCGCCGGCGGGGCAGGCGTTTGCGGGGCGGTTTCTGGCGCCGCTCACCAGCGGCCTCACGCGCTTCGCGCAGTTCACGTTGCCGGCGTTGATCGGCTTCGAGCTCGGGCGCGCGATCGGCAATGCGATCAAGCAGTGGCGCGAAGCTCCGGCGCTCGAAGCGCGGAGTGGCGACGCTCCAGTCATCTCCGCCATCAACGAGGCCGGCGCGATCGACAGCGAAAAGGCGCGCGTCGCTGCGCTCGAAAAGCTCGTCGCCCTCCAAAAGGAGATCACCACCGCCCGCACGGCGGAGGCGAGCAAGCTGATCTCGAGCAACGACGCGTTGCAGATCTACGCGCAACAACTGCTCTCCATCCGCGGCACGATCGACGCCCTCAACTCAGCCTGGGCGCAACAGCGCATCGGGTTCAACCTCGCCGCCGGCGCCGCGGCGAAGGTAGCGCGAGCAGAGGCCGATGCGGCGGCGTGGTTGAAGAGCGATATCGCCGAAAAAGCGCGCGACATGGTCGCCGCCGCGATCGAAGAGCGCACCGATCCTGCCGAGCGTTTGGAGAGTGCTCGCGCATTTCTCGCCATCTCGGAGCGCACGCTCGCGATCGCGAAAACCGAGCGCGACGCCGGACGGAATACCGCGCAGAACCAGAAGCTCATCCTCGAAACCACCGCCGCGCGCGAATCCACGCTCCGCGACATCGCCGCGCTCGAGGAGCGCATTGCCCGCACCACCGCCGAGCAAGCGCAGATGCGCCTCAACGTGCGCCTCCGCATGATCTCGCAGCAGCGTGCCGAGCTCGAGGGGGATTTTACCCGCACCGACGCTGACAAATGGGGCGAAAGAAAGCGGCTGCTCGACGATGAGATCGCGGCGCAAACCCGCTATGTCGACGTCCTGCAACAACGCCTCGAGGCAACCAACGACGTAAATGCTCGCGCCACACTCATGGGCGACATCAGCGGCGGGCTCGACAAGCTTTCGTCGTTGGATGGTGAACGTGCGCAGCTCGGTCCGGATCCGCACTCGTTCATGGATCAGATGAAGGCCGGGATGGCCCAGCTCCGAAACGAGTGGGGCACGCTGCAGCAGCAGATGGCCGGCGGACTCACCGGCGCGATCCGCACCGGCGTCGATGGTGTGACCCATGCGCTGACTCGCTGGTCGATGGAGGGCGGCAAATTTTGGAATCTGCTCGGAAACGTCCGCATCGCGATCACGCAGGAGATCGTCGGCGCCATCGCCGGCATGGTGGTGCGCTGGGTCGCCGGCGTCGCGCTCATGGGCCTGCGCTGGATCGCGATGAAGCTCGGCATCTTCGGCGCGGAGAAGTCGATGGCGGCGGCGTCGGTCGCCGCCACGCTGCCGCTCGCGATGGCACAATCGGCCATCTGGATCACGCCTGCCACGCTCGCCACGATCGCGAGCGCCGGCACGGCCGCGGCTGCGGCGCCTGGCTTCATGGCCGCTTCGATCATGGCTTCGAAGCCGCTCGCGCTCGCCTCCGAGGGCGGCTTCTTCCCCGGCGATCGCAGCCAGGTGCGCGGTCTCTTTCACGGCGACGAGTTTATTTTCTCCGCGCCGGCAGTTGACGCGATCGGTCTCGACACTCTCGCCGCCATGCACGATGCCGCGCGCTCCGGAAGCCGCCCGGCCGCGGCTGCGGCCGCGGGCGGAGCGCCGGGCGCTGGCGGCGCCTCCGCGGAGCCCATGCGGCTCGATCTCGGCATCGAGCCTTTGGATACGCACGCCGCGATTCAGCAATGGGCGGAGACCCGCCGCGGCCGGGCCTATCTCATCAACCTCATGACCGGCGTCGTCCGCCAAGTATCACCATGATTTCCACCACCGTCGACGGCACCAACGTCTTCCTCCTCACTGCCGATCCCAACCTCGGCGATGCGGTGAAGATCGGCGTGTCGCGCCTCACGGAGCGTCACTCCGGCAAGACCCGCCGCGAGGAGCGCCGCGCGCTCGGTGCCACGCTCCGCTGGCGGCTCGAATACAACTCGCTCATCGACACCGTAGCGGCCGCGCAGGCGTTTCGCCTGGCGCTGAAGGCCTTCGCGAACGAGCCAATCCTGTGCCCCGCGTGGTTCGCGTCGAAGCCCTACGGCGAGTCGCTGCTCTTCACTGGCGGGCTGCGCTGCACGTGGGAACCTGGCTGGACGTCGTGGGAGCTGCACACCGGCTCGAGCCCGGCGGGTTTCACTCCATCGGACGAGGCGCGCACCGCGCCCGTGTTGTGGGGCCGCTTCCGCACGATGCCGGATCCGGATCTCTTCACGACGGAGCTCCCGAAGGTCTCGATCTCTTTCGTCGAGACAGGGCCCGCCACGTATGCGATCGCGCCGGCCGCCGGTGTGACACCGCACAACGGGCCCACGCTTCACGGCCAACCGTGGCCGCTGCTCGATTTCACGCTCGATTACGACAAGACGCGCGCGGGCGGCGTCGAAGTGGTGATCGATCGTCAGCGGCTCGGCTTCGGCCGCGACGAGGTCGAAACGTTCTATCCTCACGCGGCCCGGCGGCCGGTGAAGTATGCGACGATCGGCGACGCGGCGGAGGCCGCGCGACTGATTGCCACGTTCCACGCCTGCGGAGGCACCGTGCTGCCGCTGTGGTTTCCGTCGGCGGCGTCACCCACACATCTCGCGGCCGCGACGTCGTCCGGGAGTGCATCGATCGACGTGGAGAGTGCCGCGGCGTTGGGGGGGCACCCGCACATCATCTTCCGCGCGCTCGGAGGCATCGATGTCGCCCGCAAGGTCCAATCCATCGACGGCAACACCCTCACGCTCGATTCTTCCCCTGGAGATTTTGCGCCGGAAGAGGTGAGCCTGCAGTTGCTGCTCTTCGGCCGGTTCCTCTCGGACGATCTCGAGCTCTCCTGGGCGCCTGACGACATCGTCCGCGCCGATTTCTCAGTCACCGAATTGCCTACGGACTACTCCGCGCCCGCCGGCGAGATCTACGGCGAGACACTCGGCAATGTGGGTGCGCCGATCTTCACACTCGAGGCGACCGACCCCATCGGGAGCGTGTGGCGATGGACCAATTTCGAATCCGAGGTCGAGATCGAGGGGAATACCTACGAACCGCGCCGTTTCCAGTGGGAGCGCATCACGCAGCGCCTGAATCTCGACGACGCGCCGGTGCAGCTCTCGGTCGACTCGTGGGTGGGCAATCCGTTCATGCGGCTCGCCGTTCCCCGCCGCGGCCAGCAACTCACGATCGTGCTGAAAGAGTGGGACGCCGGCGGCGCGACGCCTGCCGTGCAGCTCCTGCGCGGCGTGGCGATGTCGGCGAGCGTGCGCGGCCGCGTCATCAAAGTGCCGATCATCGGTGAGGGCACGCGCCTCTTCGACATGCGCGTGCCGCGCCGCACCGACGGCATCACGTGCCCCTGGCTCATCTACGGCATCGGCTGCAACCTGG
This sequence comes from Verrucomicrobiota bacterium, assembly GCA_023416735.1. Classification (GTDB taxonomy): domain Bacteria; phylum Verrucomicrobiota; class Verrucomicrobiia; order Opitutales; family Opitutaceae; genus Opitutus. Next base: position 22,584 of record JAEZGX010000006.1, on the reverse strand, counting down.
ATCCGGAGGCGAAGAAGGTCTCTCAGACGATCGCGCAGGTCGCGCCGGCGAAGTTCAATATCTACACCGGTGCGCCGCGCGAGGCGGGCTACTTCGCCGGCGGATGGGCCCGGCGCGCGAACCCCGGCGACGGCAGCTCCACGTATGGCATCCTGCAGAGCAGCGAATCGGCGGGGCCGTCGCACACCGTGGAGATCACGCTCGACATGCCGATCTCGCCGTCGCCAGGCGCGGGGGAGGTTTGGACGATTTATCCTGGCTGCGACGGCAAGCGGGAGACGTGTGCGATGCACGGCAATCTCGCGAACTTCGGCGGGCAATGGCGCAAGCCCGCCAGCAATCCCGTCTTCACGCCCGTGAAGCAATCCACCGCGCCGACGAGTAAGAAATGAGACCCCGCCGCAAACGTTATATCATCATCTATTGGCCGTGGTATCTCCGCTGGTCGATCGGCGTTCTCCTTTTCGTTATCGTCGCCGCGGTGGGCGTGCTCGTTGCCGTTTACGAAGGACTGCGAGCCGGGCTGATTGCCGCATGGGAATCCGACGTTTGGCGGATGATCGTGTGCATGGGCGCTGCCGTCGCCCTGGGGGATCCGGATAAATGACGCCGTTCTTCTCCACACCTGAACGCGTCGCCGCTCTCCGCACCGTCGCCGAGCGGTGGGTCAAAACTCCCTTCGCTCCCGGCGGCACAGCCGTGTGCGGCCGCCGCGGCGGGGCGAGCTGTCATCGGCTCGTGATCGCGATCGAGGCGGAAGCCGGCGTGCCGTGGGGCCAGGAGGAAGTGGCGGACGCTCCGCTCAATCGCGCTGCTCACCATCACGGCTCCCTCATGGCGGAGTGGCTGCGATCGCACGGCGATCGCTTCGCGGAGATCTCGGCGGCCGCCGGCGAGCTCGCCGACGTCGTCCAGCCTGGCGACGTGCTGCTCATCCGTCACGGCATCGGCATCCATCACGCCGCGGCCGCGCTCGATCGTGGCGAGATCATCCAGACGCTCCAGGGCATCGGCGCTCACATCGTGCAGCCGGTCGAGCGCAAGCAGCGCCAACGCCTCTGGGCCGTCTTCCGTCCGCTCGTTTCTCAAATCGAAATCTAAAATCCAAAATCGAAAATGAGTAAGGGCCTCTCCGACGTTTCACCAGATGCTCCCGAGCCTTCCACCATGGAGGCCGAATCGATGTCGACCGTCCAGGAGCGGATCCCGGTCCCGCTCTTTGCCGGCGAGGTGAAGGTGGCCGGCCGGATCTGGTCGCCGATTTACGGCGAGCGTGCCCAGCCCGCGAAAAACGAACGACCGGTGGGGAAGAAGTAACATGGGCGGATCCAAAAGCGCGGGCGCCGGCTCAACGAGCTACGACCATTTCGGGACGATCCTCATCGGACTCGGCGAAGGCCCGATCGATGGGATCAAATCCATTCTCGAGGACGGGAAAGAAATTTGGAGCGGTCCGCTGCTCCGTGCCGGCGCAACCACGCCCGGCCTCATCACCGTGCCCGATCGCGGGACGCTTCGCGTGCGGTGGGGCGTCTCTGGCCAGTCGCCGGACCCCGCGCTCGCACAGTTTGGCGATGAAGATCCCTACAACGATCGCGCCGCGCTCGTCGGCGATGACTTCCTCTTCGGCCGCGAGCGGCAATCCTCGCCCAATTGGGAAGCGATCGCGCTTCGGGCGCCGAAGCAGTCGATCGTCACGGGCGCCCCAGCGCAGCTCGACTCGGCTGGCCAAGCGAACCTCGTTGCATTCGCCGCCGAGATCCTCACGTCGCCGACCGGTCTCGGGCTCCCCAATTCGCGGCTGCACCAGCCATCGTGGCAGGCGGTAGCGGACCAGCTCAACACCGACGAAATGCGCAGCCTCTACGCGTGCTCGCCGCTGCTTTCGTCACAGGAACGTGTGCGCGACATCTTCAAGCGCTTCGGCGAGCTCGCGCAGATCTGGGCCCGCCGGCGCGACGACGGCACGATCGAGCTCGGTCGCTGGTCGCCGCCGGCGGACGTGAGCGATCTCCCGCTCATCACGATGCACGAGCTCACGGAGGAGCTCGACTTCGACACGTCGGAGATGGAGCGGCTGCCGACGGAATACACGATCGAGTTCACTGACGCCGCCCGCCTCCACAAGGCGGCGAGCGAGCGCGTGCCCGATCTCGCGGCCGCGCAGGTTTCGCTCGAGCCGATGTCGGAGAATCTCTCGCACCCGGAGATCCGGCGCCGTGACCAGGCGCGCCGTGTGGTCGCCGAATACATTCGGCAGCGCCGCGGTGGTGCGCTCAAGGGGACGGCAACGGTGCGGAGATCCAAAGCGATCGGCATCCATCCCGGTGATTATTTTCGCCTCGATATCGACACCATTCCCGGCGGCGACGGACTCGCGCAGCTTGTCCGCTGCATGGGCCGCACGTTTGGGCCCACCGGCCCGATCTCACTCGAGTGGGAGAGCGAGCCCGGCAGCGCGCCGGTTCCTTTCGTGCTCGCGGACGATTCGCCAGCGGAAGAGCAGGTCGCGTTGCGACCGCTGCATTTCCAGCGCACGATCGCGCTGCCGCCCAAGGTGGGCGAGCCCGTCAGCGTCAGTATCCTGGCCGCGCGTCCCGAGGACGACATCACGGGGATGGAGATCATGTATGACCCGGATCTCATCGATGGCACGTTCCCTGTGATCGGCAGCGTGCTCCGTTTCGCGCTGCCCGTGTCGCTCGCGCAGGCGGCAAGCGCGGGGGCAGACACGATCCGGGTAAAAACTTTCCCCTGGTTCGCCGCCGACGTGCGCGCCGATCGGGAGCGCTGGATCCTCGAGGACGGCGCCGGCGCCGGCGAAACCGAGGCGCGCGACGACACGTTGCTGCTGGTGTTGCTGCGGAAGAGTCCTGTCACCGGCATCATGCTCTCCAACGGGGCGCACGCTCACTATCTCGAGGTGTGCTCGATCCGGAGCATCTCGCTCGTGGCGGCCGACACGTGGGACATCGGCGTGCTCCGCGGCCGGCTCGGCACGTCGGCGCTCGCGTTCGCGGCGGATGGTGGGGCGTCGTTTCCCGACGCGTTCTCCCATTTCGAAGGCTGGGTATTGCCCCGCTCGGGCCTCGCGCAGCTCACGCACGCCGATTTTGCCGAGCTCCTGGAGACATCCGGCTCCGGCTTCTTCCGATTCCGGCCGTATTCGCGAAACGGCATCTACGATCCGGTGACCGCGCACGAAGCCGGCTACCAAGCGACCGAAGATTGGACGACGTTCGGCTTTCAATGGCCCGGCTACGAACTCTTCTCGCCCACGGTGCAGTTCGAATACTCGGCCAACGGCTCGACCTGGCACTCGATCTACACCGCCGGCGACATCTATTTCCGCCAGCGCTACGGCGATGACGAATGGTCGGATGCCATCCTTTTCCGCGGCCCCGCTGGGGAGGATGCGCCCACACTGCAGACGCAATACTCGGTCGACGGATCGAGCTGGCACGGCACCTACGCGTCGAACGACCTTTACATGCGCACCAGCGCCGACGGCGGCAGCAACTGGAGCGCGGCCGTGCGGATCAAGGGCGAGGACGGTTATGATGGGATCTTCATCGACTACATTTTCCGCCGCGCTGCCTCGCAGCCATCGACGCCCACGGGCGACGGCCTTCCCCCCGGATGGTCCGACGCGCCGCCGGCGGGCTCGGATCCTCTCTGGGTGAGCACGGCGGAGAAGACCGCTGAGGACGATCTCATCGGTTCCTGGTCCACGCCCGTCCGGCTCGATGCGCCGCACCTCCGCACGGAATATTCGGTCAACGGATCGAGCGGCTGGCACAGCACCTACGCGTCCGGCGACCTCTACATGCGCACGAGCTCCGACGGCGGAGCGACGTGGAGCGGAGCGGTGCGCATCAAGGGAGAGAACGGCACGACGGGGAACTTCATCGACCACGTTTTCCGCCGCGCTTCGTCGGCACCGTCGACGCCGACCGGCAACGGCACGCCCAGCGGCTGGTCCGACGGTCCGCCCGCTGGCTCAGATCCGCTCTGGATGAGCACGGCTGAGAAGACGGCCGCGAACGTGCTTGTGGGCACCTGGTCCGCCCCCGTCCGGATCGACGGACCGCCCGGCGCCAACGCGCCCACGCTGCAGACGCAATACTCGGTCGACGGCTCAAGCTGGCACAGCACCTACGCGTCGAATGACCTCTACATGCGGACCAGCGCTGACGGCGGATCCAACTGGAGCGCGGCCGTGCGGATCAGAGGTGAGGCTGGGGCGGCGGGCGATGATGGCGACTTTATCGATTTCGTTTTCCGTCGCGCGGCGTCGGCGCCGTCCACTCCCACTGGCAACGGCCTGCCGTCCGGCTGGTCAGACGCTCCGCCCGCGGGCAGCGACCCGCTGTGGATGAGCATGGCGCAAAAGACAGCGGCCGACGTGCTCATCGGTGCGTGGTCCGCTCCCATCCGTCTGGATGGACCGCAAGGGCCGCAGGGGCCGCCAGGCTCCAACGGCTCTAACGGCTCTAACGGAGCCACTGTCCTCGGCACTGCTGGCGGAGGCGGGTCAACGAGCAGCATGTTCCCGGTCACGATCGCAAGCGTCACGGTCGCGGTGGACGGCAATCCGCGCCTCGTCATGGTCTCCGGCTACATCGGGAACGCCTCGGGCGTGGTGAACACCGCAAACGCCTACTTGTTCTCCGGTGCGACGCAGATCGCGACGAAATCATTCACGCTGGCAGTCGGCGGGACGGCCGGGTCGCAGGCGGATCTCTCATTCATCGTGCCGACAACGCCCCCCGCGGGATCTCGCACGTTCTCGTTGGCGATTGCCTCGGCGACCGGCAACCCCGTCGCGGGTGGAGGCACCATCACTGTGACCTGACATGGAATCGTTCACCATTTATCGCGCCGTTGACGGGGCCATCCTTCGGAGCGGCTTCTCGAATGTCCCGGCATCTGCCCAGCCGCTTGCCGAGGGTGAAGCTCTCCTCGCGGGCATTCACGCCAACTGGGAGACAGAGCGCGTCGACATCGAAGCCGATCCGCCGGCGATCGTGTCGAAATAATCAGAAATTCTTTGCGCCACGCGTGAGTGGGCTCCTTTAGGAGGGTCGCTATGCGAGCATCACCTCCTCAGTCCCGTGATATGGATCTAATTCGCGACATCCTTCTCTGGATGGAGCGCGGCATGCCGATGGAGACCCGGCCGATAAGGGAGGATGGCGGTCTACCGAAATACGCGTATCACTGTTACCTGCTCGCCGACGCTGGCTTCATCGAGGCGAAGATCCACAACAACATCGACGGAATGCCCCATCGTGTGTTTCCGATCAAGATCACGTGGAAAGGCCAGGAGGCGCTTGAAGCAATGCGCAACGATACGGTCTGGAACAAGACCAAGGAGACCCTGGCGGAAAGAGGGCTTCCGTATCTCTTGGATGTCGTGGTGAGCGTGGCGAAGGGCTACGCAGTGCAATACGGCATCCCGGTTGCCTGATCCGCGGCCTATCCGCAGAACCTCCGCGGATGGGCCGCGACCACGTCCATGGCCGACAGCTACTTCGCCAGCGAGCAGATTTACGTTCGATACCGGCTCCTCGTGGAACCGCCCTTCGAGGTGGTGTTTCCCTCAGTGACCTACCGCTGCGATTGGTATTTCGACGGAACGGTCGCGCGTTACCTCGATGTGGTGAGTTCGGATCGGCGAATCAAATGGACCCTTTTCACCTATCGGCCCAGCACCAACCCGATCGCCGACAAGCCGCGACTTCCGTGGGAGGAAGGCGTGTCGCTCCGCCGACCGACGGCACTCGACACGATCATGCAACGCTTGGTGCAGGAAGGCCGCGCCGAGATGGTGCGAGGCCCGCATTGTGAGATCACCTGGAAGAGCCCGCCGCGCGGCGGCGGCGCGGTTACGATCTAAACCCTTTTCCCACCGTTACACGGACCCTTTTCCCGATTTATTGCCGGTTACATTTCTGTTTCAGAAAGGAACGCGAGTGGCAACGAGAGTGGCAACAGGGCCACCAACAGACATGGTTGTTCACAGACGTTCGCGGGCCTAAGAAACGCACGGACCGTGGCGGGGTTAGTGGCATGCGGGCATCGCAATTGACCTCGGTTCCTCGTGACCAACGCTGGGCGCGCTATCCCAAAGGGCGGTGTTTCCAACAGTGGCCGACGCTAGATCAATTCCTTTCCGTCAGGGGGTGGTGCTCACCGCCGACCGCATCTTTAGCCGCAACCTGACCTTGGCAGAGTGCCGCGCGGAGATGGGCCGGTTTAGCTTTATTTCGGTGCTTGGGTTTTTGACCGTGGTTTTGCGCCTCAACGACGATGTCGTCATGGACGTTGAGACCAGCCAAAACGACCGAGACGAGGAAATCAGCCGGCTCCTTCGCCTGTTGTTTGATGGTGAGGCGTTGCAGCGAGCGAGGCGTGAATGGCACGAGACCACGGCTGGTGGACATCATTTTCGACCCCTCTCCAGTCCCGCACTCTTGGGCCTTATGGAGTTCGCCGGCGCCCATTGCGCGCGGGAGGGCGGAGTCTCCGTCACCCCGCGACTGGCGTGGGTGATCCTCAGCTTTCAAAGCGAACTCATCTCGCGGTCGGTGCAGGAAACCGCGTGGGGAGAAATGAACATGGCCGATGCCTCGCTGGTTATCCATGCCGACCTCGTGCGCAATCGGCTCGCGCACAATCCGGAATGGTATCTGCGGAACTGCATGGCGCGACTGTATGCGTTCGCGTTCATTCCCGCCGTGGGGGCGAAGCTCCCGCGGGGGACGACGCAAGTCGGGTGGTTTCAAGAGTGGTTCGGAATGTCTGCGGCCGATTACCACGTCGCCGCCTCGATCATGCTCGCCTTTCAGGGCCAGTTTGACCGCCGCCAAGCCGACATTCGACGGATTCAAACCTCGCGCACGCAAATCCTCGGGAGCCTCGCTGAGGATTTTCGTCCACGGGTCGAGCGATTGCTCGCGCTCGCCGTGCGGCCGATCGCGGAAATTGGGTCCGGGATCCGGGACCTTCCGAGCTTCACTGAGATCATCTATCACGCCACGGCGATGATGCGGTCGCCGCTCGTGGCGCTAAACGATGACCACCTGCTGTGTGTATCTGCGGTCCACCTGCGCAACAAATACCTGGCCGGAATCCGCCATCTGCCGCTGGACATGCGACGCGCGGCCGTTGGAACGTTGCCCAACTCGGTGGTCGAAAGCTTCGGCGGCGGTTTCGGTCTGATGCTCGAAGGCTACGTGATCTGGTTGCTGCGGCAGTGGATTGTCGCCGATCAGCGCACTCGCATTTACGAGAATTACCGAATTCCTCGGCTGCGCCCGGGCGACGATCCCGAGCGAGATCTGCTAATCGTGCGTGGCGACGTGGCGGTGGTTTTCGAGATCAAGTCGAAAGCCATCAGCTTGGCGGTCCGCCACACGGGCGACTTCGCGTCTCTCGATCCGATCCTGCTGCCCCCGGCGTTCCAAGCCTACACGGCCGCGCAGGCGCTTCGCGCCGGCACGGCCACAACGACGGAGGGCGAAGTCATCGAGGCAATTCGCACCGTGGTGCCGATTGCCGTGGTGTGGGACTTCGTGCCGCTGGCGGGCGCCTTTTCGCAGCGCTACGAGCGCCACTTGCAGCAACTGACCGCTCGCCCGCTGTTTCGGGAGGAGGATGGCGTCATGCCGCTGCAATTCCTGAGCGTCGAGTCCCTTGAGTCATTGGAGACCTTCTGCGACCTCACCCCGCCGAGCGGGGAGTTCTTCGGCGTGCTCATGGAACGGGCGCGCCGAGAGGAACTGCGCTATGCTCCGATCCAAGGCGAGGGATCGCGCGGGCCGCAGCCCGGCCAACCCACTCCGCTAAATGACGCTGCGAATGCCTCGCACACGCTGTTGCGGACGGATGCGGAACGGCGACTGCGGCAACCGCCGAACGAGAATCGCTAGCGGTCAAGAGGTGTCCCCGACGACTCGCGTTGCCTTTGACCCGAGACAATATATAGGCAGACGGCGGAATGGCTGGATCCACGACTGCCGCAGCGATTGAGGACATCGGCAATGCCGCTCTCTTCGAACTCCTCTGCATTCAGGTCCTTCGGCACTTGGATCAGGACAGCCGATTAATCGTTCACACTGGCCTCAATGCGCAGGGCAAAACGATCCCCGCACCGGTCGACGGTTTCGTGCGCGTGGCCCACTCAGTGCCGACGCACTACGTGATGCATCAATTCACGACTATCGGTAGGGGCAGCCTCAAGGAAAAGTGGCTGAACCGAACCGAGGGCGATATTTCAAAAGCCATCGCACAGGCATCACGAATTCGCACCTCCGATCCAGCTGCACGCTTCACGCTCTGGCTCTGCACCAATCAGCGGCTGGATTTCACACTGATGGAATCCGCCTACGCGTTGGGCACTCGCAATAACCTTGAGATCCGATTCCTGGATCAGTCCAACCTCCGCGATCATCTCGACAACACCTCGGAAGGACAGTGGCTGCGCCGAGAACACCTCGGAATCACCGCAGTGCGGGTCTCGCGGCCGCTCCTCCTGCAACTCGCGGCGCAGAACGCCCAGGCCTACGGCGGAGAATCAATCTTCCTTTCCCCCGATCGTTTCGTGGCAACGTCCACTCTAACCAAACTCCGGTCGGCGGCGCGCTCCTCAGGCAGGCTTTGCCTTCTGATCGGGCGCTCCGGTTCGGGAAAGAGCGTGCTGGCCTACCAGTATTTGGCTGAGCACCTGCGTCATGGAGAGATCGGATTCCGAATCACCGGCGAAGCGTTGGTGGCCGCTGGTTCGCTGAGCGAAGCCCTGGGTCGGACGGTGGCGCAGATCCAGCCGGCCATAGAAATAGATGCGGGCAACGCCGTCCTCCGCTGCTGCGACGAGGACCACCCGCTCCTTGTCGTCGTCGATGATATCAACCGTTGCGAAAACCCAGCCGCGGCGTTGCGGAAACTAACGCGGTGGACAGCGCCCACGAGCGACAAACAAGGCATCACCTGTCGGATCATCTGCCCGATTTGGGAGCAACACTGGTCGCCGGAGGAGATGAAGTATCGAGGAATCGAGTGGCTCACTCAAATCTGGGTTCCGCCGATGCAGTCTTGCGAAGCCGTCGCATGCTTGCGCGCGGCCTTGGTCGACGCAGGGGCCAAGTTCACAGACACCGACTTGGAACGTATCGCCACTTGGTTGGGGTTCGATCCCATCCTGCTCGCGATGTTCGCCCGCCGCGGCGCACGAGATAATCTCTCGTCGACGATCGCCAGGTATGTGGTGTCCGATTTCGTGCGGGATGCGGTGAGTGAAGCAGCGACGCAGAACAAACGTCCGGCCGTCGAATACGAAAACGCGCTTCACACCCTGGCCGATTGGATCCTCGTCCAACGAAAACTATATCCGCTCTGGGATGACGTTTGCCGGCATTTCGGCAGCGCAGCGGTCGCATTGACCTGTCTCCGTGAGCTTGTGGCAGCGGATGTGATCTGCCGAGTGGCGCGGGAGGACGGCGACAGCCGGCTCCGATTCCGGCACGATCGTATTCTTGGCGATCACCTCGCGAAGGCGCTGGCACGCCGATTGTCGACGGCCGCCGCCGATGCCGAGGTGTTGAGTGAACCCTTTTACACGCAGTATCTCGGTCGCGCGTTGGTTGAAAGTGGCTCCTTGGAGATCCTGCTGTGGGTCGTGGCCAACGCTCCAGTCGCCTTGTTCGCGGCCTTCGCCCATTTTGACGGCCGAAAGCGATCCATCGAAGAAGCCATTCTATCGAGCGCGCGTGAATGGCTCAGTGTCGCCATCAACGTTCCGTCCCTCTATCCGCTTCTGCATACCGCCGCGGAATACATCGAAGATGTCGATTCGCCCGACGTTCTCGCGGTCACGGCCCCCGTCGCGACCGACTATCGCTTCCTACAAGCTAGGATCGCCAACGGCGACGTGGCTGCCGCCGTTCGGGAGCTGCACAGTCGCACTCACTTTCCGCCGTCGATCCAGTTCACGCGCCGCGACAATGCGATCGCCCGCGGCTTGCGCCGACATCGTTCGAAAATGATATCCGAGCTGATCACCCTGTTGCGCTCTGGACGCTCGGGCGACCTGAAGGGGGCCCTAGTGCTAGCCGGATTCATCGGCGACCCTGTCCTTGGTCGCGAAGTCCAATCTGTCTGGGTCGCCTACGGGAGCGACGATCTGTTGCTCTATGCCTTGTGGGCCGCGCTGCGCTGTTCGACCGACGATCCGAAAGGAATCCTGGATCCCGTGCTGAAACAGTGGATGTCCCTTCCTGAAAAAAAAGACCCCGAAGTCTTCTCCCGTCAGACGGTCCTGAACATAGTCGATGACGCGATGCGCCACGGCGTGCCAACCGCAGTGTTGAGCCACCTGACGGACCTGGGGCGATCGTCAGTCGAGTGGCGATCACTTATCATGTGGTTGCTAATCAGGACAGACGACCCCGTGGCAGTGACCTTCTTGAATGAAATCGTCGCGGAATCCGAAGCGAAGAAACCCGACGGAGGCTTCAGTTGGACGCAGATGCAGATTCGAGACGCGTGGTCTCCCGGTCAGCTCCGCGGAAAGCAGCTCTCCCTACGATCGCTGGAGTGCCTAAAGTCGATTTGGTCGACCACTTCCAATGCTCACATAGTCCGCAAGGCCGCCTTTCAAACGTGGGTCAAGGCGGTGAACGATGTGGACGCATTGAAGGCCGTGCCGAGAGAGCAAGAAGGCTACGATTCGGCTCTGTGGCACCGGTGCCGTCTCGGGGACAAATCGGTCGTCGAAGAAATCCTACAGCGAGCGCCGCTCGAGGCGAAGTGGATCCGGATTCTCCATTCAGTGTGGCATCCGGCATTCGTCGAACCGATTGACGCAGCGCTCGCCGCCCTAGCGCCGCATACTCCCACGGACTTTTCCGGTGGAGATTCCTATGCGCACCGTGATCTGGCCGAGCTGTTGCGCGACATCCCAGCCGAAGCCTCAGAACCGCTGCTCTGGAAACACTGGGACCAGCTAAAATACAGCCACCATTTCTTCCAACTGGCCCTCTATCTGGGCACCCCTGAAGCGAAATGGCGTGTCGATGCAGTGCTACGGGAGTGTCCCACGCCCAAGGTTCTTTTCGAGCACGTCCATTCTCTCTTTGGGATCTTCACCCAGGGCTTGGCCGAAAGGCTGCGGCTGGAGCAAATCGAATACCTCCTGAGTTTTTCCTCTCAGCTACCGAGCATGACCCTCTGGGAGATCATGCATTTCAGTGAGAATGCCGGCCATCTAGCTTGGGCGAAAGCCCGCATCGAGCCCGAATATCGGCGCCGGTTGCCGGAGCCCAAGACCGAGAAGACAGATATGCTGCATGGCATTGCGCCGTATTTCGCCACCGAGTCCGACTTAATCTCCGAACTGAACGAAATCGAGTCGAAGGATCATCGCGAACTCGGCCTGGACAGTTGGGTGGAGCGGTCGGAAAGGTATCACGGCACGAAGGCCGTGGTTTGGTCAGCATTCGAACAGTGGCTGGCCGCGGGTGTCTCGCCCAGGCGGTTTCAAATGTTGATCCGAGCGCTCTTGAACTACGGCACGCGCAAGGAACTCCGTCTCCTGCGCAGGGACCTCAGTGCCGCCGCCGACAGCGGGCAAGCCGTTCGGGCGACCGAGTTCTATGTCAAACACCGCTCGCTCGATTGAGTGATTGGGTTCGGGGCTAGAGCTCGGATGAGCGCTCACGCGCCACAACATCGCTTGTATTTCTTGCCACTACCGCAGGTGCAGAGCTGATTACGCCCTATTTTCCCCTTCTGTTCGACGGCCTGATCCATCCTTTGCGTCCGCAGCATTTCGGCCCGTGCTGCCAACGTGCTTTTTTCCGCCTCCGACAACTTCTGGACAGAAAAGAACGTCGGTTCAACTCGCCACAGTTTCTGTTCCAGATCGAAGTGCAATTCGATCATCCACCGATCCGGTTCCCGCGCCGCCAGCATCGAGGCCTTGCAGTGCCCGGCCGCGTCGTAGTCGCCCGGCATGACGGAACCCGCCTGCCAACAAACAAGGGTGATTCGCACCTCCTTTCCGCCGATTGCAAACGGTCTCGGTCGACGGGACCTCGCCTGTGAACGTATCGCTTCGAGCAGACCGCGCTCCACCTGCTTTTTCATCTCACCTTCACCATCCAAAAGCAGGCTCGCCACCTCCCGACGGTGGGCGTGCCGTGATTTCGCGAGTTCCTGGATGATCATCCAGTAGAGCGGAGGAATGTCCTGGCGGGGCAGAGTAGCGGGCTCCCCCCGCGTCCGCGCGTCGAAATAGTCGTCGATCACTTTCCGATACCCCGTCCAGCTGATCCGAGAGTCGCCTGCGACCTCCTCTGCATGCTGGTCATAGTTGTTGTGCAGAAGATACCTTGTTGATCCAGCCATCGGAGAAAGCGCGTCCCTTGATCAACGGGTGCGAAGATGAGCCGCTCGATCGACTTCACGTGAGACTCGAAATTCTCCTCCGGCGATGCCGCCGTAAACGTTCCCCCTTTTACTTCGACGATAAACAGGTGGTCGTCGTAGGCGACGAGCCCGTCCAATTCGCACCATTTTCTGCGGCCGTGGGCGTCGACTTCGTCGGTTTCGTAGTAGATGGAGCGCCACGTCGTCGCTCCCGGGAGCATCTTCCCCAGGAGTTTGAACGGCAGCTCTTCCGAGACCTCCTTCTGCCGCTTGTTCCACATCTGCGCATACCCGGATTCCTTCGCCCGCACCGTTCGCTCAAGCACCCGGTAGATGTGATCGAACAGCGTATGCAGATCGAAGCAGTAGTATCCGCCCTTCACCTTGAGAAAGGGACGCCTGGTCCGCGGCCAGATCCGCGTGGGCCAGCCGCTCTGCGGATTCTGGTCTATGAATCCCTGGCACTCGCCTGGCGACCACGACAAGTCGTCCAGTAGGGCTTTCGGCAGGTGTCGATCGATCCGAAAAAGCTCTGCCCCAAACAGCCGTTTGAATGCATCCTTGAAGCCCTCATCGCCGTGCAGTGATTCCAACGCCGCCTCGGCCGCCACGGCTCCGCCCTGTGTCTCCGCATTTTCAACCGCGGCTTTACCTTCCGCGACGCGTTCGATGGCTTCGCCCAGCCCGCGCGTCAGCGCATGTAAAATCCGCCCGAACCCGCGGAGCATGTCTTCCGCATCGATGCCCCAGAGGCGCTGAAACACCTCGGAGTGGGGACTGATCAGCTCCCGCAGATAATCAATCTCTTGAAAATGATAGCGGTGGCCCGTGACGTTGCACCACATTCCCAACGCGCGAACGTAGAACTCCTCCTGCACCTCCGGTGGCCCCCCACCGTTCACTTTCCAATCTGCGCTCCGGCAAATCGGATACGAGTGGTTAAAGGTCTCGAACAGTGCATCGACGTGTTGCGACAGTTCGCCCCAAGCCTCTTCGCTGATCGGCGGCGTATCTGGGGTTTTCGGCGGCACCGCCGCGATCATACTCTGCACATAGTCCAACAGGCGTTGGCCTGTCCCCGATTCTCCGTCCCGCTCCGCGCTCGGCACGATGAACGGGAAGATGCAGACCATATAGCCGTGCTGGAGGATGGTGAGCGGATCATAACTGGCGACGATTTCCGCGATGGCGGAGACGTGCCCGTCGATTTCAGCCGTCACGTCCGGCAGCCGGGCCGCGCAGTTCTTCATGAACTGCGCGTGCTGCTCCGACGTCATGTTATTGCGCATGACGACGTGCTTCCCGAAGCGTGCCATTTCTAACGCGCCCTTCCGAAAGTAGTCGTCGGACGCCACGCGCTTCTTCTTGGCCGCGAGAGCGCTCGCCTGGTGTTTGTTGCGAGACTTTTTTCCCATCGGAGATTCTGGGTTTGCCGACCCGACCGGCGCTCGCCTTGCCCGATCCACGGCCCATCTGGCGCCGGAAATACCGTTCGACCCAGGGCGACCGGCCGACGCGCCAGGATCGCTCTTCCAGTTCCATGAGGATTTCCTCCAGCGGTGCCGGAAACCGATCTGACGGTCGGACTTCCTCTCGCATCGCATGGAGTTCGATGGTCGGGCCCTCAAAGCCGAGCAGAAGTTCGCCGATCGGAGGAACGAGGTCACGCGGGAGATGGCCCCGCACCACCCGCCGGAATGCGTTGGTCGCTACATCCACCAGCTGAAGACCGGTCTCCACCCGCGAGTCCGCGAACCGAAACGACTCCGTAATGATTTTCCTGAGGTCGATCACCTCGCCGGCCGAGTTCGGCCTCTTCCTCGCCGGCAGATAGTCCGGCCACGTCTGGTCATCCGTCAGGAACGCCGCGTCGAAAGCGGTCGTGTCGAGGGTCGGAATCCACTTGCTCGGCTCAGCCAAGAAAGCTGATTGCAGCAGCCCGCCGCCGATCATCGTCCAGCAGTTTTCCAGCGCCGAGCGGCCCTCGTTCTTCGCATCGACCACCCAATGAAATGCCCCGAGTTCGTTAGGGGCGAAGAACCCGAAGTGATTCGGAGTCACCCGGAGGATACGTTCGATGAGCCGGGTCAGGAGATACAGCTGCAAGAACTCCTGCGGTGCCATCCCCCTCATGCGGGCCTGCAGGCTCGCGATCTGCTGACGCAGTCCCGGCAGGTGTTTTTCCGTCACGTTCGCCCCGAGGTAGTATGCCTGCTGATCCTTCGCTTCATTCAACTCCTCGTCCGTGAAGAAGGCGCCGGCGGTCGCACCAACGAACAGCTTCGCGTCGGCCTCCCTGAGGAGATCGAGAACGTGTCGCACGGCCACATCCGAAAGAGTTCTGCCTTTGATTTCGCCAGCTTCCGGCGTCCACGTCGCCCGAAACTGCACAAATCGCGCCGCTAGGTTTTCCCATTCGGCATCCGCCACGACCAGTGCGCCGACGCAGCAGAAACCGTCCGACCCATTGCGGGGGACGGCGAAGCTGCCGGACTCATCGACGAAAATGTGCATGCAAAACCAGTGCTCTGCGCGGAGTGCCGATAGGAGGATCAACGGCTGAATCCGTCTCACGTTCAAGGTCGCTCGCGTAGTCGCGTCCAATTTCTAGGTCCGCACGTTCTCTGTATTTCGTTCCACAGCTAGAGCGCCAGCCAATGCCACTGGTTGCTCCCTTGCTTGCTAGCGTGGTGGATCGGCGCGAAGAAGCGCCGAGAGGAGCCGGCGATGGGGCTCTTTTTGTTTCGGTTGGACGCTGAAGTCCAAGTCGCAGGCGCCGCGTGCCAGATTCGAGGTAGGACTCTAGTCGTTATTCGAACGCCTTGCTCGCTCTAGAACGTCCCAAACTGACCGGGAGAAAGCTGTCCTCGTGCGAGTGGCTTCAGCCGCTGATCAATCTTCATGCCATCGTGAGAAAACGCGATGGCCGACAATTTGTCGTTAACCCCGGCGTGTTCATGCGCGGCGTCCAACATACCCGCGATGAATCGAACCAACGTCTTGTAGAAATCGTCGTCCCTCTAGGGATGCGCGCGGGAAATCGAAGTTCTCGGTCGCTTTCAAGCGGGCCGAATAGGCGAGAGTCGCATCGAAGAACGGCGCGAATAGGCGATGATAGCCATTGCGCAAGTGGATGAACGATACTTGTGCGTCGAGGAGGCCTTGAAACTCGTCGGCAGACCAACCCTGATCATCAGGATAATCGCGAAAAATTTGAGTGGACCGGCAGGGGATTCCAACGGTCCAGAATGAACGTGAAAAAGCACGGGCACTTTTCCCCGATAGCCGGCTACGTGAATCCCTCTTCTCATATCATCCCACGTTCGCCCATTGGTTGCCATCAAAGGATTTAGAGTATCGACCAGCAATTGGCCGACCTTTTCGACGGAGGTGCTTTTAGGAATGTGATTCTCCGCGAAATCCGAGAGCCACTCGTCCATGTAGATATCGCCCACGCGGGCATCACCCCACGTCGCAAAACCCACGTTCGCTGCCGGCGAGTAGTGAACCTTTGCCGCACCACCTTGGGCTGCGCCGCCGCCGGTTGTGATCGCGGAGTCACCGACAATCACTATTCCGTGGCGTGAGATGTCGCTTACTACTAGGGTCATCTCGTTGAGACAGGGCGATAATATCCGTTCTCAGCGAGGAGGGAAATCAGGATCAGCACAAAAAAGAAGCGGAAGGGCACCATTTTGACGGCCGGCGCTCGCGATGGTTTCGATTTCGAGCGCAGCTTGATCACCCCTACGCTCACGTGTGCTACCTTAACGTTTTCCCTATCGTTTGCGCTGCTTGAGCGCCAGCCGATGCCGCTGGGTGCTCCCTTGCTAGCGTGGTGAATCGGCGCGAAAGAGCGCCGAGAGGAGCCGGCGATGAGGCTTCTTTGCTTCGGTTTGAGGCTGAAATTCGTGTTGCGCGCGTCTCATTTTTGCTCGCGAGCGCCGCGTGCCGTGGTGTCCCTGCGCCCTCAGCGGGAGGGCCGTCGGCGGCGAAGAACAAGTGACGGGGGCCTTTGGGGATGCCTTCGTTTGTTCTGGTCGCGCAGCGACGACGCTGAGGGTGGGGCCCGCCAGCAGGGACACCACGGTTTGCGCCGCTCGTGCTGGATGGCGCGCCTTCACGCGCCCGCGTCCGGCGAGCGGTCCGTTTAGCTATGGAAATCGACGTAGACTCACTTCGGCGTTTTCAGCAGGGGCGAGGCTCGACAAAAGAGATCGCTCTCCCACGTTGCGGGCATGGGCATGGAGATTAAAGCGCGGGATTTGTTGGCGGTGGGGTGGCGGGAGGATGTGCGGTTGGGGGCGGTGTTGAAGCGGGCGCGGGAGTTGCAGGGGACGGGGTTGGATCGGGACGGCGTTTTCGCGGCGTTGGAGGTGGATTATCCGAAGGAGGCGAAACGGGTGGAGCTGCGGAAGGCGCCGCTGGCGTTTAGCGAGGCGGTGGAGGCGGAGACGCCGGCGGAGGTGGCGAGCGTGGCGGCATCGCGGGCGCGGATGACGGAGTTGTTGCACGTGCCGGTGATCAAGCGCGGTAGTTTGATGCCGGATACGTGTCCGGCGGGCGTGGGGCCGGCGACGATTCCGGTGGGCGGCGCGATCGAGGTGGAGAATGCGATTTTACCCGGCGCGCATTCGGCGGATATCTGCTGTTCGATGTTCGCGAGTTTCTTCGCGGACAATCATCCCGTGTCGGAGCTGATGGATCAGCTATGGGCATCGACGCATTTCGGCGCTGGCGGGCGTCCGCGGGGAAAGCAGATGTATCATGCGATGCTGGAGGAGCCGGTGTGGGAGAATCCGTTTTTGTCCGGGCTGCAGAGTCGCGCGCGGGAGTTTCTGGGGACGCAGGGCGACGGAAATCATTTCGCGTATATCGGGCGCGTGGAGTTTTCGTCGGAGCAGCAGCGGGCGATTGCGGGTGCCGGACATCGGGAACTGGCGGAGGCTATCGAGCGGCGCGGCGGGGCGTTTCACGTGCTGGTGACGCATCATGGGTCGCGCGGATTGGGCGCGGATGTTTACAAGCGCGGGATGATTGCGGCGGATTTGTGGGTGCGGCGAAACGCCGTGAGCATTCCGGCGGCGGCGGCTTGGTTGCCGGCGGATTCTGAGGAAGGGCGCGCGTATTGGGAGGCGTTACAATTCGTGTCGCGCTGGACGCGGGTGAATCACGCGCTGATTCACGATGAGTTTCTGCATCGGGTCGGGCAGCGGGCGCTCATGCAGGTGGGGAACGAACACAATTTTGTATGGAAACGCGGGAATTCGTTTTATCACGGCAAAGGCGCGACGCCGGCGTGGAAGGATGGGGAGGGGCGGCCGTTGTTGGGGCTGATTCCGCTGAACATGGCGCGGGAGATCCTGATTGTCTTAGGCGGCGACAATGACGAGTTCCTGTCGTTTGCGCCGCATGGGGCGGGCAGGAATTTGTCGCGGAAGGCGATGCTGGCGCCGTTTCGCGATGCGGAAGGGGAGATCGATCCGTCGCGGGTGAAGCAGGTGCTCGCGGAGACGACGGGCGGGCTGGACATCCGCTGGTATAACGGGGCGCCGGATTTGTCGGAGTCGCCGCTCGGCTACAAGGATGCGACGAAGGTGAAGGCGCAGATCGAGACGTTTGGGCTGGCGACGGTGGTGGGAGAGATTCAGCCGCTGGGGTGCATCATGGCAGGTGAAGCGCCGGAGCCGATGTGGATGAAAAAGAAACGAGAGAAACGGGCGGCGAGCAAAGCGGCGCGGCGGGAGTGGGTGGCGCAGAACGAGGAGTGAGGGGATTTTCGATTTTGGATTTTCGATTTTCGATCGGGGCGTTTGCGGGCGGCATACGCGGAAGGGCGCGAAAAAAGGGGGCGTCTCAAGCGGGAGAACGAGACAGGTTTCAGAAGGATTTGATTCGCACTGGGTGGAGGGTGCGTGGGGTCGATCAGCGAAGTGTTCGACTTGGAGCCGCCGTTTAGCGAGCGCGGGTGTATTGCGCAGGCGTGGAGTGTGGCGGAGGTGTTGCGGTGCTGGTGGGACGAGCGAGGGCGAACGGAAGGAGGATGAGAAACCGCGAATGGACGCGAATGATCGGCTGGGGAGAACGAGAACGAGCGGGAGCTACGGGACGAAGAGGACGCAGACGGGGCGAGGGACGGTTGCGCGGTGTGCGGCGGCGGTGAGGCGGCCGGTTTGCGGGTCGACGCGGAAGACGGAGAGGGAGTTGGAGTCTTGGTGGGCGCAGACGAGCCAGGCGCCGTCGGGGGTGAGGGCGAAGTTGCGCGGGATGGCGCCGCCGGCGGGGATGTTTTGGACGAAAGTGAGTTCGCCGGTGGCGGGGTTTCGGGCGAAGACGGTGAGGCTGTCGTGGGCGCGATTGGACGCGTAGATAAAGCGATCGTTGGGATGAATCCGGATTTCGGCGCACCACTTCCGGCCGTCGTAGCCGGCGGGGAGGGTGGAAAGGGTTTGGACGGCAGAGAGGGCGCCGGTGGCGGGGTCATAGCGGAAACTGCTGACCGTCGCGTCGAGTTCGTTGAGGACGTAGAAGTGTTTTCCGTCGTGGGAGAATTTGCTGTGGCGCGGGCCGGCGCCGGGCGGGACGGAGGCGTCGCCGGTTTCGTGTCGGGTGATGGTGCCGGCGGAAGGATTTAGAGAGAAAGCGAGGACTCGATCGAGGCCGAGATCGGCGACGTAGGCGAAGCGGTTGTCGGGCGAGAAGGTGACGGAGTGGGCGTGCGGTTTTTCCTGGCGATCGGTGCGCGGGCCGAGCGGGCCTTCGTGTTGGATCAGCGACGTGCGCGGTTGGAGTTCTCCGTCGGGTGAGAGAGGGAATGCGGCGGTGTAGCCGCGGCCGTAGCTGGCGACGAGGACGAGGCGGGCATCGCGGTCGACGGCAAGGTGGGCGACGCCGCCGGCGCCAGTGGGTTCGGCGTTGAGGCGGGTGAGGGCGCCGGTGGAGCGATCGATGTTGAACGCGGTGACGCCGCCGCCGGTGTCGGATTCGTCGATCGCGTAGAGGAGCGGGCGCGTCGGATGTAGATCGAGAAAGGAAGGGTTGCGGGCCTCAGCGGCGGGTTCGGGAGGGGAGAGTTCGCCGGTCGTAGCGTTGAGATGGATACGATAGATGCCTTTGCTTTCGCCGCCGGTGTAGGTGCCGAGGTAGATGAGGTGATTGGCGGCGGAGGCGAGGGCCGGGAGAGCGATCGCGAACAGGGTGGTGGCGAGGGGGCGCATGGGGGGTGGGCAGCTTAAACGTAACGCTTGGGTGGGACCGCGAAGAACGCGAAGAAACGCGAAGGTGGGGATAATGATGCCGCGGGGGGGCAAAAAGGACGTTCTTCCTTCGTGCCTCTTCGCGTTCTTCGCGGTTGAGCGCCTGAAGAGACGCCTCGCTTACTTGAAGTGGCGTTCGAAGAAGGCTTTGGCGCGGATGACGAACTCGGTGGGGTCTTTGGCGAATTCGGGGCTGTCGGTTTCGATGGCCATGACGCCGGACCACTTGGTTTCCTTGATGGCGGCGAAGAGGCCGGCGTAGTTCGAATTGCCGAGGCCGATGTGCGTATCCGTGGGGCGGTTACGGTCGTCGCGGAGATCGAGACGCTTGTCCTTGAGGTGCATGTCGAACACGCGGTCGCCGTAATTGCGGAACACGGTTTCGGCGTCGAACTCGGCGGCGGTGACCCAGCCGATGTCCATGCAAACGCCGATGCGGAGATCGCGGGTGGCGAGGATGTGTTTGACGACGGCGGGGTTGCCGTAGGTGGTGCCGGTGCCGTGGTTGTGGATGGCGAGCTTGATGTCGTATTCCTTCACGAGCTCCTCAAGGACGTCCCATTGCGCGGGCTCGCTGGGTTCGACGACGATGACCTTCATGTCGAAGAGCTTCGCGAGTTCGAAGAGCGCGCGGTTTTCCTCCTTGTTCATCGTGGTGCCGGCGACGCCGATGGAGTAGGCGGTGAGACCGTTCTGTTTGAGGATCTCGCGCTTGCGGAGATTTTCTTCGCGCGGGGCTTTAGGGTCGAGGTGTTTGCCGTAGAGTTCGAGCTGGGTGATGCCGTGTTTTTTGGCGAAGGCGACGAGTTGCTCGAAGTCCATGTTGCGGCACGTCCAGGATTGGAGGCCGAGCTGGGGCTTGGCGTGGGCGACCGTGATCGCGAGTGCGAGGAGGGCGAGGATGCGGAGGAGTTTCATGAGGGGAAGGTTACAGGAGGATGAGGTTGAGTCAGGAATGGGGATTAGGGAACCACGGAGACGCGGGGGCACAGAGAAGTTGAGGAGGAAGGGAACCACGAATGGACACCGATGGGATGGCGGTAGGTGCGGGGGGCGGATGGAGGTGGAGCTTGGGAGTCGAGCTGGATCCTTCGCTTCGCTCAGGATGACAGGGAGGGGTTAAGGTTTACGGGGGAGGGCGCGGGTGTCGTTGACGGTGATGCCGCCGTCGACGAGGAGGGTTTGGCCGGTCACGTAGGCGCTCGCGTCGCTGGACAGGAAGAGAAGGGCGCCGTCGAGGTCGCCGGTGCGGCCGGGGCGTCGAAGCGGGATTTTGTCGGTGAGATAGGACACCCACGCAGCGTCTTCATACATGACGGTGTTCTGGGCGGTTTTGAACCAGCCGGGGGCGAGGCAGTTGACGGTGATGCCGTGCGGGCCCCAGTCGGCGGCGAGGCTCATGGTGAGTTGGCGGACGCCGCCGCGGCTGGCGCCGTAGGGGCCGAGACCGGCGTAACCGGCGACGGAGGTGACGGAGCCGATGTTGACGATGCGGCCGGGGGTTTGGCGGGCGATCATCTGGCGGGCGACGGCTTGGGCGACGAAGAAGACGCCGCGGAGATTTGTATCCAGAATCGTATTCCAATCCTCCCAGGTGACTTCGAGCGCGGGTTTGCGGATGTTGCAGCCGGCGTTGTTGATGAGGATGTCGAGCGGGCCGAACTCGCGGTCGATCGATTCGATGGCGGTGGCGATGCTGGATTCGGAGCGGACGTCGAGGGCGACGGGGTAGCAGCGGCGGCCGAGTTGTTCGATGGCAGCGCGGGTGTCGGCGAGCGCGTCGAGCGTGCGACTGGTGATGGCGACGTCGGCGCCGGCGCGCGCGAGGGTGAGGGCGAACTCGCGTCCGAGACCGCGGCTGGCGCCGGTGACGAGGGCGCGTTTGCCGGAGAGGTTGAAGAGATCGGAGGCGAGGGCGCTCATGGTTCGAGGATGACTTTCATGTATCGGCCGCCATCGGGGGCGCTGAGACGTTTGAACCACGCGGCGCCCTCGTCGAGCGAGGCGCGGGCAGCGATGAGCGGGGCGACGTCGATGATGCGGCGGGCGATGAGATCGATGCAGAGCGGGTATTCGCCGGCGGAACCGCAGGTGCCGTGGAGCGTGAGTTCGCGGGTGACGACGCTTTGGAGCGGGAAATCGATTTTCGGGGCGAGGTTGCCGACGAGGACGACGTGGCCGCCGCGGCGGACGAGTTGAATGGCGAGCTGGGTGGTCGGCGAAATGCCAACGACTTCGAAGGTGGCGTCGGCGCCGTGGTGATCCGTGAGGCGAGCGATTTCGGCGGGGACGTCGTCGGTGCGGGAGTTGAACGTGTGCGTGGCGCCGAGCGTGCGGGCGAGCTCGAGGCGGGAGTTTTCGAGGTCGACGGCGACGATGGTTTTGGCGCCGGCCCAGCGAAGCGCTTGGACGACGAGGAGGCCGATCATGCCGGCGCCGACGACGATGGTGGTTTTGGGATGATGCGAGGCGAGGCGGCCGACGGCGTGAATTGCGATCGAGACGGGCTCGATCATCGCGGCGTGTTCGAAAGAGAGCTCGGGTGGAATCGCGTGGACGATGCGTTCGGGCACGGCGAGGAACTCGGCGAAGGCGCCGTGTTGTTTGTATTCGGAAGGTGATACGCCGACGACGCGGCGGTGGGCGCAGAGATTGATGCGGCCCGCGCGGCAGTCGTCGCATTCGCCGCAATAGATGGTGGAGTCGAACGTGACGCGATCGCCGGGTTTGAAGCGTGAGGCGGAGCGGCCGGTGGCGGCGATTTCGCCCGCGGCTTCGTGGCCCATGATGAGCGGAGGATTGCGGCGGCCGCTGGAGCCGTCCCAGCCGTGAATGTCGCTACCGCAGATGCCACAGGCGCGGATGCGGATGAGAACTTCGTCGTCGGCGGGGGGGGGGG